>DIUU01000014.1 GCA_002423145.1 Acholeplasmataceae bacterium UBA6150 | reverse complement strand
TTGAATGCATAGGTTTGATACAATCAGTATCAAGCCTTTTTTCATGAATAAAAGGCGTTTTCTCCCTATCTGCCAATTTCCAGATTGATATTTTGAGCTAAAGCAAAGTTTTTAGAGGTCGAAATTTTTGACACCGTCTAACCTTTTAACGATTATCTAACAATTTACACGATTACTCAACCATTTACACGATTACCTAACTTTTTAACGATTATCCTTTAATACCATTAAATAATGATAGTATTTATATTCTAAAAAAAGATGGTGTCAATTCAGACTATAATAAAGTTTTTTTAAAAAATGATGATTTTTACTTATTCATAAAATATGTTTCATACACTACACAATATAACGAAGTCGACACTTCAATTAAAATAGGTATCTGTTATTTTATTAGTACTATTGAAGGTTGCTTAAGTTATCTTTTTATTTACTACTAAAACGTTTTCACTTCAAATCCTATTGACTCTCCCCTTATAGGAGACAATAAAATTTAATCATAAGGAGGATTTGAAAATGAAAAAAATATTTTTATGGAGTATTGGTGTTGTTATTGTTATTGGAGGAGTTTTACTAGGGGTATATTTTAACAGAGTTAATAATTATCGTGAAGCTATTGAAGAAATAATTATTGAAAATGTAGATATCGCATCCCTAGAAAATGGAGTTTATCTAGGTGAGTGTGACGTTGATTTTATTCATGTTAAATTAGAGGTTACTATACTAGAGGGAGTAATAACAAAAATTGAAATACTTGAACACTATAATGGACAAGGTACACCAGCAGAAGCGATAATTGATGATATATTAAGTCAACAATCATTAGAAGTTGATGCAGTTGCAGGTGCGACAAATTCATCTCTTGTAATTAAGAAAGCTGTTGAACTAGCTTTGAAAAGCCAACCCAAATAGTCATAATAATCTAATCAAATGTATATGAAGAATGGTATGAAAAGATATGCATTATTTATTGCTAAATGGACAAGTATTTTGGGCATTGTGCTAGGTTTAGTAGAATCTGTTTTTGGTAATCAAATATTAATCTTTATTGGTAACAAAAGTTCATATGTTGTACTAGGTTTTATCACAATGATTTTAAGCTCCATGATATTAATTACTGTGTTGTATGCAAAAACCCACTCATCATTAAATAACGACCAGAAAGTAGGTGTAATTTTTGGAATAATTCTGCCTACGGGAATCTGTTTTACTACAATTGGGATGCTTTGGTATTTCCCTGGAACACTACTTATATTATCGGCCTTAGGTTTATCATATAACTATTGGGGTAAATCACTAAAACTTGGATTGAGTTATAAAAATAAGAAATTAACTCTTTCAGGGTTATTAAGTTTTGTGGGAATAATCTTAATATTAGTATCTCTATTGTTCGGAATATTAAATCAATCTATTAGCCTTTTTCACTCGAACGTTCTGTTATCAAACCATAGGGTCTCTTATGATATTTTGCCAATTGATTTCATACGTGTTATTGATACATCAAATATGAGTAATCCGATTATTTATAACGAATCACTTCCAGTAATGTTTGCATATATATTTTTTATAATAGGAGAGGTCATTTTTATTTTTTCAAGTTTTTTGCATTCCGTTGTATTTAAAAAAGTTGCATTGATCATCATACTAATGGGTCTTCTTGAGTTTGTGGTGTTACTACCAAAAGAACTAAAAGAACTTAACTTTCCAATATCGTCCCTTCTTAGTATCTATAGTAACTTGGGATTGGGTTATTGGATAATCGTATTAGGATTCATAATCATATGGACATCGACATTTCAAATGAAAAGTATAAAGCAAAAAAAATGTAGCTATAATAGCTACAAATTTTCGTTCTCTTTCACAGGTATTTGAAGTTCCACAACAGCATCTATTACTAATTTTCCGTTGATATGGGCTTTTCCTGAAATATGCAATTCACGAAGTTCTCCGTCCAATTGATAGTTGTTACTTTCAATCCAACTTAGCAACTCGATGATCGGTTTGAACAAGTCGTGATAGTCACCAGCAAACTTCAATGATGCAGTTAAGTTCTTATCTTGTATCTCTCTATAACTTAAATTGGATTGTGATAATTTTTCAATCTCTTCAGGAGTACCTGAAATTCCAACCGCAAATTCCATCTCCAAGTTTGTTTCTACATATTCAGTATTGTGATATAGGTTCATTTCTGGCCCAATATATCGGACATTGATTCTATCTAATTCACTGTATAAGTTGTGATAAAACAGATTACTATAGTGTGTAATGTCTTTTATGGTTGGGATTATAACCTTACCAAAAGCTATATTATAATGTTGTGGCTCTATTAATTTAATCTCATAATTTGGTTGGGATTCGATTTTATCAATTTGATGAATACGTTGATGAAGAGTATCAAGACTATTTTGAATCGTTAAAATATCTGCTTCCAATCTTTTTATATTCAGATGTAAGTATTTTCTCATTTGATCAACAGAGAGATTTTGATTAATTATTTCATAAATTTGTTTTAATGAAAACCCAATGTCTTTATAAAAAAGAATTCGATTTAACCTATTAATTTGAAGAACTGAATATTTTCTATATCCTGTATAATGATCTACGATTTCAGGTTTTAAAAGACCGATTCGGTCATAATACCGTAAAGTTTTTATCGAAACCTGTGCTATTTTTGAAAAATCCCCAATATTTAACATAATTTTATCACCTTGCCAATCAACATCTATAATATTTTTCATTATATCATGACATTCGAATTTCATTGTATTGAATTTTGATTTTGTATTTTATTAATTCTCAGATACAGAAGACGAAACTTGGGAATACTGAGATGTCGATGATAGTATGGAAAGAAGCTTAATAATAAAGGAGTTTTAACACTATGACTATTTTGGAAGCAGTGAAAACGCGCCATGTGGTAAGAAACTACATAGACAAACCGATTTCGATTGAGATTATTGGACTACTAAATGCCAGAATTTCAGAAAACAACAAGAACTACGATCTTGCGATTCAATTGGTGGTGAATGACGAGAGTGCTTTTACAACTGTCACAAAACTAATACGTGCTAAAGGCATCAAAAACTATCTAATTCTTGCGGGAAATGACACACCTGACTTGGACGAAAAGCTTGGTTACAGTGGTGCGGATTTGATGCTCTATGCACAGACGCTTGGACTTAATACTTGGTGGGTTGGTGATACTTTCAACCGAAAAACAATCAACAAAGTTGCAAAAGGTGAAAAAGTGATTGGTATCATTGCGGTTGGTTATGGTGTTTCGCAAGGTGTCCCCCATAAAACCAAGAATCCAAATGAAGTAAGTTTATATATCAATAAGGCCCCAGAATGGTTCAAAAACGGGGTAAGTGCAGCACTTTTTTCTCCAACAGCTTATAATAAGCAAAAATTCATGATTAAAGGCAGTGAATATAAAGTCTCTTTGATTTGTACTAATGGTGTTTTTTCAGGTGTAGAACTTGGACTTTTAAAATACCACTTTGAAGTCGGAGCTGGAAAAAAGAATTTTGAATGGGTGTAATAGTCAATATAATTTATTGGTTGGACTGTATAGGGTATTTTCAATAGTCGTTTTCGTTAGTTGTTAACTAGAACTCAATGTTTCGCAAATAGTATATGATAAAATCGCTCAATTAAGCCATTAATATGGGGGGGTGCCAATTTTATCAGCAGGGGTGCCAAAAAAATCATAGGGGTGCCAAAATTTAAGGTGGGGTGCTAATTTGTATTAAAATAGGCAGCATCACTCATATGGACTGTATAGGGTAAATACAACAGTCATTTTCGACAGTTGACCCTTTTAAAGAGAAGAACCATCAAAAATGATGGTCTTTTTTTTCGCTTTATATAGACCTAAACTCGAATTCATCAGGTGTCGAATATCGTAGCGAAGCATGTAGACGTTTTTCATTGTAGAAGATGACGTACTCGTTAATATGTGAATAATTTTATTAAATCACTAAATGATAAGAAGTACTATAAAAAACATATTGCAAAAACATTGAGTAAATGATAAAATTAAGTTAGAAAGTAAGAAAATAAGAAAATAAGAAAGAGGTGTATTTGATGATCATAGAGTTGAGAAAAAAATCTCAAATTACTATACCCAAAGAAATTATCAATAAACTAAATCTTCAAGAAAAAGATCAACTCGAGATTTCTGTAAAAAATGGTGTCATTGTGATTGAACCGGTTGCAATATATTCAAAATCATACATCCAAAAATTAGAAGAAACTGTCATGAGAATCAATGAAGACCCATCAAAGTACAATGTGGGTCCCTTTAAATCTGTAGAAGAAGTTATAAGCTATCTGGAAGATGTAGAAGATCATAATGAAGGGAAAGAAAAAGAACTCAAAAAATGACATACGAAATACTATTTTCAACTAGATTCAAAAAGTCATTTTCTAAGTTGCAAGATCAAGAAAAGAAACAATTCTACAACAAGTTATCTTTATTTATAGAGAACCACAGGCACCCCAGTCTTAGAACGAAAAAGATAAAAGGTAGTGAGATTCTATTTGAGTCTAGCATCAATATGTCAATAAGAGTCATTTGGACATATCAAAATGAGAATCTGATATTGATGATAGATATTGGACACCATGATATTTTAAACAAACTATAGTTTTTTTATAAATTTTTATGGATTGTACAGAGTAAATACAACGGTTATTTTGTCAATCCGGATTTATTTATCAAGTCATTTTATAGTGGTGTCAATTTTATTAGCAGGGGTGCTAATAATTTTGATAGGGTGCTAATTTGTATTAAAATAGGTAGCCCAACACATATAGAAACCATTGGTTTGATACAAATAGTATCAGACCTTTTTTCATGCAGAAAGGGTATTTTCCCCCTATTTTCAAATTTTCGATAGTCGAGTAGAAAACAAAAATCTAACTTATTCTACACATGTATGAAAATCGTATTCAACTAGTTACACGATTACCTAACTATTTACACTGTAACTCTACTATTCACACGATTATATAATTTTGAAGGTAACTAACTCGGTGTAAGTATATTGACATCTACAAGTGAATTTTCAATAATGTGATATAAATATACTTTAAAAAATCAAAATATGTGTAAAATACATTGTTTAAAAAATCAAAATACGTGTATAATAGAATTATTAGAGGTGATTATGACGATGTTGGAGCGCAAAATATATAAGCAATTGCTTTCGTGGAAAAATGAGAAAGGTAAAACTGCATTACTCATCGAAGGCGCAAGACGTGTTGGAAAAAGCACAGTGGTTGAAGCTTTCGCAAAAAAAGAATACAAATCTTACATACTGATTGATTTTAGTATTGCTAGTGATGAGGTTAAATCACTTTTCAAAAAGTACGCATCAAATCTTGATGATTTTTTCTTTTTCTTAACATCAATCACTGGGATTACATTATATGAAAGAAACTCACTTATTGTATTTGATGAAGTGCAACTGTTTCCTCAAGCAAGACAACTGATCAAACATCTCGTGAATGACAATCGTTATGATTACATCGAAACAGGCTCTTTATTATCGATCAAGCGCAATGTAGATAATATTTTAATACCTTCAGAAGAAAGAGCAATCAAAATGTATCCCCTTGATTTCGAAGAATTTTGTGTAGCACTTGGAAGAGGTGATGTTATACCTCTTATTAAAAAACATTTTGAAGCTTTAAAACCTCTAAGTGAAATTCATTCAACGATTATGAAATTTTTTAGACAGTACTTGTTAATCGGAGGTATGCCTCAAGCAGTTATGGAATTCTTAAATACCAATGATTATACAAAAGTAGATCGAATTAAAAGAGATATCTTGAAACTTTATAAGAATGACATTTCAAAATATGCCAAAGGATACGAGCATAAAGTAGTCAGTATTTTTGATGAAATTCCTAGTCAATTATCGAAACACGAGAAAAAATTTATGTTAAGTTCCTTATCAAAAGATGCTAGATTTAGAGATTATGAAGATGCTTTTACATGGTTGGATGAAGCGATGATTACAAATGTATGCTTTAATGCATCGGATCCCAATCTTGGATTAACATTAAATCGTGACAGATTAACGCTTAAAATGTATATGGCCGACACTGGTTTATTATTAAGTCAAGCATTCGGTGAGAATGATGAAATGCATCAAGAAGTAGCAAAAGCCATTATTCAAGATCGACTTGAGGTTAATAACGGTATGATATTTGAAAATATCGTTGCACAAATGTTTACAGCTTTAAATAAGAAATTATATTTTTACTCTAGAGCTGATAATCAAGACCGCTCAAATACGATGGAAATTGATTTTCTAATTATTGATCAATCAAAATCAACCAAAATTTCACCAGTTGAAGTTAAGTCTGGCAAAAACTATACCACCTCATCATTGGAAAAATTTAGTATCAAGTTTAGAGACAAGCTAGGTAAGAAATACATCATTCATACGAAAGATTTAACAACGAAAGATGATATTATTTACTTACCGGTTTACATGACTATGTTTTTATAGAGGTATTGTTATGGAGTTCAATCAAGATTTTAAAATAATTAAAGGCGATACACTTACGCTAAAACTTATAGAAACTTGTGTTGGTGATGATAAAGTTATTCCATTTTACTATTATGAAATTTACCTGAACTCGATATCAAGCACGATTGGTAAGATTAGTATTCGCATTGGATACAACGAACATTCCTATATTAACGGGAATGTAGGCTATGAAATTGACGAACCTTTTCGTGGAAATGGTTATGCCAAAATAACTGTTATGATGACTTAAGTGGTAGCTAGGTTTCATGGTATGACACATTTGATTATTTCTTGTGATGAAGATAATTACCCATCAAAAAATGTTATTAACAAACTCGGCGGCATCCACATAGAAACAATTACTCCACCTAAAAATTATGTGTTTTATTATGATGGTATTTCAAAGCATAGTATTTATAGGGTCGATATTTAGATTCCATATTATTTTGCATTTTTCATAGGGTGCTAATATATCTGCCAAGGGTGCTAAAAATTATGATGGGGTGCTAATTTTTGTCAAAATAGGTAGTCTAACACATATAGGATCGTAGGTTTGATCGTTGAGGCGATTAGTGAATCGCCTCAATGATCATTTTTATTTTGACTCAACCTATAGGGTTATTAAATGATTTTCTCGATGAACAATATCAAAATTCTTTGGTTTTTTCTTGAATAAAAAGTAAAATATATGAAAAATGTGATAAATGATGTATAATGATGTTATATAGGTTGAAAGTATAAGTTATTTAATTTTGAGCTAGCTAGATTTCATAGTTACATGTCATATTAATGAGGGGACTAATAATGAGTACAATCATGATGAAAGATGGCACACAAATCTACTATAAAGATTGGGGTAAAGGTCAACCCGTTGTATTCAGTCACGGCTGGCCGCTTAATTCAGACTCTTGGGAATCACAAATGTTATTTCTCTCGACTAGAGGTTATCGTTGTGTTGCACATGATCGCCGGGGTCACGGCCGTTCAACCCAACCTTGGAATGGCAACAACATGGATATGTATGCAGATGATTTATCAGAATTGATTGAATCACTTGACCTCAAGGATGTTGTCTTGATTGGTTTTTCAGCAGGTGGTGGCGAAATTACCCGATACATCGGTAGACACGGGACAAAACGTCTAGCAAAAGTCGTTTTGATATCTGCAGTTCCGCCGTTCATGCTTCAAACCCTTTCTAATCCAGGTGGACTACCAATGGGTGTATTCAACCAAATCAGAAGTGATTCGCTTAATGATCGTTCGCAGTTTTATAAAGACCTTGCTGCTGGACCGTTTTTCGGAGCAAACAGACATGACATAAAGATCTCACAAGGTTTAATAGATGCTTTTTGGCTTCAAGGTATGTCTTCAGGACACAAGAATGCTTATGATTGTATCGAGGCGTTTTCTGAAACTGATTTTACCGAAGACTTAAAGAAATTTGATATACCGACTTTAATTATTCATGGCAATGATGATCAAATTGTTCCCATCAGTTCGTCTGCTATGGCGTCTTCTAAAATAATTAAAAAAGCCATTCTAAAAATTTATGAAGGGGCATCTCACGGTATTACATATACGCACAAGGATCGAATAAATTTCGATTTGCTTGAGTTTTTGAAACTCTAGTCTATTTTAATTTATCAGTACATGGCATATTTCACATGAAATTGAACCATTTGTTCATACAAAACTTATGTTATGGATCAGTAGATTAATTAAAGTGTAAGATGCTTAATCAACCCTAATCAAATGAATCAATAAAACTCATCAAAGGAGATACTTATCATGGCAGAACTAAAATGTCCGGTAACAGGGAAAACAAGGCAGTCTGTATCTGGCGATGGACACTCTAATAAAATGTGGTGGCCCAACCAAATCAATTTAAAAATATTACATCAAAACTCAAATTTGAGTAATCCAATGGGACCAGATTTTAAGTATGCTGAAGCATTCAGCAAACTCGATTTAAAAGCCATTAAAAAGGATTTGGATGCTTTAATGACCGATTCAAAACCGTGGTGGCCGGCTGATTATGGCCATTATGGACCATTATTCATTCGGATGGCCTGGCATAGTGCGGGGACATATAGAATGGGCGATGGTCGGGGTGGTGCATCCGATGGTACACAGCGTTTTCCACCGCTGAATAGTTGGCCAGATAATGTTAACTTAGATAAAGCTAGGCGATTGTTGTGGCCTATTAAACAAAAATATGGTAGAAGCATCTCTTGGGCTGATTTAATGATATTAACCGGCAATTGTGCTTTAGAATCTATGGGTGTAAAAACCTTTGGATTTGCTGGTGGTCGTGAGGATGTATGGGAAGCCCAAGAAGATGTATATTGGGGTTCTGAGGAACAGATGTTAGGTGATGAACGCTATAGTGGTGAAAGAGATCTTGAAAATCCATTAGCCGCCGTTCAAATGGGATTGATTTATGTCAACCCTGAAGGACCAAATGGTGTACCAGACGCTGTAGCCTCAGGCATTGACATTCGTGAAACATTCAGCCGTATGGCGATGAACGATGAAGAAACAGTCGCCTTGATTGGTGGTGGACACACCTTTGGTAAATGTCATGGTGCCGCATCGCCTATTCATGTCGGACCAGAACCAGAAGCCGCACCCCTTGAACATCAAGGATTGGGGTGGTTTAGTAAATTTAAAAGTGGAAAAGGTAGAGATACAATCAGTAGTGGTATTGAAGGTGCTTGGAAACCCAAACCAACAACTTGGGATATGGGGTATTTTGATACGCTATTTAAATACGACTGGAATTTGATTAAGAGTCCTGCGGGTGCATTTCAATGGACGCCTTCTGATCCTAAAGCAGCAACCACAGTTGAAGATGCCAGTGACCCAAAAATCAAACACCCACCGATGATGACGACTGCCGATATGGCATTAAGAATGGATCCAATCTATTTAGAGATATCAAAAAAATTCCATCAGAATATGCCTTTATTTGAAGATACTTTCGCCAAAGCATGGTTTAAATTGACACACCGCGACTTAGGACCTACTTCAAGATATTTAGGTATTGAGGTTCCAAAAGAAGCACTGATTTGGCAAGATCCAATACCCAAACTTGACCATGAACTGATTAATGCTAAAGATATCCATGATTTAAAACAAGCCTGTTTATCGACAGATTTAACGATTGCTGATTTGGTTTCAACGGCTTGGGCATCTGCCTCAACGTTCCGTGGGACAGATAAACGTGGTGGTGCAAACGGGGCAAGAATCCGCTTTGAACCACAAATCAATTGGGTAGTCAATCAACCTAAAAAACTAAAACACGTGTTAAATAAACTCACAAATATTCAAACAACATTCAATCAAGGACAAACCGGAAAAAAGCGTGTTTCATTAGCTGATTTGATTGTTTTAGGGGGTTCTGCAGGCATTGAACAAGCCGCTAGAAATGCGAATTTAAATATCATTGTACCATTTAATCCAGGCCGCATGGATGCCCTTATCGAGCAAACAGATGTGATCTCATTTAAAGTACTGGAACCCAAGGCGGATGGTTTTAGAAATTACATTAAAGAGGGCATTTCAATATCAGCTGAAAAACTACTCATTGACCGTGCCCAGTTGCTTACTTTGACTGCGCCAGAAATGGCTGTTTTACTAGGCGGAATGCGCGTGTTAAACACCAACTATAATCAGACGAAATTAGGGTTATTGACGAATCACCCGGGCGTTCTCTCAAATGATTTTTTCATTCATTTATTAGATATGAACACAGTTTGGCAACCACTCGATAAAAAAAATCAAACATTTGAAGGTAAAAACATTCAAACTGGTGATTCAAAGTGGATTGCAAGTCGTGTAGATTTGGTGTTTGGATCTAATTCAGAACTCAGAGCCATCTGTGAAGTATATGGTTCTGATGATGCAAAAGATAAATTCATCCAAGACTTCATTCATGCTTGGTGTAAAGTAATGAATGCAGATCGTTTCGATTTGAAACAATGATTGATTAAACTCAAGTTTCTGTTCAAGATTACCGTTATCATCGTTGGAATGTGTAATAAACTAAACCTTAAATGATTGACATCCATTGGATTTTTACAGAAAAGATGATATGAAAAATCCCCATTTTTTGAATATCTTTATCATAGAAAGCGTGAAATAATGAATTATACAGTATGCAATGATTTTCCAATTCCATTTTTTAACAATCATGAAACACCTTGTGTCTCGTTATTTATGCCGACGCAGCCTTTGGTGTTCAATCGAAAAAAAGATATGCTCGCATTTAAAAACTTAGTTAAAAAAATCGAGCAATCATTAGAACTCAAGTATAACAATAAAGACATTAAACAACTGGTGCTTAAATTAAAAGCACTAGAAGATGATGTTAGTTTATGGAATCATACATCCTTTGGACTTGCTTTATTTGCAGATGTGAATGAAGTCATGATCTACTTGATTAATCAAGAAGTCAAAGAACTTGCAATTGTTTCAAAATCATTTCACATCAAACCACTCGTTGAATATTTTCAGTCGATTGAAACGTTTGATATTTTAGCATTAGATATCAATGCTTTTGCTATATACAAAGCTAATCTTCATCATATTGAACAGGTTATTTTACCAAGTACTGTAAAAACTTCATTAATAGACATATTGGGAAGCGATAAAACTGAAAGTTATCTTACACATGGCGTTTATGGTGGGGCACATGACGGTTCTACATTTCATGGACATGGTGGAAAATCAGATGATATCGATATCGACAGGATTAAGTTTTTTAGATATGTTGATCAACAAGTCTTAGAGCATGTATCTAAAAAATCTCAACTACCTTTGATCTTGCTTGCACAAAAAAATAACCAATTTGATTTTAAAAAACTTTCTAAAAATTCATATTTGATGGATGTATCTATCGATGGATCAATGAAAGATTTTTCTGATGAAAATGTGCTTGATTCGATAAAAGCCATCCAATTAGATCGATTTGATTTGATGATGCGAAATATCATCAATCAATATCATACAAGCATACATCATGAGTTAGGTTCTGACCAACTCATCATCATTTTAAAAGCACTTTTACAAGGTAAAGTAGAACTGTTGATGATTGAAAACAATATAACTATCCCAGGTCAAATAGATTATGAAAAAAGTCAAATCATTCGAAGTGAACTTATAGATCCTGATACAGATGATCTTTTAGATGATATGATAGAATACGCCATAAAAACAGGAACCAAAGTGTATATGCTAGAAAAAGAGCATATGCCATCAGCCTCTGCGATCAGTGCTATATTTAGGTTTAAGTAAGGACGAATCATTGGTATTATTAACAAATATAAAATAAATGTAGTATACAGATTTTAATCGGATGAAGAAAGTACCATCACCTATAAAACAGATCATCATTAGATGGTCTTTTTTATTTTCTTTTAGTGACAAAGTTGTGACACTTTTGAATAACAATATATTAATAGATTGAAATATGGTAATTTTGTAGCATAAGGAAGTGAGAATTATGAAAAAAATGACTACACTCATGGTTTTATTTGGGATCTTTTTCCTATTTAATACCAACATGGATGCGATGAGACCACCATATATAGATAATTTCATCCATTATCAAGCATTTCTAAAAGGGGTCGACACGTATTTATTTGATGAAGATTTTTACTTTGAAGATTCAGAGATTGATATGCACGATGAGTATTTTATTAGTTATCAAATTGAGCATCGAGCGTACAATCAAAAAGAAGTTCAAAGTGGTGGAGAAGCAAGAATGATTTATCAAAGTAAAGACCCACTGAAGAACTATCATTTTCAAGTCCTTTTATACATGAGACCAGGCGATGAGATTATGCAAATGGAAAACACGGATTTGTTTGGTGAAGGTTATTATACTTTGATTGGCGATCAAAGCCGTGTAAGTATCGAAATTCTAAACGCCAATCATCTACCTGAAACCGAAATTCTAAGATTATTTCAAGCGATTACTACACTTTATGGAAAAACCATGGAGGTGTCAAAATGAAACGATTACTGATGATGTCATTAATCCTTTTAACGACCATGAGTCGATGCTTTGCCGGAATATCCAACGCCTATACCTACAACAAAAATTACGCTACGATGGAATCATTCTATGAAGCACTAGAAAAACAAGACAGCACTCTAGTCATTCATTTTAAACTCATGGACGGTGAATCCATGTTTGGTGAACCATCGATTGATTATCATCAACAGACTAACCTAATTTATGGGTATCGTTATCAAACCGTGCATCATGGATTAACCTATAAAAATTTCGTGGGTATGACCGTGGAAAATAGTAGAGAATCTGGTGGGCGTTTATTCTCAGGTGAACACATGGATGAGGAAATCATACACGATGGTTTGGTCATTCGAACAGCGCTTTATGTACCTTCTGCATCCAATGAAATTTTGGTGTTTTTGGTTGATTTCTATTTTGAAATGAACGGGGTAGGATACTATGGGTATATCTATCATCACAATGAGATTTCAGAAAACTTTGATAAACAGCTAATAATCGATTATGTTATTGATTTGTATGAATCCAATCACTCATAGGTAAAGGTTTTACTTTATTTGGCTAAACATCAAAGCAAAAATCAGTACGTTTATGAAATCAAAATCAAGACTACACAGGGAGGACTAAATATCCTCTTTTTTATTATAAATACAACGACTAATTAGAATTTTTATCAATAGATTTGAAGTTGTTTAAGAAATGTTTTATCATATATTATGAATAATATTTTTAAATAAGAGGTGAATTTATGACAGTACTACAGGCTTTCCTATTGACTCTATTTGCCGGTCTGTCCACTGGAATAGGATCATTATTGGCCTTCAATAAAAGAGCGACATCCAAAACATTTTTATCGTTTGCTTTAGGGTTATCCGCTGGGGTAATGATCTATGTTTCATTTGTAGAAATATTCGTTAAAGCCAAAGATTCATTGGTACTCGTGTATGGTTTAAAAACCGGCTATATTATAACAACTTTAGCGTTTTTCGCAGGGATATTCTTGATTGCTTTGATCGATAAACTGGTACCGGATAAAGAAAATCCCCATGAGATCAGAGATGTCAATGATATGAAATCAAGTGATCACAAACTATTAAGAATGGGATTGTTTTCCGCTTTAGCCATTACCATTCATAATTTTCCAGAAGGTTTAGCCACCTTCATCGCAGCGCTTGAAAACCCTACGTTAGGGATTGGTATTGCAGTAGCGATTGCGATTCATAATGTCCCTGAAGGCATCGCTGTAGCAGTCCCGATTTATCAAGCAACTCAGTCTAGAAAAAAGGCGTTTTTGTATTCTTTTGCTTCGGGATTATCTGAACCGATAGGGGCTTTGTTAGGCTATTTCCTGTTAAAGCAGTTTTTATCAGATGCGATGTTTGGTGTCGTCTTCGGATTGGTCGCGGGAATCATGGTGTATATATCTTTGGATGAACTCCTTCCGACAGCTGAAAAATATGGAAAGCATCACATCGCGATATATGGTTTAATTACAGGTATGGCCATCATGGCTTTAAGTCTAATCCTATTTGTTTGAAAAAATCAAATAACCGAATAAATACTAAAATAATCCTTTTCCATTGTTCCTTTGATTTTTGAAATAGTTATGACAATGTTAAGGGGTTATTTTTTTGAATAATTTACGCAAATTTGTGGGGAAATGTGTGTTAAGGACAATTAATTGTGTGGTAATTAAAGGTATTTCCAAGATATTAAGTAATTCTTAACATCCATTTGGTGGTTTTTTTCTATAGATGGTATAATTTAACTGTCCCAATATGCATTAACATAGTTAAGAAAGAGAGGTTACCGAATGAACCATAAATCCATGAGTGTTACAGTCATCATGTTCATATTGTCATTACTGGTTTTTTCAGCCTCTTCTTTTGCGTGGTTTGCATTATCGGACTCATCTCGTGTCAATGAGTTTGTTGTTCCTGTGAATAACTATGAAGCTGAAATTGTATTTCAAGTAAAGAAGAACAACGGCAGTTATGTGACGATCACTACAGAAGCTGAAATGACCGCTTTTTTAAATAATTCACTACCTGGAGACATATTTGATTTCATTGTCACCATTGAAAATCTATCCACCTCATCTGTTGTTGCGAGTATATATTTCAATGACATTACAAGTGATAATCCAAATTCGGGTTATGACATGCGTAATGTATTTCTATTAATGGATGGTACCGTGAGTGTAAATGCGTCTGCCAATATATTGCAATTGAACTCATCCACTCCAGTCACCTTTGAAGGCCAAACATTCTCAAACTACCGTCTATCTAATTTAATTGATGGTAGTCAAGATATCACGATTGTTACCAACGTAAATATACCCATCAGTCAAATTGTATTTATTGAGTTTAAGATTCAATTTGACCCCAATACATCGAGACAAGAATACCAAGCTAGCGTCCTTAGGATAGCCTCATTGCTTGCAGTATTCGATGCCTAAGGAGGTCAATGATGAATAAACGATTGATTGTATTGACCTTAAGCATGTTGCTTACACTTACACTTTTAGCAACCACAATCTATGCCTACTATTTTGATCGAAAAGAAACAGGCAGTGTAGATTTGACTTTAGGGGAAGTCTCATTCTCCTGGTCAGGTAGTTTCATCACCGATTTTGTGATGCCTGCCCAAGAATTAGTAGCCACCCCATTTACCTTGAATAACCAATCTACGGTTGAAACTGAACTGCGATTCAGTGTATCTGCATCCACATCCCTATTGGGTACTGTAGAACTAGAAGACATATTCGCAGTGTATGAGTTTGATGCCGATTGGGTTTTAGAATCCGACGGATACTATTATTATCGTGGAACAGATACCGATGCGTTATCTGAACCAGGAAAGTATAAAATTCCAACCAATGTATTTCAAATTCCAGTGCTCATCTCATTGAAATTAGATGGCTATGTCATCCGAAATGAACACGTGGGTCAAACGGTATCACTGACACTTATTTTTCAAGCTAAACAAGGCCCATTCATTGATTGGGCAACCTTAGGAACAACCAATTACGACTTTTCAACTGGCCAGTAAGGCCAAAAGGGGGTGACACCATGAAAAAATTAAGACTCATCGAAAGCATCCTTATTTTTGTCATGGTGCTCGCTTTATTAACCACCGGTATCTTTGCTTGGATCATCGCGAGATTCCAGTCCGACCCCGTCATTTTCACCAGCGGATCGATTACCGTAAATGCCCAGTTATACACTGCCAATGACGCCAATAAAGATGGCGTATTGGATGGTGGATTCACGGAAATTACAGCGGCTGGAATTGATTTTGAGAATTTGATGCCTGGACAAGTGTATACATTTCGTCTGATTATTGAAAATACAGGTACAGCCGATGGACATTTAGATATCACAGTAAAAGATATTTTACCAACCAATAGTGCGTTATTTAATTTGCTAACCATAGATTTTATTCATCCGACGACACTCAGCAATACCAGTTTGGATTTAAATAGCTCAAATGTCGTTTTATTTTCTAACTATGTTTTAACATACGAAGGTACTTTGACCTTTGATTTCACGATTCAAGTGGAACCCACCATCAATAATACATTACATGGTGAATCGATTACCTTAGGGTATTTTGAAGTACGTCTAGATCAGATTCCATAAACCAAAAGGAGGTTAACATGAAAACTAAAAATTTAACTAAAATGGTCATCACATTCATCTTGTTAGCCTCGCTCGCAGCCGTATCGATTGCGGGATGGTTAACCAATATGAATACCAGTAACAACCAAGTTACCTTGGGTGCAGTAAACGTTGAAATTGTCGCATACTTTGAATACTATGATGAATTTAATGTATTACAACAAAAAACCACCGACATTGAATATTCTTATGAAGTTGAAGGTCAAGGTACATTTACAAAGCTAGGTATTTACCGTGTGAATTTGTCTAATCCTGATAATCCTCAATTTGTTAAGAATCTGCGTGTTAACATCAATGTGATGAGCAATGTAGATTCATATATGAGAGTTGGGGTATATGAACAGCTCACCTTATCCTATATATCCGGTGGTAAGAGTTATGAGGTTGCGATTACACAACCCAATAGAATTCCTTTCCATTACATGGATGAAGGCGACGCAATGAATCCTTACTTTTATGATAATCGAGATAATGATGGCTTTTTCTATTACACCAATACCGTAAAAAGAAATCCAGATACTACACCCAATACCATTACATTCGTAGCCGATTTTGGCAGTACCCTATTTAATCTATACGACACAAGCTATAGTCTACAATTGGGGTTTATTATAGAAGCGGTACAATCCATAGAAGGGCCAGTAATCAACTGGGGTCTACCGAATAGACCTTGGGATGATGGAGCGTGGTAAATATGATTAAGAATATTTCTAAAAAATTGATCATTACCCTCATCATGTCTGTGTTTGTGCTAACAGTCTTTTTTGAGATTGCAAAAAGGATCCCACAAAACACGGGTATTGACGATCAAACACAAACCTCTGTTTTTAATAATGGTTTTTTTGATACGAATTTAAGTAAGGCAAACAAAGCAGAACCGATGGTAACTTTCAGTGAAATACAAACCATCATCGTAACGCACATGAATCAATCTTTTGCCAATGGTGATGCGCGCGATACGTCTATGCAAGCTGCCATTGCAGCACTGGTTCAAACCAAACGCATCGCGATTGAAACCCCCGATGATTTATACAACTTTTCAACAGCGGTTTCGTATAATTGGATCAACACAGCCAATTATGCGAACTATTTTTACTACAAAACAGTCAGCTATTTATTGAATCAACATTACGCACTCGTATCAGACATTGACTATCGAAATATGAGAGCGAAAACATTCAATCCGATTGGTATCGATTTAGACTTACCGATTGACTATGATCCAAATACACCGGGAGAACAAGACCCGATTTTTCCTTTCACTGGTAGCTTTGATGGACAAGGATTTAGTATTTCAAATCTCTATGTTTCTGGTTATAGCTATATTACAGTGGACTATTCATTCGATGGTACGGAACAAAATAGCCAAATCTTTTCATTGATTCAAAGCTACTCGATGTTCGCCCTCATTGGTGAAACGGGTGTAGTCAAAAATTTAACCGTAAGAAACCCTAACTTTGAATTGTTGGATGCGCCAGAAGGTTTGACCAAAGCAGCGATGTTTGTGGGAACCAATCACGGGACAATTTATAATGTTTCTGTCATTGATACCAAAACCAACGCACAAGGAGTATCGATTGCAGGGATTCGGTTTAACATTTTATTCGTTCAAGCGGGGACAACATTTACAGCGGCTGGCTTCGCGCATACGAATGCGTCTACGGGTAAAATATATAACTCATTCTTTATTGGTGATAAAGTCATGGCCGATGGCTCTAGATCGCGCTTTAACGTTCGACCATTCGTTTATAACAACAGTGGTACGATTGCGGGTGTAGCCTACGATCAATTGGTCATACCCAATGTCGATTCGACTACGCTACCACAGTCATTTCCAAATTACACACAAGCACAATTTAAGAGTGGTACTGCTTCAGGGTCACCTATTTCGATCAATACGACGAATTTACAGACACTCTATGGCGAAACACGTCGTTGGAATTTCTATGTCCAAGATGATTTCCCAATTATGTTTAAATTAAACTATGTTTCAGGCGCGTTTGAAATCGCCAATGAGATGGATTTAATAGCGTTTAATAAGCTGATTAATTACAATACACCATTCAGTGGTATAACCTATGATACACACAATTATCGACTTGTGGATGACATCGATATGAAGAATATCAAAGGTTATGTTACCCCAACCAAAGAGTTTAAAGGCACATTTAGTGGGGGAACCAGTGAATTTTCAAGTTCAAGCACAAATACAAACAAATATATTTACAATATGACCACAGATAAACCGGTAGTCATCGGAACAAACTACTACATGGGTTTATTCAGCGTGTTAAGCGGAACAGTACGCAACATCAATCTATTGAACAACCAAATGAACTTAACCTCCACAGCTGATAACTACGGTAGAACATTCAACGTGGGTTCGATTGCTGGACTTTCTATCGGGACGATTCGTAATGTGGTAAGCGATACCGACATTCAACTCGGTACTGCAGCCATCGGTAGAAGTTTTGTGGGGGGGATTGCAGGATCAGCACAAGGTTCAGTCACCTATGTGGCTAATCTAGGGATGATTGATGGCAATGCTCACGATTTCAATAACTTAACCATCAATGGGTTATTTTCCATTGGCGGCATCGTAGGATCTACCACATCCACCACGTTGATTTTGACCAACAGTATTAACACTGGAGAAATCCGTGGCCTAGGTTTAACTACAGGGGCACAATTCAATATTGCTGGAGGTAGTTTTGTTCAAAATCGTGTCGGTGGTATCATTGGTGAAGTTAACAATACCGCAGGCACCAATCACTCTTTCTATTACGTAACCAATCAAGGTAAAGTGGCAGTAAATGATTTCGCAGGTAAATCTGGTGGTGTCGTTCAAAACTTCCTAGGTGGTATTTTTGGTGAAGTTAGGGGACTGTCTTTTCAGTTAACCAACCCAACCAATCCAATCACATTTAGAAATGGTCGTTGGCAAAATGCCGGTGTGATCGAAGCAAATCACGTGAATACTTTTACAACCACCAACAGTGCAGGGATTGGGGTTGTTTCAACAACTACAACCAAAGCTGAATTCACGTATATGACAAACAGTGGTGGGTTTAATTTTCCGAATTTAAATTATGGTAATCATAATACATATATGTTTTACTCAGCCACGATTTTAGATAACTCAACAGGCGGTGTAAAACTAACAAGAGCATACAATACGGCTACTTTTACTTTTGGACCGACCTATTTTAGCTCAAACTCAGGGATTACAGTTACGACAATTAGAATCGCACCATTCTTTGTATCAAAATCAGATTTAAGTAGTGAACTTAACTTTGTGGAAAACTTTGGTGAATTAATCATTGGTTCAACAAATGCCGATTCAACAGTACTAAATACGCTTCATGTTGCAGGTATCACATTGGCTACAAAAGTAGATTATAAGAATGTATCATTCACAGGTGTAAAAGTAACTACTCAAGACGGATATTATTATAATGGTATTACATTGGTTCGAATCAATAATAGCTTTGAAGTGTTCGTTTCGGGTATTACTTATGCGTTACCATACGATACTGCAACCAGCAGAGCGTATATCATGCAAAATGTCATTAACAAAGGTAATATTATTGTTGCTGATTTTAAAGGCAATACAACGATGACAAATAATACGATTACTGTTGGTGGAAGCACTGGAAATGGAACACAAGCAGGTTTTGCGGGCTTCTCAACAACCATCACTTCGAGAAATCTATATGTTGCAGGTATAGCCAATTTGAATGTCGGCGAAATCAAAAATGCCATGAATTATGGGAGTATTTCAAGTACATTAAATCCTACTTACAAAGATATTGATGGTAATGCAAATACGTTTGTTGGAGGTATCACAACATTCAATTATAACTTGATTCAAGATGCAGCAAATGTTGGATTGATTGAAATGATTAACAGCAGTACTACATCGATTTCTTATGTATCATCGCAAGCAGATCCGTTATCAACTACAGCCCTTTTTGCTGGTATGACCTATGGATATATTGGTGGTGTAGTTGCTGGTGGAATCTCTGCAGCCATTGCTAATACAAGAGCAACTATTTTAACGGGAATTGGATATAATGCGAATGTTACTGGAGAAGTAATCGATACAGCTAACAATGGTGACATTTTCGCTAAATCAAGATTTTATGTAAGAAGTGGTGGTATTATTGGTGTCGCGATTGGTGTTGAGATTACAGCTGGCACTGACAATGCTACTCAAGTAAGTGTCAATGATAAGAAGTTTTCTTCGAATATTACCGGTAGCCAAGACCCTATTTCACTATCTAAGGTATCAAACGGACTGAATTTCGGTAATATATCTGCTGTAACCTATAATAAGTTTAATTACGCTTCAACATCCATAACTGACACGAATGCATACGCATCACGACCTGGTATATATTCTTCAGCGGGTGGTGTAGTAGGATATGGACTTTTCGCAATGAAAAGAATGTTAAACCATGGTATTATTTCGTCTACTGATGTTGCAGGCGGAATTATTGGTGCTACCTATATCGTAGGTTCGACATCGAATACAACCATACCAGTTTCAGTTGTTGATATTGATACAGCGGTTAACTATGGCAGTGTGAAAGCCATTGAAATTGAAATGACTACACAAGGACTAACAAACTATAATAATTTCACGTATGAAAACTCAAAAAATTACTCGAGTTCAACCTACTATAAAACAAGTAGCTATCTATTTCCAGCAAACACATCATCGAGAGCAATTAACAGAAAACCAGGATTTGGTGGCATTTTCGGAAGATTACAACGCGGGACTTTCGGGTTAATGCAATCGAATAATTTCGTAAATATTTTAAATATGGATCCAAATATTGATATGATAGGAAGAACCGATCAAAATGCCTTAGGTAGTTTTATTTATTATCGATTCAGTGTTGTTGGTGTAGTGGATACGTATTATTCTGCTCGAACAAATGATACTTCACCAGCCAGCATTGTAGGTTATTTTCCTGCTCAGGATATTACCAACCGCACTATTTTTCATGATAGTTCAACAACTGTCGCTTTTCGTATACAAAGAGCTGGTACATCTCCAAATTTCACTTATACTGTTACGGGTGTGACATTAACTAGTGCAAACGGAAATAGAACGGATGTTTTGAATAGATTTGTTGGCATATATGCAACTGTTTCACCAATTACAAGTACCTATCTAAGTAACAATGCTAACAATACATATCCAACAACACTAACCACTGATTTCACTTCAACATCCTATCCATTATATACGACGATAACGACACATCGAGATATCACTAGATACGGGCTTACAGCTGCACAAATAGCTAGTGGTGTACCAAGTTGGAGCAGTAATGTGGGAACTTTAACAATTTCAAATTATAATACAGACTTTACATTTACAACTAACACAACAGTTTCTTTAACTATTGCTGATTATAATATGGAAAAAGTCCAAGACTTGACTGTGGGTGATGTTGGTTATGACCCTAAGAAAACGTATATTTTTAATCAAAGCTTTCCATTGATGAATCCATCTCAATCAGACTTTATTTATCGAGTTACCAAAGAAGTTCTCGCCGATCGATTCAGATTGGCTGCGGATCCGTTATTTAAAAATGGTATGTATGTCCTTGCCTCCTCCAAAGGACGAGAAGCAGGGGCTGTTTTACCAGCCAACTTATCCATTAATAATTTCTATGGATTAAAAGAACCAGACACACCAGTTTATTACAATTTAGACAGCATTTCAGCCAGTAATCTCAATATACCTTCTGTACAAGACTTGCCAACAGACCCACTGTATCTATCTTATAGTTCGATGTTCCAGGTCCGTAAGAGTGACAAATCTTTGGTTCTACCAAAACAAGACCAACCAACCATTGGTGATTTAGTGCTATATGATCCAAGCGGTATCAATCCAACTCTTGAAGGTGGTACGATTGATAACACAGCCAAGACCATCACATTTAATGTTTCACAATCTGCTTTCCCAAGTAATACAGTTACGTATGAAGCTCTTCAAGCAACCCTTTCAGAAAATGCAGTCATTGCGATATCAGGGATTACTTCGGGTACGCATGCAGGATTTAAAACAGCGTATAACGCAAGAACTTCCAATATCTTGGGCGGTGCCTATAAGTTTACCCATACGGGGACATTTGATGTAAATAATCGGGTACAATTCACCATGACTGTTTACTCTGAAGTCGCTGCCGATGATGCGAATCTCGTGACGGTTTATAGAACCAATTATGTGGTGACCATTAATCGAATTGCTCAAAACTTAAATGTGACACTCAATCAAATTTTAATGAACTCAACGAATGTCACACCATTACCTACACTATCGGGGTCGACCTTTACCGTTTCACCATCCTTCCCGTTATCACCTAATGGCACGATTACTGTGCGTTTCATCGATAACAATACTCAATTACCACTAGGACATAATTTGACCATTCATCGATTAACCAAGGATGGGGATACCGTTGATCCAGCGTATTATACATTAGCACTAACACCAAAAGCTTCTAATAATATTTTTGGATTCGCCATGACCTTGAGTGATGAACTTGAAAGTGGTGTGTATCGAATTGTATTCAGCTATTATAATAGTTCAACCCAGTTTAATCTGGATTTTACAAAACAAGCTTCATCGAATCGATTAATTACGAGTTTATCCTATAGTACTTATAGTGCGGATGCTTCAGGTGGATTGATTTTCACACCTACAGGAACCAATTTCACGACTTTTATTGAATTTGGAGAAATCCTTGAAGGCGTATTATTGAGCACCAATCGAAGCTTAGTCGTTACACCGATATCGAATGGTTCTGGACTCAATTACGTCAATACATTGGATTCTGTCCAGTTATCGCTCGATGGCAACACCCTAATGATTCTAAAAGTATCCCCATTCGCTTCTATTACCAGTGCTACCGTAAGGTATCAATATGGTGGGGACGGCAGAAAGAGTTACATATTCACCTATACCATAGTGAATGAACTCAGTCAATCCACTTCAATAACCCACACAGTTACAGAAAGACAGTTAGCAAACTTCATCATTTATAAGAATGGTAACCAACAGTTTGCTTACCCAGTTGAAGTGACTAGAGAAGCATTGACAACCAATATTCAAATTGACTTTAGATTACAAGATGTTACGCTTTATGACAACATTACGACCATCATCACTGACATTAATGGTGTTTTCACACCTACTGAAAATCAAATTCAGTTCTTCATCGATGATGGTTACGCTATGATCATCACATTTGAACTCGGTGTTGGTGAAAAAACATATGCATTTACACTGAATCGTGAAGGCGGGGTTACCTATAATTTAGGTAATGTCGTCATCAGAAAGAATTTAGGTGTCAGTGCGTATTTAAATGACATTCGATTCCAAATCAACAGTGATATTACCCTCAAGTATCCACTCATCTATCAAATCAACGCCGATGGCTCAACAACTACACCAACTAATTATGATCCACGGGCATTCTTTGATGGTATTGACTATGACGGTGCGGATGTAGCAGGGGTTCAGTATTTCAGAATCAATGGTGAAGTATCCGACATCGACTTATCCAATTATCACCCAGATTTTACGTTGCCAATTGGAGCGATTATCCAAAGACAAGTCGGACCAAACAGTTGGTCTAATGATTTATTTGGTAATTTCACCAGTGAAGTTGAAGATGTGAATACGGTGGTTAGATACCGTATCTTATCTGAACAAACCAACGCGAATAATCCAGGTGTGCTAACAAATATTACGGATTCAACGATTGTTTATTATGACCTCACTGTCGTTGATATTTTGTATAACTTGACCATTCGATTTACATTATTTTATCGCTTCGCTAATGGCACCATCGTGCCTGCCGGGGATCCATCATCACCAATTAAGAACAGTGTTATTTTAATTATTCTTAAAAACTACGAGACCGATGAATCCTTTACACCGACCATTTCGATTGATCCAGTCACAGGCAGAATTATTTATCCATATGAAGGTGAAATATTCGGTTATACAGACGGTGTAAGAAACCAATCCACACTATTCTTCTATCCATTACCAGCGAACATTACAAATTACTTGTATACGTTTGGTAAAAATAAAACAGGTGTGTATAACTTCTCCATCGTCAGTCCAAAATATACGGGTGTGACTTCAGTAAACCTTGTCAATGGCTTACGTTATGATTACAATATTTATCTGAGAACCGGGGTTACTGGAAGCGGCACTTATCCTTGGAATGACGATAAATACAAGTTACCAGTATTTGACAACACAGGTGAAATCATTGGTAAATACTACTATGTTTTAGGTACAAACCGACAAATCATTCGTGAATTCGCGATTGTGATTGAAGAAAGTACACTAGGTAGCCAATGGGGTCTATACGACGACTACACCAGCTGGGACAATTAATACTCAAAAGACATACTTGAAAAAGTGTGTCTTTTTGTTTAAAAAGGTATTGACAGTATATACTATGTAATGTATAGTATTATGTGAGAGGAGGTATTAACGATGGATCCGCAATTAAAAAAAGGTTTTCTAGAGATATTGGTTCTCGCATCTCTAAAAGAAGAGCCGTCTTATGGCTATAAAATCATTCAAGATGTTTCATCAATCATCGATATCTCTGAATCTACACTATATCCGATATTAAAACGTTTAGAACAACAAGCCTTCGTTAAGACCTATACTGAACAACATCAATCCAGGTTACGTAAATACTATATGATTACGACCTTGGGTAAACATGAAATTGAAAAAGCACAGGATGATTTTAGTGAAATATCTAAAATATACCGTTATATCTTGAGGTGACCAATGACAAAACTTGAATTTTTACAAGCATTAAAATCCGGACTAGCGTCCTACTCAGATCAAGCAGAGATTCTGAACTATTATGAAGAACTCATCGATGAAGCGGTTGCGAATGGTGAGGTTGAAGCCGAATTTGTTCACAAACTCGGTAGTGTCGAACAAATCATCCGTACCATTAAAAAGGATGCGAATTTTAAACTCAAAGTTAAAAATCGTGAGAACTATATGTTGCGTGAGGTGATTTCACAAGCCTCTAAAGGCATCGCACTGTTCTTCACCATCATTGGTGTGATTGTACTAGGCAGTATCAGTATTTCATTTATTTCGAGTGGTGGGATATCATTTATTACTTATTTGGTATTCTTGCTGACTAAAGATGTATCTCGTATCGAAGTACTCATCTATTATGTGAGTTCGATGGTATTGGGGATGGGATTGGTCATGGTGGGGGTGGTTATCATCACCACACTCATTAAGAAGACTAAAATTTATCTAGATAAAGCCATTATAAAAATCGATCAAATCATTAAAAGGAGACAAAAATGAAAATTATTCTAAAAGTGGGTATTATCTTAATCATTTTAGGGGCGATATCTGTTACGGTGTTTGGATTGTTGGCACAACCTTACCTTGAAGAACAGATGGTATACACCGATCAAAATTACGATTATGAAGGCACAGATTTCAATCGGATTGACTTATCGTTTTTTAACAATCCAGTGGTCATCAAGCCGAGTATAGATAGTCAAATTCACATTCGTTTTAAAACAGATCAATATGAAGAAGTCACTGTGACTGAAGATAATCAAATATTATCCATCGTCGTCACCAGTGATTGGTGGGATCAATTTAGAAATCCATTGCATTGGTTTAATTTTAGTAATATAGGGATCAATAGAACAGTTACTGTGGAATTACCAAGCGCACTATATCACTTAAGTGTCAGAACATCCAATGGTGCAATTTCCCTCGAAGATTTAACACTAGAAAGTGCGATTCTACGCACAAGTAATGGTAGAATTAGCATCGAAAACGTTGACATTCCAACCATTACAATGATTTCTTCCAATGGTAAACTCTATTTGAAGGATGTCGTTTCTACAACCGTAGATCTAGAAACCTCCAATGGTGAAATCGAACTCATCGGTGTTGAAGCATATTCGATTGACGCTGAAACATCGAATGGTCCAGTGAATGCCTCTGGAATTCATTCAGAAGATTTTAGAGTCTATACCTCCAATGGTACGATAAATCTAACCATTCAAGGTAACTTTGAAGATTATAAAGTCAGAACCAAAACTTCCAATGGCTCAGTGAAAATCAATGGTAGCACCTATGGAAATGATACCTATCATAGTTCTAAAGTACCTTTTGTAGAAGCCATTACATCCAATGGAAATATTCGAATCAACTTTGAAGACTAGCGTGAGCTGGTCTTTATTTTTGGTATAATGAACTTGTGAGGTGATTTCAATGGATAAAATCGTCGTAAATACCGCGTTTGGTCATGTAAAAATTGAAGCTGAGGATCAAAAAATCTGTCGTCTAGACTTAACCAATGAACCAACAGTATCATCGAGCAGTCCGGTTTTAAATCAGGCTGCGAATCAAATCATCCGTTACTTTAATGGAGAATCAATTCAGTTTGATTTGCCATTAAATCCCATAGGTACAACATTTCAACGTGCTGTTTGGCAAGCATTAACAGAGATTCCTTTCGGAGAAACCAGAAGTTATCAAGCGATTGCAAGTACAATTGGTAACATCAAAGCAGTGAGGGCTGTGGGTGGGGCTGTGAATAAAAATCCCATCATGATTGTCATCCCGTGTCATCGAGTCATTGGTAAAGATGGTTCTTTGGTTGGGTTTTATGGCGGACTTGAATTAAAACAACGCCTCTTGGATTTAGAAAAAAGGTAAACTACATGGACTTTATATACGATAGTAAAGCATTGGATTATTTAAGAAAGAAAGACAAAAAACTCGCTTCGATCATCGATCAGATTGGTCCAATCCAAAGACGGATCAATCCCGATTTGTTTGAAGCCCTCATCGCTTCGATTGTCGCACAACAAATTTCAGGCAAAGCCTTTGAAACGGTTTTTGCTAGACTAAAAAACAAAACCCTAATCACACCAGAGGGGCTGTTGAATTTACCCATCGATGAAATCCAGACCTGTGGTATGAGCTTAAAGAAAGCTGGGTATATTCAAGGCGCAGCAACCCACTTTAAAACGATGAATATTGAAATCCTCAAATCCATGTCCGATGAAGCTCTCATAGCACACTTGGTTGAATTGAAAGGCATTGGTCCATGGACAGCGGAAATGCTCTTGATTTTTTCACTCAACCGAATGAACATATTGTCAAAGAAAGACTTAGCCATTCGAAGAGGGATCAGCATGCTTTACCATCACACAAAAGTGACGGATGCTTTACTCGATACATACCACAAGCGGTACAGCCCTTACGCAAGTCTCGCATCGCTTTATTTGTGGGAAATCTCAAGCGGACGCTATGGACACATTGATTATCAAAAATAATGCATAAAAATCATCTGAAAACGATGATTTTTTTGTTTATTCCGTATAACAGGATGAAAATCCCTTGCCTAAAACATCACCAAAATAGCGTGAAAAAAGACTGTTTAGTTTCATTGTAAACAAGCAATTTTCATCTTTTTTACATGAAAAGCATTGGTATAATAAGGACACAAAAGGGGGTGAGCCTATGGAAGAGTATCAATTGCATAAACACATATTGTGTATTGACTTAAAAAGTTTTTACGCGTCAGTCGAATGCAGTATGCGTGGACTAGACCCTTTCAAAACCCCTTTAGTTGTCGCAGATAAATCCAGGGGTAAAGGCGCAATCACTTTGGCAGTCACCCCATTTTTGAAAAAGTTAGGCATTCCAAGTCGGTGTCGGATTTACGATATTCCAGAGAACTTAAGAGATAAAATCATTTTCGCGAGACCACAAATGAAATCGTATATGGAATACTCCATGAAAATTGTTGAAATCTATTTATCGTTCATTTCTGAGGAAGACTTGTATGTGTATTCTGTCGATGAAGCCTTCTTAGATGTCACAACCTATCTGGGATTTTATCAAATGACTGAAGTGGAATTAGCCAAAAAAATTGTCTCTAAAATTCAATCAGAGTTGCACTTGCCATCGAGTTGCGGGATTGGACCAAACATGATTATGGCCAAAATGGCACTCGACATTGATTCGAAAAAAGCGAAAGACTCGATTGCTAAATGGACCTACGAAGACATCCCAACCAAACTATGGCCAGTCAAACCCATTTCAGAAATGTGGGGTATTGGAAACCGTATGGAACACCATCTAAACCTTTTAGGTTTACACACCATCGGAGATATTGCAAGATACGACAAAGCCTTGTTAAAACGGAAATTTGGCGTGATTGGCGAAGAACTCTGGTACCATACCCATGGCATTGACATGAGCATTTTACAAGACAAAAACAAGTTACGTGCCCAAAATAAAAGTTATGGACACTCTCAAATTTTATTTAGAAATTATTTCGCACCAGAGATTTATACCATCATTCTAGAAATGGCAGACGAAGTGACAAGACGCCTAAGAATTGGTCAGAAAAGGTGTCGTGTAATTCATTTTGGAGCAGGGTACTCGAAAGAGGAACAGGGTGGTTTGCATAAGCAGGTAACATTAGAAAGACCAACAGCCAGTTTCAAAGTGATATACGATACATGTATCGATATTTTTATGGAACAATATGACGGCAGTCCAGTCCGATCGATTGGCATCTCATTGGGCGGGCTCACGACCTCAGATACCCATCAATTCAGTCTGTTTGAAGACCTGGAAAAGGATGAAAATGAATATCAACTACTCGCCTCGGTAGATGAAATTAAAATGCGTTACGGAAAAAACGCCGTAAATCGCGGTTCATCCTTAAATAAAGAGTCAACGATACGCGACCGTAATACATTTGTTGGAGGTCATCATGAATAAATATGTTGACCGGGGAATCATCAAATGGTCACCATTCGATGGCTTGGCTGGGTTTAACGATATGTTCACAGAGCTTAGAAACAGGTTGACGCGTATGGATAAACCCGTATTACTCGATGATCGTCTCGAAGAACTGGATTTGGCACTTCAAGCAGCTTTAAATAATGACACACGGATTCTGTTTGAATACTTTAACGATGGACACATACGTTATACCGAAGGGACAATTTTAAAAATCGACACCATACATCACATAGTGATGATGGATACCAAACAAAGGATTTCGATTCAAGACATTCTAAATATTCATGAAATACAGGCTGAATAGGCTTGTATTTCTTTTTCATATTTACAAACCATACAGAGGGGCGTATAATAAAACTTAAAATTTAGAGGTAATGTATGAAAAAGATTGCTATATTGGGGCCGAAAAATACCTATTCTGAGGTTGCGGCCAAAGCGTATCAACAGCATTTAAATATCGCTTGTGAACTGGTCTATCAAAAGCGAATAGGCGATGTTTTTCAAGCCATATCCAAAGACACCATTGGTATCATACCGATTGAAAACACGCTTGAGGGGTACGTTCAACAGCACCTAGACTACATGTTAGACTATCCGAATTTGTGGATTTCATCCGAATTGAGACTTCATGTTTCATTTTCATGTATCAGTCACTGCACATTAAATGAGATTGAAACACTCTATGTACAGTATGCCACCAAGAATCAATGTTCAAGATTTCTCTCAAGTATGGATGACAAACCGTTGGTCATCACCGACAGCAACACACAGTCCTATGAATCCTATTTAAATGATCCTAAGAGTGCAACCATCATACCAAACCATATATATCACCCAGGGATGGCACCCTTTGAAATCGAAGATGTCACCGATGAAACTCAAAACGAAACCCGTTTTTTTGTTATTCAAAGCGACAAGACGATTCACGAGGGGTTTGAGAATTATAAAATGGCGATGGTTTTCACACCAACCATCGATCGACCAGGACTATTATTATCGATCATTGAAGCTTTTTCCAGCGCAGGAATCAATCTGATTTCAATCATGTCACGTCCGACTAAAAGGGAGATTGGTACCTACCATTTCTTCATTGAATTGGAATGTCTTGAGTCTCAGATTGCGTTCATTGAAAACATCTTAGCACGTCTATCTAATACGATGAAAATTCGTCTACTAGGTGTTTTTCATAGCTAAATTTATATAATTTATCTACATACATAGTATGTAAAAATTAAAATACAAAAAATAAACATAATTTTAAACTCAAATATGTATTTTTTATGCAGATTTAAAATGTGATATTTTTCCATCAAAAAAGAGCCGTTATTTATAACGACTCTTATTTCTTTAGATACCCCTACCACCACTACCACCGCCACCACCACGGACTTTGATGAATGTGAATCCACCACCAAAACCAAGCAATACAACGACGAGTGCGATACCCCAACCAGATCCTATATCCAATCCGTTGAGTGATAATAACGATAAGATAAATCCAATGATGTCTGTCGTTCCCGTATTCTCGTGAATGTATGGCGCGTCCATCAAATCATCAAAAAATTCATCCATATCATAAGGGAGTGGTTCTTCCCCATAAACCTCAAAATATAATAAGTTTAGTAATTCATATTGAAATTGCATTAACTTCATATCGATGATGCCATAATGGATATTTGCTAGTAAATAGTCATTACGCATGATATTCATCTCGGTTGCTGTTAAATATTCTTCTAATCCAAGCCCAGGTTCCATCTGAACTTCAAGTATATCTTGATATGTGATACCATCTTCAACGTATTCTGTGACAAATAGGATTACTAGAAAACCCATATCGGTATCTTTATTTCCTGGAGCCCATTGCTCAAATATTTCTACACGGTCATATTTTGAGACATCACTAGCATCTTTGACCAAAAAAGTTGCATAAACAATCTGAATATCACCATATTCTTCATACAAATAGCGGTTTTGAGCTGTGATGAGTCTTTCTGTGTACTGCATCAGTGACTCTGCGTAGTCATTTACATAATATCTAAACGTTGGATCTGGGTATTTGTTTTGCTTACAGGAAATGAGAACCAAACTGAAAGCTGTGATGAATAGCCATTTCCAAAGGCGTTTCATCCTTAATCACCAAAATTGATGTCAGGCACTTCACCAGCACCATCATTGATTTTCCAATAGGTTTTGCTGGAATCAAAATCAAACATTCTGACAAACAAAATTCTTGGGAACTGTCTTGCTGAACGATTATAGGTTTCTACAGATTCATTGTATCTCAAACGTGCTGTACTCAATGCAGATTCCATAGAACTGATTTCAATCATCAAACTGATATATACTGCATCGGACTTGATTTCAGGGTTATCTTCAATGACAGCCAATAAAGCATTGATTGCTTGTATTTCTAAAGCGTCTGCTTCGGCCATAGCATCTGGATCGCCAATGATTTTCGCAGCTGCGTACGCCGCACGTGCGTCTGTTATCATAGTGAATATCGATTGTTCAACGGTGGTATAGGCTTCAACGACGTCAACCAATTGATCGATTTTATCTTTTCTTTCTTGTAAACGATTATCGACTTGGGCCATTTTACCATTGATGGATTCATCCAATTCAACCAAGCGATTATAACCTACCATCAATGTGATTCCAGTGATGATCATGAGTAAACTGATGATGCCTGCAAATCCTAAAACCAAACCCTTTGAATTCATAAATTATCCCTCCTGAGTGATAACAAATTTTCATTCATTATACATCGAGTTTTTATGATTATCAAATGATTGGAAGTCGATTTGAATAAAAATTACAAAAATATTAAAAATGCAGAGAAAAATAAAAAAAATAGCCCTTTTCGGGCTATTTTGATGTGTTTTTTTGTAAAACAAGAATTTTAACTTCACCAGCACCCATGAAGAAGTATGGGTTTTGATTTTCATCAAACTCATAGAACATTCTGGATCCGGATTCATGCATTGCATACAGTATTCGGCCTTCATTTTGATTGAGGTCAAAACGTTTGCGGATGGGTTTTAAGTCAATCTTCACATGTTGAGCGTCAAACGGGTTCGCATTGCCCACAATGAGTAATACTTCATCTTTTGCTTCGTAAGCGAAACCAACAGGATTGTAGCCTTCTAGGAAGCCAATCGGTAAATAGTTTTTCTTGTCAGTAATGACATTGAGGTATTTCTTTCGAATCGGTTTAATACGCGCTAAATTATCTGGAATGTCGTTATGCATATGATTTAAATAATGCAGAGCGAATTTGTCGAATAATGCCAACTTCATATAGAAAGGGTCTTCGGATGGTAACATGAATAGTTCATTTGGTCTAGGATCAATACCTGTATTCATTGGTTGACGTTCATAGACTTCTTGACCAGAGTTGATGAACGGTACACCATTTGGCATAAACATATTCATGACAGTTAAGAATTTAGAGAGGTTTTGACCCCCATCACGGGCTGCCAATCTTGGGGTATCGTGTGTTTCACCACACGCAAACACAGCACAATCCAAATCAACACTCTTGTAATAGAAGTGATGGAGTTTACCTTCCCAAATATGCGGTTGCATCGAGAAACCATTACCAATGATCATGTTATAGCCTAAACCTCTAGCAAATTTCGCGTTATCGACATTGAGTTCTTCAGCGATGAATGCGAAATCAGGGTCGATTTCACGGGCAGTTTTGATGATTTGATTGACGAGTTCTTTAGGTAATGCATGGCCCATATCGATTCTTGCACCATCAATACCATACGTTTTTTGATAATGTGGAATGATGTTTGATAGGGTATCCCATAATTCTTTATTGGGTTTATGTCCTGGGTACAAATTAGATTTGATGGTATCAAATAAAATATAGGGTGGCACGTTTTTATCTTCTAGGTATTTAGCAGTATCCATAGGGTGGTCTAAATACATTCTGAAGAAGGTAACATCGGTCCAAGGGGGTTGAATGTCGTTGATATGATCGGAGAATGCAGGGGCGATGGTTAAGCCGAAATGTTTATCTACCAATTCCAATATTGAACCGCCTTTTTTAGCATATTCCTTTTTTAATTTGGTCCATAACTCTTTATTTTGGGTTTTAGGATCGAATTGAAAACGACGGATGTGTTCAATGACTTTTTTGCTTCTGTATACTGTAGGCATGAATTTCATGGTAGGGGAAACAGTACGGTCATTGATTTCATCCACATAAGGTGGATTATAAATCGCTAAATCAGCCGATTTAATCCAATAGAACCACTCAGGATGATCAATGATGAGGTCACTTTCGGTAGCATTGGTTCTTGGGATGATATCGATCATCACACGCATACCCAAGGTGTGTGCAGCTTCAACCAACGCTTGGAATTGTTCATCTAGTGATAAGGTATTTCCAACCATTGGATCGGATAAACTACCATCTAATTCAAAGAAGTTTGAAACGCCATAAGGTGAACCTAACTCACCTTTTTTATTCTTTAATGAGAATTTAGAAATCGGGAGTAAATAGATGGCATCGACACCCATTTTATCTAATAATGGTAGTAATGCGAGGGTCTTTAGAAAAGTACCCGTTTCTTTTAAGTGATAGATATTGTTTTCATCCACATAACCATTACGATCGTGGTCCCATGTGGTTGAAGTTCGAATCATCATAGAATAGACAGTGGATTTTAAAATCCAATCCCCACCCATTTTCTTTTTAGCCACTTTAGTCCCTTTTAATTGGGATAATGAAGCCACTTCATTGGATTCATAGTGTTTAAGTAAGACTTGGTCGATTAAATCAACCAAAAAATCATAGGGATTCACCAAGTGTTCCCCGTTGTTTAAAACCGATATCGATTCGTGTCCAAACAAATTAAACATTTCAGGTATTGCATAATTGAGTGGATAGTTTGGTTTATTGTTCACTAACGCATCGCGTAGTTTTAGTAGTTTTGACATATAGTATCCTCACTTTACCATACTCCATTATAGCATGGTCAATTGTCATTTAACATTGTTAAGCGAAAAAGAAGAAAGCGTTTACACATAGAATCCATCAAAAAAGATGGCGAACCATCTCTTTATTTGATTATTAACGATTGACCAGTCATTTCGGCTGGTTTTTCAACACCGAGTAAATCAAGCATGGTTGGAGCGATATCACATAACGCACCACCATCACGAAGATTTAATCCTTGTTTTGTCACGACAACTGGCACTAAATTGGTCGTATGGGCTGTATGCGGTTTACCAAATTCATCGCGCATTTTTTCAGCGTTACCATGGTCAGCAAGGACGATTGCAATCCCACCAATGTGGTCGATTGCTTTTAATACTTTTCCTAAGCATTCATCGACAGCTTCAACGGCTTTGGTAGTTGCTTCAATGGAACCGGTATGACCAACCATATCAGGGTTAGCAAAGTTTAAAACCATCGTATCGTATTGATTGGTTAATAAGGCTTCAACCACTTTATCGGTGAGTTCATAAGCGCTCATTTCAGGTTTCAAGTCGTAGGTTGGTACTTTCGGAGAAGGGACTAAAATGCGGGTTGCACCTTTAAGTTCATAATCTGCACCACCATCAAAGAAGAATGTTACATGCGCATATTTTTCTGTTTCAGCAGCTCTAATTTGATTTAATCCAGCATCTGCAATGACTTGTCCATAACTGTTCTTCAAATCATTCAATTCAAAGGCAATCGGACCTTTAACGGTATAAGCATAATGCATCATCGATACAAAGAAAATATTGTTAGGAATGTGACTTGCATCAAAGGTAGCTTTACCTTCTGAGTAGTATTTAGATACTTCGGAAGGATTAGAGAATGCAGTAGCAATGCGAATAGCACGATCCGGACGGAAGTTAGCGAAAATAATCGCGTCATTGTCTTCAATTAAACCTTTTCGATTGACAAGGAACGGAATGACAAACTCATCGGTAACACCATTGGCATAGGATTCTTCAATGCCACAAATTGGACAATCTTTTTCTTCCGCTTTACCAATTGTCATCGTGTCGATTGATTTTTGTAGACGGTCCCAGTTATTGTCACGGTCCATCGCATAATAACGGCCATGGACAGTAGCGATTCTTGCACCTGCTTCAATCAATTCTTTGACATAGGCCAATCCAGATGTTTGTGGGGTATCTCTACCATCTAGGAATGCATGGTAATAAGTTTTGTGTTCTACACCATGGGTTTTAGCTAGTTCGAGTAAAGCGATGATGTGTTTGGTGGATGAGTGAACACCGCCATCACCAGCTAAACCAAAAATGTGTAACTTTGAGTTGTGTTTTTTGGTGTGTGCAATCGCATCTATAAAAGCTTGGTTTTGGAAAAAGGAACCATCTTTAATCGCGACATTGACACGGGTTAACGATTGATACACGACACGACCTGCACCTAAGTTTAAATGACCAACTTCACTGTTGCCCATTTGACCTTCAGGTAATCCAACGGCTTCTTCAGATGCTTGAAGTTTGCTGTTGGGGTATGTTGCAAGGATGTGATCTAAATTCGGTTTCTTCGCAAGCCAAACGGAGTTGGAATCACTTGCTGGGGCCAAACCTTGCCCGTCTAAGATAATTAATCCTACAAATTTTTTAGTACTCATGATATGCCTCATTTCTTTTTTATCAATGTTATTATACTCTAGACCACTGTAAAATAAAAATTGAAAGTGTTTACCGATTTATGAAAATCATAATACCTCAGGTGACTCATTGCACAAATAGGTTCATAGATAGGTTTAAAAATTATTTGAATAAACTATTTATATACTAAATGAGCTATGTTATAATTTGGTTCGTAAAGGATGATTTTTATGACATTAGAACAATTCGTTATCAAACAAAAATTATTTCAAATTATTCGTCGAATCGCGATGGGCATCGCTCTTTTATCTTGTGTCGGATTTTTCTTTCAACAATTTTGGGTCATCTTATTGATTGTTGCTTGTTTTGGTGTATATTTTTACACACAAGAAGCCTATGATAAAATTGCATATGGATTTAAGCGTGAACACCTAAAGACAGCCATTGAATCGAAATATTCAACCATTAAATATGATATGAACAAAGGATTTGAACCCGGCGATGTTTATGGTTCAAAGTTAATTGAATGTGGTGATATTTTCAAAAGTGAAGATATGTTGCAAGGCAAAATTCAAAACACCCGTTTTAGAACAGCGGATGTCAAGATTCAATTTGAAAGACTATCCAAAAATGGTCGACAAATCATTACAAGATTCAGTGGGAAATATTATGAAATTGAATTACCCTTTTTGGTTAATTCTGCCGTGTATATTGTTAATAATGGTGCAGAAAAATTTGGACTTAAATTGGGATTACCTAGAATCGATTTTGAGTACATCGATTTTAACAATGAAGTGGATGTCTACTCAAATAATCCAGAGGCTGCATTTAAACTACTAAAACCAAAAGCCATGGAGACCATTTTGAGTCTTCGTAAAAAATATGGTTCAGTAGCATTTGCTTTTTTTAACAAAACAATGGTGGTTGCGATCGAAGGTAGAAACAGTTTTGAGTTTTACATTCACAAAAAAATTGATCAGCATTTTGTTGAATCCATTGAAAAAGAAATTCAAGAAATTATGGATTTAACTACAGCAATGAAAAATTAAGGAGACCCCATGAATAATGACCATTTTGAACACAAAAAAAAATATTATGAAGGATTCATTGTATTTGGTTATGTCCTATTAGCCATCGGGTTTATATTATTCATTGCCAATCCATTGATAGGCGGAGTCCTTTTTTTGGGTGGTGGAATAATGACGATGATCGTGTCCAATCAATTTAAAAAATTATCCATCGAATACAAATTAGAATACGTTAAAAAAACCATAGAAAACATGTATCCAACAACACAATTTCATCCTCAAAAGGGCTTTTTACCAGAAGAAGTTTATAGCACCTTGGTGTTAAAAAAAGAAGATCGATTTGCCAGTGAAGACTTGATGGAAGGGACATTACTTAATCGTCGATTCCGTTGTGCTGATTTACATCTTCAGGATGTGAGAAGTAATGGAAAATCGACAACTGTGGTTACCGTGTTCCGTGGCCGTTTTTATGAAATCGAATTTGATAAAACACTACCCACACCGGTTTACATTGTGAATAACCAAATGGCATTTCATCGTTTCACAGCTTTTGAAAAGATGGAAATGGAATGGGTCCAGTTCAATAAAGTATTTGATTTATTTGGGAAAGATGCTGTAATGACATTCAAATTGATTAAACCGCGTTTTATGGAAAAAGTGATGGAATTGAAAAACCAATACAAAAACATCCAATTTGGTTTTATCGGTAATAAATTATACATTGCGATCCAAAATGGAATCGACACATTTGACCTAAAAATGTTCAAGCCTATTGATTATAGTTATATCGATGAGATCAAAAGAGAATTCAGTGATATTGCGCTATTGATTGAAACGCTTACAAGTGAATTATGATTGACATCTTTAGTTAAATTTTTTATAATGTAGCTGAGTTAATACTTCGGGGCAAGGTGAAATTCCTTGATCGGCGGTAAAGTCCGCGAACCTTTTTAGGTTGAACTGGTGCAATTCCAGTACCGACAGTATAGTCTGGATGGGAGAAGAAAGAGGTTTTTTAGCCTGTTTTTTGCCGTCACCTTGAAGTGGCGGCATTTTTTGTTCATAGGAGGATAATATGAGAACAAATTACAGTATTAAGAAACTCATTTTTATTGCTTCGCTTGCAGCCATTTCAGTCGTCTTCGGTTTAATCGAGATTCCACTCGGTTTACCGTGGCTTAAACTGGATGTAAGCGAACTTGCGATTTTGGTCGCAGCAGTCGTTATTGGTTACAAAGGCGCGTTCGGTCTGGTGCTCGTTAGAGGCATATTTAGACAAGCATTCCAAGGGCAGTTATTTATGCCAACAGAATTGATTGGTGAAGCCATTGCGATGATCGCAAGTTCGGTTTTACTACTGACTTACTATGGGTTATCCAAAGCAATTAAGACTTATCGTAAACCATTGATTTTAGAAGCCGTGGTGGATCCAAAATCATTGACCACCAAAGAAGTCATTACCATCATTGCAGGGCTTACCATCTCACTCACAGTGATTATGATTACTTTGAATATTTTCATTTTGACACCGATTTATTTGAGTGCGTATGATGCCTTATTCGGATTCTTCGGTTTCTCACAATTTCATGTCACTGTATTTACCTTGTTAAATGACCCAGGCATGTCCAATATCTTTGGTGTAGATTTATCTAGTTGGGAATTATATGTCACCTATATCGTGGTAAACTATGCGTTGCTCAATGTTGCCAAAGGATTGATTACAAGTATGTTATTTTTACCAATTAAATCGACTTTGGAGAAAGTTGAGTTATAATAGAATCGAATAGAGGTGAGTTATGAAACACTTAATGTATGAACTAAAACAGCCATTTTATAAAGAAGATATGAAGCGGTTTCTACTCGAAGGATTCTTAGCCAGTGTTGTTTTTGGTGGATTTATCGGGGCACTGGATTTTATTCTGTCGAACTACTTTAATTCCATATTAGCGATATTTACTTACCTCATATTATATTATTTTTTATCGAATCGTTTGTTTCGTAGTTTTAATCAGTACCACATTTGGTATTCCATTTTGGCCGTATTCTTTCTATTACTGGCAGAATACGCCATGGGACTAACAGCCAATCTATTGGTTATCCAAATCATTACCGGGAACGCCACTGTGATTTTTAGTGATGTTAGAACAGCCATCAGCATTTTAAATCCCCTCATCTATTTTTCATATATTTGGCGATGGTCACTGAGCTTTGAGGTTATATTTTCAAACCTAATTCAAATCTTATTTGTGGTTTACTTCAGCTTTAGCATCTATCGGGTGATGAAGCGCTAATTCGAAACCGCTTTTATTGAGATGTCGCTTTATTTTGAAGACCCTTTGGGGTATAATACTTACGGATTATCGAGATACTATATAAAGGAGAAAAAAATTATGCCATTTATTTCAGATGTGTATGCAAGAGAAGTACTTGATTCACGTGGAAACCCTACAATTGAAGTAGAAGTTTACACAGACAGTGGTGCATTCGGAAGAGCCTTAGTGCCATCCGGAGCTTCCACAGGTGAATACGAAGCTGTCGAATTAAGAGACGGCGACAAAAAGAGATTTTTAGGAAAAGGTGTTTTAAAAGCGGTTGAAAACGTGAATGAAATCATCGCTCCAGAAATCATTGGTTATGCAGTAACTGATCAAGTTGCAATCGACCGTTTAATGATCGAACTTGACGGTACACCTAACAAATCCAAATTAGGTGCCAACGCGATTTTAGGTGTTTCCATGGCGGTTGCTAGAGCAGCTGCAGACTTCTTAGGTGTGTCACTTTATAACTACCTAGGCGGATTCAATGCGAAACAATTACCTGTACCTATGATGAACATCATCAATGGTGGTGCGCATGCGGACAACAACATTGACTTCCAAGAATTCATGATTCTTCCAGTTGGTGCTAAGTCTTTCAAACAAGCAATCCAATGGGGTGCTGAAGTATTCCACAACCTTAAGAGTGTATTGAAGTCTAAAGGCTATAATACATCCGTTGGTGACGAAGGCGGTTTCGCACCGAACCTTGGTTCAAACGAAGAAGCCATTCAAGTTATTCTTGAAGCGATTAAAAAAGCCGGTTTTGAAGCTGGTAAAGACATTTTCTTAGGTATGGACGTTGCAGCTTCTGAATTCTACAACGCTGAAACCAAGAAGTATGTTCTTGAAGGCGAAGGCGGTAAAGAATTTACTTCCGAACAACTAGTCCAATTCTATGTTGGTTTAGCAAACAAATACCCAATCATTTCCATCGAAGACGGTTTCGACCAAAACGACTGGCATGGTTGGAAGTTATTAACTGAAGCTTTAGGCAATAAGATTCAATTGGTTGGGGACGATTTATTCGTAACCAATACCGAAAGATTAGGCAGAGGGATTGCTGAAGGCATTGGAAACTCTATCCTAATTAAAGTAAACCAAATCGGTACATTAACAGAAACTTTCGACGCTATGGAAATGGCTAAGAGAGCTGGTTATACTGCTGTAGTATCACACCGTTCTGGGGAAACAGAAGACACCACCATCGCTGACATCGTTGTTGCATTCAACGCAGGTCAAATCAAGACCGGTTCTGCATCACGTACAGACAGAATTGCTAAGTACAACCAATTACTTCGTATCGAAGATGAACTTGGTGAAACTGCACAATTCCATGGTATCAAGTCTTTCTATAACTTAAAAAAATAGTAACCAAAAAACAAACCCGCTCGGTAGGATATACTGAGCGGGTTTTTACATTCAAATGGGTTAAGTTAAGTGTTTTTGAGAAATATGTGATGATTCAACTTGAGTTCATTATTCTTGAAGGTATAGGTAATAAAATCGTAACTTGATTCTTGTCTCACGATGTAGTAATGAAGATAATTGGTTTCTGGAGTCTTGATCACGGTTTCAACCAAATTTCTATTATCGAAAATGTAGTAGTTTGTATCGGTTTCAATCACATTTAAATTACTGGTTAAGTAATCGCGATGGTTATTGAAAATACCGGACAATGTGCCGTGTCCATAGACCTCTAAATCAGCATTTAACAACTGGTATTCTTGATTCATTTTGACGACGAAAATTGAATCTTTACGATCTAAAAAGACGGCACTTTGTACTCCAAAATCGAGATTAGTCACTTCGTATATGATTTGCGTATGAACCATTTGAATCTTGATTAGGTATAAGCCACTGAGATAAGTGGCGAGAATGTAAAAAACTGAATTCTCGTTATTTCCAATTGTAGCCCAATTGTCTGTATTAAAACGGTCATTATAAATCAATGATTGAGAGGTTACATATTGATCTTGAATAACATAATCATCGTAAGGACTACCTGAAAAATCACCATGTCTATTGAAAAAGCATGGATTATTTAAACCAAAACAATTGGGTTGTATATAAGACTCAAACTGTCCATAGGTTTCTTCAAGTGCATAGTAAGTACCACCGAAACTAATCCGTTTAACACTTCTAAAGTTTCTTTGGAATCCATTAGAATTGATGGTAACATAAGATATATAGCCTTTACAAATTTGATAGCTTTCGATTTGAAATTTCTCATTTATCTTTGGAAGTTCCACTTTGTTTTGATAAATAAATTGTTCATCGATAACTTTATATAACCTTAGATAGTACTTATTTTTTTCTTTCGATAAAACAACGGTATTATTAGGATATAGAATATGCATTAATTCACTATTTACTGAATAGTTGTCATCGATTATTAAAACATAGTCTGGATTTGAATGACAGCCCATCAACAAAACCATGAACAATAAATGGATTAAAAGGAATCCTTTTTTCATGATATCACCACATTTCATAACCTCATTTTATCACGAAATTAAATATAAATCATTTCATTTTTTGATATTACTGATGGTGAAAAAAGAGATATGACAAATTATAGATTTTTTGGATTTGTGAATGGTTAAAGTATACCTTATGGTATAATATCAATGAAGTTGGTGAACCTATGAAACTAATCACATTTTTTAAAGAGGGTGCGACCCATACATTTGAATCGCTCCAAGAATTAACGAAATCCGATCCCATCACTTTATCCGCTCAATTGGATGAACTGGTGAATCAAAAACGTATCACAAATAAGGAATCCTTATATAAACTTAAACCCAGTTACGCGATTGGGCTTTTAGATATAAAAAATCAAGGTTTTGGATTTTTATTACAACCAGAAGATGATTTGTATATTTATGAAGAAGACATGGGATTCGCATTGGATGGCGATTTGGTATTGGTTCATGTCGGCGCGAAAAATAAGGTCATCGATGTCATTGAACACAACACAAGTGAATTGGTTGTGCATGTTAAAAAAATCAATACACAATACTTCTTTTTGCCCATCAAACCATTACGACTAACCATTGAAATTGAGACTAAACAACCCTTTTTGGGTGGAGAAGTTTTACTCATTAGTCTAGATAAATATGAAGGTAAAAAAGTCTTTGGTACCATTAAAAAATCACTTGGATTTGAAACCGATCCTGGGATTGATATCCTTGAATTGGTGTATCAAGCCAATTGGCCTGTAGAGTTTAGTCCAGAAACGTTACGTGAAGCAGAAACGATTGAATCGATCGATGTGGCCGCTAGAAGAGAAGTCAAAGATGAGCTCATCGTGACCATCGATGGCACAGATGCGAAAGATTTAGATGACGCAGTAGCACTTAAAAAAGTGGATGATCATTACATATTGTCTGTCCATATCGCGGATGTTACAGCCTATGTTAAGCCCAATTCATATCTAGACAAAGAAGCGCTAGATCGGACAACTTCGGTATACTTGGCTGACCGTGTCATCCCCATGTTACCGAGAAAATTATCCAATGATTTGTGTAGCTTAAATGCGGGAACGCGTAAAAAATGTCTTTCAATCACGATGACTTTAGATCAAAATGCAGAAGTCATTGACCATAAGATCGAACAAACTTGGATTACTGTGGATCAACGCTTGAGTTATGATGAAGTGAATTTATTTTTAGATGGCGAATCCACCCTATACACCAAGGACATTGAACAGATGATTGCAGAAATGGAACGTTTGTCAGAACGCCTAGAACAAAAGCGTAGAGACCGTGGGGCTTTGGAATTTAAATCTTTGGAATTTAAATACGAAACGGATGATTTAGGTAATATCATCGACATTCATCCATACGTCACAGGTAGAGGTCAAAAACTCATCGAATCTTTCATGGTCTTGGCCAATGAAACCGTATCGATGCACCTATCAACACTGGATTTACCATGCATTTATCGTGTCCATGACAAACCATCAGAAGAAAAGCTAATGAATGTCATGAATATGGTGAAAGAAATGGGCATAAAAATCCCTAAATTACATCACATCACGCCTAAGACACTTCAAAATATCATCGAAAAATTGGCAGACCACCCACTTGAGATTGTCTTCCACACGATGTTTTTAAGAGCGATGCAAAAAGCGGAATATAGTGCAAAGAATATTGGTCACTATGGATTAGCTTCAAAATTTTACTCCCATTTTACTTCTCCAATTCGACGTTATCCAGATTTATTATTGCATCGACTCATTCGCTCATTTTTAATTGAAACAGCCGATTTTGATCATAACTATCGTTATTATGATTCAGTGATTGAAACGATTGCAGAAAAGTGTTCAATGATGGAGCGTAAAGCCGACGAACTTGAACGTGAAACCGATAAATTGAAAACCACGCAATTCATGGCCAATAAGAAAAATCAAGAATTTAACGCCATCATTTCGAATATTACTAAAGCCGGTATATTTGTGCGTTTAGACAATGGTATTGAAGGATTGGCACCCATCCGTTTAATGAAAGACTATTATTATTTTGATGATGTTCGTCTCTCATTAAAAGGCAAAAATAACAAACAAGAGTTTGCGATCGGCAAACCCATTAAAGTCAAATTGATCGATTGCGATATCGTATTGAGACAATTGACATTTACTGTATTTGAGGAAAAGACCCATGTCAGAAAAGAATTCAATCGTAACCCAAAACAAAAAGGCAAGGCATGATTATTTCATTGAACAATCGTATGAAGCGGGGATCCATTTAAAAGGGACCGAAGTGAAGTCGATTAGAGATGGTAAAGTATCTGTGAATGATGCGTATGTTCAAATCAAACAAGGTGAAATTTATATCATTAATATGCACGTATCACCTTACACCTTTGGAAACCAATTCAACCACGAAGAAACCAGAACCAGAAAACTACTCATGCACAAAAAAGAGATTTTGAAAATTGAATCTAAAATTAAAGAAGATGGCTATACAGTCATTCCTTTAAAAGTATACTTTGTCGAAGGACTTGTCAAAGTTGAAATCGCGATTGCCAAAGGTAAGAAATTATTCGATAAACGCGAGTCTTTAAAAGAAGAAGATGCGAAAAAACATATGAAGAAGACCCTCAAGGAGGCTTTCCGACGTGAAAATTAAGATTGGATTGATGTTGGGTGGTGGTGGTGCCAAAGGTGGATATCAACTGGGCGTCATCCGTGCTCTCCAAGAAGCCAATTTAATCGATAAAATCGACTGCATTGCCGGGACTTCCATTGGAGCAATCAATGCACTTTTAATCATGTCTTTAAACGATGCGGACAAAATCAGTGAGATTTGGCATCTTGCTCAATCGAGTAATCCGATTAAGCAAAAAACCTTTCGAATCAATCAAGATAAAGAAGGCATATATAGTTTAGATATTTTACGAGATGTATTCAAGAAATATATCGACATTAAGAAGATTCGAAACTCAAAAATTGATACGTTTGTGGTAGCTGCCAAAATCATCGATACAAAGAAAATTGCCTCACAAATTCGCATTGGGAATCATGAAAAAACAGTGTTTCATATCAACCAGTACGAACAGTGCTTCGAAGCAGTCATCGCTTCCGCATCCATCCCCATGTTTTTTGGCACGACTTATATCAATGAAGACGCCTATGTCGATGGCGGTCTAGTGGATAACAATCCAATCGATACGCTTATTGAGCAAGGGTGTAATGTCATTTTAAGTGTTCCACTTGAACATGGATTCAACTACAATGCTTACTCAAATCATAAAGTGCTGATTGTGAATTTAACGGACTTTAATGTATTTAGTGCCTTACCAATTGTCGATGCGTATGATATCATTCGCTTCACAGAAGATGTCATTGAAGAAAGACGCAATTATGGCTATTTAGTGACAACAGAAATCATTCAAAAATTACGTCAAACGGGCATTCTCAAAAAGGGTTTATTTGGATTCAATGAAAGTTTTATCAAAGTGGATAAGTTCACATACATTGAAGCACCAAAAGAAACCTATGAACGTGTGAAGGCACTACAAAAAGAACGTCGAATATCCAGAAGAGAAGCACGTAAACGATTATCCATCAAAGAAAAAATTGAACAAGCGTTATTACGAGGTAAATAAATGCAAATTATAGAGTTTTTACAATCATTTTCAAACCCAGTTTTAGACTGGACAATGCGGATTATCACAGAATTCGGTGATCAGTACTTTTTTATCCTTTTAGGGGCTGTTTTGTATTGGACAGTCGATAAAAAGTTTGCATTTAAATTGATGATTGCCTATTTAGGTTCGGCTTTTATTAATGGGGGTTTAAAAGCAATGATTAACAAACCAAGACCCTTTGAAGTTGGTGCGAGACCTATTTTACAACAATCCGATGGATCTTCGATGCCCAGCGGTCATGCTCAAGCAGCAGGGTCATTGGCGATCAATCTTTGGAATGAATATTACTATTCGAAGTGGATTAGAGGCTTCATGATTGCGATGGTTATTTTGGTGCCATTATCCCGTGTATACTTAGGTCAACACTATCTCGAAGACGTATTGGTCGGTGTGGTATTGGGTCTGATTTTAGGTTCAACATTCATGTTTTTACTGGGTGTTGGAAACTTCGATAAAGAACATATTCGTGCGTTATATCCCATCCCAGTGCTGATTATATTGATGGCATTTTTCCATTTAGAACCCCTATTTGTTGCAGGTGGCTCGTATATTGGTTTAGCCACAGGGTACTTCATTGAAAAGAAATATGTTCGATATAAAGTGAATGCCCCAGCACTAATTCAAGTCACTAAAGTGGTGTTAGGATTAGTCGTCGCGATTGGCTTAAAAGAAGGCTTAAAATTGGTTTTCCCATACAGTGCATCTGTGGATATCAACCCAACTTTCTTAGATTTAAGTTTTGATTTCTTAAGGTATTTCCTCATTGGTGTATGGGCTAGTTTGGGTATGATGTGGGTTTCTAAGAAATTGTTTAAACGAACAAAATGAAAAAAGCGCTCGTATTTATCATACTTTTAGGCTTAGGATTTTTATCTGGTTGTGACGAAGTAGTCATCACACCCACCCCACCCACACCCACTGTAGATGCCGATTATGAAAGATTATTTGATGATGACAATGAAAAGTCATTTACCATCGAAGTTTCAGCCATTGAATTTAATAAACTTGACCAGTATATGGTTGACTATTATAACCGCTTTGGTGATTTTAAAACCGATGAAGTCGTTGAAGCCAAGCTCAAGTACCAAGATAGTCAAGGTGAAATCAGTTTAGATAATGTTGCTTTTAGAAGCCGTGGTAATACTTCAAGAACAAGATTAATTGGTGAATTTGGTAACCTTAGACCCGCCTCATTTAAAGTCTTTTTTGACAGGGCAATTTACGCTGAAGAAGGTTCAGAATTAGAAAAAACCATCAGTAAACGCCAAGTGTTCGGTATGACTGAACTCAATTTCAAATTCAATAAGAATTACGATTCAACACATATTACAGAAAAATTTTCGTATGATTTATTCAATGCCTATGGTGTTTTCGCACCCAGGGCAACTCAAGCAAAGTTATATTTAAAAATTGGACAAGTAACCCATTTTATGGGTATTTATACTGTCATTGAATCGATTGATCAATCGTTCTTAACCAAACGTTTTCCGATGGAAGACCAAGGCAATTTATATAAGGTTTTGTGGCAACAATTCGGACCAGCCAGTCTCGAATTGGGTTATGATTCCAGAGCCATTGGTATCAAAGATGAAGCCAATCACTATTTCCCAAGCTATGACTTAAAAACCAACAAAAAAGCCTTTGATACCAGCGATATTGTCACGTTTATGCAGATGATTAATACCCTCGATGGAGACTATTTTAAAACGTATATCGAAGCGAACTTTGATGTGGATCGATTATTACGATTGTTGGCGATTGGTGTTTTATTAGGGAATCCCGATGATTATCGTGCCATGGGTAACAACTTTTATCTATATCGAAATGATGTGACAGGTAAATGGACTATGATGCCTTACGATTATGACCACGGTCTTGGCCAAGGTTGGGATGGTGCACCTGTATTCACCAATTATTCGATTGGTATGGATATTTATCGATGGGGAAACTTGAATTCGGTATTCACAGGTAGAGAAGTTAAACACCCACTGACCGATAAAATACTTCAAATTCCAGCATTTCAACTACAATATGAAAATCATTTAAAAACATTGATTGAATCCGAGTATTTTAGTGAGGAATCTTTCCTAACTACTTATTTATCCGTAAAAACACTATATGAAGATGATGTCAATGATGCTTTATGGGTCATCCCATTTGGCTTAAGAAATATCTCATCTTACATCAATGGTAAAACCGATGATGTTTTAGGACAATTGGAATATTATCAAAACAACCCATCTAAAAGACCATAAATTCAATGATTTTACTTGTAAATGAATGAATATATGATAGAATACATATAGAGCGAAGAACAAGACAAGTAATGCGAGCCATTTTAAAGAGAGATCAGTTAGGTGAAAGTGATCACGGTGAACATGAAGCTACTTGGGAGCCATTGGTAAACTGGCCTTAACAGTACAATGAAGGGCTAATCCATTTGGGTTAGAACTAAGGTGGTACCGCGATTAACATCGTCCTTAGAATGCAAATTCTATGGACTTTTTTTATGGAGGATAAGACATGAGATACATGACAGCAGACGAAATTAGACAGACTTGGCTACGATTTTTCGAATCAAAAGGCCACAAAATTGAACCATCCGCGTCCCTCGTACCGATGGGGGATAAAACCTTGCTATGGATCAATGCAGGGGTTGCACCATTAAAAAAATACTTTGACGGGTCTGCCATGCCACCCAACCCACGGTTAACCAATATCCAAAAGTGTATTCGTACGAATGACATTGACAATGTGGGTAAAACAGCGAGACACCATACCTTTTTTGAAATGCTAGGAAACTTCTCCATTGGAGACTATTTTAAGCCTGAAGCGATTGAATTTGGGTTTGAATTACTCACAGGAGAAGCTTATTTTGGGTTTCCAAAAGAAAAATTATACATGACTTATTATCCAGATGATTTTATTGCGAGAGACAAATGGATTGAATTGGGTGTAGATCCTTCACACCTCATTCCCCTAGAAACCAACTTTTGGGAAATCGGCGAAGGTCCTTCAGGTCCGGATACTGAAATCTATTTTGACCGTGGTGAACAATACGATTTACGTGGTTCTGAATTGATTGCTAATGATCTAGAAAATGAACGTTTCATTGAAATATGGAACATCGTATTCTCACAGTACAATGCAAAACCAGGCACACCAAGAAAAGATTATAAAGAATTACCAAATAAGAATATCGATACGGGTGCAGGCCTTGAAAGATTTGCTTGTGTCATTCAAGGGACAAAAACAAACTTTGAAACCGACTTGTTTATGCCAATCATTACACACACTGAAAAACTATCGGGTGTTAAATACGAAGGTCAAATGGCATTTAAGGTCATTGCTGACCACGTTAAAACACTATCCATGGCGATTGCTGATGGCGCGATCCTATCCAATGAAGGTAGAGGTTACGTATTGAGAAGACTCCTCAGACGTGCTACCAAGTATGGTAAAAAGCTCGGTCTTCAAGAAGCGTTTTTACATTTGCTTGTTGACGATGTCATCGGTATTATGGGGCATTTTTATACCAACGTTAAAGACAATGAAAAGATGGTAAAAAGGGTTATTCTGGCTGAAGAAAACAAGTTCTTAGAAACCCTCGCATCCGGTGAAAAACACTTATATGAAGCACTTGAGGGTGTTTCAGAACTCAAAAAAGAAGACGCGTTTAAATTATATGACACCTATGGTTTCCCCATTGAACTCACTCTAGAATTGTCTGAAGAACTGGGGAAAACAGTCGATTTAGAAGGATTCAAAGCATTAATGGAAAGACAAAAAGAATTATCTAGAAGTAATCGTAACGCTGAACATTCGATGAAATCACAAGAAGCAGCATTCTTATCCTTTAAAACGCCTAGTATGTTTATTGGATATGATACGTTGTCTTCGAGAAGTGAAGTCATTAAAACCTTTGAACAAGGGATCGTTTTAGATCAAACCCCATTTTACGCAACCATGGGGGGACAAGTCGCTGACAAAGGAACCATCAATGGTTATCCGGTCAAAGACGTTGTAAAACTACCGAACGGGCAAACGTTACACGTGATGGATGAATCCTTTGATGAAGGGGAAATGGTGCTTTGTGAAGTAGATAAAGAAAACCGTATGCGCATTTTGAAAAATCACTCAGCAGCTCATTTATTCCATAAAGCACTCAAAATCACTTTAGGCAACCACTCCAATCAACAAGGGTCGCAAGTCAGTGAAACTACGATGCGTTTTGACTTCAATAATTATGAAGCTTTGACAGTGGATGAATTATTAAAAATCGAAGCTATGGTGAATGAAGCCATCTTAAAAGACTTTCCTGTCGATACCGTTGAAATGCCACTAGAACAAGCCAAAGCCCTTGGTGCGATGGCATTGTTTGGTGAAAAATACCACGACGTTGTCAGAGTTGTCAACATGGGCAATTATTCGATTGAACTGTGTGGTGGCACACACGTTAAGCGCACCAGTGACATCGAACGATTCGCAATCACAAGTTATGAATCGATTGGGTCTGGGATTTATCGTGTTGAAGCTGTTACAGGCAAATCGCTCGAAACCGATATGGTTTATGCCTTAAGACCATTTGAAGCAGAAATTGAAACCCTCAAACAAAAAGAAGAACGTCTGGTTTTAGAACTCAGACAAATCGATTCTAAGTTTAGAGTAGATGCTCCAAATAGAAGCCGTTTGATTGGTTCTTATAACGATATATTGGCACTTAGAAAATACATTGAAACCCTCAAAGAACACAATAAAAACTTAGAGAAACATTTGCTCAATGTGAAACAAAAACAAGCCTTATCCAACCTCGATGCTTATATTGAAAACGAAGATAAATATCAAATTATTCTTGAAAAGAATTTAGATAAAGATATACAAAAGCAACTCGTTGACGCAATCTATGATAAAATAAAAGCGGAAGTGGTCTGTTTAATCAATGAAACCGATGAAAAACTCCTCTTCTTATGTAAAACAAGATCTATAGATGCGAAATCGATGATTCAAAAGGCTGCAGCAGTCTCGAATGGGTCCGGTGGTGGAAAACCTGACTTCGCTCAAGGTGGTACGGCAGATAAGTCGAAATTGAAAGACATTATCGCATCCTTCAAGGAGTGGTTCATTTGATTTATATTGGATTGGATTTAGGTGAAAAAACGCTTGGGATTGCAAGAAGCGATTCGGGTATTTTCTCAAACCCAGTGGGGACATTTCGGTTTTATGAAAACCATTATGAAGACGCTGCCATCTACATTTCTAATTATATTAAAAATGAAGGTGTTGAAGTTGTCGTCTTAGGCTATCCAAAGCATATGAACGATGATATTGGCATTCGAGCTCAAGTGAGTGAGTCATTCAAAGCGATGATTGAGTCCAAAACACCGGCCAAAGTGGTGTTGTGGGATGAACGATTATCGACCTATGAAGCATTGAACTTGATGACCGAAATGGGCATTAAAAAAGACAAACAAAGACAAAAAAAAGATGAATTAGCAGCGCTCATCATTCTTCAAAGTTATTTAAACCGAAAAGGAGACTAAACATGGAAGATAACAAACTCACCATCGTATATGATGGACAAGAAGTCATGGCGGAAATTTTATTTACCCATTACTCAGAACAAACAGAAAAGAATTATGTAGTATTTCAATTTTCCGACCGCGATGAGGTAAGCGCGGCTGTATTCGTTGAGACCGAGGGTGGCGAAGGCTACTTTGAGGATGTGCAAACTGACGAAGAATGGGAAATGCTTGATGAGTTATTAGCAAACTACTTAGGTGATGACCAGGATGACGAAGAAGCACAAGACGACGACGAATCTGACGAAGATTAACGAACTCAAACTAAAAGCCCAATCATTAAAAGTACCTATCCTATCCGATGATGGGCTTTTATTTTTGGTAGAGACTTTAAAAAAACACAACGTAAAAAACATCCTTGAAATCGGAACTGCCGTTGGCTATAGTGCAATTTCAATGGCCTACCATACAGGGGCTAAAGTCACCTCAATCGAGCGTAATCCAGAACTCTACGCTTTGGCAGTTAAACATGTGATTGACTTCGAAATGAACCCTCAAATCACTCTGATGTTCGCGGATGCTTTAACATGTGAACTGGATTCGAATTTACGGTTTGATGCGATATTTATCGACGCAGCGAAAGCCCAATATGAGAAGTTTTTTAACAAATATGAGCCTTTTTTAACAGAATCCGGCATCATCATTACAGACAATTTAAATTTTCATAACGTCGATGTCGATACCGTTTCAAGAGGGACTAAAAACCTTGTGAAACGGTTAGAGTCGTTTAAACAGTTTTTAAAATCACATGTCGATTATGAAAGTGAACTATATAATATCGGTGATGGGATGAGTATTTCCCAAAGGATTAAATCATGAAAAAAATAGTAACGTTATATAAAATTGAATCCATCGATCTGCTGATCGATTATGTGGATGGTTTTATTTTGGGTCAAAATGGCGTATCAACCCGTTTGACTCGCAGTTTTGAGACCAGTGAAATCTTGTTTGCTGCACAAAAAATCCAGTCGTGTCACCGTGAATGCTTCATTTTGATGAACCGTATTCTACACGATTTGGATGCCAACAGCTATGAGACCTTCATAAAGACAATTGATAGTGACGCGATTACTGGCTATATCGTTGGCGACATTGGCGTATTGTCCATCGGTAAAAAACTGGGCATATCCCATAAAATGATATACAATCCAGAAACACTCATAACCAATGTTTTTGATGCGCATTTTTACCATAGTTTAGGCATTCAAGGCGTTTTTCTTGCGAAAGAAATCACACTCGATGATATCCAAGTCATCGGTCAACATAGACCCTATAAAATATTCGCGTACGGACATGGATTTTTAAACATGTTTTATTCTAAAAGACAGTTGATCCAAGCCTATTTTGAGAACAAAAATCAGAACCATAGGTACCATGATCAAAGAAATTTGTCCGTCGTAGAAGAAAAAAGACCGGAATTCAAATACCCCATTTTAGAAGATGAGGGTGGGACACATGTCTTTAGAAACCATGTTTTTTCGAGTTTAAATTACTTAAAACCATTAAAAGACGCGATTGATTATCTCGTATTCGATACGGTTTTTCATGACGATGCGTATGCGTTAGGTGTTCTAAAACTATACCATAATGAAATAACATTAACAGATCCCCAAGTACTCACAATCCAACAAAAATACCATGAAGTTTGGGATGAAGGATTCTTTTTTAAGAAAACGGTATACAAACCTAAGAAGGTGGAATTATGACCGAATTACTCGCCCCTGCTGGGGATTTAGAAAAATTAAAAATCGCTATTTTATATGGTGCAGATGCGGTATTTATTGGTGGGATGGAGTTTAGTTTACGGGCTAGAGCATCTAATTTCACTTTGGAAAATATCAAAGAAGGCGCAGATTTTTGTCATCAACATGGTAAAAAACTTTATGTGACGACGAATATCATCCCTCATAATGACAATATGGATGCTTTGATTGAGTATTTAAAAGGTTTAGAAAATGCCGGAGTTGACGCGATTATCGCTGCTTCACCTTATATTGTAGAAACAGCGAAAAAACACACCAAAATCCCTGTCCATGTATCGACACAACAATCCGTGGTCAATGGGCATGCTGTCCATTTCTGGAAAGATTTAGGCGCAGAAAGAGTCGTGCTTGGCAGAGAATTGAATATCGAAGAAATCACTTCAATCACCAAACAAGCTGAGGTTGAAATCGAAGTATTCATTCACGGCGGGATGTGTGCATCCTATTCAGGCAGATGTACTTTATCGAACAATATGACTGACCGTGATGCCAACCGTGGTGGTTGTGCACACAGCTGTCGTTGGAATTACGACTTATATGCCGATGATGAGCTCATCTCAGATGAAAAAATGCCGTTTTCGATGAGTTCGAAAGACTTACAAACCCTAGCGTATATACCTCAATTGATCGATGCGAACGTATCATCCTTAAAAATCGAAGGGCGAATGAAATCCATTCACTATATCGCTACGGTAGTTCGTAGTTATCGATTGTTGATGGATGAGTATATCCAAACCAAGACAGTGAAAGATGTATCTGTATATGAAAAAGAAATTAGGAAAGCAGAAAATAGATTAACATCGTTCGGTTTTTTAGGTGGAATGCCAAAAGCAGAACAACAACTATACAACTTAAGAAGTGAAGAACCGACCAAAGAATTCTTAGGCTTGGTTGTCGATTATGATTCATTTACACAAATCGCTACCGTTGAACAAAGAAATCATTTTGTTTCTGGTGAATTGGTTGAACTCGTGGGACCGCGCTATCAAAAAACATTCGTCATGGGTGAAATCCGTGATAAAGATGGACTATTGTTGGATGCTGCGAGACACCCAAAACAAATCTTGAAAATTCACATTCCATTTGAAGTAAAACCTTATGACATGTTACGAAAGGTTTTGTCAGATGAAAATTGAAAAACAAGGTAAAATCTTAGAATACATCATTATTCCTAAAAAAATCAAAAATGCATATTTTCGAGTAAAAGGACACCAAATCGTGGTGACTAAAGGACCACGGATTCCCTTACAAGTGATTGAAAAAAGACTGTGGGAAAATTTCGATCAGTTTCATAGTTTAACTGAAAAACTCACCGAAACATACGATTCATTGGTTATATTTGGACAAGAATATCCCCTTGAAATCATCGAAGGCCACCCGTTTTCATATCAAATTACAGATCGAGTTACTCTGTTTATTCCAGATCAAAAGTGGATGATAAAAGCCATTCAAACCTTATATGGTCACGAATTAAAAAGATGTTTAGACACATTAAATCCGTGGTTGATTGAATCGCTTAAACCAGTCCATTTAGAACCATTACCAACGAAGATAAAGTATCTAAAATCAAAGTTTGGTAGTTGTCACACAAAACATAAAGAAATTACTTTGAATGCCTATCTTGCGAAACTAGATGTCATTTATACGAAGTATGTATTGTTACACGAGTATGCACATTTATTGGTTCCAAACCACCAAAAACCGTTTTATGACGTCTTAGATTTGTTGATGCCAGGGCATCGTGCAATTCAAAAAGCACTCAGAAAACACCATATTTAACTATCTAATTTTAAAAAATTAGTGTATAATTAGAGAATGTAAAAACAAGGAGTGATTTTATGGCAAAAATTAAACAAGTCTTTGAACTAACTCAAGAAGGGGTAGACCAACTCAGAAGTGAACTATCCTATTTAAAAGATGTTAAGAGACCAGAAAACGTCATCGCATTACAAGAAGCGCGTGCACAAGGCGATTTATCCGAAAATGCTGATTACGACGCAGCGAGAGACGAACAAGCAAGAATTGAAGCCCGAGTTAAAGAAATTGAAAATATCTTAGAAAACTTCAAGCTCATCAGAGCATCCAACGATAATAAAGTAACCACTGGTAAAACCGTGGTATTGCACTTTGTCGAAAAGAACAAAACAGCGGAATACCAATTGGTTGGTACTATTGAAGCAAACCCTATGTTGAATAAGATTTCTACCGATTCACCTGTGGGTAAAGCGATTCAAGGTACAATTGAAGGCGATACCGTCGAAGTTCATTTAGAAACAGGCAAAACTTTCCACATTCAAATCGTTGAAGTTAAGTAGTATGAGACAGGGAAAATACACTAAATTTATCCCAAATGAATATCAAAAATCGGTGAAAAACATCGATTTTTTACACTTATATCAAGCTGGTTTTAGAACCGTTTTTATCGATATTGATAATACATTGGTATCGTATAAACAACATGAGTTAACTGAAGACTTGATTGCGTTTTTGAATCAAATTGAATCGATTGGATTCAAATTGTTGTTAATCTCAAATAACAACCAAGAACGGATTGAGACCTTCGTAGGTAAACACCCGTTTCCGTTTATTTATAGTGCGAAAAAGCCATTAAAACGGGGATTTAAATCAGGATTAAACCGTTTGAATGAGACTGATGTGACGAAAGTTGTCCACATTGGAGATCAGTTGATGACCGATATTTACGGGGGCAATCGTATGGGGTTTTACACCATTTTGGTGAGTGCAATCGAACGTAAATCCGATATTTTGCCAACGAGAATCAACCGAAAACTGGAAGCATTTTTCATTAAAAAAGTGAAAAAGCATCAAAAAGCATTGTATGAAAGCAGGTTGCGTCCCTATGTTGAAACGTTGTAATGGTTGTGGCGTTATTTTGCAAAATATCGAGGAATCCAAACCGGGTTTTGTCAAAGACATGAACCATGATTTGTGTTTGGATTGTTTCAATCTAAAACACTATTCTAAAGTAAACTCTGTCATTATAAATACAGGTGACATGCCTCAAATCAAAGAAGAAGCCTTAATCATCTATGTCTTATCGATTAACCATCTATCGTTAAGATTAAAATATCGATTAGACAGACATTTTCCCAATTCGAATTTCATACTGGTTTTAAATCACATCGATACACTTGAGCCTTCGGTTAATCTAAACCGAATGATTCAAACCATTCGTCGTGAAGCGAACTTACTTCAAATGAAATTCTCAGACATCATTCCAGTATCTGCCTTACAAAATAAATACATCGATGTGTTAATCGACGCTATTCGTCTGCATCAAAAAAATCGTAATGTGTATTTGGTTGGATTTCAAAACAGTGGTAAATCACTGTTGTTCAAACGCATTGCGAGCCATTTCAACATTGAAACCACCGTATTGTCTGGAAAAAAACCAGGATTGACTTTAGCTGATTTTGAAGTGCCCTTATTTGGACACCGTTTGATCGATACCCCAGGGATATACTTACCCGGGTCTATCGCGTCTTTCTTGCCTTATGAATCGTATAAAGACCTCATTATTGAAACCAAAGTCAAACCTAGAATATACCAATTGAATGAGATGCAAAGCCTCTATATGGGTGGTTTAGGTGTGGTTTCCTATCTAGAAGGTGGGTTTAAAGGAATTGCTTGTTATGCATCCCCTGCACTAGACATTCACCGTAGTAAATATGACGAAACCTATGAAAAGTTCCATCAAACACAACAAACCTTCAAACACATCATTCAAGATGTTAAATTTGTTAAGAAAACCTATAAGCTTCAACCAGAAAAGGCGTATGAATTGGCTATTTCTGATGTCGCGATGGTCCACATTAAGGGAAAAGCAGTGATTGAGGTATACTTCCCTGAAACCATGCGGGTTTTATTGGAGGAGGCACTCTATTGAATCTACTTGAACTGGTTGAATCCAAACTCAAGCACCATCCGAACCGTTTTAAACACATTTTAGGGGTAAGGGAACGAGCACTGGAACTCCAAGCCATTTATGGCGGTGATATCGACGCCATCGAAACGGCAGCGATATTACATGACATGTTCAAATACGATTCGATCGATGCACAAACAGCGTGGATTAAAGACCTAAACGAAGTTGAAAAATATGCTAAAGTTCCCGTTGCCTATCATGCCATCGCGGCTGCTTACTATGCAAAAAACGAACTTCATATCACAGATGAAAAAGTATTTGAAGCCATCTATTATCATATATGGGGAAAAGTCGGGATGAATCTAGAAACACTCATCATCACCGTGGCTGATTTTTGTGAGAAGAATCGAACTTTTCACGGGGCTAAAACCGTCTATGAACTATCAAAAACGGATCTTCGAAAAGCCTTGATCCTAAGCTTAGAATACACCATAGAATATTTAAATCAAGACGGGCTCACCCCGTTTTATGAACAATTAGAAGTACTTAATTACTACAAGGAGAATCCATGGAATTATTAGAAAAAATCATCAAGACGATTGAAATCGTTAAAGTCACAGACATCAAGGTTTATGATATGGAAAAAAGCTCACCTTTTTTCGATTATGTCATTTTAGCAACCGCCAATGAGCGCCAATCTTACGCACTCATCCAATATTTAAAATCTTCAGTTGGCGCTGAACAAATTCGTGGTTTTGAAGGCAAGACAGGCGGTTGGTTATTGGTCGATTTAGGCGAAGTTATCCTCCACTTATTTTCCAAAGAAATGCGCGATTATTATGGCTTTGATAAGCGCTTAATGAGCTTAAAACAAATCGAAGTTAAAGGGTAATCATGTCATTTCAAGACCTCTATGTCCAACTGATTGATGACATTGATTATGAACCGATTCTAGCGTTTATTGAATCACACTTAAGTCATAAGCAAGTGATCCTCGATGCCGGTTGTGGTTCAGGTGTCATACTCATACCTTTGGCTGAGAAAGGCTACGATGTGGTTGGCGTGGATATCGATTCTAAAATGCTATCCTATGCCCAACAAACCCTCGCTTCTAAAGGCTTACCTATTCAACTGTTTGAACACGATTTACGCACCCCGATATCACGCCCTTTTGATGTCATATTATTATTCAATGACGTCATCAATTATTTTAAAGGTATAAAAAAAGTGGTAAGCGTATTAAAGAACGCATTGAATCCACACGGTTTTATTTTATTAGATCTATATAAAGAAGATTATCTTGTAGAGATGAAAGACTACATTGAAAGTGAAACAGACCCGATCGCTTATCTTTGGAAAGCTTCGGTGAAAAACCAGGTCTTGACACATCAAATAACCGATGCTAAAGGGACTTATAAAGTCACTCAGTATGTGTATCCATTAGCATATTATGTAAATACGTTTAAAACAGCAGGCCTAAAAGTTGAAATCCTTCCAGGCCCAGATGAAAGAAAATATTACTTGAAAGCGAGCTTATAGCTCGTTTTTTCTTTTATTTTAAAGCGATATTGTATATATTTTATGAGGTGAATATAGATGAAAAAAATCGTTCCAATCGTTGTTTTAATTGTGATATTGGGGGTCCTTTTAGTGATACCAAGACTACAATCAGATGAAAAACCCAGGGCAGTCGAAACCCCCACATGGATTGAAGTTGAGATTGTAGGAGCCATTCATATGCCTGGAATCTATGAAGTGGTGGTAGGGACAACGTTACAAGAACTGATTACGTATGCCTTAGGGACAACCATGTACGCAGATATCCAAAATATCCATGGGACCACCATTTTAACTTCAGGTGTCAAATACGTCATACCTGTGAAGGGTAGTTCATCTACCAGTGATCTCATTAACATCAATCAAGCCAATTTAAGTGCCTTGATGAGTTTACCAGGGATTGGCCAAATCACAGCTCAAAAAATCATTGATTATAGGACCAGTCAAGGCCCATTTATGAGAATTGAAGATATCCAATTGGTTTCAGGTATTGGGGCACAAACCTTTGAACAAATTAAAACGTTTATTACCATCTAGTTATATTCATTTTTACGCGCTGGGGTTGTTGCTGGTTTTACTCGTATTTAAACAAGTATGGATTAGCTTTCTTATCCCCTCGTTTATATTTTGGATACGGAATTCAAAAATCAAACGATATGTGATGGGTTTCATGGTTCTAACTGCTGTTTGGGTTGTTATGTATAAACAATTCCAGCCCCAAAAACCTCAAAATGAAGGTTTGGTGATTCAGTCTCAAAGTATCACTGGGGGATATCGATATGTTGTTAAATACGGGTTTTATAATTATCATTTATATACGAATGAACATATAACCATTGGTTCTGTGATTCAAGTCGAAGGGACATTTAAACAGTATGAAGATGATCAGTTTGAGGGGGATTTTTCCAGTTTAGATTATCATAAATCACGTTTTGTATATTACGTTATTTATCATCCCAAAATACAGATTATAGAACAAAAATGGATACCCCATCTTTGGCATCAAAACATCAAACAGCACATCGAACAGTTACCCTATTATACGCAAGTGTTTGTTAAGAGTTTGGTTTTGGGGATGCTAGAAACAGAACTCAAAACAGGCACGTCCAAAATTGGGATAACGCATTTGTTTGTGTTATCGGGATTGCATGTCACGATGTTGATTGGACTAACCGATAAAATGCTTTTCTTTATACCTAAAAAAGCACGGGTTATTTTACAGTCTTCAGGGTTGTTATTATATCTTTGGATTACGCTTTTTCCGGTATCATTGATTAGAGCAGTGATTCAATATATCCTATACGAAACCATAAATTTCAATCAAATTCGATACACGAGATTGGATGTTTTTAGTTATACTTGGATAATTATGCTGATAATCAATCCGTTTTACTTTGATCATACGGGATTTCAGTTATCTTTTTTGGTCAGTTTTCTGTTCATTGTGAGTCGTTTTAAAAATACCATCCAAGGGGCGTTTACATCGACCTTGTCTGCACAAACTTTCGTGATCCCAATAACCAGTAAAATATCACAACAGCTCTATCCGATTGCTTTTTTTACCACACCACTATTTATTCCACTCTTCACGTATGTATTATTACCATTGGCGTGGTTATCCCTCTATTTACCCGTAGGTGAAATTCTTAATGAAGGTTTCTATTACATCATTTTACTCATTGGTTTTTTGGAAATGAATGCCTTATCCTTTCGGATTTCTATGGTAGTTGGGGTGTATGCTTTAGTGTATTGGGGACTGTGGATTTATGCCTATCAATCGGAACAATGGATCGATAAAGCTAGGCGGATTTTGGTCGTTATTATTTTTGTACTCTTTATCCCTTATGTAAAAAACTTTAATCCTGTGGGTAAAGTGACTTTTTTATCGGTCGGTCAAGGCGACACAACCATCATCGAGCGGCCTTATAACCAATGCACGGTGGTAATCGATACGTTTGGAGATGTGGTCGATTATTTAAAATACAATCACATTGAAAAAATCGACTACTTGATTATTACCCACGGCGATTACGATCACCACAGAGAAACCATGGCGATCATGAATGAAATTCAGGTTAAACAATTGGTTTTGTCCCAATATGACGACAGTGATTTTCAAAAAACCATGCGAGTATACAACCCCATGTATGTTCAAAAAGGCGATCGAATTCGTTGTGGTGACATTGAGTTGAATGTGTTATCGCCCTTTAAAAACTATCCCAGTTCGAATGACGTATCTGTGGTGATTCAAACAACGATTGCAGGGACCACCTATCTATTTACAGGGGATATTGAATATGATGCAGAATTTGATTTAGTCACCCAGTCTTATGGAGAATTAAGAAGTGACATCTTAAAAGTCGGTCATCATGGTTCGAGAAGTTCAACCCATTTGGCATTCTTGAATGCTGTGAATCCAAGCATCGCGATTATCTCTTCAGGGAAAGACAATTCATTTGGACACCCGCACAGTGAAGTCATCCAACGTTTACAACAAAAAGCCGTAAAAATCTACCAAACAAAAGAAGTTCAAACCATTTGTTTCGTGGATTTACCTTTTTATCGTCGTTATCTCATTTTAATTCACAAACCGGGGTAAATTATAGTATAATATTCATTAAGAAAGAGGGAGATTTCATGCCAGATTTGATGTATCTTTACATCGGTAACGACTCGTTTCTAGTTGAAAACGCCGTTGAAGTGTTGGTAAAAAAACTCAATGTGGATCCATTCAATGTACTTACTTATGATCTAGATGAACATGGACTGGATGAATTACTTCAAGAAATGAACACCATTTCATTTTTCGCTGACAAAAAAATCATCAAGGTCAAAAATCCTTGGTTTTTCTATGAAGACAAGTCGGATGACTATTTATCGGATTTAATTAAATATTTTCACAGCCCAAATGAAGATACTACCCTCATTTTTATGTTAGAACGCGGTATGGATGCTAGTCTTCCAGCCACCAAAGAAGCGAAGAAGTATGTTCGCATTGAAACCGTTGAAGATATGGCTAAAGAGGATTTTAAACCCTATGTTAAAAAAGCATTCGATTCGATGAAATATTCGATTGAAGATTTGGCAGTCGATGAATTGCTTGAAAGAACCAATTTTGATATATCGATGCTGAATAACGAAATGTCGAAACTCAAATTATTCGCTTTTGATGAAAAACGTATTACGCTAAAAGACATCAAACAATTGGTTGCGAGAAACTTAGAGGAAAATATCTTCGAACTCACCAATGCGGTATTGGCTAAAAATAAAAAACGCATTTTAGAAGTTTATTATGATTTACTTGAAAAAAATGAAGACCCGATTCGAATCATATTCAACATCGCGTCCAAATTGAAAGAAACCATTCAAACCAAACAACTGCTTGAAAAAGGATACAACCAAGAAGCGATTGCTTCATACTTCAATGTAAAATCCAGTAAAGCCTATTATATGGTAAAAAATGCACAACAAATATCAAAAACAAATCTAGAATCACTATATGAAAAATTGTCCAATTTAGACTACGATATTAAATCGGGTCGGATGGACAAAAAATTAGGGTTAGAATTATTCTTATTGGAGGTATAACCATGTTGGTTGAAAAATATGAACACATACTGGTCTTTGACTTTGAAACCACAGGGTTATATCCAAAAACCGATAATGTCATAGAAATTGGGGCGGTCTTGTTAAAAAGAGACCCCATTTTAATGCAGTACCGTGCAGAAAAAGAATTGAATGTATTGATACGTCAAAATAAACCACTCCCAGAGAAAATCATCGAAATCACACACATTACAGATGAGATGTTATTAAGGGATGGGATTGAAGAAATAGAAGCGTTTAATATGTTAAAAAATATGGTTAGACCCAATACACTCTTGGTTGCCTATAACATCGCATTTGACTATGCATTCCTAAAGGCACTGTATCGAAAACATGTCGATCCGTTTTTTGATATTAACGATGATTTACTGGATGTAATGGCGATTTTTAAAGACAGACATCCGTATCCACACCGTTTGGATAATTTGGTCATAACTTACCAAATCGACCACAAGAATACCCACAGAGCCATCGATGATGTCAAAGCGACCTTAAAAGGGTTGACTGCTATGATCAAAGAACGCGATACCATTGACAGGTATATCAATGTGATTGGGTATAACCCGAAATATCCACCGGCGGGTCCACTCAATAAAAACGTTCGAATGGTTCCTCAATATGGTAACCGTTTGGAAATTGAGAAGTTAAGATAAAAAAAAACACATCCAAGATGTGCTTATTGTAGTTTGTTAACTAGTTGTGCAAGTTGAGATTTGTGGTTGGCAACAAAGTTTTTATGAAAAATTCCTTTGGCTTGTCCCTTATCCAATTTCTTGCTTGCGAATGATAGAGTTACTAATGCCTTTTCTTTATCTCCAGCAGCTACTGCCTTTTCTACTGCTTTAACAGCTGTTTTGGTAGAAGATTTAAAGGATGCATTGATTAATCTGCGCTTTTCGTTTGTCTTGATACGTTTGATTTGTTGTTTGATGTTAGCCATAATGTCACCTCCCGTGATAAGCAACTCAAATTATACCAAATGGCATTTTAAAAAGCAACTATTAAAGGAAAAATATGTTAAAATAAGTTGAAAGAGAGAGATGATGGATGACATTGCCAAATAAACTCACTTTAAGCCGTTTCGTCGCGATTCCGGTGATGGTGATTATCAGTTTTTTAGAACCACTCAAAAGCGTGGATAACGTGCTGTTCGGATTGGATTTTGCACAGCTCTTATTCGCCATATTATTTATTTTAGCCAGTTTTACAGATTTTTTAGATGGCTACCTAGCGCGTAAAAACAATCAAGTAACGACGTTTGGTAAATTCACCGATCCGATAGCTGACAAGTTGCTCGTATTAACCGCTTTCTTATATTTACAAGCGACCACTGACCGTGTTTTATGGTGGATGACACTCATCGTAATTGCAAGAGAGTTCATCGTTACAGGCGTTCGGTTACTTGCGGTAGAAAAAGGCGTCGTCATCGCAGCAAGCCCATTTGGAAAACTCAAAATGGTGATGACTGTCATCGCTTTGGTTGTCTTACTGTTTAATGATTTTGGTTTACCTAATCTCGTAGGTGATATCCTATTATGGTTGGCGTTATTATTTACCGTGTTATCGGGTGCCGATTATTTTTGGAAAAATCGACGCTTGGTATTTGAATCGATTTAAAAAAGAAAACTACACCTGTTTCAGGTATATATCTAATAAGGAGGCTTATGTATGGACATTAAAAAACAAGAAGCACTGCTCAATGCGATGAAACAAATCGAAAAACAATATGGTAAAGGGGCTGTCATGAAGTTAGGTGACGAAGCAGATCGCCATATCGAATCATCACCATCTGGATCCATTTCTTTAGACGTGGCTTTAGGCATTGGTGGATATCCAAAAGGCAGAATCATTGAAATTTACGGACCAGAATCGTCTGGTAAAACCACTTTCGCTTTGACAGCGATTGCTGAAGTACAAAAATTAGGGGGTTTCGCTGCATTCATTGATGCAGAGCATGCCCTCGATCCTCAATACGCTAAAGCATTGGGTGTGGATGTGGATAATTTAATTTTATCTCAACCAGATACCGGTGAACAGGCACTCGAAATCGCTGAAGCTTTGATTCGTAGTGGTGCCATCGGCATCGTTGTCATTGACTCAGTTGCAGCCCTCGTCCCTGAAGCTGAAATCAACGGCGATATGGGAGACTCCCACGTCGGTTTACAAGCACGATTAATGAGCCAAGCGATGAGAAAACTTTCTGGGATCATCAGTAAAACCAATACAATCGCCATCTTCATTAACCAAATTCGTGAAAAAGTCGGTGTCATGTTTGGTAACCCTGAAACGACTTCTGGTGGTAGAGCATTGAAGTTCTATGCATCGATTCGTCTAGAAGTAAGAAGAAGTGAACAAATCAAAGCTGGCAATGATGTGGTTGGTAACAAAGTGAACATCAAAGTCGTGAAAAATAAAGTCGCGCCTCCATTTAAACAAGCGACCGTAGACATCGTTTATGGTAAGGGTGTTTCGAAAATGGGTGAATTGGTCGACCTCGCTGTTGAACTTGAAATCATCAAAAAGAGTGGTGCATGGTATGCGTATGAAGGTGAGAAGATTGGTCAAGGTCGTGAAAACGCCAAGGATTATCTCGAAACTCACGCAGACATGGCTAAAGATATTGAGTCCAAAGTTAGAACTGCCTATCAACTAAAATAAAAATAAAACGCTAGCGGCTGCTAGCGTTTTTCTATGCTGGAATGATTTGTGTATTGTCTTTAACCAAGTCGTATGGCATGCGTATATAAATAACGCGCGCGAAGGCTTCACCCATGATGGTTTCATCGTAGGTTATTTTTGCATAAAGGTAAGGACCATCGGCTGTAACAAATGGTAAAACACTGGCGTCCATATCTAAGTTAAAATTCACTTGTGCAGATCTCAGTTGAGTGAGTGTTACCGATTGTTCTGCAGATACTTCGGTGTATTTTGCCCAACGGGTAGATAACTGAAATTGAATTTTAATATTACTGATCGGATTAATCCCAGAAATTCTGGTCAATTTATAGTCGAATTTGTAAAAACCACCAATCATATCTGCATTGGGTTGACGAACTTGAGTGATTTTATACTCGATATCGAATACAACCATATCCTCGGCATCGATGACTTCAGCTTGTTTATCACCGAAAAAGACAGGTTTACTATCTAGGTATTTTTGAATATACATACTCGGTATGAAAATCATTGGTAAAACCACAAAAAATAATACTACAAATATTGGTAATCGGTGTTGATATAGCCATGCCCATTTGCTGACTTTTTTCGCTTTCCTCATAAAATCCCTCATTTCACGTAATCCTATTATACTACACGCCAGGTCAAAAAAAAAGTCGAAATGTAATGCGTTGACTAAAAGTCTTTTCTCCTATATAATTATAGAGTAGTACTTAGGATTAAAACCTTAAAATTAAGTATATCAATTTTGATAATGTTGTTTAATATATTTAACGCTCAAGTAATAAAAATGTAACAAATCAAAAAAATGGAGGAATGAACGATGGAACATGTAGTATGGGCAATCGTCTCCATTTTGCTACTAGCTTTAGGCCTCATTGGCGGATTTATTTTTCGTGTAAAACAACACGAAAAGAGTCTCCAAGATAGCCGTGAGTTAGCGAAGAAAATTGTTGAAGATGGCCAAAAAGAAGCCGAAAAACTCAAAAAGGAAGCCATTCTAGAAGCACGTCAAAATATTTTTGATCAAAAACGTGAATTCGAACGTGATATGAAGGAAAGAAAACAAGTCGTTCTCGATTTGGAAACCAAAATATCACAAAGAGATGAAATGCTGAACAGAAGAGCTGCCAATTTGGACAAGAGAGAAGAATTTCTTGGACAAAAGGAAATCAAGCTAGACGAAAAGAAGCAAGAACTTGAACAATTGAATAGCAAAGTGGAAGACATTTTGAAGCAGCAAGAAGCGAAATTAATGGAGATTTCTGGGATTACCACGGAACAAGCACAAGCGATTATTATGGATCGTGTAAGACAAAGCATGTCCGATGAAATTTCAAACTACATTAAAGAAGAAGAAGAAAAAGCTAAATCAGAAGTAGATCAACGAGCGAAGAATCTATTGACACTGGCAATTCAAAAATATGCGAGTGAGACAACAAGCGAAAGAACGGTATCAGTTGTATCCCTTCCAACCGATGAAATGAAGGGTAGAATTATTGGACGCGAAGGACGTAATATTCGCACCATAGAGGCATTAACCGGTGTTGACTTAATCATCGATGATACACCAGAAGCAGTCGTATTATCTGGGTTCGACCCAATCCGTAGAGAAGTAGCGAAACGCGCTTTAACAGCACTTGTTGAAGATGGACGTATCCATCCAGGTCGCATTGAAGAAGTCGTTGAAAGAGCTCAACAAGAAGTCGATATGTTTATTAGAGAAGCTGGTGAAAATGCCGTATTCCAAACGAATATTGGTAAATTACACCCTGACTTAGTAAAACTATTGGGCCGTATGAGTTTTAGAACATCCTATGGACAAAATGTGTTAAAACATTCCATTGAAACCGCATTTTTAGCTGGTAAACTGGCTGCAGAAATCGGTGAAAATGAAGTATTGGCTAAACGTGCAGGACTACTTCACGATATCGGAAAAGCAGTGGACCACGAAGTTGAAGGTTCACATGTCGAAATCGGTGTACAAATCGTTTCCAAATATCATGAACCAAAAGAAGTTATCGATGCTATTGCATCACACCATGGTGACAAAGAACCACAATCCATCATAGCGGTGTTAGTTGCGGCAGCTGACGCACTCAGTGCAGCCAGACCAGGCGCACGTAGTGAATCTATCGATAACTACATCAAACGCCTTGAACAATTAGAAACCATTTCTAACAAAGTTGCAGGGGTTGAACGTTCGTTTGCGATTCAAGCCGGTCGTGAAATCAGAGTCATCGTTAAACCTGACGAAGTGGATGATTTATCCACATTCAAAGTAGCACGTGAAATCAAAGAACAAATTGAAGCGAATCTTCAATACCCAGGTACCATCAAGGTAACTGTTGTTAGAGAAACACGCGCAACCGATATTGCAAAATAAAAGGGGCTTGTCCCCTTTTTCTTTTAAGAAGGTAGAGTATGAGAATATTATTCATAGGTGACGTGTACGGCGAACCTGGCAGAAAGATTTTAATGGATAACTTAGAACAATTAAAATCCGATTATAAACCCAATATCGTCATTGTTAACGCTGAAAATTCAGCCAACAATGGTAGAGGTATTACACTCCGTTTTTACAAAGAATTGATGAGTGCAGGGGTTCATTCGATCACCATGGGCAACCATGTGTGGGGACAATCGGACTTGGTTGAATATATCGACGATTCTCGAATCGTTCGACCACTTAATTTTCCGAAAGCACCAGGCAAAGGATACGACATCATTAAATTTAATCAATCCACGCTATTGGTCATCAATGCTTTAGGACGCACCTTTATGAATGCGAACTTAGAATCCCCATTCTTTGAAATCGATCACCTTTTAGAAACAGAAAAGGCCGATTATGTATTCATTGATTTCCATGCTGAAGCCACTTCCGAAAAAATAGCCTTAGGTCATTATTTTGATGGCCGAGTTGACGCAATCATTGGAACGCATACCCATATTCAAACTGCGGATAATCGTGTATTACCCAAAGGGACGTTATACTTAACCGATGTTGGTATGACAGGTCCACTAGACGGCGTTATCGGTGTTGATAAAGACATCGTAGTTAATCGTTTCTTGTTTGGACATTCGCCAGCCAATGTGGTTGCGAACACACGAAATCAATTAAATGCAGTGATCTTAGATTTAAAGAAAAGAACCATTGAAAGAATTCATATCGAAGACTAAGCACACCTAATGGTGTGTTTTTTTTCATTTTGTGGTAATCAAATGCTGTGGTAAGTATGCTATAGATACCCTTTCAATTGAAATAAACCCCCTAAACGTGTATACTTATCCTAGGTGATTAAATTGATAGATATAGACAAATATTTCAAACCTAATTTGAATAAAGCACGTAAACGTACGAAGGCAGAAATTGAACATAAAGATTATCTCCTCGACGAACGTCTTCAAAAAATTGGGGTGGGTAAATTTTATAAGATTCAAACCTATGGTTGTCAAGGCAATGAAGCCGATGGCGAAACCATGGCAGGCATTTTAAATGATATGGGTTATCAACCTACGGAAGATGAAGCACTAGCAGACATCATTCTGATCAATACCTGTGCCATACGTGAAAATGCAGAAAACCGGATTTGGGGCGAACTCGGTCGCTTAAAAGCGATGAAACGTCGTCACCCAGATTTAATCCTTGGCTTATGCGGCTGTATGGCACAAGAAGAAAACGTGGTCAATCGCGTACTCGAAAAATACCAACACGTGGATTTGATATTTGGAACACACAACATTCATTTATTACCACAGTATATTGAGTCTGCCTATTTCAATAAAGAGCGGGTTGTTGAAGTATTCTCAGAAGAAGGCAACATTGTTGAAAATCTCCCGAAAGTTCGACAAAACCCCTATAAAGCATGGGTCAATATCATGTTTGGTTGTGATGAATTTTGTACCTACTGCATTGTCCCTTATACCAGAGGTAAAGAACGTTCAAGACTGAAGGAAGAAATCATTCAAGAAGTCAAGGATTTGAAAACACAAGGGTATAAAGAAGTGACGTTATTAGGTCAAAACGTCAATGCTTATGGTAAAGATTTCAAGGACATCGTTTATACTTTTGGTGATTTATTGATGGATCTAGACAAAATCGGTATTCCAAGAATCCGATTTACAACCAGTCATCCACACGATTTAGACGATAAAACAATTGAAGCCTTTAGATCCTGTAAATCCGTCATGCCACACTTACATTTACCTGTTCAATCAGGCAGTAATGCTGTTTTAAAGAAAATGAATCGGCATTATACGAGAGAACTTTATGTGGAAGTGATTGGTAAACTCAAAAAAGCAAAACCAGACATTGCTCTTACAACCGACATCATAGTTGCATTTCCAACCGAAACCGAAGCGGATTTTCAAATGACATTGGAATTAGTCAAGGAAATGGATTTTGAAGGGGCATATACGTTTATATTTTCAAAACGTGCGGGTACACCAGCCTATTCATTCGAAGACAATATTCCAGAATTTGAAAAGAAAGATCGATTGAAACGACTCATTAAATTGGTCAATGAGGGTTACTTAAGGGCCAGTCAAAAATACAAAAATCAAGTCGTCGAAGTCTTGGTTGAAGGTACCTCCAAAAATGATGATAAAACCTTGGCTGGGTATTCAGAACACAATAAACTCGTCAATTTTAAAGGTGATAAATCTCTAATTGGAAAGATTGTTAAAGTTAAAATAACTGAAGCGAGAACGTGGTTTCTTATAGGAGAAGCCTGTGAGTAAACAACAAGAACTCATCGATATGATTGAGTCATTGGATATTTTAAAAACGTATCAAAAGTTTGAAAATACCATCAACAATGACAAAGAATTGAAACGACGCTTCAGTGAAATGAAAGCATTACAAAAACAGTTAGTCAATGCCAAAATGATTCATAAAACAAACGCAATGAATCAGTTTCAAACGGCTTATGATGAAGTCCGCCAATCGATTGAAACAGACCCTATGATTGAGACATATTTGTTCATGCAACAAGAATTAAACGATTTATTAAAAGAGATAAAAGAAATCATCGAAAATGAAATAAACCATGCACTAGCTAAATATCAAATCGAAAGTGGGAAATAGCCGTAATAACGGACCATCCCACTTTTTTTCAAAGGTTAACGCACTTGTAAAATATATAAATATGAGGTATGATAATACTAGGCAAACACAATTGGGGGGAATATTATGGCAATTCTAACGATGTTTAGCGAAGTAAAAATTGGTGATAAGAAAATAAAGATTGAAGATTTAGTCAAAGCTTTGATTTTTTATCCAGCCGATAAGGTTGTGAGATTTTTCGAGTTGATTGGATTAACTGTTCCTCGTAAGCTCAGAATGGCTTCGTTGAAACGTGAATTGGATCCATTTGTGACAAGTAAAAAAATTGTATTACAAACACTTTCAGACGAAGTTAATTATCGTCTTTCTTGGTATGACCACTATAGCGAATCACAATTAATCAATTTAGTGCCACAATTCAAAGATGCCGAATTAGATCGTAAAGCCCGTGAAACATTATGGGTGAATTTGCTTTCTTATTTATTTGATAAACAAGTACCTGAAGGCGAATTGATGGGTTTTGTTAAGGCAGCAAGAGAATTTCAAAAAGGTGCCGTATTAGAAGATTTCATCGCTTACAATGACAAATTAAATTCGATATTTTTTGATGAAACCAATCAAATTGATGGATTGACACCTGAGATTTTTAGACCTGTATTATTCAAAAGCTCCACATTGATTGAACTACGTGAAATCGGTAAGAAGTTTGGTGTCGATGTACCGCGCAGATTGAAAAAAGGTGAACTCGTAGACATCATCGTACGTGAACTGAAAAATCAAGATAAGTATTCTAAAGAACTCGAAGATAAAGTCAATGGTTTGGCTGTCATTCAACTACAACGTTTCGCAATCGAACACAATATCAAAGCTTCCATTGAACTTAAAAAAGAAGAAATTATTGAATATATTTTAGCCAATGCTTCAGAAACCAAAGAAAAATACTACGTACCATCCACGCCAGGCGTCTATGAAGAAATCAAACCAGCGGCACGTGTTTATGTTGATGAAGAACCAGTATTGGTGCTTTCACAAGAACCTGAACCAGTCATTGAGAAAATAGTTGAATCAGAACCAATGGTTACGATACTACCTGTGGATGAAGAAGTTGAAGCTTTAAAACCTGAACCTAAAGTGGTTGAAAAAGTGGAACCTCAACCTGAAAAACAACCAGAACCAGTCGTTGAACCAAAACCACAAGAACGTCTTCAAAAAGAAGAACCGCGTCCTTATGAACCAAGACAGGCTTATTATTATCAAGAACCACCAAGAGTCGAAACCATTAAAGAAACCGTCGTCGTTCAATCTTTACCAAAAGAAGCCCTCGATGGTATCGTCGCTGAAATTCGTGCTTTACGTATGGATTTAAATCAATATCATCAAGCGATGTTAGATAAAGCCTATGAAAAAGCACACCGTCCAATTTTAACACCAACCTTCATGATGGGTTATGAAACGACATTGTCTGCTAAAGAATGGGATAAAGTCGAAAAGACCGAAGCAAAACAAATTGAAGAAATGAATACAGTGAAGACTGAACTCACTTCATCAACAACTTCAGTGATTGAAGAAATCAAGGAAGAAGACAATTCGGCAAAAGAAAATAATAAGAGCAAACCTAAAAAGCAAAAGAAAGCTAAGAAACCAGCAGGTAAATTTAGAAAAGTATTCCGTTGGACATTCATTATTGTTTTATTACTAGCCATCGCATACGCAGCCATCGGTTTCCTAAGAGCATATGGTGTTTATGATTTTGGTCTTCCTGCTTGGTCAAGCGATCCAAATAAAGGCATACTCAATATCATATTTGACCCAGGATTTGAATTTGCAAATCTTGTTAAGAATTGGATCGATACTACTTTCCAATACCTTGGAAACTGGGCAGCATTTATGAACTGGTTCAACAACTTAATTGGCTAGTATATCCAGATTTATAGTAGAAAGGTGATTGTATGGGCAAAAAAGACATTACATACACCCCAATGATGCAACAATATTTAGACATTAAAAAGGACTACGCTGACGCGATAGTCTTTTTTAGAATAGGTGACTTCTATGAAATGTTTTTTGAGGATGCTATTGTAGGATCCAAAGAACTAGAAATTGCTTTAACAGGTAGAGATGCAGGGGTCAAAGAACGCGTACCAATGTGTGGTGTACCGTATCATGCCATGATACCATACGCTCAAAAACTCATTCAAAAAGGCTACAAAATTGCGATTGTTGAACAGGTGACAGAACCAGGTAATGGCCTCGTTAAACGAGAGGTTGTTAAATTACTGACACCAGGAATGATTATGGATGAAGGTATTTTAGACGCATCCAGTTATAACTATATTGGGGCGTTGATTCAAGATAAGTTAAAGTATCATTTGGCGTTTGCAGACTTATCTACAGGAGATTTATCCATTTTAGTGGACTTATCTGAAGCGGATTTAATCAAGCAAATGCTCATATTAAATATTAAAGAACTGGTGTTAGAAAGAGATCAAAAACGACTCGAAGATAAATTCAAATCCTATGTACTCATTTCACATACGGATGGAAAACTCGATTCACCACTCACCAGCACACTCAGTGATTTACCAAAAGCAGCAGTATCGATGTTGTTATATTACTTAAGCGACACCCAAAAGAACGACATTAAGCAATTTAATCGGTTGAATCTAATCAAACCGGAAAGTTTTTTAAGAATTGATTATCAAAGTCGTGCGAGTTTGGAGTTATCGGTCCATAGTGGCAAACGAAACGCAGCTACTTTATTATCTACCATCGACCACACCATCACGGCACTAGGATCCAGATTACTTCGAAAATTCATGGATGAACCCAGTCGTGATGAAGCGACACTTTTATACCGTTATGATATCATTGACGATTTGAATCGTAATATCGTTCACTTAAACGAAGTCAGAGAATCACTTAAAGGGGTTTACGACTTAAGACGAATTACCTCTAGAATTGTAACCAAAAATGCATCTGGTAGAGATTTAGCACAATTGAGACAAACATTATCTCGACTAAAAGCGATCAAAACCGCTTTAAGTTTATACAATACCCCACACTTAAATAACCTTAATGAATCCATCGATGATTTTCATGATCTCCATGAATTACTTGAAAAAGCCATTGAGGTAGATCCACCACTCACCATCAAGGATGGCGGACTCATTAAACTGGGTTACCATGCGGGTTTAGATGAACTCAAGAATGCATCAAAAGATGGAAAGATTTGGATGATTGATTTTGAGACAAAAGAAAAAGACCGAACAGGTATTAAAAACCTCAAGGTTGGATATAACCGTGTGTTTGGTTATTATATTGAAATTACCAAAGGCAGTTTAGATTTGGTTCAATCTGAATTTGGATATGAACGAAAACAAACGCTTTCTACTGGTGAACGCTATGTCACACCATTGTTAAAAGAAAAAGAAGCCTTTTTGCTTTCAGCAGGTGAAAAAGAAATCGCTTTGGAATATGAATTGTTTGTTACACTTCGAGATCAAGTTGCTACCTATACAAAAGACTTACAAATTCTATCTGACAACATTGCGTTTGTAGATGCGATGTCAAATTTGGCTTTTGTTGCGAAAAAATACCGATATGTCAGACCTACATTACTTAAAGAAAACGTCGTAAAAATTACAAATGGTCGTCATCCTGTGGTTGAACAAGCTCTACAAGGGGGTTTCGTTGAAAATCATATTGATATCAATGATTCCGGCATTTTACTCATTACTGGACCCAACATGAGTGGTAAATCGACCTATATGCGAATGCTTGCACAAATCGTTGTGTTAGCCCAAATGGGATCATTCGTACCAGCTGATGAGGCTAGATTACCGATATTTGACGCCATTTATACTAGAATTGGCGCAAGCGATGATTTAACTGCTGGTCAGTCTACATTCATGGTGGAAATGTTGGAAGCGAATGAAGCCATTCGGTACGCTACAAAACAAAGTTTATTGATTTTTGATGAGATTGGACGAGGTACAGCCACCTATGATGGCATGGCTCTTGCACAAGCCATCATCGAATATGTCCATGAAAAAATCAAAGCCATCACATTATTTTCAACACACTATCATGAATTAACTGTGCTTGAACAAACCTTAAAGCGATTGAAAAATATCCATGTATCGGCTGTTGAAGAAAAACACAACATTGTATTTTTACATAAAATCAAAGAGGGACCAACCGATAAATCTTATGGCATCAATGTTGCAGAGCTCGCAAAATTACCAAAGGTATTGATTTATCGTGCGGATGAGATTTTGAAACACTTGGAAGCTGACAAAAAGAAGACAGCCCTATTGAATTTGTTTAATTTTGATCATGTCGAAGAAATTGATAATATATACGTTTCAAAAACCGAAGAACATGTCATTGAAATGATCAAAGATACAGACATCAACGCTTTATCTCCGATTGAAGCTTTATTGTTGATTAAAAAATTACAAGACGAATTGAAGTAAAGGAGGGATTCTCATGGCAACCATCATAAAATTAGACGAACGACTATCCAACATGATTGCTGCTGGAGAAGTGGTTACCCGTCCTGCATCGGCTTTAAAGGAACTGATTGAAAACGCGATTGATGCGAAAGCTACCAAAATCGAAGTGCATTTAAAGAATCATGGACTAGAAGAAATAAAAGTTCTGGATAATGGGATAGGGATGGATCCAAAAGACCTCCACATGGCTTTTTTAAGACATGCTACCTCCAAAATTAAGAATGAATACGATTTGGCGCACATAGTTAGTTTGGGTTTTAGAGGAGAAGCCATCCCAGCGATTGCTTCAGTATCTAAAATGACCATCGCTTCTAAAACTTTAGAAAGCGACCCGTACTTTGTCACTTATGAAGGTGGGCATTTGGTTCAAGAAGGTTTTATTGCTTTGAATCAAGGTACAGAGGTAAAAGTCAGAGAACTTTTTTACAATGTTCCAGCTAGATTAAAATACATCAAATCCCCTCAAACCGAACTTGCTTACATGTTAGAAGTCATCGATGAAATGATATTGTCAAATCCAAAAGTCGCTTTTGTAGTCACACACGACTTAAAACACATCAGAAATACATCAGGTTTAAACGATTATGCTGAGATTTATGCCAGCATTTATGGGCAAGAAGTAGCGAAGTCATTGAAAATCCATCAAATGGAACAAAATGATATTCGAATTAAAGCTTATTTGGTTAGTCCTCAAATCACCCGAGCACGTAAAAATGACGTTGTGATTTCAGTGAACGGTAGAACCATTCAAAACTATGGATTGGTCAACAGTGTCGTTGAAGGATATCATACCCATCTCATGGTCGGACGTTACCCAATTGCCTATGTGGATATCCATTTGGATGCTTCTTTGGTCGATGTGAATGTTCACCCTCAAAAGAAAGAAATCAAGTTTTCTAATGAATATGTCGTAGGGAATCTAATTAGAAGTTGTGTAACATCGGCATTTAAAACCCAAAACGAGTCCATACCGGATGTGTTAAATTCAGAAAAATCAGTTAAGTACACTGGATTTGAACTTTGGCAAAGTGGTCTTGAATTGCATATTCAAGAACCTCCCATCCAAAACGAGTCTGTAAACATAGAAACACCGTCCAAAAAAATACCCGCGATGAGCTATATTGGCTCATATGCAGGCACTTATTTATTATTTCAAAATACAGAGGGGTTATTCCTTATTGACCAACACGCGGCCGCAGAACGGATTCGTTATGAAACCATCTATGAACGCCTTGGACACATTAAACCAGAAAGAAAACAATTGATTACCCCAATCAGTTATGTCTTTAGACCCACTGAAAAGGATATCATCGAACAAAATAAAACGTTGATTGGTTCTTATGGTTTGGTATTTGAACCTTTTCAAGAAGGGTATCTACTAAGAGAATTACCTTTATGGTTAGAAGAAAAAGACATCGATTACATGGTGTATGGTTTAATTGAGCAATTGAGACAGTATAATGCCATAGATTTGAAAAAACTGAGAGATCAATTGGCAAAAGATGTTGCTTGTAAAGGTGCCATCAAAGCGAATAAACCACTCAATCATTTGGAAATAGAACATTTAATGCACGCATTAAATCAATGTGAAAATCCGTATTATTGTCCACATGGTAGACCCATCGTGATCTCGTTTACACAATACGAGATTGAGAAGTTATTTAAGCGAATCGTATGAAAAAAGTTATCGTTATTTGTGGACCAACCGCCGTTGGTAAAACCAAATTATCCATTGATTTAGCTAAACACTTTAAAGCAGAGATTATTTCTGGCGATTCTGTACAAGTCTATAAAAAATTAGATATTGGTTCTGCGAAAATCAAACTTGAAGAAATGCAAGGCATTCCACATCATATGATCGATATTTTAAATCCAGATCAAGCCTTTGATGTTGCTACATTTCAAAGGATGGTCAGAGAACATATTGAAAACATTCAAACTCCATTTGTCGTTGGTGGGACTGGCTTATATATTAAGGCAGCATTATTTGACTATGAATTCAACAATCCGAAGCGTGATATTGAAGCTGAAAAACAATATGATCACCTAGACAATCTGGCTTTACACCAATTGCTCAGTGATATCGACCCCATCACCGCTTTAGAGTTACACCCAAATAACCGTAGACGCATTTTGCGTGCACTTGTTTTAGCTAAAGAAACCAAGAGAAGTGCGCTTGTGAGAAAAGACATCCCCGTTTATGATGCGCTTATATTATACGCTACCATGGATCGAGTAGTATTGTACGATCGCATCAACCGTCGCGTAGATATGATGATGGATCAAGGTTTCTTAAGTGAAGTAGAAGCATTAAAAACAGTTGGATTGAATCTTGATATTTTAGGGTATCGTGAGTTAAATAATCATTTAGACGGACTATGTACTTTAGAAGACGCTGTGGATGAAATTAAAAAGAAAACAAGACACTTAGCGAAACGTCAACAAACCTGGTTCAGCAATCAAATGCATGCTGAAATCATCGATATGCGTGACTATGAAGCAGCACTTCAACAATCGATTTTAAAAATATCCGCATTTTATAAGAGGTAATATGAATATATACTTAATTGGCATGCCTGGTGCAGGAAAAACTACCATTGGTAAAGCTTTAGCAAAACAATTGAATTATCGTTTCATTGATTTGGATCACGTCATAGAACGCAACTCACTGATGTTCATCGATGAGTTTTTTGAGAAATATGGCGAAGCCACTTTCAGAGTCCAGGAGAAAAAAGCGTTGGCTGAAATTGAAGGCGATCAATTGGTGATTTCTACAGGGGGTGGGATTGTCAAAGATCGCACCAATAAAGCACTGATGAATGGGATTAAGGTTTATATTGATACCGACATCACGTTGATTGAAGACCGGATTGAACAAGATTACCCTAGACCACTTTTGAAAAATAAATCACTCGACACGCTTTATCAAGAACGCATGCTTAGTTATGTATTCTTCGCAGATGTAATCGTATCGAATGATGGCAATGTGGAACAAACTACCCAAAAATTAAGACAATTATTAAAGGAGAAATTTAACCTATGAAATGTTTAGTCGTCCATGGACCCAATTTAAATATGCTTGGCAAACGAAACCAATCGCTTTATGGCACATTGACAATGCTCGATATCAATCAACTGTTATCAGATACTTACCCAGAAGTTGACTTTACATTTTTTCAATCCAATCATGAGGGTGCTTTGATTGACCTTTTACAAAACACCGAGGACTATGACTGTGTTGTCATCAATCCAGGGGGATTGACCCACCATTCTGTGTCATTAAGAGACGCATTTGAATTGGTTTTGTGTAAAAAAGCAGTGGTTCATCTCAGTGATATTGAAACCAGAGAATACTTTAGACGATTTGATATTTTAAAACCATTAGCCGATGTCTATGTCATTGGCCAAAAAGAACAAAGTTATGTCTTGGCTGTAAAAGAATTAATCGAAAAACATTTACAATAAGCCAAGTTATGATATAATATAAAAGGATTTTTTAGGAGGTAAAGACATGTATACAACCAGTGATTTTAAAACGGGTCTTACCATTGGCTACAAAGGTAACATCTATTCAGTTATGGAATTCATGCACGTAAAATCGGCAAACTCTATGGCATTCGTTCGTACCAAGGTTAGAAATTTAAGAACAGGTTCGATCACAGAAATGGCTTTCAACGCACAAGAAAAGTTTGAGAGAGCACAAATTGATAAGATTGCTATGCAATACTTATACAATGCAGATGGCATGCACGTATTTATGAATATGGATAACTACGAACAAGTGGAGATTCCACATGATCAAATTAAAAACGAAGCTAGATTCATCATCGATGGCATGACTGTTGAAGTGTTATCATATAACGATGTTGAAATTCTTGGTATCAATCTTCCAGATAAAGTGACATTGGCTGTCAAAGAAACCATGAATGCGGTTAAGGGTGATACCAAAACTTCTGCAATGAAAGACGCGATACTTGAAACAGGCATTCAAACCAAAGTACCGATGTTCATTGAAGAAGGCGAAAGAATCATCGTAAGCACAGCTGACGGGTCTTATGTTTCTCGCGAAAAATAAGAAATGAAAAGGGGTTTATTGACGCCCTTTTTTCTTTGTATAAAAAGATTTTAAAAGAAATAGGATTTTTTCATATTTTCAAATGAATATCCCATCCAGTTGATGGTATAATTTAGAATGAAGTGAGGGTAAATAATATGATACGATTACAAAAAAGATTGGCAGAAGCAGGCGTCGCTTCAAGACGTGGCGCTGTCGAAATCATTGAGGCTGGTAGAGTTAAGGTCAACAACGTGGTTGTCAAACAACCCGGTTTTTCAGTGAAAAAAGAAGATCAAGTTACCGTTGACGATAAATTGATTGAAAAAGAAGAACATGTCTATTACTTACTAAATAAGCCAACGGGGTATGTTACGACCGTTAAAGACGATTTAAAGCGCCGCACTGTCATGAGTCTATTCGATGAAGTAGACAAATCACAACGGATTTTTCCAGTCGGTAGATTGGATTACGATACTGCTGGACTCCTTCTATTTACCAACGATGGCGATTTAGCCTATTATTTAACTAGACCAGAGTATGAAGTACCAAAAACCTATCTTGCAAGGGTGGATGGCATGCTTACAAAAGCGGCCATTAAGACGCTTAAAGAAGGAATTAAAATTGATAATTACGTGACTAAACCTGCCAAGGTTAAAGCGGCTGAATACGATACAAAAAATAACTCGACGCTTGTAGAAATTATCATCGCTGAAGGCAAAAATCAACAAGTTAGAAAGATGATGGAAATGGTCGGTTATCCAGTCAAAAACTTAACACGCGTTGGGTACTCTTTTTTAACACTGGATGGTGTAGAGCGTGGTTCATATCGCGCACTCAAAATCCATGAGGTTAAAAAGTTGTATGGAGATATCAAAAAAATCTAATAAATATGGAAATTATCACGTTACAGTGGTATAATTAAGGGGTGTGGAGGTTAATCATGCCGGGATTTAAAGTCGCAATAGATGGACCTGCTGGAAGCGGAAAATCGACCATCAGCAAGCGCATTGCTGAACAATTAAATTTAACACATATCGACACCGGTGCGATGTACCGAGCGATTACCTACATAGCGCTTCAAAAAAATATCGATTTAAACGATGAATCAGGCTATGTATTCATGCAAGATTTAAAAGTGAGATATGAGAAAAACCGTATTTATGTGAATGACAGCGATGTAACGGATAAAATTCGTTCGGATGCAGTTACACGTAATGTATCTAAAGTTTCCTCATTTCCCTATGTAAGAAAGATCTTGGTTCAAATTCAAAAAGAAGCTGCAGAAAATATCAATGTCATCATGGATGGTAGAGATATTGGGTCTGTTGTATTGCCAGATGCGGATTTGAAAATATTCTTAACTGCCAATGTCAAGGAACGGGCTAAACGCCGTCAAAAAGAGAAGGAAGTACTGGGTATAAAACAGGAATTGGATGCGCTAGAAAATGAAATTCTAGAACGCGACCATAAGGATTCTACACGAAAGGAATCCCCACTGATTTGTCCACCCGATGCCATAGTGATTGATACGACACATTATTCGATTGAGGATACTACAAAGCGTATCACAGAAGAGATATTGAAAAAGGAGAAATACCATGGAAGAACTACAAATGAAGGACGTTAATCTAGATTCAGTCAGAGTAAGAGACAAAGTTGAAGGGGTCGTTTTTAAGGTTGAAGAAAAATGTATTTATTTAACCCTACAAAACCACGCAGAAGCAAGAATGTTTGTCGAATATTTTGGTAAGAACATTACCTCGTTTTTAGGCGTTGTTAAAGAAGGGGATGTCGTCAAAGCTATTGTCAGCAAAATCAATGACGAACCATCTTATATTCTTTTAAACAGACTACCGTTAATAAAAGAGGAAGCGTTCGAAGAAATTGAAGTGGCTTATAAAGAAAACCGCTCCATTATTACTAAGATAACGAAGGTTGACGACAAAGGTCTTCATTTAAAGTTCGCTGGTTTTGATATATTTTTACCGTTTGGTTTATTAGACCGTGAATTGGTTGAACAAAAAGAAACTTTAAAGGGACAATCTCTAGAAGTGCATTTGATTGAAGTTAAAGGCGGTAACCGCCCACGTTTGATCGCATCTAGAAAGCAAATCTTTGAAGCGAAACGTCAAACTGAGCTAGACATGAGACAACAACAACGTAAAGAAGAAATTGACACCATCAAGACAGGTGATGTATTGAAGGGTGTTATCGAAAGATTAGACCCTCACGCAGCTACAGTGAGATTCCAACACGTGGCTGGTTTACTGCGCATTAGCCAAATTTCACACAACCGCATTGAGAATATTGCAGAAGCACTCAAAGTAGGTCAAGAAATTGAAGTTAAGATCATCAAAAAAGAAGGCATGCGTTTAGATTTATCACACAAAGCATTGTTACCTACCCCATTTGAAGCATTCGCTGATACCCACAAAAAGGGTTCGAATATCACAGGTGCCGTAGTTCAAAAGTTACCATTTGGATTGATTCTAGAATTTGAAGAAGGCGTCAGAGGTTTATTGCATGCATCTGAATACTCTTGGAATCCTAATGATAATTTTGCTAACTTTGTTAAAATTGGCGACAGTGTTGAAGTTGCGATTTTATCCATCGATGTAAAACAAAAGAAGATCAGCCTTTCTAAAAAAGCGATGATCGATAACCCTTGGAGAAATGTTTCCTTCAAGCGTTTTGAAGATGTCAGTGTTAAGGTATTGGAAATTGTATCTGATAAAGGTATCAACGTAGAAGCCAAAGGGGTCACTGGATTTGTACCAGTCTCTGAACTATCTACTGAAAGAGTAAATAAAATTGAAGATCTATATGCTGTTGGAGATGAAGTCGTTGCGAGAGTGCTTGAAGTCAATCCAAAAGAATGGCATCTTAAATTATCTATAAGACAAGTCAAAGAAGACACCATGCGTAGTGAGTATGCCCCATACTTAAATCAAGAAGAAACAACAACTACCCTTGGCGACTTATTTGGTAATCTATTGAAAGACCAAAAGAAAAAATAAACGAGGTGATGGTTAATGCCATTTAAAGTAGCAATCGTGGGGCGTCCCAACGTAGGGAAATCCAGCCTATTCAATCGTATGATTGGATCGAGACTGTCGATTACCGATGACGTACCTGGCGTAACGAGAGATCGAATCTATGCTAAGACTGAGTGGTTAACCAAAAGTTTCGCGGTAATTGATACCGGGGGCATCGAAATTAGCGATGCCCCTTTTTTAGAACAAATTAAACAACAAGCAGACGTCGCTATTCAAGAGGCTGATTTGATTGTGTTTGTTGTTGATTCTAGAAGCGGGTTAACCGATGACGATTTATTTATCGCAAAAAGACTATATCCAACGGATAAAAAAGTCATTGTTGTTGTAAATAAAGTCGATAATGTTGAATTAAAACAAAGTATTTATGAATTTTATTCCTTAGGTTTTGGAGACCCTATCGCAGTGTCCGCCAACCACGGGATTGGTATTGGTGAATTGATGGATGCCATCATTCAATCGATGCCAGAAGATTTTGCTGATGACGAACATCCGGACGCGATTAAAATCGCTGTGATTGGGTACCCTAATGTCGGTAAATCGAGTTTAACCAACGCCATTTTGGGTCAAGAACGTGTCATCGTTTCTGAAATTGCAGGGACAACCCGTGACGCCATTGATACCCCATTTAAAAAAGACGATGTTGAGTATGTCATCATCGACACAGCAGGTATACGTAAACGTGGTCAAGTCTATGAAAACACTGAGAAATACAGTGTTTTAAGAGCGCTTCAAGCCATTGAACGCTGTGACATTGCATTGATTGTTGTCGATGGTACAAGAGATATCATCGCACAAGATTTACACGTTGCAGGGTACATTCAGGACTATCATAAAGCATCTGTAGTTGTTGTAAATAAATGGGATATTGTTAAAAAAGACGAAAAAACCATGGGTAATATGAAACAAGAGATGTATGATAACTTTAAATTTTTAAGTTACACAGAAGTCTGTTTCGTTTCAGCTAAAGAAAACAAACGTATCGATACGTTGTTTCCTGCCATCAATAAAGCGTATGAATCCTATAACAGACGCATTCCAACGTCTGTCATGAATGACATATTACTGGATAGCGTTGCAATGAATCCACCAGCACAGTTTAATCAAGGTAAAGCAAAGTTCTCATATATGACACAGGTGTCTACAAAACCACCAACGTTCGTTATATTTGTCAATGACCCGAGCTATGTACATTTCTCTTATTTACGATATTTAGAGAACCAATTTAGAAAAGCCTTTGATTTTACTGGGTCTCCACTTAAACTAATATTGAGAAAGAAGGAACAAGAATGAAATTATCGATCATCGGCGGTGGCGCTTGGGGAGCGACACTCGGACAACTCTTAGTCGACAACGGCAATGAAGTCGTCATTTATGATATCAATGAACAATTCGTTTTGACCATCAATCAAAAACATGTGCATCCCTTTTTTGATTTACCCTTACCACAAACACTGCTAGCAACCAATGATCTTCAAGAAGCTTTGGCTTTTTCAGATTATTTAGTCCTAGCCGTTCCAACCAAAGTGATGAGAAGCCTATTGAATACCATCAACAGTGCATTGAAATCACCAAAATACTTCATTAACGTGTCCAAAGGGATTGAACCGGACACTTCAAAACGTGTTTCAGAAATCGTCGAAGAAGTCATTTCAAATGACCATCTTGCCGGATTTGCTGTACTCACAGGTCCAAGCCATGCAGAAGAAGTCATTCGTCGTAAATTGACGCTATTAACGATTGCTTCTAAAAATATGGCGTTGGCGCAATCACTCCAAAATGTATTTTCTAATGATTCCTATATGCGTGTCTATACTTCGGACGATTTGATCGGTTGTGAAGTTGGCGGTGCAGTAAAAAACGCCATCGCTGTAGTCAGTGGTATGGCAACAGGTCTAGACATGGGCGAAAATGCCCGTGCCGCTTTAATTACCCGTGGCATTGTTGAAATTGTCAGAGTAGTTGAAGCTTACGGTGGTAAGCGTGAGACAGCATTCGGACTGACTGGTGTAGGTGACTTGATTGTTACAGCTTCATCTGAAAATTCAAGAAACTTCAAAGCCGGTAAGCAAATTGGTTTAGGAAAGTCTATGGCACAAATTTATCAAGAAGAAAAACAAACCATTGAAGGCGTAAGAGCCATTGAAGCACTTCATCAATTGGCGTTAAAAAAGGGACTTTCTTTACCAATAATTGAAGTTGCTTATCATGTCATTTTTGAAGAAATGCCGATTCAAGACGCCGTAACAAAATTGCTCACACGTACCTTAAAGAGTGAAAAAATCGACTAAAAATGCCTATTAAAACCCTCATAATCGCTATTTAATGCTATCCTTCAATAACAAAAATGTTAAAAAGATTGCATATCAAAATAAATAGTGATATAATGGCGTTAGAAAGACAAAAGGAGGTTCATTATGAACAAAACAGAATTAATCGCTGTTGTAGCAGAAAAATCTCAAGTGACTAAAAAAGTTGCTGAAGAAGTATTAAATGCATTTGTTGACAGTGTTGCTGAAAGTCTTGGCAAACATGGCGAAAAAGTGGTACTAACTGGTTTTGGTACATTCGAAGTTCGTAACCGTGCAAAAAGAGAAGGTCGCGACCCACGTTCTGGCGCAACTATCCAAATTCCTGCACAAAAAACTCCTGCCTTCAAAGCTGGTAAAGTTCTTAAAGACGCAGTTAAATAATTATTTGAAAAGTCCACTCGATGGACTTTTTTATTTATTATAATGAAATTTTTTTCATCGACAGACCATTACTTTGCTATGTTATAATAGATGTGGTGAGAAATATGAAAGAAATGTTCTTAAAGGCCGCCGCTAACGATGTCCTTTATTTTTTTCAAACACAATTGAATCTATTAGAAACCGATGAACGAGGCCAATCCTTATTACATTACGCGGTTAGAACTTCTGCAAAGGCTGTCATTGACTATTTACTGGATAATGACATTGATATCAATATCCAAGATAAAAACGGGGAAACTGCCCTTTTTGACTGTTGTAAGAAGGGTAAACTCGGTATTGCGAAACAATTGGTACGTAAATTTGCGAATGTCAATCTTAAAAACCATAAAGGTGAACAAGCAATTCATTTATCGGCTGCCAAAGGCGATTTCGATATGGTCAAATTGTTGTTAGAAGCAGGCGCAACACTCAATGAAAAAACCAGAGACGGGCACTCCGTTATACACTATGCTTTAAAGAGTCAACAAATCCCCTTTTTGGAATATATTTTAAAGCATTCCCATCAAAAATTTAAAGATGTAGATGTTTTTAAAAACACCTGTTTACATATGGCTTGTGAGATTGGTTGTATGCAAATCGTCGACTATTTATTAAAAAATAAGCACAATCCGAATCTAAAGAATAATGCGAAAGAGACCCCATTATATGCAGCCATAAAAAGTGGAAAAACCGACATCGTGCAAAGACTATTGGAAAGCGAAGCCGATCCTCTTGTCCACAACCGGTTTGGTGAAACCCCGATTGCCTATGCGATTGTTCAAGGTCAATACGATATCCAACAAATCATCGAAACCCATCTCAGCAGTAGTTTATACAAACAACAAGTGAAAAAAAATCCCCTAAGGCACGCTGTGCTCATAGAGGATTTGGATTTACTTCACAATTTTTTGTATGAGGGACACAAAGATCATAAAGACTTGTATGCCATGAGTGCGTATGATTATGCCCATAAAGAAAACTTAACTCAGTTTAAAACAATCCTAGAACAAGAATAAAAATGATCGAAACAGCGTTGGCCACAGCATGAACTAAAATGCTCGCCCAAACGTTGTTTTTATTTTTTATGTACACATAGCCTAAAGCAAATCCACTGGCGGAATAGGTAATCAGGTTCGTTACGAAATCCAACACATTGGTTTCAGAGGTAACGTGAATCAAACCAAACACAAGTGAACTTACCACCATCGCTATCCAGTGGTTTTTGAAAAATCGAAACATCGCTTTTCTGAACACCAATTCTTCTAACACAGGGGCGAAGATGACGGTCATAAATATCATCAATACGCCAGTCGAAGATAATAAGGACCGTTCAATGGCTTGTTGATTTAAAGAAACTGGTTGTGTATAGTTAAAAGCAAAACCTATGACTTGAATGATGAACTGAGCTGCAATACTCGCAACAATCATATAGGCATAACCTGTAGCTGCGTCTATACCGATCTCTCTAAGTGGTTTCTTGAAATAGGAAGCTTCCACCTTTAATGTGTTTAAAGTGATTGGAATGATGGCAATCGCTAATACTATATAGATTGCGAAATTGAGAATCGCAGAAGCACTGGGTGTGATTTCAGTAAATGCTTTTGGAGATTTAATGTAGTCTTGATTACTGATATCCAGTGAATAGTATTGTGTAAACTCGACATCGCCTTGAATCATGAGTACCTTGGCTTTAATACGTGGACTTTCGTTATTCCAAGTGATATCTTCAGATTGATAAAAAGCCAAAACCATCTCAATCGTATAGTTTTCTAAGATATAGGTGTTGCTATGATTCGCGAAAAAGACATAAACACTGTCAGTATAGATGATTTGAACATTTTGATACTCTGAACTCAATTCATTGAAATCATTCAATTTCAAATATCCTATGGCATAAGGATCCACATCGACATTGTAAAGCATGGACTCTAGTTCTGTGTAATCCTTAGTAAACTCATCCATTTCATAAAACGTAAGTACAGCAAATCCAGCAACAATCAACATAATAAAAAAATAAACCACCACTGTAAGCACAGCACGTGAAACAGAAAACGTAGGTTCTATTTTTTTTATTTCTGGTGGTTTCTTTTCAAATAAACTTTCAAAATCGATAATTTCATTCTGTTCTTGATTAACCATTAGATATTTAATCCTTTCGATAAATAATATTCACATTCATTATACAACAACGATTGACATTGTTTTGAAAAAACTTGCAAGATGTGATAATATGTTAACGGATGTGATAAAACATGAAGAAAACATATTTGGTCATTGGTATGGATACCTTTGGCATCGCCTTATGTGAAGAATTAACGCAATTGGGTGCGGACGTGATCGCTTTAGACAAAAAAGAAGAAGCGATTAATCGTGTCACTGGTATTGTCGAAAACGCGGTCATTGGTGACTCAACTGACATCAATGTCTTAAGAGAAATTGGCGCACAACACGCGGACCACGTGATTGTTTCAATCCCTGGTAATGTTGAAAACAGTATCTTAACTACCATGATTCTATCGGACATGAAAGTCCCTAAAATTACCGTAAAAGTCGATAATGACTATCATGCGAAAGTGGCTGAAAAAGTCGGCGCGACCGAAGTAGTATCCTCAGAAAAATCCGCAGGTAGACGTCTTGCAAGACGCTTATTGTCGGATAATGTATTGGATTACTATAACATCACTGACGATTATGGCGTATACGAAATATTCATTGGTGAAGACTTCAAAACAGTCAAAATTGTCGATTTAGACATTCGTAATCGTTTCGACGTGAATATTCTTTTAATTAAAAGAGGTAAAAATGTCATTCTACCAAAAGCAGACAGTGAACTTCGTAGTAAAGACATCGTCATTGTCCTAGGTAAACACGACCGTATTTCGAAATTTCAGAGCATTTTACATTAAAATCAGTGTATACTGATTTTTTTGTTTTATGACACAATTATACTTAACCTATATAAATCTTTTGGCTTACATATGTTATAATACAAGAAAAAGGAGACTTCAATGAAACTCTTGATAGCTACCCAAAACAAGCATAAAAAACAAGAAATTGAAGCCATGTTAAAAAAATCGTTTGAAGTCATTTCGCTTTCCGATTTAGGCGATGATGAACAAGTGGATGAAACAGGCGACACATTTTTCGAAAACGCATTGATTAAAGCAGCATACTATGCAAAAAAGCATCAAATGATGACTCTAGCAGATGATTCAGGATTATCCATTGATTACTTAAAAGGCGCACCAGGCATTTACAGTGCCCGCTACTCTGGCGGTTCGGATTTAGACAATTTAAATCTCGTTTTAAAACAGATGGAACATGTCGAGAATCGCGAAGCCCACTTTACCTGTGTGCTCGTTTTATATGATCCAAAAACCCACGTATACGAAACCTATCAAGGTAAAGTCTATGGTTTAATAACCACAGAACCCCAAGGTTCCCATGGTTTTGGATACGACCCGATATTCTATGTACCTGAATTTCAACAAACCTTAGCCGAAATGTCACCCCTTAAAAAGAATCAAATTTCACATCGTGCAATTGCACTACAAGCCCTAAAGGAGGCGTTCAGATGAAAGTATTGATTACCTCGGATACCCATGGTAGATTTGACCGTTTACGTGCTATTAGTATGAAACACGCAGATAAAGATTATCATCTAGATGCAGGCGACTTGGTGTTGACACAAGCTGAACTTGAATCGCTTCACTTAACAGCAGTTAAAGGCAATGGCGATTTATACTTAGAATTACCACTTCAACAAATTGTCATCATCGACCATAAAAAGTTTTTGTTGGTTCATGGTCACATCCAAGAAGTTAAATATGGTTTAGAAAAACTCATCAAATTAGCGGAATACATCAAAGTGGATTACGTTATTTATGGCCATACACACGAAAAAAAATTATTAGAGTACAATGGTATCACCTACATCAACCCAGGGGCAGTCTCGAATATTACCCCGTCTTACGCACTATATGAAAACGGTAAAGTAACGTTTCATCAAGGAGTTTAATGACATAATGGAACAAGAAATCATCGAAATCGCCTCGAAAATATTAAAAAAAGAAGTCAAAGTGGTTGAACGTCTTTTGGGTGGTATGAGCAATTATACCTATATCATCGAGGCGGAAGGTAAGAAATACACTTTTAGAAAACCAGGCGAAAAAGCAGAAAACTTTGTCTCTCGTGAAATTGAAAAGAAGAACATCGCTTTGGTAGAACCTCTAGGCAACACCAATCATATGGTATACCTCGACTTAACCACTGGCATTAAGATTGCTGAATATGTGGAAGGACAAGTGCTATCAACACTGCCTAGACAACACTATTTATCACAAGTTTCAGACACACTTAAAGTCATCCATCGATCTGGATTAAAAGCAGAAAACAATTACAATCATATCAAACGATTATCCGATTATGAAGCGATTAACCATACAATATCTCCACGCTACTTAGAGTTGAAAAATGTGTGGTTAAACTGGTTTGAATACTACAAGCATTTACCGATGGTTTTATGTCACGGTGATGCACAACCGTCCAATTTCATCATCACACCCAATCAAAAAGCAATGGTGGTTGATTTTGAATTCACGGGGAATAATGACCCCTATTATGACATTGCTCAGTTTGGTAACATGGACTTTAATGATGCGTTAGCGCTATTAGATGTGTATTGTGAAAATCAGACTACCAAAGCAGATAAGAAAAGAATGATATTTTATCGGATTTTTTTAACGCTACAATGGCACCAAGTGGCGACTTATAAACATGAAATCGGATTATCGGAAAAATTGCATATTCCATTCGATAAAGTAGCGATTGCGTATTTAGATAAAGCAGAAGCCCTCAAAAAAATGCACGAAGAGGTGTAATATATGACACTCGATGCGTTACTTAAATTACCTAAAACACACGAAACGATTCAAGCCATTGAATCGTTTTTAACCTTAGCTTCGAATGAAACTCAAATCACAAGAGCGAAGCTATTTTACGCATCGATTTTGAATAATTTACAACAATACAGAGAATCTACCACCGTACTCTATGATATTTTAGAGTTATTGAAGCACAAAGAAGATGATCCAATTTATATCGATGCGTTGTCTTTGTTAATCAATAATGACATTAAAATGGGTCAGTTCAGTTTAGGTAGAGATCACATTGAACAAAAACGCCGGGCCTTACCGATTCTAAAACAATATATATACTATATGGATTTAATTGAGTTATCCAAAGCTCAAAATGAACCCTATCAACAATATATCGATAAAGCGCTAGAAGATGCCTTACCAGAAACCATCAAACAATCGTTTCAACTTGAAAAGTTGGATACGTATGTTAGAAGTGGTACATATGATTTAGCCATGGATATGATTAAGCAACTTAGAATGCGCCTATTATCGCCAGAAATATCTCAAAAAATTCGTTTCATTGAACTCGATATTTTACTAGAATCAAAACACTATGAGGCTATTTTAACCATCACACAAAAAGAGAATCAACCGCTTTTTGACTATTACCATTTATCTGCGCTGATTGGTTTAAAAAAGTATCACCAAGCCTCAATTTATGAAGTTGAACATGAAAAAACATTTGAAACATTATCGGTTGAAAGACAAAAATTGATATATCAAAAATTGGTAGAGTTATACGAAATTCAAAAAGATACGCTATCCATTGAAAACTACCAAAAGAAGTTAAAACAACTCAAAAAAATCGAAAACACGCAGCCGAAAATCATTGAAAAAGTCGCGACTGAACCGATAACCAAAACAGAGGTTGTCATTGAAAAGAAAATCATCCCTGTTGTTGAAAAACGGATGATTGAACGTTCAAAAGATTTTGAGGCGATTCATCGTTTATTGATCTCGGGTTTATCATTGAAGTCGAGCCTTGACGTGCGTGAGAAAATGCGTTTATTATTACAAGAAGGATTAAAAAACATCCCTATTTCTGCAGCGCTAATCTATCACGCCGACACATTAAAACAGTTCAAAAAGGAACGGTTATATGATAAAGTCATCGAAACCGAAGACTTGTTCAAAAGTGTACTCCACACAACTTATCAAAAACAAGCCGATATCATTGAAGAAACCGACATTATCCGATGGAACCACGATATATTAACCAAAGCCCCTTACGATACCAATACGGTAAAACGTGTTTTTTGTTACCCATTAAAACAAGGTTCAATTGCCTATTACCAAACCGATTTATCCGATGTGGTATTTTATGATGACTACTTAAAATTGTTATCGACACTCATTGAAAAATTATTACTAGAAGCAGACCGTATCGATCAATCGGAATCGAAAATTGATTTTTATAATCAAGTATTTAATACCGATTTATTCGCGATAAAGGTGGAGACTGAAGAGTCTATTTGGCTAAATCCCAAAGCAGCTATCCTATTACAGTTAAACAAACAAACGACCCCAACTGAATTTTTGACTCAAATCAAAGGGGAAGACCAAATTAAATATCAACAATTCAAACAAAACTTAAGTCGTCAATCTGGCTTACAAACGATGACGTACCAATACCTAAATCAACATATTGAAGAGCGGGCGCAACGAATTACCTCCAATCATCAAACCATGACCATTTCACAGCTCAGTGACATCACTTTACAGCTCAAAGAAATGGACGCTTTAGCAAATCAAGCGAGAATCGATGGTCTCACCGGTGAATTGAACTCATATGCCTTCAGTCAAGACTGTGAATCGTTATTTACCAAAAAAACCACGTTTGTTTTAACCCAATTGAGTGGTTTAGAGACGGTTGAATCCCTCTATGGTAAGCCAAAGGTACTCTCGTTTTACAAAGAATTCATCGAAGTAACCAAAGCCTATTTTGACGCGTCAACCCTGTATGCTTTTGAAAACCACCAATGCATGATTGTTTTACCATTTAATGACGTCAGAACCGTTGAAAAAGCCTTAAATGCGTATTTTAAACACCTCAAGGATACTTATGCAAAATCGTTAGACAAACAGCCATTTATGGCACATGCAGGTGTTATCCGTTATCCAATCAATACCACAGAAACCAAATTGGATAAATTTCTAAGATTCATCCATTTAGCCTTAGAAAAATCTAAGCGCAGATTATCTCATGGTAATTACCAATACTTCGATTTTCAGGACTTCCAAGAAGAACAATTTGAGGTTTCTGTAATTGAACAAATGGATCAAGCCATTACCCAAGATAAGTTGAAATTGAATTATACGCCAATCATCCATCTATTCTCCAATAAAGTCTTTTTATATCAAGTGAATCCATACTTAGATGAATTGTCTGTGGATTCAAATTATTACTATGTGATTGCGAAAAGACGACTTCAAATTGAAAGACTCGATAAATATGTCTTAAAAACAGCGTTTAAATTTCTCAATCAATTGTCAAAAAATACCGATAAATACATTCGTTTATCGATTTCTATCGATGAAGATACATTTAGACAAAGAGATTTTAATGCGTATATCATTGGACTAATCAAACAGTATGATTTACCTTATTCAGTCATTGAGTTATCGATTAAATCCGCGACATTGTCGCCTGTTGAATTGATGAAAACCAAAGAACTCTACGATTTAGGTATTCATATTGGGGTTTCAGAATGGGGTCAAGTCATTACCCCGTCGGTTCATTTTATCCATCGAAAAGAACCGATGAAACTCGATCAAGTAAAGACGTATGACTTTATATTAAGCTTTAAAGATTTCCTTCAAAACCATCAAATGGGTATCATTTTTGACCAGCTTGACGATGTGGATAAACGTAAACTAAAAGACTACGCGCCGATTTATGTCAGAGAACAAAAACTGATTTATACGGAAGAAAAGCTCACACAGTTGATTCAGGGGGCAAAATGATGGTACTAGACACACTCAATAAAATCGAATCCATGGTACTCAATGGGGATCAAAACCAAGTCCATTTCAAAATTAAATCTTGTATTCAAGTTTTACAACAATCGGAAGGTATCCTTGAATCATTCTTAAATAAAAAAGATATTAAAGAAAAGTCTGATGTGCTCATCCACATATTTGGTTTACTTCAAAACTTATTCGTCTCGATTGACGCTTTGTACGATTTAACAAAACTCACCATGAGCAATAAGTATTCTATAAACGTTAACCAAAACAAGAACTTAAGAGAACTGAAGTACATTAGAAATGACATTGTCGGACATCCAACCCACCGCACCTATTCCACGGGTGGGGTAGGTTTTTCCTTATTTTCGATACCTGAGACTTCGATGTCACTCATCACTTATGAAACCCACTTTTTCAAACAAAAATTTCATGAAGTCATTAAGCACCACATCAAAACGGAGGAATTGATTGAGGATTATCAAGTTGAATCAAAAATGATCATCAGTGAAATTCACACCCATATTCGAAAGGCACAGTTTCAACCAGAATTATCGATTCTCGCCAAACAACTGCTTCAAGGCATTCAATTGGAAACATTCGATCAAAATTTACTCGATCGAATCAAGAGTGGATATTTAGCCAATGGGGATATTTCAAAAGATTCACATAACCGCTTACTGTGGCGAATTGAATTACTGACTGTACTTGATAAATGGAAAGAAACCGATGTTGAAAAGCGCGAATTCATTCAGTTTATGAAAGAAGAACAAGCCTATAAGATTTACGCCATGACTTCTAACATTGAATCGGTTGAACCGCAGTTTATTAAAATCTCACATCCGACATTATTGGTCAGTTTCTTCAGATTCATTCGTGAGGATGAGCAAAGAGAAAAATACATTAAATATTTAAAGACACATGACCATCCCTACCACCAAGCAGACTTACAAGAACTCTTGGAAGATTCTAAAAACAACCTACGAGTCAGGAAACTGCTCACATGGCTTCAAAAACAAACTTCAGAACATCATGTGTTTTTAATGGGTAGTGCGCTAGAAAAGTATAAATCAGTTCAACCGTAATCAAATAAACAATTCATTGAGATTCATCCATTTTGATCCGTATCTCTCATCAAAAATGGATGAATCTTTTATATTTCTTTAAGACACCCAAAAAGACAAGGTAACAGGTTCAATGGTATAATGAGGTAAAGTTAATACAAATATGATTTGGGTAAATAGAAAATCCAACTCAATGATCTAATATGACCTCACACCGAAGGATAACCGTATGAAAACAATCATCAGTACTGCCACAAACCCACATTTTAATCTAGCTTGGGAAGAGTATATCTTTAAGCATGTCATTTGTGATGAAGATATTCTTTTGTTGTGGCGAAATGAACCTTCAGTCATCGTCGGCAGAAACCAAACGATTTTTGGTGAAGTGAATGTGGATTTTTGTAACGAAAACCACATACCTATCATTAGACGAATATCTGGCGGAGGCACGGTTTACCATGATTTGGGCAATTTGAATTTCTCAGTCATGACCAGTCATTATAAAGATGTGTTAAGCAATTACCCCTATTTTACAAAACCCATCATCGATTTTTTAAAAGAATTGGGGGTGGACGCCACCTTTAGTGGTAAGAGTGATATTGTGATATCTAATCAAAAAATCAGTGGTAATGCACAAATCTATCATCAAAAACGGATGCTACACCACGGTACCATCCTATTTTCATCTGATTTAGAAAAGTTAAATCAAGTCCTTAAAAAACCATCAAAAGATATCGAAACGATGGCGGTACCCTCCAATCGATCCCATGTCACCACGGTGAGATCGCAATTGAAATACCCCTTGTCATTCGATGAATTTAGAGAAAAATTACATCATTTTTGGTTAAAAGATCACCTTAATATCCACAACACCATCACATTGACAGAAGATGATTTTAAAAAGATTGAATCTATTAGGCTGAACAAATACCAATCATGGACATGGAATTATGGTGAGGCACCTGCATTTGAAATCATTAAAAATAACGAACAGTTCAGCATAAGAGTTAAAATTCATGATGGTATCGTCACACATTTAGAATATACAAATGGGATAGCACAATGGGATTTGAATCAGTTCAATGGCATCCGATTTGATAAAACCAATTTCAGTCAAATATTCGATACACTTGAAGACCAGTTAAAGTCGATTATAGAGCCATTTAAAGATACATTATTTCAATAAAAAAAGCATTCGTGAGAATGCTTTTAGTTTATATATGAATGGGTTTTAAGAGTGCGCCAATGGCGGATTCCATCACGGTTTCAGACACCGATGGGTGTAAATGAATCGCATTAGCGATGTCTGCGATGGTCGCTTCTGAGGTCATAGCAAGCACCACTTCAGCGAGTAAATCAGACGCATTTGATGCGAGAATATGGGCACCAAGGATTTCACCATTGTCGGGATTAATGATGACTTTTACAAAGCCATCCGTTTGTCCTTCAGCTAATGAACGACCATTGCCCAACATCGGGAATTTACTGACTTTATAAGGCAGTTGATTGGTTTTAGCGGTTTGTTCAGTGATGCCAATCCAAGCCACTTCTGGGAATCCATAAATGGCTGATGGTACATGATCGAATACAAATGTAGAAGCTTTACCACTGATGTTTTCAACCGCGACAATACCTGCAGCAGAAGCCGCATGTGCGAGCATCATCTTACCTGTGATATCACCAATCGCGTAAACATTTTTCACATTGGTTTCCAATTTTTCGTTCACCACTACACCCGATTTTGTCGTATTGAGGTTTAGTGCAGAAAATGCCTCAGTATTGGGTTTCATACCGACAGATAATAAAACAACATCGCTCTTGATTGATATCGATTGATTGTTTAGTTCATAGGTTACAGAATCGCTGTTGACAGAAGTTACATTGGCGTTGGTAATGATGTCGATGTGATCTTTTTTTAAAAACCGGATATAAGCGGTTCGAATTTCATCATCGACGGTTGAGACAATGTTATCAAGGCGTTCTAAAATCGTTACTTTCGTACCAAAACTAGCAAATAATTGAGCGAATTCAACACCGATCACCCCGCCACCGATCACAACCATAGTTTTAGGTATCGTCGGGTAGTCTAGTAACCCTTTGTAGGTATAGACGAATCCATTTTCTAAGCCTTCTTTGAGTCCAGGAATGGGTGGAATCACCGGTGAAGCACCGGTTGCTAAAATGAGATGATTCGTTCGTAGTTCAACATCGCCGACTTTCACCGTAGTTGAATTGATGACTTCACCATATCCATTGTAGACAGTCACACCATTCTTTTTCAATAAACCTTTGACACCATCGGTCAATGTTTTGACAACGTTTGATTTTCGTTTCAGAATGTCTGTCCAATTGAATGTAACAGCTGTCTTATCAACAGTAATTCCATAGTTTGAAGCGTGGTTGATCAAACGATATACTTTCGCACTTTTCAACAGCGTTTTGGTTGGAATACAGCCCTCATTTAAACAAACACCACCCACGGTGTTTTTTTCAATGACAGCCACTTTAAAGCCTAGTTGTGCACCTTTGATGGCAGCTACATAGCCGCCGGGACCGCCACCAAGGATCAAAATATCATAAGTTTCCATTAGGATAACAACATGAACACAGGGTTCATTAAATACGACTTGAATTTCATCGCGAAACGCCCGACGTCGGCACCATCGATGATTCTATGGTCAACTGCGAATGAGATTGGCATGACATACGCAATGACAATTTCATTGTTCTTAACGATGGGTTTTTGGGTAATTTTACCAATCCCCATGATGGCTACTTCAGGGTATTTGATGATGGGTGCACCAAAGGTAGAATCAAACGCACCGTAGTTGGTTATGGTAAATGTGCCATTTTGAATATCTTTAAGTTGAATGGATCGGTTGATCGCACGATTTTGTAAATCTTTTAACTGTTTCGCTAATTCTAGAATCGATAATTGATTGGCGTTTTTGATATTCGGCACTATCAAACCTTCAGGGGTATCGACTGCGAAGCCAATGTGCATGAAGTCTTTATACAAGATTTCACTTTTTTCATGATCAAACGACGCATTGAAGATAGGATATTCTTGTAGGGTTTTTGTGATGGCTTTGATGATGAAAGGCATATAGGTTAAATGTATACCTTCATTTAAAGCAAGCCCTTTTTGTTCGCCACGAATTCTAACCAATTCAGTCACGTCAATTTCATCCATCAAAGTGGTATGCGGGATGATTTGTTTGGATAACGTGATGGAATTCACGATGGCTTTTCTTAGAGCGGTGATAGGCACACGACGGATGCCTTGCATATCTTTCGAACTGACTGGCATTGGGGTCGGTTGAACCTTTGTTTTATTGGATAAAACCTGTTCAATATCCGATTGTAAAACACGCCCAAATTCACCGGAACCTTGGATGGTCTTTATATCGATTGCATGGGTTTTAGCCAGTTGTCTGGCTTTTGGAGATGCCAGCACTTTGGATGAAACTGAAACAGATTGATTTTCTTCAGTAGAAGTAGCGATGACCATCGAAGACACTTCGATTTGACCAACCACACCTGCATTGTCAGATTCATCGACAGCAACCACTGTTTTTGGAGTGGATTCAACAGGAACTACTGATTTTGGAGTAGATTCAACAGCATCCAACTGATCTTGAATGAGTACTAAGGTATCACCGACATGGATGATTTCACCCACAGCGACCCCCAGTTTCTTAATAATCCCCTTCACAGGGCTTGGGATTTCAGCATTGACTTTATCGGTTTCAATGAGACACAAGGTTTCACCTTCACCGACGTTATCGCCTTCTTTATAAAACCATTTTAATAATTTGCCTTCATGAATACCTTCACCGATATCGGGAAATTTAAAATTATACATGATTTCCTCCTATGCTTTGATTGAAATCAATAGCTTGATTTCTTTCGCAATTTGTTTTGGATGGACCATGAAATGGTGTTCACCTCGAGGTAGGGGTACAGTCACGTCAGGCGCGGTAAGTCTTCTTGGCGCGGCTTCTAAATGATAGAATGCTTTTTCTGATACGGCTTGAATGATTTCAGCGGCTGGTCCAAAGGATTTAACAGCCTCATGAACGACGAGTAAACGACCGGTTTTCTTAACAGAATTGACTAGAGTTTCTAGATCAAATGGCGCGATGGTTCTTAAATCAATCAATTCAATTGAGATATTATCCGCTTTTAATAAAGCCATCGCGGCTTCAACTTCGCGGAGCATCGCCCCCCAAGCTACTACGGTGATGTCATCACCAGGGGTGACAATCTTAGCTTTACCAAGGGGAATGACATAATCAGCCTCTGGCACTTCTTGTTTAAATGCACGATAAATGCGTTTTGGTTCCATAAAAATGACAGGGTCTGGGTCACGCATCGCACTGCGAAGTAATCCAAGGGTGTCATAAGGTGTAGATGGAATGACCAGTTTTAGACCAGGGATGTGAGCGAACAAGGTTTCTAAACTTTCGGAGTGGTGCTCTAAGGCTTTTACACCACCACCGTAGGGCATACGAATCACGAGTGGTAAAGTGTATTTACCTCGAGAACGGTTACGGTATCTGGCTGCGTGAGTCACAATTTGGTTGTATCCAGGGAACATAAATCCTGAAAATTGGAGTTCAACTACCGGTTTTAAACCATTGATGGCCATCCCAATGGCAGAACCAATGATCGCTGCTTCAGCGATGGGGACGTCAAACACCCGTTCGACACCATATAAAGCTTGCAGTCCAGCGGTGGCTCTAAAAACACCACCTTCAAAACCCGCATCTTCGCCATAAACGACGATTTTCGGATCTCTTTGCATTTCAGTTTCTAAGGCTTTATTTACAGCCTCCAACATATTGAGTAGTGGCATTTATTGTTCCTCCTGTTCGCTAGATAATTTGAGACTTTCATATTGTTCTTGAAGTTGAGGGGTCAATTTGTCATAAGTATACTTGAATATGTCTTCAAGTGGAACCAACCCGCTGTCTTCAACCAATTTAAATGTATCCAAGACAACTTGATTATACGTTTGATTGAGTTCATCATCTGATGATTGTGTGATGATGTTACGACTTAATAAATAGTTTTTAAAACGTTTAAGAGGATCTTTTTGAACCCAAGATTCGACCTCTTCATCGGAACGATAAATCTTCGGATTATCGGATGTGGTATGAGGTCCAATACGGTAAGTGATGGCTTCAATCAACACAGGACCTTTACCTGATTTAGCCAGTTCAACGGCTTCCAATGTAGCGGCGTACATCGCGAGCACATCATTACCATCGACTTGAATGCCAGGAATCCCATAAGCGATGGCTTTTTGAGCAAGCGTTTCTGCCTTGGTAGCTTTGGCTCTCGGGGTTGAGATTGCCCATTGGTTATTTTGAATAATCACGACCATCGGTACACTGAATACCGCACCAAAATTAAGACCTTCATGGAATTCACCATGAGAAGTACCCCCATCACCAATATAGGCAATCACCACTTCATCCTTTTTTTGAATCTTGGCTGCGTAGGCTAGCCCAGCAGCGTGAGATATTTGTGACCCGATCGGTACATTCACAGGTAAAACTTTGACGGTAGGTCCATAGTGACTACCCGCCTCGTTACCATACCAATATAAAAAGTACTGTTCTAGTGTGACTCCTTTATATAACATGGCGTTAAATTCGCGGAACGAAAGTACGAGCCAATCTTGTTCCGTTGTAGCAGCCATCGGACCGATTTGGGCAGCCTCTTGACCGATGTTTGGAGCGTAAGTCAACATTCTACCTTGTCTTTGAAATTGGATCGCTTTGATGTCAGCAATACGGCCTAACGTCATGGTTTGATACATTTTTAATAATACATCTTTCGAAATCGATGGTTCAGCTTTCGAATTAATGACTAAACCTTCTGAATCGAGAATCTGAAAAACCATTTTTTTGAGCGGATTATAGTGATCGAATATCATGATAGCCTCCTTGTATACCTCTGCGTGAAATCGTTAAACAAAAGTTTATACGGTTCAGCCTCAGTATACTGTGCTAAAGCAGATAGAAGAAATGATATGCTTCAAAATAGAAAATTTATGATTGGAATACACCCTGATTGGTCTTCAAAAACAATCTAAAATACATTTTAAAAATAACAAAATATATGCAATATAAATAAAAAAAGAACAGATTTTATCCGTTCTTTTATAAATTATTCTAGGTTATATTTTTCTTTGTCTTTTTTACGTTTTTCTTTAATGGTTTCGGTTTCTCTGGCCAGCATCATATGCGCAAAATACGCTTTTACAGACGCGTCAATCGCTAGTTCTAATGCAACTTTAGTGACTTGATCGTCTGAGGTCAATGCTTTTTCCATACTCAACATCGATTGAATGACAGTGTCTAGATTCTTTTGATAGACCGTGTACAGTTTTTCAGTATCGTTCGGATTGGATAAAATCGATTTGATGTCTTGAATTGGCATCACCCGTTTTAAATTGGCCACCATAATTAAAGACGCAATCGCTTCTTTATCGTATTTTTTATCCACGGGATTCTTGATCACATTATCCTTAACATAGTTATTGATCATGGATGCTGTTAAAATATCCTTATCCGTCTCTTTAAATGGGGGTAAGTTTTTCTTAATATAGGTCAAAACTTGGTCCATATACAGATCGATTTCGGGTAATTTATCATAGGATGGGGTTTTGAAAACTTGGAGAAGCGCTAATAATTGATTGAGTTCGTTCATAATATCACCAACCGTATTATAACACATCTCTTTGACAGGAAATATAGTAATTTGAATGATGTGATGTATTTATAATAACGAGATGGCTTATAACAAATGTGAGAAACCAACCAGCGCAGACTGGTATAAACGATAAAAGATATGATGTTTGCGCAGTTCACTTAATGTTAAAATGGTGGATTCTTTCATTGCCTCATCGAGGTATTTTTTAATTTCTTTTAGTGAATTTGTTTGATATAACCATACCGTATTTTCAAAATGGAGATATAAGCTCCTAAAATCAAAATTAGTCGTACCTACGGTTGCGTGGGTATCGTCGATATACAGTATTTTTGAATGGATGAACCCATCATTAAATTTGTGGATTCTAACATTGGGAAACTGTAACAATTGTTTATAATAAAACTCAGATACCACGGCGACGTATCGCTTATCGGGGATGCCAGGAACTATCAAATCAATGTCGATACCAGAAATTGCTTGAAGGTAAAGTGCGGTTTGAAGTTCTTGGTCAATAACGAAATAAGGTGTGGTAATGATGATGCGTTTACGTGCCGATTGAATCATCAACATATAGGTGTGTTTGGTAACTAAATTGCGGTCGAGTGGACTATCTGAAAATGGCATGATTAATCCATCAGATTCAGTCAAATGGATGGGCAAATCGACTTGTGGTTCATAGCGTTTAGTCTTGTTTTCCCAGTTCATTAAGAAGATGCGTGTGAGTGCGATAACCGCTTCACCTTCTAGTAAAATGGATGCGTCTTTCCATAATCCAAAGCGTTGGATGACATTGAAATATTCATCGGCTAAGTTCATTCCGCCAGTGATTGCCTTCTCATTGTCCACGATCACGATTTTACGGTGATCACGGTAATTCATCGATAGGTTTACACGGGGTTTAACTGGATTAAAATTATATACCTGGATGCCAGCTTTGGTCAGTTTTTTATCGAAATCATTGGGGAGGTTCATCGATGAACCAAAGTCATCATAAATGATTCTGACATCGACACCTTCGCTGGCTTTTTGTTTCAATATAGGGAATATTTGATCAAAAGCTTTACCGGTGTTGATGATGAAATATTCGATATAAATCGAACGCTTAGCAGCGCTAAAAAGTTCGATTAAGTAGTTAAATTTAGCCTCACCCGTAGGGATAAAAGTCGATTGGGTTTGATTGAATATTGGCCAATGGTCTGAGTGTAAATGGCGGATGATTTTTTGAATATGGGGATCTTTAACTTGAATGTCCTTAACAAAGGGTTGTAATGATTCAATTCGATGGGCATCAATGATGGCCATGGCGTGTGTGGTGCGCTTGGTCAAGTTATGATTCTTAAATAAAACATAGAAAAATCCACCAAACACAGGAGCGATGAGAATCGGGATGATCCAAGCGATTTTATAGATGAGGGGTTCTTCAGAAAGCAAAACAAAAAACACCGCGACAAACGACATGATTTCGAGTGTATACAGAATCCATTGGCTATATTTTGACGCGGAAAGAACTAGCCATCCGAAGACAAACAATTGGATTAAAATGAGAATCCCGATGATGGTGATTCGATGTGTGATGAACCTTAGAAATCGTGTCATAGTTACACCTCTCCTTCATTATAGTTAAAAATGCGTTTAAAAGGTATATCTTTTGAGATTATCGACAAAAAACACTATAATAGCTTTATGGAGGTATGATTCCATGGAATTAGAAATTTGGATCGACTTCACCTGTCCTTTTTGTTATCTCGGTAAACTCCGATTTTTAAAAGCATTAAACCGCTTTAAATACAAAAAAGAAGTGAATATCGTATTTAGGAGTTATCTATTATCCCCTAATGATGACAATCTCGAAAAATTAAATGGTCATGAGTGGTTAGCCAAACACAAAGATGTTACTTTAGATAAAGCGAAGTTAATGAATTTGAGTGTCGAAGACATGGCCTTCAATCAAGGGGTGTTATTGGATTTTAATCAAATCATACCTCGAAATACCCTGTTCGCTCATAAACTCATGAAACAACTCTCAGGTGCTGACCAGTTAAAGTTTGTTTCAGACGTGTTTGAAGCGTATTTTATCCACCATGAAGACATTGCTTCTTTAGAAGTATTATCCAAAATTGGGATAAAGTATCATTTGGATTCCACCTTAATTAGCGACATTTACGGGTCCGATACCCATTTAGATTTGGTAAAAGCAGACATCGATTTGTCAACCAAACTGGGTTTACGTGGGGTACCATTCTTTGTTTTAAATCGTAAATATAGCATTTCAGGGGCTCAAGACGAACTGTATTTTTATGATATGCTTGAAGAACTCTATTATGAGACTAGACCCAAAAAGCAAACCAAAACCACCTACTGTGTGGGAGAACATTGTGAACGTAAAATCACCAAATGAGTGCGAAAGCACTTTTTTTTGGCTTAGACACACACAAGAGAGACTAGATTTGGTATAATTAACTACGCACGGGGGTATTTATGAGAAACTTATCAATGCTAATTGATTTTTATGAACTAACCATGGCGAATAGCTACTTTGATCATAACAAAAACGAAGAAGCGGTATTCGACCTCTTTTTCCGTTCTGTACCAGATGAAGGCGGCTACGCAGTCATGGCAGGGTTAGAACAAGCCATTCAATACATCCAAGAACTCAGTTTTACACAAAAAGATATCGAGTACTTAAGAGGGAGAAATCTATTCTCTGAAGGTTTTTTAGATTACTTGAAAAACTTTAAATTCAGTTCAAGCATTTACGCGATTAAAGAAGGCACACCCATATTTCCAAATGAACCGGTATTAACAGTCAAAGGACCCATCATCGAATGTCAATTGATTGAAACCATGTTACTATTAACCATCAACCATCAAAGTTTAATCGCAACCAAAACGGCGAGAATTGTCGCGGCAGCGAAGGGACGTGCGGTTTTAGAGTTTGGTTCGAGACGTGCTCAAGGGTACGACGCGGCTATGTTTGGCGCACGGGCAGCCTACATTGCGGGTGCGGTGGGCAGTTCAAATACCATTACCGATCGTGATTTCCAAATTCCCGCAATTGGAACGATGGCTCATGCGTATGTCCAAAGTTTTGACACTGAATACGACGCGTTTCTAGCGTACGCGAAAACCTACCCAAAGGATTCGGTTTTCCTAGTCGATACCTTTAGTACTTTGGGTTCTGGGGTACCAAACGCAATCAAAGTTTATGAAGACTATTTAAAACCCAACGGACATACACTCAAAGGGATTCGGATCGATAGTGGGGATTTAACGTATCTATCTAAAAAAAGCCGTGAATTGTTAGACGCTGCTGGACTGTCCAATACGAAAATAACCGTATCCAATTCACTCGATGAGTATTTAATTCGTGATTTAGTCCAACAAGGCGCACAAATTGATGCGTTTGGGGTGGGGGAACGCCTCATCACTTCCAAAAGTGATTCCGTGTTCGGTGGGGTTTATAAACTCGCTGCTCTAAAACAAAACGGGGTATGGGTTCCCAAGATGAAACTATCCGACAATGTGGTTAAAACAACCAACCCGGGGGTCAAACAATTATTCCGTTTATTCGATAAAAAGACAAATAACGCCATCGCCGATGTCGTTACACTCGATTATGAAGTCATCGATTCATCAAAACCGTTCTTACTATTTGATCCAAACTTTCCATGGAAACAAAAGTTGGTGAACAATTTTAGAGTGGAAACCTTACTCGAACCGATTTTCATCGAGGGTAAATTGGTCTATAAGAAACCAAGTCTTAAAGATATTCGTGTTTTCCATCAAGCTCAAATGGCTACCCTATGGGACGAGGTTAAGCGATTTGAAAACCCACACCCATACTATGTTGACCTCTCTCATGACTTGTGGAAAATGAAACAAGATCTCATAGAACTATACTCGAAAAAGGTTTAATTCGACTATTCTAAAAAAATATTACTAAAGTAATCACCGAAAGGTGGTTATTTTTATTATTATATGCTTGACAATAGTGTATGACATACAGTATTATATTGGTGTGAGGTGATTATATGGATCAATCCATTCTCAATAATCTCGAAATCGAATTGAGAAGAGGGACTCAAACCTTAGCGGTGTTGTCCCTATTGAAAGAAAAGCAGTATGGCTATTCCCTCTTACAAGCCCTTGAGGAAAAGCATGTGTACATTGAAGCGGGTACGTTATACCCGATGTTAAGACGGTTAGAAACCCAGGGATTACTCATATCGAATTGGGATACCCAAGAATCTAGACCCAGAAAGTATTATGAATTGTCTGAAGAAGGACAAGTTGCGTTAGGCAAACTGATTGAAGTTTACCGCGATATGACCAAGCATTTCAGTAGTATGTTATAAGGAGGCCACTATGAACGATTACATACAAAGGTATATTTACGATGTCACCAAACGTTTGGATGAAAAACAACGAGAAGACATCTCAAAAGAATTAGAAGCGAATATTTACGACATGTTGGGTGAAAACCAAAGTGATGAAAACATTAAGCAAGTACTCACTGAATTGGGATCCCCTGCGAAAATGGCGATGAATTACAAAGAACCAAGGTATTTGATTTCTCCAGAATTATTTGATGACTATAAACATGTTTTGGTCATTGTGGTTTCTGTATTTGTTGGTATTGCTTTCGCCTTAGGCATCATTGATGCGGTGACTTCTTCAGGGATTGAAATCCTTGAAGGTGTGCTTGAAACCTTGTTTGGTTCGATTTTATCGGCTGGTTTTAATGGGTTTGCTATAACGACACTCATATTTGCAGGGATCGAACTTTACCGTAAAAAGGTGAACCCACCTTTCAAAGTTGAAAGTCTACCAAAGATTCCCAAAGTGGAATCGAAGAAGAACCTTCGCGTTGAAATGATCATCGAAAGTGTTTTCGCCATCGTATTCGGATACATTTTCATTCATGTATTATTAACCAATTTTGTCGATATCAACGCGGTATGGGATGATGTGACGTTTGTGTATGCAGGGTCTGTACTCAATATGTGGGTCCCTAATCTATTCGTACCATGGTTCATTGCGTATTTGGTGATGACAGTCATCATCAAAGTGTTCCAATTTAAAGAAGGTGGATTTACCAAACCCTTGGCGATTTTCTACACACTACTAGAATTATCTAGTTTGGTATTGATGTCGATTATCATGACCAGATCCAATACTTTTAATCCGCTATTCATTGAGAATGTTTCCACGACATTTGGAATCGATTTTGCGTATCATATCAATATAGCAGTCAAAGGTATCTTATCGTTTATTTGGATTTTCTTAACCATTGAGTTGATTGTAACTTGGTATAAAATTTACCATCCTAAAAAAGGATTACCCAAACAAAAAAACTAGCCACGGCTAGTTTTTAATTTTTATAACTTCGGTATAAGCCAATATAAATGGGCCAACGCCTTTCGCATCATTGCTGACGATGGGCTCAGATAAGTAATAATCGATGGAGCCATCTCTTCTGAGGTTATGGTCTGGACCCAATCCTGCAACCAGACAAATCCCATCCATCTTTAAATCACCATCTTTATCAGAGATATAGGTATTTACGATGCCATTGAAAATGTCTAGTCCAATGGTTTGATAACTTGAATCTAACGCCCCTAAACGGACACCTTTTAAAATCGCATAAGCCAGTAAAGAAGACCCAGAAGATTCTAAATAATTATTGGGATACCCTTTTTGGTCAATGACTTGATAAAAGAGTTTAGATGTTTTGTCCTGGTATTGTAAGAGCCCATCCACACACTCTTTTAATAGTGGAAAGAAGAACGATTGTCTTTCTGGGTAATTAGGGTCTAAATACCCGATCACATCCACCAAAGAAACGACATACCAACCTGTCGCACGCAGCCAAAAGTTTTTTGACAATCCGGTTTGCTTATTCGCCCAAAATATGGTTTTTGAGGCGTCATAACCGTGATAATATAATTGTTTATCAACGTTGAACATTCGACTTCTCACGATTTTAAAGTGATTTAAAATGTCGGGATAGTTTTTTTGTTGATTAAATACCGTTTCATAACGGGTGTAAAATGGTTGAGCCATGAATAAACCATCGAGCCAGACTTGTTGTGGGTAAATGAGTTTATGCCAAAACGAACCCTCTTTAGTTCTGGGTTGTCGTAAGACATGGGTGTACGTCAAATCGAGGGCTTTTTTATACTTTTGATCCTGTGTTCTTTGGTATAAATCAAACAATACACGGGATTCGCATATATCATCTAGATTGAAGGTTTTCATGTCATAACCCAACATTGAACCATCGTCTTTGACATAATAATCGATGAATGATTTGACAAAATCGTAATATGTTTCGTCTTGGGTTTGATCATATAAAGATAATAGAGCTGTCATCATACAACCATCAACATAGTTCCACGCAGCCGGTTTGCCTTGGTGGATCGCTTCGATGTTCCATAAGGGTTTGTCAGGCGTAGAGCCTTTTAATAATTTTTCAATATAACGGTCGATTAATTTCATCGTTATACCTCCCATAATTCAACCCAATTATACCCTATCTTTTTCGTTCTGCCAATAGTTAAAACATATTCTTTTAGCGTGTTCAACATGATAGACGAAAAGGGCGAAAATACGCCATTTTATGAGGATTATGAGAAATCCCATATATTGTATATATGATTGCAAAAGCAACACTATTACGATATAATAGATGCGTTATTGAAAGGTTTTATTAACCATGCAAAGTCAAAAAGCACGAAAATACTTAATTCTAGAAGATAAAAATATCATTAAAGGGATTGTTATTATGGCACTCCCTTTATTCGCATCCAACTTGTTAAAATCACTCCATGATATCGTTGACTCGTACTTTTTAGCACGGATGGATGGCAGTGAAGATGTCATCGCATCTACGCTAGCTGCGATCAACATCCACTGGCCAATTTACAATATTTTCAGTGCACTTGGGATCGGTTTAGGGATTGCAGGGGTTGGCATCATCAGTCAATATTTAGGCTCAGGAAAAGAACGTACAGCGAAGTTATACGCTGCGAAATTGTTGACATTTTCCTTTGTCTTAGGTGCGATTGTGAATGCCATCTTGTTTTTTGGGGCACCCACCATTTCAAGGTGGATGGGCGCAACCGACCTGACCTTTGATTATTCAGTCACTTATTTCAGATACCGTTCCATGGAGTTTACCTTTGTGTATGTGTTTTTCGCCTATCAAGCCATCAGGCAAGCAAGCGGTGACACCCTGTCCCCCGTTCGATTATCGATAATCAGCATTTTCATTAACATGTTTTTGACCTGGCTATTTATTTCAGAATTTAAGATGGGTATCGCTGGTGCAGGTCTTTCAACATTGATAGCGCAAGCCATCATCGTGCCATTTGCAGTATATAATTTGTTTTTTTCAAAGAATCATCCTAGAATTGAAGTACGTGACTTGGGTTATGACGAACATATTTTAAAAGAAATTTCAAAGTTTGCCATCCCATCCGCCGCTGCTCAGGCGTTCTCATCTTTGGGATTCGCAGTCATTCAGGCCATGATTTTAAGCTATGGTACCATCGTGTCTTCAGGGTTTTCAACCGGGAACCGCATTTCATCCTTACTCCTAAACCCCGTCATGGCGATTGGTTCTGTGGTCACAGCGTACATTGGTCAAAACATTGGTGCGAATAACCCGGCTCGAGCGAAGAAGTCTTATGAGGTTGCGAGAAACTTAAGTGTGGGCATTATGACAGCGGGGGTATTGTTGATCATTCCATTCGCTAAACCCATCGCAGAATTCATCGTGGGTACGAGGAACGCTTCGATTGTCGCTGTCACCGTAGAGTATTCGATTTGGATTTTAGGTACTCAACCACTCATGGCGATGTTTCAAACACATTTATCGGCCTTCAATGGGTCTGGCAATAATAAATACGCACTGATCATGACATTCACACGGTTATGGATTTTGCGTGTGCCGTTGGTTTTAATTTTTAAATACGCGACCGATGTAGGTTATGCTGGAATTTGGTACGCCATGGTCATGTCTAACTTAATTATATTATTCATGGGGTCATATCTTTATCGTAAAGTGAAATTCCAACGAAAGGTATTCATCGATGAAAGCGAAGACACTGCAGACAATTTTTCAATCTAAATTTGATTTGGTGGGCATCATTGAAACCAAACGGTATTTAGAAGCGGCCCAATCGATGGGAAAAAACGTTCTCAATGAGACGTACCCTACGATGGTTGTTTTAGGTCTGAGTTACCCCAAAAGAATGATTAAACATACTGAAACACACCTTGTCCCGTCTTTTTATACGTTTGGAAAAGATTATCATTTGGTATTAAAAGCACGCATGGAATCGATTCTCAATGAACTGGGTTTGGACTATCGCTTAGGTGTGGATAACCATAACCATGATGAACGTTTAGCAGCGACTTTAGCTGGGTTGGGTTTCTTTGGAAAAAATCAACTCATCATTTCCCCCATGTTTGGCTCATATTTCTTTTTAGGGTTGGTCTTTATCAATACCCCACTAGAACATGAAATCGTACTATCGGTTGATGACGATTGTGGGTCATGTCGAAAATGTATCGACGCTTGTCCAACCCATGCGTTATCTGACCAAGGCTATACGATGTCACTTTGTATGAGCCACTATAATCAATCAAAACGGATTTTAACGGATCATGAGATGGATGCGAACTACAGTCTATTTGGTTGTGATATTTGTCAGTTGGTCTGTCCAAAAAATATCAATATTGTCAAAATAAGCCATCCTGAATTTGAATTATCAGGCAAGGAAATGGTATCGATCGTGGATTTATTCACCGACTCTGAAAAAACATTCAAAGCGAAATATCATGAGATGCCGTATTTATGGAAGGGTAAAACCGTATTGATGCGTAACGCTTTATTGATCTTAAAACGCCTTCATATGAAACAACATATTGAACTCATCGAAACAACCCAAGAAAAAACAACCGTGGTTTGGTATCAAGATACCCTAAACCGCGTACTAAAAGCACTAAAGGAGGAATAGCATGACATTAAACATTGTATTATTCGAACCTGAGATTCCCCAAAATACAGGTAACATCATGCGTACCTGCGTCGGTATAAATGCAAGGCTCCATTTGATCAAACCGCTTGGTTTTTCACTGGATGAAAAATATCTAAAACGGAGTGCACTGGACTATATTAAAGATTTAGATTATACCATTTACGAAAATTACTTGGATTTCTCATCCAAAAACCAAGGTAAATATTTCTTTTTAACCCGTTATGGGAAAAATACTTACTCAGAAATTGACTATACCCTAATCGATGGACCCATCTATTTAATTTTTGGAAAAGAATCCACAGGTGTAGATCGGGCTATATTAGCTGCGCATATGGAAACAACATATCGGATTCCTACCTCCGATAAAATCAGGTCACTAAACTTATCGAACGCTGTGGCCTTGGTGGCATTTGAAGTGATGAGACAGTTTGACTTCGAAGGGCTCCATAAGTATGAACCAGATACCCTTAAGGGTAAAGACTTTTTGGATCAGTTCAAATGATCTTAGTTACCGCATTTGAACCGTTTGGTGGGAAAACTTGGAATGCATCTAAAATGATATTGGATCGCATTCAAATAAAAGTCGAAAAACAAGAATTACCGGTATCTATCCAAGGTGCAAAACAGAAGTTAGATTCACTAGACTTCTCGACATACGACGCCATTATCATGCTCGGTGAAGCCAGTCGAGATGTTGTATCACTTGAGCAATATGCATACAATGAAATTGATATGCGCATACCAGATAATCAAGGCATCCAAATAAAGCAACAAACCATCGATGGTGGTCGTACTTTTCAAACCCCGTTTAATTTAGAAACGTGGGTTAAACCTGGCGTGGTTGTTTCGAATGACCCGGGACGTTATTTATGTAATTACGCGTATTATCAAATGAGTCATAAACACCCACGGGTATTGTTTATCCATGTGAGTGCAAGCATAGACACTGTTGAGATTCAAACTCAACTCATAGAGGAGATCATTCATGAAATTAAGACCCTTCCAATCTCTCGGTGAAGAGATTGCAAACGCGATAAGCCATGGCTTAGGTGCCGTATTCGGGATTGTCGCATTGATATTAATGTTATTTAAAGCTGACAATGGTAATGAAGTATTCGGGGCTTTGGTATTTGGTTTTAGCATCATTGTACTTTACACTATGAGCACACTTTATCATGCTTTTAAATGGGGTACCCGAGTTAAACGTCTATTTAAACGATTTGACCACATTTCGATTTACGTTTTAATTGGTGGAACCTTCGCACCCATATTCATTATTGTGGTTGAAAAACCCATGGGTTGGTATTTCCTCATTGCGCAATGGACGTTGATCGCGATTGGGGCTACCATGAAAGCCATCCATATTAACAAGTTTCAAATCCCCCATTTGATGCTATACATCATCTTGGGTTGGAGTGGTTTGACACTGATTGGACCGCTTTATGATTTATCGATTCACGCGTTTTATTTTATCCTCGCAGGAGGCATCGCCTATACGGTGGGTGTGATATTTTACGCCTTGTCTAAAGTCTTTAAATACAGTCACTTCATTTGGCATATCTTTGTATTTTTAGGGACTTTATTTCATTTTATCGCAATTTATGTGTATTTATTGTAAAAAACACGTGATTAATGTATTGTGAATAAATATTCATAATAAACTGGAAAAAATCTTGCAAAAGCAAGTAAATTATATTATCATAAAGGTGAACACCAAGGAGATTAATAACTATGAAAATTATGGCAGTCAATGCAGGTAGCTCTTCGATTAAGTTTCAATTGCTCGAAATGCCAACTGAAAAACAAATTACATCGGGAATCGTCGAAAGAATTGGATCAGACGAAGCCTTATTTACCATCAAATACAACGGTCAAAAGTTTGTTGAAACCTTACCGATTAAAGACCATGCAGTCGGTGTTGAGTTGATCCTTCAAGGCTTGATTAAACACAATGTCATCGCTAGTATCCATGACATTGAAGGCGTCGGTCATCGTGTTGTTCAAGGCGGAGAATGGTTTAAAGACTCAACCATAATCACCGATGAAGTCTTAAAACACATCATCGATTTAGGTGAAATGGCACCCCTTCATAACCCTGCCAACGCAACTGGAATCATCGCATTTAGAAAAGTATTACCGAATGTACCTCAAGTCGCAGTATTTGATACAGTGTTCCACCAAACGATGAAAAAAGATGCGTATTTATATGGAACACCATACGAATGGTATACCCAATATGGCATTCGTAAGTATGGTTTTCATGGCACTAGCCACCAATATGTGTCTGAACGTGCAAATCAATTGATGGGCACAAAAGAAACCAAAGTAGTGGTTTGTCACATTGGTAATGGCGCATCCCTATCCGCAGTTAAAAATGGACAATGTGTTGAAACATCGATGGGATTTACACCACTTGAAGGTTTCCCAATGGGAACCCGCTCTGGTTCGATTGACCCAGCGATTACTTCCTACATGTCAAATAAGCTCAATAAGTCGGCTCAAGACATCACAGATATTTTGAATAAAAAGTCTGGATATCTTGGTATTTCAGGGTTATCCAATGATGCAAGAGACATCGAAGCAGCCATTGAAAAAGGACACGAAAGAGCGAAACTCGCCTTTGATATTCAAGCAAAACAAATCGCTGACTACATCGGTTCATACTATATTTATATGGGTGGATTGGATGCGATCTGTTTCACAGCAGGGATTGGTGAAAATTCGCCAGTATTGAGACAAATGATCATCGAACGTTTAGCGGTTCTTGGGGTTGAACTTAATCCGGAACTCAACAAACTTCGTGGTGAAAGATTGATATCTACAAATGCATCCAAAGTGAAAGTATTCATCATCCCAACCGATGAAGAAGTCATGATTGCCAGAGACACGATGAGAATTTCCCACAAATAAATCACAAAAACATCACATCCCAATGTGGTGTTTTTTTCTAAACTATTCTAAAAAAATTGAAACATTTAAAAAAATATAAAAAGGGTTACACAAAGGGCTTGAATCATGTAAGCGCTTGTGATAATATAAAAATAGAAATTGAAATGTTTCAATTATTTTTCGGGACAGGTAAACACGAAACCTATTCTATAGAATAAGTCAACAATCAAAACACATGGAGGTTATTATGGCTACAATCAAAGATGTTGCAAAACAAGCTGGGGTATCGATCGCAACCGTATCCTACGTCATGAACAACGACCCACGGATTAAAAAAGAAACTGCAGATCGGGTGTTGAAAGTCGCAGAAGAAATCAATTATTTACCCAACGGGATTGCGAGAAACTTTAAAAAGAATAAAACCAACAATGTTTTGGTCCTCATCCACAACTTCGGTGGGCCGATATACCAAGAAATCTTAGAAGAAATCCACACCACCTTAAAAGCACTCAAATACAAAATGATTGTGTGCAGTGGTGAATTAGCGCATAACCTCTTACAAGAAAAACAAGCCGATGGTGCCATTGTTTTGGATACTACCGTAGAGCCTAATTTACTCGAACGGATTGCGAAAAAAGGATTTCCAATCATCGACTTAAGAAAAATCTATGGTCCAATGTCTGAAATCATCGTCAAAAGCATGGATGGGTTTACACCGGTGTATGAAGTGATCAAATTAGCCATTCTTTCAGGATTCAGTAAATTTGGATTCATGCATGGGAATGAAGATTCACCAGACAACATCAAACGGTATCGCGGGTTCATTAAGGCCTTACAAGAAAATGAGTTACAACCTTTTTGTGAGTTGAAAGGTCAATTCCGTGAAGCCATGGGTTATCATGCCATTAAAGAGTATTTTGAAACAGGCAACCTATTGCCAGAAGTATTATTTTGTGCCAACGATGAAATGGCGATTGGGGTCATCAACTATCTAAATGAAATGAAAGTAGATATCCCAAAGACCATGAAAATCATTGGATTCGATAACATTGAACTGGGTAAATACATTAAACCAGAACTGACCACCATCGATGTCAATCGAGCAGAATGGGCGAGAAATTTAGCGGAGTCCATTGTATCTGCGATTGAAGGTAGAACCGCTGAAATTCAAAAATACGACGCGCGATTCGCGATCATTCGTCGAGAAACATTTTAATGAGGAGGATTCATATGAAAAAAGCATTTGTATTTATGGTTTTAGTCTTATCGGTTACCTTGTTAGCAGCTTGTAACAATGGTAGCCAAAATGATGGCAAAATCAAAATCACCTATTCCAACTGGAATCTAGGTGCTGCTGATTCTGAAACACCCAATATGGAACGCTTAATGATTCAAGCGTTTGAAGAAGCACATCCAGAAATCGATGTTGTCATCGTTGAACGTCCAAAAGTACCTGGAACAACCAATGACGTGTCCTGGAGTGAATTTTTAGCAGCCAGAGCGTCGACTGAAAGTCTACCTGATGTCTTCATGGCAGATGATATCCCTTATTATGTCGTTAACGACTGGGCATATAACATCACCGATGTAGCGATGGCTGACCCAGAATTCTTAAATGTATCTGCCGGTATCCGCGGGGCAGCTACCTACAGTGAAAAAGTTATGGCATTACCGAATGCAGTATTTTATGCAGGGTATGTTGTCAACAAAACATTATACGATCAACGCGGTCAAGACTGGCCTACAACCGCAACCACATTTGAACAATTCATCGCGATGACCAAAGCAGCAGCAAACCATGCTTCTACAACCAACACAGGGATTGTCGGTCTTGAAGGCATTGAACACATCATGCACTGGTACCCTGCGCAATTAAACAGTAGTTTTGGCTGGTTTACCATGAATCAAAATGGGTTTAACCTAGACTCTACTGAATTCGCAGCAACCGTTGACTTTTATCGCAGTTTACAAACAGATACATCATTCGTATTAGAAGCACTACAATTTGAAGCAGCCAAAGAAGATTCAACCATTGATATTGAAGCCATTTTCCAAGGTGGTAGTGCAGGTGCTGCATTCAATAACGGTGTTGTTTTAGCCAAATGGTTCTATTCTTGGGATTTTGGTTGGATGCAATCCAATATCAATAGTGGTAACTATACTTGGGACTTAGATTTCATTGGTACCCCAGTGGTCAATGGCAACAAACGTGTTCCAATCGTTGCTGACTTTTTCACCATCGCTTCGAATACAAAACACCCAGAAGAAGCCTACAAATTGGCTAAATGGATGGGTTTTGGTAAGGATGGGTATCTCAAACGCATTGAACTATCTAAGACCATCGAAGGCATTTCACAAGTCAATTTCGCACCACTTCAAAACGATGTGGACCTATTAGATGCTTATTTTGAACTATACCCATCATTCAATGGATTAAGAGCCATTGTTGAAGCAGGTAATGTGGTTGTTGAGCCACCGAAATTCTTACCAGGTTACATCCAAGCACGTTATCAAGGCACCTATGACGCTGAAAATAAGATGGGCGATATCATTGATAAGCTACGATTTGGACAAGTATTGTACGCTGACGTACGCGTGAATTTAAATAACCGTGCGAACGCCATTTATAATGAAGCGAAAGCAGCATTCGACGCTGCCATTCAACAACGTTAAAAAACCCATAGGGGAAATCTATATCCAGATTTCCCCTTCTTCAAATGAAATACTGTGGAGGTTACTATGAAAATATCGATTAAAATGCGTAAAATCATGACCCTGTCATTGGGTGCACTCATCCTCATTTGGGTTACCAATCTCATCATTGTTAACCTGAATCCTGAGGTTGCGAAACCCACATTAATCGAATATACAACCGCTGCTTCATCGGGAACTTACGCAGCTTTTTTACAATCACACCCACAAAACTATACCAATGATCAAAACTACACTTATCCGGCTTCAGCGTTCGTTTTGGACGCTGGTGAAGCCATTTCGGTGGGTGGTTTTTATGATTGGATAGATTCAAATATAGTGAAAATCGACTTAAATTCAGTTGAAACAGGGTTATATCAAGTATGGTTAACCTACCAAGCCAAATCGGATAATTACTTACCGATTGTTTTGTCGTTAAAGATTGATGACATACTACCTTATCAAGAGGCGACCCAAGGGTCACTTGATACGTATTGGGTAGAAGCAGACGAGGTGGTTAGACAAGACCGCTATGGGAATGACGTTTCAGTCCTCAAAGCGACTTATAACGATTATGTTAGAAAACCTCTCAAAGATCCGAACCGTTTATACACGGAGGGTTTGTTGGTATACTTAACCGATTCAAACATGAGTCTAGAACTTGAAAAAATATCTGGTGCCTTACAATTAAAAACGATTGAATTGACACCCTATAAACCACTGGATGACTATGATACCTATATTGGACAACCCAGTATGGTTTTGATGAACAAATACCGATTTGAAGCGGAAGATATGCTACTAATGAACCATTCTAGCATCACCAGAGGCATTTCTAAAGACATCGGTGTGTTACCATTTTCGATATCTAAGCTCAGATTGAATGTACTCGGTACAGAAAACTATCAAGAACCTGGTGACGCAGTTACATGGGTGGTCGATATCGATGAGCCTGGGTATTATCAATTGACCTTTAAAGTTCGTCAAGACCGTCAAAAAACAACGACTTATCGAACTTTATATATTAATGGAGAAATTCCATTTGAAGAAGCGAAACACTTTCCATTTGGCTTTAGCCGGAACTGGCAAAATGTGACTTTATCGAGCCTTGAGGGTGAACCGTATCTATTCTATTTACAACCAGGGGACACGATTACGTTAGAAGTCGATAGTCGTCTATTTGTCGATATCGCGAGAAAAATGCGCGTGATTTCCGATGAAATGACGCAATTTGGTCTAGAAGTCACGAAACTCACACGCAATAACATCGATAAGAGTATCGATTGGGACATGATTGCGTATTTTCCAGATATTTATGAACGTTTAGAATCTTGGCGGGTTGGACTTTCTGAAGTCATCGATGCCATCGATCAACTGTATGGCTATGCGGGAGATTCCAAAACCGTATCGGATTTAAAAGCGGCACGTTCAAAAATTCAAACCCTAGTCAAAGACATCGATGAGATTCCGCGTCGATTGACGTTATTGTCTACAGGTTCTTCATCCGCGGTCACATTGATTTCTGGTCAAATCGACGTGGTTTTACAACAACCACTGGTCATGGATGCATTCTATGCTCATGGCGGTCAATCATTAAATCGACCAAACCCGCGTTTTTTTCAATCGGTATGGATTGGCATTCAACGCTTTTTCGCATCCTTCATCAACCCATCCTATACAGAAGGGGTCGCTGACGATGAAATCGAAGTTTGGGTCAATCGATCTAGACAATATGTCGATTTAATCCAACGCATTACCGATGGGGTATTTACAGAACAAACGGGCATCAAAGTGAAAGTATCCATCATGAATGACGATGGAAAACTACTGTTAGCCAATTCTGCTGATAAACAACCCGATGTGGCTTTAGGGGTATCTGCATGGATTCCTAATGACTATGGTATGCGCGGGATGTTGGTGGATTTATCTCAAATGTCAGGATTTGCTGACACGTTAAGTGTGTATAATCCAGAACAAGTCGTACCGATGATTTATAATAATCAACTCTTTGGTTTACCAGAAACTGAAAACTTTTATGTGCTGGTTTACCGTAAAGATATTTTGGATCAATTGGATTTAGAAGTACCCAACACATGGAACGACGTTTTAAGCATGTTACCAATCCTTGAACGCTATGGCATGAGCTTTTATGTGCCATTATCGAATAACAGTAGCTTGAAGTCGTTCGATACCACCGCCCCATTCATTTTCCAATTTGGCGGTAAATTGTATGCTGACGATGGACTATCGGCTGCGATAGACGATGAAAAAACCATCCAAGCCATGACTTTTATGGCGGATTTATACCGTGAATATAGCCTTTCTTACCAAGTGCCTAGTTTTTTCAATAGTTTCCGCTATGGGAAGATTCCTCTAGGGATTGCTGATTTTGGGATGTATTTACAATTGTTAAATGCCGCATCTGAAATCAAAGGTTTATGGGATATTGCTTTAGTCCCTGGGGTTGAGAGAGACGGTGTCATCCACCGCGATATGCCAGGGGCTCAACAAGCCAGTATACTATTCAAGAAAAGTGAGAAACAAGACGATGCTTGGGCATTCATGCAGTGGTGGCATTCCACAGAAACCCAAGTGTTATTTTCAAACACGCTGATCAATACCCTAGGTACAAGATACTTATGGAATACAGCCAACATGGAAGCTTTTGAACAACTCAATTGGAATAAATCTCATCAAGAAATCATCCTTGAACAATGGACCCATTTAAGAGAAGTACCGAAGATTCCAGGGTCTTATATGGTCGAACGTGAGTTATCCAATACACTCAACAGTGTGGTGTTTTATGACGCGAACCTAAGAAGTACCATGACCGATAGTATTTTAAAGATGAATAAAGAAATCAGCCGAAAGATGTTAGAGTTTGGTTATATTAACCAGCAAGGTGTATCGATAAAACCGTTCATCATTCCAAATCGTTCGATTATCGAAGGGTGGGTGAATGACCATGAGTAAAGTCAAAGATTTTATTGAAATCGAGAAGCGTAAGTTTAAACAAGATGATAAGACAGCGTATTTATTCGCTTTACCCTATACGTTGTTATTCATTACATTCATTGTAGTTCCGATTTTACTCGCCATATTGTTGTCATTTACAACCTATGATTTGGTTTCTTCACCGAAACCGATTGGCATGAATAATTACATTTACTTACTAACGAGTGATGAAGAATTCATGAAATATATCCTCGCCAACACCATTAAATTTTCCATTTTGGTTGGACCTGGCGGGTATGTATTATCGTTTTTTTTAGCGTGGTGTTTGGCCCAGTTACCCCACAGACTAAGAACCATTTTAGCCGTTATTTTGTATACCCCGTCGCTCACAGCTGGGGTAACCATGAGTGTCATTTGGAAAGTATTTTTCGCTGGTGACGCCAGTGGGTATTTAAACTATATCTTATTAGAATTGGGTTTAATCGTAGAACCCATTGCGTTCTTACAATCCCCTCAATACCTATTCACCATCATGGTGCTTGTCACCTTATGGGGGTCCATGGGTGTAGGGTTTTTAGCGATGCTTGCGGGAATATTGAACGTGGATAAAGAACTCTACGAAGCGGCTTACTTAGATGGTGTAAAAAACCGATTCCAAGAAGTCATCCACATCACCATTCCATCGATGAAACCACAAATGTTATTCGGTGCTGTCATGGCGATTGTGACGGCGTTTTCAACGGGTGCGATTGGGGTCCAACTCTCGGGTAGTAACCCAACCCCAAACTATGCAGGGTCATTGATTGTAAACCACATCGAAGATTTTGGTTTCATTCGTTATGACATGGGATACGCTGCAGCGTTATCCGTGGCGTTATTGTTCTTAATTTATTTCTTCAGTAAGATTGCATATCGACTATTTGGAGAAAGGGACTAGGTGATCAAAATGCCAAAATTTCAAGCCATTAGAACCAATCCAGATAAATTTCATCTATCTCAATTGCCTTATTTACTATTTGTGTTGCCATTTACCGCAGTCATGGTACTGCCTTTAGCATACATTTTTAATCATGCTTTTAAACCGTTTGATGAACTCATTGAATACCCACCTCGATTTTTTGTTCAAAGACCTACATGGGATAACTTCATCGAACTCTTTCAAGCATCGACGACAACAGGAATTCCTGTATCTAGATATTTATTCAACTCAATCGTGATTACACTATTGGTTGTATTCTTATCGATATTCTTAAGCAGTATTACAGGGTATGCACTATCCAAAATGAAATTTCATATCAGTCGTGTATTGTCTGAAATCAATACCGTCGCGATGATGTTTGTGGGTACAGCGGTGATCATACCAAGATACATCATTACCGAAAGTTTTGGCTTGGTTGACACCTTTTGGGTACACATCATCCCAGCGCTTGCAGTCCCGATTGGGTTGTTCTTAATCAAACAGTTCATTGATCAAATTCCAAATGAACTCATTGAAGCAGCGAAAATCGATGGCGCAACGCACTTTACCATTTACTTAAAAATCATTCTACCACTGATTAAACCGGCACTCGCGACCATCGCCATATTGTCCTTCCAATCGGTTTGGAATAACGCCGATGTGTCAGCCACCTACATCAACTCAGACAGTTTAAGAACATTTGCTTACTATATGTCGACACTATCATCTTCATCCAACCAAGTGGTTGGGATTGGGATGAGTGCGGCAGCGAGTTTGATCATGTTCTTACCCAACTTAATCATATTCATCTTCCTGCAAAGTAAAGTCATGAACACCATGGCTCACTCAGGGATTAAGTAGGAGGCCACCCATGAAAAAAGTCATTATGCTGATTTGTATCCTCTTGGGTTTATCCTTCATGATGGGTCAAATTCAAACGAAGGCTAACCAAGCCACGACAGGGATTCCATACAACACCTATACCTTGGGTGAATACAATCGTTTGGTTCAAACCCAAACAGCGTATATTCCTGTAGGAACACTCAATCAATTGGGTTTGACATCGCCACAAGATTTGTATCAAAAAGATAACCAGCTATTCATCGCCGATACCGGTAATAAACGGGTATTATGGGTTGAAATAAATGGGTCAATCATCGATACTTTTGAATCACCAGAATTCATCACACCGATGGGTGTATTTGTTCAAGGAACGAAATTATACGTCGCCGATAAAGATGCGAGAACCGTATTTATCATCGATATTCCAAGTAAAACCATTGAAAATCGTATAACCAAACCGACCTCACCGATTTTTGGTGTGAACAACGCCTTTTTACCAATTAAAGTCGTCGTGGGTTCAAATGACGCGATTTATGTCGTCGGTGAAGGGTCCACTTCAGGGATTATCCAACTCAACTATGCAGGTGAATTTGTTGGTTATCTGGGGATCAACAGTGTTTCAATTAGTTTTAGAAAGTTCTTATACAACCTATTTGTAAAGGACTCTGATTTGGCTTCCTCTTTACCACCTTCGCCAACCAATGTGGCTTTGGGTCAAAAGGGATCGATATTAACAACCAATATCAACTTCAATCAATCTTTCAAACGTCTGAATATTTCAGGTGTTAATACCTTATTAGGTGACACGAGATACCCAACAACACCACTGTCAGACATTTGGATGAACCAAGAAAACTATATTTATATGGTGTCAACCAATGGCGATATTTATGAATACGACGCCAATGGTCGATTATTATTCCAATTCAATACCAAAGACAGTTCGATGAAACAAACCTTGGGGTTAACCAATGCCCCATCGGGGATCGTCACCGATGAGGCAGGTAATTTATACGTCCTAGACCGTATATATAACAACATTCAAATTTACCAAAGAACGGTATTCGTGGATTTAGTTCATGAAGCAGTCACCTTATACAACGATGGCCGTTATTTGGAATCTAAACCCATCTGGGAAGAAATTTTAAGACAAAATACAGGTTTCGCACTCGCCCACGCAGCGTTAGGAGAAGCCTTGGTTAAAGAAGGCAATTATCAAGCCGCTTTGGCTGCGTTCTTTGAAGCGAAGGATTTGGCAGGGTATTCCAATGCATATTGGGAAATTCGAAATGTCGCGATTCAAACCCACTTGGTAACATGGGTCATCATCGCTTTGAGTTTATTTGTGATTTATAAAGTATCGAAAAAGAGTGTCATCTATCTACCATATTATCAAACCATTAAAACCAAAATAGATACCTTTAAAAAAATTGAAATTGTCTCACAAATTGGATTGACCAAACAAATCTTTAAGAAACCCGGAGATTTGGTCTACTATGTTAAACGGGAAAATCGTGGTGGTTATTTATCTGGTGTCATGGTTTTAGTGACATTCATTTTAGTATATTTAGCCGATATGTATTTATCGGGATTCTTATTTAGAAATCATTTTGTAGGGAATCTCATTCAAGAACTCAGTTTGGTATTAACCATTTTTGGGTTGTACGTGGTCGTCAATTATTTGGTATCCACATTCTCAGATGGGGAAGGCCGATTCAAAGATGTGTTCGTGGTATCTACATACGCCCTCATCCCATTCATTTTATTCATTCCGATCATGACCATACTTTCACACTTCTTGACGTATAATGAGGCATTTATTTATACGTTCTATCACCAAGTGGTCTTGTATTATACGCTATTTTTATTCATCTATACTTTAAAAGAAGTACACAATTATTCCCTATTTGAAACCATTAAGAGCATCCTCCTCATCATTTTTGGGATGATGATTCTTGTCTTGATGGGCTTACTCATTTATGCTTTTATAGGTCAAGTGTGGGACTTTGTGGTTTCCATCATCAAGGAGGTGATTTACCGTGTCTAAACAAGTCATCTTAAAACTTTGGATTGTGCTATCCATGGTTCTCCTCGGTTTTGGTATTAAACTCGCGATAGATTCCGCCATCATCACCTCAATCGATCAGCCATTACCAAGTTTTTCCCAACTGACCGATTACATCCCGTCCAATCGTTATACACAAATGGATGATTTAACCACAGCTGTATCCCCTTATACGATTGACCCGGAACATACCGTGATTCCTACAGAACTAGGGAATGTATATTTGGATATGAGTTCACTCTCATTCATGATTGAAAACGAGGCTGGTTACTTATTTTCAAGTACAATCGATTACGCAACCTCGGGGTTATCGAATAACTGGCAACGCCGTGTTCGCAGTGCGATTCATATATATTCTTACAATACCAATACCGCGAATAACGCACGAACCGAAGAATTTATTCTTTCGGATAATACGAGTAAAACTACCCTTATCATCGATAATGGGTTTGAATCTACCATTCGATTTGGAACATCACGTATTACTGTGACCCTAAAGGTACAGTTTTTAAGTGAAGGCATTTTCGTGGAAATTCCCAATGAATCGATTTTAGAACCGAATAACTTTAAAATCGCATCCATCTATGTTTATCCGTATTTAGGTGCAGTCAAAGAAGATACCATCCCAGGGTATATGTTTGTTCCCGATGGGGTTGGGGCTTTGGTTCGATATCAAGCTGCAGCTCAAATTAACCCGTATACCAAAGAATTTTATTCACCTAATCTCTCCTTCAATACCGAAAGCAATCTCAATCGATTGATCAGTGAAGGGACACAATTGTACGCACCCGTATTTGGTTTTGTTCATGGTATCAATCAAAACGCCATGCTCGCAACCATCGAATCTGGGGCAGAAAATGGTGTATTGACCATCAATTATGCAGGTAATTTAACCCCATATAACGCGATATTCACAGAGTTTATTTACCGCAGAATATACAATCAACCGATTGATAAAGCAGGTAATGTCATTACCTTGATGCAAGAAAATCGTAATCCGATGGACATTAAAATACGTTATCAACCATTGACTGGTGATAACGCCAATTATGTCGGTATGGCTAAAGCATACCGCGCTCAATTGATTGAAAACGATCAATTACCACAACAATCCAGTCAAGTAAGAGACATCCCACTCAAATTAGAATCGATTGGTTTGGTTAAAAAAGACGGTATCTTATTTTCAGATACCATCACCATGACCACCGTTAAACAACTGAGGTCTATGGTTCAATCCTTATCGAGTGATATCAGCCGCATTGTTATAGCTTATGATGGCTTTACGAATACAGGTGCAAGCTGGGATGGACCTACCTATGGGGGATTATCCAACCGTTTGGGTACTGCGAAGGACATCGAAGCGTTGAAGCAAGAAGCAGCAGCCTTCTATTTCATCACAGACGCTTTAAAAGCGAGCAGTCGATCCAATGATTACCAAGGGTTTACCGATTTAGCTAAAAAAATAAACGAGCAAAGTTATCGTTTTGTTGAGTTAGACCACAACCGATACTTATTAAAACACTCGAAAGTAAAATCGAGTTTTGAATCCACCGTCAACCGACTATCGAGCTATGATGTCGATGGGCTCGCAGTGAGGTCTTTAGGCAATACACTGTATGCCGATTATGGTACAGGGGTCGGGTTAAATGACGCCATATCGATCTTTAATGAGATGTTGGCGGATGTTACCATCCAAACGGCTTTATACGATGCCTATGCTTACCTTTGGGGTAACATGGATGCGTATTTTGATATGCCGATGTATTCAAGTCAATATTTATCCTTCAGTGATACTGTACCATTCATTCCAATCGTATTGAAAGGTGCGATGGACTTGTATGGTTCTAACGCCAATTTCTATGATTATGCGAGAAATCAACTCTTAAGAAGCATTGATTTCGGTGTGAATTTATCGTTCATCGTTACGAATGAGTCTTCTAAACGTCTTCAAGATACGGCGTTAAGACACATTTATACGTCTAAATTCGATGATTTACAACCAGCCATCCTCACCTATTATGCATTCGTCAATGGGGCGTTATCGTTTGTTTCAGGTCAAACCATCGAATCGCGTGAGGTTTTACAAGATGGGGTTGTGAAAATCACCTATGAAGATCAAACCACCATTTATGTCAACTATCTCAATACCTTGGTGTTAGCAGAAGGTCGTGTCGTTTTACCGAAAAACTACATCGTTGTTAAAGATGGGGTTAAATTATCGATCCAAGCAGGAGGTCTCCTATGAAAAAACCAATAGCGAGAGCCACCCGTGAGAATATCTATGGGTACACCTTCATTGGGGTTTGGATTGTCGGATTCATCATTTTCATGGTTTATCCGTTACTCACCTCGATCTTTTACAGTTTAAACGAAGTCAGATTTACCGCCAACGGGATTCGGACCACATTCGTGGGTTTTGATAACTATTTAAAGATATTCCAAATCGAACAAGGGTTTGTTTTTGTTGAAGCAGTAACCGAGTTTTTACAACAAATGTTATTACAAATTCCCGTCATCGTTGTGTTTTCCATTTTGATTGCGTTATTGTTAAATCAAAAGATCAAGGGTAGAGGCATTTTTAGATCGATATTTTTCTTACCGGTCATCATATCTTCAGGGCCAGTCATCAATGAGCTCATCTCACAAGGGGCTGGTGGTACCAACATTTTTGATTCCTACGGATTCATCACCATCATCCAATCCACGTTGAGTCCAGGACTGGCTAAACCCATCGTAGATTTATTCTCCCAAATCATCATTATCTTTTGGTTCAGTGGCGTACAAATCTTGATTTTCATCGCGGGATTACAAAAAATCGATGGTCAAATATATGAAGCAGCACAAATCGATGGTGCCGGACCGTGGCAATCGTTTTGGAAGATTACGATGCCTTCTCTATCGAGTCTGATTTTCGTCAATACCATCTATACCATTGTCTTATTGACCACGTTCTCTGAGAATAAAGTCATTTTATCCATCAAATCCAATATGTTCAATACCGTAACCGGGTTTGGGATGGCATCGGCGATGGCTTGGCTATACGCCCTCATCGTATTCATTACCATTGGATTGGTAGCGTTCTTGTTTAGAACCAAGAACCCTAAAAGGAGGGTTTGATGATGCAAAATCGTAAAGCAGCCATTCAAAAATTCTTTTTAGGTAGACACTTCACCGACGGTATTTTATTTAAAGTCACCATATATGTATTATTGATATCGATTGGATTTGTCTATTTGTATCCGATGTTGTATATGATATCCAATAGTTTGAAGAGTCAAAGTGATATCATCAATCCGATGATCAACTGGATTCCTTCAGAGTTTTATATGGGCAACTATCAAAGTGCTTTTAAAGTATTAAACTATTTTGATACCTTCTATAAGAGCTTGCTCGTGACGTTATTACCAGCTTTAATTCAAACCGCCATCACGTCGTTGATTGGCTATGGATTCGCCACGTTCAATTTTAAATTTAAAAAGATCTGGTTGGTTTTGGTGTTATTGACATTCATCATTCCACCCCAAGTGTATATGATTCCACGGTATGTCATGTTCTTTAGATTGTATTTATATAGAACACCATTTTCAATCATATTACCGGCACTATTCGGTCAAGGTCTCAATTCAGCCATCTTCATTTTAATATTTTATCAATTCTTCAGAATGATTCCAAAATCACTCAATGAAGCCGCTGAAATCGATGGGGCTAGCCAAGGGTATATATTCTTTAAAATGGCTGTACCACTATCGATTCCTGCCTACATTACCAGTTTCTTGTTTGGATTGGTATGGTATTGGAATGAAACCTATATATCGAGTTTATTCTTGGATTCCAGCAGTGCCAATTTACAGCTTAAGTTAGCGAATTTCGTATCTGAATACCAAGCGGTATCGGGGGGGAATCAAAACTTAGTCATGCTCAATGAAGGCGTCCGTCTGGCGGCGACATTGCTCATCATCTTGCCGATGATTATCGTTTACTTCACGATGCAACGCTGGTTCGTTGAAGGGGTCGAAAAGACCGGCATCACAGGAGAATAATTATGAAAAAAATCATTTTAATTGCTTTAGCCTTATTGGCAATTTCAGGCTTGTACGGGTGTACGAACAAAGAATTATTCCCCGTGAATACAAAACTGTACCGTACAGAAGTTAGGCAAAATGTCGACCCCGTTGTTTTAGAGGAACTTGAATTGGCATTTGATTTCTTTTGGGAAACACAAAATACAAACACCACCCAAGCGGGTTATGGGTTAATCCCTGACCGCTACCATACCAATACCAATCAAATTGGGTCAGTCGCCTCGATCGCCTCGGTTGGATTTGGATTAACAGCGATTCCCATTGGTATTGAAAATGGCTTTATAACCAGAGAAGAAGGCGAAGAACGGGCGTATCAAACACTCGTGTCCATGTCTAATCTTGACAGACGTCATGGGTTCTTTTTCCACTTCATGGATATGAGAACCGGGGCACGCGTTTGGGAAAGTGAAGTATCGATCATCGATACAGCACTATTCATTAATGGGGCACTCACTGCCGGTCGTTATTTTGGTGGTAGAACAGAAAAATTATCACGTGAATTATACGAAGCCATTGAATGGAACTGGTATTACGATGCTAGCCAAAGCCGATTCTATATGGGCTATTGGCCAGAACGTGGTTTTGAAGGCCATTGGGACGGTTATGCCGAACAATTGATGTTGTATGTGTTGGCAGCAGGTAGCCCAACCTTCCCTGTGGGGAAAAGTGCGTATAACCGCATGAAACTATCCTCGACATTACATTCAACCACCCCCGCATATGGCGCATTCTATTCAACCCATACTGGTAGTTTATTCACACATCAATACTCGCACGCGTGGATTGATTTTGAAAAACACAACGATGCACAAGGGTTTAACTGGTTTACAAACAGTGTTCACGCCACAGAAGCAGCGATTGCTTTCGCGAAAACCCTCACAGCCATTCACCCAGGCATCCATGAAAATTCATGGGGCATGTCTGCAGCCGATGGACCGAATGGGTATCGCGGTAATTACGGCAGTGGACCTTCGGCAGGCAATGCCCATTTCAACGATGGTACAGTACCTGCTTACGGTGCGATTGGGTCAATCGTATTTAAACCAGAAGCAGCCATCAACGCGATGAAAAACTATCGCACTTTCCCACAATTCTATAGTAAATATGGATTTAAAGACGCCTATAACCTCACGGTCAGTGTCAATGGGTGGTTCGCTAATGATATCATTGGCATCGATAAAGGGATTTCACTCGTCATGTTAGAAAACTACATGTCTGGCATGGTTTGGAAGATTTTTATGGAAATTGATTATATTGAAGTGGGTTTAGAAAACCTTGGATTTACCAAAGTCGAATGAGTTAAGAAATACCCAATAACCCCTAGGGTTTTAGTTGAAAACCCTAGGGATTTGGGGTAAAATATATGAGGTTAAACGTTTCAATTTTAACCAGGAGTAGATTATGAAACCACTAGAGCTCATTGAGCAGATTCAAAAAAAAGCGTTTGATTTTTTCATGGCTGAAACCAATTTTAATGAACAAGAAACAGGCTATGGGATGACTGTAGACCATACTGAAAAAAAGGATGTCGCATCCATCGCTTCGGTTGGATTTACATTATCTGCCTATGTTGTAGGCGATGCCTATGGTTATATCTCTCGAACCAAAGCCATCGAAAAAATCAAAAAAACACTCATTACATTGAAAGACCACGTGAGTCATCACCGCGGGTTTTTCGCGCATTTCATTGACATTCATACGGGTAAACGGTTTGGACATTGTGAGTATTCTACCATCGATACCGCCCTCGCACTGAATGGCGTCATCACGGTGGATGCCTATTTTGACGATCCAATCATTCATCGATTAGCCCAGGAAATCATCGAACGTGTTGATTTTTCCATGTTATTCCATACCCATGAGGGTAAAAAGCGACTATACATGGCCTATAATCCCGATAAAGATGGCGATTATGTCCATGGTAAACCTGGCTTTATCCACCACTGGGGGATGTTTGCTGAACAACTCATGATGTATGTCATGATTGCTGGACTTCACCATGACAACAACGAGTCAAGGGCTTTGTATCAGGGCTTTGACCGTATCTATAAATCGTATCAACAACACAAATTCATCATTACCCCAGGCAATACCTTATTTGTCTACCAATTTCCACTGGCGTGGTTAGATTTGAAAAATATCGTCGATGACACAGGGATTAACTGGTTTGAAAATGCCAAACAGGCTACCTACGCACACCGTGCTTTTTGCTTAAGACACCAAAAAACCTACAAAACATTTAACAAGTATAGTTTTGGTTTAACGGCTGGGTACACACCAACCGGGTATTATGTTGCGAATGCATTACCAAACCTTTCGGGTAAATTCTATACCAACGGCACCATATCGCCCTCGGCGATGGTGGGCAGTTTACCTATCGCACCTGAGATTTGTTTACCAGCCATCTTAGATATGGCAAGTAAACCACAACTTTGGGGCAAGTATGGTTTGGTGGGATCTTATAATTATGAAAATGGTACTTGGATTTCAAAACGAGACTACGCTTTAGATAAAGGCTTAGAATTGTTGATGACCAATGCCTATTTATCCAAAGATGTGATGAATGCCTACATGGCACATCCAATCATTCAAAAAGGGATGGGGGTCTTGGGATGGAAAACAAGCGAAAAGCAGTAGTCTATCAAATTTACCCATTGAGCTTTAAAGATTCCAATGGCGATGGTATTGGAGATATCCTAGGGATCATTTCTGAACTGGATTATTTAAAAGACCTCGGGATTGATGTGATTTGGTTATCACCCGTCTATCAATCACCGATGGATGACAATGGGTATGATATTTCCGATTATTATGAAATTAACCCTCTGTTTGGAACCCAAGATGATTTGATGTTGTTATTAAAAACAGCCCATTCAAAAGGACTTAAAGTCATCATGGATTTGGTTTTAAATCATACCTCAGATGAACATGTTTGGTTTAAAGAAGCTTTAAAAGGCCCTCAAAGCCCCTATTATGATTATTATATATGGTCAAAAGAAGCGAGTGACATCACCTCTGTTTTCAGTGGTTCTGCGTGGCAATACGTACCGCACTTAAATGAATATTACTTTCATCTTTTCAGTGTCAAACAACCCGATTTGAACTGGCAAAACCCTCGATTGAGACAAGAAATCTATCAGATGATCAATCATTGGTTAGATTTGGGATTTGATGGGTTTAGATTGGATGTCATTGACTTGATTGGTAAAGATATTCACCATAAACAACTGGCCGATGGCCCTTACTTAGAAACCTATTTGACTGAACTATACGACACGTGTTTTAAAGGTCGAGATGTATTTACTGTGGGCGAAATGCCAGGTATTTCATTGAAACGTGCCAATGAAATCACAGCAGCTCAAAAAGCATTGGATATGGTTTTTCAATTTGACCATATCGCTTTAGATGAAGTCAGTGGACAAGGTAAATGGGTCCTAAAAAAACTCGATTTAAAAGCCTTAAAGACGACATTAGGACATACCCAACACCTTTTCAAAGACAAAGGCTGGGCGAGTTTATTTTGGTCCAACCATGATCAGCCACGGGCTGTCTCTCGATATGGGAACCCCAAAGAACCTTACCGTAAAGACAGTGCGAAAATGTTATTCACTCTATTGTTTGCTATGAAGGGGACCCCCTATATTTATCAAGGCGAAGAGTTTGGCATGACAGGGATTGAAATGAACATCCATGAATACCGCGATATCGAAACCAAAAATATCTATCAAGAATTGAAAGCTAAAGGCTGGAAAGAAGCCGACATCATGACGTCGATTTACGCGAAAAGTCGTGATAATTCAAGAACACCGATGCAGTGGAATACATCACCCAATGGGGGATTTTCAAATGAAACCCCTTGGCTAAAAATGAATCCAAATTACATAAGGATTAACCGAGATTTGGATGTCATGGATGCCGATGGTGTGATATCTTATGTTAAAAACCTCTTGAAAATCAGAAAATCTTTGGATGTATTTACGGAAGGTGAATTTCGATTGATAGCAGAGAATCATTTGAACCTTTTTATCTATGAACGGGTGTCTAAAAAGGAACGCTTGGTGGTCATCTGTAACTGGACCGATGAAGTCGTTCATAACCCTATAGATATTTCATCCATGACATTACTGCTATCCAATGCAAAAGAACATCACACATTAAAACCCTATTATGCCGGACTATTTTATGAGAAGAGGGATTGATATGCTACCCATACAACAACGAATGAACGACCTAACGATCGAAGAAAAAATCGGCCAGTTGATGCAACTAGCGCCATTTTTCTTCATTGGTGATTTAAAAAAAGAAGTCTATGGACCGATTCAAGCCTTGGGTCTCAAAGAAAACGAAGTGTTTCTATCGGGTTCTGTATTAGGCATCGGTAACGCGTCAGAAATGAAGCGTGTTCAAAAGACTTACCTTGAAAAAAGTAGACATAAAATACCCCTTATATTCATGGCTGACATCATCCATGGGTATAAAACTATTTTTCCTGTTCCCCTCGCTATGGCAGCGTCATTTAACCCTGAACTCGTCAAGAAAGCAGCCAGAATATCGGCTCTAGAAGCTCAAACCGCGGGGATTCATGTTACGTTTTCACCGATGGCTGATTTGTCTCGTGACCCCCGTTGGGGTAGGGTCGTTGAAGGCTTTGGTGAAGACCCGTATTTAAACCAAGTCTATGCGAAAGCCATGGTCGAAGGGTATCAACACGATGGGATTGAAAAGGTAGGTAATCTGGCCAGCTGTGTAAAACATTTCGCTGCCTATGGTGCGAGTGAAGCAGGCAGAGATTATAATACGGTCGATATGTCACGTCTCAACTTGCACCAGTATTATTTATCCGGATACAAAGCCGCGATCGACGCGGGAGCGCGATTGGTGATGACCTCGTTCAATATCATTGAAGGCATCCCAGCGACACAAAACAAATACTTACTCAGGGATGTTTTAAAAGACAATTGGCAATTCGATGGCGTGGTCATTTCAGATTATGATTCGTTAAGACAAACCATTGAACATGGCACATCTGCAGATGATTACGAAGCGGCGAAAAAAGCCATTTTGGCTGGTTTAGACATCGAAATGGCTACCTCATCCTATGTCATAAATTTAAAAAAATTGATCGAAAATGGCGAAGTGCCGATGGCATTATTGGATGACGCGGTATATCGAATATTGAAACTCAAAGCCGATTTGGGTTTGTTTGATGACCCTTATAAAGGTGCAGACGAACTCAAAGAACAGACGTTTGTATTGTCCAATGAGAACAAACAAGTCGCCCTTGAAGTTGCGAGAGAATCGATGGTTTTGTTAAAAAATGAGGGAACACTCCCATTGGAATCGTCGTCTAAAATCGCGTTATTAGGAGAATACATAACCAATTCAAACACGATTGGGCCTTGGAGTTGGCATGGTCGTAAGGAAGACTGTATACCGCTTTATGAAGCGATATCCTCGTATTCTAAACCTACCCTTATTTCAGATAAAAACGATGTTCTTGCTTTAAACCCAGAAGAACTATACGCATTAAAATCAGCTGAGGTTGTGGTGGTCGCTGTTGGCGAACACGCCATCGAATCTGGAGAAGCCCATTCAAAAGTGAATATCACGCTCAAACCCAAAGATGAAAATTTAATTCAACAGCTTCATGACATGGGCAAAACAGTGGTCTTGGTGTTGTATCATGGTAGACCATTGGTCTTGACATCCATAGAATCGAAAGTCAATGCCATCCTAGATACATTTTTCTTAGGTACCATGTCTCAACAAGCGATTGCAGAAACCTTATTTGGAAAGAATAACCCCTCTGGAAAATTGACGATGAGTTACCCAAGACACGTGGGTCAAATTCCAATTTACTATAATTATTTAAATACAGGTAGACCATTTAAAAATGATTGGAATCCATTCACATCCTTCTATTTGGATGTAGAAAATACCCCACTTTATCCCTTTGGTTTTGGATTGTCCTATAGTACGTTTGAGTTATCGAATTTAGTGGTTTCAAAACCAACCATGAAGCGAAATGAATCGATGGATATATCGATTGAAGTTAAGAATACTTCCCATATTTCAGGGTATGAAACCATTCAGTTATACATCAGAGATTACAGTGCAGAAGTATCTAGACCCGTTCAAGAACTAAAGCAATTCAAGAAAATATGGATTGAAAAACATTCTAAAACGGTTGTGTCATTCACCATTTCAGAATTGGATTTGGTCTATGTACACAGTGACTTAAGCCTGTCTGCGGATGTAGGCAAATTTAGTATTCTAGTCGGTAACGCATCGAATCGTGTTTTGAAAACCGACTTTACATTGATTTAGGAGGCGACTTATATGCAACTAAAGATGGACATCAAGAAACATTTAATATCAAGTAACGACCTTGTATTTGAACTGCTTGAAAGCGGGGACTTATTTCGAATTCGTTACCATCACAATCAAATCAATCTGCTAAGAGGTAATTTGATTGAAGGGAGCGTTTCTAACCTCTTTTTAAGACGCTTTCATCAAGGCAAATACACATTTAAGAAACTGTTAGGCGTACAGTCCAATGCCGGTTTTGAGATTGTCGGTAATCAAGCGGTTTATCAAGGTCAAGCCTTTGGCATCGATTATCAAGTCGTTTTATCCCTACATGGTCATGCGTGGGTTTATGATGTACTGCTAGGCAAAAAGACTCTAGATGGGGTATATGACCTATTTTATGGCCAAGATGTCGGTATCGCATCGGCGGGTTCTATCTTAGCTTCTGAGGCATATACAGCCCAATACATCGACCATCAAGCATTCAAAGACCAATTTGGTTATGCCATTTGTTCTAGACAAAACCAAGGCGATACCCAAGTTTTACAAATCGGGTCATTGACCAAAAATATCGGATTTGTTACCGATGGTACCCAGTTTTTTGGATTGTCTTATAAAAAAACCAATGAACCAAAAGCGTTGTATGAACCAAAACTAGCCAATGAAAATTACCAATACGAGTTCCCATACATCACTTTACAATCCGAACCACTCCAATTAAAAGAGTTGACTTCAGTGGTCTTCTATGGCTATTATAAACCGCTCCACGAAGGCATTGTTTCGCAAAAGTTCACTGTTTTGGATCAGTATAATTTCATTAAGACGTATTATCGATTGACTCAACCCAAACGGATGAAACCATGGATTGGAATCGATGATGTCATCGTCGGTAAACCCGTCGATGAAGCGACGCTTAAATCGATTTATCCCATTCAAAACCACCTAGAAAAACAAGACAATGTCCTATCGTTTTTTACAAATGAACATACCCATGTCATCACACAAGCGAAAGAACTCTTGATGGAACGTCCAAGCGGACACATGATCATCCATGGGGACTTACTCCATGTGTCTGAAAAAATCATGGCTCAAACCAACTTTATGTACGGGGTGTTCGCTTCCCATGTGGTGTTGGGTAATACCAATTTCCATAAATTGTTGGGCGTTGTTCGTAATTTCTTAAACCTCGACAAACTGTCTGGTTTACGTATTTATATCAAAAATAATAACCGCTATCAAATCTTGACCATGCCATCCTATTATGAGATTGGGGTGAATTTTTGTAAGTGGGTTTATGTACTCGATACAGACACCATTGAAGTCTTGGTGGCTGCGGATAAAGATCAACTCTCACAAAAAATTGAATTCAAGTCATTACACCAAAAAACCTATGATATTATTGTGACACAACCGTTGGTGATGCACCCACAAGAATACGAAGTGAATGTACCGTTGGCGATATCAAAACATGAAATCATCATAGATACGAGTTTAAACGGGTTCATCCATGACCATTATCCATCGTTGAAATACAGATATCGTGTGCCTGGTATTGACTTAAGCGAAAGCATGTTAAATCAAGTCGATGGCTTCAGCAATTTTGGCATCATCACATTTGATTACAAGCACGTTTCACATTTTGAATTCTACATCGACGGGACATTCGATACATTTAAAGACGTCACCATCGATTTAAAAACATCTCAAACTAAATACAATCAATTTATTGAAAGTCTAACAGGCATTCAGTTGATCCACGAAAAGCACCAGTCCAAACTCGATATTTTAAACGAATCGGCATTTTGGTTTACCCATAATGGTCTAGTTCACTACAGTTCACCCCACGGGCTGGAACAGTCGAACGGGGCCGCTTGGGGAACCAGAGATATATGCCAAGGACCCGCAGAATTATTCATGGCCGCGTCGCGCTATGACATTGTCAGAGAAATTCTCCTTAAAGTTTTTAGAAGACAATTCGTTGAAAATGGTGATTTCCCACAATGGTTCATGTTTGATAACTACTACCGTATCCAAGCCCATGAATCGCATGGAGACATCATCATTTGGCCATTAAGAACGTTAGGTATCTACTTAAAAGCGACCCAAGACTTATCGATTCTCAATGAAAAAGTCCCTTACATGTCTAAAAATCAAAATGCTTTCGTGCATCAAGATAAAACATTGGTTGATCATATTGTGAGTACCCTCGATTGTATCGAAGAAAGCTACATTCCAAACACACACCTACCGCGTTATGGGGGAGGCGACTGGGATGATACATTACAACCGGCTAACCATGAATTAACTTCAAAAATGGTTTCAGGTTGGACGATTGCGTTACTCTATGACGCATTAAATACGTTATCGATTGAACTCGCACATTTAGACATATCTAAAAGACTAAGTCAAATGAAACTCGATATGCAAAAAGATTATGAAACTTATATGGTTAAATCGGGAGTACCCGCAGGATTCATTGTGTTCAATGATCACAATCAAATTGATTACTTGTTACATCCAAATGACGATAAAACCGGATTAAAGTATCGTTTACTCGCTTTGAAGCGTCCAATCATTTCGGAAATGATTGATCGCCAACAAGCGATTGGCTATAAAGACCTCATAACCACCGTATTAAAACACCCGGATGGGGTTCGTTTGATGGATACCGCTGTCACTTATCGTGGTGGATTAAAGACCTATTTCAGTCGTGCAGAAACGGCATCTAATTTCGGTCGAGAAATCGGAATTCAATACTGTCACGCGCACATTCGTTTCATTGAAGCGATGGCGAAACTGGGTGAACCAGAGTTGGCATTTGAAGCACTATTTACCATCAACCCAATCGACATCCAAAAATCGGTAAAAAACGCGATGATTCGCCAATCCAACGTCTATTTTTCCAGTAGTGACGCTGCCTTTAAGGACCGTTATGAAGCGAAACGTGACTTTGAAAAAGTTCGTAAAGGCTTGATTCCTGTGAAAGCCGGATGGCGTATGTATTCATCGGGTCCTGGGATTTATCTAAACCAAATGGTATCCAATGTGTTGGGCTTTAAACAATACCATCAAGGGTTATGGATTGACCCCGCACTACCATATGAACTCGATGGCCTTAAATTAACGTATCATATGGGCCATTATCCACTAGAAGTCAGCTATCATTTTGGGGATCAAAATCAAGTGAAAATCAATCACCACCTGGTGGATGCGATACCGATGCAAAACCGTTATCGCAGTGCTGGTGTATGGATTGAAGCGGCGTTATTAAAGACAAATCAAGTAAACCATATTGAAGTTACCCTTAAAAAACAATAAATCAAGCAGGCATGTGCATAAAACCACATGTCTTTTGTTATAATAAAGATAGATGGGGCGTGTTTATATGATCATCGTCACAGGAGCAAGTGGACATATTGGTAATCAACTATGTCGTACCTTACTTAAACAAGGGTATGAAGTCAAGGTGCTCGCGAGAAATCCATTGAATCATTTTCAAAACAAAGCCGTGGTCGTCGTGTTAGGCAGTTTAACCGATCCCGCTTTTTTAAGACGAGAAATTCAAAGGAGTGACATTGTCATTCACGCCATCGGATATATTGATTTACAAAACAGTGATTATGATCAGTCTGTTGAGTCTAATCTAACGACCACACAAGTCATCACCGATGTTTGTAAGGAAAAAGGCGCACGACTGGTCTATATTTCCACAGCAGACATCATTGAAAAAGAAAAAACGGGGCTCATTGAAGAACCAGTCACTTATAAAGAAATTAGTGAAAAAGATCATTATGCCTATACCAAAAAAGAGGCGACTGTATATGTTCGTAAAGCCATTAAAAGTGGGTTATCGGGTGTGATTTTATATCCGACGGCTGTGATTGGCGCGAATGACTTCAAAATCGGTCCAATCACAAAAGAAGTGAAAAATGTATTGAAAAAGAGATTTTTATTCTCGCTATCGGGCGGATATAACTTTATCGATGTCGATGATGTATCGAAAGCCATCATTCAAAGTGGATTTTTGCCTTATAATGATGAATTTATATTATCTGGATTTAATTTATCCATTACCGATCTATATAAACGCATTCGAAAATTCACCAAACAAAAGAAATTCATCATTCATGTCCCTTTATGGCTCATCCGATTGATCATTCCCTATGTTAAACAGTATTCAATTAAAATGATCGATGTGGTCACAGAAAACCACAAATACTCGAATCAAAAAATGAAGAAGTATTTACTTTCAGAATTGAAACCATTTGATTTGACTCTCGCTGAAACCATTCGTTTCATTGAAACCAACCGATAAAAATGCCAGTTTTGGCATTTTTTTTGACTTAAGCATGGTATAATCAAAAGGTAGGTGATTATTATGGAAAACAAACTCCCCATCGGTCAACAATTGACCATAGAAGTACAACGTTTAGGCATCAATGGAGAAGGCATCGGGTATCATAACCGTAAAGCCATATTCGTTGATTTTGCATTACCAAAAGAAGAAGTCTTGGTTGAAATCACAGCTGATTTTGATACATACTATAAGGCAGATTTGATTCAAATCAACAAAAAGAGCCCTTCAAGAGTAGAGCCTTTTTGTCCTGTTTATCATGAGTGCGGTGGCTGCCAATTACAGCATTTAGCGTATGATGAAACCTTAAAACTCAAGCGTGAATTGATTATACAAGCGATTCGTCGTTACGTAAAAACCCCAGTTTCGTTGGATTTAATCAAAGAAACCATTGGATCAAATCCCAATACCCATTATCGAAACAAAGCGAGCTTACCACTTCAATATAAGTATGAACGAAATATCATTGGGATGTATAAACCCAATTCAAACCACTTAGTTGAAATTAAAGACTGCCCTGTTCAAGAACAAGACATCAACAAATTTTACACACTCATTTTAAATCAAATGGATAAGCGTAAAATGTTGGCATACAACAATACCTCTAAAACCGGTTCAGTCCGATTTATCATCATTCGAAGAGCAGACGCCACAGGTGAAATGCAAGTCACCTTTGTATTATATAAAGAAGACCCAGAAGTCGATGAACTTGCGAAATACATGGTTGAAAAGTTTAAAGAAATAGTCTCTGTGTATTCGGTGATCAATGACGATTTAAAATCCAGAGAATTCTTTACGAAAAATACCCATTTAATCGCAGGTAAAGAAGCGATCAATGAAGTGTTAAATGAAGTGGTGTTCTCACTCAAACCAGATGCATTCTTTCAATTGAATACGAAACAAGCCGATGTGCTTTATAACAAAGTCATCGAGCTGGGTAAATTTAAAAAGACAGACATCGTGATTGATGCTTATAGTGGGATCGCTCCGATTTCACAATATGTCGCACCGCATGTCAAACGTGTTTACGCCATTGAATCCGTTGAAGCATCGGTTCAAAGTGCGAAAGATACGATCATTCAAAATGTGAATAAGAACATCGACTTATTAAAAGGCGATGTGGTTGAAGTATTGAACAGAAAGAAAGACCTCGCTGTCGATGTCATTGTCTTTGATCCACCAAGAACAGGATTAGGCGAAAAAGTCACTGCGTTCTTATTAAAGAAAAAACCAAAGAAAATCATTTATATTTCATGTAACCCATCCACACTCGCCAAAGATTTGGATGTTCTTATGCAATCATATGAGATCAAGTCAATCGAACCGATGGATATGTTTCCATTTACCGCTCATGTAGAGTCTATCACGTTGCTTTCATTAAAATAGTACTTGTTATATACTTGACACATACTTGACAACACTCAATTTTCAACCCAAATTAATAAAAATCAGCCATCAGATGACCTTCATAGGTATCCGATGGCTTTTTTTGTCTATGTATGCAAATTTCGTCTATTGTGGGAACATATTTTTTGATGAAAAATGGCCTTTTTTGTCCGAATGGTTGTCTTACGCAACATATTTCGTTAAAAAATTAGATAATAACTACCTTATAATTGACAATCTTAATTGCTCTTTTCGTTATGAAAAGAATCAGTTGAAAATTAAGTTAATACATCAAAATTACCCAACTAAAAGTTACAAAAGTTACAAGTGTTGCAAATGTAACATCTTGATGATATAATAGTTTTGAAAGTTTTAGTTATAACAATGAATTTCAAACAAAAATAGGATAACAGGAGAATATACAAATGATAGAAGTAAAAAATCTTACAAAAGATTTTGGGTTCAATAGAGGTGTTTTCGATATATCGTTTGAAGTTAAAAAAGGTGAAGTATATGGTTTTCTTGGCCCGAACGGAGCAGGAAAAACAACTACTTTAAGAGCACTCATGGGTTTTTCTCAACCGGATAAAGGCGCTGTCACAATTAACAATAAGAATTGTTGGTATGACTACTCCGATATTTTAAAGGATGTTGGATATGTTCCGGGGGAAGTTGCTTTACCAGAAGGATTAAGCGGAATAGAATTTATCGAAATGATGAAAAAAATGAAGCATGCAGATGAATCAAGAATAAAGTATCTTCTTGATTTATTTCAATTTGAGCCTAATCAATCTATGAGAAAAATGTCAATTGGTGACAAAAGAAAATTAGCTATCATAGCAGCGTTTATGTCTGATCCAAGCATTTTAATTCTAGATGAACCCACAAGTGGTTTAGATCCGATCATGCAAAACAAGTTTATCGAATTAATTAAGTCTGAGAAAAAAAGAGGTAAAACAATTCTTCTGTCAACACATATATTTCAAGAAGTAGATGCCAGTTGCGATCGATTATCAATTATCAAAGAAGGAAAAATTGTTGCTACAATCGATGCAGATGAAATTAGAAATAATGAAAATAAAATCTACAAGATTGAATTTTTAAAAGATGAAGGTTACGAAACATTTTTGAATACAGGAGTAAATATAGTCTACAGTAATAAGGATAAACGAAAAATGAGAATCGCAATCAATGATAAAGAGATCAATCAATTAGTAAAGAACTTATCAAAATACGAAATCAAATATTTCTCTGAATCCAAATTTACACTTGAAGACTATTTTCTGAGTTATTATAAAGATAAAGAGGTTGAACAATCATTATGAATATAATAGAAATTATTAATTTGACCAAAGATTATGGTTCAAAAAGAGGTATTTTTGATATCAATCTTAAGGTGAGTAAAGGTGAAATATTTGGCTTCGTTGGCACAAACGGGAGCGGAAAAACAACAACGATTAGAAATATGATGGGTTTCATAAGACCTGACCATGGGAGTGTTAGAATTTTGGATCAAGAGGTGAGTTATAATACAACGCAGTTAATGAGGCATATTGGATATATTCCTGGTGAAATATCGTTCCCTGATATTGGTGATGGCAATGCATTTATTAAAAGTCAAGCGGAAATGATTGATTTAAAAAACATGGACTATGCCAACTATTTGATCGAGAAATTGGGATTAGATACATCTGCAAATCTAAAACGTATGAGTAAAGGCATGAAACAAAAAACAGCAATTGTAGCTGGTTTTATGGCTAAGCCAGATATATTGATATTGGATGAACCATCTACTGGACTAGACCCTCTCATGAGGGAAATATTTGTTGATATATTAATTGAATCAAAACAAAGAGGTGCGACCATATTTATGAGTAGCCATGTTTTTGAAGAGGTTGAAAAGACGTGCGACCGTGTAGCTCTTTTGCATAACGGAAAAATTATAGATATCGTTGACATGAAAAAAATTCGTCATAATGAAGTAAAAACATATAAGATAGGATTTGAAACTGGAGCAGATTATCATAAATTTATTAAAGATAATTTTAATTTAGTTTCAAAAAAGGATGAATATTTACAAGCAACTGTCGATGTCATGGATCAGCAAATTAATGTGTTTATGGAAAACTTATCTGAATATGACGTAAAATACATCAATGAGATTAAATATACGCTCGAAAAATATTTTTTAGAAAAGATAAATGAGGAGATCAAAAATGATTAGTCTACCACTACTAAAACAATCAATAAAATCAAATTGGGGCCTTTGGATGGCAACAACACTTACTGTGAACTTACTTTATGTAGTTATTAAGTTTGCAATGGGATCAATAACGGTTTCGGGAAACGCAGACCCTAATGTACTAGTCCCTTACATCATGGCATTACAAGCAGCAGGATTAACTCTTGAAGGGCTCTTTACATCAATCGGCATTAATCCAGATATTCTAACAGGAATTGCATCCATGGATTCAAATGTACTAATCAGCAGTATTTTTTATCCAGTTGTGGCTGTTTTGCTACCACTTGTTTATACTGTCGTTGTTGGCAATAAATTGTTTGCTAGCCAAATTGATAGAGGATCCATGGCTTTTATATTATCCACTTCAATTAAGCGCTCAAAAATTGCTTTTACGCAAATGTTCTTTTTTGTTCTATCCCTGGTAATCATGTTTTTCATCACTGCAATCTTTGATGTTGTTCTTGCGCTAACCATTGACAATTCATTAGCCATTGATAAAGTTTTATTGCTCAATTTAGGTTTGTTATTATTTGCAATTGCTATGGGATCTATTACATTTATGTTTTCTGCGATATTTAATTATACCAAATATTCTCTTTCTTTAGGCGGAGGGCTAGCTCTAGTGTTTTTTATCTCAAAGATTCTAGGTTTATTTGGTTCAGATCTTTTTATGAATATGGGAATTGGTATTGAACCAATGGCATTCTTTAATAATATTACCATGATATCACTCTTTAACACATCGTCAATTTTAAACGGCTCGACAACCTATTTAATACAATTTGCTGTCCTAATTACCATCTCAATCACATGTTTTGTGATTGGATCTATTTGGTTTACTAAAAAGGATATTCCTGTATAAATTTCACTGAGTTACCTATTCTACTAAAGGAAGAAGAAAAAAATGAAAAAAGTGATAATTTTTGATTTAGATGGGACATTAAGTAATAACATTAATCAGTCTGAAATAATTTATCAACGAATCTCTGAACGATATAATTTAAAACAACTATCAAAAGAAGAAATCCGGAAATTAAAGTCAAATCCCAAATTAAAACGATTATTTGAGTTAGGAATTCCGGTACATAAGATACCTAAAATGTATAAAGAATCACGAGAAATAGCTTCCGAGTTTGTCGATGAAAGCAAATTAGTTCCAGGAATAAAGGAGCTTATTACTTTGTTGAATGATAAGAATATCAAGTTGGCAATAGTGTCATCAAATAGTTCATCAAACATTAATAAGTTTCTTTCCAACAATGACATTAGCATATTTTCCTTCATTGAGGCTAAAGCGTCGATGAAAGGAAAAAAGCGCAAACTAAGTAAAATACTAAAGCGAAATGGATATAAACCAAGTGATGCCATTTACATTGGCGATGAAGTCCGGGATGTGTTAGCTTGCAAAGCTATATCCTTAGAAGTTATTGCGGTTACATGGGGTTTCGAAACAAAAAGCATACTGGAAAAATCGAATCCAAATTATATAGTTGATTCTGTTGACGAATTATCAGAACTATTATTAGACGAACATGAGAATTAGACAGATATTATTAAATAAGAGAAAGGTGGATAAATTATGGAAAAAAGAATAGTTATTGACACATCAACTGGAGGACTAGATTATTATCCTATTGAGCATGGAATTGAGATTCTACGCATTAAAATCAATATTGAGGGTAAAGAGTATGAAGATGGACTAACACTTAAGGCAGATAAGTTCTATGACATGTTGAAAAATGATAAGGAATTATTGCCTAGAACCAGTCAACCTTCAGTAGGTGAAGTTGCTGAATTGTTTCAAGAGTATTTAAATCAAGGGATTGAAGAGATATTTGTTGTTACAATATCATCTAAAATGAGTGGAACATACAATTCTTGCATTTTGGCTGCTAAAGAGTTTGAAGGGAAATTAAAAATCAAGGTATTTGATACTAAGACGGTCTGTTTTTCTGAAGGGATTTTTGCACTAGAAGCAAAAAAGATGCTGGATGAAGGTTATTCACTTGATGAAATTGAAAATAGACTCACGAATATGACTCAATCGAATACGATATATTTTGCTGTAAATTCTTTGACATACCTAGTCAAAAATGGGCGTTTGAGCAATGCGAAAGGATATATCGGTAAACTGCTAAACATCAAACCTGTTTTACAAGTACAGGAATCTGGAGAAATCGTTTCGATTGAAAATAAAAGAACAATAAAAGCAACATTATTATCAATAACAACTAAAGTTAAATCTTATGTGAATAATCGTCCGTATCAAGCATACTTAATCTACACGGGAAATCCCGTTCTGAAAGAGTTTTTTGTGAGTATTATTAAAGAATACCTGGGACTAGAAAATTTATATGAATCGCCATCTACTCCGGTAGTAGGTGCACATGTTGGACCTGATGTTATCGGGATAGGTATCTTTATTACTGATAAGGATGATTTTAATATAATTGGAAGTAACGTATGAAGGAAAACGTTCAAGTCACCAGAAGCAAAGAGTGGATATATAATGCATTGATGTACTTACTTAAAAAAAATGCATTCAGAAAAGTTTCCATTGAAGATATCACAAAGAAGGCCGGGTTAGCGAGACCTACGTTCTATCGTAATTTTGAATCGAAAGAAGACATTTTGATTGATCAAGGTAGGAAGATTTATGAAAGATTGATGACTGATTTAGAATCTGGCATTGATGCAGGCGATGCCACATATAATTCAATAAAAAAGATGATTATAGTTTTTGATGAATACTCAGAATTATTTGAAGTGCTTATTAAAAATAATTTAGAATATCTTATCTTTCAGTCTTTTGAAGTTGAGATTTCAAGTTTATTAAAAAAAATATTTGATGTCGATAAAGAGGACAGGTATAAAGCAAAATTTCTTGAAGGTGCCCTTTTTTCAATAGTAGTTGAGTGGATAAGAAACTCGAAAGCAGAATCTGTTGAAGAAATGACTAAAATTATATACAATCTTATTACGTTCAATAAGCAAAAATCATAAATTAGAGTGACAAATTAGTAAAATAGACAAATATAGATTACAAACCATCAAATAGTTTTTATGCATATTTTTAGAGTACTTGATAAATAATCACTATTTTATGCTGTAAATAAATAGTTTGATTTTTTTGAGAGGATGGTATTATGAAAAAAATAGGAATTTGTTTATCAGGTGGTGGAGCAAGAGGAGCTTACCAAATTGGAGCACTAAAAGCCCTTGAAGATTTGGGTATATTACAACAAACAATTGCTTTCTCTGGATCGTCAATTGGCGCAATCAACGCTACTTTTGCTGTAGCTAGTTCACTAGATGTAGCTAAAGAGATATGGTTTAATGTCCCTGAGGATCCACTGGGACATAACCCCTCAATAATTACGACGGTTAAAAATCAGCGACTAAGATTAATTGATAGTGGTCTATTTTCAATAAAAAAACTTAACGAGTTGTTGAACGAAAATATTGATTTTGAATTATTAAAAAGCAGCAATATTTTCATAGGAATTTCAGACACAGGCGATGCGGATAAGGGATTCATGGATTTGTTGAAATCTACCTTCAAACATTACGTCCAAAATGAATCACAAGTCCTGTATATCCCACTTAAAGAGTTTGATAAAACAATGCAAATTAGTACATTAGTTGCTTCGTGTTCGATACCAATTATATTTCCACCAGTTATCACAAATAGCAGAAAATATCGAGATGGCGGATATTTTGATAACACACCTGTTCAACCATTAATTGATTTTGGTTGTGATGAAATAATATGCATCACAATTTCTGCACTATCTTCTTTGCGTGCAATAAAGAAGAAGTATAAAAATATAAAAATTCATGAAATAAGAGCTACAAAAAGATTAGGTAAAGTTCTTGATTTTTCTTCTAGCCATTCAAGAAAAATATATGAGTTAGGTTATGATGATGTTGTAGACTATTTTCGTGATGAAAAAATCTGAATTAATTTGGATGAAATTTAACTTAAAGTAAAACATCAAAATATAGTCGTTAACAATTACAGGAGGTGAACATGGAAAAAAAACTAGTAATTGGCTTTTTTACAGATGTGTTTTTCCCGATGATCGATGGCGTAGTTAATGTTGTAGATAATTATGCAAAAACATTGTCTAAGACTGCTGAAGTGTATGTTATTGCACCTGATTACGGAAAAATTGAAAATATTAATTGTTTCCCATATAAGGTCATCAGAACAAAGTCGATCAAAATTCACAAATTAGATTATCGAATATCGTTTCCAGGCTTTGATGCATTTTTCCGTAAGAACATAAAAGACATAAAATTTGATATTGTTCATATACATAGTCCATTTGCTGTAGGTAATTATGGAATTAGTTACGCAAAGAAAAATAACATTCCAGTTGTTGCAACATTGCATAGCCAATATAAGAAAGATTTCTATGAGCATACCAAAAACAAATTTATCAGTGACATGGCGACAACTGAATTAATGAGAAGATTTAATAAATGTGACCGACTAATAGCAGTAAATGACGAAGTTGCAAAAGTGTTTTATGAATACGGGACAGAAAGAATGCCAAGCGTCCTACATAACGCAACGGATTTATTACCTTTGGCTGATGAACAACATTCTAATGATTTGAGAAAAAAACATCAAATTCAAATTGAACATAAAGTTCTATTATATGTCGGTCGTTTGGATAAAATTAAAAATATTGATTTTATAATTGACTCCCTGATTATTTTAAAAAAAAGAGATTTCAAGTTTAAAATGGTTTTTATTGGATCAGGACCATATGAAGAATTTATGAGAAAAAAAATTGATGAAAATGGACTGTATGAGAACACGATTTTTACAGGTCGAATTACAAACAGACTTGAACTGTCTGCATACTATAAATTGTCCGATCTCTTCTTACTACCATCACTATATGATTCTTCATCCCTTGTTCAAGTTGAAGCTGCTAGTCAACGTACACCCACATTGTTTCTTGAAAAAGCGGTAACAGCAAGTACAATTGTTGATGGCGTCAACGGATACATTTCGCACAACTCACATATAAAGTACGCAGAAAAGATAATCAGTATTTTTAATGATGAAAAAAGCCATGAGCAAATATGTGATAATGCATTTAGAGATCTATACTTGACATGGGATCAAATAGTCACAGAACTAATAATTCACTACCAAGAATTGATTGAAGATAGTCGAAAATAGTGTTGGACAGTGGAATACTGAGTAAGTAGTATTACCATGTATATTTATCAGCCATCAGGTGACCTATAAAGGTATCCGATGGCTTTTTTCCAAATTAGTGTCTTACGCAACATATTTAGCTTCAAAAAAAATTAGATAATAACGACCTTATAATTCATAATCTTATCGTACTTTTCGTTATGATAAGTACCTGTTGCTAAAGGTTTTAGTGCTTCAAAAGTATGTCGATTTTCTGAGAATTCTTTATCTGTATAATTCTTGGTTCCTGCTACACAGAAGACAATGTTTTCAGGTGTAACTGAGATGATCTTGTAGATGAATGAACGCAATGTATCACTATCAA
>DIUU01000012.1 GCA_002423145.1 Acholeplasmataceae bacterium UBA6150 | reverse complement strand
CCAATCAAGAAGTCCTTGTCAACTCGATCAGTGTCAACGGCGCAGATTCTAAAGTCGTCATTGATGTTCTTCAAGGCACCCTTCAAATGGAAGCCGTTGTTTTACCAATCAATACATTCGACAAATCCGTCATATGGTCTGTTGAAAATGGCACAGGAACAGCAAGCATTTCCGTGGATGGTATGTTACAAGCCATCACGAATGGTACTGTGACAGTTAAAGCAACCTCAGCTACAAACGCTCTAATTTTTGGTACAAGAGTGATTACCATATCTAACCAAGAAATACGCGTTCTATCTGTATTAATTACAGCTCCACTCGATGAGGTCGTTATTGATACATTTGGTGGCACATTACAACTATCAGCCTTGGTTTTACCAGAAAACGCAGCCAATAAAGCCGTTATTTGGAGTATCGCAAACGGTACAGGCTCAGCCTCTATTGATGAAAATGGTTTAGTAACTGCAATGTCAAATGGCACCGTGGTTGTTACAGCGACATCGGTAGATAAACCGTTGATTCTAGATACCTATGAAATCACCATCAGTCACCAAGAAATCTTGGTTACAGAAATATTAGTCGATACAGTGGATCATGTCATGGTAATCGACACATTTGGTGGACAATTACAGTTCTCAGTATCTGTGTTGCCAGCCAATGCTTTCGATAAATCTGTTGTATGGTCGATTGAAAATGGTACTGGTGAAGCTACCATCAATCAAAACGGATTGGTCACAGCGGTTTCGAATGGTACAGTTACCATCGTCGCAACCTCAGTCAGTAACCCACTCGTTATGGATTCGATGGAAATCACCATTTCACATCAAGAAGTCATCGTTTCAGCACTTGACGTATTATCTGTTGGTGATGTGACTGTGATCGATGTATATGGTGGTACTTTACAGTTCACCGTAGAAGTATTCCCAACCAACGCATTTGATCCATCGGTTATTTGGTCGATTGAAGCCGTCACAGGTGACGCTATGATTGATCAAAATGGACTTCTTACTGCAATCTCCAATGGTACTGTCATGGTCATCGCGACATCGGTCAGTAATCCATTAGTGATGGATGCTATGGAAATCACCATATCCAATCAAATACTCGTGGTTGTTCCAGAACCAAAAGTGGATTTATTAACAGCTGGTGACTTCACCATTTTAACCAAGACAGGCATCTCAACCGCCGCAGATTCATTAATCGTCGGTCATATCGGTGTCAGTCCAGCGGCTGCAACTTACATTACTGGATTCTCGTTAACATTAGATATTTCAACAACATTTGCTACATCACCACAAGTGGTTGGTAACATTTATGCATCTGATTTCTCACAACCTACACCGGCATATTTAACACAAGCCATCAGTGATATGGAAGCTGCTTATACAGATGCTGCAAGCAGAGCACCAAACTTTACCGAATTATATGCTGGAGACTTAAGTGGACAAACTTTAGTTGGTGGCGTATACAAATACGGTACAGACGTGGTTGTTTATTCGAACATGATTTTATCCGGTAGTGCTGAAGACGTTTGGATTTTCCAAATCTCAGGCAACTTTACACAAGCCGTTTCCGTTAAAATGATTCTACAAGGCGGCGCGTTGGCTGAAAATGTTTATTGGCAAATCGCGGGCAATGTAGCCATTGAAACCAGTGCACACTTTATTGGTACGATTCTTGCGATGACTGAAATCTCGTTAGGTACGAATGCAAGCGTGAGTGGTAAGTTATTATCACAAACAGCAGTTACACTTGATGCGAACGTCGTTAGCCCAATCGAAGTCGTCTATCCAGAATCCATCGTGGTTACTGCAGACTTAGATGCAACAATGATCGAAGTTTATGGTGGAGAATTACAAATGTTTGCAACAGTATTTCCAGCAAACACCACCAATCAAGCGATTATTTGGTCAGTCGTGAACGATACAGGACAAGCCGTTATCTCTGAAACAGGTTTACTATCTGCTCTAGAAAATGGATTAGTTACAGTCATCGCAACCGCAGCCGTGGATAATTTGATATTTGGTACTTACGAAATCGAGATTACAAATCAAGATATTTTAGTAGAATCGATTACAGTAGAAGCAGATAACAGCGAAATCATCATCGATTCTTTAGGTGGGACTTTACAAATGAATGCCTATATTCTACCAATCGATGCCGATGATCAAATGTATACCTGGTCTGTTGAAAATGTGACTGGTGAAGCTACCATTAGCAACACTGGATTATTAACAGCAGTTCTAGACGGTACAGTCATGGTTAGAGCAACCTTGAATTCTGATCCACTCATTTATGATGAAATTGAAATAACCATCAGTAATCAAGACGTTGTCGTTGTGATGGGTACAGTAGATTTAAAGACCGCAGCAGACTTTACTATATTAACTAAGACAGGCATTTCTGCAACCGTAGGAACCCATGTCAATGGTAATTTAGGTGTCAGCCCAGGCCCAGCATCTTATATCACAGGATTTAGTTTAATTTTGGATCCATCGAATGAGTTTTCAACCTCAGCGATGGTTACAGGTAACATTTATGGTTCAGATTATGCAGTACCAACCCCATCGTATTTATCCACAGCGATAAGCGATATGGAAACTGCCTATACCGATGCAGCCAGTAGAACTCCAGACTTCATTGAATTACATGCAGGCGATGTCAGTGGTCAAACACTCGAAGCTGGTGTGTACTATTGGAGTACAGGTCTATTGATCAATACAGATCTCATTATCTCAGGTGGCGTTGATGATGTCATTATTCTACAAATCGCTGGCGCACTAAGCGTTGGTGTGAGTGTGAATGTGACCTTAGTCGGTGGCATCCTTCCTGAAAATGTCATTTGGCAAGTTGCTTCAGCAGTATCGATTGGTGTCGGTGCCCATTTTGAAGGCATGGTCTTAGGTATGACTTCGGTTGTATTAGGCACTAACGCAACATTCGTTGGTAAGATATTTGCTCAAACAGCTGTTACGCTGGATGCGAACACTGTGAATTAATTGTATTAAGAAATGCTATGTAGGGACAACCTAGCGCACTAAGGTTGTCCCCAACATAATTTCATAGCATAACCTAAATAATAAGTAAGGAGGGAATCCTAATGAATTTAAAATTTTGGAAGAAAAAAGCCAATGCTTTTGAAGCAAAAGTAGAAAAAGCAGATGCGAAAATTTTGAATAAAGCAGAAGAAGTAGATAAGAAGCTTTATGAAACAGGAGAAAAAATCAAGAATAAAGTCGAAGAAATCGATCGCAAGTTTGACAATAAAGTTCAAGATGTGAAAGAAAAAGTAAGCGACAAGTTGGAAAAAATAGATGAAAATCTAAAAAAAAAAATAGACGATTTAGAAGATAAATTGTTGGTAGAAAAGGACATTATTATGGAAAAAGCCGTATTTGTAGTTGAACCCGTTGTGGATGAGATTGATGAAATGTTTACGAACATGTCAAATAAAACAGTAAAAGTACCTGAAGATGTGATTGAAACAGAAAAATTGAATAAAACGAACGTTCAAAAATACCACGTTTCACAAAATAAAGATAAAGATGCAGAAAACTTTTTAAAGTGGCGTGTTAGAAAAGAAAGTTCATCCAAGACCATTCAATTTTTTGATACTCAAAAACAAGCAATCGATCATGCTCAAAGTTTAGCAGATCGTGCAGGTTCAACTGTCGTAATCCATAAATTAGATGGCTCAATACGTAAGCAAGATTATACAAAGAAAGTTTAAATGAGAGATGGTATTTCAAATAAACTTTATAAGCGGATAGAAACTACAGTTTTTAAAATTGTGTTTCTATCTTTTTTTACATAAGCACTGGTTTACCCAAACAATAATCACTCATTTCGACGTTTTTATGAAACTAAGAATTATCGTATACAGGCTCTTAGGTATACATATATGAAAATTGAGTTATTTTAGCGAATAAGAGAAAAATATTATGAAAATAATGTGTTTTTTCTTTGACTTTAAGCGCGTATAATACTATAATGAATATAGAATGAAATTGATGATAGTCAACGTATGTAATAACGACTTATCGTCTATATAGAGGGGTAGAACTATGGTAGAACTAAAACTATACACTATCAGTGAGATTGCAGAGATTTTAAGGGTAACAGAGAGAACCATTTACAACTACATCAAAGAAGATGAACTCCCAGCCATAAAGATCGGCAAACACTGGAGAGTCAGACACGAGCACTTAGAACAATTCTTAGAAAAAAACATTAAGACTGTTTAAGCGAATTATTATTGATTTAGGAATTTTTGTTCTTAGTTAAACTCAAGTCAAAATTCACACATGGGAATTTAATAGAAGAAGGACATAAAATCACTTTTAAACTGAGAGGCTCGTTTAATCGTTTTTCTATGTCTTTTTTGAATGTTAATATGAAAATTAATGAAAATATATGAAATAAAGGTATACAAAACGACCGATTAAGTATATAATGAAAGTAACTTAACATGAATGCTGCTTTTCTAGTTTAGGTTAAAGGGGGCGTAATATGGATGATTTTAAGCTATACACAATCGATGAGATTGCGAAAGTATTAAAAGTAACCAAACGAACGATATATAACTATATCCGCAGTGGCGCTATAAAAGCTATCAAAATTGGAAAGTATTGGAGAGTTAAACACGAAGATCTAGAGCAATTTTTAGCAACTAGAACGAATAAGTTTCACGACATTTAATACATTTAAATCACCTCATCTATGAGTACATAGATTGGGTGATTTTTTTTATGAATCGTATGATTGTGTGCAAAAATAAAAAAAATAAAAGAGGTGCAAATTCTCAGGAAGGCAGCCTCTTTTATTTTGAAAGGAAAAGACGAAACTATATAAATAGACTGAGTAATTTGGCTATACATAGCCATTAAATACTTAGTCATTACATAGCGCATTGGAAATAAAACTAATGCGTGAAATACTCAAAAAAGCTTAGGGTAGATGCGAGTACTGACAATAAACAAGCAACTGTTAATCCCAGACCATAGGTCCAATTGACAGAGATTTCATTCACAGTATCGAGAACAGTGACAGTGACGACTGTGAAATTGGGTACGAAGAATAACAAGATTGCAGCTGCACCAAATATAATTGCAGCGAATAATGATTTTTTATACATCAGTAAGAAGATCAATGAACCCAACAGTGGTAATAGATAAGCAATTACATTGAGAATGCTAAATTGGATTTGACCACTGGCTAAATTTCCTACGTTAGCGAATTCATGACCAAAGGCGATTTGCACACCTGTATAAGCAGTATCGGTGTTTTCTACAACCAAAGCAGGAAACAGAATCATCACGGTGGCTAAAACGCCAATGATAATGATGATGAATTTAAATGTGAACTTTTTAAAGTTGTTCATAGTTTATGTTTGACTGCAGATAGTAAGGCAATTAAGATGGCAGCTCCACCGATAGAGACTAAGAATCCATTAAGTGAAAAGGCATCAGGTTTACCAAATCCAAAAATTTCCATTAGAGCCATACCAATCGCTGAACCGAGTAAACCAATAATGATATTAGCTACCAAACCCATGTTATAGTTCCTACTCATAATAATGCTTGCTACCCAACCAACAAATGCTCCAAAAACTAGCCATAAAATAATATACATAAATTTACCTCCCAGTAAGTAATGCCAACATAGAAAACGCAAGACGGTTACAGGCATAATGGTAATCACGTATTATATATGATAATATATGAAAATGATGTCTACAATATGAATATAACACATAATAGAATAAATAGATATCATATTATGATTTATATTATCACAAACAAGAAAATACGACTGATAAAACATCAAAAGATGCGTTTTTTAGCGATAAGGGTGTAAACACTTACGATGGGATAAAAATAAAACAGCCTCATCAGCTGTTTAAATTTGATATATGACTTCGAAATCTTCAAATACAACCAACATATCCTCATTAAAATCATAACCGAGCATTTTTCCTTCAGCGCTAAAGAATTTTATATGTCCTTGACGCCAGGATTCCAAATTCTCATCTTCGCCTTCACGTTTTACAATATCGAATGTGAAGTCTTTAAAAGGCATGATTGTGATTGCTTTGGTTTCAACCACACAATGCGGATTACCATAGAAGTCGGTAATGATGCTTAATTCACCCACCTTTGGTAAAGCCTCTTTTTCCAAGATGAAGGCGTTGTAACTGGCTGCTGTGGCTTTCTTTTGCCCGATTAACACCAATCTTAGTAGTTCATTTGCCCAGTACTCAGTGAGTTCGAAATGATATACATCGACATAGGTAGTGTCGGGATTTCGGTGGGTTTTTTCGATGAAGTTTTGAAAAAAAGCTTGAATTTTATCCATACTTGACCACTTTCTTTATATAACCCCATTATAACATGATAAAAACACATTATAAATAGCGTGTTTCAATGGTAAAATGGGCTTATGTAGGTGATATTTTGATTACACTCAGAGATATAACACAAGATAATATATTTAAAGTCATTAAACTTTGGGATACACTCGAAGATTCTCAAAAGAAGAGTGTCGCACCCAATGTGGTTTCGATTGCTCAAGCGTATGTGAATTTAGACCGTGCCTGGCCTAAAGCCATCTATTTATTTGAAGAACCGATTGGCTTTGTGATGGTAGCTTTAAAAGATGAAGACATCCCAAATGAAGACCAACCAGCGTATTTTCTCTGGCGTTTTATGATGGAAAGATCACATCAAAATCATGGGTATGGAAAAATGGTGCTCGATCTCATCAAAGAAAAGTGCATCAAAGACGGCATTCAATATCTATATGTTTCGTGTACGATGCATGAACCGATGCCTTACCAGTTTTATATTCGTTATGGATTTGTGGATACCCATGAAATGGATGACGATGAACAAATATTGAAAATGAAAATAAGCATCTAAAGAAACCTATAAATATTTTCTTGTATAATGAAAAATAGAGGATTAAAACACATGAAATGTATCATTGCAGACTTAGACGGCACATTAATTCATAAACAAAGAATGAGTGACCGTACCAAACAAACGATTTTAAAACTACAAAGCACAGGTTATGTGTTTACTTTAGCAACCGGTAGACACAAAGACGCTGTTAGAAGAGTCGTTAAAGAATTGAATATTCAATACCCTGTCATCTGTACGAATGGGGCTTTGATTTATGACTTTATCAACGAAAGAATCATCCATCAAGACGTCATCGATGAATCGACAGTCATCCAACTCATGCGTATTTTGGATGAACAGAAGACAGACTATTTATTATATACAACAAAGCATATCGTTTCTAACGAAAAAGCCAAACAACGATTGTTTGACCGAATTGGATCGTTTGAATCCTTAGTGGTTTCAAAAGAAGCCTTATTGGAGCATGTTCAACTAGGCATCTTAAAAATCCTCATCATTGAACCAGATCAAAACAAGTTTGATGCATTACGCATTAAATTATCGAGTGTAGAACACGTCTATGTATTATCTAGCCAATCTTCATTCATCGATGTGGGTAATGTGCTATCCTCCAAGGGAAGAGCTTTGGAAATACTAGCGAATTATCTACAAATCCCCTTAAATGACATACTATCGATTGGTGATCAAGAAAACGACCTCAGTATGATCAAAACTGCAGGTATGGGTGTCGCTATGGGTGATGGCGAGGATCATCTTAAACAACAAGCAGACTTCATTACGAAAAGCTTCTATGAAGAAGGTTTTTCGCACGCTATAGACACATTGATATTCAAAGAATAAAACACTTATAGGTGCAGACTTAAAAAAATGCACAAAAAAAGTGTGTCCGTATACATAAACACCGTTTACATTTTAAAAATGTGGTAAAATAGGGGTGTGTAATGGTTTACATACCCTTTGAATCATGTCCACATTTAAAATATTTAATAATTTCATTATGTCTATTATATTAGACGCTTTAATTGAGGGATATAATCCATCAGCATCACAGTGTTTTAATGACATCGGTAAACCTATTTCTTAGGAAATATATGCATAGAGGAGAAAAAATATGTCACACATAAGAGAAGATTTTTTAAAAGAATTGTCTGGTATTGAGGGTGTATTTGGTTCACATGTATATCCAAAGTCGATACACCAGGTAGAAGACACTTGGGTGTGTTTACAAGCAGCACAAAATCAAGATGAACTGGTTGCGTATGGCAGATTAGCAACCCAGTTTAAAGGAACAACCATCCTAGTGAAGGGTTTACCTTTGGTTATCGCCCCACTCACATTTGAAAATGGACAAGTCCTTAGAAGACTATTTCCATTTACCAAACCTGTACCTGTTTTACAACAAAGAAGAAGTTTTGGCTTAGGTGACCGTCTTGGTTTAGCTACCCCAGGTCACGCTCGTGTGTTTGAACAATACGATGCTTATCCTATCTTCGCACAACAATCCATTAGAGAACTCACATTAACCCATAGAACGTACGAAGATGTATTAGATGCAGCTTCTTTTGGTGTATTCAAGGTGGGTTTCACCAGAGGCTTCGGTGCTGATGGGGACCACTTAAAGAAACCAGAAGACATAAAATATGCTCTATCCTTAGGATTTACAATGATTACTTTAGATGCGAGTGATTATATTCGTAATGACATCAACTCGATGAGTGATGCACAAGTTCATCAAGAAGTGACACTAGAAGCCGTCTTGAAACAACGCTATTTAGGTCATCCGATTTTAATCGAAGGTAGCGTTGTGGCATTTTCTGAAGTCGAATTAAAGCGCTGTGTTTTGGTATATGGTAAAGCGATTGAATTCGCAGCCCACATTTATCAAACATTTTTCATCGAACAAAAAGCGAATGCGAATTTTGAACTGTCGATCGATGAAACAGCCACCCCAACCACCCCATCTCAACATTACTTTGTTTCCAATGAATTGAAGTTAAAAGGCGTTAAGTTAGATACGTTAGCCCCACGGTTCTGTGGTGAATTCCAAAAAGGCATCGACTATGTCGGTGACATAAAACAATTCGAAGCGGAACTTCAGATTCACGCTGCGATTGCCCGTCATTTTGGGTATAAACTATCGATTCACTCCGGATCTGACAAATTCTCGTTATTTACACTAATCGGAAAACATACACAAGGCCATTTCCATGTGAAAACCGCAGGTACCAACTGGCTTGAAGCGATGCGTGTGGTAGCCGCTAAATCTCCACAATTGTATAGAGCGATTCATGCTTACGCGATTTCGATGTTTGGGGAAGCACAAAAATTCTATCACGTCACAACCGACTTAAACAAAATACCTAAACTCAACAGTTTAACCGATGAAGAACTACCTAATCTATTCCATAATAATGATGCTAGACAATTGATTCATATCACGTATGGATTCATTCTCAATCATCAAGACGCCTCCGGCCATTTCGTCTTTAGAAATGAACTATTCGCTTTATGGCGTAAAGAAGCCAGTACATACAGTGACATGTTGTATGCACACATCGGCAAGCACCTAGAATTGCTTTATAAAGGATTTTAATCGATACGGAGGATAAACCCATGAAATTTAGAGAACACAGCACATATGCATTGGTATCGCCATCCTCGATGGGCGTACGCATTACCCCGTTTGACCGTCAACCTGTCCACACCGCGAACCTGTTTCAGATGCAAGCCACGTCGGCTGAAACGAATGTTTTAAGCATCTCTGCAGCGTTAGGCCTTAAAACCAAAGTGTTGACCAAATTCGTCAAAGATAGCCCCATCGCTTTACTCATTAAAAATGATTTAAGACGTCGTGGGATTGACTTTGAAGGTAAAGACATCGAACAAGGGGGTCCGTGGGGTTACCGTCATCAATTCAATATCGCCGACAGTGGTTATGGGATGCGTGGACCACGCGTTCAAAACGACCGTGCCGGTGAAGTCGGTAGAACCATTCAACTGGAAGATTTTGATTTAAACCGTATATTTAAACAAGAAGGCGTACAACTATTACACCTTTCGGGATTGATTGTTGCGTTATCGAAAGAGACCAGTGCTTTCTGTCTAGAACTCGCGAGATTTGCGAAAGCGAATGGTACGGTGATTTCATTTGATTTAAACTACCGTGCATCTTTCTGGAAAAACAGAAAAGAAGAACTATCTAAGGTTTTTAAAGAAATCGCTTCTTTAACCGATATCTTGATTGGCAATGAAGAAGATTTCCAACTTGCGTTAGATGTCCATGGACCTGAAGCGGGTGGTAAAGATATTTCAAAACAAATTGACAGCTTTAAAGGCTTGATTGATAATGTTAAGAAAGCATTCCCGAACGCATCCACTTACGCAACCACCCTACGTCAAGTAGAGGATGCGAATGAACATTATTGGGGTGCCATCTTGAATCAAGGTTCTGATTGGGTCGTGGTTGAACCAAGACGCATTCGTGTTTTAGACCGCATTGGTGGCGGCGACGGATTCGTTGGCGGCCTCTTATATGGTCTTTTGAAAGGATTTTCTTTAGAAAACTGTGCACATTTCGCGTGGGCGAGCGGTGCTTATGTTACAACTGTAGTAGAGGACTTCGGTTTGCCTGCAGACGAAGAACAAATTTGGAGTATCTATGAAGGCAACGCTCGAGTGAAGCGTTAAAAGGAGATAAACATGGAAAAACTATCGGATATTGGATTAACTGGATTGGCCGTGATGGGGGAAAACCTCGTCTTAAATATGGCATCCAAGGGGTTTCAAGTCACTGCTCATGCACGCCAACAAAGCCGTGTCGATGAATTCTTGAATACCCGTGCGAAAGGACTTCCGATCATCGGAACATCCGACTTAAAAACTTTGGTACAATCTCTAAAAAAACCTAGAAAAGTCATGATGATGATCAAAGCCGGTGATCCGGTCGATCAAGTCATTGAACAATTATTACCTTTATTAGAACCAGGTGACATCATCATCGATGGGGGAAATTCCCATTACCCAGATTCGGTTAGACGGACAAAATACGTTGAATCCAAAGGGTTCTTATACATCGGTACCGGTGTATCGGGTGGTGAAGAAGGCGCACTTCTAGGACCATCGATTATGCCAGGGGGATCACCACAAGCGTGGCCTTCAGTCAAACCAATTTTTCAAGCCATCGCAGCCAAGGTTGCTGACGGTTCCGTATGTTGTGACTGGGTGGGCGAAGATGGCGCAGGTCATTTCGTCAAGATGGTCCATAACGGGATTGAATATGGCGACATCCAATTGATCACAGAAGCGTATCATTTGATGAGAAACGTTTTAGGCATGTCTGCCGATGACATGGCCGATGTGTTTAAAGCTTGGAATAAAACAGAACTCGACAGTTATTTAGTTGAAATCACAGGCGAAATTTTAGCCTTTAAAGATGAAGATGGACAACCACTCATCGATCGTATTTTAGACACCGCTGGCCAAAAAGGCACAGGGAAATGGACAGCCGTTCAATCCTTAGAAGACGGGGTCCCTTTGACACTCATTACAGAGGCTGTCTATGCGCGCTTCATCAGTGCGATGAAAGACGAACGCTTGGTGGCTTCCAAAGCATTTAAAGCGGTCCCTATTATATTTAAAGGCGATAAAAAAGCCTTCATTGAAGACATTCGTAAAGCCTTATACGCAGCGAAGATTGTTTCTTATGCTCAAGGCTATGCTTTGATGAGAGCCGCAGCGAAGACCAACAACTGGAATTTAAACTACGGTGGTATCGCATTGATGTGGCGTGGTGGATGTATCATCCGCTCGGTATTCTTAGGCAAGATTAAAGAAGCGTTTGAACACAATCCAAATCTTTCAAACCTATTATTAGACCCATATTTTAAAGATGTGGTTGAAAACTTAACCGGTGCTTGGCGTAATGTCATTTCATCAGCGGTTCTCAATGGGATTCCAGCCCCAGCGATGTCAGCGGCACTCAACTATTTTGATTCTTACCGTACAGAAAAATTACCAGCGAACCTTTTACAAGCCCAAAGAGATTTCTTTGGTGCCCATACCTATGAAAGAACCGATAAAAACAGAGGTGAGTTTTTCCACACCAACTGGACCGGTCGTGGCGGTAAGACATCCTCTACCACCTACAACGTATAGGAGGTCAACATGAGCTATCCATTATCATTTGATTTATCGAATAAAGTCATCGTCATTACAGGCGGTGCCGGGGTTTTAGGTACAGAATTTTCCAAAGCGTGTGCACAAGCGGGCGGTAAAGTCGTCATTTTGGGCAGAAGTTTGGAAAAAGCAGAAAAACTCGCCTCTGAAATCAGATCATTAGGACAACACGCATTGGCGGTATCCGCCGATGTCTTATCCAAAGCATCGATTGAAGTTGCCCATGAACTCATCAAAAACACATTTGGACCTGTCGATATCCTCATCAATGGGGCTGGGGGTAATGACCCTAAAGCCACCACTTCGGATGAGTATTTCAATCAAGCAGCTCTAGAAACCGCTGGCGCGAAACACTTTTTCAATATGGATTTAGAAGGTTTTAATTACGTTTTTGGATTAAACTTCACGGGTTCATTGATCCCGTCACAAGTCTTTGGAAAAGACATGATTGGTCGTCCAGGGTGTAGTATATTAAACATCTCTTCGATGAGTGCGTTTAACCCACTCACCAAGATTCCAGCCTACAGTGCTGCGAAAGCAGCGATCAACAACTTCACCCAATGGATGGCCGTGCATTTCGCTAAAGAAGGCATCCGTGTGAATGCGTTAGCACCGGGTTTTTTCATCACGGAACAAAATCGTCAGTTATTGGTTAAAGCCGATGGGTCTTATTCTGACCGTGCTCATAAAATTGTTTCAAGCACACCGATGGCACGCTTTGGTGAACCAGGTGAATTGATCGGAACATTGTTATGGCTTATTGATCCAAATCAATCGAAGTTTGTCACTGGGGTAGTTGTTCCGGTGGACGGCGGATTCAATGCGTACTCAGGCGTATAATATGGAACTATTTTATAATGAACAAACCCAACAAGGGTTAACCAACGAAGAAATTCTACATGGATTAAAACAGTCCATTGAAGGTAAAACCTTAAAGAAAGTCCTGCTCATACCACCCGATTTTACCCGTTTTCACTCCAATGCAGGCTTGATTACCAATATGTATTATCACTTATTAAAAGACGTCGCACAAGTCGATATTTTACCTGCGCTTGGGACACATGAACCCATGAGTAGTGAAGAAATCGATGAAATGTATGGCGACGTTCCACACGACCGTTTCATTGTGCACAATTGGCGTGAAGACATCGTTCATGTGGGTGAAGTCCCTGGCGATTATATCTCATCAATCACTGAAGGGTTATGGGATAGCAGCGTCGGTATGGAAGTCAACCGTTTGATCATGGATGAATCCTATGACCTTATCGTATCGATTGGTCAAGTCGTACCTCACGAAGTCATCGGTATGGCAAACCACGCGAAAAATGTGTTTGTTGGCTGTGGTGGAAAAACAACCATCAACCAATCCCACATGATTGGTGCGGTTTATGGAATGGAACGCATGATGGGTAAAGATTTTACCCCGGTGCGTAAAGTCTTAGACTATGCCTTAGAACACTTCTTAAAAGACCGTCCGCTCATCTTCGTTTTAACCGTAACGACCGCACCTAAAAACGTGATTAAAACCCACGGATTATTCATTGGTAATACCAGAAAAGTGCTAGAAGAAGCGATTATCGTATCTCAACAAAAAAATATTAATTTCCTAGATAAAGGCATTAAAAAGTGTGTGGTATACCTAGATCCAAAAGAGTTTAAATCGACTTGGTTAGGGAACAAATCGGTATACCGTACCCGTATGGCGATTCAAGATGGTGGCGAACTCATCGTCTTGGCTGCTGGCGTAACGAAGTTTGGTGAAGACCAAAGAATCGACCAACTCATCCGTAAATATGGGTATTGTGGCCGATTGAATGTCTTGGATTTATTCAAAAAGAATGAAGACCTACAAAAGAATATGGGTGCCGCGGCGCACTTGATTCACAGTTCTTCTGATGGACGATTCAAAATTACGTACGCAGTAAAAAACATCACCCAAGCAGAAGTGCGTGGTGTTCATTTTGAAGCGGCGAGCTATGACGACATGATTTTAAAATATAATCCAGAACAATTAGAACCTGGATGGAATACGCTCAGTGATGGCGAAGAAATTTTCTTCATTCCGAACCCTGCTTTGGGTTTGTGGATTGATAAAAATCGTTTCTAAGTCAAACGACCTTTGAAAGAGAGAACCCATGAATAAAAGTCCCTTATTCCCTTTAATATTATCGAGTTTGATGATTGCTATGGGGATTGTATTACCCTTTTTAACCGCTTCAAACCCAGCCTTGGGTTCTGTATTCTTATTGATGCATATACCTGCCTTATTGACAGGGTTAATTCTCGGTCCTAAGTATGGTCTGATGGTCGGTGTAGTCACCCCCTTACTCCGTAGTGTACTCGTCGGTATGCCACCCTTATTCCCTCAAGCACTGGTGATGTCATTTGAAATCGGGGCCTATGGTTTGTTTGCGGGACTCGGTGTTAAATTATTACCAAAGAAAGATGTGTTCGCCGTATTATCCCTCATCCTAGCCTTGCTTTTAGGCCGTGCTGTATGGGGTATTGGGGCAGCGATATTTTATCCACTAGCGGGGTTAAATTTCAGCTTAAATATATTCATTAAAGCAGCGTTTATTACAGGCTTACCAGGTATCGCAATTCAACTTATATTGATCCCATTACTATATTTATCACTTAAGAAAACCCACGTATTGGATGCGTTATAAAATGCAAAAAAGCGATTTAAACAACCTATCGAAAACCGCCATAAGAAGCCTTTTTAAAAAGGTTGATTTGAATTGTCTATTAGGTGTTGAAACTCAATTAAAAGATTCAATTGGATTCAAAAAGGTCTATCAAAAAAAACACGTCGTCTTCTATCAATTAAGTAATGAAGGTGACCTATATGTATCCAAAAAAACCTTCATAAGATTCCTCCAAGTCGTTGGCATTAAACAGACGGTTTATCCAGAGAAAACGGTCTATTTAAAGATTAATCATTACGCAGAAAACACCCTAAAAGTCTTGTCTGAAATGGATGCGTTATTGATCAAAAATGATGAACTCTGGGTCGCTATTGAGGGCTACGCAGGGGCGGGTAAAACCACGTTATCCAAACAGTTGAGTTTAATCTACGACGCCTCTGTTTTTCATACAGACGACTTCTTTAAGAAACCAAATATCGATCCATCAGTCCCTTTTTCGAGTTACGGCGCGAATATTGATTATGATAAAATCCACCATCATGTCATCAAAGTATTATCTCAAAAACAAACGGTTTTATATGAACCCTTTGATTTCAAAACACATCAACATCAACCACCCATCAAAGTGATTTACAAACCAATCCATATTTTCGAAGGGGCGTTTGTTCTTCACCCATCGATGAAACAAACGTTTGATTTGAAAGTCTTTTATGACATCCCTTTATTCAAACAATATCACTTGATATTCCGTAGAAGTGGGTTTAAACGTTTATGGAAATTCATAACCACTTGGATCCCCAATGAACGCAATTACGTCAAAGGATTAGAAATCAAAAAACAATGTCATCTGATTATTAAGTAAAAACCACTAAGTCCTGAAATCGGATGCTTAGTGGTTTTATTATCTATTTTTTAAAAGAAGAACACAATGAATGCGATGAATGCGAGGATGAGGATACCGATAATCACTGTTCCACCATACCCACCTTTAGCACGACGTTCATGTGGCTGTACATGGTCTTTTTGATCCTCACTACTTTTGTCCCAATGTTGACGCAGTTGAGCATTATCGACACGACTGAATTTTGCCATCTTTGTACCTCCTTGAATACCTTCAGTATACATTAAAAATTATCAAAATACAAAAATATTTTAAATAATTTCTTTAGACTGAATGTTATGCAAGGAAGAGTTCTAAAATTTGAATCGCGTTGGTAGCGGCACCTTTGCGTAAGTTGTCACCAACAACAAAACAATTGATCCCGTAATCCACCGATTCATCTTTACGAATTCTGCCGACATAGACCTCGTCTTTTTGATTCACAAGGATTGGCATCGGGTATTTTAACTGATCCGGTTGATCATATAAAATAACACCTTTTGAGGTTTTAAGTGTGGATTTCAGATGGTCTAGGTGAAAGGGTTTTTCAAATTCCACGTTGATACTTTCGCTATGACAATTCGATACTGGAACACGCACAGCGGTAGAAGATACTTTTAACTGAGGTAGATGCATGATTTTACGCATCTCTAAAATGATTTTTTCTTCCTCTTTGGTGTTCCCATTGTCGAGAAAGACATCGATTTGAGGGATGACATTGTTGTAGATTTGATAGGGGAACTTCGTGGTTTCACCTGTTTTTAACTGGTGTTCCAAATCATAGAGACCTTGAATGCCTGCCCCACTGACGGCTTGATAAGTCGAAACGACCACCCGTTTTAAAACATACAAATCGTGTAATGGTTTTAAAACCACCACCGCTTGAATCGTTGAACAGTTCGGATTCGCGATGATGTAGTTGTGTTTGAAGGCGTCACTTGGATTGACTTCAGGGACGACCAAAGGGACGGTGGGGTCCATTCGAAATGCACTGGAGTTATCAATGACCACCGCACGCATCTTTTGAAAGATCGGTGCGAATGTTTTTGATACCGCTGCACCCGCACTGAATAATGCGTAATCTACGGGGTGATTATGAATGTTTTCTTCATTTAACGCGAGGACAGGATAGTTTATCCCTTTAAAATGGATGGTTTGTCCTGCACTTTTGGATGAGGCGAATAAGACGAGCGAATGGATGTCGATATTTCTTTCGGACAAGACTTCGAGAAATTTTCGACCCACCACACCGGTCGCGCCGACAATGGCTAAAGCGATGGATTTCATTTGTCGTGTTCCCCCCGTTCAAATTCGTTGTATACAGCGTTGATGGCGTATCCATAATCGATGTCATCGACACCAATCACGATGTTCGTACCATTCGAACCGTAATCGATCATTCTGAGTGTGATGTTGGTATTGACGAGCGCACTAAACAGTTTTAACATATTGTATTTATTCGCCATGAGGTTTCTACCGACAATCGAAATCAAGGAGATATTATCCAAGACTTCAATGGTATCGGGTCTCATGTGTTTTTTGATTAAATTGACCAAGGTTTCTTTTTTATCACCAGTGAGGTATTTCGATTCAATCATCAAAGAGAAAGTATCTGTCCCACTGGGGAAGTGTTCTACCATGATGTCGAGTTTCTCACAGATGGATAAGACTTTTCTGTCAAACGCTTGGATTTCATCCATGAGGTGTTTTTCAATGACCACGAGGGTAAAATTCTTTAACCCAGCGATGCCTGTGATGACATGCTTGCTTTTGCTTGCGGGAACATAGTCATAAATGAAGGTGCCAGGACAAGTAGGGTTGAATGTATTTCTCGCATTGATGGGAATCCCTGCTTTAGATACTGGATAGAAGGTATCGCTGTGTAAGACACTGGCACCCATAAATGAGAGGGCACGTAATTCTTTATAAGTCATCACATCAATCAAGTGTGGGTTTTCAACGATTCTAGGATCACACATCAAAAAGCCATCCGTATCGGTCCAGTTTTCATAGACTTTTGCTGAAACGGCTCTGGCGATGAGTGCGCCTGTGACGTCTGCACCCCCACGGGTCAACAACTTAATGTCGCCACGTGAGTTGGCACCATAAAACCCACCAATGACGATATGGGTTTGTTCTTTCAATGCTTTACGCGCCGTTTTGTGGGTGAGTGTGTAGTCGAGTTTGGACCCTCTAAACTGAATCAAATCTTTTGGATCCATAAAGGTATATCCCAAGACATCGGCCATGATTCTCGCCGATAGATATTCACCTCGGGAAACGATGAATTCTAAGGTGTCGTCTTCAATCATCTGTTTTAAGGTATCATCCAATAGGTCATCCATCGAAAATGATAGTTTTAATCCAGCAGCGATATCTTTAAAACGTTTTTCAAATAGAACATACGTATCGAGGGGTTTCTTGTTTAGGATTTCATCGGCCAACTGATATAACAAATCGGTGACTTTAATGTCCTCTTTAAAACGTCTACCTGGGGCTGAAACCACCACGAATGCTCTTTCCGGGTCGCTTTTTACGATGTCAGCGACTTTTAAAATGGTTTGTGCGGTGGCCATGGATGTGCCACCGAATTTACTGACTTTGATTTTCATGCTTAGGATAACCTAGACTTAAAATCCACATATCCAAACTGTTTAATCAAGACATCGTCTCCTGAAATAGTTCTGGCGTATATGGCAGGTAATGGAATCCCATTGAAGGTATTGTTTTTAACCATGGTGTATAAAGCCATGTCTTCAAACACAATAAGGTCTCCAACGGCTAAAGGTTTCTTAAAATAGTATTCACCGATGTTGTCCCCTGTGAGGCAAGTAAATCCAGCCAAGCGGTAGTGATGTTCACTCTTAGTTAAAGTATCTACCACAGGCGGTGTAAATGGCATTTCAATGACATCTGGCATATGACAGGTCGCTGAAGTATCAAGAATCGCGATTGCCATATCGTTTTGAACGACATCCAATACTTGCGCAACCAAAAAGCCCGTATTGAGAACAATCCCTTCACCGGGTTCTAAATACACTTCTAGGTGATAGGTTTCTTTAAAATGTTTGACGAGCTTCACGAGTAAATCAATATCATAATCGGCGCGGGTTAAATGATGCCCACCACCAAAGTTGATCCACTTCATTTGATGGAGGTATTTACCAAACTTTTCTTCGACCACGTTTAAAGTCACTTCTAAGGCGTCAGCGTTTTGTTGACATAGGGTGTGGAAATGTAATCCTGATATATAAGGTAATACCGATTCGTCTAAATCAATCAAGCGTGTGCCCATCCGGGAGGTTGGCGCACACGGGTCATACATGCCGTGCCCTTGGGTTGAAATCTCAGGGTTGATTCTCAGACCCAAGGTTTTACCCAATGCCAAGGCTTTATCTTTATGACGTAATAATTGGTTAACGGAATTGAACACAATATGATCGGCGTAGTTTAACAACCCATCAAAATCTTCATCTTTATAAGCCGGGGCGTAAACGTGGACTTCTTTACCAAAGTGTTCGAAGCCTAAGCGGGCTTCATATAAACCACTCGCGGTGGTACCATCTAAATATTGAGCCAGTAATGGATAGAAGTAGAAGGTTGAAAATGCCTTTTGAGCCAACAAGACTTTACAACCAGATCGGGCTTTGATGTTTTCAATTTTTTTAAGGTTTTGAATCAATAACGATTCGTCGATGAGGTAATACGGTGTCTTTAGGTTTGGATTAATCTTCATAGTCTTCAATCACGACAGGTTGAAAGTTTTCCTGCCATGGGAGCCCCCATTCATTTAACATGTGCATAAACGGATCCGGATCAAATTGTTCCATATTATAAACCCCAGCACCTTTCCAAATGCCTTGAACAACCAAGGCAGCACCAATCATCGCTGGAACACCGGTGGTGTAAGCGATGGCTTGTGAGCCGGTCTCTTTAAAGGCAGCTTGATGGTCACAGACGTTATAGACATAATACGATACGTGTTTACCGGCTTTATGACCTTTAATGATACAGCCAATGTTGGTTTTCCCTTTAGTACGCGGACCTAAACTTGCAGGGTCGGGTAAGAGCGCTCTTAAGAATTGTAAAGGCACAATTTCTTGACCTTGAAAGAGGACGGGGTTAACCGAAGTCATCCCGACATTTTCTAGTACCTCTAAATGGGTCAAATAGCTTTGACCAAAGCTCATATAAAAACGAATGCGTTTGACTTCAGGGATAAACTTCGCCAAAGATTCGATTTCTTCATGGTACATCAAATACATATCTTTCGGACCAATTTGGTCGAGTAGATACGTATGCTTTCTCGATAGTGCAGGTAACGTGACATAAGAACCATTTTGATAATAACGACCAGGCATGGTAATTTCACGGATGTTGATTTCTGGATTGAAATTGGTTGCGAAAGGGTACCCATGGTCGCCCCCGTTCGCGTCTAGGATATCGATCGTATCGATGGTATCGAAGTAGTGCTTTTTCGCGTACATTGAAAACACACTGGTGACGCCTGGGTCAAATCCAGACCCCAATAGGGCGACCACGCCAGCTTGTTTGAATTTTTCATGGTAAACCCATTGGGTACCATATTCAAAACCAGCTTTATCTCTGACCTCAGCACACGCGGTGTCGAGGTAATGGGTTTTGGTTTGGATACACGCTTCCATGATTGGAATATTTTGATATGGTAAAGCGACATTGACGACGATGTCTGGGTGGTGTTTCAAAATCAAACCCACCACATTGGATGTGATATCTGCGTCTACATAATCCGCTACCACTTTGATTTTGTCACTGTTCAACTGATTAACAAAGGCTTCACACTTAGAAACCGTCCTGCTCGCAATCACCATTTCATTAAAAGTGTCGTGGTTTTGTGCGATTTTTTGAATGGCTACTGACGCGACCGCGCCACAGCCAATGACCAATACTTTTGACATGTTATAGTCCTCCTTGAGTATGGAATCGAAGAAGTCATTTCATAAAAAAATCCATGACAATCCTTCTATTTTGCTCTGGCTGTCATTGGATAGACTCCTTTAGACCCTAATAGTTCAAACGACCTTATATTTCTATAAGTGTGTCAATCAAATAATACTCAAATAAATGATAATGTCAAGCCTAAATCCAAGGGTTAGAAATATTTGTAAAGGTTAAGATGAGAAAATCGCACTTTTCGAAGAGAAATTTTTCAATGTTTTATATTATATATAAGTCTGTAAAAAAACACTGATTTTTTTGAATTTGAAAAAACCAAAAAAAAATAGCGATTTTTTCGCTATATTTTTACATAAATTTTTATACAATAAACAGACGACTATTTATATACTGTAATTTTAGAAGAAAATGGTTCTATGATAGAGTTCGTTGTTGAACCATCTCTATGAAATAAGCATGAACCGTAGTATCAAGGGTTAATTCTGGGTGAAAAGCAGTCACCAGCATGTTGTTTGTTCGACCGGCAACCACTTTACCTTGATAGGTAGATAATACACGGAATGTTTCACCATACGCATCTATATAAGGTGCACGGATGAAAGTCATGGGGATGGTTTTCCCATCAAAGTCATGATGGATTTTAAAGCTTGATAGTTGTCGACCATAGGCATTGCGTTTGGTATGGACATCGAGCAATCCAAAGTGGCTGACCGAACTATCGTCAATGGCTTTCGATAATAAGATTAATCCAGCACACGTACCAAACACAGGCAAACCAGATTCGATTAAGCTTTTTATAGGATAGAATAAATTCAAATCTTTTAATAGTTTGCCCATGGCGGTAGATTCTCCCCCCGGCAGAATCATACCGTTCATGGGCTTTTGCAAGTCATTTAAGTTGCGGATTTGAAAGGTTTCGACACCCAACATCTCCAACAAGTGTTGGTGCTCTATGAATGCACCCTGTAAGGCTAATACGCCAATCTTCATTATTTACCCCGTTCAGCCATCAACAATTCAATTTCGGCTTCATTGATACCCACCATCGCTTCACCCAAATCGGTTGAAACTTCGGCTAGGATCTTTGGATTATTGTAGTTAGTAACGGCTTTAACGATCGCTTCCGCACGTTTTTGTGGATTACCCGATTTGAATATCCCCGAACCCACAAATACACCCTCAGCGCCTAATAACATCATGAAGGCAGCGTCTGCTGGGGTGGCGATACCACCGGCTGCGAATTGAACAACCGGGAGTTTCCCGTGTTCATGGACGTATTCAATCAAGTCTAAAGATACACCCATGTCTTTTTGTAAAACGTAGAGTTCCTCTTTTTTAAGTGATTGTACACGACGAATGTCTTTTTGAATTTCTCTCATGTGTCTGACGGCTTGAATGACATCCCCTGTACCAGGTTCGCCCTTGGTACGGATCATTGAAGCCCCTTCACTGATGCGTCTGAGCGCTTCACCTAAATTTTTCGCACCACACACAAAAGGCACGTTGAATGTTCTTTTGTCGATGTGATGGACATCATCGGCAGGGGACAATACTTCAGATTCGTCGACATAATCGATTTCTAAGGCTTCTAAAATTTGAGCTTCAACGATGTGTCCAATACGGACTTTCGCCATGACAGGAATAGAAACCGCGGCTTGAATTTCTTTAATCAGTTTAGGGTCACTCATTCTAGAAACCCCACCCACTGCGCGAATATCGGCTGGGATGCGTTCTAACGCCATCACAGCGACCGCGCCAGCGGCTTCAGCGATTCTCGCTTGTTCTGGTGTAGACACATCCATGATGACCCCACCCTTAAGCATTTGTGCGAGTTCTTTATTGAGTTGATAACGTTCATTGTTCATAAAATAAACCTCCAAAGGTTGAATACACTCATTTTAGAATGAAAACTGGTATAATAACATAACCAGATTTATTCCATTTGACCATACCAGTTGGAGGCGACTATGAAAACAACCAAATATCAAACGTTGTATGAAGAACTGAAGACCATGATGTTAGAAGGTAAATTCAAACCCCATGAAAAACTACCATCCAAAAGAAAACTAGCCTACGCTGCTTTTGTGTCGGTATTCACCGTCCAAAATGCGTATGACCAGTTGTTGATGGAAGGCTATATTTACACCAAAGAGAAGATTGGCTATTTTGTCAGTGAAGGGGTCGAACGTACGGTCAAAACCACGACCCCATTTGAAACCATCACTCAGCAGAGTGTTTCAATACCCTATCACCTATCGTTTAAAACGAATGTGGTGGATAATACGTTATTCCCTCTATCGGTTTGGCATAAACTCTCCAGAGAAGTATTATCCTCAAGTTTATTCTCACTCATGAACGTAACCCCAGCCAAAGGGGTTCTTGAATTGAGGGTAGAAATCGCCAAGTACCTAGAGATTTACAGGGGAATGCGTGTATCTCCTGATCAAATCGTGGTGGGTTCAGGCACACAGCCCTTATTGAACCTCTTGGTCGAACTCTTAGGTAGACAACACACCTACGCCATCGAAAACCCAGGGTATGGTCGAATCCATCAAACCTTAACAGGCTTGGGGGTAAAAACAACCGCGATTGAAGTCGATGCCTATGGGTTATCCCTTCAAGCATTATTGAAGTCTGAAGCTGAAATCGTCCACATCACCCCAGCCCATCAATTCCCCACAGGAATCATCATGCCCATTCAACGGCGTTTAGCGCTATTGAAGTGGGCCAATGAACAAAAGACCCGCTACATCATCGAAGACGACTATGACAGTGAATTTCGTTACACTGGCGCGCCGGTATCTTCACTATTTGGCCTTGAAATAAACGATCAAGTCATTTATATGAATTCTTTGTCCAAAAGTTTAGGACCCGCTTTTAAAATCGGTTATGTGGTTTTACCTAAAGCGTTACTGCCTTTATATGAAAAAATCAAAAATCACCACAGTTGTACCGTGCCAAACTTTGAACAATATATTTTATATAAGTTTATGCATGAGGGCTATTTTGATCGGCACTTAAACAAGACCAGACAAATCTATAAAAAGAAACTGGAAATCATCAAATCAAAGATTCAAACCAAACCCTACTTAGAGATGATGGGCGATGAAGCTGGATTACACTTCATGTTAAGAATCCACACACAAGTGCCTGAGTATGCACTCGTTGAAAAACTCCAATCCAGAGGCATTGAGGTTCGTGGGTTACTCGATTACTATATACACCACATCGACTTAAAACCCCACGTACCAACCCTGGTTTTGGGGTATTCAGGGATACCTTTAACTGAAATCGAGTCTCATATTAGCACATTAATCGATACAATTGAGGCCCTTATTTAGATAATATTTAAGGTTTTATCTGGTTTTACAAGGAAACAAAACGGCAACAAACTTCCTATGATATACTAAAGTATGCAGTAAATTATGGAGGTTTTTCATGTTCAAAAAGAGATGGCTCATGGTTTTAATCCTTACACTGTTTTTAATTTCGGGCTGTAAACCCACATCGAATATACCCGGTGATGACGACAAAGTCTTACCAAAGTCAATTGAACAGGTGGACGGCCTTGATGACATCACCATCACTCAAAACCAATATTTTCACCCACTTCAAGGGGTAGAAGTTCTCAATGAAAAGGATGAAAATATCGCTTATTTATTTGAAGTGACCGGTCATGTGAACTATGGTAAACTAGGCGAACAAACTTTATCTTATAAGCTAACTTACGGCGATGAAACGATCGAAGAAACCCGTAAGGTCACTGTAGTTGCAGGTACCATCACGAGACCGAGTGTCACGAGAAATCAAATATCTGCCCCACAAATCAATTTAGAAGCGGGTTCATACCGTGTCGGTACAGCTTCAGAACTTACCCACCCAGTAAACCCACAATTCATCAATCCTGAACTATTGAATCAAGCGGTGCCTTCCAATGGTTGGTGGACCTCGCTACTCGCTCAAAATTATGGGGGTAGTAATGGGATTTATACCAACCCACTCAGAAGTTCGTTTTCTGACTTAGGCGCTGAAATCACGAACCCTGGGGCTGGCTTTGTCCAATACTGGAACCCAGGTGGATTCAATACCATGGCGAATTTCTCGTTAGTCTTACCAGATATGTATTTAAAGACATCCTCACTGAATGCAGGGTATCAAACCCATGTGGTTGATTACTCACAATCCTCTGTCAGTGTCGCGATGCGCAATGTTTCTCAACCTCAAGACCACATGGTATTGACTTATAACCAAGGATCTCCTTATGTGTTCGCGGAAGTGATGAACAACAGTAATCCTTACATCAATGTCGTCCCTGCAGGGGCTTCAGGCATTGAATTTTATAACATCGATGGACAAGCTGTCTCTGGCACACACAATGGTGATTCATTGATTGTAAAATATGTACAAAAGCACATTGGCTATCAAACCAGCCGTCCTGCCCAAGTCGGACAACCGATTTTTGGCGATCGTTTCTTTTTAATCTCAACCACGGAAGGCAGTAGTTTTTCCATCACCAATAACCGCGTCAATCTAAGCCTAACCGATAATTACTTCACTGTCGCTGCGATTCAAAGTTTATCGGAAGCACAGTTTTATCATGACCACGCTTTTGTTAAAACCATTAAGGGTGAAGTCACTTATGACGTGAATCATAAAACCTCTGTCGTAGAAACGACTTACCATAACGCGATTCAATACCTTAAAGACGATTTTAATCCGTCCATTCAATTCTTATTACCACATCATTTTTTAAACAGTGATGTTGAGTTACTTGATTATGAATTTGAAACCATCAGGGGAAAACTTCGACTCATCGAAGGCAATACATTTAAAACACAATTATCCTTCTATGGTCTATTGCCTGCGATGACAAAACCAACGAACAGTGAATTCAGTACGTCGAATATGAATACCTATTTGGCCGATTTAAGCCAAAGAACACTGGTTTCTGATGAAGATAACTTCTTAAATGATGAAGGCCCTTATTGGAACAGTAAAGCCATTTATCCACTCGCTCAAGGCATCATCATCGCCGACCAAATCGGCAATGATTCGATGAAAGACGATTTGATTTTAAGATTACGTTATGTGTTAACCGATTGGTTTACCTTTACGAGCGCTGCTGACAAACGTTATTTAAACTATAACGAACGTTGGGGCACTGTGTATTATTCAAACAATGATTTCAATACAGCGAGTGAATTATCAGACCACGCGTTCACGCATGGGTATCTGATATACGCTTCGGCGGTATTGGCGATGTATGACAAATCCTTCACCACCGATTTTGGTGGGGTTGTCGATGTGTTACTAGCGGACTATATGACACCTACCAAAGGTGACTATAATTATGCGTATTTAAGGTCCTTTGACGCATGGGCAGGTCATACATGGGCACATGGTTTCGGGACATTCGCCGAAGGGAATAACATCGAATCCTCGAGTGAAGCGATTCAGTCGTGGGTCGGTGGTTATCTATGGGCTTTACAAAAAGGCGATAAGCAATTAAGAGACGCTGCGATCTACGGTTTTGTACATGAGTTATCGAGTGCGAAGACGTATATGTTTGATTATGACGATGTCGTATTCAAAGACAACTATAAACAATACGCCGCTGTGGCAGGGATGATTTGGGGCGGAAAATACGATTACGCTACCTGGTTTGGTGCGAATCCAACCTTCATCTATGGTATCCAGTGGTTACCCAATGGTGAATACATTTCAAACTACGCCGTTACGATAGAAGAAAAGACAAAGCTCGCCACGATATATCAAACGTATTTATCAGCGAAGAATAATACCATCGATACCTGGTTCGCCAACATGTGGAGTATTCAAGCCTTGATTAACCCAGGCTTAGCCATTTCACAGTTTGACGCGAATAAGATCCTCAATGACGATTATCCAAGTGACCTATCTCAAACCTACTATTTAATCCATGGGTTACAAACCTACGGCACAAGAACCCATAGTTATGTAATGGAAATCCATAAACATGTAAGTTCATCTGTTTATGTCAAAGACGATAGTGTTTACGCTTTGGTATGGAATCCATCGAGTAGCACGCAAACGATTGTTTTCAATGGACCAAATAATTCAGTCATCACAAAGACCATCAAAGGCAATACCTTTACATCGATTAAATTGAAGTAAGCATAGAACCCACAAGCGAACACTTGTGGGTTTATTTTTTTAGTCTAAATGGAGGTATATTATATAGGATTCAATTTTTTATAATGATTTACATTTACAAAAAAAATATGAATCTATTTTTAGATTTGAGTGATATAATAAAGTTGTCAAATTTTTCAGGATATTAATTTAGCAATAAAAGATTAGAAAGGTAAACCAGACGTATAAAAGATGTTTTATCTATCACGGAGTTCACAAATTATTGTGTATTTTTAATATTTGTTTGTAAGTGTTCATCATTAAGAAAAAACGGATTGTATCAAAAGACAAATCATAGGAGGTTTTAAGTTTGAGAAAATTAAGGATGTTTTGGACCATTGTCCTCATCATGGTGTTATCGGGTTGTGTCAATATCAATGACAATGGTGAAAACAAACCAACTGAAATCACCTATAAATACACCTATGATTTAACCCTACAGAACTATTCTAAATTTATTACTTTTAGATATCATCACTTAGATCCTGAAGGCACAGAAAAACAAATCGAGGTGTTCTTTGAAACCAAATACAACAATGGGGTCATGATTGATATCGAAGCGACTGTGCTTTTACAAACCCAAGTGACCATTTTAGGTACGACGGTTTATAGTGACGCCTATCCCATCGCTTTTACAGAACTACAACAATCCAGAGAGGTTTTAACCTACTCTGGGTTAAAAAGCTTTGTTTTGATCGCAGTTACAGAAATTTCTGGTAAAGTCATGACCAATGATGAGACCGTCGCGTCAGATGAAAAGTCGAACTTAAGAGCGAAGCAGGCTTTAGATGACATGCTTCTTAAATTTAATCAACCTTATAATACACTATCGACAGAAAGCTATTTACATGTGACTGAAGGCGGACAAACCACGACCAATTTTGTCAAAAATGCCTATCGAATGGATCCTTATTATTTTGAAACGTTGTACAGTGATTTATCTGGTACAGTATGGATGGAAAATAGCGATGGAGACATCGATGTGTATTACCTCAATCAATATCAAAACAAGCAGTATATGGAAAAAGTGTATACGATTTCAAAAGAGGATATAGACGAAAGCGTCGATGATGGTTTATTAGAATTAAGTGATGCTTGGTCATATCGGATTGAAAATGGGGATTTTGTTGTCAGCGGTCCAATGAATGAATTATTGGGCATTCTATTAACAGATGAGGAATCCTTATTTCAATTGGAAAACTTCGTACACAATCAAACCGCTGAAATAACCTTCGCAGATTTGGATACGAGATTGCTTGTATCCATTGAAATGTGGATTGGATTGAGAAAAATCAATATTGAAACATATTATAGTTTCCATACATTCAACGCCATTGATTTGTCGACCACTATTGAAAGGCCTGTATTTGATCCTGTTCTCGCAACCCAACCTACCGATTTTAGTCAAATTAAAACAGGATATTTGTTACCCAATTCAGAACCCTATTACAAAATTGAAGTGACGGGTGGTACGTATGTGTTTGATTTATCCTATCCACTGGAAATAGAAGTAATGAACACTTCCTATGAAGTGATTGATCCAGAGATTTGGATGACACCATTTGTATCAGATCAAAAATATATACTTGAAGCAGGCACTTATTATATAAGAATAAGTCATGGTCGAGAGCATATCATCCACTATGATATGATGATGTATCACCTCGAAGACATCTATGAAACGATAAGTTCACCATCCAACAGTGTTGAACTCATCGATGGATTACATCTTGAAATTGAAGGCAAGTATGATGAAGTCTATGTCTATTACGACGCGCCTTCAGATGGCGAAGTCGTCATCTCATTGCCAGAATCAGCAAATCAAGCCATCTTTTATGTGTATAATGAATCTCTCGTATTTATACCGGTTGCTTATAATCGAAATGGTGAAATACGAGTGCCTGTTATAGCCGGCATGAATCAGATAAAAATCGTTGTAGATGGTCAAGTTAACACAGTAATCCAGGTTTCATTTGTTTCATAGTCACACCAAAAGTTAAAAGAGATACAGTATGGATAAAAACTACTTTGATATGACGCTTTTTTTAAAAAGAATTGCAGTTGTATATATGTTCATAGAACCCTATTCATACAATTAAGATCTAGAATATTGGTCAGTTGATTTCTCTACTGACCAATTTTTATTGAGTGATCAAACGGACATAAATTCTCAATAAAAAGAAAAAAATATAAGACTAAAATGGAATCATGAAATAACCATGGTTCAATCATGATTTCAATCAAAGAAATGGCTTTAAGTAGATAAATAACGGATTTTAAGTCCATTCCTGTAAGTTAAATCCTATTTAGGCTTCTTGAACATTCTTTTTGAATGAACTCACGTAATTTGTTATTAAAAAATCTATAAATAATGGTATTATTATTCATATGTGGGGTATAAAAATATGAGCCTATCCATTCATGAAATAAAAACATATAAGCGAATTGACGAATTGGCAGAAGACGTCATCGCTTTAGCAAAAGCCGTTCTACCAGACAAGGTGATTTACATCAACGCTTTAAACGATGTCACCCAAGTGACTTTAAAGGTATCTGAGAACAACACAAAAGTGACTTTAAAAGAAGGCACGACCATTCCTGTCGAGGATGCGATTTGTAATTTGATTGATTATAAAAAGGGGTTACCCTTGGTATATAACAACATATCAAAAACAAACGATTTAAAAAAGGTTCAAGGTACAGTGGATTCAATCAACGCGAATGCGTATTTAGGTATCCCTATTTCATTATCCAATGGGGAACGCTTTGGGAGTTTATGTGCTGCCGATGATCAAGCTTCTGTATTTGATGATCACAGTATTATGCTTTTACAAAAGATTGCGAAAATGTTTGCGTACTATCTTGAATTAGAATACTTGGCTTACCGTGACTTTTTGACGGGCTTATACAACAGACATTATTTGTTTAACCACTTCGAAGATAACGCTGCTTTGGGTGGGACTTTAATCTTATTGGATTTAGATGGGTTTAAACGGGTCAACGATACCTTTGGTCATGAAGCAGGCGACCAAGTACTCATTGAGTTTGCTAATAAGTTACAATCCTTTAAACTAGGCATTAAAGACGCTTACGCAGTGCGTTTGGGTGGGGACGAGTTTGTATTACATCTACCCTACATGAAAGACATGAAAACCTTAGAAGCGTTCGCGAAAATGGTATTGAAGGATTTAAAGGAATGGGAATCCCCGATGGGTAGTTTCCAATTAACCACGAGCATGGGTATATTGGTTTATCCTGAAAATACCAAAGAGTCTCTTTCAGAACTATTAAACAAAGCAGACAGCGCTTTGTACGAAGCGAAATCAGATGGCAGAAACACATTTAAAATTTATAAGTAAAAAAACAAAAAACCAGGCAAACTGGTTTTTTTCTTGATGTTTGATGTTGGGTGACTTTAAACAGTATTTTGATGGAAATTTTAGAAAATTATAATTTGATTATAGGACACAACCCTAATCTCAAATCGAGGACTTCAAAATTAAAACAAACATTATACTTGATTATCCGTTATACTATTCATAGTCACCACAGTTCATTGTATATTTTTTTAACCAGGATAATCTCGTAACAAAGAGATTATGATTTAACCCCTACCGAGGGTAGATAATGAAATCAAAGAAGCACACAATAAACATATCACCAACCCACGAAGGGTAGGTTGATATTGAGTGGTTGTGTTGTTAGAATGAAGCCATAGGAGAGAACATACCATTCGTGTAAATACATGAGCAAAATTGGAAACTTGATTCGCATGTTAAGAATAAGTAAAGGGTTCACCCAGGCAGAGCTTGCGAGAAAATTAGACATCACACAATCGATTCTTGTAAACAATGCAGTGTTCAGATAAAGGTTCTATTTATTAAAAGGCGAGTATGAATTGCAAATCCCGCCGTATAAAACCGTTCAAGTGAGAGTATTGATTGTTCCAAAAACAACATAAAACCTATGGAGAGGCATACAAAGTGAAGAAATTATTGATTTTGATTCTAATCGTATTATTGAGTGGATGCACAACCAAACCCACTGAACCACCAGAATACATCCGAATCCATTTCACCAATGATTATTATAGAATCACACCAAAGATGGTTGAAATGGCCAAAGGCAAATCTATCAAAGCAATTTATTATGAACCAGAATTACCTGGTTATTCATTTGTTGGATGGAGAACCATCGATGGTACGATGATCGATGAAAATACCATCTTCAATGAAAATAGTTGGTTATTCCCTGTGTTTGAAGAAAAAAGTTATCTCATCACATTTGTTACCAATGGAGGAACACCCATTGAACCAATGATGTTACCCCACTATCCGATGTTTACCTTCCCGGAACATTTCACCACAAAGGACGGTTATGAATTTATCGGTTGGTTTTATGATGCTGATTTAACCCTAAGCGTAGAATACATAAAACTGTTTGAAGACATCACCATTTATGCAAAATGGGAACCGATCGTATACACGTTGACCTATTATATCTCTGAAAAAAAGCAAATCGTTGAATACTTTCAAGCTGGGGACACCATCATCCCTTATGACCCTACTTATCCTAAAGACTTCATTGGATGGGTCGAAGCAGATTCAAATGTTTTATTTGATTTTAGCAGTATGCCACAAAGAGATGTCATTGTCTATATGAAAACAGAATCCAATTCACAATAATTAAATACAATTAAAATTGGTCAGTGAGAAAATCCACTGGCCAATTTTTTATTAAATGATAATAATACATGTAATTAAGTTTGCTATATATTTTGCAAAAAAAAAACAAATTAAATGCAAAAAAAATGGAAAAAATACAAGTATAGATTTTTATTTAAAAAAAAATAAAATAAAGCGGACAAAAATCAATAAAATAACGTTTTATTAATTGAAAAGATAGTTTTGGGGAAAATTTTATAATAAGAGGTGATATTGAAAAAACTGGATTTGATTTATAACAAAAAAAGGAGATTGAATATAGAGTGAAAAAAGTAATAGTATTATTATTTGCAGTAGCAAGTTTTATTAGTTGGTCATTTGTAATCACAGTAAATGCTACAGAAATTAGTAATCCTTCAACTCTCAGCCAAGAATTATCTACAGATGATGACTATGTCATTTTTGGTAACTCATTAGAAGCCGAGTTTGTTGGTGAATATTTAAATTATTATGGTGACTCGGTAAATATTCATAATATACCGACATTTACTACATTTGAAGATGAAAATGGAGACATACAAACTGATCCAAGACCACATTATTCAACCAGTGTATTTGAAGATGATAAAATAACGGACATTGTACCAAGAAATTTATTCACATTCCAAAATACAACAGGACATATTGGGAAAGAATATGGTTATTACATAAACACAATAGTTTACGAAACCTACAACATTTCTACGGTAATTATTTTCGACATATCAACAAACTTCGATTTATTAAATAATAATGATGAGATTAATATTGAGGTTAAAACACTATTTCAGTTTGACTATTTGCTTTTAAAAAGTAGCAATACCTCAAATCAAATCTTGTTTAATAATCAAGTTGACTTTTTTTTAGATGTTTCATATTCAAGTATACAAAACGATTACCTAATTCCTTACCCAAGAGTTACCCACAGTAGCTTTAATGGTTATGAGATAGAGTTAGTGCAATCGGAGTCCTTGTTTTTAAACGATATTTCTATTGCGTCTTCGATATATAACGCAAATACTTTGAATTATGGTAATACAGGGTACAATCATTTAAATGACACGGGGGCTTTCATTATTGGTACCGAATATTACTATCAAATGTCAAAATTACAACCAGGAACTTCTTTTTGGGAGTATGCTGAGTTTGGTTTAAATACAGCATATACAATCGGCTCATATATCGCTACAAGTAATCCATATGGTTTAGCATTCTATTTAATCGTTGATTCAATCACATTTGCAATCGAGTTAGATGAGTTAGCTCACGGTGAGTATTTCGACTCTGTAAGTTATAATAGAAATGATGTTACAATGAACCTTTTCAACATTTCTAAGCCAAACCAGATTTCAAATTATGGTAGATTAATTAGAGACGCTGCAATCATAGTAAACTCTAATAATGTTCTTCGACCAAATGATTATATTAATGTTATATACAGAGTAAATAACACTCATCCAACAGGTTTACCTGATTTAAGTAAATTAATAACAACGCTTGGCATTACTGTTTCAGATCGTTATGGGAATCATATAGGTGCAGAAATTGAAACATTAGAATTTGATTTTGGGCAAGATAATCCTGAAAATGTAACAATAGATGAAATTAAAGAATCAAGTTTATTGGCGAGATCACACAAAAGCTACACCTTTACGCCACAATTAACAGGTTATTATGAGATTTCAAGTTCATCTATTAACCCAACAATAATAGTTTCGAAAAATGAATTAGCTGTATTAAGCCCGTTACAATCCGGTAAGTATAAAACACATTTGACAGCAGGTGTTGAATACACATTTTCAGTTTCATTGATGGATACCTCTCAACGGGGAATTGTGTATTTTAGTATTTCTATGATCGAAATTAATAACGGAAACAATACGATTGAGGTTAGATCTACAGAATCCAGTGGAAATTACTACAAATTGATTGTTGACAAAACAGCAGCATATCAGTTCACTTATCCGTCATCTGTTCAAATCTATGTTTACAATTCAATACATCAACTAATAACTATACAAGGATCAAGTAATATACAGTCATATTTGAGTGCTGAGGAAGTATATTACGTTAGAATTGTTTCAAGTACAACAGGAAATATTGTGGTGTCATTAAGTGAGGTAGGTAACTTAAATTTATCAACATACCAAACACTGATTAGCAATAATAACAATGTATACTTGAAATTTACCATACCAGAAAGTGGACAGTATGCTTTAAAAATCGATTCTTATTCTAATTTGACTTATAGAATTCTAGGTGCTAGTTCAACGGTTTTAAATACAACATCTTCTAAGGCAATCATATTTAGTGGCCTAGAAAACAATGAAATATTTATCGAAATTAAGGCATCATCATCGGCCAGATTATATGTAGAAAAATATGAAAATGCAATAAAATGGGTGGTTGATGGGGTTACTCAATCAACCAATGACATTGTGTTAAATGCAGGAAATCACACAATACGAATGACAGTGAATAATCAGTATGTAGACAACTTTGTGGTCAATATACCAATGCATCTTACACAATATTTCAGCTACTCGAATGATACTGATATTTTGACCATTCAGAATAATACGCCAATTAAACAGTACATTACTGCTGTAGCATATGATTCAGGATCATTTGGGACAATTTATCTGTATTCAAATATTGATGTAAGTAGTTTTCCAATGGCATTTAGAAATGTTGACTCAGGCATTGAAATATATAGATCATATAATTCCAATAACTACTCACAGCTATCAATGGGGTACGAAATAGCTATTCCAAACTATACCAATAGAAGTTATGTTTTTTCATATAGCACATCAAATGCTGTTGATAATGTATTGAATAAAGCACTAAGCATTAAACAAGGCTTATATACATTTAGGATTATTATAAAATATATTCAATTTGACAACACTAAAGTGTACAATAGAAATTGGTCAGGCTACAATAATCTATCGGCATCAGAAAAATTATATAATTTCTATCAAAGCGATAAGACTTTTAATACATTGTATGGAAATGGTTCTGGAACAGCAAGTGATCCATATCAAATTAATAATTATAGACATCTTGATAATATACGTCATACCTCATCAATGCAACTTAACTATAAACTTACAAATAGTATTCAAGTATATAGGAGTCAGTTCCAAAGCAGTCCAAACAATTATCGCAGCTGGCTTCCAATTCAAGGAACCTTCAATGGAACGCTTGATGGTAACAATTTTTACATATATTATGCAACTCTAAGTTTTAGTAGCGAAACAATTAGTAAAACTAGACAATATTATGGTTTTGTTGAAAAGAATAATGGCGTAATTAAAAATGTTAATTTCAGTTATTCGGGTGCTTACATGATGGATAGTGAAATATCCAGTTATGTATTACCAATGTATGTCGGCATAGTTGCTGGTGAAAATACTGGTACTATATCAAATGTTTCGTATAATCCTGTTTCTAGTTATGCATTTAATTATTGGATGACCTTCAATGTTTATGGCGGTGGGTTAGTTGGGTTTAATCGAAACACTGGAATTATTCAAAATTCTCGTGTTGAAAACATCAAACTGTATGCATCGGGTAATCAAGGCGGGATAGCAGGGTTAAATCATGGTGTCATTAGGGACAATACAATAAGTAATATAAATATCCAAGTTAGACTTTTCCAATCAAGTACAGGAGATAACAATTATATTATGGCTGGTGGTATTACCGCTTCAAACTTTGGTAATATCGAGAATAATAATCTATCCATTGTTTTGATTAAATTCATTGCAAATAATATTGATATCTCTAACAATAGAACAATTCAACCAAGAATCGGATACATTACAGGATATAACAATTCTTCTGGTAGTGTGATCTCAAATAACATAGTTACAACCCAGTCCCTTATTGATAAAGGTGAATTAACCATTGTTAAATGGACAACTGGCGCACTTTGGTGGATAAAACACTATTCACACAATCAATACGAGTTTGTTAAAGACTCAAACATCGGACTTAATGAATAAATAATCGATAAATAAGGAGCAACTCCATGTTAATATTAAGTAGCATTTCAAAAACATATGAGTCAAGAAAGGGCGTTTTCGTCAATGCACTTAAAGAAACAACCCTTCAATTTTCCAATAAAGGGATGGTTTTTATTCTTGGAAAAAGCGGATCGGGAAAAACGACCCTTTTAAATCTCATTGGTGGATTAGATAAGCCAAGTCATGGTGATATTCTTATTCATGGACAATCCATTGGTAACAAACCACTCACTTTTGATGTGTATCGAAATGAATACATCGGATTCATTTTTCAGGAGTTCAATTTACTTGAAACCGAAACCGTATATAAAAACATGGAGTTTCCCTTATTATTACAAAAACAAAACAATAATGCACAAAAAATAAAAGAGGTTTTAAAGTATGTTGATTTGGAAGGTCATGAAAATAGATTTCCAAGTGAGCTATCTGGCGGACAAAAACAAAGAATAGCGATTGGTAGAGCATTGATTAAGCAATCATCCATTCTTTTAGCTGATGAGCCTACAGGTAACTTAGATAGCGAAACAGCTGAATCTATCATGAAACTACTCAAAGACATATCTAAGAAACAATTGGTCATTGTGGTTACGCATGACCGTGAATATGCGAACACCTATGCCGATAGAATCATCGAAATAAAAGATGGCATTGTTACATTAGACTCCAACCCTGAAAAAATCAATATTTCTGAAACCAGTTTGACATTTAAATCGTTAACTTTTCCTACAGTATACGCGTTCAAAATGGGATTTCACAATTTATTAAAGAAAAAAGCAAAAACGTTCATCAATCTCATCATTTCTACACTTAGTATATTTCTGATTGCTTTTTCCCAAATCTTGTTGATGTATTCCCCAGAGGATGCATTAGCTCAAACATTGAGTGATAACAATGTTGAACGAATTCAATTATTTCAAAACAGGTTTGATTCTTATGTAGTTCCAACTTCTATGGAGTTACCTTTGAATCCGTCTATCTATACCAGAAGTTTAAAGGATTATGACTACATTCAAGTCATCAATGGTTATCACATCATTACAAATGCACAAGATGTTCTTGAATTGGGTTTTATCTTTCATGACTATCAAGAGATTACTGACGAATCCAGATATGTTACAGACTACTTCATCGACATGATGCTAGACCAATTAGAAGTGTCTAATGATGGTATCAACTTTGAAGCTTATTCATCCATTCAAGTTGATTATAGTGATTTTGTTGGTAAATACATCAGAAATTCCTTTAGTTCACAAACTGTGTATTTGATTGCAGGTATCATTAAAACAGACTATCCAACCTATTTCAACCCCGATTTCACGTTTAAAAGTGTTGTACCTGAAGACTACTTCGAGCCTAAAGTTTTCTTTGCTTATCAACGGTACAATCAATCTTCTTACGAAGCCGTTTACATTACGGAAAATCATTTACGCAAGATAGATCATTCGATAAGACTTCAAGCAGAAAGAAATCAAACAACGATTCAAAGTGATAAAACGTTCATCATTCAAGGTTTTGATGTAGTGGATATAGTACAATCAAATGCTCAAGTGATTGCTTTAACTGGCGATAACTTGACCCTTGGACAAATCAATGTATCAACCAATGATGTATACATTACTTCAGATTTATATAATAAACTATTTGTTGAACAGATAAGGTTTTCAGAGTACCTTCAATATGATTTGATGACAGACACCTATACGGTATTAAAATATCCAAACAACATTGGAAAACCAATACAATTAAAGGTATTTGATTTGGAGTCCAAAAACTTAGTCGATGAAACTTTTACGCTTAAAGGTGTAATCATGGATCCATTTGCATTTGGTTCAAATAACTTCAGAATTTACGCCAATGCTACAGATATCGAATCCATGGTTCATGTAGATTTTGTCAATAATCTAACGATTTTTAAGTTGACAGGTTCTATATCGAAAGATAAAGTGTTACTAAATGAACTGCGAAAAGATTATAATGTTGCAGTTAATCATTTCTATTCAATACCGATTTATGATAACGAGCAGTTTCAACGAAACCTAGGGACAACATTTTTAATATTTGGACTCATATCAGGCATTGTTACGGTGTTAGTAACTATGAATTTCATTCACTACTCTATTGTGGATCAAAAACATGAAATTGGCATTTTAAGATCACTAGGCTCACGCGTTTTAGACGTGATGAAAATCTATCTTTTTGAAACGTTTATGGTTTCATTACTGATTTTTTTAAGCACTACCTTAGTATTGTTTTTACTGGTGTTTTACAACAATTTATCCATGTCAAAAACATCATATCCAAACATGACATATTTACTTGTAGAACCCATATCAATAGGTGTTGCTTTTCTAGCATCTATTGTATTGGTTAATGTATTCACTATTTTACCAATCTCCAAAATTGGACGTATGAAACCAATTGACGCAATTAGAAAGTAATTATGAGGTCATAAATGAGAAAAATAATTGTATTGCTCATTGTTTTACTCCTTACGGGTTGTAATAACAACACAAGTGGAAGTAAGGAAAAAATTACAATTCATTTCAGTAATGAGTCATTAAACTTTGTTCCAAAAGATATTGAAATTTATCGTGGAGATTCGTTAGGGGTATTTCTTTATAGACCCACTCTACCGGGTTATGATTTCACAGAATGGAAAACCAGCCAAGAATTACCCATTAACGAAAAAACTATTTTTACTGAAGACACTTGGTTATTTCCTGTATTTGAAGAAAAGTCATTTGAGATTCAGTTTGTTACAAATGGAGACACTACCATAGAACCGGTAAGTATTTTACATACAGAATCACTCATTTTGCCAGATTACACCCCTGAAAGGGAAGGCTATGATTTTATGGGTTGGTATTTTGATGTAGAATTGACACAAAGAGCTGATCAAGTCACGCTGTTAACGAGTGATATTACTTTATATGGGTGTTGGACAGCTAAAATATACAAACTAATATTTTATATTTCTGAATCTTCTCAAATTGAGGTTGAATTCAAGGCAGGAGATACAGTCATTCCATATGAACCCCTTTATCCTCTAGACTTCATTGGATGGATCGAAGCAGATTCAAATGTCTTATTTGATTTTAGCAGTATGCCACAAAGAGATGTTGTGGTATACATGAAAACAGAATCCAATCAAAATTGAGTTATATAACAAACAAAAAGACCATTTTACTGGTCTTTTTCTATGAACTGATGTAGTTCATCTTCTGTCGGGATAGATGACATGCCACCGTATTTTGTTGTGGTTAAAGCAGCTTTAGCGTTTGCGACAAACAAGGCTTTTTCTACATTTTGTTTGGTAAAGGTTAAATCTTGTCTGATCATTTCTGCTAGGAAGGTACCAATAAATGCATCACCAGCACCGGTCGTATCAATGACATTGACTTTGAATGCATTGGAATCGAGATGCAGTCCATCTTTATAGTAAAATGACGATCCTTGACTACCTTTAGTGATGATGACATATTTTACATGGCCAACGAATAACGTACTTAATGCTTCGGATATCTCAGAATGGCCTGTGATGAATTCAAGCTCATCATTGGATATTTTTAGTAAATCAGCCATCGGGATAAAATGATTGATGACATTTTTATACTCTACAAGATTTTTAAACAAGGATAGTCTTAGGTTAGGATCAAAACTGATAAAACTGTTGTGATTTCTGGCTATGTCGATCGCTTTCATGTGGGCTTGTTTAATCGGATAATCACATAAACTGACGGAACAAAAATGCAGTACACAATCATGGAGTAATTCAAATGGTATTTGATGGGTATCTAACAATTGATCAGCCGAAGGATTTCGGTAGAATATGAAATCACGTTCACCCGAATCACTTAAAGTGACATAAGCTAGTGCTGTATTTGCTCGATTGGTTTGAAATAAATACTCACAACAAACGCCTTCTTTTTTAAGTGACTCCACTAAGTAATCACCAAAGGCATCTTGGCCTACTTGGCCAATAAAATAGCTTTTTACACCGGATTTGTACCCTGCTACAGCGACATTCGCCGGTGCGCCACCAGGAAATCTGGTAAAACCAGTAACATCTTTCAATTTTCGTCCTTTTTCCAAAGGCATAAAGTCAATTAGTAATTCACCTATCGTGACTAAGTGTTTCATCGATAACCTCTATTTATACTTCTTCAAATCATGAAGAGTAACGTTGCTATTTAAACCATAAAAACCAAAGTTGGTATCTTCAATACTAAACATCCGTGCTGTTTGAGCGACTTGTCCATCGATATACAGCGTGACGATTGAGCCATCAGCATCGAGGGCTTCTTCAAACAATAAAGTGAATTTGAGATAATTACTGGTGTTGTAAAACGTATTTGTCGTATATAACCGATCGGTTGTTCTTTGTGTGAAGTGACCACGATAAAAGGAGATGATTTGGGCATCTAAATTGAAATCATAATGATAGGAAGCTTCACCATCACGATAATCGAAATAGATCCCAAAATAGCCTTGAATGGATCGGATATCTAAATACCCTTCGATGATCGAAATGCCATCTAATGTATTAAAGGTGACATATTGGTATTGACTGATGCTGGTAAACTCAATTTTGTTCGTCACAGCAGTCGATATATTGGTGTCTTCAATTTTAAGCAGTTGAGGATGACTGATGATTTCTCTGATCGATGATACCATGTCAACATACAGCGTACCATTGACATTTTGTTTTAATTCATGGGCAATGAAGTTTCCCCCCCAACCAAACTCATTAGTGCGGTTGAAATTGTGTGAAACCCAACCACCCAAAATCATTTGTGTATCACTATAACCGACTTTTCCAGCATACAATCCTTTACCATCAAAACGGTTCATGGAAGGCTTAATCCATTCATCTGAAAAATTCTTTTTATAAATATAATGGGTTTGTCTAGATGGCCATTGGTCTGAGAATGTCATGTACCAAAATCCATTGAAATACCAAAGGGTAGGGCATTCTAGATTGGAGTCGATTTGGCCTGTACCCGTGGTCGTATTGTTTAAGAAGTAAATCCCATTCGATTCTTTGGTCCAGGTGAGCAAATCATCCGATACCAAGTAACCAATCGCCCCACGACCTAAGTAACGGGTCGTAAACAACATATAATACTGATTCAATTCAGGGATGAATACAATATGAGGGTCCCTGAAATCATACATATCAAAACCATATGTTCTGGGGTCAATGACTAGGGACTGTTTTGTCCATGTTTGCATATTGTCAGAAGAAATGGACAACATGAATTTTTCTTTCGGAACTAAACGCCCGTTGTGTGCAGTATAAAAGGCATAGAATACACCATCCTTTTCAATGACTGAACCTGTACCTAAAGCGAGTTCTTGAGATTGGGTATCATGGATAACTGGAATCACTTCACCATGGTCTTCAAATTCTGTGAAATTGGTAGTAGACAAACGATACCAAGGGTGAAACCCTGGTTTCGGTGCTGAGTCGTGTAAATAGAAGAAGTGCCAAACCCCATCGTGATAAAACGGCATGACATCTCCGATATTGCCGGATTGTTGTTTTGTAAATAGTGTCATATGGTCTTGGTTAACCTCTTCATATTCAATTGGTTGATTTGTCGTACATGCCGAAAGTGTTATGAGCAACACACCGATCATTGAAAGTATGAGTTTCTTCACCTATTTGTTCAACTCCTTTAATGTTAAGTTTTTATAGTTATGGGATTTAACTTCAATATCAAGCCGTTCTTCATCGAAATACACACGGGTAGTGATGGTTTTGTCGACACCTTCCATAAATAATTCAAGGGATGAATTGTCCATAACAAGGGTGAAGTTGATTTGATTTCGATGATGTTCAATGGAACGGGCTTCGAGTGGAAATAATTGTGTACTGCTGGTATCCAATGTCACCATGTGAGCATCTAATCTTAGTTCGAAGTAACTTGTAGGCGTACCAATTCTGATCACAGAGGGTGTTTGAGTACCGATTTGCCCAGTGAGTACGAAAAATTTGCTTGTATTCGACAGGGATTGAGCATTTAATAGCTGTGTGGTTTTTGTGAAATCACATAAACTGATGGGGGTTTGAATTAGACGATTATTTTGGATAGATAATACCCTAGGTAGTGTCATCGCACCAACCCAAGCGTGATTCGAAAGGGCGGTATAATAAGGTTTTCCCCACATTTCCATCCAAGCAACCGATACTCTTTTATTTTGTTCACTTAAGGTTTGAGGGGCGTAATAATGATGACCCGCATCGATCTCATCTACATGTTCAAAATGGAATGATCCAGTTTTTACGTCAAACTGACCAATTGCGTATAAAGAACTGTTCACATTTTTAAAACGGTTATTCTCCGTTTTTAAATTGGTTGCTGAAAAGAGTAGAACATGTTTTCCATCGAGTTCAAATAGATCTGGACATTCCGCAATCTCACCGAAGAAAGGATGCAAGATGGCATTTAAAAAGTGGTATGTCTTAAAATCTTCAGTTTGATAGACCAGGATTTGACCCTGTTTGTCTTGTGTCGAAGATCCAATTAAAATGAAGTGTTTGCCATCGATCGTGACCGGATTAGGGTCTCTAAAATCGACTTTAGAAGCCTGTTTAGGCAAGTCATTGATGGTAATCACGGGTGCATATCCTTTTTGAAAATGAATCCCGTCGGTGGATACCGCTAGACTTTGTTCTTGGCGTTGAAATTCTTGATGATAATGTGAGGTATACATCAAGTATAGTTTATCATCAAATAGGGTTGCTCCACCAGAAAAACAACCATCTTCATGTGACAAGTCTGGAGCGAGTGCCACAGGCAGATGTTCCCAATCGATTAAATTTTTGGATCGTGCATGTCCCCAATGCATGGGACCCCATTTGGCTTCATAGGGATGAAACTGATAAAACAAATGATAATACCCTTGATAATAAATGAATCCATTTGGGTCATTCATCCAGCCCACTTCAGGCATTAAATGGAATCTATGGCGGTGTTTGGTATTTACCTTTTCAAGGTTTACTTTGATATATTCATTGGCTTTTATGACTGTATAGTTCATATCGATCCCATCCTTAATTGACAATGATGTCATATTTATTGAGTGTAGTTAACGTTGCGTTACCACCCGTTGCGTAAAATGTAATACCGATGTCATCGCTGTTTGGAAACACAACCGATGTCATGGTTTTTAAACCGTCTTGAATGAATATTTCAACCGAAGAAACATCTAGAAATATACGTAGTTTTAAGGTGTTGTTTTTTAGCTCAACATACGTGGTTCGCGTCGATGTATTGGATTCTTGACCCCGTATCAATCTACCCGATTGACTGCGATCAAAGATCACTGTTGAACTCGCTTTATCGTAGGTAATGAGGGTTTTATTCTCGGTACCTTTAAATAATTCAATACCGATCGTTGAGGCCGTTCCCATATCGATCTCCACTTGAAGTTCGATGGTTTTTCCAGATACACCGGCGATTTGTAATGGCATGTCTTTAACCAAAGCGACATTGGTATGTTGGATTGGGTTTTGTCTGTAGTTTTCGATTTCACGAACAGGCACTTGATATAGCGAACCGTCTTTAAATGAGAGTTCTCTTGGCAAGGTGAACGCACCAGCCCAACCATCGACTGAGGTTGGCATGGTTCTGTCCCACATTTGCATCCAAGCAATCATAATGGTTCGCCCATCGGGGTGCTGTGCAGTTTGAGCTGCATAGAAGTCAAAGCCACCATCGAGTTCATAGAATTCTTCATGATGGAATCTGCCAGTGCTGTAATCTAGATTACCTTCCATGTAAACAACAGAATGAAGATTTTCATAATCATGGCCTTCTTTTGGTAATCTCATCGGAGAAGAAATCAAAATTTGTTTTCCATCGACGATGAAGAAATCAGGACATTCGTAAATGCCACCAGTTAAGCGGTGATATCCGGGTTCATCTGGTTGATTGTTATTGAGTAGTTCACCGACATATTCGAAGAACACCAAATCGGTACTCTTATACAGTAATAATTGACCAACCCCATTGGTTTTTCCACCAATGATGACATAATACAGGTCGTTATGTTTGAATACTTTCGGGTCTCTAAAGTCTGAACTGTTGGCGTTACTAGGTAAATCTAACACGCTAATGACAGGGTTGTTTCGATCTTTTTGAAATGTGATTCCACCATCATCAGAATAGGCAATGGCTTGTTGTTGTAAACCGTTGGATACCGAAGTATACATCAAATAGAGTTTGCCATCTTTTTCAATTGCAGACCCTGAAAATGCGCCTAAATCGTTATCGTAAGTCTTATCGGGTGCTAAGGCAACCGGTAGATGTTCCCATCGGATGAAATCTGTCGATACTTGGTGTCCCCAATGCATTGGACCCCAGTTAGAAGCATAGGGGTTGTGTTGATAAAATAAATGAAATTGACCATTATACCAAATCACACCATTGGGATCATTGGCCCAATTGTATCGACTCATGGCGTGATACGTTAAGCGGTATCTTGGATTGATTTTGGATTCATTCGCTTCGATATATTGATTCGCCTTTAGTACGGCTGGACTCGCATCATACGGTCCTTGAAAGTTAATAATAAAATCATCAACATTGATATAATTGAATCCATCATTGAAAGTATCTAAATCCACGACCTTCACGCGGATTTTTTCACCTAAATAATCACTTAAATCGACGCTCATCCGAAACATTTGATCCGTATCATTAAAGTTTTCATTGCCCACACGAATCAGTTCCTCATTGTTCTCGTTGATAAAACTGACATAGGTGAGTGTTGGGTCTTCACCAGCACCGACTAAAAAGCCAATGATACCATTGCCTTTTAGAACAAACTCAGATGAAATCATTTGACCTGTGAGTTGACCTAAACCACCTTTACCCCCATGGTAAAAGTAGATGCCTTGCTGACGATATTCCAGTTGATTGGCATCTCTCTTTTGAAATGAGATGAAGGATGTGGTGAATGCTTCGCCTGTAGTTGTCCAACCATCGAGATTCCCGGATTCAAAATCACCATTGGTAAACGTATAGGGATCTTTAACATCGAGGTCAACCTTAGATTGTGTACAAGCAGATAACATCATTAAGAAGCTTAGGACAAATAACAAATACATTTTTTTCATAGTAAACACTCCGAATGTAGTCACGAAGGGAAGTCAAATGTGTGTTTTGACTTCCCCAATGACTGAAATGGTTAAGCTAATTCAATGATGGTAATTGAATCGATATAAATAATGGCATCACCAGTATTGAATGATCCAAATTGGAATAATAATTCAATATTTTCAGTGAATGATTGTAGATTTGGTGTTTCATAACTGAATGTTTGAGGCGTAGTTGTGAGTTCAAACATGGTAGTTACTTTTGGATTCCATTGACCCATTGGGTTGACAGCGAAGAAACCACTGACGGTCTTCGATGCGTGAGCAACGAATTCAATACGGTACTTGGATCCATCGGTAAATACGACATTTTCGAGGTAAACTTTGTTATACCAGTCGGTATCACCAAATACGGATACAGCGTAAACAAGTTTTCCTGATTCGACATCGACATATAGATTCGCTGCCGCTGGTGCATTTTCGAAACTTGCGAAGCCTTCTGGTAGTCCTGAGAATCTAGTAACTGTTTCAGAGAAACCATCGTATTGTGTTATAACAACATTTGAAATAGTAATGACAACAGCAGATATTTGTCCGCCAAATTGGAAGAACATATCAAATTCATTGATATCCACTGCGTTGGTAGTGAATGTATGAGTAATCACACGGGTTTCATCTTTGCCTAGTTGTGGACCTGACCAAATATAGTTTTCATCACGGCCACCGGATTGTTGTGAACGCGTTCTTGCGATATATTCATAACGAATCGCTTCAGTGGCGTGAATAGTATAAGTGAGTTTGTATACTTTGTTTGCTTGAAGTTGTAGTGGTTCATGGTATAGTTTTTGTTCCCAAATACCAGCGACCGGATCTGTGATATCGATGACGACTTTACCGTCAACTGCACTTGCAGAAGAAGCCCCTTTATCATTAACATATACCCAACCATCGCCACCAGAGGTGATGTTAGTAAAAGCAATGGTAGTACTTTGAGGATTGCTATTAGCAACAATTGTTAGTCTGCTGATGTGAACAGAGTAGTCGGCTGCACCTTGGCCCCCAACATTAAACATCATTTCAGCAGCTTCATTGGTAACATCAACAGCAAATGTGTGTGAATAGGTGCGATATTGAGTACCGACTTCTTGTCCCCACATACCTGCATATGGATCCCAAGAACCTGGCGTTTTACCATTGATAACAAAGGCGACACCGGTTAGGGTTCTCGATGCTTTTGCTTCTAAACTGATGGTATAAGTGGTACCAGCTTGAAGGTTTAATAATTTGAAGATTTGGTTATCGCCATCGCCATTGCCAGATACGATTGGTGTATAAACCAATGCCCCATTCGCAACGCTTAAGGCATTGACAACTTGTCCAGCTTCTTTAGAAACAAAACCTTTGAGTGCAGATGAAGCAATCGAATTGAATTCATAAACCACACGGCTCTTTTCAGTGACGACTAAATTTTCTAATACATCCAAAAATAGCGTAGCTGTGGTTTTAAGGGTCGCATCTTTAGGATCGGTTGCAGTTAAGGTTACTAAATAAGAACCGGGTTCTTGTGGGGTAACCACACCATTAACGATGGTTGTTGTGGATGGATCTGTGGTAACCACAATTTGATTCGTGATATTCACATTACCATGCGCTGTGGCTGTAACGCCTTCTAAAACATTGATGGATTCACCTTCGGTAATTTCTGCCGTTGGCGGTAAACCTGTGATGACTGGTTTTGTTCTCACTTCGGATGTGCCATTACATGCGATGAGCACCAGTGCAATCACCAATACAAGCATTGTACTGAGTAATTTTTTCATATTTTTTCTCCTTTTTCTCTCTTATCTTTTTCAATCTGTAGAGCCTGATTTGAAATGAAGCTGATCGATTGAAGCCATGGGACTACCAAAATCAATGCCCAAATGGCGTAAATCGATAGGTAAATCATGAGGATGCTCAACAACAACATCAATGCTGTGGATTTATATTGGATGAGCATCAAATATAGGGTGTTGCGAATAAGTTCTTTGAATGTAACACGCATTTTAACTAAAATGATTGGTGGAAACATCACTAGACTAAGGATGCTAAAACCAAGTAGAACTAGGACAAATCGATTGAACCAATATAGTATCCCTGTCTCGTGAATTTGAAGTAACAATAGAATCATCAAACCTAGAAACAAACCTATGATAGAAAGTATGATGATATTTTTTATATTGTCTTTAACGACTTTGATCATCGATTTAAATTGTTCGTTTTCATAAAATGCAATGACAGCAACCACTGTAGCGTATAGCGGTATCACCAAGATACCTGCGATAAATAATAGTAAGCTTAGAAACAAGTAATCGAACACGTAGTTCCCAATCTTAACGTAGAGTTTCAAGGTTATTCGTACCTGTCATACGCACTTTGATAAGCGCGAATCATATCGGGTAATTTCATTTGATTGAGTTTGTTGACATAGGCATTCCATTCGCTATCGGTCACACCACCATTGAGTAACCATCCAGTAGTGGATTGATAGACATAAGAATAGATGTCTGTACCATAACGATTGATGGTATTCATTTCTGAGAGATTAAAGCTTACGTTTGGATACTGGTTAACACCCTCCATGATGTAAGGCTTAATATAGACATCCAGTAGGGCTAATCGAAGTCTTGCTCGGTATTCCATGACCAACGTGTTTTCCCATTGTTCATAGGATAAGTAGATGACACCCATCGGTGCGTTTTTCAATCTAAGTTCGTCTGCTGTCATGCCTTCTGGAATCGGCTTTTGAATGAGTAATCCATCGGCGTTCAACTCTTCTTCATAAGCAATACCAATCGGTCCATAGTTGATTTGAGCGGAAATGACTGGGTCATAGAAGCGGTCAATCCAAGTCAGAAGAATTTCTGGGTTTTGTGCCTTAGAGAAGACAACGAAATTGCCTTTAGAGATTTCTTGGTTATTGGAAACCCCGATGTTTTGTTTGCCATCTTGTCCAATGAGCGGTGGTAATGCAACATATTGGGATTGCCATTCAGGTTTTATAACGGTTTCTTTTTCCCACCAGTAGAATGACCCTAAACGTGGATTAGAACCTTTACCTTTGGCTAATAAATCAAATTCACCTTGGGTTAAGACGTCTTTTTCAATCAAACCTTCTTCAATCCATCCTGCAAAAAAGTTGGTAGCTTGTTTGTATTTTTCGAGAGCTGCGGTAAATGTTACCTGATTATTGACAACGGTTAAGTGGTCGATATTTTCAGGGACACCAAAGGCACCATATAAATCGGATTGATTGCCTTGCCATCCACCAAATCTAAATGTTAATGGGATCAGGTTTGCTGCGGTGAGTAAGGATGCGTTGGTTTTCATCGCACGAAGAATGGCTTCGTATTGTGCTAAAGTAAAACCGTTCACCACTTGATTATTGATTTTGATAACCAATGGTTTTAACTGGATATTGGCATCTGTTGATGTATCTTCGAGGTTTCCACCTTCAATCGATACATTAAGGGCTTGACCATTGAGAGAAATTAGATTTTGTTGTGACAGTAGGTTCACCCAATCTTTATTGATGAACAGGATGTTAGGGTGTTGTAATAAGCCCATTTCTTCGACACGTGGTAACGCATAAATGTGCCCATCTGGTGCAGAGATGACTTTTCGAATGTCTGGTCTTTCTTCTAAAATCTTTTTAAAATTAGGCATGTTATCCAAATATTCATCTAAAGCAATGATGGTTCCTGCAGCAGAATATTGGATGATGTCACGATCGGAGAACCCCGCATGATACATCGCATCTGGGAGGTTTCTAGTATCTTGAATAATCATTTGTTTGGTTGTCGAGAAGGTTTCTTCTGACAAGTTATTCCATTTGATTTTGACATTGGTATCTTCAAACATCTTTTTGAAAATGTCCATGTCATTGTAGTTGATTGCTAATGCATTTTTGGGCGATATGATGGTATATTCCACCACTTCTTGAACGATGGGTAAACCATTGGGGTTGTAACCGAGTTCATCCAGTGTTTTTGTGGGACCACTAGGCTTTTGTCCACAAGCTACCAAAGCAAGTGAGAATAAGGCCATGGTGAATAATCCGAACCATTTTTTCATGTAATATATTTCCTCCTATTTAAAGCTTCCAACTAGGAAACCTTCTTTGAAAAAGCGTTGTACAAGCGGGTAAATCAGAATGATTGGTAAACTGGATACGATGATGACACCGTATTTTATTTGATTGGCTAATCTTAATCGTTCATAGATGTCTTCACCAGTGATACCACCAGAAACATTGTCATTAATAATTAAGATGTTTCTCAAAACGATTTGTAGTGGATATAATTCCTCACTTCGAATGAAGACCATCGCATCGAAGTAGGAATTCCATCTGCCAACCGCATAGAAGAGAATCATAACAGCAATGATGGGTTTGGATATCGGCAGTATGACTGACCAAAAGGTTCTGATTTGGCTAGCACCATCGACTTGAGCTGCTTCAATTAACTCAATCGAAATATTGGATTCATAATACGCCTTGACCATGAACATATTCCATACACTTAAGCCTTGCGGGATGATGAGGACCCAGAAGGAGTCAATCATACCCAAATTAGAAATCAAGAAGTAAAATGGAATGAGTCCACCACCGAAGAACATCGTAATGATGAAGAACCACATGATGTATTTACGGTAAGGCAAATTTTGTCTTGATAATGCGTATCCTGCGGGAATGGTTAACACGATGTTGAGTGTAGTGCCTATCAAGGTATATAGGATGGTATTTTTATAACCAGTCCATATTTGTGGATCAGCGAATATTTTCGCATACCCACTAAAGTCAATGCTGTCTGGTAAAATCCATACTTCACCATTTAAAACAGCATCGGGATTAGACACAGAAGCAATCACCATAAACCATAATGGATATAGGATTAGAATGGCGAAAAATGACATGAGTACGATCACACCGATATGAAACAGTCGATCGCCTTTGGATTCCATAGAGTGTCGCTTTTTGATTTGGTTTACCATAAGCTGTTCTCCGAGAAGCGTTTTGCGCTATAGTTCGCGATGATGAGTAGGACCACGTTGATCAAGGCATTGAATAACCCAATCGCTGCAGCATAACCGGGTTCACTGAACCCCGTTAAACCGATTTTATATACATACGTGGAGATAATTTCTGATGTGGATAGGTTGGTTCCCGTCTGCATCAACAAGACCTTTTCATAACCGACCGATAATAAACTACCAATCGATAAAATCATGATGATCGAAATCGTCGGATATATTGCCGGGATATCGATATGGAGAATCCGTTTGAAACGACTTGCACCATCGATTTTCGCCGCTTCATGAAGTTGTGGGTCTACCCCAGCCAAGGCAGCGAGATAGATGATCGATGACCATCCTGTTTCTTGCCAGTTCCCAGATCCGATGAAGAGTGGTCTAAACCAGGAGGATTCCAAGAAGAAAGATATGCGCTCTCCACCGAACGCGAGAACTAGGCTATTGATTAATCCATATTCACCAAAGAAGAGGAAGAGCATACCGACTAAAACAACTACCGATATGAAATGAGGTGCGTTGAATATGGTTTGAAATATACCTTTAAGTTTGGTGCTTCTTAGCGTATTTAATAATAACGCAACGATGATGGGTAATGGAAAACCGATGATGAATCCTAGAAAACTAACTAAGAAGGTATTGACCATTAAGTTTTGAAATTGATAACTTTCGAAGAATCGGAAGAAGTTGTCTAAACCGATATAAGGTGACCCAGCAATACCTAAGGCTGGGTTGTATTCTTGGAAAGCAATGACTATGCCATACATTGGGATGTACGCGAAAATCGCTGTGAATATCATCGCACCTGACAACATCGCGAGGAGTTGCCAGTTACGTTTCACACCGTACTGTGTATAGCTTTTAATTCTTTTTTTCCGTTTATTGACTGAGTCTGTCATGGGCATCCTCCGTTTTCACTCTCATTTTATAGACAACCCTAAGGTATGTCAACATTTAAACAAAAATTGTGCAAATGTAAATGTAACCGCTTTACAAATGTGCATTTGCGTATTATAATAGTTTTGGTGATCCATATGAATGATAAAGCTTCGATACAACAAATTGCAGATGCACTGGGGTTATCCCGAAATACCGTTTCTAAGGTAATCAATAATAAACCCGTTCCTGATAATACCAGAGAACGGGTCATTAACAAAGCCATAGAACTGGGATATAAAGGATTTAATCAATTTAAACACGTAGAAGTGAGAAAACTCAAACTACTTTTACTGGCAGGTAAACCCCTCAGTAACTTGGACTTCTTTATTTCTTTGGTACGAGGGGTTGAAAACCTCGTTACCAATCTAAACATTGACTTTTTTCAGTATACCATTAATTCGAATACATCCTTTGAACAATTGCATAACTATATGACCAACTTGAGTATCGATGGGGTCATTGGCATTGAACTATATGATGAGGTATTCTTAAAAAGATTCCTAAACTTAAAAACACCGAGTGTATTCATTGACGCAGCTTTTGGATTAAAAGATTATGATGGCAACTTTGATGCGATACTGATGGAAAGCAGAGATCCCATTTATAAGATTTCCAAAGCTTTCATTCAAAACGGACTCAATAGAATCATTTATTGTGGGGATCATAAACACTGTCAAGGATTCTATGAACGTTTTCTTGGATTGAGAGACGCGATTGCTGATATTCCTCATCGAATGGACTTAAGTCAACAACTCATTCTTCCAGATGATTCACCGTTTGGAGATTCATCTTGGTTGGCTAAAAAAATCAATACGTTACCAATGGTACCCCAAGCGATTGTTTGTGCAAATGACTTTATCGCCATCAATGTTTGCCAAGCCATTAAGAAAATGGGATTAAGAATCCCTGAGGATATTCAAGTGGTTGGTTTTGATAATATTGTGGATGCTAACTTCTATAACCCATCCATCACAACCGTGAATGTCGATAAAGAATTATTAGGACAAGAAGCACTTTATATGTTGATTGATCGAATCAATCGTCCAAAAACCGCCAATCGTATGATCTACTTTAGAACTGAAATCATCATTAGAAACTCTACGCGCATACGCATTAGTAAATAATTTAGAAGGTCAACTGTTCATTCGGTTGACCTTTTTTAAATTATCTATATTTATTTCGTAATCATTTTGATAAAATAAAGATAATAATTCAAGTTCGTTGTATTTAATATAATAAACAAGAAAGGCCATTAAATGATAAAAACAATTCAAAGTAGTGGTGTATTAGACATCATTCGAGAAAAATATCAACACGATTCGATTGTGTTGATTGCGACAGCGAAAGACAATATGCCTACAGTTAGGTCTGTAGATAGTTTTTATTATGAGGGTTCATTTTGGATTGTTACCGATCTAAGTTGTAACTATGTTAAAGAAATCCAAAGTAATCCTTATGTGATGATTTCGGATGGTGGACACAACCGCTTTTGGTGTAAAGCCTATATCACCGGACACCCATTAGACCCTGCCAATAAAGACATTAGAGAAGTATTCTTAAAAGTCTTTCATCATTGGTATAAAGAAGTCAATAATGAAGCTATCCAAAGTGTTTGTTATATTAAGGTTACCCCGTATAAAGGTTATGCTCATAAAGATAAGATAGGCTACACATTCAATTTGGAAGAAGATGTCGTAACCATAGCAGATATCAAGCATCACATCGATGTGAAGCTCGAACCCTTTTGGTAATCTCCAACAGGCCATGTTTAGATAACTAAACACAAAATGAAATAATGTTTATTTAACTAAATAGGACTTTAAGCAGTCACGAGACATAGAAAGTTTTCATAAATTGATATTTACGCATTATCAAATTGAGTTTCTAAAATATAAGGAGTACAACATGAAAAAGTTTTTACCCATTTTATTTCTAATCGCAGTATCACCTTTGTTATTGGTGATTTTATTGTTTTGGTCAATAGGATATATCTGCATCATGCCATTTGAAAAATACCGATATAAAAGAAGTCCTTTCTATCAACAAACAAAACTTAAGTACCGCTTGTTAGCGATGACCAATGAGGTATTGAGAACCTATCATACCGCATTAAAACTAGGACTACCCATTGAAGTATGTAAATCAGATCAAGACTATGTATATTTAAAGGATGACGAGGGTATGGTATATATCTTTCCAGATACAACAACCCTGATATACAAGAATCATGAATTATTCATTAGAAGCACTAATAAAACACTGATACCCTTTGAATTGGGTATTGAAGCAGAATTGAATTCTTATAACATCAAAGATTTAAATAAAGTGACACTGTTGATCCATAAAGATAGTATTTCAGATAAAGAATCTTTTAATACTGCTTATCAATCTAAATTCAAATATCATATCTATCATTCTACCAAAGACATCATTGAATTCATTTTCAAAGATAAACCCATAGATTCAGTTCACATGCGTATGGCATTACCGAATAAACCTTATTTACTCTATTTCGCATTTATGGAGTTATTGATGATATCAGCAGCCATCTATTTCTTCAATTATCCGATTGAAAGAATCAGCAATGAAGATATCATCATTGTGTTATTGCTGACAACACCAACCATGATTATCCATATCCTATCTACAGGGTTATTCAAATCAATTAAAAAGAAGTTTCCCAAATTCATCGATACCCCATGGGATTTTCTCTTTGGAGTAATGCTTGTAATAGCATTTGTGGTTTGGCTCTAAATTTAGGATTAACGATTGTAGATAGAAAACAAAGTATTCAAACACATAGGTATGTTGATGAACTATGACAACTAAAGAGCTTCGATGTCGAAGTTCTTTTTTTTGCATTGAGGTATATAATATACATATAGAGTGAACATCAAATCAAAGAATATAACTAAAAACATATCTAAATATGAACTTTAAAAATATTTTATAACTCATTGTTTAATTTCCATACCAATCCAAAAAGTATATGGAAACATAGGTTACCGATATATTTACATTCATCATATTGATCACGTGAGTACTAAAACAGGTAATTATGAAATTAATCCTATTAAAGATCTAATTCCAGTTTGTCCAAACTGCCATGTGATGCTGCATACTAAAGTTAAGAATGAAGCTTATACTTTGAATGAACTTAAAAATATGATCAAACTTGAAAATTGAATAAAAAATGTCAGATCAATAATTGACTGACACCATTAGAAATATTGTAACCCAATGGACTAGACCAAAGAAAAATCATTCATCAAGCCACCAATCATCTATTCTTTGACCAGATGATTTTTCAAAATCATTATCAAGCCTAAAACCATGTAAATCGAAGAATTTCGTTTCAGGACTTGTAAGTAAATTACCCACTCTGCAAATGGTTTTTTCACATAGATTAATGATAATAATGTTGGGAATCTTATTTTTGATATATTGAATAGACAGTATACATCCATCAATCCCGATGATTAAGTTGGTTTCCCTTTTAACATTATCAAAGTCACAGGATGATTCATTGGGACGGTACTCAATTTCGGAATAAATATTTGGGATATAAAAAGTTATTATTTCAGATATTAAATCTTTATAAGTCATTTGAGCATTCATGATTATCATCTCCTAAATATATATTAACATGTTCTTTAGACTTTAAATATTTTTTGATACAATAAAATAAACGAGGTAATAGTTATGACACTCATTGAATTTGAAAAACTGCTTGATAAGATGTTTATGATGGATGAAATAAGAAAAAAACAAAAACATTCATCCCATAATCCAGACACACTATCCTTCATTTCACTAAATGATTTTAAATCTTTTGCTAATGATTTGAATGACGATAAAGGTTCGGATTTCTTTTCAACAATAAATAGGATTTTGGGACCTAATCGATCATGGGCTAGTGTATTCAAAAAAATAGATGTAGATTATAATAATTACATGAGCAAAATAAAGAAAGATTCAATACCAACTAGAGACACCATCATTAAAATTATCTTTGGACTAGAGTGCAATATTCACGAGGCCATAGAGATATTAAAGTCAGCCAAATATACTTTTAGTGATAATACTCGAGATAAAATTCTTAAAAAAGCGATTGAGGAACAATTTTTAGATTTCGAAGGTTTAGATAGGGTATTAATCGGTCGTGGATGTGATACTTTGTTTTATGATAAACAACAATATTTGTAAAAGTCAAGTGTGGGAAAACATGTTTTTCCCTTTTTTATTTAATAATATAATATAGACACAACTAAGGAGTGTATTTATATGCCTAATCACTATATTATACGAGAAAGACTATATCCTGAAGAAGAATATACAGACAAAGGATTTTCTCAACAAGTTTGTATAAATTGCGACTATCTTGAACCTCCTATGGATACCTATGTTTTGGAAAAAGAGAATAATTTATTCATTGTCGACTCTCTCATTTCTAAAAACACGAGATGTCGCTCCTCAACTGTCAAAGTCATATTCTTTGTTAGAGATGAAAATACCGCTTTAGAACTAGCTTATCGATGGGTGAATGAAGAAAAGCAAATGGTTAAAGACTATCGTGTCATCGGTGTTGACCACTATTACTCGGTATTTGATTAAGGAAGGGGATATTATGGAAAAAATAAAACTTCTTATAGATTTTTCGCCCAAATTAGTTGATACCATATATCCAAAGATGAGAATTTATTTTGATCAAGTAACTTTTGAAAATTATAGTCAATACTTAATGGCTTATGAGTATGGACCACATATTATCTATGAATCATTTGAGTTTGTTCCAAGTTATTTTGGTACTCAAGAGCATATAAATGAGTTTGAGAGAAGAAAATTGTTCCTATTTCTAAATGGTGTATATTTATACAAAATTCATGCTGTTGACAGCATTGAATTACTGTGTGACGCATATGATATAAAGTATAAAGTGAATGGACGAGAACCTATGGAGGACAACCATGAATAATCAAGATTTTCAATTTGTATATGATGAAAAAAACAAAGGATATGTTTTAACTAACTATTTTGGACAAGATAAGGTTGTTCTTATTCCAAATGAATTGGCACAGAAACCCGTCGTTGGTATTCAAGATACTTTTCAAATTAACCCAGCTATGAGTGTATTAATACTTGGTAAAAATATCACTTCAATTTCAAAGGCAATTTTTAGTAACAATGACGATTTGTCAGTTTACTCATATAACCATATGCCTGATTTGTCGAATAATGTGACGTATCGAGATGATTTGGTGGGTTTGTACGAAGACGATGATGTCGTTTATGCCTTATTCAAAGACAAAACCGCTATTGTTATTGATAATCGATTAACAGAATCAAGAAAAATAGGTTTTGGGAAATACGGACGAATGATTTTAATCACGGATATTGTTAATAACGATTATTCAGTAATTGGCATACATCATAGTTGTTTTAAGGATGCATTTAATCTGAAGAAAATTCTTATTCCTAATAGCGTTAAATGGATAGGGAAAGAAGCATTCATGGGTTGTAGCATGTTAGAGGATTTACTCATCACTAGTGACACGATAGATATTCATGATGAAGCATTCAGTGATTGTCAAAGTTTACGTAAAGTGGAAATTTTCAGCGAAATCTCATTAATGGGAAAATGGGTATTTAAAGATTCAGTAAGAGCAACCTTATTGTTAAGGGATGAATCTGATGTGAAATTCCAACCAGAATGGAATATTGACCAAAATCTTGTTTACTATGGTTATATGGATTTAAAAGAAGACAGCAACCTAACTTATGCATTATTTAAAAATCAAACAGCAGTTATATTAAGTTATGCTAATGATCGCTTTGAACATTTGAATATACGACCATTTATTATTCATGACAATGTTGGATATCGAGTCACTGAGATTGCTCCATACGCATTTTATCAAGCTATATATTTAACATCGGTTTACATACCGTATAGTATACAAAAGATACATGACATGGCTTTTGCATTTAGTCATATTAAAGAAATACACATTCCCCATGAATTAGATTACATCGGGCGTGGTGTATTCTACAATTGTATTTATCTTGAAAAGTTACAAATATCAAACAACATTAAAATAATACCTGCGAATTTTGCTGCAGGCTGTCAAAGTTTACACACCGTTCATCTAGGTGAAAGTATAACTATTTTAGGTGAATCTTGTTTCCAAGACTGTCATAGTTTATGTCAGTTAATATTGCCTAACACTTTAGAAACAATAGAACCCATGAGTTTATACGGAACTCAGATTGCAGTTATTGTGTTAGGTTCAAAAGTAAACTCAATCGGTGATTTGGCATTTCAACACAATCATAATCTGCGTACAGTGGTTATTGGTGATCCCGGTTGTTTGATTGGAGAGCATTTATTTGACAATCATAACGATATCAAATTGTACATTATGGGACCAGAAGGTTCACCGCTAGACTTATCGCTTGAAAAATCAAAGTACGATAACATGAAGGTATATAACGAAGCAAAATCAATCGTCACCATAGAAGGTGTAATATATCTTTTAAATGAATTTGATACAGCATATGTTGTGGGACATGATGACTTTAGTCTAAAGGGAAACACAATAATTAGGGAATATGTTGAGAACCAAAAAGTAACCCATATTGAAGCAAGTGCATTTTACGGGTCTAAAACAATAGAGTCATTATACGTACCAGATTCAATAATTAAGCTACAGTCCAATTTCATAGGGAATTGTCCTCATTTGAAGCATGTATCTATTCCTAATCATTTTGAAACCATCGAAATGAATTGGAATACAGGCTTAGATATGACAAATATCGAGAATCGCTTGAATTATCCGAAAATAAGAGAATCAATCAACAATAAAAAATAATAACAGGAGAATAGATATGATTAGTAAACCTAAAGTAAACTACAATTTAGTTTCATTTGAAATCGTGTTAAATGAACTAAGAGAAGTGTATCGAAAACTAAATGATGAAGTAACTCGACGTCATATCAAAGTATGCATTGAAAGAATATTGAGACAAAAAACATTTGATGAATCACCTAAATATATTTCAATAGAAGCTAGTCAATATATAAGTGAACTAGATTTCAATATTTTAAATCATAGATTATTTCGTAAAGCCAACCAAAGTAAAAAACTCCATCTCGATCATTGTAACCCAGTCAATGAATTAATAAGGGACTTTCTTAGTGGTAAAACAAGTGCTCATGAAACCATAGTTAATGATTTTACAGCACTCATTTCAAAAAATGACGTTAAAAGACTAAATGAAAACAAGTTTAAAAACAGTAGACCTAATGGATGGGAAAAAGCTTATGAAATCAGTGGGATTAATTTACAACAATATTAGACACTGAATGCTAATAATAAAGAAAACAAGAAAATCATTTTTGAACCGCCCTCTGTTAACTAGACAGTGGAAATAATTAAATAGTTGATCCAATTTTTAAGGTTTGATTCCAAGATTCCATCGGAGTTAAGCCTTTTGGTTTTTCTTGGCACCTTTGTTCATTGTAAAACTGGATGTATTGGTCGATGGCTACTTTGAGTTAATTGATGTCGTAAAATTGATTTAAGTAGTACTTTTCGGATTTTAGTGTCCCACAGAAACTTTCCATCGGTCCATTGTCAATACACCAGGCAACTCTAGACATACTCACGGTCATGCTTCTAGAAGTGAGCTTCTTTTGAAACACTTTATTCGTGTATTGAAACCCTCTATCACTGCGAACCATCGGTTTAGCTTTAGGATTCTGTTTGAATGCTTTTTCAAAGGTTTCATTCACCAACTGATTGTTATTGGATATGCCTATCTTGTGACTGATGATACTGGCGTCAAACAGATCGATTATGGCACTTAAGTATAACTTCGTATTTGATTCAATCACCTTGAACTCGGTGACATCAGTTAACCATTTCTCATTCGGATTACTAGCATCAAATTGTCTGTTTAAAATATTCTCTGCAGTAATCTCGGGTCTCACTTTAATACAGCCCTTACGCATTCTACGGATGACTGAAGATACACCTAATTTCCTCATCAATCGTCTAATTCGTTTCTCATTATAATTCATTTTATTCCGCATATTGATACCTAATTCATTTGTGATTACCATAATTGATTTGTTCACTGATTGATACTCTTTGATGGCTCTGATTTATGTTTCTTTACTAATTTTAAATGTATTTACATAATGAAAAATCCCCCCTGTCCAAACCTATACAACTTTAATTATTTGTAGGGTCTACCTTAATGAAACAACAGCAGTTGAAAGATTACATAAAGGTGAAAAGTTACTGTATTACTTATCAAGACTTTTATCCTAATTAATTACTATATCGATGATGTCGGTTTATAAAAAATACAAATTATTCACGGCTATCTTTCAATATTAAAAACATGCTATAATATTTATTAATTAAGGCTTTCGTGTTATTTTAAAAGTTCACAAAAGAGGAAAACTATAATGGCGAATAAATCCAAGATAATATTAAGTGATAACAAGCTTATCGAACAAAGAATAGACGAAAACTTTGACTATTATAGAAAATACTCAGACAAGATTGAATCCGATCGAAAAATCGAAGAAAATACAAGTGCAGAATATAAAGGCCGAGAATTATTAGAACTATTGCAAAATGCTGCAGATGCATCCAAAAATAGAGAAGGCAAAGTATCCATTTCTTTAGTTAATAATATATTAACTGTTGAAAATAGCGGAAATCCATTTGATATTGATGGAGTTAGAAGTCTTTTTTCAGCCAATTTTTCTACAAAAAGGTTTAACAAGAATGCTGATTTTATCGGATACAAAGGATTAGGTTTTAGGAGTGTACTAAATTTCTCCAATGATATAAAAATATATTCTGAAAAAATTTCAATAGGATATTCCACAGATAGCCTCATAAAATTCCAAAATAGACTTTTAAAAAAACAACCTGAAATTATTGAACTTTTTGGTATTGAAGATAATGAACTTTTCCTACCGTTTTTTAGTGCACCTAATCAAATCCCATTTGATGAGTTATCTGATGGAATGAGTACAAAAATTGTTTTTAAAATTTATGATAACGCCATTCAAAGTGTCAAAAATCAAATAAGCAATATAGGTAAGACAGAATTACTTTTTAATAATAGCTTAAAATTATTAAGCCTCAGAGATAATCAAAAAGAGATTTCTATCGAAATTGACTTGGGAGAGCAATTTATTGTCGACGAACACCGCAAGATTAAAAAGCAAATCGCTACGATTAAACACTCGCAATCTAATCAAGATGAAGTATACAGTTTATACACTTATCAAGATCAAATAGAATTATATCAAGAAAAAAAGAAAAAAAACGAACCTAAGAAATATGCTTTGGGCGTCGCTTTTCCACATGAAGGCACACATATTAATATAAAGGATAATTTTCTTGTTTCATACTTCAAAACCGATATTAAGAATCCTTTTCCATTCATCATAAATGCTACATTTAATTTGACTGCAGATAGGAATAGGCTTTATAAAGATGATCCATTAAATAAGAATATGATATCCAATCTCAATGAATTTGTTTTTTTAGCACTCGAGAAGGAGTATTATCATAAAAAACCAAACTATAATATTTTATCTCGACTGATGATTGATACAAATTTGGATTTTTTGTCTGAAGATGGATATGATTTTATAGATTTATTCGTTCAAAAGAGAAAAACATCGAAAATTTTACCAACCAAAAACGAGTATAAATCACTTGTAGATGAGGTTTTTTATTCAGATTCGGATTATTATACAATACTATCTAAAACGAATTCATTCGATGATTTACTATTAAGTTTTGAATCGACCCAATACCCTTCTTTGCATCTATTTTTATCAAATGAAAAAAAATTCTACGATCAACAAATGTTCTTATACAAATTTATTGAAGCGAAATCAGCATTAAGTCGAGAGCAGATCATTAAGCTTTCTAGGCTTTACTTCAAAACATATAAAACTGATGGTAGAGGTCACAATCCAGAAAGAGTACCTTTATTTTTCAATGATAACGATAATAATCCACTGTTACATACGGTTAATAAGTTTATAGTAGACAGATTAAAGGGTGAATATCGAAAAATAGCCAAAGTTCTAGATTTAAAACTTGTAAACGAAATTGAAATACCAACTATCTATTTTCGTGAATTAGAAGATAAAGAATCCTATGACAACTATTATAAATTAACAAAATTAGATGAAAACACTTTGATTAATCGTGCGTCTGAAATACTAAAAAACAGACCAATCAGTGAAAACTTATTAAATCTAGTATTATCCTATTTTGATACATTTGTTAATCATGATGTACTTCAATTATCTCTGAATCAAATGAGAAAATTAAGGGAAAATGCCGTAAAGACTCTTTTTCCTGTAATAACCAATAATGGTCCTAAAAACGAGTTTGTATTTTTCTCAAGGAATGACGATGTGGATGTGTCTATTTTCATAACTAAACTAAAGGATGGTTACAGATATAATGTTACCAATTTTATTGACGACAAAAAAACACATAGTTTCCTAGTAGCTATTGGTGTTGCGCATTTGACTAATGAACAAATCTATAATTCAATCGATAAAGATTCCTATAGTTCGACCCTAAAAGTTTTTGAAGCTAATAAGTGGTATTTAGAAAACTATAAAAAATTAACTGCTATAGATTCAAAAAAGAAGACGGATGATAATTACAGTGTCATTACTTTAAATGGAGAAACTCGTAGTATTAATAGTATTTACAAAAACGATCGTGATTTATTAACACTTAACGAATTTGCGACTTTAGGAATTTTCTTTTGTGATTATAAACAAACATTTGGGAAGCGAGAGAAAGATGGAGTAACTTTTTTAGAAGATAAAGAGAAACCACTCGATGTCAATGATTTGCTCGATAGAGTTATAAAGATGAATCAAATTGAAATAATATATAAGCTCTGGAAGAATAACAAATCAGAAATTAATAATTCAAATATAAAACAAAAGGAAAGAGCTCTTAATATTAGGCTACCTGAATCTCTGACTAATAGTTATACCCCAGCAGACTCATTGTTTTTTGAATCTAGCAAATTTTCTGAGTTAAAAAGACGATTAACGAAGATTAAATATGTACTTATAGATGTTAATAAAGAAAAAGAGTTTTATAGTTTCTTAGGTGTGAAAGAACTTGATAGAGAAACTCTTAAACAACTTATTATTGATGAGAAAGAGACTTTCGCATTACCATTTCTATATTATGGTCAGTTTAAAACACTTCCTACAGACAAAAAGGACATCCGCAATAATTTGATTAATAAGACTGCTAATATAGAATATTACGCAAAAGATGTTTCCAAAAATAGTATTTATGAGTCTTTAGAAATCAAATTTAAAAATCTTAGTGAAATCGAAACTATCTATAGACTAATTCTACAATCAAATATTCATGAAGAAACCCTAATCAATTATCTAGAATTAATCGATTATAAAGAAATCAATAATCAAACTGTGTATGGTCGCTGTATTGAAATACTAAAAGATAAAAACAGCAAAATATCGTTACTCGATGCAGCACATATTTCTTTACACGATTTACTATTTAAAAAAGAAAAATTCCTCACGCTAAAAATTGAAAGCCCGATGTATTTGCCGACCATTGGTGGGGTATATAAATTAAACAGTGATAAATTAAAGTATCTCAGTGATAAAGAATGGATTAAATACTTAAAAAATTATGAAACGAATATCGTAGACTTTCCATTTGAAGTTGAAGACAAGTATTACGAATTATTATCAGTACAAAAGATTGATAAATCTAGCTTAGAAGAAGTAATCATTACAACAAATGATCGTTTTATATTACCCTATTTGTATTATGTTGAATATAAGTCTGTAATCACCGAAAAAGAATCACTGAAGAATGAGATAATTAGTAAAATCGGTAAAAGTTTCACGTATTTCAGTACAAATTCCAGTTATCAGACATATGTAACAAATATGAGTATAAATTGTTTTCATATTGATAATATACTCGAACTGTTCAGAAGTAAAATGTCCAAATCAGTCAACACACATTCAATGACTACCTATATGACTAATATTGGTTTTGTTCATGTAAACGAAAAAGTATTTTTCAATATTTGTGTAGATATACTTCATAAAAAACCTAATAATCAAGTCTGTGATTTCGCCCAAAAATATCTCTATGAGATATGTTATTTACGAGATAAAACCTTTGATAAACCATTAGAAACCGTAATCTATATGTCAACGATTAAAGGCCAATATCAAAAGAGTAGTCAATTACAATATTATCTATTAGATAATCAATGGCTTAAGTATATATCTAAATATCCAAAAGATATTGCCTTTTTTAAATTTGAAGTAAAATCTGAGTACATAAAAATGCTCAATTTAGAAAACGTAACAAAAGAAATATTAATTGAGTTCATTAAACATTTTTACGAAAATTGTAAGGAAAAAAATAATCTCGTTGATTTTAATCGCTTTTTATTCACTCAAAAATCTGTCATATCATTAGTTAACGAAATTGACATTATGTTTCCATTTCTAAATCAATTTGAATATGCCAGCCGTACGTTATTAATTGAAGATATAACACAACAAAAGATATTAACCCATCAAAGTATACCTTGGATTAATCGTGAATCAGTTCGAGAATATTTCCAATCAGATTTAGAATTCAAGGAAACACTCAATCTTATTAAATTCAAAATATTCGATAATTTAACCATGTTTCATCATACGATTGAAGCAATCAGAGATGGAATAGATTTAAGTTTTGAATCGATTATTGCGATACTCAAAGATTACTACACAGTCATAGAGATTGAGAATTATAGAAATGAAATAAAAGGATTAAATAGGATTATTTTTAATCCTGAAACTACATTTATCGATAATTCTAACATTTTCTACCTGCTTAAAGCAATCCAGTTCAATATCAATGTTATTTTAATTAATCCAATAGACATATCTTTTTATCAAACGCTAGGTATTAATCAAATGACGAACTTATCCATAGCTAAGATAATCTTATCCACCTTATTAACTGAAGAATTATCTATAATCAAGCATGTAGAGAAAGTCAATCTTCTGTTTACACTGTATAAAAATCACAAAACTGATATTAAAAATATAATCAATCAAGATTTTGACTCATCTTTTGATGGTTATCTTCTATCTACAGATGTTAATTGTGAAAAATTTAGCACAACATCACGAATACTGTTTGGACCATCTTACGGGAAGCACTTAAATGAATATGTATTCAAAAAACCTTGGAATCATTTCTTATCCAATCAGTACATCAGAGAAGATAATCACAAAGAGTATCGAGAGTTTTTTACATTGCTAGGCGTTCAGAACACGATTCAACCAGTAATAGAATCAATATTTGTCTATAAATTGAGTGAATACCCTACTTTTAAAAGAAGTCTAGACAGCAATAAAGCGACTTGGCGTAATAAAGTTACAATTAGTCATATTCCTTCTTTAATCACAACATTGACAGAATCTCAAAATGTCAAAACATTAGAGTACATTGAAACAATAAAAGATTATGTATTCAAGATGAGTCCTTATGAACTAAATGGCAAACGATATGAATTCAAGAAGTTCGATTGGTGTAAATTAATCGATACACGATGGATTGATATTCAAGATAATAAGTATAAACCATCCGACACTACTTTGATTGAAGAATATGACTTCTCACCACATTTAGTAAAAATGAACAATACAGCTTTATTGATATATAGTGAAACACTTCAGAAAATTGGGGTTGTCATGAACTATAACATGATCACCATTGCGAAATTTTATGCGATATTGTTGGATTGGAAAAATCAATCTACGGTTGAAACCATTCGCTTCTACGATATAATGCTTCAAATATACGCCTTAAAAACAATCGAAATAGACTCTAAGGAAGTTGAGTCATCCAAAACCAAATTCATCAATCAAGCAAAATTATTAGGGAAATCCTCTAATAACTATGGCTATTATGCCATATCTGAACTAGCCATCGTTGACAAGACAATTACAAATCACGATATATCGTGTATTCCAAAACTTTATTTGAATGATACGAACTATACTCTTCAGCATGAACTATTCGATATACGGTATTTATCTAGTGTGAGTATTATTCAGCAGGATTGTGTATTGATTGATATTGCAGATGAAATCATGACATTTTTAGGGAACAGACTCACTCATTTTGATTATTTATTTGATGATGCTTATCTAAAAAATAAGATACACTTTATGTTCTTAAAATCGGCTACATTCAAAATTATGAATGATACAGTTGTACTGGATGATTACGAGTACTTAATTGATTGTAGCAAAAATTGCATTTACTTTAAGTTGCCGGATGATATTTCTTCAGTGTTACAAGTAATTACAAATGTATCCTTCTTAAAAATATTTATTAAATCATTAACGACGATTTCAAATGATGAAATTGCGAATACCTTATTGACCATTTTATTATTGGACGAAAATCAAATTTCGACCTATAAAGAGATCAAAGGAACTACTTTGGTTGAAAAAGAACAGAAGGAAATACTGTTTGAATTGATTAAACCTTCTAAGAGGACAATTTTAGAGAAAATATTTAAGTGGAGATAAAAAATGGAAAAATATGAGAAAGAATTATTTACACTAATAAAAACGGATTGTAGAGTCATTGAGTTGGTTTCTTATGAATGGCAAAGAGTACATAGCCTACTGTTAAATGTTTGTAGTACTTTAAAACAACAAACTGGTAGGGATATTCAATTTCTTTTTTGGTCAATGGCACGAGGGTTGAAGGAGATTGTTTTAGAGAATAATTCACAATCCATTAAGACCATTGACACTAACGCGGATTTTACTAGAACGATTGAAGATTTTTATTTGAATGAGGATAAGGATACCATCCTTTTAATGGAAGATTTTCATTCTGCAGTCAAGGACAATCCAAGCAATATTCGATTAATTAGTGATGCGATGAGAGAATATTCATACAAGAATAAGAGTTCTCGTAAAATATTATTTTTACAATCTCCCATCAAATTTACTAAAGAAGAGTTTGAAAAGGAAATTCAAATCATTGAGATTCCACTACCTAAAATTGATGTACTTCGTCAAATAGCCAATAGTGTTTTAATGACGAGTAAAATTGCTAGAAGTGCATTAGTTGGTGAAAAAGTGTTGAAGTCAGCCCTTGGATTAACAATAATGGAAGCAAGATATGCTTTTAGTAAAGCTATAATTGAATCAAAGAATAATGCATTGGATGATGAAGCAATACCCATCATCATCAATGAAAAAGAACAAATTATCAAAAGAAATGGCATCCTAGAGTACTATCACCCAGTCGAAAATTTAAACTCGATTGGCGGATTATCCAATTTAAAACAGTGGATTATTCAAAGAAGTAAGGCTTTTGATGAAAATGCTAAGAAGTTCGGACTTACAACACCAAAAGGCATTTTGTTACTAGGCGTGCCCGGTTGTGGTAAAAGTTTAACTGCAAAAGCTATTGCTAGTGAGTGGAAATTTCCTCTGCTTAGATTTGATCTAGGCAAAGTTTTTGGTGGTTTTGTTGGGGAGTCTGAAAAAAATATTCGTCAAGCACTCGATGTAGCAACCGCAATTGCTCCATGTGTTCTTTGGATTGATGAAATTGAAAAAGGATTATCAGGATCTCAGTCCAGTGGTCGTTCGGATGGTGGAACTAGCGCAAGAGTATTCGGTACATTTTTAACTTGGATGCAAGAGAAAAAAGAACCCGTTTTTGTGGTTGCAACTGCAAACGACATTAGTCAATTACCGGCAGAATTATTAAGAAAAGGTCGATTTGATGAAATATTCTTTGTTGATCTTCCTTCGAAGCTAGAAAGAAAAAATATTTTTTCTATTCATGTTAACAATAAAAAAAGAGATTTTACCAACATCAATTTAGAAGAAATTCTCACTTTAACGAATGGGTTTAGTGGTGCTGAAATTGAACAAGTTATTAATGAAGCCCTGTTTTTATCCTATAACGGTAATAAAGAACTCGACACTGAGAGCATATTGTCTTGTATTAGAGCGACTGTACCTCTCTCTCAAACGATGGTCGAAAAAATCAATAGTCTAAGAATTTGGGCTCAAAAACGTGCTCGTTTAGCATCGGAAGAACAAAGAGAAGATTTAGAAAATTTGAATATTCCGATACTCAAACAAGAATACTCTAATCCGTTATTCCAAAAAGATAATAAGGGACATCAAAATGATTAAAATAGATACTGAACATTTTGAATATACTGTTAAAAACCAACTGAAAGGTATATTCTTAAAAAAAATATCTAAGCCAACCTTTATTAATCTACTTAATCCAATGATTGAATTGATCAAAAAAACCTTTCGCATTGACATCATTAACTTAAGTATAGACATTCCACTGGAAATCTCAAAAGAAATCACTTTTGCAAAGATGTACGGATTAGAAGTAAATTTAATTAATGATAGCCAACCTGAACAAAATGTTTTTGTTTTTTATCAACAATCTACTCAAATGAAATTCACATTGGTTAATGATTATTTTTACAGAAAAATTGATAAGAAACTAACATTTGATGATTTTGATAACCTATATTTTTTTGTAGAAGATCCTCAAAATGTAATAAAAATCTGTGAGAACGGATATCCAATCTTTAGTATCAATGACATTCTGAATTTCGATCAAGAGAAAGTCCTACTAACAGATCATTTTATCGAGCAAGGTATCATAGGCATCATCAATCATGAAGTATACCTATCAATCGATCAAGGCAATACATTTTTACCAAGTTCAATTGACTTATTTGATCACTTGTATGAAGAATCTCAAGTTGAAACAGATTATTTATTATCTAATAATCAAATTTTACAAATCACTAATCATATGGTGTTTGAAAAAACCATCACATGTGATACTTTCGATATATATATATCAAATTATGATTTAATAGCAAAAAAAAATCATTTTACTGATGCTAATAACTGTCGGGTCATTCAATATTCCATTAACCTAGTCCCACCATATTTAAAGGATGAATATAAAGCAGTGCGAGACGAAACGAATATTTTTGATTATCAAAACTTTTTAGAAGAAAAGGAACAGCAGATTAAAGAAAATCAAGTATGGTTCGAAGTTGGTAACCTACAAGAATTAACCATATTAGAGGTTTTAGATAAATTGTCTCATGCTTACATCAACTTGGTTACTGAGATTCTTTCAATCAAAGAGAAAAATGAGAAACATCATATCGAAAATATCATCAGTCGATTACTTGAGATTAAAGACCCATATTATGAACCTCCTAGTATTCTATTTAACGGTACAGAACAGCTTCAACGAATTGAGCGATTCATCATTTATAATTATCAGATGTATCTTAAATATCTTTCATTAACCAACTCGAAATACCCAGAATTACCAGTTGGAATGATTTATACCAATGGAACCGAAGAAGTTATAGTCATTCAATATAAAGAAGAAATAGAAAAAGCGTTGTTATTTGCTAAAAAAAATCATTTAAGAATATTTGTGAGGCAATCATGAGTACAAGAAGAAAGTATAAAAAAATTATAGAAGAAATGATTAAAGTTGATACAACAAAACTTAACAGTAGTATCTATCATCAGATAGTGAATGATCTAAGTAATATGCTGTATACCAAATTATCAAAAATCATCGTTTTCACTAAAAATCCAAAAATTAGTATTGAAGGTAATAAGCTTATTATTGAATGTCAATCTTATTCTAATGATATGACCGCCATATTAAAAGCATTTGGCTTCTATCGGTTTGATTTATCCAAAGGTATAATTACGTTTCAAGATTATGTATTAGATTTTTTAGTATTGTTAAATGTTGTAGTTGGTGATTTAAATGAAATCACAATAACAAATGATACCGATTATCATAATTTTGACTGTTTGGAGTTAAGTGATCAAGTGTTTCAATTATTTAATGATAACTTTGTTTATAATATGCTAAAGAATGCTAAAGAGGGTAGTAATACATACACCAAAGCAACTAATACGGTAGAATTTACCGAGGATTACAACGGTAAGCATTCAAAAAAAATACTGAACAGTCAATCAGATGAGCTTCAGTACAAAGAAGCCATCAGTAAGTTTTTTAGCAATTACGAAACGGTCAAACATCATTTTAATCATCAAATTCAAAATGGTATTGCTGAATGTATTATTGCTAAAGCTCATGAAAAAAATATAAAGAACATTAAAAAAAATGAGGAGAATGGTGTTATTACTCTAACACTTGAAACTTAACATGAAGATAATCATACAAATAAACAAAGATACATCGATTATTGCAGAAACCTTTAATAGTGTTGGAGTAGAATGTATCAATCAACTTGATGAACTTTTTAATGAGTTATTAGAAATGGATTCAGACCAGAAAAAAGAAGATTTTTTCAAATCAAAAGTAAAGCCTGCTCAAAATCAAAATGTCACAAAGTATGAATAACTTATTCCTTTATGATATGACAGTTGAATCAACCACGATTCTATACGGACCAGGCAAACGAATAGTTTTATGGTGTTCAGGTTGCCATATCCGATGCCCAGGTTGCACAAACATTCATTTATGGAATAAAGATAGTGGTAAGCAGTACTCAACCTTGGAAGTTTATAATTATATACTTTCTCAAACCAATATCGAAGGGATAACACTACATGGTGGTGAACCGAGTGAACAACTCGAAGCATTCACCGAATTACTGGAGATGTGTGGTAGTCGCTATAATAAGATTTTGTTTACAGGTAAGGAAATTGAAGATTTTGTCACTGAACAGGAGAAAATATTCATCGGGTTATTTGATATCGTAAAATGTGGCCCTTTTATTCAATCTAAATTGGGTAGTGAATTTATTTTTATGGGATCAAGCAATCAAAGAATTATTAATCAAACAAATCGTATTCAGATTGATTTGAATAAAAAGGAACAGCAAGTTACTTTGTTTAAAATCAATTTTGATGGATCCCTTAGTTTACAAGGTTTTCCTAAAAAAGAGCATTTGGAAATTATTAAAGAGTTGGATATAGAGGAAGAAAAATGAAAAGAGAATTTATTATACGCCAATTTCGTAATATCGGTGTAGATTATCCAGAAAAACTGTTACTAAATCAATTTGACGAACAGTATGAGTTTGGATCTTTAGTTGCGATTATTGGGCAAAATAATACCGGTAAATCGAATCTTCTACAAGCCATAAGTCATTTCAATAAGGACTTTTATAATGAAAACCAGAGTACAGAAATTTCGTTAACGTTTACTTTAAATAATGGCGAAACAATAACAAAAATTGTGTACTCAACTGGACATTTCGATTTACAAACCAAATTTGAACTAAATAACATTCCGATATCGGAAAGTGATGTGAATGAATTAAATATTCATCCAACAATCAAGAGACAAGTGAATCATATCAATATTTATGAATATAATGAGAAAGATTTCATCAATTTTACCAATCAAGATTTTAAGATTAGAACCAACAGAATTACTCAATCCTCTTTGCTAAAATGTCTATTTTATGACAATCCGGCATTTCTTCAAGAATTCACAGGATGCGATTTTGGTAGTAAAGTTGAAACAACGAAATATTTGAAAGAAGCAAACCATTGTCTGGTGACAATTATGGAGAAATTTAACGACCTTTTTTTTAATAATCAATATAGTTTCAGCCTTAAAATAGAACTTCAGGCTGACTATTTGAATCTCATTCTAGTTGAAAATGATAAACAGGTTTCTTTTGATGAGCAATCGGTTGGATTCAAATGGTTCTTCAAATTTGTCTTGAATCTATCGAGCCCAAGTTTTTTTGAGAAAGGTGACATAATTTTAATCGATGAACCTGCAGTCAATTTACATATTCGATCCATACTTCAACTTCAAAAGTATTTAAGAGAGTTTGCTATCGAAAACGGTGTCACCATTGTATTTAGCACACATTCGCCATTTTTACTCAATATCCACTATCTGGATGAAATTAGAATTATGTCTAAAATCGAAAATAGAGCACACATTAGCAACTTCTTTTATGCTTTGAATGAAGAAGATACCAATGTCGTTCAATTTATAGAAGAAGCTATCACATCGGATCGAAATCTGATTAAAGAAAAGTATAGTAAATATATTTTCGTTGAAAATGTGTTTGATTATGTTGTTTTATCTTATTTCAACACACATCTCAACTTTACAGATAAACTATCTTTTTTGCCTTTCAATGGTTTTCACAAAACACCGGATTTGCTTCTTAAGCACATTGTATCAATTGACGAAAAACCTGTCTTTTTGCTAACTGATAGTGTTTATTCGAGATATCTCAAATCTCATCAACATATCAAAGTTTACTCATTAGACCAAAGCTTTAGGAATGAAAAATTCTATCAAGAAATCATTTATAATCGATACAAGTATGATATTAAACATACTGGGGTGCTAAGTGTCTATTACATTAAAGAATTATTCAAACAGATGATAGAAAATTTTTAAAAAATTCAACATATTTTACCTCTAACTTGCTGGTAATATATAACAGTAGACACAGAGAGTAAGAACCGTTCATAATTCTTACGTATGCACTGCTATTAATATAAAATAAGTCAAAGTATAAACTGTCCACATCTTTGTAAATTTCAGTAAAAACAATGAATTAAATATGATATAATTACGTTAATACAATGTATAAAAAGTTGCCTAAAAAAATGATTATATTAAATTATTCTTTGACATATAATTATTCATACCATTGTCGAATTTCACAAGGTGATAAAAATGCTTAATCAATCAGACAAATTTAATCCTTACAGTCCAAACAATTACAAGTTAAAATTGATTAAAAACGGATTTCATATTATACAAATTTTAAGACTACAAAAAGTAATCTTTTCTATTGAATATTTTTTTAAAATTACTTTTGTGGCTATTAATGAAACAAAATTCCAAATTGTATTCATGCAAAATGAAAAATTTTTACTTTCGGACATTTTAGAACTTAATGACAGCAGATTAAACATTGTTAATGTGAATCAAATTCGAGGATATGAATTAATAGATAACAGTGTAATAATTGAAAAAGAAGTTCAAATTTTGGAAAAATGATTGCGGGTGGCCTATTGTTTGGCGGTTTAGGAGCGCTTGCAGGTTCTATTGATAGAAATGGAAAGAAACAACTTAAAACAAAAAGTGATTTTCGAGTGCGACTAATTTTAGATAGTTTGTCACAAGCCTCAATTGATTTAAAATGCGAATCTTCTGAGAAAGCATATCAGATTTTATATACACTTTCATTACTAGAAGAAAAATATTATAAGAAAATTAATGATATTCCAGCTATAGAATCGAACTTATATGATAGCGAAAACGCGAAAAGCGAATTGATTCTGAATATTGAAAAACAAACTGAGATGTACTACACGGAAATAATGCGTATTAAAGAACTATATGATCAAAATATAATTACACTAGAAGAATTTGATACACTTAAAAAAAAGATTATTAATAGTTAATTTTGGTTTCAATACCTAAAAATGAACACAAGGAATGAGAAGAAGCCTTTATTAAGAATATAAGAAATGAAGCGATGCCAAGGATGACTTCAAAGAGTTGAAAGAATCTGTTAGCTCTGAAGTGTCTAATAAAATTATCGAAGGATGGCGAAGTATAGAACTAAGTTCAACAGTACTTAATCCTGATTATCTTAAATCCATAAGTCTTATTGATGCTTTTAAAGAGAATAAAGTGGACTTGATTACTGAGTACATTAGAATTAACAATATAGAATATGCCGATCAAAACAAGAGTTTAGGAAAAACTTCTATCTAAACTACAGTGCTAACCTAATAAAACTACTGATGGATAATAACGTAGGATTAGCTAGAATAGATAATATTGAAGTGGGATATATGACTGACCACAATTATTTGAATGTTGTAATGAAACTTCTTTATAATAAAAAATAATAAATTTGAAGCAAGGTTAAATGCAAAGAATATTTTATAAAGATAGGTTAACAACGGACTTTTCAATATTGATTAATCCATGAAATAAGGAGATGTGTATGGAAACAATAATTTCGTCTTTAGATAATTACATATTTGAACTCGACAGACTTGCCGAGATTCTTTATGACATAAACAGCGATAGTTATAAAACCGGCTATACATTAAATAGTGATGAACTATATGCACTGATAGTATTTTGTCGTGATAACACTGATTGGGTACTTCAAGATTGGAAAAAATGCGATTGGCAATATAGAATGAAAAAAATTGAGAATAAGGCGTTCTTAATACCAACTATAGAAAAAATTGGTGACATACTTCACACATTTCCAACAAAATACAGATTATTTCTTAAAATAACCATAATCTCTAAATCAAACAAGTTAAATAGGGAGATTAATCAGTTATTACGAATGTTGTCGTATCAAGAAAGTTTTGATAGATTTTCAAAGTAAATTTGCACATAAATATTCTTAGAATTACTAACACCCTCTATTGTCTGTTGAATATATATTAGTTGCTATTAATATAGAACAGTAGACACGAAGATTAAGAAACCTATCCTAAGTTAACCCTCACAATATTGTGGGGGTTTTTCATACTTTTCAAATCTAATTACGAAAAAATTATACTAGACTCTATTGCTAAATAAAATATTTCTCTTTAATAGTAGATTTTTGGCATTTCTAGTCATAGATTTATTTTTTTGTACTATTAATAATGGGAAGGGAAATTAAAAATCATGATAAGGAGAATTTATGAAAGGTAAACATGGTAGTTTGATTAAAAAATGTGATGATTTGGAAACCAATATTAATAAATCATTATCATTTAAAGAAGGTAAAGAACTAGATTTTGCACTATTGTCATATCTAAAAAAAGAATTTGATTGTGAAGTAGTTGAGACAAGTAACAACCATCTAAACATGAAAAGTGTACTAAAAAGCATGGATGATGAAGGGGTATGTTTTGTTGTTTTCATTGGAGATAACGCAGAAGAAATGTTTATCCAATCTAGAAAAGCGATTGATGGGTTCTTGTATATCAATGAGCATATGCCGATAGTGGTACAAAAGAATCACGTTCAGTTTTTTGTTAGAAATATATCTCACATTAGAAGATACTTACAAGAAATTTCCATGAAGGGTATAAGTGTCATATCATTTTACAATCATCGCGTTGATTACTACTTTAAGAATAAATTGAAAATAGTATTTGATCCAAAACTCTTTGTAGACTATTACTATAAGACGTTACAATCCAAGCTATACATAGTTCACACGCATACTTTAAATGGATTACTAGAATTGGTTAAAACAATAAATGAAGGACATTATTATCTATTAAAAGCACATGAAGATTGTAATTTTGTAAAGTCACTAGGGGGACTACTGCTAAAAAGTGAAGGAACAGAAGTCTATAATGAAACAATAAAACGAAATTTGCTTGAACTAATTCACGTTATGGACAGATATGCATTTTCTGAAATTAAAGACACCACATACGCATATATGATTCATCAAATGAAATAGGGAAAAATAGAGTATTATTGCGAATTAAACTACTATTATCTCTAAACATAAAATAGACAAATCCATACTATTATAAGTAGAAGTAGAAATACGTCATACTAATTAGGAGAAAATATGAAACCCAACGCACTAAAATTGTTTAAGCTGTTGTATGAAGCACCGAAACCATTAAAGATTGAAGGTACAAATATCATACTTAACGATGTTTCAATAGAGTATATGACACTCTTTTTATATCCTTTGGTAGATTTATCTCATGTACCTGATATCGAATTAAATCTTAAATATGACATCGAGCGATTAAAAAACCTAAACAAAATACTCGACACCATCGTTAAGGAGGATTTGTTTAGGATTGGTATTATAGGCGAAGATTTAAACATGGATTTTATAAAGAAATATCATCCATATCAAGATGAATTCATAATGAACAAAAGATATAAAAATGAATTCTATTTTTCATTAAGAAGAAGTGATTTACAAGTTTTCATGAATGAATACGAAAATCAAGCAAGTGATATCATGATACTAACACCCGGAAATCATGCTTTTATGATACCCGAAAAGTTAAATGATGCACAAAAAGAAGTGGTATTATCGATTAAATCCTTTTATGAATTAGCGTTTAAATTACCCAAACCAATGGATTTTTTAGGCATGAATCTGTTGACATCTATTGTCGGATCACTGGATTATTTATCCAGTGAATATGACATGCTTAAAACGTTAAGAATGTATAAAATTGACGATATTGATATATTGAATAGATTAATTGAAAATCATGAAAAACCATTTGTAATTTCTATGGTTCAAGACATGAAGGCATGCACAAATCAATACAATGCTCAACGATTAATGCGAGATGCAAAGCATAAATTTCTTGAAGAACCTTGGGAAACTTTGATGGAGACAACTTTGTGAATAATCAAAATTTATATCGGATTATTTCTTTAGATAAGGAAAAAGTACTTCAAATTGCTAAAGCCATGTTCAAAGATTTTCTAATTGATGAATCCCACCTTAAAAAAAAAGGTAAAATTTTCACTTTCGAAAAATTAGATAGTGTCCTTAGAGAAATACCTATGCATTTGGTTGACAAGAATACTGAAGTCTATCATCTATCAAACAATGAGATTCATCAATTTCATGGCTATAAAGGCACAATTCATAAAACCAAAAACATTCATGATTTTTTAGCACTAAAAACAGGCAGTATTCTTCAATCTATGGAAGTATCATTAATTGAGTACATTCAACCGCTGATTTCAGAGAATGCGATGACTTCGTTTAAGAAAATTCAATCAACTACTTTATATAAATCCATTTTAAATGAAATCAAAGATTTGATGATTATAGAAATGAGCAGTGAAGAAGATGTGATAAATGAAAGCATTCAAACCATATTTAAGTACTACATATACTTTAGAAATGCAAAGAACATGGATTTTAATACATTCAATAACCTATTTATTCAAGACCACACACTGGGAGGTAAACCGACATGGATTTAAATGAAAATACGATTGTTCCCGTTTTAAATACAACCGAATTTATTGAAACACTTTCACAATCATTTGTACAGGCAATTCAAAAAAACAGAATACATACTCATCCAGCGGTGTTTGTTCAAGGGTCTCCTGGTGTAGGGAAGTCACAAAGTATTTATCAGATTGCGAAAGAAATTGAGATGAAAACCAAGAGAAAAGTACATGTGCTGGATATTAGATTATTATTATTTAGTCCACTTGATTTAAGAGGTATACCAACGGTTGATTCAAATCGACAAAAAACCATTTGGTTGAAACCAGCCATTTTTGATTTAGAAGATAACGAGAATACCATCAACATTATATTCTTAGACGAATTGACCTCGGCAGCCCCCTCAATACAAGCTGCAGCTTATCAAATCACATTAGACAAGCGTATTGGAGAGTTCGAATTACCCAAAAACACATTTATTGTAGCATCTGGAAATAAATTGACAGATGGTGCAGTCTATTATGATATTCCCTCCCCACTTAAAAATCGATTTATGCATTTTATTATGGAACCCAACCTTGAATCATGGTTGGAGTGGGCGAAAAACGAAGGCATTCATTTTGCTATCATGAGGTTTTTAAAACGCAATCCACAACTCTTCTGTCATAAAGAAATCAATACACTTTCAAACATCATTGTTACCCCTAGAAGTTGGGAATTAATGTCGGAAATTATGTATAACACGGATACATTTGACCTCAAAACGCGGAACTTTTTGATATCATCAATCATTGGTACAGCCATGACTGACCTATTTTTAAATGATGATGCTCATGATTATATTGATGAGATATATCAAGGTATCATCCCAAAAGATTTGTCCATCGCTGACATCAACCGTATCAATGATTATTTGTTATATGATTTAAAAGCTATTACTACATGTAAAAATAAAGCCTCAAATGTGATGAATTACTTAACTGAAATACCGCCAGATTACGCGATTATCGTGTTTAGGGAAATCATGAAATCTACATACAATACTTTTGCATTAAACGGGCTAGAGAAATTTGACTTGTTGATAGAACAATTGGGTGGCTTGACAACATATGATGCCTAATATCATCAGTCAAGCCAGACATTATATTTATCGAAAGGATCCCTATTTAGGGATGGCAATTCAACACATTAGTATACTTCCAAATGATAACATTGATACGGCTGCAACCGATGGTGAAATCATATATTATTCACCATCATTCATCGCTTCTTTGGAATTAACAGATGTGATATTTTTACTTTTACATGAGTTATTACATATCGTTCTAGAACACATAGAAAGACGAAAAGATAGAAATCATACCCTATTTAATATTGCAGCAGATATCGTTGTAAATGGGATTTTAATTAGGAACGGCATGATTCCTTCAAGTAAGTTAGGACAAATTGTTACAGGGTGTCAATATCAAATTCATGACAATCAAACTGTAGAATCGATTTATGACCAGCTGCCTTTCAGCTCACAAATAGCTATTGCTAACCATAATCTTTGGTCGATTAGTAAAAACCTTAAGCACTCTAGAATTGATTTTAAGCAGTCGCCTATCTTGCGCGACGTCAATCTTTGTGAAGTCAAAACACATGTCAATTATCGGCAATTACTGATGCCTTACATTGAATTAGAAGATTATGACTATTCGTATAATCGATATAAAGAATATGTAAAGCCATATTTGTTACCGTCATTTCGAAAAGAAGTGGAAGTTTTAAGCAACATTTGGGTATTAATAGATGTGTCTGGTTCAATGAAGAGTCGACAAATTAATCAAATGATGGGCCAATTAAAAGACTTGATCCATCAATACAGTAAGGTCAATATATACCTATCATATTTTTCGTTGGATGTAAGTAAACCTGTATTACTCCAAGACATCAATGATTTGGAGTTTTTATCTAAACGTACCTCTAGCAAATTAGGAACCGATTTCCATGTTATTTTCAAAAAAACGAACGATTTTTTTAAAGAAAAACCCAAAGCTGCACTGATTTTTACAGACGGTTATGCACCATTTCCAACTGTAATAGAAACCGAAAAAATCCAGACTTTTTGGATGATGAGTACAAGAATTCAATCACCGATTGGTAAAACCATATATATAGGAGACCGATAATGAACTTAGAAATGAATCAAGTTTTTGATAGAAAATGTATAGAAGAATTGTCGAGAGTAGCCTACTCAATTAGATTTCAACATGTTCGTGTATTTAAGATTTCAGGTGATAATAAAAACCCCGTGTATGATTATTTAAAAGACAAGGGACATGTATTTGAGAATGCAATAATTAAAACAATATTTAATGATGATATAACCTTCTCAACACAATCGGATAATATATATAACATTTTTGAAGAAATTGGAATATTAGATATTTACATCGATGAAATCAAAGCTGATAAAGATGAGCATGCTGAATATTTTATAACATTAGCCGAAAGATTAAAAGCACTCACTCAACACCGTTCAGATACAAATGTGTTACTTTCAACCATCATTGCAGAAAGCGAACTTGGTAAGCTGTTGGATGATGTCGAGTATGAAAGACTTTACGGCCATTTTAACGATAAATTCATTCAAACCATGATGAATCACATTGTAGAAACCAGTTATTTAGATGATATTGACTTATTGAATAAGGTAATTTTAGAAGCTGTGATGAATATTGAATTTTATATCTTTAGTGATAAATTCGATACGATAATACAAAATGATTATCTTATGATGAAACTAGGGTTTATTAGGTGATGTATATTAAATCAAAACCATTCGTAATTTTTTAGTATTTATGTGATATTATGAATCTAAGTTATATGTTTGGGAGGATGCCATGAAAATATCAAAAACTAGATTCATGCATTATATTAAAAATGTACCTTATCCAAAAGAAGTTAAGAAACGCCTTAATGCATTACAACTTGATGAAAGTTTTGATAGTATCGACGCCATCATTGAACTAGAAAACGAATCAAGAAGGAATATCATTCGTGAAACCATGCAACAAGTTTTGGATGAGGATTCTGATGAACTATCGATTGATAATGATAAGCTCAAAGAAGTGGATAAACAACAAGATATCCTACTCCCCTATTTCAAAAAAATTGAATCATTAGTAGCTAGAAAAGTCAAAAACGTGTTTGACGGTATGATTACGCAAGAACAAGACACGTTTGATCAACCTTATTACCAATTTGAAAAAGATGGTTATCCATTTTTTGCTTTTTTAGATACCCTTCAAGAAGATGATTCAACAATACGGTATATTGAAACCAAAGCCACAACATCAAACAAGTTTCTTGAACTAAATTATAGAATAGATAAAGAACTATATCCAGTCTTTATTCAAGATTCAAATGGTATTTGGAGAACTAGAACAGCCATGGGGTATCAAGGTTGTAAAAGTTATGAAAAGAAGTTAGAAAAACTCAAAAAAATAGAAGACAAAGCTGGCAAGTATGTTTATGACCTTGCTTACCAAAGATACGTTATTGAGAAATCAAAAAACGTACAGAAGGAACAACGTTATTATCTAGCGTTGCTTAACAGTGATTATACATTCGACGGCACAAGTGACAAAAATGGTGAACCCATTTACTCAGATGACATCATCACAATCATCGATTTAACCGATGTTACTAACGATATGCTTGACCTACTCGAAAAAGATACTGACTATGTGATAGATTTAATTAACCATATGGATTCAGAAACTATTAAACTAGAAGAAACTTTGATGAAAGGTGATATTCTAGTCAAATCCAAATATCGACAATTGATAGGCATCGATTTTCCGATTACAGAATTTTATCAATATCACCATGGTTTTGGCAATAATAAGACTACGGTAAAAGAATTAATAGAAGAAGGGATTCTAGGTTTTAATCAAATGCCAGAAAGTCTCCTATTAAAGCCCAATCAGATAATTCAATATGAAGCCTTTAAAACTGGACAACAACATGTAAATAAAGATAATATTAAAAAAACGATAGAGTCATTGAAATATCCACTTTATCATCTAGATTTTGAAACATTTCCCTGCCCGCTACCTCGCTTTAAAGGCGAAAAACCTTATGAACAATCGGTATTTCAATTCTCACTTCATATTGAAGAACAATCAGGAGTCTGTGATAAAGATAAAAACCATTTTGAATATCTCGCGACTGATCATCAGGATAGAAGAGAAGAAATCATTAATGAATTAATTCACCATATAAAAGACGATGGTGGTAATATAATTGCCTATCATGCTTCATTTGAGAAAAAAGTTTTAAGTAGATTAGCAGAGATATTTCCTAAGTATGCAAATATTCTACATCAATTCATAGGTAGAGCTTTTGATTTAAAAGACATACTAAAGAACAACAAACAATTAATCCAATCTTTACACTTAAGTGAAGAAACATTCAATTTTTATGATGTGCGTCAGCATGGTTCCTTTTCAATTAAAAAAATCTTACCAATATTTAGCGACCTTAATTATAAAAACATGAATATATCCAATGGAAATGATGCTCTAGTAGGGTATGCAAAACTTCAGGGTTTGAGAAAAGAAAATCCAAAAAAACACAAGGAATTGATTGAAGACATGCTAGAGTATTGTAAGCAAGATACGTGGGCAATGCATGTTATAAAGATTAGCCTAGAGAAACTTGCAAAGATGGACTTTTGAAGTCTACTTCAAACCTATAAAAATACAGAATATTTATAAGGTTATATATAAAAATTCAGAAAATTTACCAAATTTAGGGTGTACTTCAAATTGAATATTCAAATGAGCTTCACCAAACACATTTGATTAATTGATAAATGATGCTAGAGGATTAGCTCTGTGCATATTTTTATCGCGATATCATAATCTGGTTTTTCATTCCTTTTTAGAATAAGGGACACTACAATATTTAACTCAATCGAAATTAATTTCTATTTTTCGTTCTTTTAAAATGAGTTTCTAAGTAAAAAAACTTATTTTGTATAAAATTTCACTAGCATCGCTATTTAATGTAATGTTTGGTATAATTTTATATATAAAGATGCAATTTTTAAATTGCTAATTCAAAAGGGGGTTATTTTTTGGAACAATTATGGAGCATGAGTACGACATTACGAGAGGCAGAACGGATTATTGGTTTTGCCAAAACAGCGTATGAAATGAACGGAGAAGTCTGGAGCAAACAAAACCAAGTTAAGTATCAAGTTTTATTAATTAAAAACAGGTTTTATTTAAGTCCAGAAAATACTCAATCATTAAATGGACTAAACACTCATCAAATAGCTCTTCTATCAGACATAAACCACGAACTTACATATGATGAAGCAATGGGTATTTTTACTGCTAAAAAATATGAAGATCCTCCGATGCGAGGCCGTCAGTCAATGAGTCCGTTAAAAAAACTTGGCTTGGTCTATATTGAAAACAATAAAATCTACTGCACTGATATATGTGAAAAATTAATAAAAGGTCAAATTTCAATTGAAGAATTTATGTTTGATAGTCTACTAAAGTACCAGTATCCTAATCCGATGGAAGAAGGGTATCGAAACTGGAATACGAAACCATTCATTAATACACTAAAACTAATAAAAACCGTAAATGAATTGGCTGTTATAAATGGTGAAGATCCTAAAGGAATTTCTACAGTTGAATTTGGCATATTTGTTCTCTCATTAAAAGATTATGCAAATGTTGGTGATGTAGCTAAAAAAATTATTGAGTTTCGCAGTTTTCACAATAGTTTACCAACAGAAGACAGACAAAATTTCATTTTGAATTATATAGATGAATATCTTAGTGAGTTTAACAATCCACGAAAAAACTGTTTTGAGTATACAGATAACATGATGAGATATCTACGCTTAACCAAATATGTCTATTTGAGAGGAAAATATTCAAACACTTATATAGATTTAGAACCAAGAAGAATGATAGAAATCAATGCCCTTTTAGAGTCTGATGATGGAAGGGCTAAAGAGTTTACGCGCGAAGAATGGTATGATTTTATAGGAATTTATGGAACATATACTTTACCATTTGAAACACCAGAAGCATTAAAAAATATAGCAACTTCAATTTTTGAAGAAAATAAAAGACTTAAAACTGAGCTGGATATTATTACTGAGCCTATTTACCTATTTGGCGACACTGATGATTTAAAGACTCAAATATTTGAACTTAGAGAAGAGCGCACATATCTTCAAAATTTAGAAATTAAAAATGATTATCATAGAAATCTTGATAAAATCGATGAAGCAATTAGTTCCCTCAATGATATCTTAAGTAGAAACAGAGCGAATCTGGCAAAAAAATTTAGCATTGAGCTTGAAAAATGGGTTAATATCGCTTTAAACATAATAAACGATTCCATCAGGATCAAACCTAATACAAAAGTAGGTGACGACAATGAACCTATTTTTACAGCTCCTGCCGGTGTTCCTGACATAGAATGCTATTACGAAGCATTTAATAGTATATGCGAAGTAACTATGTTAGTAGGCAGAGATCAATGGTACAATGAAGGCCAACCAGTTATGAGGCATTTAAGAAGTTTTGAATACAAAAATACCCAGAAAGAATCATATTGCATATTTATCGCACCAAGAATGCACGATGATACACTCAACACATTCTTAATGGCCAACAAATACGGATATGATGGCCAAAAACAAAAAATTATTCCGATATCAATCAGGCAATTAACGATCCTTTTGTCGAAAGTGAAGAAATGTCTTTTTAGAGGTGAGAGTTTCACACATAGAGATTTTAAAAAGATATTAGACGACTGTTTACCTGTAGAAACAATCAATACAACAATTGGCTGGATGTCACACTTAGAAGAGAGAATAAAAAGTTTATAAATGTTGTAAAGAATTCCATTTCATGCTATAATGATGCCGGTGATGCTTAAAATGGAAATAAAAAAACTAAAGCCTAAGAATAGAAGATATTTAGGCAGCAAGACTAGGCTATTACATAAGATTAAAGAAGTAGTTCAAAAAGAGTGCACAAATGTGAACTCTTTTTTAGATTTGTTTGCAGGGACGGGTGTTGTTGGAGATATCTTCAATAATGAAAATACATCTGTCATATTTAATGACAACTTAACAAGCAATTATTACTCATATATTGCTTGGTTTGGAACTCAGAAAGTAAACGAAAAATTAATTGAAGAGGTTATTGTGTATTACAATCAAATAAAAGTAAAAACCGAAAATTATGTCTCTTTAAACTTTGCAGATACTTTTTTCAGTAAACAAAATTGTAGAAAGATTGGCTATATAAGAGAAGACATAGAAAGAAAATTTATGAATAAAGAAATTAACGACAGAGAAAAAGCAATTCTAATTACGTCACTATTAATGAGTTTAGATAGAATTGCAAACACTGTTGGACATTATGACGCATATCGAAAGAATGGTGAGCTCGATAAAGATTTATTGTTATATAATTTGGATATACCTAACATTAAACAAAATAAAAATAATCAAGTTTATTGTGAAGATGCGAATGAACTAATTAAGCACATAAAAGCAGATTTGGTGTATATTGATCCTCCATATAATTCACGTCAATATTGTGATGCATATCATTTCTTGGAAAACATAGCTGAATGGAAAAAACCGCATGTAGTTGGCGTTGCAAAGAAATTTGATAGAGACAACAAAAAAAGCAAGTATAGTTTGAGAAATGCCCCGAAATTTTTCTCGGAATTAATTGAAAATGTCGATGCCAAATATATATTGATTTCTTATAATAATATGGGCAATAAAGGTGCAAGTCGATCAAACGCAAAAATTTCTGACTTTGAGATTCTTAACGCGCTGTCAAAGAGAGGAAAAGTTTTGGAGTTTAGTGAGGATTATCAGCCTTTTACAACAGGAAAAGTTTCAATTAATAACCATAAAGAAAGACTATTCTTATGTAAAGTTGGTGAATCGAGTAAACCTTTGGAAGTCATTAAAACTACAAATGGATTTGCGAAATCACCTTTAAATTATACTGGGGGAAAATTCAAACTTCTACCACAACTGATTGAAAAATTTCCTGAGAAAATAGATGTTTTTGTTGATTTATTTGCCGGAGGATTTAATGTTGGAGCGAACATTAGCGCTGGAGAAATAATTTATAATGATAGCCAGGACCAAGTCAAGAGAATAATTGATTTATTGTATAGAGAAAAGCCTGAAAAAATCGTAAACACTATTGAGGAGATTATAAAAAAATATGAGTTATCAGAATCTCAAAAAAATGGTTACGATTATTATAATTGTAATAGTGACTCGGGGTTGGGATCTTACAATAAAGAGAAGTATTATAAGTTAAGAGATGACTATAACGATTTAAAGAATTCAAAGCATAGAGATTATATACTTTTAACACTTATTATTTTTTCATTTAATAATCAAATTCGATTCAATTCTAGTGATAAATATAACATGCCAGTTGGAAAAAGAGACTTTAATTCATCAATTAAGTCTAATCTGATAAAGTTTTCATCGATCATCAAGGATAAAAATATCATATTTTCAAATTCAGATTTTATGAACGTCGAGATACCCCCCAATGCATTTGTATATTGTGACCCGCCCTACTTATTAGGATTGGCCTCATACAATGAATCAGATAAATGGAATATAGAACGTGAAACTAATCTTCTTAATCTGTTGAAAAAATTAGATGACAGAGGTGTTAAGTTCGCGTTATCCAATGTCATTGAACACAAAGGAAAAATAAATACGGTTTTGTATGATTGGATAGAGTTCAATCACTTTAATAAAATACATATTAAATCGTCATATGGGAATTCAAATTATCAATTACAAGAGAAAAATGGCATTACAAGAGAAGTTTTAATCACCAATTACTAGCTCTAACTGTAATGAAATGAAGAATATTTTAGGCTAAGATTAGCTAACACTGTTAACCAAACTATACACGGAATAATGATATTCATACCAGTATACCCTTACTGAAATTAAAAAAACGTGAACCCCTACGGATAACAATCCTTTACAGAAAAAAGTCTATCAAAAAAGATATTTTTTTTGTCTTTATTAAGCTGTAAAGTGGATGAGGATCAAAGTTATTTAGTCTTTTCTAGAGGTCCTGAAATCCACATTTATAAGAGCAAGATGGGGATTATTTTTAGCTATTTAAGAACTACACTCCTGATAGTCAGAAACTAATCTAATTTTTAGTGGCAACATAGATATCAAAACATGATTCATAAAAACACTCGAATACATCAATTGGTGCTAGTATAGTTTAGTAGACACAAAGAGTATGACTCCTACTTTATGATAAGATATAAGGAAGGAGGCGATGATCAATGTCATCAACAGTATTTTCTATGGTTTGGGTAAAACCAATTACATGTTGTTTCAATCTGTAGTAATCAATTCATTTTTCTATGGAACAGCATTTATATTGTATCAAGTCGGTGTATTTGAGCCCTCCTTAACACTAATTGCTTTAATGTTTGCTACAGGCACAGCACTAGATAGTGTTTTAACGATGGGCATGTATGTATGGATGCTAAAGAGAAAAGCTATCAATGTTTTTGAACCAATTACGATTTAATAACAGTAATTGATACTAATATTTTAAGTAGATAAAATAAAGGCACTGAGAGTGAATAAATGGAAAAAATTAATATTAATCCTAACACCTAGTTTGAATCACTATTTACTCATATGGATTTAACATGAATAACTTGAATTTTTAGAGAAACTCTTTTTCGGAGTTTCTTTTTTTATTGAATTTAATGTTAATAAGAATTGAATGATTATTCACGTATTATTTGTTTTAAATATGTGTATAATTGAATTAGGTGAGTTGTATTACATATAATTTGATCAAATACTTCAATCAGGAGATAAACTAATGGAACAATCGAAAATCACAAGTAACATTGAAGCTTGGAAGAAAAGTTTATTAGATATAACATCAAGGAATCAAGCGATAAATTTTAGAAGAAGAAAATCTTCAACGCTTGAAATAGTATTCCCTACTATAGGAGAATTTTTAGATAAGATGATTTCAGCAAAAGGATTATCCTTCGCTGAGATTTTTGATGATGAAGAAGAGGATGAAGAAATTGTATCACTGTTTGAAGAAGAAGATGACAATGAATATATTACATTATATGGATACAAGTTGCTAAAAAAGGATTACTACACAAAAGATGAATTAATTCCCGTAATCAATGCTCATCGAAGTAAAGTCAAAGGGAATTTTTTGTATGCACCTTGCAACAACAGGACACAAAGAAAGATACTTCGCAATTTAATGAAGAAAGCTAGAACCTTCAAAGAAGAAAATGCTATCAATGTATTATATTTTGCAGTTGGACAACTTGAATGGTTTGAAAGTAAAGAAAGTGATGAAAAGCATAAAGCACCACTCTTGTATTTAGCTGCTGAACTATCACAAGATTCTTTTGATTCACCCTTCAAGATTAGTTTTCCTGAGGGTGATTTAATGCTTAATGATTCCTTGTTAAGGAAATTTAGTCAAGATTTCAAACTGGAATTATCTTTTGAGATGAATCAATCTGAAATGAGTAACTTAGACATCTACAATGCATATAAAAGTTTAATCATGTCTAGGCTATCTGATAAACGTTGGAAAATTCACGATGAAATGGATTTAGGGATTTTTAGTTTTTCTAAAATTAACATGGTTAAAGACCTTGAAGAGAACAAAAAGCAAATTTCCGAGAGTTCATTAATAAAACAGCTTATTGGTGAATCAGAATTTGAAAGCTATGACACTGTTTTTGATGAAGATCAGATTGATGGAATTATTAATCCCAATAGTTATTTCCATATTTTGGATGCGGATTCATCACAAGAAATCGCAATTCAATCAGCTATTGCTGGAAAAAACTTTGTTTTACAAGGACCTCCTGGTACTGGGAAATCTCAAACGATTACAAACATCATTACTGAGTTAATCGCGAGAAATAAAAAAGTGTTATTTGTTGCGGAAAAAAAGGCAGCATTGGATGTTGTTTATAACAATTTAAAAAAGATTGGATTAAATGATTATGCGCTACCGATTCATAATTCAAAATTAGATAAGAAAGAAGTACTCAAGGAATTATCAAACACATTAGAAAAAGGTCAAGGTTCTATTGATGTTGATGGGCAATTTTCCAGTCAGCAAATATACAAATATAACCTCTCAAAAGCTGATTTAACGGAATATCCTAAAATCCTACTTCAAAAACGTTATCCAATCAACAAGTCATTATATCAACTCTATGGTATTTTGCTTAAATATCAAAAATATGATGAGGTAAAATTCAATTTAAATACAATTCATAAATATGGAGAACAAGATTTATTACGTTTCGAGACTTTAATACAACACTTTTTTCAAGCCAATCAAAATATAAATTTTGACGTATCTGTACATCCGTGGTTTGGATTAAGGTACGAACAACTCAACATAAATGAAAAAGAAACAATATACAAAGCTACTAATCGATTAAAAAACAAATTAGACAATCTAAAAATAGTATTGAAAGAAATGACTTTATACGAGATTAAAGATAATATAGGTCTTAAAGAGCTCGATAAATATATTGTCGTATTGAAGCACCTTAAGGATGTTAAAAATGTTGATGAACTTCTTCTAAGAACAGAAAATCTAGAAGAAAATATAAGAAAATATCAAGAACTAATCACATTGTCTAACAAGATTAATGGTCTTCGAAGTTCTATCGAGGATTTAGTTGAAATAGAATTAGCTGAAATGGATATTGTTAGATTTAAAAAAATTACAATTAAGGCTAACACTTGGATTAAAAGGTTATTCTCAAAGGACTACAAAAAAGTTTATAACGAAATACTAGAGTTTTCAAAGATTGGCAAAATTAAAAGTAAGTTAGTGATCGATATACTAGTCAAGTTAGAAAACTATAAAAAAATGATTAACACTAGACAATTTGAAAACAATAAACTCGAGTATCCATCTTCTAGCATTGGAATAGAACAGTATAGTGAAAATCTCAGTAAATTGGAATGGGTTAAAAAATATAGAGAGGCAATCTCTAGTTGCATCATTATTAACACCCAAAATCATTATGAAGTTATTAGAAAATACTTAATCGGTAAGAATGAGTATGACAGTAAAATGGCAAGTTTATTTGAAGTATATAACGAAGCAATTCTATCTTTTAATGATTTTGTTCAGCATATTAATCTTCAAGCAAAGAATATAAATGCGGTTTCTTTAAATGATTTAATCGGTTATGTTACAATATGTTCAAAAAGTTTTTCACAAATCGACAACATAATCGATTTTAATCTATCTTATAACAAATGTATAAATAATGGGTTATCAGATTTTTGTAATGTAATAATCGATCAGAAATTAAAAAATAATTATTACGAGGTCTTTTTAAAACGGTTTTACACTTTATTGATTGACGGCTATTTAAGCGATTTGTTACCAGGTTTTAGTGGTTCAAACATGGATGTTGCCCGAGGCAGTTTTAAAGATGCTGAAAGAGCAATTCAAACTATGGCAAAAACAATTATAGAACGTAATATTATGAAAGGCATTCCAAACTATAATGGAATTGAAGGTTATAATATCGAAGTAACCATATTGAGAACAGAAGCAAACAAGTCAAGAAAGTTGTTCCCTTTTAGAGTACTTTTTAGTAAAATACCTAACTTGATAACTCGATTAAAACCATGCTTAATGATGTCACCATTGTCTGTAAGCACATTTTTAAGAGGGACGAATATGACATTTGACACTGTTATATTCGACGAAGCATCTCAAGTGAAACCTGAGAATGCAATTGGTGCTATTTTTAGAGCAAAACAGATAATTGTAACCGGAGACAAAGAACAACTTCCTCCGACGAATTTTTTCCAAAACATAGATGGTGATGATGAACAAGATACCGAAAATATGGATACATCATCGTTTGACTCGATTTTAGATGTTTCAAGTAGTTCTATAAGCCCAGTAAGATTAAGATGGCATTATAGATCCAAATTTGAAGAATTGATAAGACCATCGAACAAAGAGATATATAAAGACTTAATCACCTTTCCATCTATTACTAAGCCAAATACCTATGAGGGAATTATGTTTTGTCACGTAAACGGCTTATATATGGATCGAAAAAATGAGGTTGAAGCTGATAAAGTAATCGAGTCGTTAGCAAATATTCTAGAAAAGTACGGCTTAACAAAATCCGTTGGGGTTGTTACTTTTAATGGTGAACAACAATTATTGATTGAACGAAAGATCAATCATTTTAGAAGAACACATGCACATTACGAAGAATTCTTCGCCAATATTGATAATAATCCATTTTTTGTAAAAAACATTGAAACTGTACAAGGCGATGAAAGAGATATTATCATAATGAGTATTGGTTATGGACCTGATGGTAAAGGTAAAGTTTCAATGAATTTTGGTCCTTTGAACCAAACAAATGGATATAGAAGACTGAACGTAGCAGTTACAAGGGCAAAATCATGCCTTGTTTTAGTAACTTCTATTAGAGGTACTGATATTGATTTAAATAGAACTAATTCACGTGGTGTTGCTTTCCTTAAGCATTATTTAGAGTATGCTGAATTCGGCGAAGATGACAAGGTAGATAATTTAGATGATTTAGCTGGATTCGATAGTCCATTCGAAGTAGATGTCTATAATGAGTTAATATCATTAGGATATGATGTCAAAAAACAAGTAGGCTGTTCTGGTTATAGAATTGACTTAGCCATTATTAATCCAAATAACCCAGCAGAATTCATATTAGGTATTGAGTGTGATGGCGCAACCTATCATTCATCAAAATCAGTTAGAGATCGTGATAGATTAAGACAGCAAGTTTTGGAAGATAGAAATTGGATAATATATAGAATTTGGTCAACAGACTGGATCAAAAATAAAAAATCACAAATTGAAAAGCTATCAAACTTCATAAAGGGTATAGATAAAAGCAAAAAGAATGTTAGTAACAATGTTCAAACAGTGATTCCTATCATTAAAGTTGAAAAAGAAGAAACCACAATTGATTTTATTGCCTATCCGAATTATGCAAATTTGACAAGCAGATATGATTCAGATGCACACGATATTTATATAACCAAATATATACTTGAAATTATCAAAGAAACAGCTCCAATACATGAAGATGAGTTAAAGAAAGTCGTTCCATACTTTTGGGGAAGACAAAAATATACTTCAGTCGTAGATGCAAAACTTAAACCCATCTTACGTCATTTATCCTATCAGGGTGAAATTAGTCGTAAGGGTGAATTCATTTATCATAAATCTTCACCTATTTTGTTTAGGAAAACAGATAACAATAGTACAAGACGTGATTTTACATCTATTCATACGGATGAATTAAAAAACGGGATTCTGATGATTCTTGAAGTAACAAAGATTATGAAAGAAGATCAATTATTATCAATGGTTGTTGAATTTTGTGGTTATCAATCCATTTCAGCGAATATAAGAGAAATAATGAACAATGTAATTACTAGTTTAGTTAAATCAAAACTAGTAATAAGGAATGATGATTCACTTATTGAACTGATATTATCTCAAAAGGAAGAATAGGGAAAAATGAATGAGTATACTACGAAAAATGTTAAAGCTGATTAGGCCACTGGATATCATTATATACTTCAATATAGTATTATTTGGCTCCGCTCTTTTTCAAATTCAATCTATCCAAATAGAAGTTGTTATTATTATGACCATTTTGGGTATCTTGAACCTATGCTATCTTATTTTGACTATGAACTTGAGATATCAATTATATAAGAGAATGATAGCGGATATAGCTAAAGAAGCCAAAATTGAAGAAGGCGCAATCAAAGAAGGTAACGATGACTTCCTTAAACTAAAACAAGAGATGTTAGAAAATCGTATTCTGGCAGAATTAAAACAAGAAAGACCAAATGCGCGATTTATTCAGAACGCGTATATTCCTAAACAAGGCAATGATTTTACTGAGATTGATATTTTAATGATAGATAGAACCGGTATTTATATTATCGAGGCGAAAAATCTAGCCGGGAAAATTGTTGGAAATTGGACCACAGATGAATATCTCAAGATTGAACATCCAAATGGAAAAACTTATAACTTGTATAACCCAGTATTTCAAAACACGAATCACTATAAAAATCTAAAGAGCGTATCAGGGCTGGAGTCTAAATTATTCAGAAGCATTATCGTATTCGGTGATCACACTTTATTTGACTATAAGACAGCACCTATATTTGCACGCGTATGTCAAATTAAGAAACTTATGCAAAACATTGATAGAGCTGCACTACTGAACCCCGTGGTTATCGAAGATTATCAAATCGAACAAATTCACGCTACATTATCAAAGTATTTATCAAAAACAGACGATAAAGCAAGGAAACATATCAGTAATATATCGGGATATCAAAATACATAGAGGATCGATAATGTATGGAATTCTACCTTATAAATTTAGTATATATAGCCATATGGATATTTAACATCTATGCCTATCTTGTTGCGAGAAGCATAAATGATTTTTACTCTAATGAGAGTGGGAAAAGGAAGATTATCCAGTTCTTGTTCAATCATCAAAGTACAGTTTCAGACATTTTAAAACTAGTGCCTATATTGCTGATTGTCATTTCCATTGTTTTGATCTTTTTATCAATAATTTCGAGTCTAGAAACTACACAATGGATGATTTCAATATATTTTGTAATATCAATCATTGATTTGTTGTTCAGTGGATTGATTATGACCCTGTATAAAGAGAATTGATTTGCCATTAAACAAAGTATGTTCAATAGAGATTTTTAATCAAAGAAAGGAATTAACTATGATACATGAAATAGTCATAATCATTATCTTCATCTTAAGCATGTTAATACCGAATACTATTTATGTATTCATAGAACTCAGAAAGAAGAAAAAGATATCCCATGGCGAATAAACCAAGCAATCAAAAACCAAATCGATTAATTCTCATTAAAAGATATGCTTTTTCAGCTATCAATCTTTATGGTGTGATTAAACTAGAAGACTTCATTTCAGTCTTTAATCATTATGAAAAAGAATCCCTATCTAAAGAGGAAGCAATCCCCTTACTTGAACTTTTATCAAGCATCGATGAGATTGACTTATCCTTTAAACAAGGCATACTTGCGAATGGCTATTTCTATTTAAATGATAGTAAGGATATTAGAGTTGCAAAGGACTTACTTTTAGCTCAGTCTAATAAGCAACGTTATCTGCCTTCTAGGGAAGAATTCCTAAAGTATGAAGATGATGATTACGTTGAACCAATGAAACCTCTCTTAGACCTAGAGAAGTTCATCATAGCGAATCAAATGGTTGCGATCGAAAGGCTAGATGATATCCGCTTTGATGTCTTAGAAATACATGATCGTATCATCATGAGCGGTAAACCTTCTGACTATATGGGCTATATTAAGCAAAGAGGTTATCAGTTTAAGGATGAAGTTCAATTAAATCTGTTTGTAGGACTTGCTATGATTCTGCATAACAACACCAGGATGTATGAAAACAATGGTCATACACCACTTGAGACCAGAAAACTCTATGAAGAGAGTCATAAGACTGTTAACTAGTGTTTGATACTCCCTAGTCAGTCTCAATTAGTAAAATCATAACGACCGCAAACCCCACATCCAAAAAACGTGGCACTAGTTTTTGAAAATCATGATTTTGAAAATGAGATTTATATGGAATAACGCAACAAAGGGAAAAAACGAATACTATTCGTCTAAACACTTTCACCCCCCTTCACGCGCGTGAGTAGTTTATTATTTTTTGATTTGCTTATTGAAAGAGGAGGATTTATGGATTACGATATAGAAATATCAAAAGTTAGTAATGCTAAAACTTCTTCTGAGATAAAAGAAATTGTACTTAACAGATTTAAAAACAACAAATATAAATTGTATCAGTACTGTTCATTCGATGATGACTATAATCCAATGAGTGAAGAAAGGCCTGATGGAAGTTTCAATTACAGCTACAGAAATGTACTCAATAAGATCATATATGCGTCAAAACCTAGTAATTTTAACGACCCTTTTGATTGTGTAATGGGGTTATCAACAGAAAGCTTATTAAGTGATATATTAAAGTCTTTTCTTAATTTATCCTATATAAATACACCGATTAACAAAAGTGCTGTTAAGAGTTTATTTGGCGATATGAAAAATAGAAGTGCTAAACTAAATGAAGTTCAAAGTTGGAAACCGACAATTATTAGAGATCTCATTATACAAATGATTAAAGTTGATGAAATATATTTTCAAGTTACCAGACAAGATGATTTTAAGTACATGAAGAAAAAAGCAATGACAGAACATCAAAAAAAGATTATGATGTATGAAATTATTTCTCAAAAAGAATTTAGAGATTCATTTGTAATGAACTTTTTAGACGAAAAATATCAAAGTGAAAACACATCAGCAAGATTGTTAAACCTCTTTCAGAATAGCGACTTCTTGCTAGATGCAGTTCTCATCGATCCAGTTCAAATTTCTACAGACTCACAAAATAATCTTAATGAAGTTAAGGTATCATTGGAAAAATTGAATTTGTTGGGAAATGAACATAATTATCCAACAATTGATAAAGACACAAATAGACTTAAAGACTCATTAAAAATAGCATATGAGATAGCTTCAGGTGCCCTAAAGGAATTCTATGATGTCATCGATAAGCATTTTGGAATTACATGTTTTAGTAAGAAAAGCGACATTCCACTAATGTGGTCACATTATTCAAATAAACATAAGGGTTTTGTAATAGAATATGTTATCTCTAATTTATCAAATGAAGATGCAGAAAAAATCCCATTCTTGATGCAAGTAAAGTACGATAGCAAAAGACCCAAATTAAACCCAATTGAATTGCAAAAGTTTAAAGATGGTAGTAATGAATCAAACTTAACTCCATTATTTACAAAAACAATGATTGATCTAATGTATGTTAAGTCCAAAGATTGGAGTTATGAAAAAGAAGTTAGAAATATCTTCTATCTGAATAAAGATGATGAACGAAAAATTTCGTTTAATTATATAAAATCAATCATACTTGGTGTCAATGCAAGTGATAAACTGACACAACTCATGATAGATGTTTGTACAAAAGAAAAATTGAGATTATTTAAGTATGAAATGCACAAAGACGATTACAAACTTGATTTAGTAAAAATTATTGATTGAGGTTATACTATGATACATAAAATGAATTTATGGGATAGTCCTTTTCAAATGATAAAATCTAGATATAAAACAATTGAACTGAGACTAAATGATCAAAAGAGAAAGAGCATCAGAAGTGGTGATTTCATACAATTTGCAAACAGCCAAACAAATGAATCAATAATAGTTGTTGTTAAAGATGTGCAAAAATTTGAGGATTTCGAGAGTTTATATCTCAATTATTCTAAGGAGAGTATGGGGTATAAGACAAATGAAGATGCAAATCCTGAAGATATGTATCAATACTATTCAAAAGAAAGAATTAGTGAATATGGTGTAATAGCTATCGAAATCTCTTTTATTGATTCCTTAAGTAATCCGCTCACAGGGTGTTAGTATAGAACATTAGACACGAGAAGTAAGAACCCTTCTTATGATAAAATATGAGAAAGGAAGTACTATGAGACTGAACATGATAATTTTAGACCAGTATAAACCTATAAGAAACCCAATTGAGACAGATTTTTTCAAAATCTTTTATGCTTTGTTGGAAAATGGTATCTATTTAATTAGAAACTACTGCTCGAGTTTTTGAAGCAATGATTCAAGAGGACACTTATAGGCTAAGTGGTATTCGAGTTTATGAATGATGATTAAAAAATATACCACCAATAACGGTTTAAGATAAGAAATAAGGGTGAATACTTATGGATTTAAACAAATTAAAAATTCCAACGGATACTGGAGAAGTGGAATTAAAAGATTATTCATTAAGCACGAAATTAATAAGTGTTTATTTCCGTAATCAAAAACAGGTTCTTATAGAAAATATCAGGAAAGCTGATGTTGTTTTGGGATGTATAGCATGGCTAACTGACTATGACATACTAAAAGAATTGAGTTTTAAAGATTCGGTGATTGTAGTTCAAAAAGAAGATTTTCTTAGACCTGATATTGACTCAGGAACAAAAAAAATATTTAATAAAAAACTAAGTAATGCTTACAAGAAACTAAAATGTGATGTTGCTCGTTTTGAATTTGATAATATTATGAACTCTCTATCTATATGTACAGATCCAGGTATTGAACCAGTTAGATGTGTTGGTAATCATAATTCAAATAGAGTGCCAGCTTTTCCAAGAATGCATAACAAACTCATAATTTTTTGTTCAATTGTCGATGGAGATCATCCTGAATCTAGTTGGAAGAAAGTGATACCTTATGCAGTGTGGACTGGCTCTTACAATTTAACAAAAAACGCTTGTGCATCATTCGAAAACGCAGTATTGATAAATGATTCCGATATATCAAAAGCATTTTATCAGGAGTTTGGTCAAATAATGGTACTTTCAGAACCTCTTGATTGGAAACAAGACTGGGTCGAACCAGAATGGAGAATAGGAACTTAACTGCAAAAGAAATAACAAAGATATTTGTGTTTATCTAAATAGTTTTGATTTTTGATGAAGATTTAACTTGGTTGCTGTTAAAGAAATAAGTAACTAGATGGAGACGATCATGAATGATACGATATTTGACTATGATGGTTATTTTAAAAAGTTAGGATTAGAGATTTTAGCTAAGTCATTGAATTCTTATCTTGGATCAAATTATCCAACAGATCAACATAGAATGATTCTAGAGAGTTTATATGAAGACTTCCCTGAGTTCAGAAAAAGGGCTATTGTCTATCGAGCAGTTAAACAAAATACATTTCCTAGAGCGTTGAGGAATAAATTTGTTAGTGGATGCTTGACTATTGAAGACATCAGGTTTTTTATCAACAAAAGATTTGATAAAGGATATAAATCAGTACTAGTAAGTAAAGAACCAATTGACTATTTTGACTTAAAAGCCTTTGTGGAATTTATTAACAGAAGGTATGGACAATATTTGATTGAAAGATATCAAGAAGAAAATGAAGTTGTATTTAAATTTAAAAAGGGTAATGATTGGTTTAAACTTATACAAATATAAGGATATAGGAACATTGAATGAAGATTTACATCATCAATAATCACTATTTATGATGTCTTTAATGGAAAAATAGTATACTTGTATGGGTAGTATATAGGCAAAATCAAGTAAATGTTAGTAAATAAAGGGAGAGTTACATTATGAACGAAAAAATATTCTCACCGAAAGAATTTTATAAAAAAAAATATCCTGATTTTTTTTCTGATTCCAAAATTAATGAGACAATTTCAATTGATAAAAATATTTTAAGTTATACTTTGGAAACAGTTACTGCTAATAATTTGGAATCTAATTTTCAATCATTTTGTGTGGAATTAGTGAAGCGTGAGATTTGTCCCAACATTAGTCCACAAACAGGTCCAACTGGTGGCGGAGATGGAAAAGCAGATGCCGAAACATATCCTATTTCAGATAGTCTTCTATTATTTGGGCAACCTAAAGAATCAAGTAACGAAAGATGGGCGTTTGCTATTAGTGCTAAAAAAGAGTGGAAAGGAAAGGCAAAAGATGATTTTCAAAAAATCATTGACACCAAAAGAGAATACTCTAAAATATTCTACATTTCTAATCAATTTATATCTGATAGAAAGAAAAGAGAACTTGAGGATGAATTTGCAAAAAATAATTCTCAAATTAGATTTGTTATATTAGATAAGCAATGGTTAATTGACAAAGCAGTTAATAATAAAAATAAGATGTTATTGAAAGATTTTTTCGATTTCAAAATTAGTACCACAAATGAAATCGGCCCGAAGGATTACGCACGTAATCAACGATTAATTTACCTAAACGATAAATATGTCAAAACAAATATATTGAAAGAAAAAATTGGAATTTCTACTGATATTATTAAACTTTCAAGAGAACTTGAGATTGAAAAAAAAGAGATGTTAGTATTAATTGATAATTATTTTTCTTTAGCAGAGCAGTTCGATAGTCAGCGTGAAAAATTTGATGCATTATATGTCTCGGCATGGACAATGTATTGGTGGTATGAAGACTATACAAAATACTATGAATATTACTGTCGAATAGAAAATATTTTTTCTGTAATCGATGCTTCTACACCGCAATTAGCACTTTATTATTATGAACTGATTAATAATTTGTGGCTTAATCTTCACGCAATTTTCTTTAGATTTAAACTAAATATAGACTTTAACAAACACACCATGTTTTTGGTAAAAGAATACGAAAAAGTTAGAGACGATGAGACAAAAAGTAATTTGTGGATTTGCCTGAAACCGTATTATTACAAGATGCAATTACTAATGAATATCAATGAATGTACTACCGAAAACTTTAATTCTATTGACAATATTTTTTCGCAATTTGCACAAGCAATTTTGGATGCTAAAAATCAACCAGATTTCAATGCAACAGCAATGCTTAAAATCTTTTTAATGAGCAGTGAAGAATTTTCAATATTTACTGATTATGATTTATTTTACGATAAAATGCTTGATCTTAAAGTTGAGAGAGAAGGGCAATTGATTAAAGCAAAAGCAGTTCTTGAAAGGTGCCCAACATTATTTAAACAAAACAAAAATTATAAAGTTATTGAGTATCTTGGTAAAGTCTTTTCAGATTTCAATAAAGAAGAGAGCCATTTTGAATATATTTCTGCTTTAAGCATGATGGGAAGTGCTTTTAGGCATATTGGATTAGATTATGCAGCAAGACAATATTTTTTTGCTAGTTTATGTGAAGGGCTTGACTATCTTTCTATCGAAAAAAAATTCCACCCTTCCACAAAATATGTCATAAAACATTTAAAAGACATTGAAGTGTTGATTGGACAATTTGTGTATGCTTCTCAGCTCAATAGTTTGGATTTACAGTTAGGAACGTATTGCGAAGATGATAATAATCCACCGTTTGAACTATTTTTAGCAGGCTTATTACTAAGAACACCACCTATCTTATATCAAAAATTATCAAGATTTTCTGGATATTTAAATGAAAACAATCTTCTTGTTCCTGAGATAATTCTGAAAAGAATGTTAGGATACTATGATGAAGAGTTTAACGAGAGTAATAAAAACGTTATAGATAAATTGATCGAAGATACAATTTCACAACCATTTTACAAACAACTGAAATGGAAACCTATTTATGGTTTTGAAGAAGATGTTGCTTTGGCAAGTAAAATTCTAGGATGTAATACTATAATTAATACCAAAAATAAAGGATATTTGCTTGAATATTCGTCAAATGTATTGGGAGGTGTTGAAGCTTTTTTATCAACGTATCTTGAAAACAAGCACATCTCAATAAAATCTTCTATCAACATCATAGTCGATTTTAACAGTTCAGAAGATTTCGATTTTTCATACAATGTAGAAAAACAAGCAGTCATTATAAATTGTCCGAAAAAAGATGATATTTTCGATAGAAATTTTCAAGAAAAATTACAGAAAAATTTCTTTGCAGTAATAATGTTTATTTCGATGATTATATTTGATGATAAACGTATTTTAGATAAACAAAAGATTGACGAGAGTATTTTAAAGAGATCTTTTTTTCCATTTTCATTAATGCATAAAATTAAAAATACTTTTGGCGCAAATTATTTTTCGTTTCCAAAATGCGATGCTTATGAGGAGTTTAAACCAAATGAAAATGCTTTTTCAGAAGTTCCAAAACCAACATATACAGCATATGAGGCACCTGTAAACATTGGAAACTTTGAGTTAAATTTTGATGAACACGATATAGAAGACAGCAAAGTATATAGGCATGATTCGATTATAATTGATGACTTGATTAATGTTGAATTATGGGACAAAGCTATCTGGAAAGCAGCGATATATATGCATTTTCCGGATAATTCAGAGTCTCCAATTCTTTTACTTGGATTCGAAAATATCGAATACGGAAATAAGATTTTTGCAGAATGGATAAATAAATATGGCAGAATGGACTCAAAAAAAGTTTTCAAAATTGAAATAATCAAAGGCGTGGATAAGAAAAAACCATTTTTCTATAGAATGGCAATTGGGAAGCGATTATCAAGTATATCCGTAGATAATGATATGATATTTGGTTATAAGAGTAGAAACATTACAATGCAACCAACTTCTTTAAAGAATCTTGATGCGTTTGAACGAAGAATTACCGACAAGTTCTACTTTGCACCAGTTGATATGGATTTAATAGAATCGCAAAGAATGGATAATGACAAATTCAATTATTTAATGAGTACCTATTCCTTGGTTTTAGATAATCAATCAATATCAATTCGTTGGATTAAGGATATACTGAATCCAGATATGTTAGTATACAGTTCCTTGTTACCAACTGATAATCCAGATTTGGATGAGACACACCCAGTGCAAAAATTTATTAATCAAAAAAGAAAACACGAAAAGGAATAATAACTCATAAGGTTAATAAAATATTAATCAACGCTAATGAATTCTTTGATGCTGCCCCGCTATTAATTAAGAAACTGCGTGACAATTTACTTTATGAAATTGATAAAATTAATTGATTAAATAATTACCATTTATGATGTCTTACATGAGAAAATGGTATACTTGCATGTATGTTAGATAGGTAAATGATGGAAAAATCTAACAAATTAAAAATGGAGGAGTATTGTGAGCGAAATTATTTGGATAAAAAACTTAAAATCAGATATAGATCAAATCGAATTCTTTCAAGTTACAATTAAAAATTACGTTAAACATATATCTGATATTAGTTTTGAACCCGTTAAAGTTCATGCTTCAATCATTAGTCAATTTGCTGATTCTCTAGAGGCAATAGTCATGCTTTTAAATAGTAATTATAAAGACTCTTCAACTTTGTTAACGGGTAAAATTAATAATTTAAATGGAATATTCATTTACCTTAGAAAAATAATTGAAGCTGATATGATACTTAATATTGTTATAAATAATGGGAAAGAAATTTATGGGTTTTATTTGTCGCAATGCGCCATAGATGAAACACACGTAAGTAGAAAATTCGGACATAGCAACAAGAAGTTTAGGGCATTAAATAAAGATCCACATAATAAGTATTACTGGATTGAAAAAGCATTTGGTATGAGCGTTAATTCTATTGATGCTTTAATAGAACTGGCTCATATTGTTCCTGAAGCTAAATCCAACATAAAGGCATGGGTTAAAGAATGTAATTATATGTCACATCCTACTTTATACTCTGATGACAAAATAATCGCTCCATTTAATGGAGCATTCATGAATGATGTTCATTTTGTTTTTGAGGTATTGATTGAAATTATTTATGCATTTTATGAAATGATAAAAGCGATTGAAAATATTATTCCATATAATAGCGGATACGATATTGATCAGATTAAAATAAACATCCCAAACTTGTCGTTATTCAAGAAAGACTTTAACACTAGAATAAGCAGTAGATTTTCTGACGCCAATAATTTTAAGCAAGTAGATTACAATAACATTCCATATAATGTTAGAGCAGAAATTTCAATGGTGACAATTGGAGTAACTGCACCTTTTGTAGAAAATAATTTAGGTAATAGAAAAAGAAATACTTTAGGCAAACTGCTTGATATATTATCTGAAGACTTAAGAGACTTGTTGATTGGATATTATCAAAAAAGTAATGTCATATTCTATCCTAAAATTAGACAAGTTTTAGAAGATGTTTCATATGTAAATCAGATATTAAATATGACAGAAGAACAGATAGAAGTATTTCAAGCATATACTGATATTCAAAGATACATTAATGCTGATTATGCTATCAATATAAGAAAAAATTATATTGAACCGCCTTTTGACTTCAAAAAGTGGAACATAGGAAATGACGGTAAGAAGCAAACGGTTGAGCAATATTATCAACAAAACCTTAAGTTCATTAAAGAGTACTATAAAGAAAATTATAATAAAAGGATAAAAACAAAAGAGATTAAGAGACCTAATTCATGGCTTTTTCATGAAAAACAAACACCAAGCAACTGGAAAATGATTAAAATGATGCTTTTGGATCTTAAGGATCACACGTATGAAAACATTGATTTTTATAACGGATTGTATAGTCTAAGCAGTTTAAGCTGTCATATTAATAATTTCTCAATAACTAATGTCTATATGCGAGAAGAATCATCATACGTCAGTTTTCTAAGAGCGGTTATGGTTGTAGTAAAAACTGTTTATGATAATTTATTGTCGTTTGCACCCGATAATTTCAAATCAATCTTTAAGCCAAATCAAGCAGCTATAAACAAATTAATGTTTGATTTATATAATTATGATATAATAAATATACCGAATCCTAACTGAGCGTTCAAATAAGCTATCTCAGTAAGAGAGGAGGTAACTTATATGGCAAATGGAAATCAATCCAACAACCAGCGCTCGAACTCGATGAACCCAAATAACGCAGCTTACAAAGGATCAGCGAATAATCGTACTAACCAAAATAACCCGAACAATCCGAGTTATAAGGCTAAAGTAGATAATAGAGCAAATCAAAAAAATCCGAATAATTCTAAAACCAAAGGTAGATAGAACATTGGATTATGGACAGTAAACGTTGATTTACTGTCCTTTCTTTTAATCAAAAATATCAATTCAATAATACAAGTTTATGATGTCTCAAATGAGAAAAAAGCTTACATTGTTAGTTACTAAATAGCGATAAATAGGAAAAATCAAGAATATTGATAAAATACGACTTGAATGAACTTAGCAACAAACAATTGCTGGTTAATGCTCAGTTTTTAAAGTATAATTCATGTGATGGAGGTGGTTTCATGGAAACAAAAGATGTTTTAAAGGAAAATCGAAAAGAATCCAAGTTATCCCAATCACAATTTGCTGAGAGAATCAACGTTACTAGACAAGCTGTTTCACGTTGGAAAAACGGACTTACTACACACCTAATCATTCAACGCTAAAACAAATATCAATTGACTTCAATGTTTCAATTAATAAGTTATTGGGTTCTCCCAAAGTATTGATGTGACAGTGTTGTGGAATGCTTCTTGATAATGATATGATAATAAGCATAGAACTAGATGGAAGTTTTAATGAGTTATATTGTCAATGATGTTACAAAGATGGAGAGTTTGTTTATAAAAGTTTAGAGCAACTGCTTGACTTCTTAGTACCGCATTTGTCAAATCTATGCCAACAAGACTTAAAACAGATTAGAGATTTCTGAGTTACTTCCTTACTTAGGATAGAAATGTGGAAGAAGTAACATATATTCATAAATATTGAACTAAAGGAGAATACAAATGCGAAGAGTGACTACAAAGAAAGATTTAATTGAATCTGCTAATACACAGTATCAAAAGTTAATAGATCTGTTGAACTCCATTTCTATAGAAGCTGTAAATAAGCCGTTTGCATTTAATGTTGATGAAAGAAAAGAAGCCCATTGGAAAAGAGATGTGTTTGTACATTTATATGAGTAGCATCAATTACTTTTAAGTTGGGTGAAGTCGAATATGAATGACGATAATCAACCATGTGGTTTTAATTAGAATTTACTAACTTGACTAAAACACGGTCCAAGCAGATACTTCCTAGTTCCGTACTTTTCTTTACAGCACCCAGAACTTACCCAATATTACCCATTAGTCCACTAGTGGGTATTTTTATTGTATAGTGTTGCATTTTATATATCCAATAGCATTTCATTGCATGTTTGGCATCTATTTAAATAATTCATTTTAGCACCTTAAAAACACCCATATGTAATCATCATATGGGTGGTGTTTTTAGTATGCAATTTATTGAGTTAAATTTTAAACTTATGAAAAACTACATTCACTAATACCAATATCGATGCTCCAATTAATGATATCGTAAAAATCGCTTGTTTGATGGTAGTGGCGTAGTCAAGATTGATTTTATAGATGAGTTCAACCGTTGAAAAGATCGATAAACCAGTCAATAAAATGAGCGAGAAATTGAGGATAAATTCAGCCCTTGCTGTACGTTGTCTATCGATTTCACTAGAGAGTGAAGTCAAAATATCAATTTGCTGTTTCAATCTCTTTAAACTACGTTTTTCTTAGAATGTAGACCGGTACTTCTCAATGATATTGGAATAGATTGGATGGTTAGAAGCATTATAGCCTTCTAAAGAAGCAGAAATACTCTTTAAAGCAAGCAAATACAAGTTGATTGTGTTACGCTCATTTTTTAAACCAAGGAAATTGTATTTATTTTCACCGCGGTTACGATAAATCATCCCAATATGCTCTATATTAATCGAGAGTGCTCTTATCGCCGCCCAGTTTGCTAAAACCATCAACAAAGGAATTTTATACCTATCGATGAATTCACTGGATTTATGATTCTTTTGATTTGAAACAATGGTTGCGTGGGTATACCCTAAACATATTTTTGCATCATGTGTTTCGATATAGGCGATATTCGATAAATCTTCTGAACCTAAGAATAGTTTTCTTAAACAATCACAATCTGTTTGTTCTTCCAAAGATAAGAAGTGGTTGTAGATAGCAAATTGAAATGATTTATCTAGAGAAATTTGATTCACAGTAGTATCTGTGATGAATTGCTCTGCGAATTTTATCTCATATTTATACGCATGAGCTTTGTAAGCATTTTGTAGATTTTTGATAGCAGCAAGTAATGAATCTTTAAATGCAGTTTGGAAATATCGGTGTAACAATCTAACTGCACTTTGATAGGAATCATCATCTGTAATATCACCCATATGAATGGTTGATAAGAGTACACAGTTACCATTCTCAAAAACATACACATGATTGTCTATATAGTCTAAATCCAAGAACCCTTGAATATTGTTTGCTTCTATGGCGTCTTCAGGTGAAAATTGTTTTATCAAATCAGAAATCTTGATAGGTTTAAAAATACACGTCAGTAGAATCTCTTTTTTACTAATTACTTCATAAGAACTATGTGATCTAGAGAAGCCATTAAACGTATTCCTGAAGGATTGAAACCGTTCATCGCTATTAATTAAGCCTAAATACCAATGGGTTGTATCATCATTCGTTTTTTCTAAATCTGCATACATATCTTTAATGAATTTTGATTTCACATCCACGAAAGATTGTAAAAAAACAGGATTCAAAAAAACATTTGTAATACCGACGCTACCCAATACCAGTGAAGCATGTTGAATATTCATATGTTTTCTCCTTGAGATGGAACGATTTCTATATAGTTAGTTTATCACATTAACAAAGAGTTTTAAACGTAGAAATCAAATAAATAGAATTAACAAATGGAAAATGTTACACAGAATTATAAATGATTAATATATATACAAAAGTTTAAAAATAGGATACAATTAAACCAATAAATTATGAGTTTTTGCATCAAGATGAGGCTATTATGAAAAAGAAAAAACCAATAATCAATAAGTATTTCCTGTTATTTGCAATCCTAACTGGTGCATTCTTTGCTATTTTTACAGACTTTGGACCCATCGATATGGTGTATGTTTTATTATTAGTCCCAATGATGATATTTACACTTCAAGTAGTAATCATCATCCATGAACTCGGTCATTTGGTTTTAGGACTAATGACCGGTTATCGATTCTTGAGCTATCGATACTTTTCTTGGATTATTGTTAAGGATAAAGACGGTAAATTCCACTTAAAGCGTTACTCTATTTTAGGTACAGGTGGTCAATGCTTAATGATCCCACCTGATAAAGATGAAATACCCATCTTTTGGTATAACGTTGGCGGGGTGCTCTTTAATACGTTATCCATTATCCCTGCGATATTCATCATTTATAGGCAGACTAATGAATGGATAGTCTATGGCGTTATAGTCTTTATATTCATGAGCGTATTATTGATTGCTACCAACTGGTTACCCATTAAAGGCATTACAAATGATGGTAATAATTACCGTGAAGCCAAAAAATACCCAGAAACTAGAATTGCTTTTAACGACATTTTAACAATGAATGTATACAATGCTTATGGGTATCGCTTGAATTTAATGCCCCTTAAATCCACACCAGAAAGTCTTTCATATGGTAAGACCATACAGGCTGCGATGTTGTTGGTTATGCATCTAAAAAAACTCTATGTACACGATATAGAGGGATTCATAACAGGTATTAAAGAGATGGAAAATGAGTTTGAATCGAAACAAATAAAAATGCTTCCTGGATGGAAGCTCTATGTATATTTTACTCGATTACTAGAAAGAAAATTAGATGATCCAATATTTACGGATAAAACATTACTGATGATATTAAAAAGAGCTAAGTACGAACCATTCTACTATATCATTCGCTATGTTGAGTCAACCTTACGTGGTCATGAAGACTCGAACAAAATCAAAACTTCATTTTTTGATTTAACACAAAAAAGTCATCTTTTAGGTGATGTTTTGGATTGTAACGACTTGTTAGACTATCTAGACCAGCATGTGCTGTTCCCTTCATTTTTAGACTAACATGTGTCAATCAAATATTCTATAACGATAACACCTCAAAATTTAGGAGGTGTTTTATTTGAGTGCGACTCTAATGATATTTTCTAGAATTAGTATTAAATCATACCTAACGACATTTACATGCATTGTAATACGATAAGGGAATCTTTTAATGCGAATTGGACGTAAATTGAAGTATGGATCTGATAAATCCATGGATTTAACGACATCTTCAGTTAATTGCCAAGTAGTCTTCATCGATTTTGGCAAATAACTAAAGAAAAAAAACATGACCATTTTCTAAGATGTTATAGTCATTGTGTTTTGATGGTACCCTTTGGATAGAGCATCCATGTTTTTCAATCACTTCCATTATTATTGTTAGAAAATCGCGTTCAAAACGATAATTCATTTAAATCACCTTCTTAATTACTTATATTTTACCACTTTGAACTAAAGCTTGACTAAATAAAATACAGTCCTTCTATTTTTTACACAACACCTCATCTTATGCAACGCTACCATGATTCATCACCATGTGTGGTATGATGACGTCATAAGGGTGTGATTCTGTGAATAAAAGTAAAGTTGTCATTGTAGGTACAGGTTTTGTAGGGATGTCTTATGCTTATGCACTGGTGAATCAAGGTACCATCGAAGAATTGGTACTCATCGATTTGAATCAAGAAAAAGCCCTTGGTGAAGCCATGGATTTAAACCATGGCTTAGCATTTGCACCTAGGAAAATGTTGATTAAAGCAGGCAGTTATGCTGATTGTTGTGATGCGGATCTGGTTGTGATTACAGCGGGTGTTTCACAAAAACCAGGTGAAACCAGAATTGACTTACTGAACCGTAATGCAAGTATCATCGAAAGTGTCACCAAAAGTATCATGTCTTCTGGTTTTAATGGAATCATATTGGTCGCGACCAACCCAGTAGATATCTTAACCTATATCGCATGGAAAGCATCTAAATTACCAAGCAGTAGAGTCATTGGTAGCGGTACGAGTTTAGATACCGCTAGACTAAGATATGAAATATCAAAATATATCCAAATTGATGCGAGGAACATCCATGCCTATATTATGGGTGAACATGGCGATAGTGAATTCGTATGTTGGTCAAAAGCTTATGTAGGTGCTAAACCCATTCTCGATGTCATTGAATCCATGGATGAGATTGAATTTAAAGATTTAGATCAAATCTATCTTAAAGTCAAAGGGGCAGCTTACGAAATCATTAAGCGTAAAACCTCAACTTATTATGGCATTGGTATGGCTTTGGTGAGAATCACGCAAGCCATCTTCAATAATGAAAATAGCATTTTACCGGTGTCTGTTTATAATGATGGTGTATATGATATTGAAAAAGATATATACATCGGGTTACCAGCGGTCATCCATAGAGAAGGTATCCATCATGTGGTTCATCTGAAGTTAAACGAAGAAGAACAACAAAAACTAGTGTATTCAGCCAACCTCTTAAAATCCAGTTTAGATATGATCAACAATCCAAAAGCCCCAATTAAACAGGCTAAAGATTGATTTAAAAATATATGAATCCAATCAATATGAAGAGATAGGTGCGAAATCTATCTTTTTATTTTATACTATAGATGGAGATGATACCCATGCCTTTTGAAATCCTAAGAAATGATATTCTAGAAATGAATGTCGATGCGATCGTAAACTCAACTAGCCAAGAGCCTTTTATCTTCGGTGGGTTGGATGCGAAAATCCATGAAAAAGCAGGTCCAGCGTTATTGAGAGACCGTGCTGCTTATGGTTCTTTAAAGTTATCTCAACCCATCTTAACCAAAGGGTATAACCTATTATCTAAATATGTCATCCATGTGGTGGGTCCAATCTATAAGAATGGTAAGCTCAATGAAAGACAACAATTAAGAGATACCTATCATAATGTATTAAAGTTAGCTATCGAGAAGAACCTTGAGAGTATTGCGTTTCCACTCATCTCCTCAGGGATATTCAAATACCCTAGAAAAGAAGCCTTAGAAGTAGCCTTAAGCGTGATTAAAGGGTTCTCTGATATCTCAGACATGATGATTTATTTGGTTGTCTATGATGAAGCATCCTATGAAGTATCCAAACCTCACATGGATAAATTAAGAACAACCAGCGAGATCAGTCATGCTTTCTTTGAAGATAGAATGGTTTCTCCAAAGATGACAAGTGCTAGATCACGGTCTTTGGATGATCTCATCGAAGAAATCGATGAAACCTTCCAAGAAACGTTATTTAAACTTATTGACCAAAAACAACTCGATGATGTCGAAGTGTATAAACGAGCCAATATCGACCGGAAACTATTCTCTAAAATCAAAAAGAATCGGTTGTATCAACCCAGCAAATCCACTGCTTTAGCACTATCGATTGCGTTAGAACTCAATATCGATGAAACCCTAGATTTCTTACAAAAAGCAGGGTATACCCTATCCAATGCGATACCGTTAGATATCATTGTCTCTTATCATATTCAAAAAGCCATCTATGATATCTTTGAAATCAATATGGTGCTGTTTGACAAAGGTGAAAAGTCGATTGGTTCAATGAACTAATACAGATAAAAATCATTACATAAAATGTCGCTTTTGAAACGACCAATTCCTTCTTTTAATTGTGTAAAATGACCTCATAGAAAGGGTGACACACATGAAAAAAGATTTCGTGGAATTGGTTTTTATTTTGGATCGTAGTGGTTCGATGTCGGGTTTAGAAAAAGAAACGATGGCAGGTTTTAATCGTTTGATTGAACAACAAAAAGAAGTAAAGGGAGAAGCGGTTGTCTCTACGGTATTATTCGATGATCGATTTGAAGTGTTACACAACCGCTTGAATATTCAAAACGTTCGTCACATGACACCAGAAGATTATTATGTGAGAGGCTCTACAGCGTTGGTAGACGCCATTGGTAGAAGCATTACTAAAATGAGACGTGTGCATAAAGAATTAGCGGAAGAACTCAAACCAGAGAAGACGATATTCTTTATTACCACCGATGGGATGGAAAACGCGTCAAAAGAATTTGATTACGACAAACTCAAAGAATTCATTGATTTACAAAAAGAAAAGTATGGTTGGGAATTCATTTTTATTGGCGCGAACATCGACGCGATTAAAACGGCGGAACGGTTTGGTATTAACCAAGACAGAGCAGTCAATTATCGATCCGATGAAAGAGGCACACACCTCAACTACAAAGTAATGAATGAAACCATTACTAAACTAAGAGCGAGTAAAACGATCGATGCGAATTGGAAAGATGAGATTGATGAAGACTTTAACAAACGAAATTAAAAGCAGAAAATAAACCAAACTTGGATGAAAATCCAAGTTTTTTTAATTTTATAGCAATTAATAAAAAAATAAACGGATTTTTTAAAAAAAATAATATATAATGACATAAATTGCGGACAAAAAACAAAAAATTATCGTTTTATTGTACATAAGAATAGATAGCTCATTTAAATAAGAATTTTATAGATTGTACACAAAATTAATGTAAGTCCATTTCGGAAAAGATTTAATCACAACAACAGATCGTAATAAATTCACTTTTAGTAATGGGGTCTATTCCCTAAAATTGGGAGAGATTTATAATCCTAATTACAACCAAATTTACTACAATAGGTTACCTTTAGAACTCAGAGAATACTATTACTATTAATAGGAGAATATAAAAAAATGTTTAATCACTCACTTCAAAAAATAAGATGTAATCGAACAAGTATCATTTTTAATGCCATGTATATCATAATTACTGTTTTTATCGTATTTGTTCTTCTAGGTATTCGAGACATATCGTATAAAAAACTGTATAACGAAATACCTTTTTATTCCAAATCTATGTTGCTTTCTACAGGAACATTTAGTAATAAATATCCAAATGGATTCCATATAAACAGCGAAAAGATGATTAATCTTAGAAGTGAATTTGATTATGTCACACATACTTTTGATGTGAGTTTATCTACAAATACAAATCAACATGTGCAAATTGTTGCTACCAGTGAAACATTCGTAGAAACTGGCGTACCTGTTCAAAACTTTAAATACATGGACGTTCAAGTCGAAAAGATAGAATTACTGTATGGCCAAATTTGGACCCCTAATGCTACTCAAGCAGTCACAGTTGTGGATGAAGACACAGCAAGACTTGTCTTTGGTTATACGAACGTGGTTGGTCAAACACTTGAAACAGCCAAAGGCACGTTAATGATAGTTGGTGTATCAACGAACACATCGTACCGTCAACAAAGAATCAACCGCACTTCAGCACAAGATGAAGTCATTCATGATCATCTATTCCCCACTACAATCTATATCCCAATTGAATACGCAAGAAGTCAACAACTGATTTATGACGTTGAGTACCTAATCATTAAAGACAATAGACCCATATCAAAATCGGTGATTTTATTGTCAAACATGCTGGGATTATCTACTCTAGATCAGGGTTTTATAGTGACTAAGGATTCCATTGTCGAAGAAGAAATGACTTCATCTGGTGCTTTCTTTCAAATGATTATATCGTTATTAGGTGTATTCATTGTCTTAGGCAGTATTAATATCATCAATATCACCACATATTCAAAAAATACAGAAAGAAAGCTCTTGGGTATTTACCGAGTGATTGGTGCTAGTAGATTTCAGTTACAACTGATTAATCTATACGAATCCATATGGATTGGTTTTGGAACAACAATCGCAGCCATCATTGCAGCCATAATCTCAATTGTGGTTTATGCAGCTGTTTCGAATACATTACTCTATATAGATTGGAATCAAATGCTCAATTACACCTGGATTTCTATCATAATCGTTACCAGTTTGTTGGCGTTGATTCATAGCATAAGTCTTCAGTTGTACTTAAAGAAACCCGTGTTAACTCTGATAAAGGAGCTAAAATCATGACAGAAAAAGAAATCATCATTCATAGCTCTAAAAATAGAATCATATTCACGATGATTGGATTAGTATTATCAGGTATTATATTGGTTACGTCAATGTTTTATCTCGAAGCCTTGTCTTATAGTATATCTAAAAGCATCCCATTAAAACCAAATGAATATCATTTGTTTATGGATGAAACTAGATTCGAAACAGTACCGAAAAATTACTATCAAACGTTACTAGAAAACATGATAAATGTCATCCCATTTGTTGTTAGAGATGAAGTGTTCATGTCTAATCAAGTTCAAATCATTGGTACGGATTTGGATGGATTGAAGTTATATCAGAATCAACAATTTTACGATTTGGATATTATTGAATCTTTAACAACCACTACAGCTTATCCAAAGATCAGTGTTGATGCTTCATTCTATGCAATGGTATCCAACCCCATCATTCAAATCCACAATGGAACCTTTGAAATTCAATCAGTATTTGAATTGAAAAATGGTGTGGAAACGCCATATCCTAGCGTAATGTTAGACTTACATTCGATGGCGAACTTTATCGATTCATCGATTCGAAGTAATGTTTCAGGCATTGAAAAGTTTTATATAGAGCACTATTATATACAAAGTGAACATTCCATCAAAGAAACCATATTATACTTAGAAACTTTGTATGGTGACCCTGCCATTATGGCATTCCTTCAAACCCATGATTCCCTCTTAAAAGAAAGAATGAGTACATTCATTTTGATTGAAAGTGTTCCAGTCATCATCTTTATATTGATATTGTTATTCTCATGGATTAATATCTTCATTGCCATTCAGTTAACCATTAAAGAAAGACGATCATTTTATGCCATATTGTCGATACTAGGCATGAATGTAAAACGATTAAGAAAACTAATCATTCAAGAGTTCTTTTATATTAGCGTTCTATCAGCACTTATCAGTGTGGTTTTAGGTATCGTGATTTCAGTACCAGTCATTGCATTTACACAAGGACTTACATTCCAATTGGTAGACTGGTGGAAAATGCTTCTGGTATTCATTTCAATCGTGGTCGTACCTGTCGGTCAAACCATGCTTTCAGTTCAATTCATTCGATACAAGCACTTTTCGAAAGTATCTTTAGCCTAAGTGAGGTAACATCATGTATAACTTAAATAATGTTTATAAGAGCTATGACAAAGAAAAAACATTTGTCATCCATAACTTATCCGTATCCTTCAATCAAGGTGATTTTATCGCTATCATTGGGAAAAGCGGTTCTGGAAAAACGACACTATTGAATATATTATCAACCATCGATCTACCAGACCGAGGTTTGTATGTATTTAATGATCAAAACCTAAACAAAATGTCACTGAATGATTTGGCCTTGTTTAGGAATAAGCATATTGGTGTTGTATTCCAAGAGTACAACCTGATACCTGAATATACAGTTAGACAGAATATATTACTGCCAACCGTATTCTTGAAGATGAAACAAACCAATACTTTGGATGAAATTGTTGAAAAGCTTGGTATTGCACACTTGCTAGATAAAAAGGCCAAACTGTTATCTGGTGGCGAACAACAAAGGGTTGCTGTTGCAAGAGCAATCATCAACAAACCATCTCTGGTATTGGCAGATGAACCTACGGGGAACCTAGATCCCGAAAATGCAGAACAATTGTATGAAATGCTAAAAGACATTAATCATACTGGAACAACTGTTATCATCGTTACCCACAACATGGCTATGGCTGAACGCTTTAACACAATTTATGATTTAAAATCGGGACAATTACATAAGTTGAAATAATTCAATCGATTCAAAACAAAGCCATCTATTTTGATAGAATCATTATTGTTGTTAAATCATTTGAATAAACCAAAATTAACATTCAATATTTAGCCTGAATCGTAGAAATAAAACTTTTACAAAGTCAACGAAACGCAAGTTAGTGGTTAAGTAATTAGCAATCAAGGATAAAAAATAAAAATATCATCTAATTTAGCATTTATAAAACAGTGATAATCTCACTGTTTTTTTACACAAATATTTCGATATTTTAAATCATTAATTCTCGTATGAGGTTGTATTTATCGACCATTGACTATATAATGAATTCATAAGCACACGTTTACGTATTTTAGAAAGGAATCCCATGGACCAAAGAAAAAAGATAGCAGTACTGATTGACTACGATAATTTTAACCAAGAACAATACTTCCCTATTTTATTTGAAGAATTGAATGAAATTGGCGATGTCATCATTAAACACGCGTTTTATTCCAATCTCAATGATGGGACGATCAAAGACAAATTCATTAAGTTTGGGATTGAACCGATGAGTCAGATTGCGTACTCCAAAGGTAAGAATGCGGTAGATATCCGTATCACCATCGAAGCGATGGCGTTACTTGAAAAAGAATACATCGATTGTATTTGTTTAGCCACCAACGACAGTGACTTTACGCCACTGGTCTATCAACTTCAAAAAAACAATAAGTTTGTGGTAGGTTCAGGCGACAACGCAGCGACCGATTCCTATAAAAACTCATTCAATCAGTTCATCAGTGTTGAGAAAATCAGTGCCGTTGAAAAAGACAATAAAAGTGTCGTAGAAGTGAAGGACGAAGGACTTAAACTCTTGATTAAAATCGTGAATAAAATCATCGATTCCAATCACGATGACGAAGGCTATGCCGACTTCTCATACGTCATTCAAGCGGTAAAAAATCAAATGAAAGACTTTAACCCTAAGAACTATGGTGCGAAGAATAAATCCGCTTTATCGTTCTTTCAAAAAGTCTTGGATAAACAATATATTTTATCTAATAAAGGCACACTTTATTATATTAAGAAAAAGGTAGCTGCGGATAAAGAAACGATTAAAAAATAATAATCAATATGATAAAAGTGTCTCGCCATCGTTTGGCAAGACACTTTTCATTTTTTGACTAATCTTCGTATTCAGCCTTAATGAACTGGCCATTTTGGTCGAATAACAATTCGAGGTCATTGGTAAATTCAATTTCATAATTACCATGTTCGAATTCAATTTCATCGATGGTTAAGTTTGGATAATTCGCTTCAATGTAATCAATAATGGTTTGTGGGAGTGAGTTTAAGTTTACATCATCGTCGTCATCATCATCATCATATCCACCACCAGGATTGGTTGTAGTTGTTGTCTTTGGAATCATCGGTGAACCCTCTAGTGAACCGACAATTGGAATACCATTCAACTGTGACATGGTGTGTGGACTTGAAGTGAATATCGATGTTACATCTTTTCCACCGAGTTGAATTCCTTGATGAATCCCATTGGTAAATACATTTGTAACATCATATACAACGCCACTAACTGCGATATAAGCGGTAGATCCATTCGCACCTGTATTAAGTGCTAATTCAGCAGTTGTTACGACTGGGTAATAAGTGGTGGTTTCATTTGGTGTGTTTGTATTTGGAACAGTAATGACAGGACTGCCTTCTAAAGAACCAACAATTGGAATACCATTCAACTGTGACATGGTGTGCGGACTAGAAGTGAATATCGATGTTACGTCTTTTCCACCGAGTTGAATCCCTTGGTGAATCCCATTGGTAAACACATTGGTAACATCATATACAACACCACTAACAGCGATATAAGCAGTAGATCCGTTCGCCCCAGTATAAGCCGCTAATTCAGTTAACGTAAATACGGGTAACTGGATTTCTGCTGTTGTGGAGTTATTATCCACTACCAATATCCCTACAACTTTTAAACCAGCCAAAAAAGTTGCTGAGTGTGGTGATGATGCAAATATCGATGTTGCATCCGTACCAGCCAGATGCATGCCTTGGTGTGAGCCATTAATCCAATTATCTTCATTGGTTACATCATAAACCATACCATCGACAGCAATATAGGCTTTTGCTCCATCTAAACCATCATAAGCAGCGAGTTGTTCTAAAGTAAATGTGGCAGTTGGTGTGCTGTTACTAGCACAGCCACTAGCTGTTAAAATTGAAACCATTAAAATGCTCCATAAAATCCATTTTTTCATATTTGATTTGCTCCTTTTAGGGGTACTACACCCAAATTATATGAAATTAATATTAAAATCAGGTTAAAAAAACCATTTTAATGTAATTTTAATGTAAGGTGCTAGAATGATATATAGTAGAGGTGATTCACATGCGACTATTGGTGGCAGAAGATCAAAAACAATTGAAAACCATTTTAACCGAACGTTTAACCAAAGATGGGTATGCCGTTGACGCAACCAGTGATGGTGAAGAAGCATTGAGTTATTTAAATGCTCAAACGTATGATTTAGTCATTTTAGACATCATGATGCCTAAAATGAGTGGACTTGATGTGGTCAAATGGCTACGTCATGAACAAAAAGATACACCCGTTATTTTATTAACAGCCAAAGATAGTATTGAAGATAAAATCAAGGGTTTAGATATCGGTGCAGATGACTATTTGGTTAAACCATTTGCGTATGATGAATTGTTGGCACGCATACGAGCTTTATTGAGACGTAAATCAAAATCTATTCAAAATATCATTGTTATCGGTGATTTATCATTAAATCGAACCACAAATGTTGTCACTAGAAATCAACAACTCATCGCTCTATCTAAAAAAGAATACACCATTTTAGAATACTTGATGATTCACGCAGGTGAAGTTGTCACACGGGAATCATTAGAACGAATTAGTTCTAACTTCGATTATGAAGGGTATTCCAATGTGATTGATGTTTATGTTAGATTTTTAAGAAAAAAGATTGATGATCCGTTTGAAATAAAATTAATTCAAACCATCAGAGGGTTTGGATACACCATCAAGGATACCCTATGAAAATTAAAATCCAAACCAAAATTATTCTGTGGTATACCCTCATCTTCATCGTTCTTATGCTTATTTTTGTATTATTGATAGTCTCTTTGTCAAAGTCTATTGTTTTAACCAATGCTGAGGATAAAATCAAACACGAAACCGAAGAAATCATATCTGACTTATCGATTGATAACCTGGGTAATGTTGTCTATAGTGACGACGATGAAATTGAAAATTTTCGTTATGTCTATGATAATGTGATTTTCGTCATATACCACCAAGATACACTAGCCCACGGTAGTATCCCACAAGCCGTCACGGATTTGCCAATTATCTCCTATTACACCATTCAAAAATTTAAAAATGATGCCAGTGAAACATGGTTAATCTATGATGTGCCAATTCAAAGTGAGTATACCTTAAGAGCATTTTATTCAACCTCTGAATCCAACAGCATCATGAATCAAGTATTTATCTGGATGATTGTTGTTTCACCCATCTTAATTTTGGTTTCTATCTTTGGAGGGGTATTACTCATCAAGAAAGCTTTTAAACCAATACATACGATCTCCAATACAGCAAACGATATTACAAAGCATCAAAATTATCAACTCAGAATCGATTATCTCGATACCAAAGATGAAGTTGCGAATCTCGCGATGACACTCAATCAAATGATCCATGCCATGGAAACATCGATTATCCGCGAACAAGCTTTTTCATCCAACGTATCTCATGAACTCAGAACACCACTGGCAGTTTTGAGAGCTCAAACTGAATATTTAGAAAATAAAACCAAAGCGTTAGAAGTACATTCAGATGTGGTTGATTTATTGAAACAAATAGCACATATGGAAAAAATATTGAGTCAGTTACTTGATTTGGTTAGATCAAAACATAACCAAACACTTGATATTGAACAGGTATCATTGTCTGATTTACTGGATTCCATTATCCAATCGATGCATTGGCTAGCTGAAACCAAACAGATAAAATTTGACTTTATAAAACCAAATGAGCCGTATCTAATTGAAACCAATGTCTCATATTTTATTCGAATTATGGATAATCTCTTGTCAAATGCCATCAAGTATAACCATCCTAAAGGTTTGATACAAGTTAAAGTCGAAGTATCAAAACAGTTTTATGAAGTCATTATCCAAGATACGGGTATGGGAATGAGTCAAGAAACACTGAGTAAAATCTTTGATCCATTTTTCCGTGCGGATGAATCACGGACCGTAGAAGAAGGCTTAGGTATTGGATTGACCATCACGAAGAGTTTAGTTGAATCTCTGAAGGGTTCTATTCGATATGAAAGTACCATAGGCGTAGGTTCAACGGTCTATTTTAATGTGCCAAAGTCAGTTGAAACCCAGGTGACAGATTTAAACAAAAAATCAAAAAGCTAACAATCTTTTATCGATTGAAAAGTAAATGATGTAAAATGTTTATAAAAGGAGGATTTACCATGTATAAAACAGTAGTGATTGACCGTATTAAAAAGGCACAAGAACGTGCAATCAAGGTAGAAGAAGTCATTAACCAAAACGATGCAGATGGTTGGGACTACATCAACGCGTTTGGTACTGCGAAACAAGAAACCATCTTGGTATTCCAACAAAATCCAACCGCTAAATTAAACAAAGATATCAACAAAGGCATCAATGAAGTGAAGGGTAAACTCAATCAAATCGTAGATGTTATTAAGAAATAACCCTCGGATTAAACGATGAAAAACAGATCCATCATTTAACTCAAATCAAGCATAACTTTATATGCTATTTTGGTTATGGAACCATTTCATAGATGGCTGTTTTACGGTGCTTTTATAATTTGTCCTTATAATCTAAATCCATTATAGAAAAACAATGTCAACTCAGACACTATCCGAGTTGACATTGTTTTTTATTCCCATTCAATTGTGCCTGGTGGCTTAGAAGTAATGTCATAAACCACACGACCAACCCCTGGGATTTCATTGGTAATTCTAGAAGATACTTTGGCTAAAATCGGGTAAGGGATTTCTGCGAAGTCGGCTGTCATACCATCGATTGAAGTCACAGCACGAATCGCTAAAACAAATTCATAGCTGCGGTTATCGCCTTTGACACCGACGGTTTTAATCGGTGTCAATACCGTGAAGTATTGCCAAACGGTTTGATTTAAACCAGCCTTTAAAAACTCATCTCTTAAGATTTGATCACTATCTGAAACGATCTTGAGTTTATCTTCGGTAACATCACCAATGATCCGGATGGCTAATCCTGGACCGGGGAAGGGTTGTCTTTGAATCAACGCTTCAGGTAATCCTAAGGCTTTACCCAACTGTCTTACCTCATCTTTAAATAAGGTATTGAGGGGTTCAATGAGCTTTAAATTCATCTCTTTTGGTAAGCCACCGACATTGTGATGAGACTTGATGGTTTTCGCGTGTTTCGTCCCCGATTCAATTAAATCCGTATAGAGCGTACCCTGAGCCAAAAAGGTCGCGTTTTTTATTTTTTTGGTTTCCTGTTCGAATACTTCTATAAACGTCTTACCGATGATTTTTCGCTTATCCTCGGGATTTTCTACCCCTTTTAACTTACTTAAAAACAAAGTTCTCGCATCCACAACCACTAGGTTCAATTGGAAGTGATTCTTAAAATAATCAGCCACTTCTTGAGCTTCGTTTTTTCTTAAAAAACCATGGTCTACCAAGATACAAGTCAGTTGTTTCCCTATCGCTTTATCGAGTAACGCTGCAGCGACACTCGAATCCACGCCACCCGATAAACCCAGGATAACCTGTTGGTCTAAAACAGTTTGCTTGATGTGTTCGATTTGATTTTCGATGAAGGTATCCATCGACCACGTTCTTTCGGCTTTTGTCAATTGAACAAAACGATCCAATATCTTCATGCCTTCTTGTGTATGGGTTACTTCAGGGTGAAACTGGATGCCAAATAAAGGTTTTACAGCGTGTTTAATCATGACATGAGCTGTGGAATGACTTCTGGCTGTGGAGATAAAATCAGGAGGGAGAATAGAGACTTGATCCCCATGACTCATCCATACCGAGGTTGAACTCGGTAGTCCTTCCGTCAGGGGATTTTTATCTGTGATTTCCATCATGGTTTTACCAAACTCATGGTGGGCACTGCCTTGAACATGACCACCCAATAGCTGTGCCATCAGTTGCATCCCATAACAAATGCCTAAGATGGGGATGTCTAAATCAAATAGTGATTTGGAAACAGTAAAACTATCGGTATCGTAAACCGAATGGGGTCCACCGGATAAAATGATGCCTCTGATGGTACCATCGGCTTGGATTTTTTCGATCGATATATCGTGAGACACGAGTTCGCTATAAACGCCACATTCACGGATGCGTCTGACGATGAGTTGGTTATATTGACTACCAAAGTCAAGGACAAGGATTTTATCATTCATGGTAGTTAGGAGAAGACTTCATATGTTTGACATCGTGGGGATGAGATTCTTTTAAACCAGCGTTCGTGATTTTCATAAATCGAGCGTTTTGTTTCATCTCTTCAATGGTTTTACACCCACAATAGCCCATCCCAGAACGCAACCCACCCATCATTTGATAAATGACATCGTTGATTAAGCCTTTGTATGGAACACACGCTTCAATGCCTTCGGGGACCAATTTACTAAGTTCTTTGACCCCACCTTGGAAGTATCGATCAGAAGAACCTCTTTGCATCGCAGTTAAGGATCCCATACCGATGTAGGCTTTGTATTTGACGCCGTCTTTTTCGAATACCTCACCAGGGGATTCACTACAGCCAGCGAGTAAGCTGCCCAACATCACACAGTCGGCACCGGCGGCCAACGCTTTAGGGATATCCCCCGAGAGTTTAATACCCCCATCGGCGATGATCCCGATTTTATATTGTTTCGCTACAGAATACACATCGTTGATCGCCGATAGTTGAGGAACACCCACCCCGGCGACCACGCGGGTCGTACAAATCGAACCAGGACCGACCCCTACTTTAAGACAGGTCGCTCCCGCATAGATGAGATCAATCGCCGCTTGAGCGGTGACGATGTTACCGCCAATGATGTCTAGATTAGGGTACTTTTGACGGATATTACGAATTGTCTCGATGACACCCTTTGAATGACCATGGGCAGAATCTACCGCGATGATATCAACACCCGATGACACCAACGCGTCAATGCGTTCTAAGGTGTTTTTAGAGACCCCGACAGCCGCGCCAACCCGAAGTCGACCCCACTCATCTTTGGTAGAATCGGCTGTTTTAACTTCCGCTGATTTTACCTTTAAGATTTGATTCACTTGGTCTTCAATGGGCATATTCTTATGAATGATGCCTAACCCACCCAATCTCGCCAAAGCAATCGCCATCTCAGCTTCCGTGACGGTATCCATCGCTGCCGATAGAACAGGGATGGCCAATGAAATCTTTTGAGTCAGTTTCGTATCTAATTTAACTTGAATCGGTACGACCTCTGAATACGATGGTACCAACAACAAATCATCAAATGTATAACCCTCAGCGGTTATTTTTTCTTTTAGCATACAGCACAATCCCCCTTTATTTTAGAGCCATTTTATCATAATAAAAACCTTTAAAACATAACAAAATTGTAAAATAGGTGACTAAAGCGGTTACACCCAATACCCTCTATATCAGGGGATTAATCTAATAGAACCCATCTCGTGGCGATTGATCATAGAAGATAATCGTTTTATACTCTATGATAAGTTCATAAAGTAGAATAACAAGCAAATATATTCTACGATAAGCTCGTAAAGTAGAATAACGGTAGATGTATACCAATGTCCTGTAGATTATGGTAAAACCTTGAAAATTTTTCAAGTCTATAGCGAATTTCCAATAAATCAACGATAAATATCGTATATTATATATACATAGGAGAAAACATATGAAAAAAAGAATCGTCCTCATTTTAATCCTCCTAACATCAGTCACACTACTCAGTGGCTTTTTTACCCGTCCACCACAAAACACATTCACCCAAGTTGAATTATTATACGAAACATTAGATTTAGAAGAAGTTAACCGGTTATCCACTATGAGTGAATTGACACTCTTAAACTATGATGGTAGGATTGCTGAATTCTATTACCAAGGGTATGGTGTGGATACCTATCTTGAAGATGGCTTTGTATACAATGGCCTCTATCAAACCCAAACCCCTCCGTTTGTTAAACCGATTGTCAATGACCCTTATTATTCAAATCAATACGCCATCCCATTGACCAACATCGATGACGCGTGGAAGATTACGACAGGCAGTGCATCCATCACAGTAGCGATTATTGATACAGGGATCGACACAGATAACCCAGAATTTGTGGGCAGACTTTCGACTTTATCCTATAATGCAGCCTATGATCAAGTGGGTTTAGAATTCGTAGAAGATGATGAAGGCCACGGCACCATGGTAGCGGGGGTTATCGGCGCGAATAGTAACAATGGTATCGGTGTCGCTGGGGTGACCAATCAAGTTCAATTGATGGTCATTAAAGCCAATGAAAACAATGTAGATACCTTCAAAGATTCACACATCATCCGAGGGATTTATTACGCTGTCGATAACGGCGCAGATATCATCAATCTATCATTAGGTAGTACCTATGCGAACCCACTCACGCTAAAAGCTGTGACTTACGCTGAAGACAACAACGTCATCGTGGTGGCTTCTAGTGGGAATGACGGCGAAGAAATTAAAATATATCCCGCCTCTTTTGATAGTGTGATATCGGTCGGTTCTGTCGATCGTTATAGTACCCTATCCTCTTTCTCAAACTACAATAACAAAGTCGATGTGGTTGCGCCAGGCAGTAGTATCGCTACCACCGATATGGCCAACAGCTATAGTACCGTCAGCGGTACCTCATTCTCTGCCCCTTATGTGGCTGGTATCATCGCGTTATATAAGAGTATATATCCAGAAACTTCACCAACCCAAGTTAAAAGCGCTTTAGAAACCACAGCCAAAGATTTAGGATCGACAGGCTATGATATCTATTTTGGTCATGGTTTAATCGATGCGTTGGCGTTGGTATCCACCAACTACATTCAAGTGACCATAGATTATCCACTAGACTTAGAAAATACCTATTACTATGTCACCAGTGGTTCAAGTATCACGATTGAAAAACCACCATTCATTGAAAACTACGAATTCATGGGATTTTTCATGGATGAGCTTTTTCAAATCCCATACACCTCAAATACCACGTTTACTACCAACACAACCATCTATGCGTATTACAGACAAACCCACGCAGTCATTACGTGGGTGATTGATAACCAAATCGTTAAAACAGATATAGTGGCTATCGGTTTGGTAGCCACCGCACCAGAGACAACTCTACCAGGGGTAATATTCTTTGGTTGGTATTCAGACGATGCCTTTACCAATGAAACCACCGAATTTGGTGTCACAGAAAACAAAACCTATTATGGGTATTATATTGTTCACACTTATGAACTACAATACATCGATGAAGATAAAACCACGTTATTAACCACAGTACAATACACTCGGATGGATCCGATTGTTTGGATGGTTGGTCCACAAAAACCATCGGATACCTATTTTAACTATACATTCATTGGGTGGACAGAAGTTGAACTCTATAACGAAGACATTGTAATGGTTTATCCGATCTATCAAAAAACATTGAAACCAGACTTGGCAGGATTAAACCCAGGCATAGATACTTTATATGAAGATGAAACTTATACGGATACAGGTGTTTATGTCTTAATAGATGGCATAGAAGTCCGTGTGGTTGGTAGTATCAATACACAAACCCCAAGCATTCAAAGCTTGACCTATGAATTGTATTACGAAGATGAAATGGTTTATACCATCATTCGTAAAGTCAGGGTCTTAACCGATAATCGATTAATCGTGACACTCAATAAAGCCATCACGACCCTATTTGTGGGTGATGACTACATTGAAAAAGGGGTTACGAAGAATAAAGGGGATGTCGTGATTACAGGGACTGTGGATACTGAAATTCCAGGCATTTATAAAATCACATACACCGTAACATACAAAACCCAAACCGTGATTAAGTCTAGATATGTGATTGTATTCGAAAAAGTAGATCCGATTCCTGAAGCGTATTTACCAAATATCAAGGAGGATTTGTATGAAATCTAAAATCAGCCTTTTGATTTTGGTTTGCATGGTGTTTTTAACGGGGTGTAGTGCACCGACACCAGACCAAATCCTCATGGAATTGAATCCGGGGATTGATACAGTAGAAATCAATACGACCTTTATCGATGCTGGTGTAAAAGCCAGCGTATTTGGGTTACCAGTGAAAGTAACGATCATAGAAAACACCTTAGATATGACTCAACTCGGTCAATACCAAATCACCTATGAAGTAGATTACCGTGGTGTGGTCAAAACAATCACCCGTGTCATATTCGTGATTGACGAAACCCCACCGATGGGCACTCTAAATATTGGTTTAGATACGATCATTAAAGGTCAAACGTGGGTTGACGCCTCGATTACAGTGACGGATAACTCGCTAGCAGAGGTGACGGTTACCACCAGTGGGTATGTCAATACCAACTTCCCTGGGGATTACATGATTACCTATGTGCTAGAAGACAGTGCAGGCAACCAATCGACGTATTACCGATGGGTGTTTGTCATCGAGAACCCAAACTGAGTGATGACATAAAAATAGCGACATCAAGACGACACAGAATTCACCCCTTCAAACGGGCGAATTCTGTTTCTTTTTACACTATGTGTAGAGTAAAATTGAAATGTTTAAAAAAATCCCAACTCATTTCAATTTTTTCAATTGATATTTAAATAGAAATCGCTTACATAATTATTTTGACAAACCCGATTTTTTAGACTATACTTAAAATTAGATAGACATTTCCATTGCTATCCATTTGTATGCCTAGAATTCGAAACGTTTCGATAAGACATGCAAATCCGTTTTTAAACAATGGGATTTAAAGACATTTCATCATGTCTTATGCAATAGGAGGAAAACATGAGAAAGGCAACAAAACTATTTTTAATGTTTTTAGTAGCTGGTTTGGTCTTTGGTATCGCAGGATGTCAACCAAAACCAACTGAAGAAGTCACGGACTTTAGTGTTCTTGGTGGCTGGACAGATGGTGGGAATGGCGTTTATACCTTAAACACCAATACCACAAGTGAATTAAATGCATCTTACAATAAGAGCACATTCCCAAATGCGTTCATGCAAAGTGCAGTCATCACTAAAGACTTATCCGTATATAAGAAATTAGTCATTACTGTCGAAGGTATGGGTTCAATGCTAGTAAGATTAGAAACCAAAGACGATACCCCTGCCAAAGAAGTAGGACTTAACGTCACTGCGATTGCAGGTACTTACGAATGGAACATGATCCAATCTTCAGCATTCTTGAAGAAGGTCGATCGTATTGTGATCATTGGTGCACCAGGCAAAGAAGCATCCACTGGTATTCTAAAGATTACAGCACTCACATTCTCAGATGACATCGCCGATGGATTTATCATCAATGATAATTTTAACAACATCCAATCCAATGTGAATGAATACAATGGTACCGATGAAGAATTTAGTTTCAATACTAAATACGAATCCAATGACGAAGGCGTTTATGTCATCACCTATGTAGGTACTGATGCACAAGTCGCTTATGATAAGGCTGCTAATAAGGAATGGGCATTCATGAGAACCCGCGTCCAAGGCGACTTTACTGACTTCAATTACGCTGTATTTATTGTCCAAGGTACTGCAGGACACAAACTACTCATCAAACCAAACGAATACAACCATGCAGAATCGTTTATTTGGTTGGATGGCACCGTTCAAGAATTGGTTGTCGATTTAACCAAGTTAACACCACTTGAAAAGAATGCCATTACTGACTTTAAGATCTTCATCGCAGCCGGTGTCGGTGGCGTTACAGGTCAATTAACCATTAAAGAAGCATTCATGACAGAAGATTATGAATTTGAAGCCCCTGTATTCGTTGTCAATGAATACAATGGCACAGACGATATGTTCGCTTTAGGCAACTGGTATGACGGTGGCGATTTAGTCTATACAATCACACCAAATGCAGGCGCGTTCGAAGTGGATTATGTCAAGAAGGGCGAATGGAATTTCATGTACGCTTTAGTCGATGGCGACTTCAGCGGATTCGCTAAACTTGAATTTGAAATCACAGGTCAAGCAAACAAGACCATCCTATTGAAGGTGGAATCCCCAGTAGGCAATAAAGAACAACAATTTACATTTGATGGCACTAAACAAGTATTTACCATTGATTTAACTGCCATGACACAAGCACAACTTCAACAACTAAACAAAGTTGTTATGTTCGCGAACCCAGGTGGTTTAGGTAGTGGTGAATTCACGATCCACAGTGTTGTGTTTAAGAATGCAGATTATCAAGTAACTACCCCTTGGACAAGCTTAGATGCTGGTGTTTACACCTTCACAGGCACAGGCCCAGTGGTTGTTAACTATACAAAAGTAGCGGGTCAAGATTGGTCAGCTATGCTTAATAACTTCAATGCAGCAGAAGTTGCAGGCTTAAATAAGATGATTATCGTGGTCAAAGGTACTGCAGGTAAATCCATTTTAATTAAACCAAATGACGTAGGCGCGTTGGAAAAAACCGTCAACTTTACAGATGCTAACCCAGTGACTGTAGAAGTCGAAGCACCAGCATTCTCCAAATTGGTTATTTTTGGTGAACCAGGTACTTCACCAGCAACCGGTTCATTTGAAATTGTCTCGATTACATTAACTTACGTAGCACCAGAATTTGACTATACAAAAGTCGTTAATTTCAATGGCAGCTGGGTACCGAACAGTGCGACCATTTATACATTCGATGTTCAAGCAGCTAAGACTGTTGTCACTTATAATAAATTAGGTGGCAATGAATGGGAATGGTTCAGAGTCGTATTTGATGCGAAAGCTGTTACAGGCCTCAATACATTAACCATCACCCTTAAGGGAACCCCTGGTAAACAAGTATTGATTAAGCCAAATGATTCAGGCGCGCTTGAAAAGTGGGTAACATTCACAGACGATCAACCGATCACAACTGTAATCAAAGCAGAACAATTCATGTCCGTATTCATGTTTGCTGAAGGCGGTACTGCACCAGCCTCTGGTACATTTGAAATCTTAGGTGCGTCATTATCTTATCAAGCGAATCTATTAGGAACTTGGGTAGAAAATGACTTAGGTACTTACGCAGTTACGACCAATGCCGGTATTACAACAGTTAATTACACCAAAGTTAATCAAGGTTGGGTATTCTTAAAATCCACCATTGAAGCGAATAAATTGGTTGGTTTAAACACAGTATCGATTACATTAAAAGGAACTGACGGTAAACAAGTATTGGTTAAAGTGAATAACTCTGTTGAAAAATGGGTTACATTCGAAGGTACAAATCCTGTGACTGTTGAAATCACCATCCCTGCAGGCATTACAGGCGTTATTCTGTTTGCTGAAGGTGGCGTTGATAACGCAACCGGTTCATTTGAAATTCTCGATGCGAAAGTATTTTATAAAGTAGACTTGGTTAATACTTGGGTAGAAAATGACCTAGGTACTTATGCAGTCGTGGTTGATAATGGTGTTTCTACTGTTAACTATACCAAATCGGCTGAACAAGGATGGATATTCTTAAAATCCACTGTCGCTGCGAACGCTATCGAAGGCTTTAATACATTAACCATCACATTGTCTGGAACCGCTGGTAAGCAAGTTCTAGTCAAGGTTAACAACAGTATTGAACAATGGGTAACCTTTGCTGACGCGAACCCTGTAACCGTAACGATCACCGTTCCAAATGGTATCAATGCAGTTATTCTATTCGCTGAAGGTGGCGTTGCGCCAATCACGGGTTCATTCGTCATTCATTCTGCTTATATTTATCACAAAGCTTAAATTTAAAACACTTTGGTTATATTAGTTATCTAGTATATCCTCCCAATGTGGGAAAATGCTTTTAGAGGAAATCCCTTTAAAAGCATTTTTTCCATACGGACTTCGGTTATAATGGTATAAAGAATAGGAGTAACCTATGCCAACCATCAAAGATGTAGCGAAAAAAGCAGGGGTTTCGATATCCACCGCTTCATACGCAATCAACAACCAATCCAATGTACACCCTGAAACCAAAAAACGCATCCTTGCGATTGCGAAAGAGTTGAATTATTACCCTAATGGGAGTGCCCGTAATTTAAAGACCAAACGAACTGGCAACGTAGGCGTTTTTGTCTACGGTTTTGCGGGACCCATATTCTCTGATGTCTTAGAGGGGATTAGACAAACCTTACAAGCCAACAATTTAAATATCATCGTGAGTTCCGGCAAAGCGTCTTCGAATTTATTAAAAGAACGCCAAGTCGATGGCGCGATTGTGTTTGATGGTCAATTGACCGACGATGTCTTATTACATTATGCTTCTCAGGGTCATCCGTTATTCGTTTTAGATCGTAACCTCATCGGTCCTAACATTTATTCGAGTGTCATCGACAATGAAGGGTTGGTCTATCAATTCATTGTCGCCATGATTGAAAAAGGTTATGATGATTTCGCTTATTTATCGGGTCCAACCGTCGCGTTTAATAATAACCATCGATACGATGGCTTCAAACAAGCTTTACATGAAAAAAGATTAACACATACGTATATTCAAGGGGACTTCACCATCCAAAGTGGTTATCAAGCTGGACTAGCGTTATTAAAACAACCGAAACTACCCCGTTTTGTCTTTTGCGGGAACGATGAATCTGCGATTGGTTTGATTGAAGCTTTAAAACAAAGCGGAGTCAAAATTCCAGAAGAGGTGGCGGTAGCGGGGTTTGATAACATCGTTTTAGATGAATTCATATCACCTAAACTCACCACGATTGGAATCGACCATATTGAATGGGGAAAGCGAGTCGCGACAGCGTTGATTGACTTAATCAATGACCGTATACCAGAAGAGATTCAAGTCCCGATTGGTAAGATCATCTACCGTGAATCGTGTTAAAAGCAAGGCGAAAGCTTTGCTTTTTTTGTTTTGTTTTGTAAGATTTATGACATATTTTACCAGTAAATATATACATCTAAAATGGGGTATGCTATACTGAGGAAAACGAACTTTTGGAGGTGTAACATGGATTACATATTAGAGATTAAACAGTTGAAAAAGTATTACGGTGAAATCAAAGCCGTCGATGACATTTCCTTCAACGTGAGACGAGGTTCCCTTTTCGCATTCCTCGGACCGAACGGTGCAGGCAAGTCAACCACCATCAACGTCATTTCGACGTTGCTAGATGCCGATGCAGGCGAGGTGCTACTCAATGGGAAAACCGAAGATGTCTACTTTAGAAACAAAATTGGGGTGGTCTTTCAAGGAAACATCCTGGATGATTTATTGACTGTCAAAGAAAACTTACTTTATCGTGGGTCATTATACATCAACGATAAAGCAGGTGTTTTAAAACGGTATGAAGAATTACGGTCTTATTTGAAACTCGATGAGTTTGAAAATCAACGATTCAAAACCCTATCGGGCGGACAAAAGCGCAGAACCGAGATTGCGAGAGCGTTGTTTTCAAACCCAGAAATACTCTTGTTAGATGAACCTACCACGGGGTTAGACCCGGAAACCAGACAAGTCGTTTGGAAACTCATTGACAACTTAAGAACCCACTCAGGGATGACCATCTTTCTAACCACCCACTACATGGAAGAAGCCGCGGTCGCGGACCATGTGGTCATCATCAATAAAGGTAAGATTGTGGCTGAAGGAACACCAGCGACCCTCAAGGATAAATATTCGTATGATCGTCTAAAATTGGTACCTTTTGATAAATCAGCCTTGGTTCAATACTTAGAACAAATCAAACGACCTTATAAAAAGGTTTCAGACGAATACATCCTTCAAGTCGAGGATGCGAATGACGCGATTGGATTATTAGAAACACTCAAAGATAACATCAAACAATTTGAAGTCATTAAGGGATCGATGGATGATGTGTTCATCGAGGTGATTGGAAGTGAACACCATGTTTAATTTAACCTCACTAATCAAACGTAATGTTAAAGTATTTTTAAGAGATAAAGCCGCTGTGTTTTTCTCCTTCTTATCGGTCATTATCTTACTCAGTTTGTATTTTTTATTCATCGGTGCACAGTATACATCTGGTAATCAATTTAGGGATATTGATGAAAACCTCAAAACCTTTTTAAGGGTGGGTGTCATCATGGGTGGTGTATTGGTCATCAATACCGTATCACTATCTTTTGGTGTCATGGGCACGATCATATCTGACATCGAAACCAGACGTCTTGAAGGCTTTATGGTGACACCAATTGAACGCTATAAAGTAATTTTTGCTTATATTATTTCATCCACGTTGGTCACCATGGTGTTATCATTATTGATGTGGTTTTTAACAATCTTGTATTTAGGATTAGCCTCAGGGTATTGGTACAGTTTTCAAACCATTATTTTAGCCTCGTTGTTAATTTCATTCTACACATTCATATCTTCAGGGCTCATGTTATTTTTAGTCACACTGATCAAGAGTCAAAATGCCTTCGGAGCGTTGGCTGGGGTTTTAGGTACGGTGATTGGTTTTATGAGTGGAATCTATATACCGCTCAGTGCTTTAGATGAAGGTATAGCGAAAATTGCCTCGATCCTCCCGTTTACACATATGACTATTCTACTCAAGCAATTGTTGTTAAAAGATGCTTATGCAGAATTAACGATTCAGTTCGCAGAAGGGTTAGCAGTACCTTATGGCTCAAAAGACATTGGTTTATTTGGACTAGAAGTGCCGATGTTTTGGTTAATGATGGCCTCCTTGGGCATGTCATTGATACTCTTGATACTGGCTTACCACAATATGAACAAAAAGATGGTAAAATAATAAAAAAGAAGATGTCTAGCATCGCGAAAAGCGACTAGACATCTTTTTCTTCTTTAATGCGTAGTTTATCGTAATGAATGGATGAAAAAATAAGACTGGCTAAACCGTAACTCCAATTGTCTTTATGTCCAATGAGTTTGTAACCCAAAAGTGGAAATAGCGGTAATGGGATTGTTGGGTTGGATACTTTTGTTAAATAGAGGTGACCCTCTTTTGGTTTTACAAAGGTATCCATCGCTATCTCATACCCTTTTTTAGCTAATTTTGTGTAGGCTTCATCGATGACAGTTAATTGACTCGTGTGGAGAACACCACCGTGAATTAAGAAGTTCGCAGATGACTCTACACCAGAAGGGTGGTTTAATACCGTGGTGTACAAGTGATTTTTTTGTAAGGGTGTGATGGCTTGAATGGTTTTTATGGCCAAGTCTTTTAAAGGCATTTGGTAAACCGTGTCAAGATGCTCCATCATCATGGGTAACGCGGTAACGACCCAGCCATTACCTCTACCCCAATAAATATCTTTAGGATAAGCTCGTTTGAATTTGACCCAGTAGGCATGTCGCCATAAACCATCTTTTTCAAGGTATTCTTTGAATTTAATCGCGGTGTTATACGCCATCAATTGGTATTTTTGAGATTTGTGATGGTGGCCATACACACTTAGAAACACACCATACATCATGATGGAATCGACCCATATTGATTTTGGATAGAGTTTACCTATAAAACTATGACCCAAATGGTTGGGTAAGAAATCAATGACGGGTTTAACGTTTTCGATGTAATCTAACCCGAGCTGTGTCAATGAATCGTAGGTGTTGGTTTGATAAATTCTACCGTATGTAAAACTGATGAGCACAGGGGCGAATTTATCCGATTGGTCAACCACAGGCGGGTTTTGTAGGTAGTAATCCAAATAGCCTTCAATGAAGGTTTTATATTTGGTTTCACCCAAGTATTCATCTAAACAGAGTAAAGCATAACCAAACAACGCTTCACCCCACATCCATTTCATTTTAGGTTCGATTTGAGTGAGGTGATGGTCTATAACAGAAATACACCGATCAAGATAAGGATTCATCACGAATCAACTCCTTTAGGCTAAGCTTTAATGACAAAGTATGATAATTGATTTGAATCGATTCAGGGTTGCGTTCGATGAACCCAAAAGGCGATTCTAGTCGTTCATAGTCTGTAGAAACCGGGATGTCATCGACATAACAAACGTGTGTTTTGAGATCGATTGACATCGCCGTATAATGTATTTGATGTTTGGTTTTGATGATTTTAGAGGACAATAAATCATTTTTAAATGACTCTAACGAGATATCTTCGGTTGAAGCGACACACATGATCCAAGCCGTGTATTTACCATACTGACGTAACTCTATAGAATCAAAGCGTTCAATCGGATTCAATCCAACCAAACCAATCAGTGTGTTACCTTTAACTCCGATGACAACTTGCGTGAAGGCATGGATTTGATCAAAGTCTTTTTCATTGAAGTAAGCGTGTGTGAATAATGCACGTTCTTTTTCAAATAAGCCTTTTCTAGGACTCAAATCATAATAATATAAAGCCGTATTTTCATGTTGAAATGCATAAGGTAAGATCCCACTACCTACCCAATAAGCAGGACTGAAATTGCGTGAATTGTCTTCAAAAAACGCTTGTGCAGGGTGGGTGATGAAGACACTGATGTGTTCATCTAGAATCGCTCCACCGATGTGTTGCTGGTCACCAAATGTTTTAGGAACATGCATCTGGGCGGTGGATAACATAAAGTCTTTATGCTTATAAGTATAGACATTCGCCCGTTGAATCGCTACCCCTTGGGTGGTTGGGTTTAATAAAGATAATAGGGGTTTTAATAAGTTTAATCGCTTGATGAATGAATGATCAAACGCACTTAAATTCTTCAAAAACGTGTTGTGTTTCAAGTGCCAATCGTGAAACATCGCCATCGTAATGTCGATGGATTGATGATTCGTAAAAGCTTCCATCGACCATAAGTATAAGCCGGTGGTGTAATAGTCTTTTGGATTCTTAAAGTAGTCCTTAACCTCACCTAAGTATAACCCATTGGAATCTTTGATGATTTTGGTGGTTACATCATGGGCAATCTCATAGATCACTTTCGGGACTTGATAGGTTTCGTTTAAAACAAATGCTGCGGATAAGCGGGTATAGTCATAATCTTGGACTGGACCTAAATCAAATGCTTTTTTTATGATATCTAAAATATCCTGTTGGTTAGGATCCTTTTTTTGAGATTCATAACACCGACCACTGGCAGCAGAAAAATAGCCTTTATGGTTTAGTAACGCAAAATCCAACATCAATAGATCCATGAGTATCGTAGCTTGTTTTATGATGAGGGGATCCTTAGATAATTCTATTAACAAAGATAACGGAGCGACATCCTCTTCATAATAAGTATTGGAATGAAATTCAACAAACCCAAATTCGAAGCGGGTTTTAAACCAATACATCAGTTGTTGATAACCACGGTTTTGATGAAACAGACCGGTTTCTTTGGTGTTTGTAAAAAGCTCATGGGGGTATAAACATCCCGCAAGATACTCTACTGTACTGAAGATGAGTTGGTGGTTTTCACTCCAAAAACACATCCCGTCATATCCAGGGTCTGCCATATGGTATTTAAAACCCAACACGGTTTTCTTCATTTGTTTTAGTGTGTTTTCACTGATTAAATGAGGGTAGGTATATAAACTCCGAATGATGGAAATCATTCTAAAATCACTACAGTCATACCGATGATCGATGTAATCCAACAAGACCAAAATACCCGTCTCATCGATGGGTTTTCCTTCCGCTAAAGTTTTGATTTCAGGGAATGTCTTGTGGTTCATTTTTAAAGACATCGGGATGTCATCAAACATATTAACAAAACTCCTTTAAATAGCCATCCGCGCGGACTTGTTCTTCAGTCGTCCACGGTTGGTTTAACGCGAGTTTTTCATTCAAAATTTTAATGTCTTTAGAAATCGTTGGTGTGAGTTTAAAGGTTCTTGAAACCAAATAGGCAATCAACATCAAGAAACCCAAACCCAGTATGAAGATGAATCGAATGCCAAAGATGGCAGAAGATGGTTGGGTCGGTTCAGGAATCAATGTAGAAGGTGTGATGAAACCGGTGAGTTCCAATACCCAGCCAATGATAAAAATCGCGAGCGCTGAACTGGCTGTACGGATGAATGTCATGACCCCACTACAAACGCCCGTATTTCTTTCTTTAAGCTTGAGTTCAACCAAATCGACAGCATCAGGGAATATAATCCAACTCATCAATTGTGCCCCGCTAAATCCAAGGGCTGCGAGACCCACTAAGATGTATAAAAATATCGGTTGTCCACCCGAAGGGAATAAAGCGATACCGATACTCATGAGTATGGTGAGTGGTAATCCATAGGCGTAAATCTTGGTTTTTGAGACGGTACTGACCAACTTATAAAGTAGAGGAAACATCAGTAGTTGCATCCCCAAAAAGGTCCCTAAGAAGATGGTAGAAGAAATATTAACCACATATAAACCATAATAAATAACCACAGCCGAGGCCATATCGAGTGCTAAAGCTTGACAAATATATAAGACAACCAGTTTTCTAAAGCCCTTTACGGACAACGGCTTTAAAAAACCACGCACATGAAATTTTTCTACCTGTTCGTAAGGTGTTCTTTCTTTGGTGAAAAAACCGATTAAAATGAGTGGAACCGTAAATACAGACCCAAATACCAATACCATGATGGTATAAAAACCCATGATTGATAAAGTCCCAGCGGTATAGGATTCAAACAACATGGTAGGAATTAATGTACAGATGGCTGTCGCGGTCATACTGAAAATCAGACGCGTTAAATTGACTTTGTTGCGTTCAATGAAGTCATTGGTAATCTCAGTCGAAAACGCACTGTAGGGTACCGCGATGAGGGTATTGACTGTGTAATAGAATAAATAGGTAGTCAACATATAAATCACTTTGACAGCACTGTTTTCAAACCCATGAGGTAACCACAATAAAGCCAACGCGGGGATCAATAAAATCCCACCAATCAAAATATAAGGACGTCGACGTCCGATTTTGGTTTTGGTTCGATCTGTAATCATGCCCATTAATGGGTCATTGATCGCGTCCCAGGCTTTTGAAATCATAATCATCGTCCCTGCAATCCCAGGACCGATGCCAATCACATTGGTAATAAACACCAAATATAAAACACCGATGATGGTTTGTCCGCCACCCCCGTATAAATCTCCTAAAGCGAAAATGAACCGTTCTTTGACTTTGATTTCACTGGTATTCATGGAATCCTCCCTAAGCCTTTATACTAATGATAACACACTATTTAATTCAAAAAAAATGGTATTTTGAAGTTGAAAGCATTTATGTAAAGTTTATCCATGGAAACACGAAAAAACGTTAAAAATCCAATAATAATATCAAAAATACGCGATTACACACGCACACGCCAACATGTAAGCGTTGACATAGAGGAAATATATATGTTATAATTTAATTGATATAAACAGTGTCTATCATAATAGACGCAGGAGAAACCATGAAAAAGTTTTGGATGACGCTCGTATTTGGTTTGGTAGTCACGATGGCAGCGTGTACTACAAATACAATACCCCCGATCGATGAAACACCTTCGCCAAATGATGAGTTGCCGATAGACTACTCAAGGTTATATAACCCATTTGGCTTTTCTTCACTTGTCATTACCAATCGAAGTGGCCATGAAGATCAAATCATCTCGGTTTCTACAGCTATTGAATTTCTCGACGCTTTGATGGATTCGAATACCAAAATCATTCATATTGAACATGACTTATCTTTGGGTTCGAAGGAAGTATCTATTGCATTGGCTAATGTGAATAAAACACTGTCTAACTATTCAACTGTCTACCGTGCCCACAGTAAACAACCCTTAACCCATCCCATTTTACTAGAGACTGGGGTAGGTCAAATCAGACTCATGGACCGTAGCGATTTGATGATATATTCAACCTCAGGTGTAGAGATTAAACATGCCAGTTTCCTCATCGAAAGGTCTTCAAATATCATCATTCGGAATATCCATTTATCGGAACTTTGGGAGTGGGATGAATATTCACAAGGTCAATACAAACGTAACGATTGGGACTACTTTAGTCTCAAAGATGTGAATGGCATTTGGTTTGACCATTTGACGTTTGACCAAGTCTACGATGGCATCATCGACTTGCGTGAAAATGCCCAACACATTACCTTGTCATGGTCAAAACTCAATTTTGTTTCTAATGATTTTATTGATGCACAAATCGATTACCTAGAGAATAACCGCAGTATGCATCCGTATTATGACGCTCTAAGAAATGAAGATATCTCTGTTGAAGATTTAAAGATATTCGCCAGTTTTCAAAAGAAAGGCTTCAATTTAGGCAATACCACCGATGGGACAGGGTTTGAAAATATCACCATGACTTTCCACCATTTAGAGGTATTCAATTTGATGGACCGGATGCCTAGATTAAGAAAAGGCGATGTCCATTTATACCATATGATTTTAGACAATACGTTGTTGTATGAGTATAGGCTAAAACTCAATAGCCCAAATCTTTCGTTTGTGAATCAAGGGTTGGTATCGACTGAGGGTGGATCAATACTCATGGAACACTCGATTTATAAATTCGTTACAACCCCGATTAAAAATCATCAAGATACCAATCCGGATGTCAAGTATACCGGATCATATTCAGTCATCAATAGTGAAATGATTCAACCCAATCGAACCTATTTTGGTTCAACAACGGACCGTAATTCGTTGTGGATACATACAGGTTCGGCCGCGATGATCCCATTTCAAATGCGCAATTACGCCAGTATCCCTTACAGTTATGTACTAGAAGATGTCTATTATTTAGCTGAAACATTCGAAACTTTTCCAACCGGAGCACAAAAGATTTTAGACTTCGATTGGTTATATATGGACTTAACACTTTCAATCAAAGGAGACTAACACAATGAAAAAAGTATTAACGCTAGCCTTACTGATGACAACCACGCTATTTTTAGTGGCTTGTAATTCAAAAACCGATGACAGTGTCATCTCTTTTGCGTGGTGGGGAACCTCAGACCGTAATATCGCAACCTATCAAGCGATTGAATTGTTTGAACAAAAATACCCACAATACACAGTCAAAGGTGAACAATCCACGTGGAATGGGTACCAACAATCGTTAAACAATAAGTTGAACCGTGGTACTGAAGCCGATGTTTTCCAAGTGAACTATAACTGGATTTACTCGATGTATGGCAAAGACTATTTTATGGATTTAACTGACCTAGGTTTAGATTTTTCTAAATATCCAGCAGATGAACATAAGCCATTGACTGTAGATAATAAAGTATTGGGGTTATCGATTTCTGAGACCGGCTATATTTTCTACTTGAATCAAAAATTATACCAAGATGCAGGTGTTTCCTTTGATGGGGGTACCCGCGTATTGCCTAAGACATGGGATGAACTCATGACAGCAGGAGAACTGATCAATGGTCAAGACGCCTCTAAATATGCTTTGGGTAGACTCGATGCCCAACAAGTAGCGATATTGATGTTTTCCTATTTGGCACAAATCCATGGGAAGAATGTCATCAATGATCAAAATCAATTGAATTTCACCCAAGCCCAATTGGTTGAAGGGTTTAACTTCATTACCGATTTGAGAAGTACAGGGGTATTGATTCCATCGAACGCGATTGATACCCATTTGGATGGACCAACCAATCCGAATTGGACTTCACAAAAATATGGGGGTGTCTTACAGTGGAACACCGCCATATCGGAATACCAAAATACATTGCCAGCCAGCGCAAATGTAGTGATGGCAGGGATGTTCCAACAACAGGCTTCACAAAACATCGGGATGTATAAGAAAGTATCCATGGCTTACGCCGTATCTAGAAGGGTAGAATCCAGTCCAGCGAAGAAAGAAGCGGTCAAAACATTCATTGAATTTATGACCACAGACCCTGAAGCGGTTTCGATTCTAGGGGTGGACCGTGGGGTATCTTCGAATACAACCACACAAGAACTGTTGAAAGACGCGGTCGGTAAAAACTTTGAAACTTCACTTGAGTGGCAAGGTCATACGGTGGTTCAAGCCATGTATAACCATCAGCTGACACAAGATATAACATTATATATTCACCCGTATTATGAACACAATACCTTCAGAGCCATTTACGAAGGTCCAATTGAATCATTCTTACTCAATAACATCAACGCGAATGAGGCGGCCAATCGAATCATTCAACGTTTCAATACCGAATTAGCAAGAATCATGGAAGATTAATTATGGTAGGAGAAAAGAAGTGGGTACCCTACGCCCTATTGGTGCCGTGGTTGTTTGGTTTCATATTATTTAAAGTGTATCCGTTCATCAGCTCATTTATCATGAGTTTATATGAAACACGGGGACGTGTATCGACATTTGTTGGATTAAAAAACTTTCAGCTCATCTTTGATGGGTCGAGTTATTTAGGATCCGAATTCATGAATTCATTGAGGGTTACCTTCGTATATGTGTTCGTCACCGTACCACTCATATTGATGGTTTCTCTACTGGTCGCTTATATTTTAGCCCTTAAGATGAAAGGCATTGGCTTCTTTAGAACAGCCTTTTATATGCCGACGGTGTTGGGTGCGAATGTCGCCATCATCATCTTGTGGCGTTATATCTTTGAATACAATGGGTTAATCAATCAAGGTTTAAAATTGATTGGCATATCACCCATCAGTTTCTTAGGTACCGCGACTGGGGCGATGTCCTCGATTGTATTACTTCGTGTATGGCAGTTTGGTTCGACGATGTTGATCTTTTTAAATGCTTTAAAGAATGTTCCAGAAACACTCTATGAAGCGGCTACGATTGACGGGGCAGGTAAAGTCAGACAATTCATCAGTGTGACTGTACCGATGATTACACCCATCATTTTATTCAATGGTGTGATGAGACTGGTTGAAACTTTCCAAGTATTCAACGGACCGATGCTCATTACCAATGGGGGTCCAGAAAACTCAACCAATGTCTTAAATAAACTCATTTACGATATCGCCTTTAAAGGTGGCGACTTGAATGTCGGTAGTGCGATGTCTTGGATATTATTCGTGATAATCATGGTATTTACAGTGATGATTTTTAGATCCTCTAAATACTGGGTTCACTATCAGGATTAGGGGTGAACACACATGGATAAATCACTAAAGAAAAAAATCATATCAGTCATTAAATACAGCATTATTATTGGATTTGCATTCGTGATGTTATACCCATTGTTATGGATTGTGGGGGCGTCCTTTAATCAAGGTGCGAATGAGTCGTTCTTTTTCTGGCCTAATGAATTTACCCTCATTGGGTGGCAAGAAGCCTTAACAGCACCAGGGTGGGGCAGTGTCCGTGGGTACTCTTTATTGAGAGCCGTTTGGAATACGATGCAATACGTATTACCGCATGTGATATTTGGAACAGTATCTACGCTTTTAACCGCGTATGTATTAACCCGGATGCATTTTAAAGGGAAGAAGTTCGTATTCGCTTTGGTCATTGGTACCTTGTTGATGCCCAATGCGATCTTTAGAATTCCGATGTATGCGTTTTGGACCAGTCCAGTCATCGCGTCAATATGGGAAAACAATACCGTACCATTCATGGGGTTCTTACCTTTATGGGCAGGGTCGGTATTCGCTGTCAATTCGTTTTCTATCTTCATGTTCATTCAATTTTTTAGAACCATCCCACGCGACTTAGATGAAGCTGCGTATATGGATGGGGCGAATAAACTACAAGTCTTATGGTATGTGCTCATGCCGGTGTTAAAACCGATTGTGATTACGGTCGCGTTATTGTTATTCATCGCTGAGTTCAATGATTACCAAGGACCACTCATTTACATTACGAACGCGGAGTTTTTCCCGTTAGCCAAAGTGTTACCCCTATTAGGACTCGACTCTACCAATACGTACGCCCATGTCTATGCGCGTTCGATTGTTTCGGTATCGATCCTCATCATCGTATTCTTTGTGGCTCAAAAATACTTTGTCGGTAACAACGCAGATTCAGCCATTAAAGGTTAGGAGGCAGCTATGAAAAAAAGCATCTTAGGGGTCTTAGTCATATTCACGCTGTTACTATCGGCCTGTACAGAAAATACACCGATAGACATCGTTGAAGATTACGCTTGTAAAGATACCCCATTAGCAGAAGGGTGTTATATCCCATCAGAGGATTTGAATTTCATATCACCGGTGACGGATGAATACACCATATCTGAAACATTTGAAACCGATCGGATTAACCAAATGCCACGCAATTGGTTGTTGTATAGAAATGAAGAATACAAAGCCGATGGCGTGAAAGCAACCATCGTAGAGAAAAGTGGTAATCGCGTGGTTGAGCTGTTTTCAGATGGTCTTAAAGCACCGATGTACCCGCAATCCGCGCCCAACCCCACATTCATTTTTTCGACTAAATTCAATTTGGATATCGACCGTAAAGGGGTCGCGTACGCCAGTGTGATGTTACCATCCGATAAACCTACAGATAGTATTTCCTTTGGGGTATCTACCGGGGCTGTGAACGCCATTCAAGCCGTCATTGGTTCAGATCTAAAAGTCAAAATCAAAGTCGGTGGGCCATTCTTTTATTACTCAGGTACGGGCGATGGTGGCGATGAATATTCAACGCCTTATACCATCGTTAAAGATACTTGGTATACATTTAAGTTCGAATGGGACGCTTCTATCAATCTAGTGAAAGCTTCCTTAAAACAAGGCGATACCTATGTGTCTTTATATCAAGGGGCATTCCATATTTCAAACCATGTGAACGCTCTAATCACAGGGGCCATCTTGGTACCCAATGTATTTAAAGTGACGATGCCGCGAAACTATATGAATAGTTACGCCTATATCGACGATGTCATCATCACGAGAGTGGGGGTATAAACCATGAAAAAACTATCGATATTTATTTTGTTACTATTGTCTGGTTTATTTATTACAACCCATGTTCAAGCACAAGATAACAGAATACCTTACACAGAAGCAGATTATGAAAGACTCTCTTCAGTCATTCAATACGTTGAAAATGTGTTGAAGTATGGTCATGAATACAACACCGAAACCAAATTATTACCTGACGCAATCAACACTTTGACAGGTGAACCTGCCAAGTGGACCTTTCCAAACCGCGCAGAAGTGCCATACGCCAACTTGGCCAACCAACAAAATTTCTTTCGAACTTTGGTGGGGTTAAGTAAAGTAACGGGCAGTCCGAAATACAAACAAGAGGCTGTGGATATCCTAAGTGAATTCATGCGTGACTACCAATCCCCTAATGGATTATTTCAATGGGGTGGGCACCGTGCCATCAACTTAGATACCCTCGATGTTCAAAGTTTTGAAGGTCCCAATGGGCCTCATGAACTGAAGAATATGATGCCTTATTATGAACTGATGTTAGAAGTCAATGAAGCCGCAACCCTCCGTTTTATGAGACAATTGTGGACGGCTCACTTTTATTGGAGTTCAACAGACATGAACCGTCATGGCAGTTATTCAACAGCGTATGATGTCAATGTCTTTGGACAAACAATTCCTGATGACGTGATCAAGTTCGATACCTTTGGCAATCCCATCATCCCAGCAGATTCACCGGGATTATTACCATTTGTCAATTCAGCCACCGATTTGGCTTACGCAGCATTTACGTTATCAAATTATACCTATGATCCAATTCCAGCTGACTGGGCAACCTATTTGATGCGTCAATATAATTTAGCATCCCATCCCATCACAGGGATGACCGTATACCAATATAAATCCACATTAGTTACCAAATCAGCCATCGAATGTGCTGACCCTGCGTATACCAATTCTGGGTGTGGCGATAGAGTCGCCCGTCAGTTTAGAGATTTTGGTCCGATTGCTAGAGAAGCGAATGTGGCTTGGAAAAATACCCAAGCAGTCTATGTTGATAATATTTTAATGTTGTTAGAAGCAGCAGATAAATATGGTGTAGAGTCATTCGTTGATTGGTCAAGACAATATCTTGAAGGGTATTTAGAGTATGCATACATCCGTGTGGATGGTAAGAATATGATTATTCCAATGTTCATTGACGGAACAGTTACTTATGGGTACATCGTCCCTGAAGTAGGCTATTTTGGTCCCTCACGCATGAGATTAGACTATGTGAATATGCCGACCAGTTACTTGTTACCAATTTTAAGAACCATCTTACAAACCAAAGAATCAGCCAATCAAGCGATGTTATGGTCTTACTTTAGAGACATCGTATACACGTTTGGGTTAGGCGATATTGGTGAATTGGGTGGGGCAAAACCAAATCTCAACATTGATACCTCGATTGATGACCCATTCGCCTTAATGGCGATGGTTGAACTCTATGATTACACCAAGAATCCAGCCTATTTGGAAGTGGCGAGAACGATTGGTAATAACATTGTTTCGGAAAAATTCCATCGTGGGTTCTTCGTGGATTCAGACATCATGTTATACAGTCGTTTGGACCAACCAGACACACTGGCGTTACTGACACTAGACGCGGTGATTCGTGGGATTCCACTGTCTGAAATGCCATTTTACTTAGCCGATAGTGGTTATATCCATGGCTATCTATTATCTAACGACGGTGTCGTTGAAGATAGAAGTTATACACAAAATATGGTCTATACCAAGACCATTTACGATTAGGAGGTAAACCCAAATGAAAAAACTGTATGTGATGTGCATGATGGTGGTGTTTGGGCTTACACTACTGGGTTGTCAAAACCAACCTAATGAAGAGAATGTTATCGATGATACATACTTATTACTCATGGAAGCAGAAGATTTATCGGGGATGGCGAATAAAACCAAAGTCGTCATCACAGAAGATGGCAGTCTCAATTTGCCAGCCACTTATAAAGGCGTTACGATTACGTATACCTCGCGTAACGCGGACATCATCAGCAACGAAGGCATCGTCACTCAACCCAATACCTGTTGGATTGAATCCCGTGATCAACAAGGGATTCCTCGTGCCGAATTGGTCGGTTTGAATGACAATTGGCCTGTGGTGATCGATGTAACACTTACGTTGAATGGCCAAACCAGAGCAGCAAAACTGTTGTTTGTTGTGGCCCCTAGAACAGGATTTACTTGTAATAACTACAAAGGTTAAATAAGGGAGGAAATATGAAAAAATTCGTCAGTTTAGTCGCAATCCTCACCCTTGGACTCATTTTGATGGCGTGTACTTCAACCAAGTATACCGTCACATTTGAATCCAATGGGGGTAGTGTGGTTGCAGAAGTGCAAGTCGAAAGTGGTCAAAAGTTGACTGCACCGAGTGCACCAACCAAATCGGGTTACGCTTTTGATGGGTGGTTTAAGGAGGCAGCCTTAACCACACCTTGGGTATTTGATACAGATACCGTTACAGCGAACATTACATTGTATGCAAAATGGTCTGTCACAGACCAAGCCTATGTCGACCAAGTGTTTGATTGGTTGAGTTTAGGTACCATTACAGGACTTACCAATCAGTCACCAAGAATCATCTTCCCAACCAATCGAGATGGCGTTGGTATTTCTTGGTCAATTGATAAGCCAGCCTATATTCAAGCCAATGGGTTGATTTCGCAACCTACCTTTGAAGAAGGCGATCAAACCGTCACGTTGACAGCTACACTTACCAGAGGTAGTGTCACAAGAACGAAGACTTTTACAGCAACCGTGCTTGCTCTACCAAGCATTGAAGAAACCGAACCACTCATCAACGAAGACTTTAAGTCTTATACGAATGGGAACATCATCGGTCAATTAGGCGTTTGGGCACCGGTGTCAGGTAAAGCCGGAAATTCCTTATTTACGGTCATTTCCGCTTTGACTCCAGCGATTCCTAAAGGATCCAACGCACTCAAGATTGAGGCTTTAACTGAACTTCAAATTGAAGCGTCAATCGCCCATAGTTATGATTTATTGGTGTTTGAAGTGGACCTATTACAAACCACAACATCCAATGGTTCAGCCATCAATATTCAATCGTCATCCTCAAGCCCAGTCATTGGTTTTGGTTTAGATGGCGCGTCGTTGTTCTATCGTTTAGACAATGGCACACTGATGAAAACAACCATCAACATCAACCAATGGTATACCCTCAGGGTTGAAGTCGATCTAGTGAATAAAACATTAGAAGCGTTCTATTATGAAGCAGGACAACTCGTTTCCCTAACCCCAGGCAAAGTAACGTATACCGGAACCACGCCTTTCCAAAGCGTATTCATCCGTAGTGGTAGTTCAACCACAACCGTACTACGCGAACCTGCGTATCTATCGAATTTAGTGGTGAATCGAATTGAAGCATTACCACGTCCTGTTGAAGTCATTAAACTAGGACAAGTAACAGACATTCGACCAACTGTTTCGATTGAAGAAGGCACAGCCTTTACCGTAGACACGCCAAAAGTATATAACTATTTTGGGACACAACAATTACTCACCAAAGATACCGATTATACCTTGGTTGTCAATAACCCAGTCAATACATTAATTCCTGGGGATTACGTGGTTACCTATACATTCACCAACAGTGCGAATGCATCGGACATCAAAGTGGTCACACAACAAGTCAATGTCTATTCTGCAGCTGAACCGAATGAAATCACAGCGGTCGTTTCGACACAAGCAGGTTACCTTGAAAAACTATCGGATATCAAGATTACTGTGGTTCAACCATCAGGTACCTTATATTACTTATTAAGCAACAATGAAACCGAAACCAAAGCCGCGATTATGGCCGGTGTTTCAAGAACCATTTCCAGTCAATCCGTCTTATTAGACGACTTGAATGTAGGCACATTCGCATACATTCATGTGTTCATCGATTTGAATGGGGATTCGAATATTTTTAGTCACGCCATCTTAAGAGAAGCTGTGACTGAAATCACTTCGGTCTCACAATTTGTTTCCATATTCTCAACCACAGCAGCAGACATTACAATCAGTTACGCCTTAAAGACAAATATCGACTTAACAGGCATCACCTGGGCCGATGGCAATACATCATTTAAAGGTAAATTCTATGGCAATGGCTATACTGTTTCGAATTTAACCATGACCAAAACTGGTACGAACTATGGTGGTTTATTCGCAAGAGTCAATGGTGGGGTTATCCGTGATTTAGTCTTAGATCACATCCACGTGACATCTGTAGACCGCGGTGGTATTTTAGTTGGTCGTGTCGAAAATGGCAATTCATCGATTACGAACATCGTGATTATGAATTCATCCGTGACTTCAGCAAACGCCAATGGCGTCGGTGGTGTCATTGGTTTAGTTTCAAGAGAAACAATTTTAAGCAACATCACTTTACTAGACTCTGATGTCATCGCGGTTGGCGTTAAAAACGTTGGCGGTGTTGTCGGTCGTGTGGATGGTGGAGCTCTAATCGCTTCGGATATTTATGTTCGTGGTGTCATGGTTAAATCCAATGTTATCGACGCATTAGACATCGCAGCCGGTGCCTTTGTTGGTTATGTTAGAGACTCTGTCGCGTCTGTCGTAACAGCGAACCGTATCGTGATCATCGATACTGTCGTTGATGCTCAAGTCGCAGGTGCTTTCATCGGATATAACCGCTTCCCAGGTTCTACAACCGCTCAAAACGTGTACTTGGATGTTGATTTTGTTCACCCAACCGCAGTAGCTGCTGGCTTGATTGGTAGAGTCAATAATGAAACCGATAAACTCAACATAAGTAGTATATTTGGTGTATTGACAGGTTCAGTAGAACACATTCAAGCACAAGCTTTCGTGAACACTTCCGTGCCAACCAACTTAGCGTGGTGGACAACGAACTTAGTCGCGTTCACAACCAGTGATTTATGGACCTTAGATTCAAACAACATTTTCGCATTGGATAACTATTTAGAACATAGCCTACCAATGATTACAGTCGATTTAATCTACAACATCACATTGGATAATCAACAAGTTGAAATCCGACAAGGCGGTATCTTTGTTCACATGACACCTCATGTGGGTGGTTATCAATTCGTGGGATGGTTCTTAGATGCCCTAATGACACAAGCCTTACCAGAAGGGTATATCGTATCTATAGCAGTCACATTGTATGGTAAATATGAAACCGTTCCTGCATCAGAAGTGACTTTCGTCACCAACGTGGATGGGTTAACCGTTCCGATGCAGGCCGTGAACTACGGTCAACTCGCTACCCAGCCAGTCGTAGCTAATCAAATGATTGGTGATGTCTTAAAAGAAGTAGTTGGATGGACTTTAAATGGTCAACCATTTGATTTCAGCACGCCAATTCTTTCAAACATCGAATTAATCGCAGTATGGGATACAGCATCCCTGACTGTCACATTCAATGGGGCGAACCCAGTTGAAGTGGTTTATGGTCAATTGATTACCACACAACCCGATTTGCCGACACATTTCTTTGAAGAAGTCATCGCCGAGTGGCGTCTATCAGGTGTCGCATTTGATTTCAACACCCCAATCACAGCAGACATTAATCTGGTCTCTGGATTCATTTCTCCAACCCTGATTTCGATTGATACCGTAGAAGAATTCTATTATATGGCTACGGTAGAATCTACTTATAACTATGCATTATCAACCGATTTAGACTTTACTGGGTATACTTGGGTTTATGTCAATACCGCCTTTAAAGGTGTATTTGATGGCCAACACCATATCATCAAAAACCTCACCATGACGGGATTAACCAACATGGGTGGGATTTTCCCAAGAGCCAATGGTGCAACCATTAGGAACCTTGTATTAGATAACATCACCATTCAGACTTCTGAACGTGGTGGTATCTTGGTTGGTCGTGTAGAAAATGGCGATAGCGTCATTCAAAACATCGTCATCATGAATTCATCGATCAGTGGCGCGAATGCCAATGGTGTGGGTGGACTCATTGGTTTAGTATCGAGAAGAACCGATGTTTCAAACATCTCTATCATTGATACCATCGTTCAAAACACCGCGGTCAACGTGGGAGGATTGGTTGGTCGTGTCGATAGTGCCCCATTGAATGCTATGGATATCTTCATTAAAGGCGTGACTGTCATATCGACTTCAGCCAATACATCAGACGTCGCAGCCTCTGCCTTCGTTGGTTATGTGAGAGACAATGTCAACAGCGTATTAACCGCGAATCGCGTGGTGGTTTTAGAGACCATCGTGGATGGAAATGTCACTGCAGCCTTCGTTGGATACAACCGTTTCCCAGGCACATCATCGATTTCAAACGCATTCTTCGAAGTTACTTTTGTCAACAACGAACGCTCAGGATTCATTGGATACAACCGTGATCAAGTCGTCGTTATCGATCAAACCTCAGTATATGGAAATATCGGTAACAATACACACCACTCACAAGCCTTAGCGTTAGCCAACACTACAGTTCCAACCGATTTGGATTGGTGGGTAACGAATCTAAATAGCATTACGAGCAGTAATTTGTGGAGTGTATATGACGAAAAATCATTTGGTTTAACGCAATATACAGACTCATTACCAGCATTGGTCACCGTTACCCTTGTTTATAATATTACAAAACCAAACGACACCACGATGTTACGTGTGGGCGCTACCTTTGAGTATTTACCTAGCGTTGTCGACGGCTACGTTTTTAGCGGTTACTATACCAATATTGAAATGACATTAGAGCTACCAAACAATCTCATTACTGGTGCAATCACTTTGTATGGTAAATATGAAGCTGTTCCACCTTCACAAGTTTCATTTGTTACCAACGTGGATGGTCTAAGTGTGCCAACACAAGACATCAACTATGGTCAACTCGCAATTCTACCAGTCGTACCAAACCAAACGATTGAAGGTGTGTTAAGTAAAGTCACGGGATGGACCCTCTTTGGTCAACCATACGACTTTTCTACCCCAGTCATCGCAGACATCGACTTGGTTGCAGTATGGGAACCAGTGACTTATACCGTTACATTTGATGGATTAAATCCATTGGAAATAGCTCATGGCTCATTGGTTGCTGAACCAACCGAAGACCCAGTCAATATCTTCGTTGAACGTCCATTTGTTGAATGGCGTTTAGCAGGAATTGCGTATGATTTTAACACGCCAGTCACTGCGAACTTAAACTTGGTCTCCTATTTTGGTGCCCCAGTCGGCGACATCATGATTACTACCATTGAACAGTTCTATACGATGGCGACTGTGGAATCCACTTACAGTTATAAACTATCGAATAACCTGGATTTTGCAGGATACACATGGGTGTATGTCAATACGGCTTTTAAAGGCTCATTCGATGGTCAAGGCTTCACAATTTCGAATTTAACACAAACTGGATTAACCAATTATGGTGGTCTATTCCCTAGAGCCAACGGCGCGACCATCATGAATCTCGTATTGGATAATGTACATATCTCAACCACGTCTAGAGCAGGTATATTGGTCGGACGTATCGAAAACACCGCGACCACGATTGAAAATATCGTGATTAAGAATTCAAGCGTTTATGGCGCAGATACCAACGGTGTAGGTGGTTTGGTGGGTCACATCTCCAAAGCAGCTAGTATCAACAATATCGCGATCATCGATTCGATGATTACCAACAATTTAGTTAACGTAGGTGGTTTAATCGGTCGTATTGATGGTAGTGCACTTGTCACCGCAGACGACATCTTCATTGAAGGCGTGACTGTGAAATCCAATAGTGTAAATACCTCAGACGTCGCAGCATCCGCCTTGGTTGGATACATCGCGAATGTCGTAGATTCTAAATTTTCAGGTGTACGTATCGTTGTTTTAAATACCATCGTAGACGGTAACGTGACAGCAGCCTTTGTGGGTTATAACCGTTATCCGGGCACCGCAGATTTGATGGATGCGTATTTCGGAGTGACTTTCGTGAATAACGAACGTTCAGGTTTAATTGGGTATAACCGTGATCAAGTCGTTGTTTTAGATCAAACCAGTATTTTTGGTAGTATCACCAACAACACGCCGCACTCACAAACCCTTCAATTAACCAACACAGCCATCCCAACAGACGCTGCATGGTGGACAACGAATCTAAACAATATCGCAACCTCATCCTTATGGGTTGTCCATTCGGACGGTTCAGTGAGTCTTGCGTTATTGGTCGATTAATCATTTAAAGTAAGTTTAAAACCCTTGAAAAGGCGATGCCAATTCAGGGTTTTTTCTTTTAGATATTTCATAAACATAATTAAAGATGTATAATGAGGATATGGATTGGATGTGGTGTTTATAATGAAAAAACGACTATTTCAATATGGCTATTATGGTACAGTGTTATTGCTCATCGCCCTCAACAACAACTTTTGGTATACCATTGGTAAATACGGCAATTGGGTGGATAATGGGGTTTCCTTGTTGTTTATTTTTATGATTATCTCATGCTTAATTACTAGAAACGCTCATTTAAGCGCGTATTATGAAAGAAAAAGTGCGTATGGAATAAGCCTATTATTTGGTGTCCCATTCGTGTTACTATTCAGTATGTGGTGGATGAGTGCTTATGATATGCAAAGTTTTGGTATCTATTTCACAGTCAGTTTAGGTATATTGGCCATGAATTATTTGGTGGCAGGCTTGTTAAAATGAAAAAAATCCCTGTTGAAAGGTTCACTTTCAGTAGGGATTTTCTCTTATAGGATTAGATTATCTAAATTGAATTAGATATACAACGGTATTCGCTACAGCAACCAATGTGAAGAATGTGGTTGTGAAGAATACGGATGTCCAGATGTTGCCAGTCTTTTCGGAGAAACGACGAATGACAATACCAGCGACGGTTAATGTTGGAATAATACCAACCAATAGAATTGAAGACAATGTGAATGTTGGGAACGCAGCGACACCAGTGTTATATAACACGAAGTATTGATATACTAGGAAGAATATAACTGGTCCAACCAATAGGAATGCAGCGAGTGCATCGGCTTGCCAGCCCTTCATACCTTTGGTATTGATGAAAATTGCGATGGCAGAAGCTAGATAATAAATGAAGAATAAAGGCATATATCTGAGGGCTGCTTCGAATTGATGAGAATTGAAAATCTTAATTGCGTAAGCGTATAGTCTGAAGTCTGTTAAGAAGATCCATTCCATTAAACCAACGACTAAGAATAAACCGAATGTCAATGTGACTGCAGTTAATAATGAAGCACCGACTTGAGTCCAAGACGCTTTTAATCCATAAGGATTTTCAACGTTTAGGCCAGCATTAAATACTGGGGTTGTTCCAAATACAACTAGGAATGTCAATCCAGCAGCAGCCATTGCCCAATAAGCGATGGTATTGATGGAAGGTGCGCTCCAATAAGTAGATCTGGATACGATGGTAGGGTTCAATAATAACCAACGGAATGCCAATGCTGTAAATACAACTATGGCTGCACCAAGGGTAATCTTTTGTGCAACTTTAACGGATTCAGGTTTAGCTAAGGATACCAACCAAGCACCGATGATGACAACGAATACACCACCAACGATGTAATGCATTGCCTTCGCCAATAAGGTTAGACCGACTACTTGTCTGTCCATGAAAATATTGAGATAGAATGCTCCAAGCAATGCTGCTAACAAGACCACGATGACTTTAAGCATCTTGAGGTCATGGTTGACAACCACTTGAGGTTGAGCTTTGGATTCAGCATATACTTTATTGAATCCTTTAACTTGAGTAAGCAATAAGAATGCTGGGCAAATCATTAAGAATAATGCGACTAATGAAATCGATGTGAAGACTTCTTTTAACCACCATACTTGACCAGATTTGAGTTCAATACCATAAGAAGTAAGTGAACCTAAGTCTGCGTGTCTACCAAGTTGGAATTCAAAAGCGTCTGTGAAGAAATCAACCATGTTTGAACCGGTTTCTAATGACCAGTGGTTTTGTGGGTGAGTTTCATCTGGTGTATAAATAATTCTTTGTCCACCGTCTCTGTCATACCAAACACTAGGTTCAGCACCATCGGTAGTGGTTCTACCTAAGAAGGCTAGACCAACGGGGTCTTTGACGAAATCTTTGTAACGTAAGGATCCACTGGTGGATGGGGTGACGTTGTCAAAGAAGAATTGGTCCCAATGGGCAGCGATGACACCGGCAGAACGTGGTCCAAAGAATGTCTCTGGATTGGCAACTGCGATGTATCTGAAGTCTGCACCGACTGGTAATGCAGCAGCAATCTTACGATAGCCGTTTGTAGCGAAATCTTGTTCATCAAATACAACCGCGTAACTGGATGAGAATCCACCCATTGAGTGACCGCTAACGCCGATCATGCCATCCCCGTTAGCTGCCTTTAATACATAGTCTTGTTCATACATGTATTGAACAGCATCGTACACGGAACGTGGGAAGAAGCTAAATGCAGCTGGTGTTTCCCAAGTTGAGTCACCATGGTCATACATATCAAATGCGAGGACAACGAATCCTCTTCTGGATAATTCAATCGCACCGATCATTTGCATTTCGGCGTTATTGAGATACCCGTGGGTTAAGATGATAGCAGGTGCAGGTTTGCTTGCACTGACGCCTCTTGGCGTATACAAGTAACCAGAAAGTTCCCCACGTTCTGTCTCAAAACTAATCTTGTCAACTTTGACTGAGAAGAATGAGTTTTGAACCGTTGAAGCGAAAAAGCTCGATACTAATACAACGAGTAGTAGTATCACCAACCATTTGGCTGGTTTAGTCAATCTTTTTAACATCTTTTCTCTCCCTTTTCTGTTTGATTTTGTAATTTCGGCCCCTATAAAAATATAAAAAGAACGACACCTATAAAATCACTTTCGTGAAATATGGCCTCCGCTCTTGGTCTCTAAGCGCTTACATTACGTTGTCGATGTCATTATAACACCGTCATTGGTCTAGTGTCAATATATTAAATGGCTTTTATTTGAATATAAAACTATTTTGGAATATCCCCTCATGAGGGGAATAACTCACAGTATTAGGAAACATTAAAAAACAACAACATAACTTGACTTAAGGAGACTATACCTTTATAATGAAATTAGAACTTAAACAAGAGAGAGCTAAGAGCAAAGTCACTAAAATGCATATTTTTCCGCGTTTTGATTTTGCTATTTATTTTCTATAAGGCGGTGGTTTTATCGTATGTTAGGCAATCAACGAATCATTCCAGCCATCAGTAATCATCAAGAACTCAGACTCTTTTTACAATCCAACATGACCTATGGGATTTTAATGAACTTTCAGTTAGCTCAATTATCCGATTTGGTTGTTGAAATGAAAAGTAAAGACAAGAAAGTCTTAATCCATTCGGAATTGATTAAAGGCCTAAGTTCAGATGAGTTTGGAGCGATTTACCTCATCCAATCGTTAAAGGTGGATGGCATTATCTCTTCAAAACCAAAAGTCATCGAAGTCTGTAAGAAGCGAAAAGTCATTGGGATTTTGAGGTTTTTCTTAAAAGACTCCATATCACTCGAACAGAGTTTGGAAGTCGCGAATAAAGCGAACCCCGATTATTTAGAAGTACTGCCTGCCCTTTGTGTGGATATCATCCCTGAAATCAAACAAAAGATCCATTGTGAAATCATGATGGGTGGGTTAATTCGAACCAAAGAACAAATCGCGTCCTGCTTATTGGCAGGGGCTGTCGCGGTCACTACCAGTAACCCTAAGTTTTGGCTATAAAACAAACAAGTTAATATTTCAACTAGAGAGAATAGAGAAAAACCGTATGTATCAATACATCTTTTTTCTCTTTTTACATTTTAGGAGGCCTTTTTATGAAAGACTATGTTGTAATTGGTTCCGGCATCATTGGATCCTTAATTACGAGAGAATTATCCAAATACCCCGTATCTGTTTTAGTCATTGACAAAGAAAATGACATCGCCAGCCACCAAACGATCGCTAACAGTGCAATCATTCATGCTGGACATGACCCTAAACCTGGGTCATTAAAAGCCCGTTTATGTGTCGAAGGCAACCGTTTATACGACACCCTTGAGAAAGAATTAGACATCTCTTTATTAAGAACCGGTGCCTATGTGGTGGCTCATACACCAGAGGAAGAAACGATGTTACAAGCCCTGTTTGATCGAGCTTTAATCAATGGTGTCTTAGGTGCGTATTTTTTAAGTGGTGATGAAGCACGCAAAGTCGAACCCCGCTTGACAGACACCATCACCAAAGTATTGTCCTTACCCTCTACCAAAGTCACCTTTCCATGGGAAGTAGCGATCAACGCGATATCGAATTCAATTAAAAATGGGGCTGAATTTAAACGAAATGCACAGGTGGTTTCCATCGATGTAAAGTCTGATCATTTCGTATTACATCTTAAAAATGGTTCATCGATTGAAACCAAACACGTCATCAACGCTTCTGGTGTGAACAGTGACTTGATTGCGAAAATGATTGAAGAAAAACCTGAATTTGAAATCAAACCCCGTAAAGGTGAATACTTTGTCTTAGACCGTAAAGCGGTAGGATTATTCAATCACGTGATTTATCCATTACCGACCAAAGCAGGGAAAGGGGTTCTCATTGTCCCTCAAACCCATGGCAATATCTTATTAGGACCTACCTCCTACGATGTCATGAACCGCGAAGATGAATCGACGACTCGAGAAGGCATGAAATACATCAAAGAACAATTAAAATCATTATCCAATCAAATCCCATACGACATGATCATCAGAAACTTCGCAGGGGTACGTGCAACCTCGACTTATGAAGATTTTTATATCCAAGAATCCAAGGTTCACCCAGGATTTTATCACGTGGCAGGGATTGACTCCCCAGGACTCACGGCTGCTCCTGCGATTGCGAAATACGTGGTAGAAGAGGTCATCAAAATCAATTTACCTAAAAAACCAAATTTTAATCCAATTCATAAAAATATACCGCTATTTCATACACTAACTGAAAGTGAAAAACAAACGGAAATTAAGAAACACCCTAAGCATGGGCATTTGGTTTGTAAATGTGAAAAGGTGACAGAACAAGATATCTTAAATGCCATCCATAGCCCCACAGGCAATGACACCATCAAAGGTATTAAAAAGCGTGCACGTGCAGGCGCAGGCTTGTGTCAAGGTGGGTATTGTGAATCAGAAGTACTGAAAATCATCGGTAGAGAAACCAATAAAAAACCAACCGAAGTGAATTACTATGCAGAACATACCCCCATCCTAGTGAAGGAGACCAAAACAAAATGATGAAAACAGACCTTACCATCATCGGTGGGGGTGCCGCTGGACTCGCAGCCGCACTTTCAGCCAATGATCCCCAATTAAACATCCTCATCATTGAAAGAGAACCCCGATTGGGTGGTATTTTAAATCAATGCATTCACAATGGATTTGGATTACATGTATTTCAAGAAGAATTGACTGGACCCGAATACGCGACTCGCTTTATTGAACAATTGAAAAATCAAAAAATCGATGTTTTATTGGGTACCACTGTCATTGACATTCAAAAGAAAACCGATTTTGAAATTACTTTAACCAGCGAAGCTGACGGGTACCGTCACTTAACAACCAAAGCCGTGATCATCGCTTCAGGGTGTTATGAACGCACGAGAGGGGCAGTTCAAATCCCTGGAGAAAGACCCAAAGGGATTATGCCTGCAGGTAGTGCACAACGCTATTTAAATATGGAAGGCTATTTGGTTGGTAAAAGGGTATTTATCTTAGGCAGTGGTGACATCGGACTCATCATGGCCAGACGCATGACACTCGAAGGTGCGACCGTCTTAGGGGTGGCTGAATTGATGCCTTACTCCAATGGGTTAACCCGAAATATAGTCCAATGCTTAGATGATTTCAATATTCCATTATACCTTTCACACACCGTGACAAACATCAAAGGTAAAGATACTTTGGAACAAATCACCATTCAACAAGTGGATAACCGATTTGAACCCATCCCTGGAACTGAGAAATCATTCGATGTCGATACCTTATTGTTATCGATTGGATTGATTCCTGATGTTGGATTATTTGATTCGCTTCAAATGAAAAAAAGCCCAGTCACCAAAAGTGCGATTGTAGATCAATCGCTCATGACCAATGTGGATGGTTTGTTCGTTTGTGGGAATGCCCTTCATGTCCATGACTTGGTCGACTGGGTATCCAAAGAAGGCGAAAAAGCAGGTAAAAACGCGAAAACTTTTTTACTAGAAAAACAAAATCATACCAAGGATTTAAAAATCGTTGAGATAGGTTCTAATATCCGTTATGTGGTACCTCAACTCATTGACTTTAATGACATCCAGGAATCGATTCAATGTTCATTCCGTGTCACTAAGAAAATGGAACAAGGGCTATTCAAAGTAACACAAAATGGCGTCGTTATTTTACAAAAGAAAGCGAAATACATAGCCCCAGCAGAAATGGAAAATATCTTAATTAAAAAAGAAAATCTCTTATCGAATGATCCGATTGAAATCAGTTTGGAGGAAGTACTATGAAAGAACTCACCTGCATTGTTTGTCCCGTAGGCTGTCATCTATCGGTAGATGAATCGTTGAAAGTGGTAGGAAATCGCTGCCCTCGTGGTGAAAAATACGCGATTGTTGAAATGACATCGCCTAAGCGAATGCTCACCACCACCGTTAAAACACAATTTACAGATTGTCCTAGACTTTCGGTAAAAACCAAAGAACCTGTACCTAAAGAATTGATATTCAAGATTTTATCCCTTTTAGAGGATATTGTCATAGAAAAACATGTTAAAATAGGAGATGTAATCGTCGCGGATATCTATCATACAGGCGTAGACATCGTCGCGACTAAATCGATCAATCACGAAGGGGTAATTTTATGAAATACATACTTTCAATCGACCAAGGTACCACCAGCACCAGAGCCATCATATTCGATCATGATTCCAACATCATCGCGATGGCCAGTGAAGAAATCACTCAAATCTACCCACAACCAGGTTGGGTAGAACATAACCCAAATCAAATTTGGGTTTCTGTGTTAGCCGTAATGGCACGTGTGATGTTAGAGGCCAATTTAAAACCTCAAGATATCGAAGCGGTGGGCATTACCAATCAACGTGAAACCACAGTGGTTTGGGATAAAACCACAGGACAGCCGATTCATAACGCCATTGTTTGGCAATCCCGCCAAACCTCAGGGATTTGTGACGAACTCAATAAGCAAGGTTATGGCCCGCTATTTAAATCCAAAACAGGCTTATTGATTGACGCCTATTTTTCTGGTACTAAAGTCAAATGGATTTTAGACAATGTCCCAGGCGCGAGAAAAAAAGCCGACCAAGGGGAACTCTTATTTGGAACAATCGATACCTGGTTGGTTTATAAAATGACTGGGGAAACGGTTCACGTGACCGATTATACCAATGCGTCTCGAACACTTTTATATAACATTCATGATTTAAAATGGGATGAAGAATTACTCCAAATATTGGGTATTCCTCGCACCATGTTACCAGTAGTTAAATCCAGTTCTGAAATTTATGGGTATTCTACCCCTCACCATTTCTTTGGTAAGAAAGTCCCGATTGCTGGCATCGCAGGTGACCAACAAGCGGCGTTATTTGGACAAAACTGCTTTGAAAAAGGGATGGTTAAAAACACCTACGGTACAGGCTGTTTCATGCTCATGAATACAGGCGAAAAACCGATCATTTCTGAACACGGCTTATTGACCACCATCGCATGGGGTTTAGATCATAAAATCACGTATGCACTAGAAGGTTCTGTGTTTGTTGCGGGATCATCTGTACAATGGCTAAGAGATGGTATTAAGCTGATTGAATCGGCTTCGGAAACCGAAGGATTGGCTAAAACATTACCATCCAATGAGGGTGTTTATATTGTCCCTGCATTTGTTGGATTAGGTACTCCGTATTGGGATTCCGATGCCAGAGGCGCTATCTTTGGTTTAACCAGAGGAACTACAAAAGACCATTTTGCAAGAGCGGTTCTTGAAGCCATTTGTTACCAATCGATGGATGTTTTAAGGGCCATGGAAGAAGACACCAAACTTCCTATTAAATCCTTTAAAGTCGATGGGGGAGCGACTGTCAATCAATTCCTCATGCAGTTCCAATCAGATATCCTAAACTTAAGAGTTGAACAACCGAAGATTCTTGAAACCACCGCTTTAGGGGCTGCTTATTTAGCGGGCTTAGCCGTTGGTTTTTGGAAATCAACCGAAGATATCAAAGCCTCTTGGCAACTTAAAAAAGCCTACAATCCAGTCATGGATGAAGCCACCAGAAGTCATTTGGTTAAAGGGTGGAAGATTGCTGTAGCAGCAACTCAACACTTTAAAATCAAATAAGCATTGTATAAAAATCGTAAATAAACTATAATATAACTACCATAAAGAGAAGGCGAGAGACAAGCTCATTGACCCTTCAGCAACCTACCTTAGGCAAGGTGCTAACGCTTGGATGATGGATAACTGTGTACTTAAACCCATCATCTCGATGGGTTTTCTTTTTCTCTCTTGGTCCATAGGAGGATTAATATGCCATTTCCATTTGGCGGGCACACACCAGAAAAAGATCCAAAAAAGATTTATTTTACCTTTGTTGAAATCCGCTCTCAACAGTCAAAAGAACAATTGTTTGAATTTCTCAAAACACTCGGGAAAAAACCCATGAGTGATGCCATGATTACCGATGGTCTAATGAACACCATCGCCATCCCTTTGAGGGAGAGCGATCATACATTTGGCTACGCAGGCAGTCATGTACGGGCAGAACAAACCCATCACGGGGCGATTACATTTCATTCAGTAAGTGCCTATATTCAAGAAAAAAAAGTGTGAAACTCACACTTTTTTGTTTACTCAACGACGGGGACTTGTAAAACCTTGAGTCCGGCTTGTCTTAATGCTTTGACCTCAGTTTCACTCGCTTGTGTGTCTGTAATCAAATACGTTAAGTCTTTAATCGAACCTGAGATGAAACTGTGTTCTCTACCCACTTTGTTTTTGTCAGCCAAGACAATGCGTGGTCCAATGGTGTTTTTTAACATCATTTCGTTGATAGCAACTTCTTGTAAAACTGCCGTTGTAAAACCACTCTTCAATGAAATACCACTACAGCCTAGAAAACATTTGGCAGCCTTCACTCGACTTAAATTATTGAGTGCGAAATCACCCACCAAGGACTCTTTGGGCATGCGGAGTTCGCCGCCTGTAAGGATGACATAAAGGTTATCTTTGTGTTCACAAAATATGGCCCTACCGTTATTGGTGATGACCGTGACTTGTTTCGCAGTTATGTACTCTAGGACCAAAAGTGCAGTAGAAGAAGTATTGATGAAGATGGTATCGCCATCTTCCACAAAACGTGCCGCTTCTTTCGCGATCGCGTGTTTATGAATCGCGAGATTGGAACTGAAAATGTTGGTTGTGAAATTGGTTTTATTTAAGGATGCGCCACCATGATGGCGATCAATTAAATTTTGTTGTTGGAAGTATTGAAGATCACGACGAATTGTAATTTCTGAAGTCTTCAAAGCCTCTGCCAATTCCTCAACAGACATACTTTCACGGTACTCTAATAATCTTAATAAGTGTGTTCTGCGTTTTTCAATTTCTTGTTTTGAACTTTTCATGATTTACTCCCTTGTATAAGCTTGTACATGATGTACGTGAGGTGCTATTGCTTTCGCTTTATTTAAATAAACCAAGTCGGTGTCTTTTTGTTTTAATTGACTATATCTAGCATAAGATACATAATAATAGGTTTGTTCTCTTGGGTTTAAACGATCGAGCAATACAGCTTTTAACTCATCGTGTGCTTTAGAAGCATTCTTTTTATAGATATAATAATCTGCACTGATTTGATGAATATCATACACGTACCTTGGGGTACGATTTTTTTTCGTTTTAACAAAATAGGCATCATAAATTTCTTTGTACAGTGCGTGTACATCGGATTCTATATTGGATTCAATCGCGATATAAAATCGATTGACTTTTTCAATCAGTTTTAAACTGGAACTGCGTTGAAAAATGGGATGAGTAAGTAAGGTTTTCAAATTTTCAAACTCACCTAAGTCTCTAAAGTATAATGTTTGGAAAACAAAATGGGTTTGTTGATACTCTTTAATCAAATCAAACTTCTTAATGAGGTTTAACCAGTACAATGCCTTCTCATGATTCACCAAAATATTCATGGCATAAATCATTTTTCTGTGCATGAAACGTAAGACTTCTGAGATGACAAAGAAGAAGGTAAAGAATGAGAGGAATACCACATAGAAGATTTGTGTTGTCAAATTGGACTCATTCATAATGATTTGAATTCCGAAGCCGACAAACACCACTAAAATTACAACCATCATGAAAGAACGCATTCTTTCCGATAAAATGAGGGATCTAAACGTAAACATAATATGAAACTCACCGCCCTTTTGCTATTTGATTATATTCTATCACTCAAAATCATAAATGTAAACGTTTAGATACTTATTAGCACATAAAAAAACATATATATGATTAATTGATGATTATTTGTGATAAAAAACATCGAAAAACATTGCAATGAAATGTACTCGCGCATATAATGAAAGCGAAATCATTCGTATATCAAAATAACAGGAGGAATAACAAAATGGCTAAAGTAAATGAAATTACAAAAGACACTTGGTTACGTGCGACATTTCCAGAATGGGGCACTTATTTAAATGAACAAATCGAGGATGAAGTAGTTAAACCAAACACAGTAGCATTGTGGTGGGTAGGTTGTATGGGGTTTTGGTTGAAAACTGAACACAATACAAATATCGCAGTAGACTTGTGGTTTGGTAATGGAAAGAGAACGACCAAAACAGCCAATATGTTACCGGGTCACCAAATGGCAAATATGAGTGGTGGTCGCTTACAACAACCTAATTTACGTATCCAACCGCACGTGCTTGATCCATTTGAAGTTAGACAACTCGACGCTGTAGTTGCGACACATTATCATGCTGACCATATGGATATCCATTTCGCAGCAGCCGTTTTACAAAACATCAAAGAACCGATTCCTTTCATCGGTCCGAAATCATCCGTGGATTTATGGATTAAATGGGGTGTACCAGCTGAACGTTGTATTACGGTTAAGCCAGGTGATGTTGTCAAAGTAAAAGATGTTGAAATTGTTGCACTAGATTCATTCGATAGAACTTGTTTAGTAACTACCGATGGTGGATATGTACCATTGGCGGGAACGATACCTAATATGGATGAAAAAGCAGTCAATTACTTATTTAAGACAACTGGTGGGAATATTTATGATGCAGCAGACTCTCATTACTCGATCAGTTTTGCAGACCATGGTAAAAAACATAAAATCGATGTGTGCTTTGGAGCATTTGGTGAAAACCCAGTAGGAATCGCAGATAAACAAACGTCTGTGGATTTACTCAGAATGGCAGAAGCTTTACAATCGAAAGTCTTGATTCCATTACATTATGATATTTGGTCAAACTTTATGGCTGATCCCAAAGAAATCTTAGCATTATATGATATGAAGAAAGATGTTTTAAAATATAAGTTTAAACCATTTATTTGGCAAGTAGGCGGAAAATTCACTTTCCCAACCGATCAAAACGACCGTGAGTACCATCACAGAAGAGGATTTGAAGATGCTTTTGAAAATGAACAAAACATCCCATTCAAATCCCTATTATAGAAACACGCATGTTATTAAAGAAAATCATTGAAAAAAATCATTACTTATTCCTCGAGTCGGTCGATTCATGGCAAGAAGCGATTCGAATGAGCTGCAAGCCGCTTGAAGCGGATGGTACAGTGGATGCACGGTATGCAGAACTCATCATCGAGTGTGTTAATAAGTATGGTCCTTACATCGTGTTGTTTGAAAACTACGCGATGCCGCATTCTACAGAGAATGCAGAAGGTGTATTTGGTACAGCCATTGGATTTATGAAACTAGAAAAACCAGTTTCATTTGATCCGAATGACTCATCCAAAGATGCGAAGGTGTTTTTCACCCTAGCAGCAGCAAACAAGGATGAACATGTCGAAAATATGCAAGCCTTATTCGAAATGCTCACCGATGAATCACTGCTTGAAGCATTACTACAGGTCAAATCAGTTGAGGACTTGAAAGCCCTCACTGTTCTGAAATAGGAAAAGGAGAAAAGATATGGAACAAGTTTTAAGTTTTTTGCAAATGATTTGGGAATTCTTTGCAGCTAACATCCTAACACAACCAGCTTATTTTATCGGGTTGATTGTCGTGGTCGGTTACGTGCTTCTTAGAAGACCATGGTACGAAGTATTATCAGGTTTCGTCAAGGCTACCGTTGGTTATTTAATATTAATTGTCGGTTCAGGCGGATTAGTTGGTAACTTCAGACCGATTTTAGTCGGATTAAAAGGTCGCTTCAATCTAGATGCGATGGTTATTGACCCATACTTTGGACAAAATGCAGTAACTGCAGGTGTCGAAGAAGTATTCGGTAGAGCTTTTTCATCCGTTATGTTGTTATTGCTTATCGCCTTTATCTTTAACATTTTATTGGTGGCATTCAAAAAATGGACTAAGATGAGAGCAATCTTCACCACAGGGCACGTACAAGTTCAACAAGCTTCTACAGCCTTCTGGTTAGTATTATTCGCATTCCCGGCATTAAATGACCCAATGATTCTGTTAATCATGGGAGCAATCTTAGGTTTATACTGGGCAGTTGGTACAAACTTAACTGTTAGAATTACTCAAGACTTAACCGATGGTGCTGGTTTCTCTATCGCCCATCAACAAATGTTCGGTTTAGCATTATTCTCTTGGTTAGCTGAAAAGATGAATAGTGGTAAACGCGGTCCTTCTAAAAAACTAGAAGACATGAAGTTCCCAGGATTCTTATCCATTTTCAACGAAAATATCGTTGCTACCTCAATCTTAATGACATTATTCTTCGGAACAATTCTATTGATTTTAGGTAAAGAATACCTTGTTTCTGCTAACTTCTTAGCTGCAAACAAATCATTCTTCTTCTATATTTTAACGACTTCACTTAACTTCGCAGTATATCTTGCTATTCTTCAATTGGGTGTTAGAACATTCGTTACCGAACTTTCTGCATCATTTAGAGGTATTTCACAAAGACTATTACCAGGTGCTGTACCAGGCGTAGACTGTGCCGTTTCTTACGGTTTCGGTTCTCCAAATGCAGTTACACTCGGTTTCTTATTCGGAGCATTGGGTCAATTCTTAGCGATTGGCGCACTCATCTTCTTAAAGAGCCCTGTACTTGTTATCGCAGGATTCGTTCCAGTATTCTTTGATAACGCGACCATCGCAGTATTCGCAAACAATAAGGGTGGTATCAGAGCTGCTATGTTATTCCCGTTCCTTTCTGGTTTAATGCAAGTATTCGGTTCTGCATTGATCGCTGGTTGGGTCGGCATGGCTGCATACGGTGGTTACTTAGGTATGTGGGACTGGGCAGTCGTATGGCCAATCTTTACAGTTCTCATGAAGTTCTTAAGCTACTTCGGTGTTGCAATTATCATCGCAATCCTCGTTTTAATTCCTCAACTACAATATCGCGCAGACAAGAAGAATTACTTCTTAGTTACTGACGATTACGAACAATACAAGTTAAACAAGAGCCAAGCTTAATAAAAATCCAAAAAAAGAAGGAGAATCGTTATGTTAAAAGTTTTAGTATCGTGTGCCAATGGTGCAGGAACCTCCCTGTTGATGAAATTGACGGTAGAAAAAGTGTTGAAGCAACTAGGTATACCTGTCTATAACATTCATCACTGTTCGCTTTCCGAAGGTAAAAGTGCTGCAAACTCATATGACATCGTCTTTTGTCCACTGAATTTCTTGAGTATGTTTGATCATGCAACGAAATCGGGGAAAGTGGTCATCGGATTACGTAATGTGATGTCCGAAGCTGAATGCAAAGAAAAAGTCATTCAAGCAGGATTGGTTGAAAAGTACGCTAAAAAATAAACATTAAAAGCATGCCTGTGGGTGTCAGTATACTGGCATCCACAGGTTTACTTTAATGCCTTTGGAGAAAACAATGAAACCATTAGAAGGTATTAAGTTAATCGTCACAGATATGGATGGCACACTCTTGTCTAAAGATAAAACCATTCATGAAAAAGATCAGGCTATATTGAAACTATTATCACAAAAAGGAATTCAAATTGTGATCGCCTCTGGTCGGATTTTTTCAATGCTTGAAACCTACTATAAAACACTGAATTGTATTGATTACGTCATTTCAGCCAATGGGGCATCGCTGGATGATATCAAACAGTCTAAAACCATTTTTAAAAGTATCATCGATGATGAGATGGTATTTAAAGTACTAGACTTCTGTTTAAAGCACAAAATTGAATGCAATTTGCTTTCAAGAGAAGCCTGTTATTTCCCTAAAGATAGTATCCGTCGAGAACGTTTCATCGACTACAATGAAATGGCGACTAAAGCGCATTTAGAACGAATTCAAATCCGTGGATATGAAGCATTGAAACCCATCGGAAATCGAATCGAAAAAGTGTTGGTATATGAAACAAACCCAGATATATGTAACGCCTTAAAAAGATTCATTGAAACAGAAACCACACTGACATATACGATATCAGATTACAATTTAATCGATATTTCTAACAGAGATATAACCAAAGGAAACGCCTTAAAGAGGTTATTGTTCCATTTGAATATCCGGCCTCAAGAAGTGTTGGCGTTTGGTGATTTTGAGAATGACTTATCTTTATTCGACCACGCAAGAGTAAAAATTGCGATGGGTAATGCGGTACCAATCTTAAAAAACCAAGCCAATTTTATAACAAGAACCAATCAAGAACAAGGCGTATCATTCGCCCTAAATAATTTATTAATGGAGGATCAAACCATGCGTTTTGAAAAAGTAGTATTAGATGAATTTTACCGTGCTTATGCGGTAGGGCATGTCACGATTGACAATGAGTTACATTTGATTGTAGCCAGTGAAGCCATCGATGGCAAATGTATTATGTATAGTGGTGAAAAATTTGAAAAGAAAACAACCCTGTGGCATGATCAAGGGGGTACGATGTCGATTGTACCCATCCCCAATACGAATGGGGAATTCTTAGCGGTTAGAAATTTCTTTCCTGGATTTAATGGTGCTACCACCAAAGTGGTTCACGTTAAAAAAGAAAACAATGAATTCGTTGTGAATGACTTCATTCATTTGCCTTATTTACACCGATTCAATTTGATTACCGTGGGTGAAACGCACTATTTTATAGGAGCTACTTTGTGTTCATCTAAAAAAGAACGAGAAGACTGGTCTGACCCAGGTAAAGTGTTCGTTGGCGTTTTACCAAAAGACCTTTCATTAGGCATGACAGTCACACCTATTTTAGAGAACTTAACACACAACCATGGCTACTACCAAGCCCCTTACGAAACTAAAGAAGCTGCATGGATCACCTCTGATGAAGGCTTATTTGTCTTTATCCCACCTCAAAGTGTGGGACAATCTTGGACAACACACCACTTGATTGAAAAACCCATTTCAGATGTTGCGGTATTGGATATTGATTTTGATGGTATTCCAGAAATCATTTCAATTGAACCATTCCATGGCAATGTGATGGTTATGTATAAAAAAATAAACGGCTCATATCAACAAGTTTATGAAGTCGATCGTCCCCTTGAATTTGCTCACGCCTTGTGTGGGACTACCTTAGGTGGAAAACCGGTGTTTGTGTGTGGTATTCGTCGATTGAACAAAGAGATGTTTTACATCGATTACAACCTGAATACAAAAGCCTATGAAATCCATGAAATCGACCGTGAAATTGGACCAGCCAATTTAACCGTAATCAATTTAAAAGACCATGACATCATATTGTCAGCGAACAATACAATCCATCAAGCAGCCATTTATTACGTTAAGAAATAGGGGGAATCTACATGCTACAAGATACCAGAAAAAAAGTACTTAAAGCGAATCAATTATTACCTAAGCATGAACTGGTTAAGTTTACATGGGGTAATGTATCTGAAAGAGACCTCGATACAGGTTATATCGTGATTAAACCCAGTGGTGTTAATTATGAAGATTTAACAGAAGAAAATATGGTTGTATTAGACCTTCAAGGGAACGTGATTGAAGGGAAATTAAACCCTTCATCCGACACCAAGACACATCTTGAAGTCTATAAAGCATTTCCAGAAGTCAAAGGCATTTGTCATGTACACAGTACGTATGCTACCAGCTTTGCACAAGCAGGGAAATCTATAGATGCATTTGGAACAACCCATGCGGATTATTTTTATGGTTCTGTACCGTGTGCACGTGTTTTAGAACAACAAGAAATCGAAGCCGATTATGAAATGTATACAGGAAAATTGATCGTCGATGTGTTTAAAGATAAAAACATCCTCGCCATCCCAGGCATTTTGTTGAAAGGCCACGGTGTATTTACATTTGGCAAAGATGCCAATCAAGCTGTACATAACGCCGTTGTTATCGAAGAAGTTGCGAAAATGAATTACTTAACACTCACCTTAAATCCCAAAGCACAACCCATCCCGCAATACTTACTCGATAAACACTATAATCGTAAGCATGGTAAAAATGCTTACTATGGACAAAAGAAATGAAATCGTACCAACTCGGTCTTTATGAAAAGGCCATGCCAAACGACTTAAGTTTTAAACAAAAAATTCAACTGACGAAGAAACATGGATTCGATTTCATTGAATTATCCATTGATGAAACCAATGAGAAGTTGGCTCGCTTGGATTGGGATGATACATCCATTGAAATCATTCAAGACACATTAAAAACAGAACAGTGTTTCATTCAATCGATTTGCTTATCGGGTCACCGCAAGTACCCGCTAGGGAGTGAATCCAAAGAAGTTCAAAAACACAGCCTAGAAATCATGGAAAAAGCCATCATTCTAGCGCATCGATTGGGTATTAGATACATTCAAATCGCAGGTTATGATGAGTATTATCTGCCTTCTAATGATCAGACAAAAAAGAATTTTATTGAAAATTTAGCCAAATCTGTTCGTATGGCAGCTACATATGGTGTAATACTCGCTTTCGAAACGATGGAAACCCCATTCATGAACACCGTTGAGAAAGCGATGTATTATGTCAATCTTATAGACAGTCCGTATTTGAAAATCTATCCTGACGTAGGCAATTTAACCAATGCACAAAATGGTGACGCATTAAAAGTTGAAGCCGATATTTTAAAAGGCAAAGGTCACATAGTAGCGGGTCATTTGAAAGAAACCAAGCCCAATATATTTAGAAACTTAAATTTTGGTGAAGGACATACCCCATATCATACGTGTATTTCGTCACTGGTAAACGTCGGTGTTCGTCTATTTGTAGGTGAATTTTGGTATACTGGAAATAGCGACTGGGAAACCAGATTGCAGATGGCCAATGAATTCTTAAGAAGCAAAATAGAAGAGGTAATTCAATAATGGAAAAAGGACATGCAGTATCTAAGGGCATCGGAATTGGTAAAGTTTTGATATATCAACAATTTGTTCCAACGGTAGAAAAAGCTTTTATTAGCCCTGAAAATGCCGTAGAAACCTATCAAATCTATGCAGATATTAAGGCGAAAGCCAATCAAGAGATTGAACAAATCGTCCAACTATTACTTTCTAAAAAGGATGAAAAACATAAAATATTTGAGGCACATTTAGAAATCATCAATGATGTGGCTATGGAAGAAACCATTGAGAGTTTCATCAAAGTGGAACATTATGGTCATATTTACGCAATCGATGAGGCGTATAAGATGTTTATTGAAATGCTTGAAACCGTTGAAGACGATCTCATTAGAGAACGTATCGCAGACTTAAAAGATGTCAGAAACCGACTTTTAAGAATAGCCTACAATGTACCAGAAAAGAATTTATCTCGATTATTTGAAAAAACCATCGTGGTTGCACTCGACTTGTATCCATCTGATACAGCTACTTTGGATCGTTCCATGGTCGAAGCGATTGTTACAGAAGTCGGTGGACCTACCTCACATACAGCGATTATTGCGAAAAGCTATCAGATTCCTGCCATATTGGGTGTAGAAAACGCAATGCAGTTATTTAATGATGGCGATACGGTGATTGTGGATGCACTCGATAACCAACTCATCTTAAATCCAGAAGCATCCGTTTTGGTTCAGTATGAACAACGCAAACAAAAACACATAGAAAAAGTAAATATACTAAAAACGTATCAAGATAAAACCCCAATAACATCCGATGGTTTTAGAATCGATGTCACTTTAAACATTGGATCGGCATCCAAGGAAGAACTTGCACTCGAACCTTATGTGGATGGCGTTGGGCTGTTTAGAAGTGAATTCCTTTATATGGAAAACACCCATTTACCTACAGAAGATGAGCAGTATGAAGTGTATAAAAGAGCTCTTGTAGGCTTTCATGGTAAACCAGTCATTTTGAGAACACTCGACATTGGTGGCGATAAAACCTTATCCTATATGGCTTTACCAAAAGAAGAAAACCCATTTTTAGGACTTAGAGCCGTAAGATTATGTTTCAGTCACCTAGATATATTTAAAACTCAATTGAAAGCAGCGTATCGTGCCAGTGTTTACGGGGATTTATGGTTGATGTTCCCGATGGTCGGTTCAATGGATGATATTCATAAAATCAAATCCGTCATTGAAGAAGTCAAAATCGACCTAGACAGTCAAAACATTCCGTATTCTAAAACAGTCAAAATTGGCGTCATGATTGAAATTCCATCGATCATATTGGTGATTGACCATGTTGCAAAAGCATGTGACTTCGCCAGCATTGGAACGAATGATTTATGTCAATACCTGACTGCAGTAGACCGAATGAACCCATTGGTATCGTCTTATTATCAAAGTTATTCACCCAGCATGATACGTATTTTAAAGATGGCCATTGATGGCTTTAATCAAGCTGGCAAACCAATATCAGTTTGTGGTGAATTGGGTGGCGATTTGATTGCTGCACCGATTTTAATGGGTTTAGGGATGAAAAAATTATCGATGAGTAAAAGCTCAATCGCACCAATCAAACACTTAATTATTAAGAACTCAATGAAAACATTTAAAGACTTAGCTCAAAAAGCGTTGACATTGGAAACTGAAAAAGAAGTCATAGATTTGGTAAAGAAAACACTAGAGGAGGCCTCACATGTATAAAAAACAAGTCTTGGTATCTAACCCATCTGGTTTACACGCTAGACCAGGAGCGGAATTCGTTAAAGTTGCGAATACATTTAAATCGACAATAAAAATCATGAAAACAGAAAATCCTGCAAAACTTGTCAATGCGAAATCCATCATTTTCCTACTATCATTAGGGATTAAAAGGGATACATTAGTAGAATTACAAGCTGAGGGTGATGATGAAGTATCGGCTGTAGACACCTTATGTGCGCTGATTGAAAGTGGCTTAGGAGAATAATTCAATTATCAAATAAAAAAAGACCGAAATTTTTCGGTCTTTTTCAACTTAAGTGACTAGATGGAACTGTTGAA
>DIUU01000009.1 GCA_002423145.1 Acholeplasmataceae bacterium UBA6150 | reverse complement strand
TCTTCAACAAATTCAAGATAAAAAGAAAATTTTAAAAGTAACAAACAAAGAAAATTATGACAAGATGATACAAAGTATTCAAAACGAGAATAGTTCATTATCAAGAACCTTTTATAGTCAAGAAACCAAAATCCTAGAATTGATGAAAGAATATACTCAAAAATATGACAATGGACAGTTGATTGCGGATATTCATAATCTTAGTGATTACATGGATGTCTATTATCGTATTAAGGGACGAAATATCATTGAGTTTGAGGATAGAGCAGCAATTGCTTTAAATGCATGTGAAAAATCATTTAAGGAGGATTTTTTATCCAAACTTAGAGAGAAAATTCAGACAGCACAAGAAGGATTCTTTCACCTTAACAAAGCGCTGAAAACCAAGCCTTTTGGTTCGGAAAAGGAAGTATATACTTTTACTTATTCGGGTAGTAATAACCCTAATTTTAGAGATTATTACACGATCTTGCAGAGTTCAGAGGATTACGTATCGAAATCACTGCTTGTTGAATCGTTGAGTGAGAAAAACCTTATTTTACTAAAGACTTTGTTTGAGACGCTAACTTCAGAGGACAAATCTGAAGCACAAGTAAGAAGAATCGCAGAGTTTACGGACTATCGCAAGTATATGGATTACGATATCAAAATTACGAATAGAAAAGATGAAACCTATTATTTTTCTAAAGTTAACAAAGAGAAAAGTGGTGGTGAAACACAGACTCCTTTTTACGTCATTATCGCATCATCTTTTCAACAGTTACTTGATTCATCAAGAAAAAACAGATCATCAGCATGTGTGGTAATGTTTGATGAAGCTTTTAACAATATGGATGAATCACGCATCGAAGCGATGATGGAATACTACAATGAGTTAAATATTCAACTACTGATTGCTGTGCCCCCTCAAAGACTCGTCAATATTGTGCCATATGTAGAGACAACGCTCGGATTGATAAAATCTAACAACACAGTAGTTGTCCATAGTTGGAAAGAACATCTTCGGGAGGTCACGAATGAAGAAGTATTATATCCTGATTCTTAACGAACTCTTAGACAAATATGAGCACAGTAAGTTATCCAAAGAAGGATCAAATAAAAATTTAAACATTTCAATTAAAGCAAGTCATGTCACATTAAAAGATTATTGGTCTGAAGAATCATATCTTTATAAAGACCAAATCAATATGATACTTGATGATCTAATTAAACAAAAATTTATACGTATTAGGCTAAATAAAAACAAAGAATTAGATTTTATTGACCTTAATATTGAGTCAGTTTCAGACATTTATAAGTCTTTAAAGAGATCAAATCCTGAGAATAAGCGTGCAGAAGCATTAGAATATTTGGAATCTTTGAATAGTGACAACTCTATTGTAAGAGGATTTATAGAAAGTATGGCTGATAGGCTGAGAACATTCCAAAGTGTTCAATCTTATTTTGATAAACTAGATGATTTAAAACTATACATTAAAGCTATTGAAGCAATGATGTTGCTAGAAGAAGATACTTTGAAAAGAAACTTTAGTAAAAAAGTATTTAATGACTCTAAACTTTTTGAAAAAATAGAGCATAAAGTCCTTAAGATTATTAGAGAATTTTCCGACGATGATGTAGAGGATGATGACGAGTTGTTTTCAAATTATCATCTTGTCAAAACACCAACATTTGCATATATAAAAGGTGGAATAACAATAAAGGTCAAAGATCAAATGATTGATCTATACACTTATGGTCATGAAATAGCTTTTAGTTCAAGTGCCATTTTAGATTTGGATATCATTGATATTTCTGTAAAAAAAGTCATTACTATTGAAAATTTGACCACATTTGTTTCGTTTAACAGTACTGAATATATCATTATCTATTTAGGAGGTTTTCATAATAGTGTTAAAAGAACAATGTTAAGCAAAATAAGAAACTTCGATAATAATATAGAATTCTATCACTTTGGCGACATTGATGCTGGTGGTTTACTTATTTTTGAAGATTTGGTCACAAAGACGGGCATCCAATTTATGCCACATATGATGGATGTAGTGACATTAGAGAAGCATAAAGAGTTTTGGATAAAACTTACTCAAAACGATAAAAAAAGACTAGAAAAATTAGAAAGTGGAAGATTTGCACAACTAATAAACTTCATGTTAATAAACAATTGTAAACTAGAACAAGAAGCAATACAATAAAGTGATTCATGCCAGCGACCCAGCTCTTAATTGAGTTGAGTTGCTTTTTTTTTACAAGGCTGACTACAATAAAAAAACTATATTAAAATCATAAAATGATAGACGTAAATAATACGTACGGAAAGGTAAAAAACTCCTATCTGTAAAATTTGCAGAAATTACGGAATATAGGGTAAAAAATACCTAAACGTAAAAGTAGCGGAAAGGTCTTATATATATACGTTGTACGTAACACGCTGACGCATCGTTTGTAGGATAGGGCTTGTGAGCCTGCCCTATCCCAAACAACTGCATCAACGAAAGCACTGCCTTTCTTCACTTAAAAAATTAAAAACTGATTAGCAATTACGGTTATTTTTGTACATCACAAGTATTCAATCCACCGACTCTTAAATCTACCTCATTTGGTATAATAAGTTTAAAGCGAGGTGTCAAAGTATGCACATACAATGCACGAAAGCAATGCTAGACTACATCAAACTTAATATCACTGAACATAACACAGATAATGATATGTATGCTTGGCATGCGCATTTAGTTAAAAGAAGCAGAAAGAATTTGTTGGTACTAATGCATGATTTAACAAGATTTACACTGGTCTTTTATGGCGTTAAGAAAAGTCATTTGAAGGAACTCTATCCAATGGTGAGTGTTGCTATGGCTAATAGTATGCTTGAATCCGGATTTACACCAAAAGAAATCAGTGCATATCTTGATGGACAAGCAGAAACACTGACATTTAATAAAACCAAGAGCAGAATTCTCGTTGCTAGGTTAAATAAAGCCGTTGAAATGACTGATCATATTTTAAGTACTGAAGGCTACTATGAAGATGTGATTGAGCAGTTACATGCAAGTGTATTTTGTAATCAGTTACTCGTTTGCGAAGACAACTATAAAGTGTGTTATTACCCAGAAGAAAAATTGAGAGAATATTTAAACTTGTTTTTAGAAAAATAACACCCCCCCGGTCTATAGTAGATTGGATCGCTAGGGTACCGTCCGACGGGCATTTTATTTACACGAGACCTATTTTTTGAAAACCTGAAAAATACTTCTGAATTTTGATAAAAACTTGGAAATAGTTCGAATTACTGGATTGATTTCAACAAATACCGTTTTATTTCCATATGTCATCCGTTCGTACATTGATGGACTTGAACTGTTGCTAATCCACTTGATAAACCTTCAACGATTTGACGTGTGGGCATTTATCCACTAGATTGAATAGAAACTAGGGTTTAATATTCAATCAAATCGTTGAGCCTAAAACACGCTTTATAGAAAAACAATATCAATATACATTCCATAACTAACAACTCAACTTAATCAAGTTTAATCACACACTCATTCAATGTTCCAGCTGAATGGGTGTTTTTTTGCTTTATAAGACCTCAACGATTTGATTTGTGGGCTTTTTAGTGTGATGTTGAATCAATACTCGATTTACTACTTTTATCAAAATGTTGAGCCTAAAACCGGCAATATGGGTGATACCTCGCCATTTAACTAGTGAGCAGAATGATTTTTATTCAAGAACCCGAACTTTTAGGTCATTTCTGCGGACTAAGACTTAGGAGGTAATCAACCATGAAACCAGAAATGAAGAATCAACTCAAACAAATGAGAAGTGAAGGTTATGGCTATAAAAGGATAGCGAAAGAATTAGGACTCACATTAAGTGTTGTCAGGTATGCATGTAGCAAAATAAACGATGAGGATTTACTTGAAGGCCACTGTGAAAAGTGTGGCTTAAAGATCAAATCCATCAAAGGTAAAAAGCGAAAAAGATTTTGTTCCGATCGATGCAGATGGGATTGGTGGAACAAACACCAAAAAGAAGTTGACAAAAAGGCCTTTTATACGCATGTATGTAAATGGTGCAATAAAGAGTTCACAAAATATGGTAACAAGAACAGAGTTTATTGCAGACATGATTGTTATATCAAGTTCAAATTAAACAAAGGAGAAGTTCATCATGGATCGCAGTAGTTTGGAGAAGTATTTATTATCGGCAGTACCTATCAAGACAATGTTTGATATAGGTCTCTTGGCAAAACAAGAATACAACAAAGCAGAACATTATTTGGCAGAAAAGTATTGTATCAAAAGAGGTAACCTTTATCGTCTGATTGACTTGACTATTCCCCTTAGTAGAGTGATAGATAGAGTACCAATAGAGGAGGTCAAACATGAAGAGGAGAATCACGAGCTTAGGCACGTTACCAAAGTTAGCAAAGAAAACTAGAGTTGCTGCTTATGCGAGGGTTTCTGATGGTAAAGAATCCATGCTTAAATCATTATCAGCACAGGTGAGTTATTACAAGAAACTAATCAGTGAAAATCATATGTGGGTTTTTGCTGGTGTTTATTCAGATGAAGCACTCACGGGAACCAAAGATTCAAGAAAAGAGTTTCAACAACTCCTTCAAGATTGTAGGGCAGGGCATATTGATATGGTAATCACCAAATCCATATCTAGGTTTGCAAGAAACACAGTGACTTTGCTTGAAACAGTAAGAGAACTCAAAGCGATCAACGTTGATGTGTTCTTTGAAGAACAAAACATCCATTCTATGAGTGGTGAAGGTGAAATGATTCTGTCATTTCTTGCATCTTTTGCTCAAGAGGAATCGAGAAGTGTTTCAGAGAACATGAAATGGAGAATCCAGAAGGATTTTCATGAAGGCCTCATTTGGGGTGGTAAATCTTGTCTAGGGTATAGACTTGAAAACAAAAAGCTTACTATTATTCCTGATGAAGCCGAGCTTGTGCGATTGATCTTTCAATTATACATTAAAGGATATGGTGCTGATACCATAGGTAAGATACTCGATCGAAAAGGGGTAAAACCTAAATACGCATCCAAGTGAAGTCGTTCAACCATCATGCAAATTATTTCAAATTATAACTACACAGGTGATTTGATCTTACAAAAGACCTTTAGAGACAACCATTTAACCAAAAGGAAAGTCATCAATACTGGTGAAATGAATCAATATATGGTTAAAAACAACCATGAGGCCATCATCAGTCATGAATTGTTTGCAGATGCAGAGAAGGTTATAAAAGTGAAAAGTCTACAAAAAGTATCACCATCAATAGAGAAGCATTATGCTTTTAAGGGAATCATGAGATGTGGGATTTGTGGAAGAGCTTATGTCAGGAAAACAACACCTTCAAAATACATCTGGAAATGTTCTCTATCAGTCACGAAAGGTAAAGACGCATGTGCTTCAAAACAAGTCCCAGACAGTCAAATGATTGAAGCAGCAAATCACATTCTAAACAGAACTGAGTTCGATGAAAAACTCTTCAACTCGAAAGTTGAAAGGATCGACGTGATGCCTGAGCAAAGACTCATCTTCCACATGAAGGATGGATCATCTATAGAATATCTATGGCAAACATCCAGAAGCGAGTCATGGACTAAAGAAAAAAGAGAGCAAGCTCGAATAAGAGCAATCAATCAAATGAAAGGACGTGTTCAACATGGCTAAGATTACAGTCATACCATCAACAAAAAATCCCATCACTCAAATTGCAAACGGCTCAAATGAGTTAAGACGAGTCGCAGCCTATGCGAGAGTTTCAACCAATACAGATGAGCAATACTCAAGTTATGAAGCTCAGGTCAATTATTATAAGAAATTTATCCAAGAAAGACCTGATTGGGCATACGTCAATGTTTATGCGGACGAAGGTATCACAGGAACAAACACTCGAAGACGAGTGGAATTCAACAAAATGATTTCTGATGCGCTTGCTGGACAGATAGATCTTATCATTACAAAGTCTATATCCAGATTTGCTCGTAATACACTTGATACCATTTCCTATGTGAGAAAACTAAAAGATAAAGGTATCGAAGTCTATTTTGAAAAAGAAAATCTCTGGACACTTGATCCAAAGAGCGAGCTCATCCTGACCATCATGGCATCCATTGCACAAGAAGAATCACGTTCAATAAGCCAAAATGTCACATGGGGAAAAAGAGTTAGTTTTCAAAAAGGAAAGGTATCCTTTGCCTATGACTCGTTTCTTGGATACAGAAAGGAAAATGATAAACTCGTGATTGATGAAGATGAAGCTGTGATCGTCAAAATTATTTATCGGATGTTTCTCGCTGAAGGTAAGTCCATCATTACGATTGCAAAACACCTAACATCGCAAAACATTAAAACGCCAACAGGTAAATCAACAAAATGGAGTTACAAAACCATACAATCCATTCTAACAAACGAGAAGTATAAGGGGGATGCGTTATTACAAAAAAGGTTTACGGATAACTATCTTAACCACTCACTTGTCAAGAATACGGGTCAAATCCCTCAATATTATGTAGAAAATAATCATGCTGCAATTATCGATAAAGATATGTGGGACCTAGTTCAGATAGAACTTGAGAAAAGATTAGCAATGGGATCACAATACTCCTCATCCGATATATTCGCATCAAAACTCATTTGTGAAGATTGTGGTGGATTCTATGGAAAGAAGAAATGGCATTCCAACAGTAAGTATTCTAGATTTGTTTATCAATGCAATCGTAAATTTGATAAGGGTAAAGATAAATGTTTAACGCCAAATCTTATGGAAGATGATATCAAGCTCAAGTTCATCGAAGCATACAACTTGACCATGAAGGATAAAAAGAGAATTATCCAAGACTCAACAGAAATGATTGAGATGCTAACAGATACAACACAATTAGATCAAGACATTGAGAACTTAAATGATGAGTTGCTCGTGATTTCAGAACTCTTGAACAAATTGATTAAAGAAAATTCTAAATCTGGTGTGTCTCAAGATGATTACAATAGGAAGTATGGAGAACTCTTGAATCGTTATGAGCGAATGAAGGAAAAACATGAGAATCTCATCAAATCGAGAAGTGGTAAACAATCACAAGCTATTAACATAAAAGCATTCTTATCAAACATAAAAAAAGTTGATGATAAGCTAATAGATTGGAATGAACATATTTGGTTGATGTTAGTTAAAAGTGCAATTGTACATAGAGATAAAAGTATTACGTTTAAACTAAACAATGGAAATGAAATTAGAAGATAAATATAGTAAAACAGATGCCATATGACTATAAAAAGTTGTTTGGCTATTTTTATTGATGAATATGTAAATCAATAATGAAGTCGTATAAATAAATCAAGCATGTTATAATTTATACAAAGACTAAAAAAGTTTAATCATAGTAATCGTTAACGATAAAGGGGGGACATAGGTGAGGTGGATCAATACAACGAGATTAAAAAAATAAGAAATGCTCAATCTAATACTGAAATCAGAGAGTTAGTATTAAGAAGACTCAAGGATAATAATTATAAGCTATACCAGTACTGTTCAATTGATGAAAACTATGATCCTTATAAAAGAGTAGAACTTGACGGAGATTATAATCATAGCTTTAGAAATGTGCTAGATGGTATTTATTATGCTGGAAGACCAAGTAAATTTAATGATCCATTCGATTGTATGATGGGTGTTTCAAGTCGCAGTTTATTGAGCGATATCATGAAGTCATTCCTTAATTTGAATTATATTAACACACCGATTGACAAAAAAAAGATTAAAGAAATCTTTTCAGATAAAAAACATAGATTTGAAAGAATTCAAGAAGTAAGATCATGGAAACCGTCATTGATTAGGGACATAATGATTCAAATGCTAGAAATAGACTACATCTATTTTCAACTGGTGAAAGACGATAGTTTTGAATATATGAAAAGCAAACACTTAAATCCCTTGCAAATGAAAATGCTCATTCAAAGTGTTTTTTCAATCGAAGAATTTAGAAAATCGTTTTTAGAAAATTTTTTAGAAGATAAATATAAAAATATGAAAACCTCTAAAAAAATGAATGAGTTGTTTAGCCAAAATGATTTGTTGGTAGATACAATATTACTTGAACCGATCGAAGTTAGCACTGGAACAGATAATAGTCTGAACGCAATAAATGTTAATATTGAAAAAATGAACTTGTTGGGTCAAACTCATGGTTACAAAAATATTCAACAAGATACCGATAACCTAAGAACCGCAATTGATAGTGCATTTGAAGTGGCAACGGATGGGTTAAATGAGATGTATGATCGTATTGATAGGCATTTTGGTATTACGTGTTTCAGCAAAAAGAGTGATATTGCTTTAATGTGGTCACATTATGCAAACAAACACAAAGGATTCGTAATAGAATATGATTTAACAAATTTAGCTGTTGAGGATGCTGAAAAACTCTCATTTATGCTACCAGTTAAATATGATAGTAAGAGACCTAAACTTGATGTATACAGTTTGCAAAAATTCAAAGATTCATCTGGGAATCCTGATGTAATGGATTTAGCAGTCAACACGTTATTTGAAGTTTTGTTTGTAAAAGCAAAAGAATGGAATTATGAGAAGGAAATTCGAGTTATTACTTATATATCTGATGAGTCTGATAGAAGAGTAAGTTTTAACTATATTAAATCTATAATATTGGGTGTTAATTCTAGTGAATACGTAACTGATTTACTTAGTAATTTGTGTAGAGAAAAGGGATATAACTTGCTAAAGTATGAATTGCATGAAGATGAGTACAAACTCAAGTTAATGCCTTTTGATATTGATTTTAGGGAGGAATAATCTATGAGTGACTATGCTGGTAGAACGTTTGAATTTGTATCAAAATCAGAATTAAGTCCTGTTAAGATTCAAGTTGAAGAGATTATCAATTTGCTACAAGATGCTATGCGTGAATTTGGAGTGACTTTTACTTTTAAACTCGTTGGCAGTGGTGGCAAACACCTTGTTACTAGAGTAGTGAATGGCAATACAGGTTTTGACTTTGACTACAATCTAGGTATTCAAAAAGATGGAGATCTAAGTGGCAGAGAGCTTCGTCTTAAGGTGAAGAGTCAGCTAGAAAGTATTTTAAGTGAAACTGGATATTCTACAGTATCTTCTGGAAAGCAATCTATGACGTTTAAGTTCGTTGATCATGAGAACAGTAGAGTCATTCATAGTTGTGACTTCGCAGTCGAAAATGATATTGAAGATGAGAACGGAGATTCAATTCAAGAAATATTAATATGGCAAAGAGAAAATGATACCTATGTATGGAATAAAAGACCATTTGCCAAAAACCATTCAGATAAATTATCTAATCTTAAAGCGAATGGATTATGGCAAGAAGTCAAAGATGAGTATTTAAAAATTAAGAATAACAATCAAGACAAAGAAAAGAAGTCATTCTCACTTTTCTTTGAAGCCATCAATAATGTGTATAATCGCTATGAATGGAACTGAGAAGAAAATTAAAAAACTGCTTTTACAAATCAGTAAAGCAGATTTTATGAGTAGGATGATATTTGATAACCAAAAAGAAAAAGAGCGCTGTGAACAATATCTTGACTTAAAAGGTGTGTCATATCACGCTGTATTAGCTAACTATATTGGTCTTGATGAGAGCGGTAAAATAGAATATAAAAAAGTTCAAAATATGTATGTATACGATAAACGTATACGATATATCCTATACAAATATTTATCAGCGTTTGAAGAGGGTATAAGGGGATATATTGCAAATCACTACAACTCTATGGAGAAAATTAAACACTTGTCTTATAAAATTTATACAGCAGTAGCAGATGGTAGTAGTCTTTCGAAGGAACTTGAGAATTTTGATTTTAACGCTTTGATTCAACTAGCTCAAAAACTACAACCAAATGACTTGAATATATTGTTTAACGAAAACGAAAATTTAGATATTAATCTTCAAGCAGTCAGAATACTAAGAAATACTGTAAGTCATCATAGAATGTTATTTGTTTATGAGGACTTCGGAGATTGTGTAATAGATAATACTACTAGTGATGATCTTACAGCAAACATAGTAAATCTATCTAGACTTATAAATCCGTTTTATAGACAATTCCTCATAGAATCAATCAACAATGCTCAATTTGACAAAGATGATGATATGTTTAATGAATCATTGCCAAAATATGCGAAACTTCATATTGAAGCGGAATAGCATGTTGAGATGGTATATCATGATATTTTAAGTGATATATCTTAGATTAATAGATAGAAAGTTTGATTAAGTTCACAATTGAAATATTATGGAGTGTAATTAATTATGAAACTTATAGAGAAAATTGGAGAAATTATAGAAGCATTTACGATAAAGGTTCCTATTGCGTGGAGAATTATTTTTGGTGTAATTCTTGTTGGAGGAATTGGAGCCGCTATTCTCCTTTCAGTTATGAATCCTGGTGATAATCAGTTATCAGAAAGATCAGAAAACAAGGAAAACGTGTATTTATATGAAGAGGTTTTGTTTGCAGATGAGATATACATAAAGGTAATAGGGATAAACGTAATAGAAAACAATGATATCTACACGTTAAATTTACAAGTAAGAATTGAGCAATGGAATACTGATATTAACATAAATCAACAAGAAATTAGACCTGATATGTTCGAGTTAAGGTTAGTTGATAAAAATGCAAGTTCTCCAATGTCTGTGTTCGTTCAAAGTTTAGCAAACGCTACAGTTTCTGCCATGGCTTCAGGTGCATTAGGTGGAGATATAAATGTTATTGAAGAAACTTTGGGTTTTGCTGGAGATTATGTGTCAGGAGCAATAGAAAATGCTACCAGTGAAGAAGGACGTACAATCAGTGCTAACTATGATGCTTTTGAGCCGTACTATCCGTATTTAGAAAATGGAGTTTCGACCATCATTGACTTGTCTTTTGTGCTAAATGAAGATTTTCTGAACAGTACTAAAACAATGGTTCTTTCTATTGATGACGGATTAAAAAGAGTTCAAAAGAACATCTTCCTCGTATTGAGATCTAATACATCACCCTACACTATTCAGTTTGATCTAGATGGTGGTTTATTCGAATCATTAAATAGTACGATTAGCGTTAATATTGGTCAAATAATTGATATTCCAGATGAAGTTCCAATTAAAAATGGCTATCAATTCCTATATTGGACCTCAAAAAAAGGTGATAAGTCCACAAAAATAAGAGATTTATATTTCTACACATATGAAGAGAACCAGGTATTTATTGTATATGCGTACTATCAACCTACAATACCACTTGATGAATTTGCGAATATTGGAGACAATATTTCATTTAAAAATAACACTGTTTTGTTAAAGGTAACAAGTGTTTTCTTTTCATCAGAAGTATTAGTTCAAAATCCTGATTATCAAGAAATTTTGATGCAAGCTGGTTCTGGAAAAAAATACCTAGTTGTTAACATCACTATAGAAAAAACGGCAACCGGGAATGATTTTACACTAGATAATGACAACGATTTTTATCTTGAAAACAAGCATGCAAAACAAAATGTGAGTAGTTATTATGGATACACAAAGTTTAATAGCATTAAGCCGATTGATGACTATTCGTGGATAGGAATTGAAATCAAAGATATAGGGACATATCAAATCACATTAGTATTTGAAGTGTTTGAGTCACTTAATTATGAAGAAAACCTCTATTTTCTTGAAGTTGACTTTTATGCTACATCATATGCGGATTCTATACTCATACGTTAACGCTTAGGGTGCTAAAAAATAAGTAGGGTGCTAAATTGTATTAGCATCGGTTACCTTAGACAGAGGAGAAATGGAGATTCAAACCATAACAATATATATTCTTTGTTAATTGCTTTAAAGCCACTTATTTCGATTTACTTGTTTAAATTGCTAGTTTTCTCATTGTTAAAGAGGTGTATAACTTGAAGCAGTTCGATTGTAATCTGTGTTTCAATTTAATAGATGTCGATAGTAAGTTTTGTAAGTATTGTGGAAATCCAATCAATAAGACAATGGTCAATGAAACCACAATCGATTTAGGAATTATTTTTGAAGAGATTCACCAAACAATACTCAAACATACCGTACTAGATAAAACTGAATTTGAAAAAGAGTATGGTAAGTATAAGTATTATGAGAATAGAGTTTTATCGGACAATGACTATTTCAATATCTTGGTAGATATTATCTTTTATTCTGGCTTTAAAGCTTCCACTGTAAATAAGTATATTGATAATATCCACAAACACTTTCCTAGTTACTTAATAGTTCAAAATTATAATCAAGACGATATCGATCAAATAATGAAGGATTCCAATATCATCAAAAATGAAAGAAAAATGTGGGCATGTGTCAATAATGCAAAAAAAGTAGACGAAATTATCCGTCGATATGGGTCAATTCAAGAATACATTAATTATTTTGAGCCTTCTAAAAATCAAGCGTCATTGGCAAAGTTTAAAAAGTCTATCGAAACTCAATTCGATTTTATTGGCGGGATAACCTCGTATCACTTCATGACTGATATAGGATTGAATGTCATTAAACCTGATAGAGTCATTATGAGACTGTTGACTAGATTAGGATTAGTTGATTCTGATAAGGCACTTGATCAAGCCATCGAAATTGGTAGAACAATGAGTAAGTTATCAGGATATCCCATTAGATATATCGATCTCATTTTGGTACTATATGGTCAACTGAATCAAAAAGGGATTACGAGTATTTGTACTGAGAGTAACCCTAAATGCCACCTTTGTGGCGTAAAATCTTACTGTAACTATTTCATACAAAAACCACAGCTAACAGAATCATTAATACAATCAAAATCCAAATAAGGATAAATCTTTCACAGTTATTTCATTAACATATCCTTGCACACAAAATACAATTTTGTGTGCTTTTTATTTAATTTAAAAATAAATGCCTAACTTTATTGTATCTACTTTGTAAACTTGTTATAATGTTATCAATTAGACTATATTTAACGATTGGAGGGGTTATTATCAGAGTACTATATAATTGGACTGTTTTATTTAAAGATATCCCAAAGAACAAACACAAAACGTATCACCAAAGAATCTACGAATTCATCCAAGATGTCACAAAATCAAAAGTAATTGATGACTATATTATTAAAAAATATACAGTCAAGAAAATGAATGGGACAAAAGGTATTTTTAAGTTCTATGCGAATAATGACGGCACTAGATGTTTGATTCGATACGATGAATCCGATGAACTTATCTTTAATAAAGAACCAGGTATTATAATATTAAAGGTTACCTCCCATGACAATCAGGGTGAAGTAGCGAGAAGAATTGATCAACGTTTCCCTGAATACGATGAGTTTCTATATGATAATGATGAAGCGATTGGTAACGATGATAATCTAAATGAATCATTATCAAAAGAATATATGAAAAGCATTTATATTCCAGACAATATGTCTATGGAGAAGATTGCTGAAATCATATCTGATGATGATAATAGAACCGTTTATCCACCTTCAAAAACACAAAAAAAGGCTTTATTAAGCAATTTACCATTATTATTACTTGGTTGTGCGGGCAGTGGTAAAACGCTGATTGAAGTATGTAAATCACTGAAACTGGCCCATAATAATGTTGAACAAGCGTATTTCACTTATACAAATGGTCTTAAAGACATGTCTGAAAGCATATATAGGAAATATGAACATGTCCCAGGATTGATCGGTAAAACAACGTTCTATTCAATTCAAGAATACATGATTCAAACACTGAATTTAAGTATTCGTAACTATATGAATTATGAACGATTTAAACAGTATTTGATTGAACAAAAAATCTATCAACGTTTAAAAATGCTTGAGAAAATCCAAAAAGTCGAATTATGGATTGAAATACGTGGTGTCATTAAAGGATACTTAGGTAATACATATTATCGTAATCTTGAAGTTAAAAACTTGAATACCATAAAAAATCCAGAATTAATCCATCAAATGGAAATCGAAAACATTATAGATTTTAATAGTAAGAAGCGTATTCATATCATCAAAGATGGTGAAAGATTACATTTGATAGCAAATGAACATCCTAAACTTAGACTGCATCTATTTGAAAATGATTTTCATAATCCAATCATCGATCACTATAGTTATATTGATTTTAACGAAGGATACTCTCGTTTCACAAAAGATGAACGCGCTACAATTTTAGAATTCGTAGAAAAGTATTACCAACCCTATATCAACGAAAATAACTTATTTGATGACAATGACTTGGCAAGAAGAATCATCATTGAAAATCATCGAGCTCATTTGAAGAAATTCGACTCTGTATTTATTGATGAAGTTCAAGACCTATCAGAAATGCAGATATACGCACTGATGCAACTCAGTCAAAATCCTGGTCAAGTTTTTATGGCAGGTGATGTTTCGCAAATCATCAACCCTACGCTATTCAAGAGTGGTAGACCTGGGTTATTGTTACGCAATCGACTCGATGTTCAGTGGTCGAATAGTAATGTGAAAGTACTAAGTGAAAATTATCGAAACAGTAGGGATATCGTTGAAGTAGCAAACAAATTAGTATCTATTCGAAAAGAACGCTTAGGTAGTTATTCAGAATATATCATCGAAGAACCCATTAAAGTCGAGAAAAGCGATGGATTACCAGCCTTACTTGATGTTAAAGAAATAGAAATATTGGACGCCATCAAACTTTGGATTGACGTACCTAAAGTAGCAATTGTTGTGTCGGGAGATACAGCTAAAAACAGTTTAGCTCAAGCGATTGGCATTGATACAAAGAAACAAGGTTCTAATATTTATACGGTTCAAGAAATTAAAGGTCGAGAATTCGATAAAATAATCACTTACAACATCGTTAGTGATTATGAAGACATGTGGGAACAAATCATGACAACCTACGTAAAAAATCGACAAGAGCATTATCAGTTCTATTTCAATCTATTTTATGTAGCACTCACACGTGCAAGAAAAAATCTATATTTATACGAACAAAATCAAAATACAAAAATAATCCATGCCCTTTCACCACTATTCGAGAGGGTGAGTAATAATGTCATTAGCATACTAGATATTTCCGAATATCAAAGTAATGCAGAAATGCTTGAACAAGCTTTAAAGCATTTTGCTAATGAAGAATATGATCGCGCAAAAATTTACTTTCACCATTTAGGAATGAAGAAAGATGTGGTTGTATGTCGTGGTTATGAACTCATTCAAAGAGGTGAATTTGAATCAGGTATTCAGTTGCTTTATCGTTTCAAAGAACAACAGGAGAACTTGTTTAAATTTACTGACACGAAAGAAACCCCACTATTTCATTATCTAGTAGGGTATAAGTATAAAAAACTTACTATCGAACAAATCCACCGGTCACTTGATGGTCATAGTTTGATTGATTTAATGATTGAATACAAAGATGACAAGAACTATATCAATTTGTATATTGATACACTCGACTTAATGCAGGAAATTCAAAAATACCGTATAAATATAGAACTAGGAGACTACTATGGAAGAATTAATCAAAAAGATTGAAACAACTTATGAGGAACTGTTAAATACAGTAAAAAAAGTCAATGCTTTATCACAAACCATCGATGAATTAAAAGTTACGACTACCCAAATCATCGAAAAGTATACGGAAACCTTGGATCAATCCAAAATTGAAAAAGCAAAACAAAGTACAGAGAAAACTTTACAAGTGATGGTCGAAGATATCAAAAAGATTGAAAACTTGATGGGTAATGTGGAAATTGCTAAGCAAAATGTCGCTGATTTGATGACCTTATTTACCAATCGAATGACTAGTCTAGAAGATACTTTAAAGAAAACAAAGAATCCAATTCAAGAAATCGATCAAAAACTCATTAAGTATATTAAAGAAGCAGAAAAGAATGCAGAACTGGGTATGAAACGGTTTAATCAAGCTGCACAATTGGTAGATGCGAAAGAAGAAGTCAAAAAATACGAAGAGTTGATTACATTACAAAGAGAAAACAATAAACTCATCAAGCAACTGATGGCTAAGATGTCTGTCAACAACACTGAAGAGAAAACTATGATACCGAATAACAACCCTAAGATAGAGCCATTTGCAGCTCCAAAGATTAAAAAAGACAACTTAGTACTGGATAATTCAAAGAAATGACTGAGCTTGTGTCAAGTATAAAAATTCGCCCTTTTAAAATCAGCGATTTAAATGATGTAAATGCCTATGCCTCAAACCCAAAAACCACCAAATACATGTTATGGGGACCTAATACGATAGAAGACACTCAAAACTTCTTGAATTACGTCTTAAGCAATTATCAAAAAGACCCAGTCACCCATTTCGAATATGGGATTGAATATCAAGGTAAAATCATTGGTGGAATTGGACTTATTATCAATTATGAGAACAATAGTGCTGAAATCGGTTGGATTTTAAATGAAGCCTATCAAAGACAAGGATTCACATACGAAGCTGCCAAACAAATGATTGAAATCGCCCGTTCATTGGGTGTTAAAAGCATTCACGCAACCGCCGATTCGAGAAATGTTGCTTCTTATAAGCTCATGGAAAAACTAGGCATGGTTCATATATCCACTTCTAAAGGCACACGATTAAATAAAGAAACCAATCAGTATGAACTAGATCAAGTCTACTACGAGATGCTATTATAATCGAAAATATGAATGAACTCGCAAGTTTGCGGGTTCTTTTCTATAGTAAAGTAGATGTAAAACTTGAATCATATATCCTTTGGATAATGTTAGAATAATGATAGAATAGATTTATGGAATGGAGGGAACGACCATGGCACTGAAAAAGAATGTTTTGTTAGAAGCACTTGACCGACAAAGAGACTTAATGCGACAAGAAGCCAAACAGCCAGATGGAACCTACCCTCTGATTTGTAACGATGAGGTTTTAAAAGAGATATCGATTAAAAAACCACTCAAAGTGAGTGATTTTTTAGGTATTGCTGGTGTGAATGACCTATTCATGGATAAATACGCATCACGATTCTTAAATGTCATTAAAGTGTATCAAACCATGGTATCAGACGAAAAAGAAGTATCCAAAGAAGCCTATAAAGTATTAGATCACTATAAAGACAGGTTAACCAATATCTCAAGAACCAATCCCAATCTATACCTAGGTAGAATTGAAAAAAATAACAGTTTCGATTTAACCCATGTCATGAACGATGAGTTAAATCAATTCCTTTTGTCTACGAAGAAAACAACTTTCACGTTTAAAATCGAATCTGAAACCTTACTCAACCATTTAACCACTTTATACCGCGAAGTCAATAAACGATATAAAGAAACAGGAAGTTATGATTTATACATCGCTACCCCATTCATTGAAGGCATATACAAAAAAGACCTTTTCGCAATCAAAGCCCCTTTATTATTTATCCCCGTGAAGCTCACCCGTGAAAAACGGACGTTTAAGTTATTGAAAGACTTAGATAAAGATATCTTACTCAATAAAGACCTCATTCTCGCCGCCTCAAAGCTCGAACAAGCCCATCTCTCCATCGAAACCCCAGCAGTAAAAGATTACTCTGAAAAGACGTTTAAAGATGTGGTCATCCCCTTTTATGCGAAACATGGTTTTCAATTTAAAACCAGAGAATTCTTCGAGTATTTCCCTTTTAAGAGCGAACTCAAAGACACCTTCATGAAACGTAAGAAGGATACCTTTGAATATGCCAATTATTTGGTTTTGGGTCGATACCAACTCTTTTCATCCGAACTTCAAAAAGACATGGCAGAGATTCTAAAACAACACAAATACAACGCCTTACTGGAAGGTTTGATTGAAGAAACGGGCATCGATAAACCAGAGAAAACCCTCCGTTATGAGATTTCCAAGACCTCTATTAAAGAAGAAAAGCTATCTTACATCAATGAGTTGAACTATGCTCAAGAAAAAGTCATCGAACTGCTCAATCAAGAAAAAAAGCTGGTGGTCTGGGGACCCCCAGGGACGGGTAAGTCTCAAACCATCACCAGCTTGATTGCTTCAAGCATTTTAAAGGGAGAAAACGTCTTAGTCGTCTCTGAAAAGAAAGTCGCCCTAGACGTCATTTTTAAGCGTTTAAAGACTGCCTCAAAATATGTGATGTTCATCGATGATATTGAAAATAAACCCTATTTCTATCAAAAACTATCCAACATGCTGGATAATACAGCACCGAAGCGTACCGTGGATAATGACATCTATAAATTAGAAACTGAAATCAATCAATTGCTTGAAACGATGGATCAAGCATTAGATTTGATGTATCACCCTTCGGTTCAAGACATCCCGATTTATCAGATGTATGAACGGTTCATTAAGGATAAAGATGTCCTACCAAACCTATCCCCCAAACAAGTCACACAAGCCTTCATTAAAACGTATGGCAATCTAGATTTCAATATCATCAAAACACTGGAAGTCGCTTTTCAAAAAGATAGTCATTTAAAGTCGTATGTAGCGTATGAACGGATCTTACAAACATACCCTCTGGTACAACTGTTAGAAAAAGCCATCTCGAGAAGCAGTATTGCTGAATACATGACTTTCCATGAGGATTTTTTAAAGCAGTTTGAAGTATATCAAACCTCTGGATTCTTGAAAAAACACCGACTTATAAAAAACTTTATTCAAACCCATGAATCCAAATTGTCCTATTTGGCCAAAAAGAAGAAGTCAGCACTCGATTATCTCAAACAAATCTTTAAAAATCCGGATTTAGAGTTATTTATCTATGAAAACATCAAAGAGTTGAACAAACTCCAAACCAAACATGAACACCTTTCGAAGGATGAGAGACTGTTTTTAAACCTCCTCCTCCAAGACCCACTTTTCCAAAATATTACGGAGATTCATAAACTAAGAACATACATCTTCGATGCGTTATATACGGGTTTTTTGGAAACATTCAAAGCGAAGAACTCTAGATATTTATACATCATCGAAGAGTATCAGCAGAAACAAGCCTTGCTCAATGAACGGATTGAAGACAAACGATTACTGTCGATTGAATCTTTTGAAATGGAACTTTATAAGCATTCACTTGATTTATCGAACACCAAACGAATCATGGAAATCAAACGGGTGATGGAATTAGAACATAAACCGAGTTTAAAAACATTCATATCGACCTATCAAGTGGAACTCCTCAACCATATTAAAGTATGGATGATGACCCCAGAGTTGGTATCTGCACTGATCCCTTTACAATACGGTTTATTTGATTTGGTGATATTCGATGAAGCCTCTCAAATGTATGTTGAAAAAGGCATCCCTTCGATTTATCGAGCGAAGAAAGTCGTGATTGCAGGCGATCCTAAGCAACTCAGACCGAGTGCCTTAGGTTTTGGTCGTATCACCGATGATGACGATTTATATGAACAAGACGTATTCAAAGACATCCGTTTGGATGCGAAAAGTTTACTCGACTTAGCCCGATACAAATACCAAGAAACGATTCTCAATTACCATTACCGTTCGAATTACGAAGAACTCATCGCGTTTTCTAACCACGCCTTCTATGAAGGTAAATTACTGGTATCACCGAATGCGAAAAATTCCCCTTACCCACCGATTGAATATGTGTATGTCAAAGAAGGAATCTTTGATAAAAGGCGTAATCCAGCTGAAGCGAAATCGGTGATTACACTATTAAAGAAGATATTCAAGGAACGCCTTCATAATGAGACCATCGGTGTCATTACTTTCAACAGTGCACAGCGCGATGAAATCCTCGATTTGATCGATAAAGAGCTCTTTAAACAAGGGGTTTATCAATCCTATTTTGAAAAAGAACTGTTTCGAAAAGAAGACAACGAAGACCAAAGTTTATTTGTTAAAAACATTGAAAACGTTCAAGGCGATGAACGCGACATCATCATTTTCTCGATGGGGTATGCGAAAAGCCCATTGGGTGTGGTTGAACGTCGATTCGGTTGGTTAAACCACGAAGGTGGTCAAAACCGACTCAATGTCGCCATCACCAGAGCCAAACAAAAGATCTATTTTGTATCCTCACTCATGCCAGAAGAATTCAAAGTGGAAGATTTGACGGGGCTCGGACCACTGTATTTAAAATCATTCATGCGTTATTGTTATGCTGTATCGAACAAAGACGATGGGTTAACCAAATCTGTTTTAAGTGAACTTCATAGCATCGAAACGAAAGCCGTCATTTTATCGAAGTTTGAACAAGATGTCAAAGACAAACTTGAGAAACAAGGTTATCTAGTGGAAGCCAAAGTCGGGATTGGTAATTTCAAAGTGGATTTAGCCATTAAGGATAAAATAGAAGATACCTATGTATTAGGCATCATCACGGGTCTCAATCCAAAAGATTACAATTCAAGACGTGATTTATTACACCAATCCAGGTTCTTAAAATCCCGTGGTTGGGATGTTTACCAGTTGTTTGAAGCCAATTGGTATAGTCAACCAAACAGCATATTAAAAGACATTAAAGACAGACTTAAGAAGTCAAATTAAGGAGAATTTTTTATGGATACTTTACAAGCAGGCATTGACAAGAGCGATCTCATCTTTAGTATGAAATCGGTGGTGTTATCCACCATCGATGATGCGGGTAACCCGTATACATCCTACGCCCCTTTTGGGGTGTATCAAGGGGATTACTATTTGATTATTTCGAATATGGCTAAACACACCACCTATTTAAGACGACACCCTAAAGCAGGTTTGCTTTGGGTTGAAGATGAATCCAAAGCGAAAAACGTATTTTTTAGGAAACGTCTTTATTTAGAAACCAATGTGACACTGGATATCTTAGATGCCCCGGTGGTTCAAATGATGAAAGAGCGGTTGGGTGACGCTGTAAACACATTCTTACTGATGGATTTTACCATTGTGAAATGTGTTGCTGTTCAAGGCCAATTGGTCTTAGGACCCGGACAGGCATTCGATGTGAAGGGCAGAGAACTTACCCCATCACAAGCGGGTGGTCACCGCGCAACCAAGGCATAAAATAAAAAGCATTCAAGCGAGTGTACCTACATGCATTCATCTATTCATTGTTTTGTAATAGATGAGTCGGTACTTTTACGAGAATGCTTTTTTTATTTGTAAAGGGGGTTTTTATCCGCTTGAATCATAATCGGTAATATTTTGTGTCGTTGGCGTAAACGTTATTTCAACGACTTGTAATGACGTCGTCCGGATAAGCGTGGTTCCCCGGTAGATTCTTACGGTTCTTTTTTGAATATTAATAATATCAAAATAGAAAGAGGATGAATCTAAAAAACTTGGAGAAATATAGATATCAAAAGAACCATTGGAAGCACGTAAAACGATTACTTCAATACGTTGAAATCGATTGATTGTATAACTGAAGTTCAAGTAAGAATACATATAGGGTGTGCCAATCGGTAAACCGAGGACATCATTCACATGATTAATCACATCGACATCTTTAAGTGAAGTTAAACTGCTGGTGCTTAATTGTGCCGGTGTATATTCAAATGTGATTTCAGATACAGAAGATTGCCCATTGGTTAAACCGATTAAGAATACATAATAGTCAGGCAATGTCGATGCTGGATTGACAACACGAAGTGATCCATCTGGTAAACGTTCAACGGCAGCGAATGCATTGCTGACGGTCATGGTATTCCAAACGCCACTATTACCAAAACTGGTGGTTACAGGGGTCGTATTAGGTAAGTATGTCCCACTAGCGTTAAAACCACGGTAATACGCCAATTGACCACCACCAGAATATACCCCATAGACACGACCTAAATTATTCGGATTACCGGTGGGTTTTACATACAAAATGGCCGTAGCTGGGTAATTGGTTGCTAGAAATGTGCTGGAAACTAAAGGGGTGATACTTTGGCTACTGGTTGAAGAAAAGTTGAATACACGTGACCCCACATTACCTGAAATATTGACAAGTCCAATGAAGTCCATATTTTCTCTACTGTAGGCAGAATTGATAGATTCAATCTTATAATTATCTTGAACCATTTTGTCATATAAATACATTGGATTAGGGTCGTTGGCAGTTAATGAAATACGCAAGGTTGATAAGGAATAATTCACAGGGGCGTTGACGTTTAGTGAGTTCCCTATGATTTGAACCGCATTTTGGATAGTCAGGTTAAGCGCACTTGGGATTTTTAAGGTACCACTACCATTGATGAAGTAATTTGCATAAGCGATTCGCGCGTTATTAATGGCCGTATAGGCAGAATTCGCATTCATTGTAAAGTTATAAGAACTACGTGGTCCACCAGATACAGTACCACCATCTGCTTCATTATAACCAATCAATCCGTACTGTGAACGGTTGAGGTCATTGTTGGATAGGCTGCTGATTTTAGGTGCGATTAAATAAACCCTGGCCAGGACGGCACCGGAAGCCAAGTGTCCCACGATGAAACCAGTGGCACGGTTGACGATGTCATCATTGTGTCCGTGAGCACTCGGTATAGTATCGGTATGATTGGGGTTTGATATGATGGTAGGGGTATCAATAAACAAATCTGTCACAGAAGAAGTCGGACCCAGAAAACCAAACACCCCAATGTCTTGTTTAGAAGATCCACTGATTTGAAGTGATTTTAAAACGCTGTTGTTCCCATTAAATATGCCTATGAACGGATAGGTAGCGTCACCAATGGGGTTAAACAAACGATAGCTTGCAGGTAACAACGGATCATTAAATTCAATCGTGATTGGATTACCTGTGGTTGGATTAGCCACTTTAAAGTGATAATTTTGACCTTGTAAATAACCCAATTCTTGTAGTCTGGATAGGTTAAATAAATGTTCTGGCTTTGAAATAATAAAAGGATTGAGTGCAGTTCCACTGCCTTTAGCAAAATAATTCATCTTGGATGTCGCGTTGATTTGACTAGGGTACGATTTCGTATAATCAAACCACGCGAGACTCACAATCATGGTAGAAAATAAAATAAAGAAGAAAGTCAAATGGATACCAGTTCGGATGGGTTTGTGCATTAGCTATTCACCTCGCGCACTTGGATTTTGATGTCTTGATAAAATAAAATATAGGGCATATTAGCGACATTGATTTGAATATTTTCAGTAGTCAAAAAAGAAGCAATCTTCGATTCAAAATAACTAAAATTATAGTAAATGATGATGGTTTCATTGGGAGTGATAGCGGTAATATTGTCTAGTGCTAGTGTACGATTGTAGGTATTATTCGTGCCATAAAAAGACTTCCTTGGATAGGTTGTTGTATTGGAAAACTGAGTGGTTAAGTTTGTGTATAAATTGGTACCAACCGGTGAGTTGATGTATTGATTTGAAATCATTTGTTGAACATAAACCACTTCACTGGCATAGTAGGGACGAGAGGTGGAGTAACCATATTGACTCACCGCCGCTGCAGCAATTGAAGCATCGGCGAAAAATGAATTAGTGAAGGTCATCACCGCGTCGTTTTCTAATTCAAGACGCATTTCTACGATGATATTATTGTAGGTGTTATTGACACTCAACAGGGGATCGTACTGGTTGATAAAAATGCCAAATGAAGTGAAACTATGATAGCCAGAAGGCCAACTTGATGACGTCACAAACAGACCAGTAGAAGTATCATAGCGCTTGATTTGATCATCGATAGGATCGTATTGATAAACAGCTTCTTGGGTATAATAAGTAAGCTTATAGCTATAAGAAATTCCCGATGTAATTTGCACTTCAAAGGGCGATGTGGTTGATCGATCAGATAGTGAGAACCAAGCATAAAAAACCATCGTAAGCATCGATAGGGTTAATATTAACTGTAGGATTGCAATCAATACATGCTTTTTGGCCATTTAAGCTACTCCTTAACTACCCTAATTATAACATTTATATGTGTCTTTTGTATTTCTTTGCTTAAAATCGTCTATTATAATAGATTTACGCGTCATTTTGGATATTTCGAACAAAATTAAGATGTAAATATAGGTATATCACTTTCAATTGACATTTTGTCCTAGATAGGTTAAACTTGATAAGGCTGTTTACAGTTTATTATAAATAATAAAGGAGTACCCTATGATAACCGTATCGAATCTATCCCTAATCTTCCCGGATAAAAAACTATTTGAAGATGTCAATATAAAATTTACTGCAGGCAACTGCTATGGTGTGATTGGCGCGAATGGCGCTGGAAAATCCACCTTTTTAAAAGTCCTTTCAGGTGAAAAAGACTCAACCCGTGGCGATGTGATCATCGAAAAGAACAAACGTCTCGCGACTTTAAAACAAAATCAAAACGAATACGATGAACTTACTGTGATGGAAACTGTTATCATGGGTCATAAAGAACTCTATGACATCATGAAACAAAAAGAAGTGCTTTATTCAAAAGCGGATTTCAGTGAAGCTGAAGGTTTTATCCTCGCGGATCTAGAAGTGCGATTCGCTGAACTCGATGGCTGGAATGCTGAAGTTGAAGTTGAAAAACTCCTCAATGGCTTGAATGTGCCTCAAGAAGATTTTTATCAAAAGATGTCGACCTTATTACCAAAAAACAAAGTTAAAGTGTTGTTGGCACAAGCCTTATTTGGTAATCCAGATATTCTACTTTTAGATGAACCTACCAACCACCTAGACTTTGAAGCCATCCACTGGCTTGAAGAGTTCTTAATCAATTATGAAAATACCGTCATCACGGTATCACATGACAGACATTTCTTGAATAATGTTTGTACACACATGGTCGATATCGATTTCTATCAAGCGAAATTATACCCAGGGAACTATGATTTCTGGATGGAGTCTTCACAACTCATTCAAAAATTAATGGGCGACAGAAACAAGAAAAAAGAAGAACGCATGGAAGAACTCAAAGCCTTCATTGCGAGATTTAGTGCGAACTTATCGAAATCTCGCCAAGCGACTTCTCGTAAAAAATCTTTAGAAAAAATCCAACTTGAAGACATTGTCCCGAGTTTAAGAAAATACCCATTCATCGGTTTTGATATCGAAAAACAACTCGGTAAAGACGTCGTTGAAGTCGATAATATCAGCTATACCCATGAAGGTAGAACGTTATTTAAAAACGTCTCATTTGTCATGACACGTGCCGATAAAGTCGCGTTATTGGGTGAAAATGATCTCGCAAAAACAGCGTTATTACGAATTCTTGCGGGAGAACTAAAACCAGATTCCGGCAACATTAAATGGGGACAAACGGTTCAAAAAGCCTATTTTCCAGCCGATAATGAATCGTATTTTAAAAGTAACATGAACTTGATTGAATGGTTAAGACAATATTCTAAAGAACCAGCAGAATCCTATATTCGTGGCTTCTTAGGTAGAATGTTATTCACCGGCGATCAACCCCTTAAAGAAGTGAAGTATTTGAGTGGGGGCGAAAAAATGCGCTGCATGTTTTCTAAACTCATGATGTCTAACGCGAATACACTACTCATCGATTCACCAACCAACCACTTAGACCTAGAATCGATCGAAGCCGTAAATAATGGGTTCTCGAATTATCAAGGTGCGATTATTCTCTCGTCACACGATCATCGCTTATTAGATACCGTGTGTAATAAGATTGTAGAAATTGGAGACCTCGGTTCTATTCAATACCAAGGCACACTCGATGAATATATATCGAATGCTAACATCAAAGAAAGATTAAAAACCATATACCAATAAAAAATGAACTCTAAACGGGTTCATTTTTTTACTTTAACTTATATTTTTTAAAATGCTATAATGATTATAATAAAACTACTCTATGTAATGGTGTATAGGTCAATTCTTGATCGAGGGTATGACTTTGAAATAAGGTTACTTGAGATACATGTATGATTTCTTGTGGTGATGGTATATTCAGTACATGCATAGGGAACGATTTACCTTGTCTGATCAGGGTGATGTGTGGTTGAAAATGCCCATGAATACTTAAATGGATAGGCGAGATGGCTTCGATGACTGCTTCATAAAGACCTTTGAGTGCGGAATTTGTTTGGATACCCATAAAGTATATATAACTTTCACCTTTTTGAAAATAGCTAAGTTCTGAACAGGACATGGTAAAATTCGGATAGGCTAGTGTATTCAAACAAGCGATCAATTGGTCTGTTTGAGTTGTGTCCAATTTCCCAAGAAAAGCCAAAGTCAAATGATAATTGTCAAGTCTGGTGAGGTTCCCTTGGGTATGGGTTTTTAAAGTAGAACCGATTTTAAATAATTCAGATTTCATCGCTTTAGTTAAGTCAATACCAATAAAAAGTCTCATATTATCACCACATATATTATAACAGTCTTTATAGACTATAAATAGGAGGGTTCAATGAAACGCATTCAAGCAGTCGATTTTCTAAGGGGATTAGGGGTATTCTTTGTCATCATTTTACACACCGCATTTTACTATTTTGATGGCATCTATGATGTGGACATCAATAACCCGAGTTTGATCATTACGTTGATTGGTTTCTTATTGATGTTTGCGGGATTATTCGCGATGGTATCGGGAATATCGTATACAATTCAATTTTTAAATACGAAAAATCCAAAAGAACGTATTCGTTATATGGGTTTTGCGGGACTATTCATGATGATTATTGCTTATCTATATTTTCTATTTACCGGTCCAGGCATCATCCATTTTGATTCTCGTAGCATGGATGAATCGTTGTTTGTATCTTTTATTCGAAGTGGGTCTTTTCAACCATGGACACTCGAAAGAATATTTTATGTCGATAGTTTAGTCATGATCAGTTTTAATATCTGGTTATTGGCACTTTTATTCATCGTCATCAAGCAAGTCATTCATCATAAAAAAGCACCGCTTTATATCCTCATTTTCGCAACCCTGTTCATGATTTTATCCTATGTCAGAATTCCTCTATATAATGTCTATTTGGATGCCCGTGATGGGTCTAATTATGTGGTGATGATATTACTCAACTGGTTGGTTGCGAAAAACAATCCGATCTTCCCCTTTTATGCGTTTGCGTTGTTTGGGGTATGGATTGCTCTATTATTGAAACAAAACAACTTTAAAGTCCTAAGAAATTGGATTCTCCCTGTGGGATTATCCTATATGGTCATTGGGGTATTAGGGTATATTCTCACCCCTGAAACCATGCTAGAACGGGCGATTGACCCGACATGGTATTTCATCATGGTTATGCAAATTGGGTTGTTTCAACTGTTTGTGTTGTTAGCGCTATATGTATTTGATTTTAAACAAGTGAAATTCAATTCTATCACGAGATTCATCAAACGTTTTGGTCTGACTGGGTTAACCCCGTTCTTTTTTGAACAACTGTTGAGTGCGATTATTTTCGTCATCATCTCGCAGTTTGTGACGATTAAACTCAATATTCCGATGGCGTTGGCGTACGGGTTCATCCATGTATTGATTTGGGGATTCATTTTAATGGCTTGGGAGAAAAAACAATACAAGTATTCGATTGAATGGGTTTATTCGACCTTATTAAACAAAGTATCGCCATCTTCAAAATTAATGCAGTTGGAACAAACCCATGAACGCACTGTTTGATTATCTATATTTAACCAAAAACCGAAAAAAACGAAATCCCAAGCAAATTCAAAAACTCCAGTTTAAAGAACTTCAAGCGATTTACCATTACGCAATTGAGTATAGCCCTTTTTATAAAACGTTATACGAAGGGTATAAGTTTGAAACCATGGCTGATTTTTATAAGTTACCAACGATAAATAAAACCATCATGATGGAACACTTTACAACCTTGAATACCGAAGGATTGATTAAAGAAGACGTGATGAATTACGCGATTGAAAAGGAATTGAACAAGGATTACCTGGGTTATTATAAAAACGAGTATGTGATTGGACTTTCTTCAGGTACGTCAGGCAATAAAGGGTTATATGTGACACCCAAATCCTTAACCAAACGCTTACCTGGGGTCTTTTTAGCCCGGGGTGGGATTGCTTTAAAGGATTTACCACTACGCATTTTGTTTTGTCTACGAGTATTCTCACAAGGATTCAATGACATCAACGCACCATTTTTAAAACTCAAATACGTATCCACGATGGAAAAAATCGATATAGTGATTGAAACACTCCATAATCAAAAGACGAATTTACTCATGGCACCGCCTTCGTTTATTCGTCAGTTGTTACCCTACCGTGATCAAATCCAAGTTAAGCTAAAGAAAATCATTACCTATGCAGAAGTCTTGAGTCAAACAGAAAAAGCCCAGTTCGAAGCGGTCTTTAATACGAAGGTCGTTGAAATATACCAAGCCTCTGAAGGACAAATGGCTTCTGCTTGTGAACTTGGCTATTTACACATCAATGAAGACCTCGTGAACATCGAATTATATGACGAACAGGGAATAAAAATTGAGTCACCCCACGTCGTTGGACATAAGATGATTATTACCAACCTAGTGAATTATGCACAACCCTTGATCCGCTATGAAATGAACGACATGATTGTCCTCGATGACCCTTGTCCCTGCGGTTCACACTTTAGACGCATCGAAAAGGTCTTAGGAAGAAGCGATGATAATATCTATTTTTACGATGCTTTAGGTAAACCACACATCGTATTCTCGGATTTATTTTCCCGTTGGATCATCACCACCAGTGACGCCATCAGAGAATTTCAAGTCATTCAACATGAGATTTCAAAGCTCGAAATCACCCTCGATTTGATGGGTGAATTTGATGTTGAACACTTAAGGATTCGCATTGATCAAGAACTCCAAGCCCTAGGCTTAAGTGGCACCATTGAGTTTCATATCGGACCATTAGAATTGCCAAAACAGGCCAATAAGTTCAAACGTTTTATCAGTCACTTAAAAAAAGAATAATCTTAAAACAGGCTTTCATAAAAAGTCTACAGTCATGATATAATCGTGTAGAAGGAAGTGTCCTATGATTGTATTGGTTGGCGCGAGCGCGAGTGGAAAAACAGAATTGGCGAAAATTTTATATCATCATTATGGCTATAATAAGTGTATCACTACGACAACCAGACCGATGAGAGAGAATGAAGTTCAAGATGTGGACTATCATTTTTTAGCCATCGACGCGTTTAAAAACTTGATGGAACGCGATGCTTTTTATGAGGTCACTGAATATTCGAATCGGTTCTATGGCATTCAAAAAAAGGACGTCAATGAAAATGGTGTCGTCATTGTTGACCCAAGCGGCGCGAACGCTTTGGTAGAACAAGCCAGTGATGTCTATATCGTTTTTGTTGAAGCCAGTGAAGACTTGAGAATAAAACGCATGATGGTCCGTGGCGATAGTCAAGAACAAATCCAAAAACGGATTCAAGGTGACCGTTCAGTATTTCAATTGAAACACTTTAAGCGGATTGATTTACATATTTATAATGAACAAGTCGAATTGATTGAACTCGCGAAATGGGTTCATGAACATTATCAAAATAGAACAAAATAAAGGGAAAGTCGAAAAATCGACTTTCCCCTTTTTTAATAATTTCCTTTTTTGACTTTAATCTTAGACAAATACATGAATTCATCGGCCTTTTTGATATCTTCGAAGATTTCTTCATCGATCGAATGCTTGATGACATAACCAAAAGCAGTGGATGGTTGGAAGTCTTTTATTTTTAATGATTTAAGTGCTTCAAACAACGTGTTTCTAATCTTTAAAGCGTCATGTTCATCGGTATTGGGAACAAACAATAAAAACTCGTCCCCCCCAACCCTAAATTGATACGGGGTAGAAATATATTCTTTGATGAGGGTCGCTGTTTGTTTAATATAGAAATCACCCATGTGATGTCCATACGTATCATTCACGCGCTTTAAGTCATTTAAATCCATTGAGATGATACATAGAGGTAAGCGTTCTGGCTTGATGATATCATTTAAGACATGGTCAAGAAAGTGTCTGTTGTATAACCCAGTTAAGAAATCATGGTAGGATAGATACTCGATTTGTCTTTGTTTTTCAATCAACAATGTGATGTCTCTCGCAATCCCTGCATACCCTGTAGGTAACCCATCTTCCACGATGATCGAAGCGTTGGTTTCATAGTATCGATAGTTCCCATTGGCGTGTTTTAATCTAAAACCGCTGATGGTTTGTGACTCTTCTGATTTTTTCAATGACTCAAAGAAGTTTAACAAACGCTCCACGTCATCGGGATGAACAAACGGAATGAAAGACTCACCCAGTGTGTTGGCTCTGGCATAGCCTAAACGCTTGGACCACGCGGTGGATAAATAAGTAAAATTGTTTTTACTATCGATACGGTAAATGATGTCAAAAGCGTGCTCAACAATTTGTCTTAAGTTGCGTTCACTTTTTTCTAATTCAAGTTGTGATTGTTTGGATTTTGTAATATCGATATGTGTACCAATCGCGATTAAAGGTTCACCCGTTTCAGACCATTCGACGATTTGTCCACTATCCAATATCCATACCCAATGACCCAATCGATGTTTCATTCGAACTTCAATCGAATAGTACTGTTCGTTCTTATTAAAGAGTTGTTCAAAGGCACGATCGGAACGTTCGAGATCGTCTGGATGGACAAATTGACACCAGGTATGGAGTCCAATCGGATGAAGTTCACTTAAAGAATAACCAATGATTTCAGCCCATCGTTCATTATAGATGGTTTCATTGGTTTTGATGTTCCAAACCCATGTACCCGCATTCATCGCTTTGATAATCATACTGCCGAAGGGGTCTAAATTGAGATATTTATTATGCATAGCGTTCATCCCACCCAATTTCATATTTTAATAAGTGTAATTTTAGAATATTATAACATATTAAAATTTAAATACAATGTCTAATTTTATTCAATCAGTAAACACCTCTTGAGTTTACACTAAATCCTGAGTTATAAAAGCGTATCATGAATAAAGTAATGGGGTTAATTTAAATACAAATAGCATTAGTAGATACTCGAGTCTTGAGTGTAAAAAGCGTTTGAGATTATGTGTGAAAGAAACAATGTTGATAAGGTTTTGAGTGAAATAGTCTAAAAACAATGTATAAACAAACATTTTTTAAAAAGAATATTAAAGTAGGTCAGTTCAATGTATAATGAAAGTATAAATAAGCAATCAAATAAATAAGGCCAAAATTAGAAAAGATTAATCACAAATATGAAATTTTAATCGTGTAAAAGACATAACTTTTCGGGGGAGCAAGATATGTTAGACATAAGGGATTTACAGGGTTTCAAAAAGAACAAAGAAGCGATGGCAGAATTGGTTTTTGATTATGACTTAAAAGACACACCAAGCGTGATGAGTATTAAAGAAAAGTATCTCCAAGACACACTGTATACCATGCGATTTTTATCCATATCCTTAGAGATGAATGAACCAATTTTATTTGCTAACTACATGAAGTGGTTTGGAAAACTCGCCTATTACTTAAAATTTGATTTAGACTCCATGAATCGTCATTTCGATGTCTGTAAAACGATTTTTAATCAACAACTTGAAGCCACCTTCTATCAAAAGGTATATTCGATTTTTGATTTTGGAATTACCGAATTCAATACAAGTTATACCAATCCGAAACATCGTAATCCACTCATCAGCCTTTTTTTACAATACTTAATCGAGATGGATATCGATCAAGCTTATGACATTATTCGAGATAAAATGGCATCAGGTATGACACTACAACAAATTTATCTAGAAATATTGCAACCCACCCTGTATGAAGTCGGGGAGTTGTGGCAACAAAGGATCATTACCGTTGCGAAAGAACACTACATAACAGCGGCCATTCAAAATATCATTGGCAAATTATACCCTTATGTATTTAGAGAACATAATCAAAAAACCTATTCAATGACAGGGGTATGTGCAGGCAATGAAATGCATGAAATCGGGATGAGAATGACCACGGATTTCTTTGAACTTTCTGGATGGGACACCACGTTTCTAGGATCGAATTTACCCATTGATCTCATCGTCGAGCATTTAATTGAATACCCAACCGATCTATTAGCCATATCAGCGACCACACTAAATCATTTGGTCGATTTAAAAGAATTGATTCATACCGTAAAACAAAACGAGAAACTCAACCATATAAAAATCATTGTCGGGGGAAAAGTATTCAATGATACCCCCCATCTTTGGAAAAACATTGGTGCCGATGGTTTCGCAGAAGATGCCGAACAAGCCATATTAATCGCCAATTTAATCGTAGGTGAAACCCATGACAAAACCAGTAAATGAAAACAAAAAAGATTTTTTAATCGTACTAGACGATAAAAACGATATTCAATTCATCTTTCCGAAAAATTCGTCTTTTAGTCCCTATGTGAACCGTTCAATCGAAACGCTATTTGATCATGCCTGTATTGAAACAGTCCAAAAATTCATGCAGGATTTGAGAGTTAATCACTTTATGTCTAATTGTGAAATGACTTTAAATGATTCAACTAGAGCTTTCTTTAGTGGTTACTCGGAGGAATCTAGTGCGTTCATCATGGTTTTGTTTGAACAGTTGTCAGAACCTGAAGTGTTGAAAAAAATGATTGTATTAAACAGTCAGCAAGTGAATGAAATTCGTGCTTTAAACAAAATCGTGTCACTTCAAGATGACCAATCTCTGGAACAAATTTCAAGATTAAATAACGAGCTATTAAACTCTCGACGAACCATTGAAAAACAAAATGCTGAATTGGTGAAGTACAATCGACTACTTAAAAAGATGGCCGTTGAGGATAGTCTAACGGGCTGTTATAATCGCCGGTATTTTTATGATTATATGCGTGACCACGTGTTTGCTTCACAACAAGATGAGACCCATTGTTTAATCATGATTGATTTTAATCACTTTAAATCGATAAATGATCAATTTGGTCACGATGCAGGTGACCGATTACTGATTCAATTCGTTAAAATAGCGAAAGCGATTCTCACGGATATCGGTGAAGTATTCCGCTTAGGTGGAGATGAATTCATCATATTAACAAACCATATCCATGTCGAAGATGCGCGTATTATGATGGAAAAATTGAATAATCAATTTAAAGAAGACTCGATGATTGCTACACTGGCTTATGGAATTGTGCAATTTAAAACCAGTGATATCAACCATGAGTTTGATTTAACGAATATATTAAAAACAACGGATGATTTGATGTATGAACATAAGAAGCTATCTCATAAAAAATGAATAAATCACCCCAATAAGGGATAGTTTTACTCACATAAATATTGTAAAATACAAATAGAGGTGATCCTATGCAATACAAGATTGAAGGCGGACAACTACCGGTTGTCATCGTAGAACTGGAAGAAAACGAACAAATCATCACAGAAGGTGGTGGCATGTCTTGGATGACTGAGAACATGCAGATGGAAACCAAAGGCGGCGGTCTTGGTAAGGTATTTGGTAGAATGCTATCAGGTGAAGCACTCTTTCAAAACATTTATACCGCCAAACAAGGTCCAGGGATGATTGCTTTAGCATCGAGTTTACCAGGCACCATCATGGCTGTAAAGATTGAAAAAGACAAACCATTCATCGTTCAAAAGAAAGCTTTTTTAGGGGCGGAATCTTCGGTCGAATTGTCGATATTTTTCCAACGTAAACTCGGGGCAGGTTTTTTCGGTGGTGAGGGTTTTATCATGCAAAAATTGACGGGTCAAGGGGTCGCGTTTGTTGAACTCGATGGCTATGTCAAAGCCTATGAACTTGAAGCCGGTGAAAAGATGATCATCGATACGGGCTATTTAGCAGCGATGGATTCCACTGTGACGATGGATATCAAAACGGTGGGTAATTTAAAAGACATGGTATTTGGTGGGGAAGGCTTATTCCACACGGTAGTCACTGGTCCTGGTAAAGTATACTTACAATCCATGCCAGCTTCTAAATTCATGTCACCAGTACAACACAAATAATGCGTAAGGTTATATTGTATATCGCGTGTAGTCTAGATGGCTATATTGCTAGAAATAACGATGCGATTGATTTTTTAGGTGGTCATACCGCAGAAGTAGTGGATTACGGATACGATGCTTTTCTATCGACTGTAGACACCCTCATTTTAGGGAGTAAAACCTATCTAGAACTGATCCACCATCTAGCCATTGATGCGTGGCCATACCCGTCAAAAACGGTGTATGTTTTTTCAAAACGTTTGAAAGGCAAAAATGAAGAAGTGTCATTTGTTGATGGCGATGTGGTTACGTTTGTTGACCAACTTAAACAACAAGAAGGCAAGGATATTTGGATTGTTGGTGGACGTGGTGTCATTGAACCCTTATTAAAATCAAAGCGGATTGATCGTTTCGTCATTACTATTATGCCAATCTTGATTGGTTCTGGAAAACCCTTGTTTTCAATTTTAGACTCGGATACCCAGTTGAAACTGGTATCGAATGACACATATAACGGGATGGTCATGTTGACCTACGAAAAGAGGTAAAAATCACGTATGAAGTACTATAAAGATTTTCTCATATTCTTAATAATCTATTCAGTTTCGATTTTCATCAGTTGGTTTTTAGTTAAAGACTTAAATTTGAATATTTTTCTTCATTTACTCTATATCGATATTGTATTAACCGTATTGATTTTTATGGGTTCAACCCTATTTAAAAATGCCAGTTTATATGACCCTTATTGGAGTGTCATTCCCCCTTTATTGATGATTTACGTTTTATATTTAAAAGAGGCATTCACACCGTTCAATCTAGTTGTCTTAGGGGGAATAACCCTCTGGGCAATCAGACTTACATACAACTGGATGGTCATGTGGGATGGGTTTAAACACCAAGACTGGCGTTATACGATGTTAAAAGAAAAGACAGGTTCATTTTATCCGGCAATTAATTTTTTAGGTATTCATTTATTTCCAACCCTCATCGTATTCGCACAAATCTCGGTGTTTATTCAAATGGTTGAATTTCAAGGTGATTTCAATTTAATATCGATCTTGGGTGTATTGATTACGATTTCAGCGATGTTGATTCAATATTTTTCCGATGAACAAATGCGATATTTTAAGAAAAATCGTCAAGAAAAACGCATCATTGATGTGGGCTTGTGGCAGTATTCGAGACACCCCAACTATTTTGGTGAAGTGATGGTGTGGTGGGGTTTATATGTAGCCTATTTTGGGGTTTCATTTAAGCTGGATTTTTACATTTTCGCCCCGCTTTCGATGACATGTATGTTCTTATTCATCAGCATCCCCATGATGGAAGAAAAGATATTGAAAACCAGAAGTGAATACAAGACCTATCAAAGCGAAACTTCCAAACTGGTTCCGTGGTTTAAGAAAAAGTCTTCATAATCCATAAAGGCGAACCTTCGCCTTTTTTTTATCGATCAAAATTGTGATATAATGAGATTAGAAAAGTGGTGATAACGTGGAACAAATCATATTGAAGGATGTCAAAAAGACGTATTATCCCGACGTACTCAATCGGCCTGTACTGAATCATTTATCTTTATCGATTCATGCGGGAGAATTTGTCGGTATCATTGGACCGAGCGGTTCTGGTAAAACCACGTTATTATATGTGATGTCTGGATTAGAACCCGTCGATAGTGGTGAAGTTGTCTTATTTCAAAAACCATTATCGAACTATCTAGAAAGCGACCGTGCCATGTTACGACGCGACTTAATTGGATTTGTATTCCAGTTTTTTAACCTCATTCCCAATCTATCCATTTATGATAATTTAAAGCTCGCTAATGTGATTATAAAACACAAAGGCTTAACCATTGAAGAAGCACTCAACTTGGTGGGTTTAAAAGAAGTCATGCACCAATACCCATCTCAGCTTTCCGGTGGGATGCAACAACGTGCCTCGATCGCGAGAGCGATTTTAGGCGAGAAGAAAATCATATTTGCCGATGAACCAACAGGAAACCTCGATCACCACACCAGTGTAGAGATCATGGGGCTATTTAAAACACTCAACGAGACCTTGGGTATCACCATCGTCATGGTGACACACAATGAGTCGCTATTAACATATACCAATCGCGTCATTCGATTATTGGATGGGAATATCGTGAAAGATGAAAGAATATAAAGTCTTATTCATGTTAAAGTTTGCCAAACAAAACCTCGTAAAGTCGCCTTTACGAAGTTTTTTAATGCTACTCGGATTCACATTTTTAATGGTCGTATTGACCTTATCATTTACCATGCAAGATGTCTTAAAACACTATTATTACTACCGCTATGAGCGGATTTATGAACACATTGACCTAGAAATGACGATTGGTTCAAACTCGACGGCACGCTATTTTTCAACCCGTACTTTAGATGAGAATTATTCAGGTGTTTACGCGAAAGTATTCAAAATTGAAACGTTGACGAATGATCAAACGTATATGACCATATTCGCGACTTCCGAAGCGGATTTTGAAATATTATATGGTGAAAGAAAGACGCTATTACCAAACGAAATCATCCTGACTGAAACCGCTGCGAAAACGCATCAAGTCGAGATTTTAGGCACCATTACATTATCGTTAGGGACAACTGAAAAAACATTTATAGTGAAAGAAATTGTACCTGATTATGGGTTGTTTCAAGGCGATAAAGGGTTCGTTTTACATGACCCCCATGTGGGGTTCTTTATCAAAGCGATGTTTCCGACATTAAATGGTTATCCCGATGCCTTTTTCGTCAATTTAAACAACACGGTCTATTTTGATACAGAGGATACCACTGAGACCCAAACACTGGTTCAAAGTTTAACGGGCTATCAAAACTTGGACTTTAAAGAAAGTTTACCAGTGCAGTACATTAACCAGTTGATCAATCGTGCCGTCGCGTTGTTTCAACTGATGTTACTGTTCATCGGGATTACGGTCATTCTGTTGATTCAAACCACCTATGCCTTGGTGTTTAGAGAAAAGGAACAAACACTCTCCATCATAAAACTACTCGGGGGATCCCTGTGGTTTGGTTTCTTTCTATGGCTTTTTGAGTTGTTCATCCTGTACATCCCCGCAGCCATCTTAGGTTATGGGTTAGCTTACGGTGTCATTCAAATTGGGATGAACATTTTAATGCCTGGTTTGATTTATCCATTAAGTATCGAACCCATTGTATATAGTTTATTGATATTGACACTATTATTTGTCCTGACGGTGTTATACCACTCATTTAAGTGGCATCAAAAATCAGAAGTGTCGCGTCTTAAAGTGTTACCGGATAAAGCACAATCGGTTTTTTTACATATAATCATACTAATCGCAGGTACTCTAGTCTATTTTATAACACCTAAAGGTTCATTCTATTTTACGTTGATTAAATTACTAATAACCCTTTCCATGACCTACTCATTGCTCATTGTGTTGTATCGTTTCTTCGCCAGTGGGTCGACGTATTTTAAAGAAACACCCTACCCATATTTACTCAAAATTAGTTATCACAAAAAGTCATTGTTTCGGTTTTTATTATTGGCCCTATCTACCATGGTCGCGGTGACTTTACTATTCGAAACCACGGGGTATATCAAGCATAAAGCCAAAGTCATTGAGCATGAGTATCAAGCCGATTTGTTGGTTTCCAATATCCTCACCCAAGTCACCCAAGTCAATTCAAATATTCAATCATTACCTGGGGTTGAATCGAGCACGCCTGTGGGAATCTACAGAAATGTCTTAATCCATGAAGGTAATCAACTGTTTCAAGCCGTTTATATGATGGACCCAGCCGATATCAAAACCTACTTTGGGATGCAAGATTACAATCAAGATTTAATCGACTTTCAAAATACAACCGAACCAGCCATTTGGTTGCCGATGCGCTATCAAGCCATTTATGGTATCCAAAAGGGCGATACCATTCATATCCATTTAAATCCAAATTATCAAAATACCCCATTAAAAGTCATTGGTTTCTTTGATGAAGCCGTCGGCAATACCGCTTTTATAAATCTCCACCGTGTATCTGGCTACAACGATCTAAGACAAACCCATATTTTAATCAATGCAGAAGAACCCACTACATTAAAAGCCCTATTGATTGAAACTTACGCATCGAAGTTATATTACGTGAATGATTTTCAATTGAACGCACGGAATCTATCCAAAGAAGTCATTCAATCGATGAATTACGCTACCTTTGTTACGTTCATCATTTTAGGTGGATTATTACTATCCTTATTAAATCAAGGGATGATTCTATTTTATGAATTGAAACCAAGTTATATCCGGGCTTCTGTTTTAGGATTATCCAATCGATTATTGAAACAACACTTGTGGATGGAAGGTGGATTCATCGGTTTGACATTGACGCTTTCAACTGTGTTGATTGTGTTCGGATTGAACCCACTCATTAAGCCACTATTACTGTGGTTTAATGAGTATGAAAATGTGGTGTTTAAACCAATCGATATTTTGATTGGATTAGGATTAGGTAACGCTATGCTAGTCTTTACAAGACTGTTTTACGTCAGAAGTATTCAATATTTGAAGCCATCAGACGTCTTAAAAATGCACCAATTCGAGTAATTATTTCTCAAAAAGTGCATTTTTTTAATATTTATGAAAGATATTCGACAAATCATTATACTTATTTTTTTGGATTGAGTATAATGAAAGTGAATTTCAAGGAAAGGAAATGATTATTTATGAAACGCTTCTATCTCTTGTTATTAATGCTTATTGGCGCGGTAGCGCTCTTTGGTTGTACACAAACCACAACCCTAGAAAAACCTACCAACGTGACCATTTCAGGTGACATCGTAACCTGGACTGCGGTCAGTGGCGCAGATTCTTATATTGTTGTTGTCAACAGTACAGAACACGTTGTTACCACCACGACGTTTGACTTATCGACATTAAACCTCACGGCGGGTACATATACTATATCTGTGGTTGCGAAAAAGGGGACTCAAGTTTCTCTTCCAACCGCTTCAATCAGCTATGTGGTTCAAGGCAGTGGTTTAACCTTAGCTGCTCCGATTGTCAACCTCACAGGCAATATTTTGACCTGGGTAGCTGTACCTAATGCGACTGGGTATCAAGTCATTGTCAACGCTACTGTTTATACAACGACACAAACCACATTTGACCTAACGACATTGAATTTAGTACCAGGCACCTATAGTGTTACAGTCAAAGCGACTGCGGGTACCACATTATCTCAAGCTTCAGCACCGAAGAGCTACACCGTCATCAGTGTTGAAAATCGTGAAGTTATTTATGCCAATTTATTAAAAGCAGTAAACCCATCATACGTACCAAATATGACATCAGGGGATTTTGAAAACGAGTTTGAATATACCCAATATGTACGTATGGAAACCATGGTTAATTTGTATCTAGATGTCTCAATCAGTGAAGGCATGAATCCTACCAATATGGTAGCGATGATGTCCTTTATGGTCGAATTACCGATGGTATTTGAAAACCCACAACCATCATTACTCAAAGAAGAATTTGATAAGTTGGGTGCTTATGGTATGTCACCACAAATATTCGCAAGTTTCGTTTTAACTTTAGGCAATGAAGCTTTAAGCATTGCTTTAGAAGGCATGGAATCTGACCGTGTATTTTACGAACAACAATTGACCTCTAAGACGGCTGAGATTGGTGTAGCGATGACTGGATCGAGCTTTGTTTCGATGGTTCAAGCGTTACAAGTCCATGTCGCATCCGAAGACCAAGCCTTATTTGCTCAATTCTTAATGGATTTGCCTAATCTCGATATCAGTCGAATTATTTGGGCAACCAGAGATTTCAATAGCAGCTTTATTTGGCAATATCCATCCTATTTAGACCAATACTATTATGGCGACGAAACCGATGCATACATCGATTTATTTATCCGAATCGTCACCCATGCACATCAAGTTTCTGATGTTAATTTTACCAATAGTATTGACAGTTATTATCCAAATTTCTTTGATCCACTATGGGAAGTATTCTATATGACTTCAGACATCGCTTTTTATAAAGAACGTATGAAAGATATCGACACCCAAGTAGAATTGATTGAAATGATTTTGGATATGCTAGAAAATGAATCCGAACACGTTAGAACCATCATTGAAGAAGTGAGCACGTATATTCAAACGGTATATCAAGCGATCCCTTCGACATTGATTGGTGATATTGAAGCATTATTATCCTCAGGTGAATTATCGATTGAAGAAGTCCTCATTTTAAAGAATGAAATCGTGACTATTCTAATTGAAACCATCCCATCTGAATCGAGCTTTGAAATATTCTATGAAACCTTAATCACATTGGCAGGCAGTGTGGCTGGATATAGTACAACTACATTGGTCGGACATGCCGATACTTTAGCTCAACTTCAAAGAAGTTCAACCCTCTTGGGTCTTGAATTCCTACTCAGTGTTGATCTAGACACCATTGAAGATGTGATGGGTATTGTAGATGGTATGGTCACCCCAGGTTATTATGACGAATATGAAGAAATGTATTATGAAGGCAGTGTAAATCCAACGAAAGTGGCTGATTTGATTGTTTATGTATTAACTTACTTAGATAACTTCTTAACCGAACAAGATGATTTAGTCACCGCTATCAACAACATCGATGAAAATCCGATGATCATTGATTTCATTACATTCATCGTGATGGTTGCGAAAGACCAACTTGAAGATGAAATGGAACCTGCAGATTTCCTTAAAGTATCCGCATTACTCGACGAAGTTGTGATTGAATTACCAAATTACATCGCGTTCTACGAAACCATTTATCAATTGGATAAGACCTTAATTGAACACATCATCACCACAGAAGGTGCGATGCTATATGAAATCGCGACATTCATTGAAGCTACCGAAAAGAACCCTGAAATGGTTCTAAACTTCATTGAAATGATGATTGACCACCTCATGGATTACCGTGGTTTGATTCGAAGCGATATCGATGAAGCATTCATCACCCAATGGGTAAGTTTAATGAGACTTCCAATGAAAGGCGTTGTCATAGGCAATGATTTAGACATCAATGTCGATGCGATATTCAATGATATTAAACCTCATCTCATCGATGTGATTATGAATGGATTGTTATTAGAAGAAGCGATTATGGCTGAAATCGACAGTGTTTCAGGTATTTATGCACAAATCATGTTGTGGGATGTTGAATTTGATCTCGGACTCATGATTCATGTCATCCTCTCTGCGAATGATGTCATAGCACTCAAACTTACACTCATTGAAGATACGATTGATATCATCATCGACGATATTTTAGGCAATTCAGAATTACAAACCTTGTTATCGATAGACGCACAAATGTTGATTGAAGTCAGAACCAATCTATTGGATGGTATCGCGCATATCGATTCTGAATTAGAAAGAATATCTGCCTTTGATTTCGCGAACTTAACGGAACAACAAAGAAATGATATTTATGCATTCTTTGAAATGTTTTCTGGCAGTGAAGAACCACCGATGATTGTTACTTAATTTAATGTTTCCAAATAGGCACCTTTAATGGGTGTCTATTTTTTTTGAGGTATGATATTATAAATCTAGAGGTGATTATATGGCTGTCATCGAAACAAAAGGTTTAAGTAAATACTATGGTACGAAACGCGGTTTAGAATCGGCGTCTTTATCTGTGAATAAAGGTGAAATTTATGGATTCATCGGCCCAAATGGGGCGGGGAAAACGACACTCATTCGAATTCTCATGGGGTTATTACCTAAGGATAGTGGTATGGCAAATGTACTGGGTATTGACTGTCAAATGGGCGAAACCAAAATCCAACAAAGTGTGGGTTATATGCCATCTGAGGCTGCATTCTTCCCTGAATACAAAGTGAGTGAACTCATCGAGTTTTATTCACAAATTCGAAAGCCAAATCCGGTTTATGTTAAGAAACTCATTACATTGCTCGATATCGATACAGAAAAACCGTTTCATGCCTTGTCTTTTGGTAATAAAAAGAAGATTGGGATCTTGATGGCTTTGATGCATGAACCTGAGTTGCTCATCCTAGATGAACCGACCACAGGTCTAGACCCTCTGATTCAAAAACAATTTCTCGAATTATTACTCGACATAAAACATCAAGGCAAGACCATCTTTTTATCGAGTCATGTGTTATCGGACATTCAAAAAGTATGTGACCGTGTGGGACTCATCAAAAAAGGCATCGTGATCCTTGAAAACGATATGCATGTATTGAAAAAAGAAGAACACAAAATTGTTGAATTTACACCGTTTCAAACCATCAGTATCTCTGGGTTATCCGATTTAAAACAAACATCTCGTGGGGGAGAATTCCGCTATCAGGGTCCGGTTCAACCGTTGTTGAAAGTCATGAGCCAATATGAATTTCAAGATGTGGTTATTCGTGATGTTACACTCGAAGAGATTTTCTTAAGTTACTATGAAAGTGAGCAAAATCATGTTTAAGACGCTATTGAGGATGGAAATTAAACGAAATTATAAATCAACCCTCATTTGGTCCATCGGGGTATCGACCATGGTGTTTTTAATCATTGTTTTATACCCTTTGGTAAAAGACATCTATGCACAGATTCCTGAAGAACTGATGGCCATCATGGCCCAATTCGGTGGTATCCCTGAAGACGTACTTGAATATTTCGCTACCGAGGGTGCGATGATGTTACAACTCTTTGGTGCGATATTCGCAGCACTGCTTGGCTTCAATTTGATCTCAACGTTTGAAAAAGAACGGGTCGCTGAAGTGTTGTATACCCAGGGGGTTTCAAAAAAGACATTTTATCTATCCAAATTGACCTTATTGGTCATCATGGTTACAGCGTTTACCGTGATCAATGGGATTGTGGGTTATCTTGGTTTTCTATCCATTAATGAATCTTTCAATTTGGGAGATTATGCTTTATTTACACTGCTCAACGGTGTGATGTATCTATATATCGCTTGTTTAGGCTTCATTTTAGCCCTATGGCTGGACAAAGAATTCAAGTCGATGGTGGCGATCGCGATTCCTTTACCACTCTATATTGTGGCCCTCTTATCGACACTCACAGACAACGATTGGCTAAAAGCATTGAAATACATCAGCCCATTTACATTCTCTGATCCAGTTTCCATTTTAAAAAACCAAGACACTTTTGAATACATAAGCTTTTTAGTATTCACAGGTTTAACCCTTGTGGGACTGTTTTATGGGTATTTACGATACCAAAAACGCATTTCAGTTTCATAATTTGGAAGTTTATTGAAAACAAAAAGAATCAAACTATGTTATACTATTTAAGTAAGGGAAGGTGATTGTATGTCATGGGGTAATGAGTCCAGAATCATTGGCGAAAAAGTAAATGTCGTTGGTGAAAAGGAAATTGGCGTCATCACAAGAATCGATGTTGATCGTCGTCTCGTGTACGTTTTATTTAAGCGTATGAGAGAAGTGGCGTATCCATATCCAGAAGCGTTTGATCAAAACTATCTGATTTTAAAACTGAACGCAAACAAATAGTCCATCTCAGCGTGGATTATTTTTTTAGGGAGGGATGTCCTTATGTATCCGAACTATAAGCAGTCGATTTTGAATGTATCCACCACACTCCTAGAACACTACGGGGTGTTTTCTCATCATGCAAAACTGGAGATTTTGAAACCCTATCTTCAGGATAAAAAACATATTATGCTCATTTTACTGGATGGTATGGGCATGAATATCTTAAATAATATCGATGAAAATACGCTATTAAGAAAACATGTTAAAACCGCGATAACATCGGTTTATCCACCGACCACAGTCGCCGCTACCACCTCAGTATTATCGGGATTAACCCCCTTTGAACACGGTCATGTGGGCTGGACCCAATACAACCGGTTTGAAGATTGTCATACCGTCGTTTTTTTAAATAAGGATTTTTATGATGAATCCCATCTGTTAAAGACCCATTTTAAGGATACCTATCTAGCATATGAAACCATCCTCGAAAAAATTAAGAAAGCCAATCCTGATTTATCGGTTCGAAAACTATTCCCCGATTTCGAAATCAACGGTTATAAATCATTTGATTTGATGGTTGATGAATTGATCGATATATCCAAAAAAGAGTCATCGTTTACCTATGCTTATTGGACAGAACCCGATTATACCATCCACGATGAAGGGGTATTCAATGATAAAGTTAAAGCGACACTTACGGATTTAAACAATCAAGTCGAAAGGCTATATGATAGCGTCAATAAAGATACGTTGATCATCGTCATCGCTGATCATGGTCTAGTCGATGTCGAAGGGATTGCGTTATATGACCATCCGATTTTGAATTTACTAGATAAAAAACCATCGGTAGAACCGAGAAGTACTGCATTTTTCGTTAAAAAAGGCGAAGAATCTAGATTTGAAACCGAATTTAAATGTGCTTTTGACAACAAGTTCGTTCTGATGACGAAACAAGAAATGTATGATTCAGGGATTTTAGGTTCTGGTGAACAGCACCCGCTCTTGGATGATTTTATTGGCGATTACATGGCTCTATCACACGATAAATACATGTTTAATATCAAAGAAAGTAGCACATTCAAGGCACACCACGCTGGCATCCACCCAGATGAAATGTGGGTCCCCTTAATCATTTTGGAAAAGTGAGGTAACCATGGCCACCAAAAAGAAACCGAGTTTTGAAACTCAGATCAAACGTAAAGTTAATAAAAAAGTTAAAAAGATGAAGAAGAACCCCGTTGTTCAAGTCCTTTTCATCGTTTTAATTGTGGCTTTTGCACTGATGTATTATTTCTATTTTTATGAAGCTCCCAACACCCAAACCTATGGGTCAGAACAAAATGCAGAGGGTTATTATTACTATACGTTGGTTGAGAATAATACCTATTATTATGAAGCGAACAACGATATGGGTGATGAACTCAAGACGACCTTACATACCATTTTAAATACAGGATTTACACCCACATCTTATGATGAAGCAAGACAAATTTTAGGGGTGGCTGACGCTTTGATTCAAGACCCTAGTTTAGTCTATACGATTTATAATTCAGCCACGGTTTCCTCTACATGGGACGGCACCACTTGGACCAGAGAACATGTCTGGCCAAACTCCCGTTTAGGTATACCACGCGTTACCGGTTCACAGCGAAACCAAGCCTCAGATTTACACAACCTAAGGGCCATCATTCAGTCTGTAAATTCATCTCGTAGCGACCGTATATTCACTGCAGGTAGTGGAGAACATAAAATCAACGGCGATGGGGGTTATTACCCAGGGGATGAGCACAAAGGGGATGTTGCGAGAATATTATTCTATATGGCAACCATGTATGACTTTTTATCCTTAGCCGACGAGGGCTTTGATACAGGTGAAACCTATACCATGGACCGCGTCACGATGGGTAAACTATCGGTCCTACTCGAGTGGCATAAAGCAGACCCTGTGGATGCGTTTGAAGCCAAACGCAACCAAGCGATTTACGTAGCCCAAGGCAATCGAAACCCATTCATCGATAAACCAGAATATGTCCATTTGATTTGGGAAGATAAAACCATTGAGGCGTTGACCAAACCCGAAAATACGGGATTATTACCAAATTACTTTCTAACTGTTTTACAATATACCCTTTAAAAATACAAAAAAGCCTACTCATCAGAGATAGGCTTTATTATTTCGATGGTACACCCTCACGGGCTCGAACCGTGGACCCAATGATTAAGAGTCATTTGCTCTACCAACTGAGCTAAGGGTGCATTTTTTCAGCACGAATATGATAACATACTAATTTTTTAAAATCAACCCTTATAGATGAAAAAAGTTTTTGGTAAATCCCATATTTGTTGTATAATAGAAAATAATCTCTAAAGGAAGTGAATCTATGTTCGATTTATTTACCGAATATCAACCCAAGTCTGACTTAGAAGTCATGGATTTAGCTTATATCGAGGATGCGATCAAGCATTACGGCAACGCTTTATTTGATAGACACCCGGCCATGCACTTTTCATCTTCAGCGATGATTTTCAATAAAACGATGACTAAAACCTTATTGATTTATCATAAACTATACGACTCCTGGGGCTGGACTGGTGGACACATGGATGGCGATACGGATTTTCTAAAAGTGGCTCTTAAAGAAGCCAAAGAAGAAACCGGTTTAAAACATCTTGATGTATTGAAAGATACCCCCATCAGTATTGAAGTCTTACCCGTATGGTTTCACTATAAACGGGGCTTACCCATCTCATCACATTTACACTTAAATGCGTCATTCATATTGATTGCTGATGAGACTGAACTACTGTATCAAAACGAAGAAGAAACCCACGGGGTAAAATGGGTTGATATTAAAGACATAACCACCTATGTATCGGAACCAGAAATGATGCCGATTTATAACAAAATAATCGAAAGGGGACTATTATGAAAAAAGCGATATTATTCGATTTAGATGGTACATTATTGAATACGTTAACCGATTTAACGAACGCCATCAACTTTATGTTAAGTCATTTCAAATTTAGAACACTCACTGAACTAGAAGTCAGAAGACTGCTCGGCAATGGGGCCAAACAATTTGTTGAAGAAGCCATTGGACAACCGGTCTCACCGACGGATTTTGAGAATTATTATGCGTTTTATGATGCGTATTACCAGGCTCACAGCGAGGATGTAACTGCACCATACGAAGGCATCCCACAAGTACTAGAAGCACTAAAACAACGAGGCTATCGATTGGCTGTGATTTCAAATAAACAGGATGCAGCAGTCAAACACTTGATTGAAAAAATGTTTCCTAATACCTTTGAAGTCGCGTTGGGTGTGACATCAGATGGGATTAAAAAGCCAGACCCACGGATGGTTGAAAAAGTACTCCAGTTGATGAAACTCAAATCAAGTGAAGCGTATTTGATTGGTGATTCGGAAGCCGATGTACAAACGGGAAAAAATGCGGGTTTAGAAGTCATTGCCTGTCTTTATGGATTTAGAGATATGAAAGACTTGGCACCGCTCAAACCGGAATTTATCGTTGGAAAACCATACGATATCTTAAAAGTAATCTAGAAAAAAAGGACCTTTTGGTCCTTATTTTTTTATGATTAGGTAGCCATATCCGGGAATTTCAAAGGATTGTCCACGGACATTTAAGTGGGTCTCAAGATTGACTCCACGAATACTTTGTGGCAATGTGATGGTATGGCTATGTTCATCGCTATTGATCAAGAATAACAGGGTATCCTTACCACGTTTTTCATAGACGATGGTTTGGGCATCGTTATCGTAGGTAACCCATCTAAAATCAGAGGATCCAAACGCGTCAAAGTTTTTACGCATTTGAATCAATTTTTGAATGCGTGATTTGAACACCAAATCTTGTTTTTTCTCATCCCAAATCATACAGCGACGATTATCCGGGTCATGGTCACCGGTCATACCGATTTCTCCCCCATAATAAATCGTTGGGGTACCCGGGAAGGAAAACATGAATAAATAGCTCAAGAAAGCCAAGTCTTTGTTTTCTTTACTGCGGTGAAGAATGCGTCCTGTATCGTGTGAATCGACTAAATTAAACATATTTTCAGTGATTTGTTGAGGGTAAGATGTGATGAGTTTGTTGGTCAATCGAATCAATTCAGAAGCGGGAATACGTGGAATATTCACATCGTGACCGAAGAATTGCCAAATCAAATAAATCAACTCATAATTCATGACTGTATCAATTTGGTCTCCACCGAGCCAAGGGTAACTATAATCCCAGTTTTCACCAAAAATAAACGCGTCTTTTTTAGCGGCTTTGACAGTTTGTCTAAAGGCTCTCCAAAAGTCATGAGACACTTCATTTGAGACGTCTAAACGCCAACCATCGATATCATACGCTTCAATCCAATAGCGTGCCACTTCTAAAAGATGGGCACGGGCTAGCGGGTCTTCGGTATTCCATTTTGGCATATAAGGTGTAAAAGCGAAGGTATGGTAATTCGGAATCAGTCCACGTCGATACACGGGTTTATTTTGATCGTTTAAGTCAAAATTAAGCATGGGTTCATCTTTAACAAAAAAACTATTGTAATACTTGGAATTTTTCCCGTGTTGAATGACATCTTGAAAGTATGGATGGTCATAACCACAGTGATTAAAGACTGCGTCTAAAACCACTTTGATACCGCGCTTATGGGCTTCTTGAACCAATACTTTAAAATCTTCATTGGTACCAAAGTCAGGGTCAATTTGCAGGTAATCGGTCGTATCGTATTTGTGTGCACTTGGCGATTTAAATATCGGTGTAAAATAGATCCCTGTGATCCCTAAATTGACTAAATAATCCAAAGACTCTGTTATGCCTTGGATGTTTCCACCAAAAAACATATGGTTGGTTACTTTTTCTGCAGGGTTACCCCACGCATGGGTTGGGAAGTTTTTCGCATCCGCACTACGTTTAAAACGTTCTGGAAATATTTCATACCAAATGGTATTTTTAACCCACGATGGGATAGAAATCACATCGACATCGTTTAAAAAAGGGAAGTTGAAATAATTGAATAGGTTGTATTTTTTCTTTTGGTTTGGGTCATTCTTTAAGTCGTAGATTTCTCTGACCCCATACAAATAAGCATCATCTAAAATAAACGCATATTTGATTCGTTTGTGTTCAGGTTGGATTGCTAAAAAATAATAATCGTATTCATGGTCAGAAAAGCGTTTGATCATTTCTAAATCATTCGCATTTTCGTGTTTCCAAACCCACGTTGTGTGGTTATCATCGATCGGTTCATAACGAAAAGGGTCTCCATAGACCAATTTGACGGATTGAAAATCCAGGTGGGCGGTTCTTAACCAAATATGGAGTGTATTCGAATCATAGGCATAAGCCATTTCAGATTTGCTTTTGTGGAGTAGGGCGTGTTTGTTCATTTGATTACCTCGCAATGGTGTGTTACACCCTTATATTATACTGAAAATACAAACGCTTTCATGGTTTATTTAAATGTAACGCATTACAACCTTTTTTAAGACAACTATTAAATCTAAATATGTTATGATTATTTTGATAATGAGGAGTGATGATATGTCATTTTATGAAAAAAAATGGTGGAAAGAAGCCATTGGCTATCAAATTTATTTAAGAAGTTTTAAAGATACCAACGGGGATGGTATTGGTGATATCCCTGGAATCATCGAAAAACTCGATTATTTGAAAGATTTAGGTGTTGATTTATTATGGATTTGTCCTTTCTATAAATCCCCGATGGATGATAACGGCTACGATGTGTCTGATTTTTATGACATTTCTGAAGACTACGGTACATTAGAAGATGCGAAACGTTTGATTGTTGAGGCTAAAAAGCGTGGGATTCGCATCATCGCTGACTTGGTAATGAATCAAACATCCGATGAACACCCGTGGTTCATTGAATCGAGAAAATCCAAAGATAATCCTTACCGTGACTATTATATTTGGCAAACAGGAAAAGTTGTCAATGGTAAGACCGTAGAACCCACCAACTGGGCATCCTTTTTTGGGGGGTCTTGTTGGCAAAAAGACGAACTCACTGGGGAATATTACATGAAGATATTTTCCAACAAAATGCCAGATTTAAACTGGGCTAACCCGAATGTCCGAAAAGGGATGTTCGATATGGCAAAGTTTTGGTTGGATTTAGGCATCGATGGGTTTAGAGTCGATGCTGTAGCACATATCGCTAGAAGCACAACCTTTGAAGATTCTGTGATGGAATCGTCTTCAAAATACAAACCAGATTGGCGTAAGTTTTCAAATCTGCCTAAGCTTCATGACTATTTAAATGAATTCAATCAATGCGTATTAAAAGATTACGATGTGATGACTGTCGGTGAAGTGGGTGGTGGTGCATTACCAGCTGAAGCGATTGAATATGCGGGTTTAGAAAGAAATGAACTCCATATGGTGTTCAACTTTGACCACAACTGGTGTAATAATGTTTGGGACTTAAAAAACCCAGAAGATGAAGTCATAACCAATTTATCACACATGAAAGATATGTTTGAAAAGTGGCAAACCAACCTGTATGGAAAAGCTTGGAATCCATTGTATTGGTTAAACCACGATCAACCGCGGGTCATGAGTCAATACGGTAATGTTAAGAAACGTATCCTATCTGGGTCAATGCTCGCTACAGCACTATATTTTATGTGGGGAACCCCATTCATTTACCAAGGGGAAGAAATTGGCATGACCAATTATCCATTTAAGACCATCGATGACTTTAATGATGTATCGGTAAAAAACAGCTATAACATCGCGGTTTCGGAGGGACAAGACCCACACCGTTTCATTGGTTTTACAGCCCACCGTTCGAGAGATAATGCCAGAACCCCAATTCAATGGAAGAATGCACCTTATGGCGGTTTTTCAACCGTTGAACCGTGGTTTCATTTGAATCCAAATTACAGAGAAATCAATGTCGAATCTGAACTAGAAAACCCAAATTCGTTGTTGAATTATTATAAGCGTGTTATAAAACTAAGAAAAGACCCTAAATATCAAAATACCTTTGTCTATGGTACATACAAACAATACTTAAGAACAGACAAACACGTGTATAGTTATTTAAGATCTTATGACCAAAACATCTTGGTCGTAACCAACTTCTTTGACGTCGAAGCGAAAGTATCGATCGACATGGAAATCAAGGAACTGTTATTATCAAATTATGATGAAAGAACCTATAATTTGAGAGACTTAACGCTTAAACCGTACGAATCTATCGTTGTTCTAGTTAAGTAATACCCAAAACCCATTGGGTATTTTCTTTTTTTAGGGTATAATTTATTTATATTTCATGAAAGGTGGTGTATTCTGTGGGAAAAAAGATGTTCTCATCGATACTCTTATTATTAATATTAATCAGTGGCTGTAATAAAAGAAATACTGTCGAAATAGAAGAAACACTCGATGGGACTTATGAACTGGTGTATTTCATCAGTTCGCGTTTGAATTCAAATCAAACGCCGTATGATCCATTTTCAATATTTGAAAGTTACACCATTACCATTTTTGAAAATGAACTTACGCTCAGTAATCGCCTTAAGACGAGTTTAGAAGGATCCACACAACAGTATACGATCGCTAGTGTCCATGACAATTATTTGACCATCGTGGATGAAACCGATTTGGTGATGCAGGATAAGTTTTATTTTGATTTGAAATCAGGGACAATTGAATTGGTATCGATGGGTGGAGAAAATCGACACTATATTTTTAGCAAACATTCAAACATCGGAAGCAAAACTTTACCCAATGGCAAATATGTTCTCGTGGCTGGTTATGGGTATCGTCCGGGTGAAATTATTTCACCTAGCTTGTATGAGTATTTTGAATTTACAGTATCGGGTAAGAATATTTCCTACACAAGTAAGCGTAAGGATGGCGACATCATCAATGGGTCAGGTACTTATTTATTTGGAATCACAGCGGTTGAAACATGGATGGAAAACACCAAAGAATATTTACAATATGACCCCACTGAGAAAACCTTGACTTATAAATATGAGTACAGTTCTTTCAATGCCGATTTACGTGCTAACTTTTATTTGGTATTCAAATTCAATGCCTAATCCTCCCCCTCAAGGGGGATTTTTATATAATTAAGTCTAGTTTAGGCTGATTTGGACGAAAAATAAAAAAAAGTTCAGTTTTAAAGTCATATATGTATCGATTTTTTTTGATGAGTGATAAAATGTAATAAAGTTTAAAGATATGGGGTGATTTTATGAGTTTTACTGCAGCAGAGATGTTACAGTATCTGAATTATGCAGCCTTAGGGGTTATTGGACTCGCCATGTTCTGGGGGTTCGTACAAGGCTTTTACAAATCCACCTTCTTTCTAATATGGACTGTAGGTATTTTAGTGGCTGGTTTCTTCGTGATTCCAATGATTTCTGGGATCTTAATTACCGTGGATCTCAGCGCCGCTTTAGCCTCTGTACCCATTCCGATAGAAGGATTGGTCATTACAAATATACAAGACACAGCGATTAATTATCTTATCAATATGCAACCAAACCTTGCAAACGTTTTGGTTGAGGGTTCAGACGCGTTAGCGCTGATCGTTGGTGTGATTCAAATGGCTGTAAATTTGGTCTTATTCATTGTTCTATTCATATTGAACGTTACCGTGTTCAAGTTTATTGGATGGATTATTTGGATGATCATCAAACCACGTAAACGTGATAGTAATGGACGTAAGGTTAAAAAGACGTTCGTGTCTCGTTTGCTTGGGGCTGGTGTGGGTGGATTGCGTGGGGCATTCAGTGTCTTACTGATTTCCTTACCATTCGCCGCGTTGGTGTCTTTAAGCAGTGGGTTAGATTTAGCCACTACAGTTAGCACAGAACCGCAATACCAGTTGATGATTGTGAACGATGAACTCATTTTGGTTGAAATTCAAAGACCACTGTCTGAGACAGAAGACCTCCTCAATGAAGTTAAATTATTCTTAAAAGATTACCGCTCAACCTATGTCGGCATGATTGCTGGCTATGTTAAGATTGGCGAGAGCGAATTAGACGAATACGTATTTGATGAAATATTCAGTGTTCGTGTCAAATCAGAAAACTTAGATACACAAGTCAAATTTCGTGCAGAATTAGAAAAAGCTTTAGACGCACTTAATCTAATGATTGAAGCCAACGGGGGATCGACTCAATTTGGTGATGATTTCATCTATAGTCTAGACCCAGAAACCGCAGCTGAAATTTTTGGATTGATTTCCTCACTCGACATCATCGAAGTGGTTATTCCTGTGGGATTAGAGTATTTACTCAACAGTGGTGATTTTGATTCGATGTTGGAAGGATACACAGACTTATTCAATCTTGAAGATTTAAAAGCGATTGACTACTTATCTGATTTAGGTATCTTAGGTGATGTGTTTGTCAATGTGCTTACACTCATTCAAGACCAAGGTGTTCCGATTGGTGAAGTCAACTATTTCTTGTTTGATGGTGAAACTGTTACCGATATATTTACAGCACTAGGTAACCTTGAGTTATTACAATATGGTCTACCGATTGGATTGAATTTTGTTATCCAAGGCGCAGCTGTTCAACAAATATTTACAGATTTAGGGATTACAACCGAAGATGTTACCTTGCCTACAGGTGAAGAACTTCAAGCCGATTTCGCCAACATCGCAACACTATATGTGGCGGTTCAAGGCTTGGGTTTTGACAGTTTTGATGATTTTTCAACCATGACTGACCCTGCCGTACTTGGTGCGATTCCTGACCAAGCGATCGCAGATATTTTTGATGCGATATTCGCATTCTCAATTATATCTAATAACACAGGCATCGCTTCACAATACATTTATAATTTTATCGTTGAAAATTTACCAGCAGAATTCCAAGGCTTAATTACCTTGGAGGATATCACAAATAATTTTAATGCAGGTGAAATCACTAATTTAATCCTACTTGGAAAAGTAGTCATCAGTACTGGTATCATGGATTTAATCAATAATGCTGAAAATCCAGATTACAATTTGATTTTATCCGATGAAAATATCGCTGCGATTGTGGCGAGAATCAGCGGATCAAACCTCATTTCATCCAAAATGAATGACGTGATTGCGCAATTATTGGCAGGACTCAATTTAGGTGTAACTTTGGTTATTCCTGAATCCATCGATTGGGCGGCTGAATCTGGCCGTACAGAGTTAACGGCGTTATTAAAAGGCGCACGTGAAATTCTATCATCCAACATCATTTCTGGAGATTTGACGTTATTAACGGACGCAATGGCCGATAATCTGGCTTCCTATATCGCAGACTCATTAGTTATTCGTTATAATCTAAACGCAGTCTTCGAGATGGTTTTATCTGGCCAAGAAGGGTTAGGCGATTTTGAAATCGCATTACCAGAATCTTATGAAGAATGGACCGAGCTTGAAATTAACTCCTTATTGAAGGCAGCCATCATTCTATCCACAGCGGGTAGTGATGCCAATGCTTTATTGGGATTAACCGAAGCTCAAATCAATACCATCGCCAAATCTAAAGTCATCGCGAATACGTTTAGAAATGTATTCACATCGATGGTTGCTGAAGGTGGAGATCTTGAAGGGTTATTATTCGTTCCTGAAGGATTAACTTGGTACTCAACCTCAACGACTACAGGCGAATTAGAATACCTCTTATTGGCATTGAAAGCCATCATTCCTGGTGGAGATATCAACAACATTAATGTGGACTTAAATACCCTCATGACAGCCGATGTCGATGTATTGCTTCGATCTAAGGTTATTGAAATGACCTTGGTAGAAACCATCGTTCCAATGATTGAATCTGGTGATTTATCGGCATATATCAGCACAACATTGCCAAATGGTGATGATTATGTGTGGTATCAAAATGTTGATCCAAACTATCCAGATGGTGACCTTAAGCCGTTATTACTTGCGATTCAAGGGTTATCTGATTTAGGTATCTCATTCGATAATTTGGATTATGATGCCATTACAACTGCTCTATCAGATGAAGAATCGATTCAAGAATTGAATGATTTATTGTTGTCTTCGCGTGTTCTACATAGTTCACTTGATAAACTGTTTACTGAAGTATTGAGTACCAGTGGTTTAAATGTCACCTTAGATAATAGTGACAATCCAACCTTCTGGCAAGGTACAGAAACCGAAGATGGCGAATTAATTAAATTACTCAGAGCTGTCAAATTGATTGGTACAGATGATTTAGATCCGAATACCATCAGCAGTCAGTTCTTAACCGATTTGTTAGACACTGAATCTAACATTGTTCGTATTCTCATTTCGAACGTTCTAAAAGATACCATTACCAACATCCCAGCCGCTGCACTAGATGCTGATGGAAACATCACTCAAGCTGAATTAAGAGCGATTGCTACTGCATTATCGCAATTTGGTTCTGTCGATGAAATTTCAAACATTGACCCAGCCACTGTGGATGCGGCCATGTTAACAAATCTATTAGATGCTGGTTCATTAATCGTCAACAGACAAATTTCAGATGCAATCAAGGGTGCAGTGACCAATATCCCAGCAGCAGCATTAGACGCTGAAGGTGACATCACTCAAACTGAACTAAGAGCGATTGCAAATGCATTATCACAATTTAATTCCATCGATGAAATTTCTAATATCGATGCAACCTCTGTCGATGCAGCGATGCTTAACAACTTACTCGACGCAGGTTCATTAATCATTAACAGACAAATTTCAGATGCGATTAAAGGCGCAATATCTGATATTCCTGTGGATGCATTGAATGATGATGGCGATATCAAAGAAACTGAACTCAGAGCTATTGTGGTTGCATTAAGCAATTTTGGTTCTGTCAACGAGTTATCCAATATCGATGCGAACACCATCGATGGCGATCTATTAAACGATTTGTTGGATGCCAATTCATTGATTGTAAATCGTCAAATTTCGATTGCTATTAAAGGTGCAATTACCGATATTCCTTCCGGTGCATTAGACGCTGATAATCATATTACAGTCACAGAACTTAGAGCGATTGCTACTGCATTGTCTAATTTTGGATCCGTAAATGAACTTTCAAGCATCAGTGCAAATGACATCACATCCGCATTATTAAATGATTTATTAGATGCCAATTCATTGATTGTAAATCGTCAAATCTCGATTGCTGTTAAGGGTGCTATTACAGACATTCCAGCAGGCGCATTAGACGCTGATAATCATATTACAGTCACAGAACTTAGAGCAATTGCTACCGCATTGTCAAACTTCACTTCAGTTAGTGCTATGGCGAATATTACTGCAAATGACATCAACTCCACATTCTTAACTGACTTAT
>DIUU01000016.1 GCA_002423145.1 Acholeplasmataceae bacterium UBA6150 | reverse complement strand
CTCCTAGCCTTAGTATACGAAACAGTTCATTTTGTGAACTGTTTTCTTTTTGGTTTATTTTAGAAAGGATTCAAAGGTGTCTTCTTCAGACTTGTTTTCAGATACTTCAGCGTCTACAACACGGTTATTTCCACCAGTGATTTCTAAATAGAATTCAGCTTGTGCGGCAGATATGTATGGGCTAACCCAAATGAATGCGATACCTAATGTGATGAGACCCAATAGAATCCAACCCAAGAAAGATAATCCAAGTACGAAGAAATCCATCTTGTGGCCGTTCATCAATCTTTGAGATTCATCTAAAGCTTCTGTAGGGCTCATGTTTGGATTTTCTGATAATAAATACGGTGCCATGGAATAGGCAATGGCTTTAATTAAACCAGGAATGATTAACAAAAGCATCCACAATAAAACGAAAATAGTTGTCAATAACGATAATACAATACTATTACCGAAACTATTTTTAAACGGATCAAATAGACGGTCAAATACTGGATTTTCTGATTTTGCGAAAGATAAGAAATACCCTGCTAAACCGACTGCTAATGGTCCACTAACCACGATGGATGCCAATCCAATGAATGGCACATATTGGCTAAGCCCATTAACTAAACCTATAATCAATCCAAAAACCAAACTGACTGCGATGGGTCCACCCCAATTGCCTGATAATTTAGACCAGGCACGTTCTCTTAATTCTCTACTCATATATGTAACGTCCTCCTAAAAATAATTGTAACATAAATTAAAGTAAAAAAACACACCAAATTTTAGTGTGTTTTTGAATGGGTATAAATATTAAGCCTTTAGAAATTTCGCTTCAACAACATCCCAGTTAATCACAGAGAAGAACGCTGCAACATAATCTGGACGTCTGTTTTGGTAATTTAGATAGTACGCATGTTCCCATACGTCTAGACCTAAAATTGGGGTACCTTCAGCTAGTGGGGTATCTTGATTTGGTGTCGATGTGACGACTAAACCTTTAGGGGTCTTCACGAGCCAGGCCCAACCAGAACCGAAACGGGTCTTCGCAGCGTTACCAAACGATTCTTTAAACGCATCGAATGTACCAAATGAACTAACTATCGCCTCTAGTAATGCACCCTTAGGTGCTTTTGAACCACCTGGGGTTAAAATTTCCCAGAATAGGGTGTGATTGAAGTGACCGCCACCGTTATTTCTAACCGCCATACGGATATCTTCAGGAACTAAGCTCAGGTCTTTTAAAAAGGCCTCGAGGGGTAAATTAAAGTCAGGGTGTTTTTCTAGTGCGACATTGACGTTGGTCACATAAGCATTGTGGTGTTTAGAATAATGGATTTCCATTGTTCTTGCATCGATTACAGGTTCTAATGCGTCGTACGCATAACCTAATTTAGGTAATTCAAATTTCATAGTAGTAATTCCTCCTTCAACACTATCATTTTACTCCAAATACTTATTTAAAACAAACTAAATGCTTATTTATAAAATCATCTATATTTGAAAAAACAATGTGTTATGCTATAATAAACCATGGCAAGAAGGTGCACCCTATGACATTAACCAAACGAGTAAAAAGAATATTATTCGTTACGCCAGCAAGAACGATATTTACGATATACTTGATCACCATCCTCGTTGGTGGCTTTTTGTTGTGGCTTCCTATTTCTCAAAATCCAGGCGTGAATTTATCCTTTGTTGACGCTTTATTTATATCTTTATCACAAATCTCTTCAACAGGTTTAACCCCAGTATCACAACGAGATACATTTAATCTATTTGGGGGAATCATATCGATTTTGATACTTGAAATTGGTGCGGTTGGGATCATGATGTTGGTCGCTTCTTATTGGGTCATCATCGGGAAGAAGATTTCATTAAAAGAACGCAGTTTAATCGCTTCAGAACAAAATCAATTTACCGTTAAAGGTATCATCCGATTGATAACCAACGCGATGATTGCGGTGGGGATTATTCAAATTTTATATATTATTATCATGACTATCTATATATACACAGTTCAACCATTTCAAGCCAGTTTTGGTGAGGCTTTGTTCCAAGCAGTATATTTAGCTGTTGCAGGATTTGCCAATGCGGGTTTTGATTTCTTACCAGGCAATCAAAGTTTCATGGTGTTCAATGGGTATTACTTACCTCAAATATTAACGATGATTATCATATTTTTAGGTGGGGTTGGGTTTTGGCCATTGGCAGAATTGGTATTATTCATTAAAAACAAAATTCATAAGAAACCATACCACATGTCTTTTATATCTAAAATGTTGATTATTAGTCACTTTATTTTATGGATGGGATCAGCGTTGATTTACTTTGTGATGGAGTATGAAAACTCGATGAAGGGTAATCCACCACTAGACATCTTGATGAATGTTCTATTTATGTCCAATAACGCACGAAGTGCAGGTTTTTATAATACCGATGTGACAGGTTGGGCAGAAGCTACACGTCTATTCTTCTCCATGTTGATGTTTATTGGGGCTGCACCTAACTCCTCTGGGGGTGGGATTCGTATGACCACATTCTTCCTATTAACAGCCGGATTGGTTTCATTTGGAAGACACCGTAAACAAGTCTTCTTTGCAGGTAAAGCCATCAAAGATCAAGCTGTGAAAAAAGCCTACATGGTATTTGCATTGGCCATCGCCTTGGTGATGACCTCAACATTATTCATTTCGATTGTGGAACCGAATCGTTGGACCATCATGGAAATTGGTTTTGAAGTGTCCTCTGCCTTCGGAACCGTCGGGTTATCTTTAGGATTGATTCCGCATATCGGGGTGGTATCTAAACTCATCATTATGCTGAATATGTTTGTCGGACGTATAGGCATCTTGACTGCGGTAGCGATGCTTGAAAATAAAAAGGAGACAACCAATGTTGTCACCTATGTTGAAATGGATATGCTTGTCGGCTAAAGCGACTTTAGTTTTGCTTCATCAATATCGATATAAATGGTCTTTTGATTGGAATAACTCACGTTATATCCTGGAAGACCTTTTATTTTTTTAATAAAACGGATTTTAGTATAATCCACAGGGATCGAAGAAGACTGTCTTAATGGACTGTGATAGGCTGCCAACATCGCAGATAATCGAAGCGATGCTTCATGGAATTCACCCCTCAATAAGATGTGTGCCCCTGGACCCTGTTGAACGTGAAACCATAGATCGTTAGGCAAAGCGAAAGTATTGGTTAAGTAATTGTTTTGGTCAGCAGTTTTGCCCACATAAATCTCAAAATCTTCGAATTTATAAGACAACAGTTGAGGCTTGGTTGGTTTTTTCTTGGTTTGAAGTTTTAGTTTGATTAAACCCGCCTCACCCAATTCTTTTTTAACATCATCCAAATCGGTGGAAGAAAGGTAAGGCAAACTCGAACGTAAATCTTCATAATAGGTTAAATAATTTTTAGCCAACTGAAGTTGCTTTTCAATCGGTTCAATGGCTTTTTTGGCTTTATGGTATTTTTGATAGAAGCTTTGTGCATTGTCATTTAATGATTTTTGACTATCGAGTGGGATATCATTTAACTGACTCAGTTTAGCCTGTAAATCGGTGGCGTTTAAATAAATAGCCTCCGCTTTTTCCTTGTATGTATCAAAATCTAAGTTATCGTTTAGGTCAGCATATAAATGGTTGAGTTTGAGTTCGAGGCGTTTGATTTCTTTGTCGATCAATTTTTCAATGTCGATAAATTTAGGTGTTTCACTTTGAAAATAATCCTCTAATAGAGCGGATAAAGTATCAAATGATTTGTGGGGTAAATTGGGGTTAGGATTGAACGTGAAAAATTGTTTTTTCGGTTCTAACATGAGGGTTGGAATTAGCGGCATTTCCAAGGGATTTCTTTTGGTTTCGACGAAATAAGTTGCGGTATCTATAGCGAATCCCATATATCGATTCATGAAGGCTTTTGGGCTATCCATCTGTTTTAAATCGGCCATATCATGTTGTGTAAAAACAGCTTTATCTGAAGGAAAAAAACTGAACTCACTCTTATTTAAAATGCTTCGTTTATCGATTGAAAACTGTTTGTAATAAGCTTCAATGACCACATTATTTTCCAATAAAATGAGATTGGTAGTTCGACCCATCGTTTCATAGATCAATTGGTAATATTGATAACCAAATATCGTGTCTAACTTTTGGAATTCAAATACCAAAACCCGGTCCATCAAGTATTGTTTGATTTGGGTGATTTCGGCATTTTCCAAATATCTTCTTAAGGCGTTTAGGACATTGGAAGGGACATCTCCATACGGGGCATGTTCACTGAGACGAACATGGCTTTTATTCGGATTGAGTTCGAAAATGACATAGTGCTCGCCCTTTTTAAAATAGGAAAAAACAAACGTATCTTTCGACGTCTGACGGACTTTTTTGATACGCACCCCTTGGAGTGCGATTTCAAGTTCATTTTTAAGATGGTACATAAAATACCCATCGAGCGGCATAAGATCACCCCTTGTTAGTATAACACAGTTTGTTTTTCGTTTCCTCGAAATGTAAACGTATACTTGTGAAATATCACTTAATGGCTTTACTATTATGTAATAATCGTGTATAATTTATAAAAGTCAGTGATTAATAATGAAAGGTGGGATACTGTGAAGTTAAACGATCGTGGTTTACTAGTCGTCATCTCCGGACCTTCCGGCGTCGGCAAGGGTACAGTACGAAAAGCCCTCTTTGAAATGAAAAATCACGACCTCATTTATTCAGTTTCAATGACAACCAGATCACCTCGACCAGGTGAAGTTGAAGGGGTAGATTACTACTTCGTTTCAAAAGAGGAATTTTTGAAAAGAATCAGTGAAGGTAAGTTTTTAGAGTGGGCAGAATTCGTCGGCAACTATTACGGCACGCCTTTAGATAAAGTGGAAGAACAACTCGACTTAGGTAAAGAAGTTGTCCTAGAGATTGAAGTCGAAGGCGCACTTCAAGTTCGACAAAAAGATAAAGACGCGGTATTTATTTTCATCGTTCCGCCAGGTCGAAAAGCCTTGTACGATCGATTGATAAAACGCGGTACAGATTCACCAGAAATGATTAAAAAACGCATGGAAAAAGCCGATCGTGAATTTATCTTGGCACATAAATACGACTACATTGTTGTCAACGATGATGTCAACAACGCCGCCGATAGAATCATGGCCATCATTCGTGCTGAACATGCCAGAACCGAACGCTCGATTCACGCGTATATGAAGATGCTTAAGGAGGACTAATGTATGATTGAAAGAAAAGACGGGATGAGATATCCTTCGATTGACGCCTTATTAGAAAAGGTGGACTCCAAATATAAATTGGCATATATTTCAGCCAAGAGAGCGAAATCCATTCAAGAAGATAACGACCATTCATCGATTGATAAACCGTTATGTAAGAAACCAGTAGGGATTGCTTTAGAAGAAATTTTACAGGATAAAATTCAAATTGAATTCGTGGATAAAGTAGCCGAATAATGGCTACTTTTCTTTTTTTATGTTAAAATAACCTCGAGGTGTTTACGGTGGATTTAATCAAAGAAAAACTCAAAACTTTACCGGAGTCACCGGGTTGTTATCTGATGTTTAATAAATCAAAAGAGATCATCTATGTCGGTAAGGCAAAAAATCTCAAAAATCGCGTCAGAAGCTATTTTACCGGTTCTCACAATTTGAAGACAACGAAACTCGTCAGCGAGATCGTTGATTTTAATTATGTCATGACCAACACCGAACGCGAATCCCTCATTTTAGAACTTCATTTGATCAAAGAGAACATGCCAAAGTATAACATCAAATTGATCGATGACGCGACATACCCATTCATCACGATAACCAATGAAACCGACCCTCGATTGATCGTCGAAAGAGAATCTACGAAAGCACTCGGTAAACGATTTGGACCCTATCCAAATGTTTATAAGGCGCGTGATACGGTAAAATTACTCAATAAGATATACCCTTTACGTAAATGTGACAAAATGCCTAAAAAAGCCTGTCTTTATTACCATTTAAATCAATGTTTGGCTCCCTGTATCCAAAAAGAACCGATTGACTATAAACCCATTCTTGCTGAAATCACGGCTTTTTTAAAAGGGGATACCAAAAAAGTCATCGATGACTTGAAACATGAGATGTATGAAGCATCCGACGCCCTTCAATATGAAAAAGCCCTCGAATACAAAGAGATGATCGATGCGATTGAATTTACGACAGAAAAACAAATCGTGAGTTTAAACGATTTTCTCGATCGAGACTTCATCGCCTTCCATGGTGACCATGAAGATGTATCGATTCAAATATTAAAGATGCGGGCAGGCAAAATCATCGATGTCAAATCAGAAATATTTAGTTATGTAGGATCGATCCAAGATGCTGTAAATGAATATGTGCTACAAGCCTATGAAGATAAAACCAAATGGCCAGATGAATTGTTGTTCTCAGATCTATTTTTACTCAATGACCTCGAATTGATGTTTGGTAAAAAAGCGTCCATTCCAAAAATTGGTGATAAAAAGAAACTCGTCGATATGGCGTTTAAGAATGCCAAATACGATTTTGAAAACCACCGTTATTTGAACCGCCTTCAATCTGAAAAAACCAAAGAAGCCGAAGAGGCATTTAAATCATTGATCGGATTAGAATCGATCGAACACGTCGAGATTTTTGACAATGCCCATTTATTCGGCGATTCGAGCGTTTCCGCGATGGTTGTCTTTAAATCTGGAAAATCATCCAAATCGGATTATCGAAAATACCACATCAAACAAGCCTCGAAGATGGATGATTATGGGGCAGTTCGAGAAGTCATCTATAGACGTTATCAAAAGATGTTAATCGAACAATCCAAACGCCCTGATCTCATCATCATTGATGGGGGTAAAGGCCAGGTTTCCACGGCGGTATCGGTATTGGAATCACTGGGTTTGTCGATCGATGTGATTGGATTAAAGAAAAACGATAAACACCAACTCGAAGCCATTGTTTACCAAAATGAGACTTATCCACTCGATAAATCGAGTTATTTGTACACCTACTTAGGCAAGATGAGCAATGAAGTGCACAGGTTCGCGATATCATTTCATAAACAAACACGTGGTAAAGCATTGATTCGAAGCCAACTCGATGGTATCATAGGAATTGGTGAAAAGCGTAAATCCAAAATTTTAGAAACATTCGTGACAATCGACGCAATCAAACAAGGCGATATCGAAATGTATAAATCGATTGGCATCTCGGAATCTTTAAGAGAACGGATCATCGCTCACCTGACACAATTAGAAAAGAAGGCAACTGAATGAAAAGAGTCATTCATAAAATCAATGACATTCATCACTATTTTACCTGCATCGTTGATGGCAAAGAAGAAGCGTATTATTTAACCAAGGCACAAGCTAAAAAATTCTTTGATTATCTCGACACAGGTTACATCGTGGATTTTGAATTATACAATAAAAGAAAGATCATCAATCGACGTTTTGCTTGGCAAGTAGCGTATTTTTCTGCCATTGAAAGACCCAGCTATCGGATAAACAAAATGCTTTATGATTTATCCAACATTAGACATCAAATGAAATCCATTTTGAATGGGTTTGGTTATTTGTTGTTTTTAGACTTAGAAATGACGATGCCTCCGTATTATAAAGGTCCGTTTGAAGCGGAAATCATCCAAGCAGGTTTTATCTTAAGAAGCCCGGAAGGCGACATCGTTCAACAAGGGTCGATGTACATCAAACCAACCAAGTATAAAAAGATATCACCACGCACAGAAAAATTCCTAAAACTCGATGCCAGTTATTACGATTTGGCCATCGATTACCATATCTTTTATACCCAATTACGTGATATCATGATAATGTATGATCCCAAAATCATCGTTTGGGGGAAAAATGATGTACTGGCACTCAAAGCCTCTTATGGTATCAATGGTGTAGAACCCATCATCGATAACCACGCTTTTGTGAACCTATTACAAATCCATAAAACCTATTACAATTTATCCGATGATTTAGGCTTATTCAAGGCCTATGAGATATATTATCACGATATCTATCATCAAACCCATGACGCGCTTGATGATGCGAAAGTGACATTAATGGTATATGAAGCTTTACTTAAAGAAATGAAGGTGGCTTAACCATGAATTTTTACAACAACTTTGCCATTTATTATGACAAAATATTTCCAAGAAATCCGAAAGTGATTCAATATATGGATCGCGTTTTCAAACAAGGCCATATCTTGGATATTGCGTGTGGTACGGGTGAATACTCGGTATCATTGGCACACTTAAATTATCAAGTTACGGGGTTAGACATCTCTGAACAAATGATTCACTACGCACTGACTAAAGCCACCAAAGAAAATGTTAAGGTGAACTTTCGTGTTCAAAATATGCTCGATATCGAAGATCAATCTTTGTATGAAGGCATCATTTGTATCGGCAATTCTCTCGTGCACTTGGATAGTGAAAGCGAAATTAAATCGGCACTCGATCGCATGTATCAAGCATTGAAACCCCATGGTTCAGTGATCATTCAAGTCATCAATTATGATTTGATTTTTGAAAAAAAATTACCAGGTTTATCCACCGTTACCAATCAAGAAATTTCATTCTATCGAAACTATGAATTCGATGGCAGTAAGATTCATTTTAAAACACGTTTGACCGATGGGCTCAGGGTATTTGTTGATGAGACGCTATTATTTCCACTCAAACACAGTGCGTTGATGGCGATGTTAAGCCAAGCTGGGTTTAAAGACATTAAAACAGTTGGAGGATTCTCTCACGAATCGTTTGATTTAAAACAAGACATCACGTATGTCGTAACCGCTAAAAAGTAAAAAAGGGCCGAGGCCCTTTTTCTATTTAATCAGGTTGTTTTTGTGTGAGTGACATAATGACCGGAATCAACATCGGTTTACGTTGGGTTAAGTTCTTCACGTACTCAGTGATATTTTCCACCAAAGCTTGTTTTAATAAGGTTTCGGTGAACCCTTTTCTCGCAAATTCGAGATTTAAGATTTCCTTCGCTTTGACTGCGATTCCATTGGTGATTTCTTCGTTGCCCTTCATGTAGATGAATCCTCGAGAAATGACTGTAGGTTCGGTGAGCAATTTACGATTGACAGGATCAATGGTCAAAACAATCGATAATAGACCGTCTTCAGAAAGCATTTTACGTTCTTTGATGATGGCACTACCAATCTCACCAATACCTGTACCATCGATGTAGATATCGCCTGCTTGAACTTTGCCTGCTTGACGGATGGTTTCGCTATTTAAGGCAGCGACATCGCCATTGTCTAGAATCAGAATATTTTCAGATTCGACCCCCAGTTGAACAGCCAATTCTTTGTGGTGTTTTAACATACGGTGTTCACCGTGCATTGGAATGAAATATTTAGGTCGAATTAAGGATAACATCAATTTGAGGTCAGGTTGATTACCATGGCCTGAGGTATGCGTATCCGCTACCGGGCCATTGATGATGACAGAAACATCACGTCGATATAATTGGTCGATGGTTTTATTGACCGATTCTTGGTTACCAGGGATTGGTGAACTAGAGAAGATGACCGTATCGCCTGGTTGGGCTTTGATTTGACGGTGGGTCCCATTCGCGATTCTTGACAGAGCTGCCAATGGTTCGCCTTGTGAACCCGTACATAGTATGGTAACTTCACTGGCGTGGAAATTATTGATTTCTTCTGGGGTTACGATGACACCTTTAGGGGCTTTGATATACCCGGTTTGTTGACCAATTTCCATCGCACGTTCCATGGATCGTCCAAAAACAACCAGTTTACGATTATTCTTAGCAGAAGCCTCCACGATTTGTTGCATCCGATACATATTCGATGCGAAAGTTGCGATGATGATGCGTCCAGTCAATTTAGAAAATATTTCATTGATGGCATTCCCAACTGTACGTTCAGAAGGGGTTAACCCATCTCTTTCCGCGTTGGTTGAATCTGACATTAAGCATAAAACACCCTCGTTGCCAATGGCTGCGAGTTTTTCATATTCTGCAGCGGGTCCTACCGGAGTATAATCAATCTTAAAGTCTCCCGTATGGAATAAGATACCTTGTTTGGTTCTAAATACGATTCCAAACATGTCTGGAATCGAGTGATTTAAACGGATGAATGACATTTCGGTATGACCAAACGTATACGTATGGTGTGATTTAAATTCAATGATGGTTGGGGGTTTGACATCCTTGTGTTCCAGTATTTTATGTTCAATAAAATCTACGGCGATACCTGCTGCATATACTTTAGGTATTTTTACTTGTTTTAATAAATACGGAATCCCACCGATATGGTCTTCGTGTCCGTGGGTAATGAATAACCCCACAATACGGTCTTGATTATCGGCTAAATACTGATAATCCGGAATGACATAATCGATGCCTAACAGTGAATCATCTGGGAATAGGATTCCCGCGTCCACCACAAAAATTTTATCTTCAATTTCATACACATACATGTTTTTGCCGACCTCACCGAGACCGCCTAAGGCAAAAATGCCTATTTCGCCGTCTTTGAGCAGCGTGTTTTTACTCATATTAAAATCCTCCTTTACAGGATATCGCAGTAGTTTATATTCATTTTACATGAAATGAACTTAAATTCATAGTCTTATGCAAAAATAAGTGGTAAAATAATCCAGGTGATTATGATGAAGACTGCTTTATTTTTTGATGTGGATGGCACGATGTTTGATAATGAGAAACAAATGATCCACCCATCAACCCGTTATTTGATTGAAACTTTGGCTAAAGATGACCGGTATATCTTAGGATTAGCCACAGGAAGAAGTTTAGAACAACTCGATGCCATCCGTGAAATTCGTGATTTATTTCAAGTCAAGATTGTGATCAATGGTGCTGTCGCTTATATAAATAATGATTTTGTTTACGGGAGACCGATCAATTTAAAAGATTGTGAAGCCGTTTCTAAATTCGCTCATAGCATTCATACAGGGATTGGGTTTATTGGTAAGGACAGACACGTCGTTACCTTGAACAATGAAACCGTTCGTGAAGCCCTTAGGGATTTTTCGATGCCGATGCCTCTAGTCAATCCAACATTTTATTTAGAAGAACCTGTGTATCAAATCTGGGTTTTCTCAGATAATCGAGCCCTGGTGGACCAATTCAAACAAAAATTCAGTCATTTAAGAATCTTCAATTGGCATAAAGATGGGGCAGATATTGTTCACCCCGAAGTATCCAAAGGCGACGCCATTACCCATTTAAAGCCCCTTTTAGGCTTTGATAGAGTCATCGCGTTTGGTGATGGCGAGAATGATGTTGAAATGATTCAAACCGCCAACATTGGGGTTGCTATGGGCAATACCCGCAGTGAAGCATTAAAAAAAGGCGCGACATTGATCGCACCTCGGATTGATGAAGATGGGTTATATCTAGCGGCTAAAACATTAAACCTTATTTAATACCCGTTTAATGCCTTGGATGATTTCTGGTAAAATTTCTTGAGGTACATACATTGATATATCGGCGTTGTAGGCAACCAACTCTTTGATGGCAGAACTCGATACATAGGTATGTTTATAGGATGGGAATAAAATCAACGTTTCAATATTGGGGTTTAAATTTCGATTAAAATGATACAATGCGATTTCATTTTCAAAATCTTTCACATTGCGTAACCCACGGATCAGCGTGCTCACTTTATTTTTTTCAGCGAAACGTACAACCAAATCATTGGTTTTTGTTACGTAGATATTAGGAATTTGAGCTGTCACTTTTTTGATCATTTCAACCCGTTCAGTAGGGTTAAATATAGGGTGCTTTTCTTGATTTTCAGTAACTAAAACATATAGGGTTTCAAATTGTCTAGCCGCCCTTAACATGATGTCAAGGTGACCTAATGTAATCGGATCAAAAGACCCGGCATAAACTGCATTACTCATGGTATCACTCTCTTTTATTTTAGTATACCATAATTCAAAATAGGATTTAAAAAAAACATATAGTGTGTTAAAATAGCCATGAGGTGTTTCACATGCATGCATACAAACGAAGTGTGGTTTTACAGTTAGGTGTATTTGGATTTTTCTTTTTCTATGGACTAGATAACGTCATCGTAACACTGGTTCCACGTAATATCCCAATCGTCATCACTGAGTTGATTATCGGTTTAGCCATTTTAGGTGTATTTTTATATTTTTATTATAAAACCCCTAAGGAAGTTGTCTATGTCGTTAAAAAAGCATCGATGGATAAAATCAAGTACGTCTTGTATACGATTGCTTTCTCATTGATTCTTTCGATTGTATTCAGTGGTTTTCAAGCCATTGAAGGGTTTGAAATATACGCCGAAATCATTGCTGGTGCGATCACAAGTTTAGCCGGGCTATATGGGGTTTATGTCGGCTACGAAATCATTCAACAAAACAAGTAAGATCATCCGATAAGGGTGATTTTTTTTTGGTAAAAATCACATAAAACAAAATAGTTGACTGCTCAACTGTATTGAGCGTATAATAGAGTCAGTTGACGACTCAACCGTATGAAGGAGAAACACATGTTCAAACTATTTAAGTATTTTAAATGGTGGTATTATCCACTCATTATCGTTATTTTAGGACTCACCCTCATTCAAGTCGAATTGGATTTAGACTTAATCGACTACATGCGTGAAATCATTACTCTGGTAGGTTTAGCCAATGTGACAGGACAATCCCAGACAACAGCCATCTTGAATCAAGGCATGGAAATGTTGGGTATATCTTTTTTATCCATTTTAATCACCATCGTGGTGTATTACATTTCTGCCAGAATTGGCGCGAATTTTGTCAAACATTTACGCAAGCAACTGTATGACCATATCCATGATTTTTCATTAGAAGAAGTCAATCAGTTTCAAACCAGCTCATTAATCACACGTTCGACCAACGACATTACACAAGTTCAAATGGTGGTCATCGTTTTATTAAGACTGGCTTTTACCGCACCGATTATGGCAGTTCGTGCCATCATGAAAATTGTGGATATCGATTTGACTTTATCGATCCCGATTGCTGTAGCCATTTTGGTCATTATACTGATGATATCTGTCATCTTTGTTTTCGTTACACCGCTATTTTCCAAGGTTCAAAACTTAACGGATGACTTAAACCAAGTGACCAGAGAAAATCTCATCGGATTAAGAGTGGTACGTGCCCATAATGCCGAAGGGTATGAGCATTCTAAATTTAAAAAAGTGAACAACGAATTGACACGTATGAACTTATATGTGAACCGCGCCATGCAAATGATGATGCCCGGCATGATGCTTGTCATGAACGGTGTCTCTTTGGCTGTCACATGGACAGCAGCTGTTCTCATTTCGCAACAATCACTGGGATCTAACCCACTCGAAGGGATTGCAATCCAATCACAATTTTCAATATATGGGATCCGAATTCTATTCGCATTCATGACATTAACTATGTTATTCATCATGGTACCTAGGGGAGCTGTTTCAGGACGACGTATCTATGAAGTATTGAATACCAAACCTAAAATTAAAGATCCAGATGAACCCAAAGAGATTCCAAACAATGCGCAAGTTGAAGTCAAATTCAATGAGGTGTGTTTTAAATACCCTGGGGCGAAAGAATGTGTCCTTGAAAACATTTCATTTACTGCGAAAGCGGGTCAAACCGTGGCCTTTATCGGCTCAACGGGTAGTGGTAAATCGACCATCATTAACCTCATACCCCGTTTTTATGATGTGAGCAGTGGGTCAATTGAACTAAATGGCGTTGATATCAGAGATATAAAACAAACCGATTTATTAGATTACGTCGGATACATCCCACAAAAAGGTTTACTATTCTCAGGTACCATCGAATCCAATTTAAGAATTGGTAAAGCAGATGCTACAGAGGAAGAAATGATTGAAGCCCTAAAAACCGCTCAAGCTTATGATTTCGTACTTGAAAAAGAGAACGTCTTCCAGGCATCGGTCGCTCAAGGGGGTAAAAACTTCTCAGGTGGTCAAAGACAACGTTTATGTATTGCGAGAGCCATCATCAAGAAACCAAAAATATACATCTTTGACGATTCATTTTCTGCGTTGGATTATCAAACGGATCGAAAACTCCGAAGCGCACTTAAAAATCAAACGAAGGATGCGATCAATTTTATCGTTGCACAACGCATCGGTACGATCATGAATGCCGATCAAATCATCGTGCTAGATCAAGGTAGAGCGGTTGGTATGGGGACCCATACAGAACTACTAAAATCCAATAAAGTTTATCAAGAAATGGCGTATTCACAATTGTCGAAGGAGGAACTCGAAAATGCAAGCCTCTAATAAAAAAACAACCCCAGTCATGGGTGGAGGTCATGGACCTGGTAATATGTCCCGTTTTATGGGACAAAAGCCGAAAAACTTCAAACAATCGATGAAAAAATTGATTCGTCATCTCAAACCATTTTATAAACCAATCTTAATTTCATTAACCTTGGCTGCGGCGTCGACAGTATTCAATATCTTTGGACCACGCATGATAGGTGACATGATTAACGCGGTCAGTTCAGGCATTACTGCCACGGGACCTGGCAATTTTAATGTCGATATTGACTTTCAATTGGTCAATCGATTGGGTTATATTTTAATTGCACTTTATTTATCCAGTTATATTTTTAATATCGCACAATCGTTCTTATTAACGAAAGTAACACAACGGTTAAATCAATCCTTGCGAAATGATGTTTCGCAAAAGATTAACCGAATGCCGTTTTCATACTTTGATACCAGAAGTTATGGGGATGTATTGTCGGTTGTTACCAATGACATCGATACCATCAGTAATTCATTAAACCAAGCAGTGACCGCGATGATTACCTCAATCACCTCGATGATTGGGATTTTGATCATGATGTTAACCATTTCGTGGCAACTCACCTTAGTCACATTGGCCTTGGTACCCTTATCCATCTTAGCTATCAAAATCATCATGGGCAATGCGCGAAAATACTTTAGAGCACAACAAAAAACATTGGGGGAACTCAATGGACACATCGAAGAAATGTACAGTGGTCACGAGTTAATTAAAGTGTTCAATGCGAAAAAGAATGTAGAAAACGAGTTTAATCAAAACAATGAAATTCTCGAATCGAGTGCCTATAAGTCACAATTCTTATCGGGTCTGATGATGCCAGTCATGGGATTCATCGGGAACTTATCCTATATCTTTGTAGCAGTCTATGGCGGTTTCTTAGCAGCGACAAATCAACTTAAAGTGGGGTATATTTTATCGATGATTCAATACAACCGTCGATTCACCCAACCGATGGACCAAATCGCACAATCTTTAACACAACTTCAAAGTGCCGCTGCGGCTGCAGAACGTGTCTTTGAATTCCTCGAAGAAAAAGAAATGACCAATGAAAGTGAACTCGCTTCAGAAGTACCGAACCGATCAGGAAACATCGAATTCAAACACGTTAAGTTTGGTTATACACCTGATCGAGTCATCATCAAAGATTTCAATTTAAATGCGAAATCCGGACAAAAGATTGCGATTGTTGGGCCGACAGGTGCAGGTAAAACGACGTTAGTTAACTTACTGATGAAATTCTATGAAATCAATTCAGGTGATATTATTATTGATGGACAATCAATTCATAATTTAAGACGTGAAGCCGTTCACAAACAATTTGGGATGGTATTACAAGATGCGTGGTTATTTACAGGTTCGATTTATGATAACCTCCGCTATGGTAATCCTAAAGCATCCAAAGAAGACATCAAAGAGGCTGCTAAATTAGCGAACATCGACCATTTCATCGAGTCATTGCCTGGCGGATATGATTACGTGATGACAGAAGAATCGGGTATTTCATCAGGACAACGTCAATTGCTCACGATTGCGAGAGCGATGGTTACCAATGCACCAATGCTGATTCTTGATGAAGCGACATCCTCTGTGGATACAAGAACAGAAATGCTCATTCAAAAAGCGATGGACATTTTAATGAAAGACAGAACATCCTTTGTCATTGCCCACCGTTTATCCACGATTAAGAACGCCGATATCATTTTAGTGATGAATGAAGGCGACATCATCGAAAGTGGAAACCACGATGCGCTCATGCAAAAAGATGGATTCTATGCTAAACTTTACCAATCACAGTTTGATAGAAAGAACCAATATGCAACCGAATAACGATAAAGAAGTTGTCAAACTCCCCCTGATTTTAGGGAAAATATTAAAAAAACTACATAGTTTTGCAGATCCGATACTGGAAAAATACGATTTATCGCGTATTCACGTACACTATTTAGTTGCCTTGGAGGATTGTGAAAAATCCATTTCGGCGAAAGAACTTTCAGAAAAGTTAGCTGTAGATAAGGCCAATACTTCACGTGCCATCAATGATTTATTAGAACGTGGTTTTGTTGAAAAAGAATCCGAAGATCAAAAAACATTTCCCCTAAAGTTGACAGAACGTGGTAAAGAGGTTGCGAGAGAACTCAAAGCCAATAACGCCAAAGAATTATTGAAGATGCTATCGGTATTAACCCCGGAAGAAAAGAATCAAATGAAGTCGATTTTGACCAAAATATCTGAAAACATATAGTAAAAATGCCTTCTGACTGTTATGTCAAAAGGCATTTTCTATATTAAAGGGTGGGTTGACACTGTGCACAATAGCCGTACACAGTTAAATCGTGGCTGGTGATTTTAAATTGATGTCTTAAGGCATCTTCATCAGCAACCCCATGGAAATGACAGTCCATTTCAATCATCTTGTGGCACTTGATACAAACCATATAATGTTTGTGCTCTAAGGAAGCAATCTTATAATACGCAGTATTGTCTAAAAACGTCTTTTCTACCAAATGGTATTGCAAGAAAGTATCGAGGATTCGATAAACCGTCGATAAGTTCATGGAACCCGTAGGTAGTTTCGCATAAATCATTTCAGCCGATAAAGGGGCTTTTTGTTTTTGCATAAAGTTGAGCATTTGTTGACGCTGTTTCGTCATTTTTAACACATCAATCACGTCCTTTCAATTTCGTAAACACAAACAATGACATGAATAGTAATCCATGAACAACAATGATGGTTGATCCGGCTGGGATACCTAGGAAATGGGCAATCAAGATTCCAATTAAACTGACAACAGCATTGATTAACAGGCCTTGAATGACCATTTGTTTAAAACTCTTTGAAATCATTTGAGAAGATACAGCAGGAAAGATAATGAATGCTGAAATCAATAAAGTACCGATGGTTTTTACACCAATCACGATGATGACAGCCGTTAATACGGCCAACATGTAATCATAATAAGCAATTTTTATTCTTGAGAATTTCGCATAGTTGGCATCAAATGTGATGGAGAATAATTTGGCATAACCGGTGATAATGAATGCACTGGTTAAAATGAGTACCGTAAGTGAAATCCAAATATCTGACCAGGTGGTGGAAAATATCGAACCCACCAACATCGATTCAACAGAACGATTAAAACCACTAGAAGTAGAAATGATGATTAAACCGATAGCAAACGAGAATGAGGAAACCAATCCGATGGCGGTATCGCCTTCAACAAACTGATTACGCATCAACCATTTGATGATCAATGCTGCCAAAATAACGAAAGGCAATGCAATCCAAATCGGTTGTGAAGCGAATAACACCCCAATGATGATCCCTGTAAAACTGATGTGTGCTAAGCCATCCCCAATGAGGGATTGGTTATTGGAAACCAAGAAACTCGATATGATTCCTGTGGAAAGGGCCAACGTTAAGCCAATTAAAATCGCACGGATCATGAATGGCCACATTAAAAAATCAAACATGGTGATGGTGACCTCCTTTACGATGACCTAAGAGTTGGTATTGTTCAAAGGTACCAAAAAATCTAACGACTTGATCCAACTCTAAAATTCGCGAACCGTGTCTTAAACCATCACTTAAATCGTGGGTCACGTGAATGATGGTTAAGCCTTTATCATTCAGTTTTTCAATGTAAGTATAGAAAAATTTTCTAAATTCAGGGTCAAGTGCCGAGGTGGGCTCATCCAATATTAAGACATCGGGATTAGACAACAAAGCACGGATAATATACACCCGTTGTTGTTCTCCCCCCGACAGCTTTCGCATCGGATGATGCTTCAATTCTAGCATCCCCATATCTGTTAATAAGGCCGTGATGGCCTCATCCGAAGGTTTTTTCGAATTGGACAATTTCAATACTTCATAGACGGTTGCTGGTAATTTCGCGCTTTGAGTTAAGTGCTGAGGTAAATAGCCAAAAACCACAGGGGCGATGGTAATCTTGCCCTGTGTTGGTTTTTGTAAGTTGGTTAATAGCTTGATGAGGGTGGTTTTGCCTGAACCGTTGGGACCAATGATATTCAAATAGTCTCCACGATTTACGTAAAAGCTGATGTCGCTTAAAACAACAGAATTGCCGTATTCCACTTTGAGGTGTTCGGCTTCGATGATCATATTAAAACTCCATTCCGAAGGTTAATCCGATGTTAACTAAGTTTTCAGTCCATAATTGCACGAGGGTTGTTTTAGCCTTGAATTGGTCTTTAGAAACATTGTGCATGCTATGGAGTGGTACCAATGTTATATCATAATTATGGGCAGATTTTAAGTCATTTTTGATTGTATTTGCGACACTCATGTTTTCGAAAGGATCATAATACACATATTGTGCATTGTTAGCTCTGATTTCTTGAATCATTAAAGCGATTTGAGCAGAAGTTGGGTCTGCATCTGGGCTGAAAGATTCGGTTAGGCTAATGATGTTTAGACCAAATTCTTCATTCAAAGAACTAAACACATTGTGACCAATGAAATATAGTGGTTTAATACTTGGATTTTCAATTGTCATAAAAGCGTCTTTTACAGCTCTCAACTCGGTTTTTAACGCTTCTGCATTGGCTCTGTAGTAAGCTTCATTTTCTGAATCAATTTGGAGAATACTGGCTAAAACTGCCTCTACCATGTGGACTTGAGTATGTACCGAAACCCAATAGTGAACATCGTGGTCATGTTCATCGTGATCGTCATGCTCTTCATCGGGATGTGCAGCCTCATGGATCTCTTCCGTTAATGTTTCTAGGTCGATGGCGATGACATCACTATCGATGATATCGAGTGCCCATGTTTCTAGTTCAATCGATGTATAAATGAATAGTTTAGCTTGATTGATTTGAATGACTTGTCGGGAAGTAGGTTCAAAATCATGCGCCTCCACGCCAGCAGGTAAAATCATGGTATAGGTTAAATCTTTGTCACCAACAATGGTTCTCACCATGTCATATTGTGGGTACATAGTCACAACGATATCGTATGTTTTGGTTTGACATGCACTCAGTAGTAAGGTTGCTAATAAAACAGCGAAAAGCATAAAAAATTTCTTCATTGATATAAATCTCCTTTATTCACAGCATCCATTATAGCATGACTTTATCTAATTGCAAATAATTTGCATTTGCATTATAGGATGAATTTGAAAGTTTTATTTGATATGGAGACCTATATTATGATATAATATGAGCCGTAAAGGTGAGTGGATTAGGTTCCACTCATTTTATTAGTCAAAAGTAGGTGAGACAATATGGATTTAAAACAGATTAAAGTCATCATTGAGAACATCATAAAAGACCAAGACTTATCCTTGTATAGTTTAAAAACAAAGAAAGAATTTGGTGAGTCGATTCTAGAAGTCATTTTAGATGGTAAAGACTTATCCAGTGACCACCTTGGGATAGTCAATGGGTTGATTAGCGATGCCTTAACAGACGATGTATTTGACCCTAACTATTTCTTAGAAGTATCCTCACCAGGGGCAGAAAGACCACTTCGAGATGAAAATGAAGTGACCAATGCTATCGGAAAATATGTGCACATTGAAACAGCTGAGTTGGATAGCGATGGTTATCTGCTGGATTTCAAAGCAGGTACAATCACTTTCCAAATCAATTTAAAGGGCAGGCTAAAAAAGCTTGAAATCCCGTATACAACCGTTAAATCAATTCGTTTAGCGATCAAGTTTTAGGAGGAATGAAACGAAAATGGTAAGCAAAGAGTTTTTTAGATTACTAGAGGTTATTGCAGAAGACCGTGGCATTACGGTAGACCTCATTACAGATGCATTTATTAAAGGGATGATTGTGGCATTTAAAAAAAGCAAAGGCCATACCTCATGTCGAGTTGAAATCAATCCAGACAAAAATGAAATTTTAGTGTTTGAACAACACTTGGTTGTCCCTGATGAAGGTTACGACTTAGAAGCGGATCCAACATTAAAACAAATGAAACTCAGTGAAGCACGTCAACGTAAAGCAAGAATTAAAGTCGGCGATATCTTAGAAGAATCGATAAACCCGAAAGAGTTTTCTCAAACAGCCGTTGTTAACTTAAAAAACGTGTTAAACCAAAATCTCAAGAATATTGAAAAGGAAAATGTCTATCAATATTTCAAAGGCAAAGAAAAAGAAATGGTGATTGCGAAAGTCATCGGTGAAGATGAAGAGTATTATCGTCTTGACCTTGGTAAAGAACTCACCACGTTGTTGCCAAAAAGAGAAGCCCTACCTACCGATAAGTTCATCGTAGGTGAGTCGATTAAAGTGTACATTGCAAGTGTTGAAATGAAAACCAAAGGCCCTAAAGTCTTGGTAACCAGATTAGACAAGAGCTTGGTAACCAGACTATTTGAAAACCTCATCCCTGAAGTTAAATCAGGCGTGGTTGAAATCATGGGTATTGCGAGAGACCCAGGCGATAGAACCAAAGTTGGCGTGATGTCTAATGACAAAAATGTCGATGCGATTGGAGCATGTATTGGTGAAGAATCCACCCGTATTAGAGAAATTGTTCGTGCACTATCTGGCGAAAAAGTCGATCTATTCTTATGGAGCACCAATGAACGAGACCTCATTGCGAATTCGCTACAACCTGCAGAAGTACTGGCAGTCACTCAAATCAACCCGATTAAGCGCACAGCATTGGCCATTGTCAGAGATGATAAATTATCACTTGCTATTGGTAAAGGCGGTCAAAACGTCAAATTAGCTGTTCAGGCCATCAATTGGAAGATTGATATCAAGAGTGCCTCTATGGCAGAAGCTGAAGGCATTATATTCTAAATGGAGGTGCCTCATGAAAGAAAAGAAAGTTCCGATGCGTACGTGTGTCGTAACCAAAGAAGTCAGACCTAAAAAAGACCTCATCCGTGTGGTAGCGACCCAAGAAGGCGAAGTATCTGTGGATGTTAAAGGTAAAGCCAATGGCCGAGGTGCTTATTTAATCCTTTCTAAAGAGGTAATTGAAAAAGCCCGTAAGTCCAAAGCATTAGATAAAAAATTAGAAGTAGCTGTGCCCGATGCCATCTACGATACACTGTTATCGTTAGTACCAACCCATGCCTAGCCGTTTAGGTTTAGCCACGGTTGCTGGTAAAGTGAAGTCAGGCACCGATTTTACAGTAGAAGCCATTCGTCAAAAACAAGCCAAACTCGTATTTCTTGCGAGTGATGCCTCAGAGAACACCAAAAAAAGGGTCCTCGATAAAGCCAGTTTTTACAATGTGCCAGTACTGGAAACATTTGATACGGCGACGCTATCAAAAGCGGTGGGTAGAAATAACATCAAAGCTTTAGCAATCACCGATCAAGGATTTGCCAATATGTTTATTAAATAGAAGGAAGTGATGATATGAACAAACGTCCTAATTCAAAGAAAAACGAATCTAGAACGTCCAACATACCAAGAAGAGACGCCAACGTCGTTCGTGGTAAAACGATTATTTATAAGCCAAACATGAAAGTATCTGAAGTTGCAGAAGGGTTAGGCATTTCAAATGCTGAAATCATTAAAAAACTGATGATGCTGGGTGTGATGACCTCTGTAAACCAATCGATTGACAGAGATACGATTGAGCTCATCTCGGAAGATATGGGATTTAAAATCCAAGACGAAGTAATCACAGATATTACTCGTTTTGATGAAATGAAGTTTGACGATTTAGCAGAAAATTTGGTTAAACGTGCACCGATTGTGACCATCATGGGTCACGTTGACCACGGTAAAACCACGTTATTAGACACCATCAGACACACCCGTGTGGTTGCAGGCGAAGCCGGCGGTATCACACAGCACATTGGTGCTTATCAAGTCGAAAGAAATGGTGAAAAAATCACCTTCATCGATACCCCAGGACACGCTGCATTTACAGAAATGCGCGCACGTGGGGCGAAAGTAACTGATATTTGTATTCTAGTCGTCGCAGCGGACGATGGGGTAATGCCTCAAACCCGTGAAGCACTAGAACACGCCAAAGCAGCACAAGTACCGATCATTGTTGCTGTCAACAAAATGGATAAGCCACAAGCCAATCCTGAACTTGTGATGACAGAATTATCCAATTTAGGTTTAATCCCTGAAGCCTGGGGTGGTAATACACCATTTGTTGAGGTTTCTGCTTTAAAAGGCAAAGGCATTGATACCCTTTTGGATGTCATTCAATTGGTATCTGAACTTGAAGATTTGAAAGCCAATCCTAATAGACTAGCCAGTGGTACAGTGATCGAAGCCAGATTAGACAAAGGCAGAGGTATTGTCACCACCGTCATCGTTACAAATGGGACATTGAAAGTTGGCGATAACGTCGTAGCTGGGAATACCTATGGTAAAATCAGAACCATGAACGACGATACCAAACGTCGTTTTGATGAAGCCATTCCTGGACAACCAGTGGAATTAACAGGTATGTATGATATGCCTGAAGCAGGCGATATTTTCGTTGCTTTGAGTGATGAACGCCAGGCGCGTCAAATCGCTGAAGAACGTCAAGCAAGACAACGTGAAGGCGATATGCAAAAACAAAAGAAAGCTTCATTAAAATCCATGATGGATCAAGCTGAAGCCGAATTGAAAGAATTGGTATTGATTATTAAAGGGGATACCCAAGGCTCAATTGAAGCATTAAAAGGGTCTCTTGAAAAACTCAATATTGAAGGTCTACATGTGAATGTCATCAGATCATCTGTTGGAGCAATCACCGAAAGTGATGTCTCCTTAGCAAGTGCATCGAACGCCATCATCATTGGCTTTAATGTGAGACCAACCACCATGGTTAGAGAATTCGCGAAAAACCAAGGCGTAGAAATCCGATTATACAACATCATTTATAAAGCCATTGAAGATATTGAAGCTGCCCTAACAGGGATGCTCGCACCAGAATATGAAGAAGTGGTTACTGGTCAAGCGGTGGTTAGAAGTGTATTCAAGATTTCTAAGATTGGTGCCGTTGCCGGTTGTTATGTCACCGATGGCGTAATCGAACGCAACTCATTGGTTCGTATCATTCGTGATGGAATCGTAGTATATGAAGGCAAAATGGCTTCATTAAAACGATTTAAAGACGATGCTAAAGAAGTAAAAGCAGGCTATGAATGTGGTATCTCCATTGAAAACTTTAATGACATTAAAGAAAATGATATCATGGAAGCCTCAATCGAAAAAGAAGTGGAGCGTAATTAATTATGTCAAGTATTTCCATCGAAAGATTAAACTCACTATTCTTAAGGGAATTAGCTGTCATCATCAATCGTGAAAATAAGTCCGATGTGATTAGCTATTATAACCTTACTGAAGTCCGTATCACGAGAGATTTATCGTTTGCAACAGTATTTTATACGATTTTAAGTGATGATTCTGAAGTCATTAAAGTGGCTCAAGCAAACCTCGATAAAATCAATAAGCAAGTCAGAAAAGAATTGGCATCTAGAGTCAATAACCTAAGAAAAATGCCAGAACTTGTTTTTAAGTATGATGAAGCACTCGCTTATGGTAATAAGATTGATCGTATTTTAAAAACCATCGAATAAGACCCGTTTTCGGGTCTTTTTGTTTTATTAAACCCCATTTTTTCTCTGATATAAAAAAATTCAAAAAAATTCAAAATGTGTATTGAAAATTCATTAATGGGTGTATAATATAAGTATGGAGGGGAAAATATGGCAATAGAATGGATTATGCCCAAGGATACATTAGGGACAGTCACCTTTTATGATTCAAACATCACGTTGAATAAAGTGGCTGCGTCTTACTTTGTAGATGCTTTTAAAGTCATCGTTGGGATTGACCGCGAAAAGAAGCGTGTCGTCATTAAAAATTTAAGTAAAGAGGAAGCCACGCGTGGTGACATCAATAAAAACCACTTACTCGATGTCGCGATTAAAAAGAGCTATGGTCGAATCAGTAGTAAAAAAGTCGTTAGCGATATTTCCGTAGTTACCAATTTTAGTTTTACAAAGGATACAAACTATAAGTATCGCGCTAAATGGAATGCCAACGAGAAATTACTCGTAATTGAGCTCGATGAGGAGGTTAAGGCAGAATGAACATATTAAATGATTATTTGATGATCATTATTTGGTCGGTAATTTTAGTAGGGACAATTTTAATTGAATTTGAAACCTCTGACTTGGTGACCATTTGGTTCTCTGTCGGTGCCATTGGAGCATTGATTGCAGCTGCTTTGGGTTTACAACTCGTCGGACAAGTTGCCATTTTCATTGCAGTGTCATTTGTTTTACTATTATTGACACGTCCATTAACCAAACGCTTTATGGACAAAGAGGTTGTCAAAACCAACGCAGACCGTATGGTAGGTATGCATGGGGTTGTCATCACAGAAGTACCATTCGACGGTAGAGGCGAAGTCAAAGTGTCTTCACAAATTTGGACAGCATTTTCGACAAGAAAAGACCCGATTCCAGTCGGTACAAGAGTGGTTATATTGGATATCGTAGGTAATAAATTACTGGTAGATATCCTTAAAGATGAAGTATAAAAGAAAGGATGAATAATATGTTTACAATTTTAGCAGCAGTAGATCCAGGTACAATCGCATTGGTTGTTTTACTCATCATGTTGTTACTCGCAGTCATCATTGCATTGTCGAGTATTCGTATTGTTAGACAAACAAAAGCTTTAGTTATTGAACGTTTAGGTCGTTATTACACCACATGGGGCACAGGTATTCACTGGTTAGTTCCATTTATCGATCGCGTATCCAAAATTGTCACTTTAAAAGAAGTAGTGAACGATTACACCCCTCAACCAGTCATCACCAAAGACAACGTTACAATGCAAATTGATACCGTTGTATACTATCAAATTACAGATGCAAAAGCCTTCACTTATGGGGTTGAAAATCCAGATAGAGCGCTTGAAACCTTATCAGCGACCACACTACGTAATATCATTGGTGCGCTAGACTTAGATGAAGCTTTAACCAGTCGTGAACTCATCAATGGTAAAATGCGTATCATACTAGACGAAGCAACTGACCCATGGGGAATCAAAGTCATTCGTGTTGAATTAAAGAACATCATTCCACCTAAAGACATCCGTGAAGCGATGGAAAAGCAAATGAGAGCAGAACGTGAAAAACGTCAAGTAATCTTGATTGCTGAAGGGGAAAGACAATCACAAATCTTAAAAGCTGAAGGTTATAAGGAATCACAAATCTTAGAAGCACAAGCTCAAAAAGAATCGATGATTTTAAGAGCAACCGGGGAAGCTGAAGCCATCCTAAGAGTTCAAGAAGCCACAGCGAGAGGGATCGAAATGATCAAAAAAGCAGGTGCAGACCAAGCTGTATTGACCATGAAAGCCTATGACGCATTGGTTGAAGTTTCGAAAGGTCAAGCAACCAAATTAATCATTCCTTCAGAGTTACAAGGCCTTGCAGGCTTAGTCACATCGGCGAAAGAATTGTTTGGCGACGACAAGAAATCCAGTAAATAATAACAAATTAGCAGGCCTAAACGCCTGCTTTTTTCTTTTTATTGAGTGATTATGTGATATAATTTGCAGTAGGTGAATAGTGATGATAGCAGAGGTCATGGTCGATATAAAGACCAATCAAATTTTATCCGCGTATGACTACATCATCCCAGAAGATTTAAGGGATTTTTTATCGTTGGGGATGCGCGTAATTGTGCCATTTAACAACACTACACGTGTGGGCTTAATTACGGGGTTTAAAAAGACATCCATCGAAGCCACGAAATCCATCATCGAGCCGTTTGATTTAGAACCAATTCTCAATAAAGAACAACTACACCTCATCGATTATGTCGAAAGTGAAGCGATGATTCCTAAGAATTTAGCCTATTTCAAAATCATGCCCAATGCCCTTCAATTAAACTATCAAAAACAAGTCAAAGTACTTAAAAGAAGCGAATTAATCGCACCTTTAAATACATTATTGTTATTAGAGGTTCAAACATTCGATCCCTCTTGGATGACTTGTGCCAGTGCATTCAAAAAAGCAGCGTCTTTAAAACAAATTGAAATTCAGACAGTAATCAAACAAAAAGGTCAAATCAAAAAGCACGAACTATATAAACGAGGACTTCAAGCACCACTTACGAAGAAACAAATGGAACTGTGGTCATTTTTAGAAACGGAAGCGTCATTAAAAGAAATTCAAGAAGCCAACTTTTCAAAAGACATGTTACTAAAACTGATGAAGCAAGGTGCCATTTTTTCACGTTCAGTTGAAACGTTTGTTGAAGAAAAACCACGATTTGAAAGAGATGATAAATCACTCACAAGTCACCAAAAATATGCACTAGATACCATTGGCCAAGCACTTCATTCATATCATAGATTTCTCTTAAAAGGGGTATCTGCATCTGGTAAAACGGAAGTATTTTTACAACTTTGTTTACAGCTTTTAAAGACCCATAAACAGGCATTAATTCTGACAGTCGATGAGGCATTGGTTAAACAATTAACGGATTATTTAAGCCCCTATATATCAGTCGTAACCATACATAAAAACTCAACACCTCAAGCCCGATTGGACAGCCATCGCGCCATTCAACTTGGTCACGCCAGTGTACTGGTGAGCACCCCCATCGGGATGTTTACCCCATTTAAAAATCTCGGTTTGATTATTGCCGATGAAGCTCAGGATGCGGTTTATTTGGATTATGCAAAAAGCATCCATGGACTCGATATTTTAGCCGAACGTGCAAGATTCAATAAAGTGCCTTTGGTATATGCTTCAGCAACCCCACCCGTTCAGTTGTTATACGACGCAAAAATGGAAAAATTGAAACTGATTGAATTGACTGAAAAAGTCCATCGTTCGAACGATAAACTCATCGTTGTAGACATGAAAGATGAACTGATCAATGGCAACTTAACGATGTTGTCTAAACCTCTATATGAAGCGATTAACCAAACATTGATTGAAAATAAGCAAGCGTTAATTTTAGCCAATAAAAGCGGTTATGCTCCCTATGTCTTATGTCGCAGTTGTGGGTATGTTCCGACCTGTGAAAAATGTGACTCACCCTTGGTTTATTATAAAGAAAAACAAATCCTTAAATGTCATCACTGTGGGTTTAAAATAAAAGAAATCCATACCTGTCCATCCTGTAAGAGTGATAAAATACGCCCCGTCGGGATTGCGATTGAACAGGTTGAGGCACATTTGAAAAAAACCTTTCCATTGGCCAATGTGGCTAGACTAGATGCTGAAACTACAGCACGTAAAGGGGTTTATACGCAAACGATTGAAGCGTTTAAGCGTAAAGAAATTGATATTTTGGTTGGCACACAAATGATATCAAAAGGCCATGATTTTGACATACCGGTTGTCGGAATATTATTGATTGATTCGATGTTAAAAGCACCCACGTATTTAGCCAATGAACGCACCTATCAATTGATTAAACAAACCATGGGAAGAACGGGTCGGAAACAGTCCGGAACCTCAATTGTTCAAACGTATCAAACCAATCACTTTGTCATCCGTTCGCTTGACGATGAAGATGCTTTTTATGAACAAGAGTTGAATCGTCGGATGTTACTCAATTATCCCCCGTATTCGCAACTTTTAACCATTACCTTTAAGGGGACAGACAGCGAATCTACTGAAAGAGCGATTGGTCACTTAAAAAATAATATACTCGCAAGATACTCTCAATATGAGGTGATTGGACCCAATGATTATGCACAAAATACGTTTAAAATAATGATTAAAACTGGTAAAAAACAATCCTTGGGATCTTTGGTCAAATGGATTAAATCATATTATGAAAAACCAACCATGTCAGTATCGTTTTATCGATATGACGATACAGTATAGGAGTTTAAGATGAAAATAGTATTTATGGGAACACCTGCTTATGCAGTACCAACATTAAAAATGTTACATGAAACCTATGGCGTATCCCTGGTGGTTACGCAACCCGATAAAAAGGTAGGTCGCGAGGGTCGTGTTGAATTTTCACCCGTGAAACAATTCGCATTAGAACATGAAATACCCCTATTTCAACCCATCAAAATGAAGTCTGATTTCGATACCATTATCAATGCACAACCAGATATCATCGTCACAGCAGCTTATGGACAGATGATACCAAAAACGGTTTTGGACGCTGCGATTTCGGTTAATTTACATGGGTCGATTTTGCCAAAGTATCGCGGTGGAGCACCCGTTCAATACGCCATCCGTCAGGGTGAAATTGAAACCGGTGTGACTTTAATGTATATGGCACCTAAAATGGATTCAGGTGACATCATCGCAGTTCAAATTATCAGTATTGAACCCAATGATACCACCGATACTTTGATGACAAAATTAAGCTTAGTTGCTAAAACCTTATTAGAAGAAGAATTGCCAAAAATCCTTTCAGGCAAATCCCATCGAATCCCCCAAGTTGAGTCGAAAGTCACCTTTGCTTATAATTTAAAACCAAGCGATGAGTTCTTGAACTTCAATCAGACAACAGCACAAATAGACTGTCATTTAAGGTCCTTGTTATCGCAACCAGGGGGTTCTATTTTTGTCAATAATACAAGGATTAAGGTGTACGAAATCACAAAAAGTGATATAATATTGAATGGAGTCCCTGGTGAGATTTTATCCGATAAAAAACATCTTTTGATTAAAACCTTGGATGGCGTTATCGAGTTGGTTAAAATTCAACCTCAAAATAAGAAAATCATGCTCGCCAAAGATTTTCTAAATGGACAAAAACTATTCGTTAAGGGAGACATCATAAAGTATGAAGAAAAAAGTATTATTTAGCCGTGAAGAAATGACACGACTTTGTGTCGAAGCATTAAAAAGTCGAGGCGTAGAAGTCGATGACATCGCGATGATTGCTTACAAACAACAAGCACGTTATACCGATAACATCAAATTAGAAACATGCAGACAATCTGTTTTAAAAATCCTATCTTTAAGAGATATTTTCCACCATGTATTGTTAGCAGTAGAGATCGATAAATTGGCGGAAAAGAAATTGTTATCATCACCGATCCAAGACATCATCGAACAAGACTTGGGTTTATTTGGTGTAGATGAAGTCTTAGGCTTAGACGTTGCACGCCTATATGGCGTCATTGGCATGACAAACTTTGGTGACATCGATGTCAATAAACATGGCATTGTTAAGCAACTCAATGAAGATGGCAAAAAAGAGGGTATTGTGCATACGTTCTTAGACGACATTGTCGGTGCGATTGCAGCAGCAGCGTCTACCCGTGTAGCACAAGTCATCAATGAAGACATTGCACAAGAAGAACCACATAAACAAATTTCACTATTTGACTAGACTATAGATTCAGGGGGACAAGCGTGAAAAAGGATAAATTCAAACATTTAACTAAACACTTTTTTAGCCGCTTGTTTGGCTTCGAAGAAAACATTGATATCACAGATGATGTGATGGTTCTACATCGACGAAACATCGTCATTAAGAACATCATCTTTTTATCGAATATCGTTTATTCGATCATACTATTCTTCATCGCAGCGGTAAACAATGAGCCATCTGACTGGCTCTTTTCTGCGTTGTGGTTCCCATTTACTTTTTTCTTAAATAATGTCATTAATCGATTAATCTTTGGTGAACGACATGATAAGACCAAACAAGAAGTAGCGATGTATGTTGAAGCGATTTATATGTTCATCTCTGCGATTTTAATTTATGCCCGCTTATATGGCAATTTTGAAACCGCTGCTTATATTTTGATTTATTATGCAGTGGTCGTTATTTCTTTATATCAAAGCAGACGTTTAATCATGTGGACTTTCCAGGGGATGATTGCGGGCATCACATTCATCCACTTTGTATGGACGTATAAATTGACAGAAGTATATCGAGGATTGAGTGTTTTTGAGTTCTTGAAACAGTTTTTACCGACAGAAGAAGCACAAGATTTCTATTTAAGAATTGTCCTATTTACGATTTTTATAATCGTCATTTATGCCATCGTTTCGATGGGAGCCTATATGCAAGAAGAACGCAAAAATGAACTCATGAAGCGCCGTGAAGTTCAAGGCGATTTCACCAATATTGTTTCCGATCTCTACGCGGTTGTCTTATCCTCTAAACGGGCTTTTTTAGATCGACAACACATCGATTTGGTATCTAAAATGAGCACTCGACTTGGTGCATATTATGGATTAAATACCAAGCAAATAGAATACATCGAACAATATTCAATCATTCATATGAGAGCCCATGAAATTGAAGATTTGGTTCAAAAAGGCATTTTAGCAGAAGATTATGAAAATCTAAAGAAGAAAACTTCCTTAGGTACGATGATAGCGAAACGATTCCAATTGGCACAAAAAACCGAAGATATTGCTAGAGCACACATTGAAGCTGTAGCGAATGATAAGTTTGTCAGTGAAATGAAATTGATCCAACCACAAATTGAGTCACAAGTCATCCTGTTAGTCGATTTATATGTGACTATGCGCAGTTCGAAATCGTATAAAAGACCGTATCCTAATGCGGCTGTCATTCAATTGTTTGAAAAGAGTTTTTATGTCTACTTTGAATCCACATTGATTGAACGCTTTTTAAAATTCAAATCGGATTTTGAGAAAATTTACAATGAATATTAAAATCAAAATTGCTTGAAATAGCATTTATCCATGTTATAATATGTATGCTTAATTAACTGAATCCAATCTTATTAAGAGCTACGGAGGCTAGTCGCCTGTGATGTAGCAGCAACCTGCAATAGGCAAGGTGCTAATTACGAGGGGGATGACCCAGCAATGAGAGATTTAAACTCTTTTCGTTGGGGAAAGGGTTTTTTATTTTTTGGAGGAAAATATATGGAAAGAAAATTATTTACATCAGAATCAGTGACCAGTGGTCATCCAGACAAAATTTGTGATCGTCTTTCAGACGCCATTTTAGATGCTATTTTAGCAGATGACCCCAATGCTCGTGTAGCCTGCGAAACAGCAGTGACCACGGGGCTTGTTTTAGTCATGGGAGAAATTACAACCAAAACGTACGTGGACATTCAAGCCATCGTTAGAAATACCGTGTTGAACATTGGATATGACCGTGGTAAATATGGATTTGACTCAGAGAACCTAGCCGTATTGGTTTCAATCAATAATCAGTCTCCTGATATCGCCATGGGTGTCGATGAATATGAAGGCCACGAACAAGGCGCAGGGGACCAAGGACTTATGTTTGGTTTCGCTTGTGATGAAACCGAGAATTATATGCCACTACCGATTGAACTTGCACATCGTTTGGTTAGACGCCTTGATGAAGCCAGACATCAAAATATTTTGGATTTCTTAAGACCCGATGGCAAAGCACAAGTCACCATTGAATACGATGAGTTTGACCGTCCAGCACGCATTGACACGGTCGTTGTTTCATCACAACATGCTGATATCAATATTGAAACTGTTCGAAAAGGCATTAAAGAACACGTCATTGATGCTGTTTTACCTAAAGAATTGATCGATGAGCATACCAAGTTTATGATTAACCCAACAGGCAAATTTGTTGTGGGTGGGCCAAAAGGCGATTCAGGTCTCACAGGCCGCAAAATCATTGTCGATACTTATGGTGGATATGCCCGTCATGGCGGTGGCGCATTTTCGGGTAAAGACCCTTCAAAAGTCGATCGAAGTGCATCCTATATGGCAAGATATATTGCGAAAAATGTCGTGGCTAGTGGTATTGCAAGAAAATGCGAAGTACAATTGGCGTATGCGATTGGTGTAGCGAAACCTGTATCCATTCGAATCGACACCTTCGGTACTGCAAAAGTGGCAGATGAACGCATCATCGAAGTCATTCGAAAACATTTCGATGTGACCCCAAAAGGCATCATTAAAACCTTGGATTTAAAACGTCCAATATACCAACAAACCGCTAACTACGGTCACATGGGTAGAAGTGATATCGAATTACCTTGGGAAAGATTAGATAAAGTTGATTTCTTTAAACATTTAGTATAAAATAAATTAGGTGATTATATGGAATATAAAGACATTTTAGAGACCTACGAACAAAAACGACTTGAGATGTACAAAGCATATCAGTCCAATCTTAAAAAAGGCTTCTTATTATTAATCGTTTTGGTAGGTATCTATTTTCTTGCAAAAGCAGGACAGATTGCGAGTGAGTACCGAAAAATCACCAAGACAAAAATCATCAAAGCACTCATCGAATCTCGTTATGATGATGCCCAATATAATCATCTAGATTCGATTTCAATTGCACACATCAATAGTCTTAACTTTTATAATAGACCGGACCGGTTTAAGGGCGAAGATTTGATGAAAGGTACCTATAAAGGGGTTAAATTTGCTTGTTCTGACATTCACATGGAAGAGCGCGTTGAACACCGTGATTCAAAAGGCCATGTAACGTATTCGTATCAAACCATTTTCAAAGGTAGATGGTACACATTTGATTATGAAAGAGACTTCGGTCAGATTTTACAAATCAAAGAAGGTCGTTTCGTTGGAGCGGCTGCTAAAGGCCTCAAAAAATATGAAACCGAATCGGTTCAATTCAATAAGAAATTTAAAGTGTTTGCTTCAGATCAACAATACGTGTTTTTCCAATTAACACCTGTAATGCTAGAAAAGATATTGGAAATGGAATCCATCCATCGCGGACATTATCAAATGATGTATTATGGTAATCATTTGGATGTAGCAGTGTATGATTCATCAGATTCATTTGAACTTAAATTAAAAACACCGCTTACCATGGAAGCCATTGGGCACATCATAAATGACATTGATATGCCAGCAGCAATCATCAATGAGTTTAAATTGGATAGCGAAAAATTTAGAAAACAATAGGAGGATTGAAATATGGATACAAGTCTTATTTTATTATCAGTGGTATTAGGTTTAGTATTAGTCATCGTTTTATGGGTCATCGGAACAATCAACACGTTCAATCGATTGATTGTCAAAGTGGATGAAGCTGAATCAGGTATTGACGTAGCACTGACAAAACGTTTTGATTTATTGACCAAGATGGTTTCAGCTACCAAAGGTTATGCTGATCATGAAAGAAAAACATTAGAATCTGTGGTTTCCATGCGTCAACCTTCACATGGTGCGCCTATTGGTGAAAAACAAGCGTTTGCAAACCAATTATCTGAAACCATGTCCCGTTTAAATGTGGTTGTTGAACAATACCCACAACTCAGAGCCAGTGAAAATTTCGCGAAACTCCAAAATGCAAGTTCAGAAGTAGAAGAAAATCTTCAAGCAGCAAGACGCGTGTATAACGCAAATGTTTCCTATTATAATCAAAAAATTGTGGTATTTCCAAGTTCAATGATCGCGAATTGGAAAGGCTTCACAAAACGAGACTTCTTTGAAGCAGAAGCTCAAAAACGTCAAGACGTCGAATTCAAGTTCTAAATAATAAAAAACGCTTCGGCGTTTTTTTATGTTAAAAAATGGGGTTTGGTTGTAATCAGACCACATTTATAGTAATATACTATCGAGATATATTCCAAAGAAAGTGTGATGTAATGTTTAAAAAATGGTTTGATGCCGGTCTAAAAGAACTTAAAATAGCAAGACCAACGGCAGATAAAATTGAACAATTAGCCTCAAAGATGGCTTCTTTAAGCGATCAAGAGCTTAAAAATAAAACCGAAGAATTCAAACTTAGATTCCAACAAGGTGAAACTTTAGATGATTTGTTAGTAGAAGCGTTCGCCGTGGTTAGAGAAGCGTCTAAACGTGTAACAGGGATGTACCCATATTATGTGCAATTACTCGGTGCGATTGCCATCCATGGTGGGAATATCGCGGAAATGAAAACCGGTGAAGGTAAAACCTTGACTGCGGTTATGCCAGCGTACTTGAACGCACTTAATGGACTAGGCACCCATATCGTCACTGTCAACGAATACCTCGCAAGACGTGAAGCGGATGGTGAAATCGGAGACATTTATCGTTTTCTAGGATTAACTGTCGGACTCAATATCCGTGAATATTCTTCTGAACAAAAGAAAGAAGCTTACGCGTGTGATATTTTATATTCTACGAATGCAGAACTTGGCTTTGACTATTTAAGAGATCATATGGTTCTTTACGCCAAAGATATGGTTCAAAAGCGCGGTCTTAATTACGCCATCATCGACGAAGTGGACTCCATTTTAATCGACGAAGCCAGAACCCCACTCATCATATCTGGTGGTGCGAAACAAAATCAAAATCTATACAGTGCAGCTGATCGCTTTGCTAAATATTTGAAAGACGACGATTACTTTATTGACATCGAATCTAAAACCATCGAATTATCGGAAAACGGGATTGTAAAAGCAGAACAAATGTTCCGTGTTGAGAATCTCTACGATATCAACAATGTGACGTTGTTACACCACATTAATAATGCATTAAGAGCAAACTATATTATGTTTAGAGATAAAGATTATATGGTTGTCGATAATGCCGTTCTCATCATTGACCAATTTACAGGTCGTGTCTTGCCAGGTAGACAATTTTCTGAAGGTTTACATCAAGCATTAGAAGCCAAAGAAAACGTCGAAATTAAAAAAGAAACCGTCACAGTGGCGACCATCACGTATCAAAACTTCTTCAGAATGTATAAAAAACTATCTGGGATGACAGGTACGGCGAAAACCGAAGAAGAAGAATTTAGAGAAATTTACAATATGTATGTCGTTGAAGTGCCAACAAATGAACCGGTCATTAGAATCGATGCTCCAGATTACTTGTTCGTGACCCTCGAAGACAAATACAATGCTTTGATTGATGACGTTGAAGATCGATATAAAAAAGGTCAACCCATCCTACTCGGTACGGTGGCTGTAGAAACCTCGGAAGTCTTGTCTAGATTACTTTCACGTCGCGGCATTAAGCACGATGTATTAAATGCGAAGCAACATGAGCGTGAAGCTGACATTATCGCAAGAGCTGGTCAAAAACATTCCGTAACCATCGCCACCAACATGGCTGGTCGTGGTACCGATATCAAACTGGGTGAAGGTGTTGTCGAACTAGGCGGTTTAGCTGTCATTGGTTCTGAAAGACACGAATCACGTCGTATTGATAACCAATTAAGAGGTCGTTCTGGTCGTCAAGGTGACCCAGGTTACTCGAGATTCTATTTATCTGCTGAAGATGAACTATTGATGCGTTTCGGTGGTGAATCCTTTAAACAAAGAATAGCGATGATTTCAAAGCTCAATACCGATAAGGATGCAACCAAACCACAACCACTGGAATCCAAAATGTTTTCTAAGTTCGTATCTTCTGCTCAAAAGCGAATTGAAGGACAAAACTACGATACCCGTAAGCAAGTCTTAAAATACGACGATGTCTTAAGAAAACAAAGAGAAATCATGTATGGTGAAAGAACATTCGTATTGACAGAAGCGAACATTGAACCGTTCGTTATTAAAGCCATCGAATCTTATATTGACAATGCCGTTCAGCCGTTGATGTTACAAGTCGGTAAAAATAAATTTGACATTCATGATGAAGCGATTCACGCGACATTTGATGGGGTATTGTTCCCCCGTGGCATGGTGGATAAATCCAAACTTGCTGAACTCGATGAAAAAGGCATTCCAGCCTATCTAAAATCTTTAGCAATGAATGAAATCGATGCTAAAAAAACACAATTTCCAGAAGAAGTCTTCAATGAATTCTTAAAAGTCATATCATTGCGTGTGATTGATACATTTTGGATGCGTCATATTGATCAAATGAGTGAATTGCGACAAGCGGTCACTTTACAACAATATGGTCAAAGTAATCCACTTCAAATTTATCAAAAAGAAGGTTTTAATAAGTTTAGAGATATGACATTAAACATCTCTAAAGATATCGCAACCTACGTTTTACGCGCACAAATCCGTGTGAATACAGAACGTGAAGAAGTCGTTAAAAATACCAAAACCAATGAAGGCGGAGAACTTAGAAATAAGAAACCTGCCAAGGTTAAACAAAACCATAACCAACGCAATATGCCTAGTTGGAAAAGAAGATAAGCATAAAACACTCTTCGGAGTGTTTTTTTTCGTTATAATAGATACATAAAGAGGTGTAAGCATGGACATTACAAATGATTCAATTCAAGGGTATCTGGATACATTAGATAAAGAGCGTAAAGAAGCGATTTCCATCATAATTGAAGAAATGAAAGATATTACTAAATTGGAACCCAAGCTATGGGGAACCATCATTGGTTTTGGGAAATTATATTATCGGTATAATACGGGTAATGATGGCTATATGCCGATTTTAGGTTTGTCGAGTAGAAAACAAGCGATAACGTTGTATTTATCTTTTAACATAGAACAGTATGAAGAACTCAATCGCTTAGGGAAAGTCACTTATGGAAAAGGCTGCCTATACATCAAAAAACTTTCAGACATCGATTTAGGTGTGCTTAAGGAACTGATGAATAAAGCGGCTCAGGATGCTGTAAAATACGAATTTATCACCCGAATTGAGTAACATCTATCCGCTTTATATAGAGAAAAACTTATAACTTTGTTATAATGGATATGAGGTTATATATATGGAACGTTATGAACTGAATAAATATTTAGAGTCGTTTGAAATCCGCCTTTTGGATTTGGAAAAAGCTTTAGATATGAACAATTTAAGGCAGCAATTCGAAATCAATAGCCAACGCATGAGTGCGTCTGATTTTTGGGACGATGTCAAAGCTGCACAAAAAATGATTGAACTCGTCAACAATCAAAAAGAACACATTGAAACCTATGAATCCTTATTCAATCAATACAAAGCACTCGAAGAATTGGCGATGGTCACCGATGACCAGTCGGAAGATTTTCTAATGATTACCGATGAAGTATCTGTATTAGATAAAATGATCAAATCATTTGAAACATTGATACTATTGAATGGGCCATATGATGATTTACCGGCCATTCTTGAATTACATCCAGGTGCTGGTGGAACAGAATCACAGGATTGGTGTGAAATGCTTTATCGAATGTATCAAAGGTACGCTGTTCGAAAGAATTATAAGATCGAAGTCCTCGATTATCAATCGGGTGAAGAAGCAGGCATCAAAAGCGTGACAGTCAGAATCAAAGGTAAGTATGCTTATGGGTATTTAAAGAGTGAACATGGGGTTCACCGTCTCGTTAGAATATCCCCATTTGATTCAAACGCACGTCGTCATACCTCTTTCGTTTCAGTCGAGGTTATGCCTGAAATTGACCAACGCATCGATATTCAACTTAAAGATGAAGATATCAAAATCGATGTGTATCGAAGCAGTGGTGCTGGTGGCCAAAGCGTCAATACAACTGACAGTGCGGTTCGGTTGACCCATTTACCGACCAATACAGTCGTGACATGTCAAAACGAACGCAGTCAGCTTAAAAATAAAGAATCAGCTATGGATGTTTTACGTTCAAAATTGGCTGTACTTGAAATTGAAAAACAACGGAAATTATTGAGTGATATTAAAGGGGAACAAAAAGACATTGGATGGGGTTCACAAATCCGCTCCTATGTGTTTCACCCGTATCAAATGGTGAAGGATCATCGTACCGACTATGAAACAAGCCAAACGGTGGCTGTGATGGACGGCGATATCGATGGATTCATCAATGCTTACTTGAAGTCAGGTGATTAAATGATCAAAAAAATGGCGTTAGAATATATTCAAATTGCTTTTGGTGTTACCATCATGACCCTCGGTTTCTATTTTTTTCTACTACCTGAAAACCTCGTTATTGGGGGTGTCATGGGATTGGCTGTTGTATTCAGAACACAAATCAATCCTTCCCTTTTCATTTTTGTTGTCAATACCATGTTGTTATTGATGGGACTACTTATCCTTGGAAAAGTTTTCTTCATTAAAACCATGTTTGGTTCACTCGCGACACCTGTGATTCTATTTTTACTTGAACTGATGGGTGCGGATGAGTTTTACATTATGAATCAATTGACAGAATCGAAACTACTGATTGCTGCGGTATCGGGTTCGATTTTGGTTGGGGTTGGTTTAGGGATGGTTTTCCGTTTTGGTGGAACCACCGGTGGTATGGATGTATTACAAAGTATCATCCATAAAAAACTCCATATCCCTTATCAAATTGTATTTTACTTTACCGATGGGTTGGTCGTTGTATTATCATTATTGGTATTTAAAAATATCGAATTATTCATTTACGCTGTAGCGAGCATATTTTTAATCTCAATCATCGTGGATAACGTATCGATTAAAGGTCGTGCGGGACAAACATTATTTGTCATTACCAAAAAACCAGATTTGATAAAACAAGCCGTTTATGACACGATTGATCGAGGTTGTACATTGATTGATTCAGAGGGCGGATTCAGTGGAACCAAGGGTAAAATGGTTATTTGCACGATGCGCAATCGTGAAGTCAATAAGATGCGTTCTGTGATTGAACGCATTGACCCAGAAGCTTTCACTTTCATGACGGATACGAAAGAGGCGGTTGGACGTGGCTTTAGTAAAGAGTAAAAAGATTGTTTTAACAATTATCATCAGCCTAGTGATAGGTTTTTTAAGTGGGTGCGAAGTCAAGCTACCCACTTTTTTAACTAAACCGGATGTGTATGAAATTTTTTCTATATTGGATCAATATTATTATAAAGATTTAGATTTCACCATCGATGATGTTGAAACTGTGAAGGATATTTTTGAACGACTCGATGACCCTTATACCTATATGTATGTGCCCAATACCAGAACCATCGAACTCGATGAGTCTTATTATGGCATAGGCATTACGATTACAGACGATGAACAAGGTTTGTTAATCGCGAGTACCAATCCTCTTGCTGGTCTCGAAACAAAAATATATATTGGTGATATCATCAAAGAAGTCAATGGAACGACACTGTCTACATTGACCTATGATGAAAAAACGGTTTTATTATCTGGTGATCTTGGAACTGAATTTGCTTTAGTTATTCAGCGCGGTGACCAACTCATTGAAACATCGGTTTCAGTGAAAGAAATTCCAATTCAATCGGTGACCTCAAAAATGCTCGATAATCAAATCGCATATATCGATATCAATCGGTTTGCTGGAAAAACCGGATTGGCTTTTAGAACTGAACTGGCTTTGATTGAAACCTTAAATCCCAATGGACTCATCATCGACGTTAGAAATAATGGTGGTGGTTATTTGACTGCGGTTGTCGATATCATTGCACAATTCGCGACCGGGAATGAACCTGTGGTTACGATGCACCGAATGTATGATGATCATCGAACCAATTACTATGGCAACACAGAAAATATTAGAAAAACGTATCCTATCGTCATTTTGATGAATGAAAATAGCGCATCTGCCAGTGAAGTTTTAGCGATTGCACTACGAGAAAATGGTGGGTATCCATTGGTAGGGACAAAAACATTTGGTAAATTTGTCTATCAAACCACATTTGTACTATCAAAACAAGGTAAGGAAATGTACCTAAACATGACCGAAGGCTATTGGTATTCACCCAATGGAAATACCGTTGAAGGTGGAATCAACCCAGATGTTTTGATTGAACAATCCGGACTGTTATTTTATGAATATCCAATCTATCAACAAGAACTTATACTGGGCGACGATATCACCTCACTGCCGGCATTGATTGAAGTCTTAAATCTTTTGGAAGATACCTTACCTGATCGAAGCGAGCCGTTCACCATTGACGATGAGCTGGTTTTGAAGATTAGGGCGTTTCAAACAGCTCAATCCCTCGCCGTTACTGGCACACTCAATTATGAAACAACCATCCAGTTAATCGATTACTACCGTGTTCTAATTAAAGAAGTCGCCTACGATTATCAATTACAAGCAACACATCAATACATGGTGAATTATGAAAATTGATAAACTTGAACGTGTACGTTATGGCTATAAAGTAACGATAGATGGCATGATTCACACCTTAGAAGAAGAAACTGTGGTTACGTATCGTTTGCGTAAAGATGTCGAAATAGATGAAAAAATATGGAAAAAAGTTCTTGAATCAGACCTCTTAAACGTTCAAAAACGAAAAGCAATTGTCCATCTCAAAAAACCACAGTCGGTTTCTGAATTCAAGACGTACTTAAGAAGTATTTTGGTCAATGAAAAGAATATTGAATCCTGGACACTCGAATATAAAAAACTGGGTTATTTAGATGATTTAGAATATGGTAAACTATTGGTAGAAGGCTATCAGTCTAAGTATGGGTCTAAAAAAATCGAGTCTCTATTAAAAACCAAGGGTTTACATCCAGATACCATTGGAAAAGTATTGCCAAAAAATGATGATATCTTAAATAAGCTTGTACAAAAATCCTGTAAATCCATTCAAAAATCGACGTATATCCAAGCTAAAAACGGGGTCATCAGACAGTTTTTAGCCAAAGGTTTTGACTATGAAACCATCACAAAATTGGTCGATATTTACTTGGATCCGAAGCGATTTAATGAAGATGAACAGCTGGTAAAAGAATATAAAAAAATCAAAAATAAGTATGAGCGTACCTATCAAGGGTATAAATTAAAACAGAAAGTCATCCAAGCACTGAGACAAAAGGGATTTAACGGTCAAAAGATCGAACAAATATGCCAAGAAATGGAGAATGATTATGTACAAAATTTCGAATGACGACGCTTATTTTTTTAATCAAGGCAAATTGTATGATGCCCATCGTATCTTTGGTTCACATTTAATCAAAGATGAAAAAGGATTCATTACAGGTACACGCTTTACTGTGTATGCTCCAAACGCAGTCATGGTCTCGGTGGTTGGTGAGTTCAATAATTGGTTAGAACATGCCCATACATTGATTAAAATCGATGAGATTGGGGTGTGGTCGATTGAGATTCCTTGGAATCTAGAATGGGCGAAGTATAAATACGTTATTTTTACCAATCAAGGTAAATTATACAAAGCTGACCCGTATGCGAAATTTGCTGAAAATAGACCAGGCACCGCTTCGAAAGTATATGACATCGAAGGTTATGAATGGCATGATCAAGACTGGATGTATACTAAACCTAAAGTGTATGATAAACCGGTCATGATTTATGAAATGCATTTGGGATCTTGGCGTACCAAATATGGGCAATTTTTTCATTTTAATGAAATAGTAGAACAATTGATTCAATATTTGAAAGAACAAAATTTCACGCACATTGAACTGATGCCAATCTATGAACATCCTTTAGATGATTCATGGGGTTACCAAGGCACAGGGTATTACGCAACCACAGCGCGTTATGGTGTGCCTAAAGATTTAATGTATATGATTGACCGTCTTCACCAAGAAGGCTTTGGGGTCATCGTCGACTGGGTACCCGGACATATTTGTAAAGATGCCCATGGGTTATACTTTTTTGATGGTTCACCTTTATACGAACACGATGAAACTTGGAAACGTGAAAATGAAGTTTGGGGTACAGCAAATCTAGATTTATCCAAGCCACAAACGAAGAGTTTCCTCATATCGAATGCCTGTTTCTGGATGGACTATTTCCATGTCGATGGTTTTAGGGTCGATGCTGTCTCAAATCTATTGTATTATTTAGGCGATTCCAGAAATGGTACAGATCAAGGCGCGATTGATTTCTTAAGACAATTGTCTCATGTAATATTCGGTAAAGACGATCGTATCCTATTCATGGCGGAAGATTCAACTGCCCATGAAGGTGTAACTAAACCTGTGGATATCGGTGGTATCGGTTTTAATTACAAGTGGAATATGGGATTTATGAATGACGTTTTAAGGTATTTTAAACGCGACCCAATTCACCGTAAGTGGCATCATCACGACATCACATTTGGTCTAACTTATGCGTTTTCTGAACAGTTTGTTTTACCATTCTCACACGATGAAGTAGTTCATGGTAAAGGGACATTACTCACCAGAATGCCAGGTGATTATTGGCAAAAGTTTGCTAACTACCGTTTATTGATGGGACTTTATATGACGCATCCAGGTAAGAAATTATTATTCATGGGTCAAGAGTTCGCGCATTTCCAAGAGTGGAGTGTTCACCGTCAACTCGACTGGAATTTATATGAATTCAAGTCACATCATTCAGCCAATGAATTTGTAAGAGATTTACTCTATTTATATAAGTCTGAAAAAGCATTACACGAACAAGATCATCAAAAAGAAGGTTTTGAGTGGATCGATTCTACCAATGCTGAGCAGTCGATTTTCAGCTTCATCCGATATGGTAAAGACCCAAATGACCATGTGATTGTTGTTCTCAACATGACACCGACGGTCTACCACCAATATGAGATTGGCGTGCCGATGAAAGGTACCTACGATGAGCTCATCAATAGTGATTTAATTAAGTATGGTGGGTCCGATCAATACAACGGATTACCTCTCGAAACACATGAAGGTCAATGTCATAATCAGAAACAGTTTGTTAAAGTGACCATTGGGCCGTTAACTGCACTTATCTTAAAGTATCGAAAATAAAAATGTAATCGTTTGCAAAACAGAAGGCACCTTAACATGAGGTGCCTTTATGGTATAATCACAATGGATTATTACGAAGGAGAAAACACATGTCAAATATATTTGAAAATGCAAAACTATTCAAAAAAGCATTCGTTGAACAAGTAGAAAAGACATATGCCATCGATTTTAAAGATTCGAACAGTTACCAACAATATGTGGCTTTGGGTACGTTACTAAAAGAACATATTGCGATAGACTGGAAAGAAACCAATAAAATTGAAGCAGATAAGCGTCAAGTCTATTATTTTTCAATGGAATTTTTAATGGGGCGCATGATTACCAATAACTTAATGAATGCTGGGGTTTATGATGTCGTCAAAGCGGCATTTATCGACCTTGGTTTAGATATCAATGAAATCGAGCACAAAGAGACCGATGCCGGCTTAGGCAATGGTGGGTTGGGTCGATTGGCTGCTTGCTTTATGGATAGTGTGGCTGCACTTGCCTTACCTGTTCATGGCAACTGTATCCGCTATCGCTATGGTTTCTTTAAACAAAAAATCGAGAATGGTTATCAAGTGGAATACCCTGACCGTTGGTTAAAAGATATCCACGTTTGGGAAGTTAGACGTGATGAAGAAGCCGTTGACGTGCCTTTTTACGGTCATATTGAGTTATCTGTCTTGGATGGCAAACTCAGTGTCTACCATAGAAACGCAGAGTATGTACGTGCTGTACCTTACGATGTTCCAATTGTAGGTTATAACAACCAAGTCATCAATACCTTAAGACTATGGAGTGCTGAACCAAGTGATCGCTATCAAAATCAAGGTGGCACATTTGATTATCATAAAAAATTAAGACAAATCTCTGAGATGTTGTACCCTAACGATGATACCGATGAGGGTAAAATCTTAAGACTTAAACAACAGTATTTATTTTCCAGTGCTGGGGTAAATGCGGTTATTAAGAAACATAAAAAATTATTTGGAACCCTTGAAAACTTAGCAGAAAAAGCAGTATTTCATATCAATGATACGCACCCAACATTAATCATTCCTGAGTTGATGCGGATTTTAGTCGATGAAGAAGGCATGGAATGGGATCACGCCTGGGATATTACCAAACACTGCGTTGCATATACCAACCATACCATTCTTTCAGAAGCGTTAGAAAAATGGCCGATTCGTTTATTCCAACCATTGTTACCTAGAATATATACCATCACAGAAGAAATCAACCGCCGATTTGAAATTGAACTTAAAGGTACTTTTGGGGATTACTCAAAAGAATTAGAAACCATGCAAATCCTAAAAAATGGGATGGTTCATATGGCGAATCTCGCTATTGTGGGTTCATTCTCAGTCAACGGTGTGGCACAACTTCACACCGATATCTTAAAGAACATCGAAATGCGCGATTTCGCGAAATATTATCCTAATAAGTTTAATAATAAAACCAATGGAATCACACATCGAAGATGGGTGCTTCAATCGAATCCAGAAATCGTCAGTATCTTAAAGGATACGATTGGTGAAGGCTGGATTAAAGACACTTCTAAACTCGAAGGTTTGGTTCAATTCGCGGATGACCCGATCATTCAAAAACGCTATGAAGCGATGAAACTGGCGAGAAAACAAGCTTTAACAGATAAGATTTTTAAAGAACAAGGTGTACAATTAAATCCCCATGCGATATTTGATATTCAAGTTAAAAGATTACATGAATACAAACGTCAATTGATGAATGCTTTGCACATCATGCATCTATATAATGAACTAAAATCTAATCCAGAAGTACGAAAACATTTTTACCCACAAAATTTTATTTTTGGAGCGAAAGCTGCGCCAACTTACTGGTTTGCGAAAAAAGTCATCAAACTCATCAATACAATTGCTGATAAAGTGAATCATGATCCAGACACCAATGAATTGCTAAAAGTCGTTTTTGTGGAAGATTATAATGTAACTTACGCTGAAACCATCATGCCAGCAGCTGACTTGTCAGAACAAATTTCCACCGCTTCCAAAGAAGCATCGGGAACTGGTAACATGAAGTTTATGATGAATGGTGCGATTACGATTGGAACATTGGATGGTGCGAATGTCGAAATTGCTGATTTTGTTGGAGAAGAAAACATCATCATCTTTGGTCTAGATGCCAAAGAAGTGACTGAACTCTATAGTAAAGGCAATTATCAACCATTTGAAGTTTACCAAAAAGACCCTAGAATTAAACGCGTACTAGATCAACTCACCAATGGATTCTTTACGAATGTCCCGCAAAATGAATTTGAAGATATCCGTAGAAATTTACTTGAACGTGATGTTTACTTGGTACTTAAAGATTTTGATGCCTACATCAGTGCCCAAGCGAAAGCCAATAAACTATATCAAAACCGTCAAACCTGGCTTAAAATGTCTATCATGAATACAGCTAAATCGGGATTCTTCTCGACAGACCGTACCATGGAAGAATACAATAGAGACATTTGGCATCTCGATAAAATCAAATAAAAAAAACCAGACTGCGGTCTGGTTTTACTTTTCCATGAGCTATTTTAGGTAAGTTTTTAAGTAATCGATGACACCATCTTCAGTATTTGGTTTATGGCTAATCGCATTAGCCGCATTTTTGACCTCATCATGACCATTGACCATCGCTACCCCATGGTAAGCAACTTGTAGCATATCGAGGTCATTCATACCATCACCAAAAGCGATGACTTGATTGGGCTCAAAACCATAGTACTGTCTGACAAACTCGATGGCTTCCCCTTTAGATGTCCGTTTTTGATACACCTCAAAAATGGCATTTTTAGAATCACTGCCCCAGTCTCTAAAGGTTAGTACCCCTTCACAGTCATTTAATACGAAAGATTCAAATGCGGATTTATGGTTGACATCGATGATATACATCATGCCTGAAGGTTCAGGGTTATCGCGGTTTGTAAAAGGGCCATCCACAAAAAAAGTATCTTCGTTTTCATGGTATAACCAATTGAGACGGTCGGTAGGCTTATATACATATAATCCATTATCCACACTATAAAATGCAGTTCTTGTAAAAGGTTCAGCAAAAATGAACAATTTATCGACAATTCTCTTGGGTATGGTTAAGGTTATTTTCTTAAAGTTTGGATCACTAGGATTTACGATAGAACCGCCATTATCCGTAATTAAAGGTGTATCTAAATCCAAGGCCTGATAATAGTGTAAACACCCTCGGTATGGACGCCCTGTTGCAATCACGATTTTATGGCCTTGAAGTTTAATTTGTTTTAAATAGTCAATTGTCGTATTTGTTAGTTCAGAAGAGGCGTTTAGAAGCGTACCATCTAGATCACAAACGATCATATATTCTTTCATGTCATCACCGTCAATATTATCGCATATTTCTAGGCAAAATCCTAGTCTTAAAAAATAGAGCTTCAAAAGATAATTCTTTATCTTTTATGCGGGTTAAGGTATAATTAAACCAGTAAGGATGTGAAAAAATGGACTGGAGAGAATTCTTTTCATTTAGACTAGAACTGGGTTATCTCGGTATTTTTTTCGCTGGTGTCATGTTTGGATTCCTATTTTTATTGATGTTATATCTATACACCATCTTACAAACCATGAGAAATAAGAATTTTTACAAGAAAGCCATTGAACCTGATATTGATGCAGAAGAGATTAAACTATTGATTAAGGATGCACAGGAACAGTTTAAGAATAAAAAAGAACGAGAAGATGCGGGTTTAGCAAACCACTTAAAAACGATTTCGATAGAATTGTCTATGGATATCGCAACAAAGTTTTACCCCTCATCAAAATACCCACTGCTGGAGCTTACCATTCAAGAAACGCTGTTATTGGGACACTACATTACCGACCGTGTGGACCGATTGTTTGATGCGAAACTTTTGAAGATTTTCAGGGGGAAGACTTTAGCCTCGTTAAAATCTCTCTATGAAGTCAAAGAAAAAGTCGATGATTCAGTTGTCATGAAAGTCGAAAAAAAGTTTAAGGTTAGAAAACGTATCGGTGACATTTTTTCGGCCATCAATATTGCCAATCCAGCCTATTGGATTAAAAAGGTTACAGTAGATAAATTAACACAAGCAATCATATTGAAAATTTGCCTCGCCATCATTGGAATCGTTGGTGAAGAAACCTATAAGATTTATAGTAAAAATGTATTTGAAGTTGAGAAAGTTATTGACTCTGGTGTAGACAGTTTATATGAATCGATCCAGAAAGATGCAGAAAAGGAGGAACTTGAAGATGAGCTTGTTCAACCGTAAAGCCCATACGGAATTCATTAGAAAAGATTTTCAAGGGTTTAAAATTCACCAATTTGTCAAAATTGAAGGATTAAAACAACAAGGCCATAAAAAATTCAAATCTTCAGATTTCATTTCTCCGATTTTTGGACTATCTGTCAAAGATGAGACGGTTGCACCATTTATCATAAAAAATACAGGTGATGTGAAGAAACGCTATGACGCGTTTAGAACCAAACCCATGACAGATTTATCAGAATATGCAGAATTTAAATCGACCATATTGAATAACCAAACACGTAAAGATATTTTTGGTCAAGATTCGGTCATCAATAAAGAACGAAAATACGAAGATGAACGTAAAAAACCAGTCGAATTGACCGTGCCTTTCAATCAAAAAAATAAAGAAATTCCAACATTTACCACGCCAAAACCACAAAAAACAGTGTATGAAGAAAAAGTGGTTTCGAGTGATTTCGAATACATCCAAGCTAAACCCGTCGAACAAACCGTCGATGTCGTCAAAAAGACGGATATTTTATTTGATCGATTCAATTCAAAAGAAGCAGAAAGTCCAATCATAAAACCCAATTATGAATATGAAAAATCATCACCAGTCAAACCTGCTACTAAACCAGTTCAAACACCACTTGAAGAAGCTCCAAAACCGAGCTTTGTTAGACCGAATAGACCATATAAGTTTCCAACGGTGGATATGTTTTCTAAAGTTCAAAGAGATCAAGATGCTAGACCTGCATGGCTAGTTGCTCAAGAGACCACAGTGAATGAAACCCTATTACAATTCTCTGTACCAGGAAATGTACATAACATTACCAAAGGACCTACGGTTACACGCCATGAAATCGAATTGGAACCTGGTGTTAACGTTAAAGAAGTGAATCGTATCAAAGATAATCTCATGATGAACCTCGCAGCGAAATCGCTTCGTATTGAAGCCCCTATCCCAGGTAAACCTTATGTGGGGTTAGAAATCCCTAACGCCATTCCTGAAATCGTGGCTTATGGTAATGTCGTTGATCATCCGGATTTTATGCAAGACACCACCCATCCACTAAAAGTTGCTTTAGGTGTCGATATTGATGGCAAAAACATCTATGCAGATATTGCAAAAATGCCGCATTGCTTAATCGCTGGGGCAACCAACTCGGGTAAATCCGTCTGTGTGAATACAATCATTGTTTCCTTATTGATGAAAAATCACCCAGATGACTTAAAGTTCATTTTAATCGACCCAAAAATGGTCGAACTATCAATGTATAATGACTTACCGCATTTAGTCACACCGGTCATCACAGACCCTAAAATGGCAGCCACCGCGTTGTCATGGGCTGTAGATGAAATGGATAAACGCTTTTTGACATTTTCAATCAACCGAGCTAAAGATATTAAAGGCTATAATGAACGGGTGAAAGAAGACCCAAGTCTAGAAAAAATGCCTTACATTGTCATCGTAATCGATGAATTGGCTGACCTCATGATGGTCTCTGCAAACGATGTAGAAGAAGCCATTCAACGTATTACACAAAAGGCACGTGCCGCTGGAATCCACCTATTAGTAGCCACCCAAAGACCGACTACCGATGTCGTCAAAGGGACTATCAAGGCCAATATCCCGTCGCGTATCGCTTTTAGAGTCGCGTCTTATGTCGACTCTACTACCATTTTAGATGGGGCAGGCGCAGAATCCTTGTTGGGCAAAGGGGATATGTTATTCAAAGAAACCGAACGTCCAATCCGTTTACAAGGGGCTTTCTTAAAAGACTCTGAAATTGAGCGTATTACTGACTTTATCAGAGAACAAATGCCAACCAACTTCTTATTTGATCATGATTCATTGAGAAGCTTTACAATTAAAAAGGACTCAGCAACCTCAGACGATTTACTTTACCCTGTAGCACAATTTGTCGTACGTGAAAATAACGCGTCCATCAATGCCATTCAAAAAGAATTTGGCATTGGTTTTAACCGTGCACAACGCATCGTTGAATTACTTGAAGAACAAGGTATTGTATCTAAAAATGAAGGTACAAAAGCACGTCAAGTGTTGGTAACGATGGCAGAATTGGAAAACATGTTATGACATTAAAAGAAATTTCGAGTTTGGCAGAATCAAAAAGCGAATCGATAGAAGCAACTACAATTCTAAATAAAAAAATGATTACAAAAATGGCAACCTTGAATGTGGTTTCACTACTCATTTTTGGGTTATCCTTTTTGTTTATGATTCAAGGCTATCTCACTTTTACAAACAGTACACAAAAGATAGTGTTGATTGTTTTGAGTGGTATTTTAGTCGTTTTCAGCGCAGTTTCACTGATTTTTCTCAATCGTCCCATGGTGTGGTCATTAGCCAAACAGTTTAAAGCATTTAAATGGCTCGATACACTTCAATTTTTCATCATTAGTTTATTGATTGTCATGCACATCATGACATTTTATGTATTTACGGCAGAAGTATTTCAAAGCTCTATGCAACCTACACTGCGTGAGCATGACCGACTTGTTGTGTATCAATTTGACTATGTACCTAAGAGAAATGACATCGTAGTGATATTTATGAATAGTGCACACTACATCGGTGCTGACGATTCACTGTATGTCAAACGTGTGGTGGGTCTGCCAGGTGATACGATTATTGTCAACAATTTAAATCAGCTCATCATCAATGGTGAAATGGTACAACAACTGCCAATGACGAATGTGCAAAATGTAAAAGATCTTTTAGAGTTTTTACCGAATCAAACCATTCAAGCAGGGTTTTATTTTGTTTTAGGGGATAATACAGCGAACTCACATGATTCTAGAAATATTGGATTCATTCATCAAGAGGATATCAAAGCCAAGGTTATTTTTAGATTTTATCCGAAAGTAGGTATCATAGAATGAAACAAGTACAATGGTTCCCTGGACACATGTCCAAAGCATTAAGAGAGATAAAAGAATCCTTAAAACTCGTCGATATCGTTTTTGTTTTACTCGACGCGAGATTGCCTGAATCATCTATGAATCCTCGAATTCAAGAAATTGTCGAAACCAAACCTGCTCTTATTCTATATACAAAATCCAGTATGGCAGATCAAAAAGAACTCAATAAATGGCTATCTTATTATGCCAGTCAGGGTTTAAAAGGACTGAAAATAGACGCCATTACAGGTCTTAATATTTCAAAAATCAAAGAGTTTACACTAGAAATATTGGAAGAAAAATTAGAGAGAGAACGTCGAAGAGGTATTCAAGCCCGTGCAATTCGTGCGATGATTATTGGGATACCTAACGTCGGAAAATCAACCTTAATCAATACGTTATCTAAGAAAAAAGCTGCCAAAACAGGCAACACACCAGGAATCACAAAAGCCCAACAATGGATTAAAATATCCGATGATTTTGAGTTACTAGATACACCTGGGGTATTGTGGCCAAAATTTGAAGACCCAACCGTAGGCTACCACCTAGCATTGAGTGGTGCGATTAAAGACGCCATATTACCAAATGAAGAAATCGCTGTTTTTGCACATCGTTTTTTAAGCAAATATTACCCAGAAGCGTATAAATCGCGTTATGATTTAGATGACCTATCTGATATCGCCCTCACTTTCGAAAAGATTGGAAGAAAACGTGGGACTTTGATGAAAGGCAACCTTGTGAATTTTGATTTGGTATACGATACCATTCTTAAAGATTTAAGAGATGGCGCATTTGGAGGGATTACCTTTGACCGATTGGAATCTATATGAGTATGAAGACGCCCTATACAAAAAGGGCGTAACCTATATTGCTGGTACCGATGAAGCAGGTCGTGGACCCTTGGCGGGACCTGTGGTTGCAGCTGCAGTGATATTAAAAAAAGGGGCTAAAATCGAAGGTGTGGATGATTCTAAAAAGCTGACCGATAAAAAGCGTAGAGCACTCATTGAAATCATCAAAAAAGAAGCACTTGCGATTGGTATCGCCATTGTCTCACCTCAAGAAATTGATCGTATCAATATTTATCGCGCTTCGAAAGAAGCCATGATTTCTGCCATTCAATCATTAAAAATAAAACCAGAATACATATTGGCTGATGCCATGATGCTAGAAGAAGAACTTGGCATTCCCACCGAGTCAATCATCAAAGGTGATCAAAAATCTGCCAGCATCGCAGCAGCGAGTATTGTTGCTAAAGTAACTCGAGATGAGTATATGATTGAAATGGATAAGCTATTTCCAATGTACGGGTTTAAAAAACACATGGGTTATCCTACCAAGGCTCACATAGAAGCTATTGAAATCTATGGGGTTTCTCCGATACACCGTCGGACATTTGAACCCATCAAATCCATTATAAGGGAGAAATTACTATGAATTGGTTAAGACTAATTAAACGGTTTTTTATCATTATGCTATTTATTGTAGGCTTTTTTGTTTTACTTGAATCGAGTCCAAAAGCATTGTCATATGAATCAGAAAATCACTGGATCAATCATTCGCATCGACCATGGATTATTCCTCACGGCGGTGCCAAAGCATTGTATCCTGAAAATACCATTTATGCGTTCAATCAAACATCCCATTACGATGTCTTTGAAGTGGACTTGACATTAACCAAGGACAACATCCTCATATCACACCACGATTTGGATCTAAGACACGATTTGATGGTCGATACCTTAACGGATGATTTACTGGTTAGAAACAATACTTACGACGAAATTGTCGAGCTTATTGAATCAAACGATTATCCTTATGTGAGGGCATTTACCGACATTCATGGCAATACTCCTTACGCGACTACGAATGACCCTTTGATTTTAGATGAAATGCTACCAATGTTGTTAGAAGATTTATTCAAAAACTATCCGAACAAGCGTTTTATTCTTGAGATTAAAGATGTGAAAACCGATGAAGAAGATACCTTTACTTTGGCTGCAGAGGAACTTCTTGAACTCATCGATAAATACCATATGCAAGAGAATGTATTGGTTTCTTCCTTCAGTGATGAAGTCATTGAACATTTTATGGAACTTTCACATCACAGTATACATACATCAACAGCAACCAATGAAACATTGAAAATGGTATTATTGTCAGCATTCCGCATGGATTTCTTCTATAGACCTGCCTATGCTGCACTAGCCATTCCAATAGACTCTGCTTTATCGGACAGTCAAGGTGAGTTGATTGGCAGTTTACCGCGATTTGTCAGTCTTCGAATTGCGAAACAAGTCGATGGACAATGGCGTACCAATTTGGCACAAAAAGCACTGGTGGATGATGCCCATCGACACAACATGTCGGTGATATTTTGGACAGTGAATGATGTTGAAGAAATGCGACTACTGATTAAACTAGGTGTGGATGGCATCATTACTGATCGCCCTGATTTATTAGAAGAACTATATCAAACCTTAGATATTTAAATAAAATACCTAAAAAATCATGTGAGAAAGTCAAAATTTCTCACATTTTTGTTAAAAATCATAATATTTTTATGCCAAACATGTCAAATCATACTCTATATAAATAGAGCTTATGATAAAATAGATGTAAAGAAATGGATAATGGTGCCGTTATGAGAATACAAATGCCGAAAGAATTTATAAAACTCCATCAAATTGGTCCAATCAAAATTGACGAAAATTTACTATTTAATGGGTATCTTTTTTACTCTGATAAATCCAATATTTTAGTTGATCTACCGACATCAGAATGGATGATGGCTTATAAAGAACGCATTGAGTTGATTATACCGATCCATGATATTTCACAATTAATCATTGCCCATTTGAATTTTTCCTTGATTTCGTCATTGAAAATATTCATTTCCTTGGGATTCAAAGGGTCAATCATTTCTACTCGACAAATTGCCAAACAAATCTCTCAAAATGGGATTACATTGCCCGTATCTTCCATTGAAAAATTAGATTATCAGTATTATTCAAATGATTTCAAGTTGAATTTTTTGCCAATCCAATTTTTACCTCACCCTCAAACTTTCATGATATTTGAGTCAGAAACCAGAGGATTGATTTCCAATACGTTATTTTCGAGTTTTAAAGTCGATAATCCCACCGAAATCATTCAATTAAAACAAGGTATATTTGCTTACCACAAGACCAATCTGCCATCGTCAGAGTATTTAAAAGACCCGATTAGACGCATTCGCCAACATCGTATCGATGCCATCTGTCCAAGCTATGGGTATGTCCTTGAAAATGACATCGATGCGTGGATTGAATACGAATATCAATTGGATTTTTATAATAGTGGTCAAGTATTTAAATACAACGAAGAATTCATAAAAGAATTTAACTATATGGAAATTATTAACCATATGCTCAATCAATTACATAAGTCACTAGATACCAAAGAAATCATTGAGACATTTTCTAAATCGGATTTTATAATTTCAGAAACTCCACTAGAAATCATCAATTCAACACATGTCGGTTATAAGTTATGGCACGCGTTTTTTGAGTATATTTACGCTAAAAAAGGGACTTCATGGCTAACAATCTTAGAGCCACTCATTAAACGATATCATAATATATTTGGATTGGATTTACCTGCCATTTATGTGTCTAAAATGATGGAAGTAACGAAAGAAAATGAACTCCTAGAGCAGGATAAGAAGGCACTCGAACAAAACCTTCAAAAACTCGAAGCTCAAATCGAAGAAACCAAAGAAACCCTGTTGAAGTGTCCAATTACCAAATTATATATTGAAGAAGTATTGCGAGCTTTATTGAAAAAAGACATTGAATCCTCTGATTTTTTTAAAAGACACCAGGGGTTTATTTTAATTCAACTAGACCAACTATACGATATCAATAAGCGTTATGGTAAAGATACTGGCGATGAAGCCATTCGTAATCTAGCGTATATTGTCGGACAAATTGCTCCAGAAGAAGTTAAATTATTTAAACAAAATGGGCCAGGTATCCTGGTGTATGCTTCTTGTGAGAAGAAAGAAAATATCACCAATCTCGCGGTAAAAATTAGAAATGCCGTGGGTGACTCTGTACTATTTATAGAAAAAATGACAGCCAGTGCATCCCTTGTTTATTATGAAGAACTCAACCCAGTGTTGACTAGAGATAATAAAATAAAAGAAATTTTTACCCTGCTAGAACAACGAATCCGTTTGGCTAGACAGTTAGGTTACGGAGAAATTGTCGATAACAGTGCAGTTTTACCTGCATTTAAAGAGGGGATTATCCTTTTAGTCGATGAAGACGATATGAATCGAAATATGCTTGTTCGTGTATTTAACCGGCTTAATTTTGATGTCAAAGCCGTGACATCTGTCGATGAAGCTCTTGCAATTCTATGTGAGTATCCTATCGACATCATCATTTCAGAAATCAATCTATCCAAAATGGATGGTTTTGGCTTGAAGCGCGAACTCAATGAATCGAAGACATTCTCAAATATCCCATTCATCATGGTTTCACACAACAAAACGGTTGAAAACATCCGTCGTGGGAATTTATTAAATGTCGATTTAATCATTGAAAAGCCCATCATTCCAGAAGAATTGATTGGTCACGTTAAACGATTCCGTGAAAGAAGGTAATGACTATGCCTTTACCTATATTAATCACTTTAGTCACTTTTTTAACGCTGGTAACCACCCTCATAGGGATGATTATTTTACAAAAAATCCACTATATTCGCCTCAGTAAAAAACATGCCAATGCCCGCGATTATATGTTTCGTAAATACTTTGATTTAGAAGACATCTCTCCGAAAACATCCAGTCGGTTTTTTTTCGATGCTTATATCGATATTGAAACGCAAATTACAATAGAAGAAGCCGTCAGAAAACGCATTATTGATGATTTAGAAAAGCTCAGATTCACTCAAAAACAATATAAAAAATTGTCGAGTTTTTCTTCCTATAAACGCCGTGTAGCGGTCTTTTATTTACAAACATTGAATACCAAAAAATCATTACAAGCTTTACAACATAGACTGACCGTTGAAAAGAACGATTCTGTGCGTTTTTACATCATTTACGCGATAAAAGAGTTCTTAACTGCGACAGACTTTGATTACATTTTACGGACCTTATCAACCTCAAGAGAATCTTATCCACATTGGATTCACGCCATTCTTAAAAATCGATATGAAACCATCAAACCCTATTTACTCGATTATTTTGGGGATAAGAGAAAACGTGTTAAACAGTTCTTGTTGTATTTATCTAACCACATATACGATGACCGATTGAAAAACTACGCGATTGATCGATTTATGGATTTAAGTGAAGATAAAGAAATCCGAAAAGAAGCGATTCGTGCTCTTTCGAACATGTATCCAGAAGAGTTGGTCACAGAGACCTATTTAAATCACGCAGATGAACAAATTCGAAAGATGGCCATCCGTGCTTGCTCGACGCTGGTTACCAAAGAGATGACCGTGGAATTATTGAGCAAAATGGACGGATCACTCATGGATATCGAGCGGGCCAATGCCTTATCCCGTATCGTTTTTGATTCGAAAAAGTTACTTATTTTTGTATTTGAAGCCTATCAAACCGCAGCCAATGACTTCCAAAAGATGGCGATTTCACGGGTATTATCCCATCATCTTGACTATTTGATGTTGAAGCTCAAATCGAGTGATTTTCCACAGGTTAAACAAATTATTAAAGATTTGTTGAAGATGCATATCATTGAAGACTTGATTGATTTTATCAATATGAATAAAGACAAAGAAGTTGAAAAGAGTCTCATCGAATTGATCAAAACACAGGCGACACAAGATAAATATTTATTGGATGAATTCTCCATATATTTGAATCAAAAAATCTTGACTAAAGTAGGTCTAATTAAGAAGCCATTACCAACATCGATTCGTGAAAAAACACCCTTTGAATTAACCAAGGTGATATGGATCACTTTTTGGATTGCGATATCCGTCACAATCTTACCGATATTATTCTTAATACTAAACTTTAATTTGGTTTTTTCCGGAGAACACTTACTGGATTATTTTATGATCAGTATGAATCGTTATTTATCCTACTATTTCATCATCATAAACACAGTATATTTGACATTGATGTTATTCTCAATCCAAGGATCGATGGAACGAATAGCCCTATGGAAAACAAAAAAACAAACCTTGTTATTTGAGCACGATTTATTGCCTTCGATATCGATCATCGCTCCAGCTTATAATGAAGAAAAAAGCATCATTGAAAGTGTTACATCATTATTGAATTTGAAGTACCCTCAATATGAAGTCGTTGTTGTCAACGATGGGTCTAAAGATGATACGATTGGGACATTGGTGAGACACTTCGAATTGGAACGTAAACACCCCTTTTTCCAAATGAAACTAAGAACCAAACCTTTAAGAAGTGTTTATGTCAGTAAGCAAATTCCAAACCTGATTGTCATCGATAAACAGAATGGCGGGAAAGCAGACGCACTCAATATGGGTATCAACGCTGCGAAGAATGACTATATTTGTGGGATTGATGCAGATTCTTTATTAGAAGAAGATGCGTTACTCAAACTCATGAGTATTACATTAGATGACGCGACAAACCACATAGCGATTGGTGGAAATATTGTTCCGGTTAATGGTTGTCGTGTAGACAAGGGTAAAATCGAATACAGTGGTCTATCCAAAAACCCTTTGGTCAGATTTCAAACACTAGAATATTTAAGAGCATTTACCACGGGTCGAATCGGATGGTCAAAACTCAATACCCTATTGATCATTTCAGGAGCGTTTGGCTTATTCAACCGCCAATCACTGATTGAAACGGGTGGGTATTTAACCATCAGTGGCGATTTGAAAAAAGATACCGTGGGTGAAGATATGGAATTGGTGGTGAGATTAACCCATAAGGCCATCATGAATAAGAAAGCCTACCGAGTTGCCTATGTACACAATGCCAACTGCTATACTGAGCTGCCATCTGACATGAAATCGTTGTTAAAACAGCGCAATCGTTGGCAACGGGGTTTACTCGATATCCTAAGCTATCACCGCACGATGTTATTTAATCCAAAGTACCGTCAACCTGGTTTACTGGGGTTCCCTTATTTTTTCATTTTCGAGATGATGGGGCCATTCATTGAATTACTTGGTTATCTAGCACTTTTTGGTAGTTTATTCTTGGGTTTATTGAATTATGAAATAGTAATCTTGTTATTTTATGCGAGCATTGGTTATGGTATCATCATTTCCTTATTCAGTTTATGGATTTCAGAAAGACAAAGTGGGTTTTATCGAATCCGTGATGCCTTTATATTAATAATACTAGCCATCGCTGAAAACTTTGGTTATCGTCAAATCATGAGCATTCACAGAGTCAAAGCAACTTTCGCTGCTTTACGTGAGAATGGTTCATGGGGAAGTTTGTCTCGTACAGGTTTTCAAAAGAAGTAATCCACCCATGGATTGCTTTTTTTTAAAAATATGAATGGATTAAAAGCGGGATTCAACCGTGTGAAAAATCATATATATTTTTAAATAATATATATTGAAAAAGGGGTGTTGTTTTCTTCTTGACAGCCATGAACACCATATATATAATTATAGGATGTGAAAGAAGTGGAAAATATGAAAACAGTTATCATTGTCGAATCTCCAGCCAAATCGAAGACAATTCAACACTATTTAGGTAAAGACTATGTGGTTGAAGCTTCAGTCGGACACATTCGCGAACTGGCTAAAAATGGGCCAGGCGGATTGGGTGTAGACGTAGAAAATGAATTTAAAGCTACCTATAAAGTAGATAAGAAGCACGAACAAATTGTAAAAGACCTCATCAAAGTGACTAAGAATAATAAAGTCTTAATCGCAACCGACCCGGACCGTGAAGGTGAAGCGATTGCGTGGCACATTGCTGATGTATTGAATTTAAATTTGAGTGATCAAAATCGAATCACGTTTAATGAAGTGACCAAACCAGCCATCATCAAGGCGATTGAAAATCCAAGACAAATTGATATGAACTTGGTGAAGTCTCAAGAAACCAGACGAATTTTAGACCGCATCATTGGTTTCAAACTCTCCCCTTTATTACAAAAAAAGATTAAATCAGAATCTGCAGGTCGTGTTCAAAGTGTCGCCCTTAAAATGATTGTGGATTTAGAAAAAGAAATCGAAGCGTTCATCCCAGAAACTTACTTTACCATCAAAGCGAAATTCTCGAAATTTGAAGCCGAGTATACCAAAAATAAAGATAAATCATTGAAAACAGAAGCAGAATTGAATGCGATTATGGATAAATTACAAGGACCATTTATAGTAACAAAGGTCAACCATCGGAAACGCAGTCGTGCTGCACAACCGCCATATACAACCTCGACATTTCAACAGGATGCCTCCTCTAAATTAAACTATTCACCATCCAAAGCCATGGGTGTAGCCCAAGAACTTTATCAAGGGATTGAACTTGAGGGTGAAGAAATTGGTTTAATCACGTATATGAGAACCGATTCCGTTCGATTGAATGATGATTTTATTAAGGATGCTCAAGCCATGATTGAAAAACAATATGGTCATGAGTATCTGGGCAAAATTAAAACCAAATCCAATACCAATATTCAGGATGCCCATGAAGCCATCCGTCCAACCTTACTCGATCGAACCCCGGAATCCTTGAAGGGTGTTTTGAGTGAAGATCAATTTAAAATTTATGAACTCATTTACCGTCGTGCCATCATGAGTTTAATGGCAGATGCGCTCTATGAAGAACAGTCAATCGAAGTTGAGAATCAACAAGAAGTATTTGAATATGGTGGTTCTAAACTGATATTCTTCGGTTTTCATAAAGGTAATCCAGACTATAAAGAGAAACTATCAACGATCCTAGAATTGGAAGTGGGTAAATTTCTCGAAGCGAAAGAAATTACCCATGAAGAAAATCAAACCAAACCCAAATCACGTTATTCTGAAGCCAGTCTGATTAAGGATATGGAAGAATTCGGGATTGGTCGACCTTCGACTTATGCAGAAACCACGAGAACACTCATTACCCGTAAATATGTTGAGAAGAAACAAAAAGCATTGGTACCTACCGAACAAGGCAAATTAACAATCGATGAACTTGACAAGTTTTTCTCAAACATCATCAACACGAACTATACCAAAAAAATGGAAACTGTATTGGACGATATTTCCAATGGTGAACACGAGAGTGCAGACATCCTAGATGGGTTTTATCATAAGTTTATTGCGTTGGTAAAACATGCCGATGAACACATGGAAAAACGATTGCCAACCCAAGTTGGCAGACTCTGTCCATTATGTAACGCCCCTTTGGTCATTCGTAAATGGCGAAAAGGTGAGTTTATTGGATGTTCTAACTTTCCCCGTTGTAAGCATACCGAAAATCTTTCCTAATTTAAGTGGGACATCTTTACAAGGAAATATATAGATGGTATTATGAATTTAGATAGCAAATGCTATTTGGTGTGTACCCCGACACGCCGATCCCCTTACCCCCCTCATTTATTTGAGGGGGTTTTATAATTGGGTTATTCATTTGATTCACTTGAATAAAAAGACTATAATGAAGGTATGAAGTCATAGGAGGCATTCAGATGAAAACATTCAAACAAAAATCCATTACTGTATTGGGACAACCCTTAAAAGTGGGCGATTATGCACCTGAATTTAATGTCGTTGATAATAAACTAGAAGCGGCTCACTTATCGGATTTTAAATCAAAGACCCTCGTTTTAAATGTCGTACCATCACTCGATACTGGGGTGTGTTCTTTACAGACCAGAACGATTAATCAAAGATTATCCACCTATCCGAATTTAACCGTGTTGACCTTATCTAATGATTTACCCTTCGCTCAAAGACGCTGGTGCGGTGCTGAAGGTTTGAATAACATCATCACGTTATCGGATTATCAACAATTGGATTTTGCTTGGAAATATGGGGTTCATATTGAAGAACTAAGACTCTTAGCCCGTTCCGTATTTGTTTTAAATTCGAAGCGCCAAGTGGTTTATGTAGAATACCTCGATGAAATGTCAAATCATCCAAACTATGAGGCATTGTTTCAATTTTTGGATCAATATCAAGCGGTATAATGGCTCTTAAAAAAGCCATTTTTTTCACCTTATACATACGGTTTTTTTGGGTTATATGTTATAATAACATCTGGGAGTTGAACCTATGGGCTTTTTTAAAAATCTATTCAAAAAAAATAATAAGAAAAATGAAAAATATGCCATGGGGTTACACAAATCAAAAGAAGTATTGGGTAACCTTAAGCGTTTAATTGAACAAAACCAATCCTTAGGCGATGATTTCTTTTTAGAATTAGAAGACATCTTTATCCAAGCCGATTTAGGGGTCGATACGGTTTTGTATTTTATTGATACATTAAGAAAACAAATGAAACTTAAAAATATCACTGACCCCAAAGAAATTGAAGAAATGATCGTCGATGAGATGTTCAAAATTTATCTTCAAGACGAGGTCGTTATCGCCGATTTAGATTATGTAGAAGACGCGATTAATGTCTACTTAATTGTGGGTGTAAATGGCGTAGGTAAGACAACCTCCATTGGTAAGTTAGCCCATCAATTGAGACTGGATAAGAAGAAGGTATTGGTGGTCGCTGGGGATACCTTTAGAGCAGGTGCGATTGAGCAACTGCGGGTTTGGGCAGAACGTGCTAAAGTGGATTTCTTTGGTAAAGAACCAGGGTCTGATCCATCTTCAGTTATCTATGATGCCTTACAAAAAGCCAAAAAAGAAAAATACGATGTGGTCTTGTGTGATACCGCAGGCCGCCTTCAAAATAAAGTGAATTTGATGAACGAGCTCGAAAAGATGCGTCGGGTCATTGAAAAAGAATTGCCTCAAAGCTTACGCGAAACGCTCTTAGTCGTTGACGCAACCACAGGTCAAAACGGGTTAAAACAAGCAGAGATATTTAAAGAAGTCACTCAAGTAACCGGCATCATTTTAACCAAAATGGATGGGTCTGCCAAAGGCGGGATTGTTTTGGCCATCAGACACTTATATAAACTCCCCATCAAGTACATTGGTTTAGGTGAAAAAATCGATGATTTGGTGTTGTTTGATATTGAAGAATACATCTACGGATTATTTTCAGATTTCTTTGGAGAATGACATGGACCAACTAGAGAAAACAGAACGTTTAAATCAACTATTTGAACTTTATGGGGTATTGTTGACAGAAAAACAACAAACCTATTTTAAAGCTTATTATCAAAGTGATTATTCTTTGGCAGAAATTGCTGCAGAATTCAAGGTATCCAGAAATGCGGTATTTGATCAACTCAACACAGCGATTGAACACCTAGAGAATTATGAATTAAAGCTAAGATTGTTAGTAAGAACCAATGAAAGAAAAAATCTACTCAAATTATTCGATGAAACACGGGATGTACAATACCTTGAAAAACTCGTAGAAATGGAAGACGTATAATGGCATTTGATAGTTTAAGTAGCCGTCTGCAGATGGCGATGCGCCGCATTACCGGCAAAGGAAAATTGAATGAAACCGATATCGATGAAATGATGAGAGAAGTCCGCCTTTCTTTACTAGAAGCGGACGTCAATTTAAAAGTCATTCGTCAATTTACAACCAATGTTAAAGAAAAAGCATTGGGTCAAAAAATTCTATCTGGTTTAAACCCTGGACAACAAGTCGTTAAAATTGTGTTTGATGAACTCAAACGGGTCATGGGGGATGAAACGGTTGGTATCAGTTATAAAGCCAACGGCATGACGGTCATCATGACGGTCGGTCTGCAAGGTACGGGTAAAACCACAGCGATTGGTAAATTGGGTGCGTTTATCCGTAAGACAGAGCAAAAGAAAGTCATGTTTATTGCTGCCGATATTTATCGCCCAGCAGCGATTGATCAGTTGGTCACCATAGGTAAGCAACTCGATATATTTGTCTACCAAGAAGGCCTTATTAAAGCACAAACCATCGTTAAAAACGGTTTAAAATACGCCAAAGAAAACGACTATAATGTCGTCATCATCGATACCGCTGGTCGACTCAATATCGACGCAGAGATGATGCAAGAATTGATCGATGTTAAAGAAATCGCGAAACCCGATGAAATTCTTTTAACTGTGGATGCGATGACAGGTCAAGTCGCTGCCTCGGTTTCACAAAGCTTCCATGAACAATTAAATACCACAGGGGCCATCATTACGAAACTCGATGGCGATACCCGTGGGGGTGCTGCATTATCGATTCGTGAAATCTCTCAAATTCCGATTAAATTCGCATCCAACGGCGAAAAAATGGACGCTTTTGAAGTCTTCCACCCTGAACGTATGGCAAGCCGTATTTTGGGTATGGGTGACGTCTTAACCCTGATTGAAAGCGCGACTCAAAACATCGATGAAGATGAAGCCATGGGCATGATGGAAAAAATGCTTTCTGGCAACTATAACTATAATGATTTACTCAAACAATTTAAAATGATTAAGCGCATGGGCTCGATTTCAAAAATCATGGGATTCATGCCAGGGGTATCGAAATACAAAGAAGCATTGAACAATGTCGATGACAAACAGTTTGAAAAAATGTCTGTCATCATCCAATCGATGACCGAAGCTGAACGTAAAAACCCAAAACTGATTGAAGATTCATCTCGCAGAAGAACCCGTATCGCCAATGGTGCAGGGGTCCAAGTATCGGATGTCAATCGTCTTAGAACCGCACTAGATCAACAAAAACAGATGGCTAAACAAATGAGCAAGATGTCTGAATCAGACATGAAGTCAGCTCAAAAAGACCCGTCTAAGTTGATGCCTGCGCAAAAGATGAAAAAAGGTAAAGGCAAAAATAAAGGCCAATTTAGATTTTAACTAATTTGGCTTTTTTTCTAAGGTAAATCGAATTACCCACAAAACTGGTGGAAAAGTATTCGAAACGTATATGTTAAAATACATATAAAGGAGCTTAACTATGCAAAAACTCATTCTCATAGATGGCAACTCCCTCTTTTTTAGAGCGTATTACGCTACAGCCTATGCTGGTGGCGATTTAATGAAAAATAAACAAGGGGTATATACCAATGCCCTTTTTGGCTTTGTCAACATGGTTGATAAAATCTTATCACAGCCTTATAGTCATGTATTGATTGCTTTTGATACCAAGGAAAAAACCAAACGCCATGAAGCGTTTGATGATTATAAAGCAGGCAGACCACCGATGCCTGTCGAAATGGCACAACAAATCCCACTCATTCACAACTATTTGAAACATTTGAACATCGCCGATAAAAGTTTGGTAGGCTATGAAGCCGATGACATCATTGGTACACTTTCAAAAGAAGCGTGTAACCGGGGGCTTCAAGTGTCGATTTATTCATCCGATCGTGACTTGTTACAACTCATCAGCAACAATGTGACGATTCATTTGCTCAAAAAAGGTGTTACCGAAATTGATGATTTAAACCCACAATCCTTCTTCGAAAAATATGGCATTAAACATACCCAAATGATCGATTTGAAAGCCCTCATGGGTGACCCCTCAGATAACATTCCTGGGGTTCCAGGTGTCGGTGAAAAAACCGCTGTTAAGTTACTCCAAACCTATGAAACCCTAGAAAACGTCTTGGCTAAAAAAGACGAGATCTCTGGCAAGCTTGGCGAACGGATTCGTGAACATGAGGATAAAGCGATTTTATCTAAAATGCTCGCAACCATAGATCTCAATGTCCCACTGGATTTTGCATTAGACGACATTGTAAGAAAAGAATTCAACTATGAAGGTTTGGTTGCTTTTTACAATGAAATGGATTTACATGTATTCATTAAAAGACTGGATAAGCCAGTTCAAAAAGGTGACAAGTTCAATTTCACCCTCGTGGATGCCCATGATGAATTAACCGCCATTTTGAAACCAAATATGGCCATTCATATCGAGTTAGAAGATTATAATTATCACACCTCAGACATCTTAGGGTTTGGGTTATCCGATGGGGTAAAACATTATTTTATTCCGAAAGACATCGGTTTGGCATCGATTGATTTTCAATTGTATTTATCCGATCCGACCATCCCTAAACTTACTTATGACCAAAAAGCATTTCGAACCGCTTTAAAGTGGCTAGGATATGACTTACAAGGGGTTAAATTTGACCTTTTATTGTCGAGCTATCTCATCCATCAAAAGATTGCGAAAGAGGACTTCAAAGTCATTTGTATGGCTTTTGAGTATGAAGACATCGAATATGATGAACTCATTTATGGTAAAGGGGCTAAAAAAGGGTTACCAGAACTCAGCGTTTACGCGGCCCATATCGCGAAAAAAGCGAAAGCCATTTATCAACTTCAAGCACCGCTCATCGAAAAATTGAAAGATTTAGACCTTTTAGACTTATTTAACGAAATTGAAATGCCACTAGCCATCGTCTTAAGTGACATGGAATATAGTGGAATCGCTGTAGATCGCGTCGAATTGAATCAACAAAAACGTGCTTTAAAAGGCAGAATTGATACCTTAGAATCCAACATCTATGCATCGGTGGGAAAAACATTTAATATTGGTTCACCAAAACAAATGGCAGAGGTTTTATTCGTCGATTTGGGATTAGACCCATCGAAAAAAACCAAGACCAAAAATTTATCCACCAATGTTGATGTCCTAAACACATTGGTTGATAAACACCCAGTCATTCCCATGATTTTAGAATACCGTCAATTGACCAAGTTGTATTCAACTTACATTGAAGGCATTGAACAAAGCATTTTTAGTGATGGTAAAGTACATACGATTTTCGCCCAAGCGTTAACAGCGACAGGACGATTATCTTCTCTTGAACCCAACTTACAAAATATCCCAATCAGAACCGAAGAAGGTCGTCAAATTCGAAAATTATTCGTCCCTTCCAAACCCAATCATTACTTTGTATCGGCCGACTATTCACAAATTGAACTGCGGGTTCTCGCCGATATGGCCAATGTTAAAGGATTGATTGAAGCATTTAACCAGCATGAAGATATCCATACGAGAACTGCCAAAGAAGTATTTGGTTCACAAACGGTTACCTCGGAGGAACGTCGAAAAGCCAAAGCAGTCAACTTCGGTATCATCTATGGCATCGGGGCGTGGAGCCTCGCTGAAGATATCCATACGACACCTAGAGAAGCTCAAGCCTTCATCGATAAATACTTAAGCATTTACCCTGAAATCAAAACCTACATGGAAAACACCGTTGAAAATGCGATTAAAAATGGTTATGTTACTACATTGATGAAGCGTAGACGCTATATTGGTGAACTTGAAAGTCCGATTTACGCCGTTCGTGAATTTGGAAAACGCACCTCAATGAACGCACCTATTCAAGGGTCAGCTGCAGACATCATTAAAAAAGCGATGATCGATTTGCATGCCTATATTTTTAAGAACAAGAAGAAATCACGCATTCTTTTACAAGTCCATGACGAACTGGTCTTAGAAGTCCCTGAAGCAGAATTATCTGAGATGCAAACCGTGGTGCCACGCATCATGTCTAAAGCCATCCAATTGAAAGTCGAACTTGAATCCTCTTGTGATACCGGCAACAACTGGTATGAGTTGAAATAACATGCCAGAACTCCCAGAGGTAGAAACCGTTGTAACGGTACTAAAACGTCGAATTTTGGGATTGACCATTCAAAATATTGACATCTATTATGACAAAATGATGGATGAAGATACCAAAACGTTATTGATTGGAAAAACCATTTCTGACATCACAAGACAAGGAAAATACATCTGTTTTCACTTGAATCCATACGTCCTAATCAGCCATCTACGGATGGAAGGTCGATATTTTTTCAAGGATATCGATGAACCTAAATTGAAACATGAGCACGTCGTATTCACCCTCTCAGATGGTTTATCCTTGAGGTACCATGACACACGTAAATTTGGGACATTCGATTTAAGACACTTATCTGACTATAAAGTGGTACCCCCATTGAGTCAATTGGCTGATGAGCCATTTCAGATCGATCCAAAAGCTTTATACAAGACTTTAAAATCCAAACATAAAGCCATCAAAACAGCCTTACTGGATCAAAGTATCATCGCCGGTATCGGTAACATCTACGCCGATGAAATTTTATTTTCGACCCGCATTAATCCACATCGAATGACGTCTAAGTTAACTCAAAAAGACACCACAAACGTGGTGAATGCAGCCATCTTAATTTTAAATCAAGCCATCCTTTCGGGCGGGACAACCATCCGAACCTATGTCTCTGAACTGGGCGTCAGTGGACGGTTTCAACTCAAACTGATGGTCCACCAACGTGAAGGTGAACACTGTTATGTTTGTGGGGGTTCGATTGTTAGAGAAGTCATCAATGGTCGTTCGAGTTTTTATTGTAAAACCTGTCAAAAGAGGTGAATTTCATGAAAGTATTGGGTATCACTGGGGGGATTGCTTCAGGCAAAACCCTGGTCAGTCAGCAGTTTAAATCGAGAGGTTTTACCGTGTTAGATGCCGATGCGATGGTGCATGAACTCTATGAGTCAGAAGCCGTCATCGATCAAATTCAAGCCAGATTTCCAACGGTGATTGATAATCATATACTCGATCGAAAAGCCTTGGGCAACCTTGTTTTTAACGATGAAAACGCCAAAAAAGATTTAGAAAATATCTTACATCCAAAAGTCTATGATAAAATTAAAACAGAATTGCTCAATCATCCAAACGAGTCATGGGTGATTGTGGATATCCCACTGCTTTATGAAACGGGTGGGGTATCTTTATGTGACTTGGTGATGGTCGTTTATGTCAATGAAGACTTACAGCGTAAACGATTGATGTTACGCAACCAATTAACAGTAGAGGAAGCGAATCTACGCATCGCTTCACAAATGCCTTTAAAAGACAAAGTCAATCAAGCCGATATTGTCATCGACAATTCAGGATTGATTCAAAAGACACTTGATCGTGTCAACGAAATCATCGATAAAGTATTACTATAGGAGGACCCATATGCCAATTTACCGTACAACCGATTCCAACAAAGACGTTCGTCTTCAAACCCGTTGGTATCAAAACGATTACAAGGACTGTCAACAAGCTGTACTCACCATATTAAAAGGGTTTGGTTACCATTTAAAACACCAAGATGACGTTTATGGAGAATTCATTTTTGAACGTAAAAATGAAATCTTAGATGTCAAAGTCGTATCACTTCAACGTCGTCAAACCGCCATTGACTTCATTTTAAACTTTGAAGGTATGTTTGACTTTGGTCGTCGTAAAACGGTGATTGCTGAAATATATGCGAGACTTCAAAAACTCTTAAACGAAAAGAAATTCAACTAAAGAAATTAGGTTTACATATGAAAAATGAATCTTTTTGGGTCATCGGTAGTGGCACGTTGTCGCTCGATGATTCATCTACATTAGCCTTACTATACCAGCCATTGATCGGTTCCGATAGCCATGGATTATATTTGTTTTTATCGTCGCTGGTCAATGCGAAAAACTACCAATCTGAACTCTATAACAAAGGGTTTCTTTTGGATGCGCTCAACATCAAAGAAAAACCATTAAATGATGCATTAGGAAAACTCGAAGCGGTTGGGCTCTTAACGACCTATCAAAAAACATCGGTATACATGTACCGTTTGTCCATGCCTTTAACACCAAAACAATTTTTCTTAGATGGCATTTTAGGTAGTTTCTTAAAGAGTGAAATTGGAGAAACCAACTTTAATTTATTGTTTGAACGGTTCTCAACTCCAGAGATTCATCGTGAGGGCTATGAAAATATAACCAAATCATTTGATCAAGTTTATCAAGTCAAAACCTTAGACAGTGTAGAAACTTCGATGCATATCATTGGTCGAAAGAATGGTTCAGGTGTCATCATCAACCAAGACTTTAAACTCGATACATTGTTTGAAATCTTACCGGTTAGACTTCAAAGGAAACGCATCTTTACGAAAAAAATTCAAACGCAGATTGCTTCAATCATGTATGTATATGGGTTTACTCTAGATGACATGAAACAAATTTTAACAGAAGCCTATGATGAAGAACATAGTGCCCTATTTTATGAAAGAATCAACTTATTCGCGAGTAAGTACCATGAAAAACACAATGGTAAAGAAACGCTAGATATCGATTTAAAAGGCGACACAGAGCGTCCTAAACTCTCTGAATTCAGTCCACAAGACTTGATCAGTCACTACGCACCAAAGATGACCAACAGCGCGTTTGCATTACAAACCATTCGTCAATTTGTGGAGAGAAATGCGGTTGATGTCGGTATAATCAACGCCGTTATCATCATTTGTTTAAGAATTAAGCCGGATTTGCCAAATTTGAATTATCTGGAAAAAGTCTTGAATACATTGATTCAAAAAGGTGTGACTACCGAAGCGGAAGCGTATGATTATATCATGAAAGACCCAGAACCAAAACAAACGAAGAAATCCTATTATACCAAGGAAAAACGGGTTGCAGCGGTGCCTGAATGGATGGATGAATTTAAAACCTTATTGGAAAGTGGTGATTAGATGGGAAGCCTAGACTTGCTTAGACAAGAAATCAAAGCGTTTAAAGAAACCAAAGACTTGACTGTTTCTGATAACGATGTCATCACCGTGGTTCAATATATCGATTTAAAAAAGGCATTTAATCCAAAAGATCCCAATCAAAAATTCGAACCGATATTGATTTTAGAACCTTATGCTCGTATCGAGTATCGGGTATCCAATGCCTATGTCAAATATGAAACTGAACAAAATAAGCAGAAAAAAATCGACACTACGTATCATAATGACTACTTAATTCACGCAAAACTAGCGGATTTTACCTTGTTTAATGATGAGCGTAGAGAAGCGCTTGAAGCTTCTAACTTATTTATTCAAAAGTATAAAAAAGGGGAATTCACCCGGGGTCTTTATTTTTATGGTAAATACCGTACTGGGAAAACTTATTTGTTATCTGCAATCGCGAATGCACTCATCGAGAAAAATGCTTCGGTGGTGTTTGCGTATTTTCCCGATTTGGTTCGAAACATCAAAAATGCATTCAGTGACAACTCACTAGAACTCAAAGTGAAACAATTGAAAGCATGTGACGTTTTGATTTTAGATGATGTGGGTGGCGAATACATGACCGCGTGGTTTCGCGATGAAATTTTCGGACCGATATTACAATACAGGATCACAGTCGGATTACCCATCTTAATTTCATCGAATTATAAGATGTCTGATTTACACCCCGTGCTAGCAGAAGCGAAGGATGGCATCGATGAAGTCAAAGCGATGCGCATTGTAGTCAGAATACGAGAACTCACGAAAGAAATCAAACTATCGGAAAAAAGATACGATTCGATTTGACTTGACAGCAAACATTAAAGTGCTATAATTTAAATGAAAAGCGAAGAATAGGCCACAATTTTTATACCCTAAGCGATGTAGGACGGTGCAAGCTACAACCATAAAAGTTACTCCCTATGAGCTGCCTGCGAAAGCAGATGCCGACATGACCGCGTTAAGGTTTTAGAGTGCTAGAGAAATCTAGAACTAAGGTGGTACCACGATGATTCGTCCTTAACAGATGTTAGGGACTTTTTTATTTTCTTAAGGAGGAAAATTTTATGAAACTACATTTACCTGATGGCAAAATTTTAGAAGTTGAAGCAGGCTTTAGCCCATTACAAGTAGCCCAATCGATTTCAATGTCACTCGCTAAAAAATCAATCGCTGCACTCTATAATGGGGCTGCCATTGAACTTGAAAAACCGATGCATGAAGACGGTTCTTTCAAACTGCTAACCGCTTCAGATTCAGAAGCATTTGGGGTATTGAATCACTCAACAGCCCATTTACTAGCTCAAGCCGTTAGAAGTTTATACCCAGAGGCTTGTTTTGGTGTCGGACCTTCAATTGATGAAGGCTTCTATTATGACATCGATTTGGGCGATGTGAAATTTACCGATGACATGTTACCTGTCATCGAAAAGAAGATGGGTGAACTCGCGAAACAAGGGTTTGAAATCAAAGGCCGACAAGTGTCTTATGTAGAAGCGAAAGACTTATTTAAAAAAGACCCATACAAACTAGAACTCATTGAAGGTTTAAAAGATCAAGTTATCTCCGTGTATCAACAAGGTGACTTCATCGATTTATGCCGCGGTGGACATGTTTTAAATACCAAAGAAATCAAACACTTCAAGTTGCTTAACTTAGCAGGAGCGTATTGGAGAGGTAACAGCGATAATAAAATGTTGTCTCGTGTCTATGGGGTAGCCTTTTTTACCAAAGAAGCCCTCGATTCACACCTTAAAATGCTCGAAGAACGTAAAGAAAGAGATCATAGAAAAATTGGTAAAGAACTCGATTTATTCTTGATTTCTAAAGAAGTCGGTTCAGGTTTAGGGTTCTGGTTAAAAAATGGTGCAACCATCCGTCGTATCATTGAAAGATATATAACCGATAAAGAAATCAGTTTAGGTTATGAACACGTTTATACACCAATTCTCGCTAATGTGGATTTATACAAAACCAGCGGACACTGGTCACACTATAAAGATTCGATGTTCCCACCAATGGATATGGGTGATGGCGAATTGTTGGTCCTCAGACCGATGAATTGTCCACACCATATGATCATTTTTAAGAATGACGTTCACTCATACAAAGAATTGCCAATTCGTATTGCTGAACTTGGGATGATGCATCGCTATGAAAAATCAGGGGCGTTATCCGGTTTACAACGCGTGAGAGAAATGACTTTAAATGACGCTCACATCTTTGTCAGACCTGATCAAATCAAAGATGAATTCAAACGTACCGTCGACTTATTATTGAATGTATACAAGGATTTCAACATCAATGACTATAAATTCCGTATAAGCTACCGTGACCCAGAAAACAAAGAAAAATATTTTGATGATGATCAAATGTGGGAAAATGCCCAAAAGGAATTAAAAGAAGTCATGGACGAACTAGGCATGCCATACTTTGAAGCGATTGGTGAAGCAGCCTTTTATGGACCTAAACTAGACGTTCAAGTGAAAACAGCACTAGGTAACGATGAAACACTATCGACCATTCAAATTGATTTCTTATTACCAAGAAGATTTGATTTGACCTATGTAGGTGAAGATGGAAAAAACGACCAAGTACCTGTGGTAATCCACCGCGGTATCGTATCGACCATGGAACGCTTTGTTGCTTTCTTAATCGAAGAATACAAAGGGGTATTCCCACTCTGGTTATCCCCAGTTCAAGCGAAAGTCTTACCAGTTAACTTAAATTTCCATCAAGACTACGCGATTGAAATTCAAAAGCAATTGTTATCCCTTGGATTTAGAGTCGAAGTGGATTTAAGAAATGAAAAATTAGGTTATAAGATTAGAGAAGCTCAAACCAAGAAGATTCCTTTACAACTCGTCATTGGTGATAAAGAAGTGGAACAAAAAGGCGTGACTTATCGTCTTTATGGTAAAGAAGAACAAGTCTTCATGCCAATCGCTGAATTCATTGAATGGTTTAAAAACTATAACGATTCGAAAAAGTAGAAAAAATGAATTAAAACAGGAGAGACCCATGGCGGGTCTCTTTTTTTAAAATCGCACATAATTTTATTCGATATAAATAAATTCAAAAAAATTCAAAATATCTATTGAAAATCCAAAAAAAAGAGTATAATATAGTTGCAAAGACATTTAAACGGTTCGCTTCAGGTGTAATTTTCAAATCGTATAGATTCAAAAAATCCAATACATATGAGCAATGAAAGCACTTTACACTTGAAAAAATATGCTTAAATCTTAATCTTTGTGTTATGATGTTATTCGTGAGGTGATACGATGCTAGAAGTTAGTCATGTTAAGAAGAATTATGGGTCACTGACTGCAGTCAATGATCTATCTTTTACCATTCAACCAGGTGAAATTTTTGGCTTACTTGGAACCAATGGTGCAGGGAAGACAACCACATTCAAGATGATTCTTGGATTACTAGAACCAACCGCGGGAAACATTCGATTCAATGAAAAGAAAATTGGGTATGACGATGTCGATCAGATTGGTTATATGATTGAAGAACGTTCTTTATTGGTTAAGTTGTCTGTTAAAGAACTGGTTTTACATTACGGGGCACTCAAAGGACTAGATAAAAATGTCATCATGGAACGGTTACAGTATTGGCTAAAGCGTTTCAATATTGAATCCTATTTAGATAAGAAAATCAAAGAGTTATCCAAGGGGAATCAACAAAAGATTCAATTCATTACAGCCATCATCAATAATCCCAAATTATTGGTACTCGATGAACCTTTTTCTGGATTAGACCCAATCAATACCAACAAATTTGTTGAAGTGATTCGTGACTTTCAAGCCAAAGGCACTATGATTATTTTCTCAACCCATCAAATTGACCATGTCGAATCTTTTTGTGAGCAGTTGATTGTGTTAGAAAAAGGGATTGCTGTATTACAAGGTAAAATCAGCGATATTAAAAAAGACTTTAAACGTCACAACATCCGTCTAATTGGTGAAGTAGACGTGGATAAATTAAAAGCCATCGCAGGGGTTTTAGATGTCATCATTCAACCCAATGAATGGATTGTTAAGATTGCGGATGAAACGGTATCAGATGCTGTGTTTGATTATGTCAAGACATGCAAACACGTCAAAAAGTTTGATTTAGAACAAGCGACCCTATCAGAAATATTCATTGAGAAAGTAGGCGAAACCTATGAGCAAGTTTAAATATTTACTCAAATACGGGATCAAACGCCGCATTGGAACCAAAGCGTTTTATATTGCAAATACGGTCATATTTATCGCATTATTGGCTTTGATGAATGTCCCGAATATCATTGCATTTTTCGATGATGGACAAACATCAAAAGAAGTCATTTATGTGGTTGACGACACCAATAAAGGTTTAGATTCTTTAAGTATCCTCGATACCAGCGCTCAAGCACTCATATCGATGATTCCAGGGGCGAGTATCGAATTCGAAAATTTAGATAGTTTCGATCCAAGTAATATCGAATATGGTAAATCAAAAGCCATTGTTCATCTCACAGCCAATGGCGATATATTGGTTGTTGATATCTATAAAAATGGCCTAGAATCGTTGAATGAAACGGTATTATTACAAGCTTTGTCAGGATTGAAAGTTCATGTTTGGGCGGTGGATAAAACCGAAGCAGAACTTGAATTGATTCAAGATTTTAATCAACCTCTGGTGTATGTCATTCATACAAAAGACACCGACCATACGACACGCGATTTGATATTATCTGCCATCAGTATCTTTGTTGCGATACCGATATTCATCATGCTCATCATGAGTGTTCAATTTGTTGGTGTGGATATCATTGAAGAAAAATCAACAAAAGCCATTGAATTTGTGATGTCTACAGTGCCACCACAAACCCATTTCATGACAAAAATCTTGTCTTCATTTGTATTCTTAATTGTGCAGTCGTTTTTGATATTTATTTATGGCTTGCTGGCGGGATTCATCTCAACCCAGGTTTTAGGTGCAACCAACAGTCAAATGTCGATCAGTGAATTGATTGGCATGATCACTGAAACCGATTCGGCCATCATCTCGAGTGTTTTACAAGCACTGCCACTGGCGCTGTTTGTGACATTGATTTTCATGATCATTGGTGGATTGTTCTTCATGATTTTCATGGCTACTTTAGCATCCATGTCCACATCGATGGAAGATTTCCAATCCTTCCAAACCCCATTCATGTTCACCATGCTCATCGGGTTTTATGCGTCGATTTTCTCGATATACTTGGGTGATTCGATCATCCTCAAAGTTTTGGGTTATATCCCATTGTTTTCACCGATGGTGGTACCGACACTCTATATGAGTGGTGTCCTTTCGGTAGTTGATGTGATTATTTCATTCTTGATATTGGTCGCTTCTACCGTGGGTTTATATTATTTGCTCGCACCAGTGTACAAAGCGTCCATCTTGAGCTACGACCAGTCGCCATTTTTCAAACGCATTAAAAAGATGTTTATTCGCAGTAAACAAGCCTAAATGACCACCCTCAGGGGTGGTTTTTTTTGCATTTTGAGGTCTATTCATAAAACGATTATGTTATAATCATTGTCGAGGTGTTAATTATGGCAACGTATGAAGAACTAAAAAAACGTATAGAAGAATTGGTTGACCCAGGGTATGAAAAATCACTCAAAGAGGTTAACGGGATTAAAAAACTCACCGTTGGACCGACTGGGGTGGTTGAAGTAGAACTCTATTTTTCAAAACCAGGGACACCAGAAGAACAAAAATTTAAAATCAACTTAATCAAATTGGTCAAAGTCGAATTGGGTTTTCCAGGCATCAAAGTGACATTCGAACAAAACGATGTGGTCAATGAAGGCGAAAAGAAGATCATTTATTTGGGTGTCGCATCCGGTAAAGGTGGCGTGGGTAAATCCACAGTCACAGCCAACTTAGCCAAAGCACTCACCCGTTTGGGTAAAACTGTGGGCATCATCGACGCCGACATTTATGGGGCGTCCATTCCACAAATCCTCAATATCGAAATCAAGCCCTTGTCGGGTACCGATGATGATATGATGATTCCTTTACAAAGCGAAGGCATCGAAGTCATTTCGACTGAATTCTTTATGCCAGCTGATAAACCCATCATGTGGCGTGGACCGATGTTAGGCAAAATGCTTTCTCACTATTTTGGTGGGGTTGCGTGGAGGCCGAATACGGATTATGTATTGATTGACCTGCCACCAGGCACAGGCGATGTCGCTTTAGACATTCAAAAGTTTGCTCAACATACCAAGATGCTGATTGTTACCACACCACACGTCAACGCGGCTCACGTCGCTGTTAAAGCGGGTTTAGGGGCTCAACAAATCGGACACGCAGTCATTGGTGTGGTTGAAAATATGAGCTATTTCCTAAATGCATGTAATAAAAAACGTGAGTATATCTTTGGTCAAGGCGGAGGCGACAAAGTCGCTAAACAATTGGGTGTCGATGTATTAACAAAAATCCCGATTGGACAACCGGTTGAAGGCTACATTTTTAAAAGTGCTGAACCTGCGGGATTGGCTTACGATCAACTCGCATCGAAAGTCATTGACTTATTAGACGCCTAATATGGTCCAATACCGTTTGTATGAAGTATCCGAAACTGCCCCGTTGGTCATTTTTACACACGGGATAGGCGAATACGGAGTGTTGTATGAGGGTTTTGCAAAAACGTTAAATCAAGCAGGTTACTCTGTCATTTTATACGATGTCCGGGGACATGGATCATCTTTACCTCTGGGTGTTTTAAAATCATATAAGCATTTAATGGATGATTTAGATGAAATCCTGTTGAAGGAAAAGAAAAACCGTAAAGTCTATTTAATCGGTCATTCATTGGGGGCTTTAATCAGTCATTTATATACCGTGAGTAGACCTGGGATTACGGGTGTCGTATCGATTGGGTACCATTATCATCGAATTTTCGCACTTAAATGGTTGGGTTTCTTATTACCTAATAAAAAACTGCATCTCAATTGGGCGGATAAGAGAAGTCGACATGAAAAGACTGATGCTGAAATACATGACCCGATGTTGTTAAAATATGTAACGTATAAAATGGTATCGGAAACCATCGATAAAGCCAACCAAATCATTCACAAACAATTAAAGTCATACCCCTCGGATTTATTGGTAATCCATGGGGGTTCTGATCAGATTGTGCCTATCGATAATGCATACGCGTTATATGATAGAGCACATACGAAATCCAAAAGCATTCTCATTTATCCAGACAGTTACCACGATGTTTTATTCGATATTGACCAAACTTTGGTGACTAAAGACATCATTGACTGGCTAAATATAACAAAATAAGGCGACTTTACCATTTCTTTACAAACTACTTACAAGAGTGTGATATATTCACATTCTTTTTTTTTATACAATCAAGGTGAATAAAACATAAAAGGAGAATATATGAAAAAGATTTTAGCCTTAGTCGCAATCGTATTGACATTCAGCCTAGCTGCATGTACTAGTGGTTCATCGTTTGACACAAGCAAAAATATTACCGTTTATACCAGAGATACAACCTCAGGTACACGTACAGGATTTATGGAAGGCATCGGATTTGCAGCAGCAGTCAGTTCAGACGATGTGTTAGTCGATGGTTTCGTCATCAAAGACAATACAGGTATCATGACTTCGATGGGTACCGATGAATATGGGATTGGTTATGTATCATTATCTTCATTAAACAATACCATTAAAGGATTACATTATGAAGGTGTCGCACCAACGGTTGCGAATGTATTAAATAACACCTATGGTCTAAAACGTCCATTCATGTGGATGACAAGAGATGCTGGAGATTATGAATCCACTGAAATTGAACAATTGGTCAATGCTTACATCGCATTCTTAGGAACTACAGATGCTGCCGACATCATCAATAACAATGGCGCGATTGGATTACCATCGACAACGACTTGGGATTCAATCAAAGCACAACACCCAATCACAGCTAGAAACAACGCTAACATTACCATTCGTATTGGTGGATCAGATTCCATTCAAAAAGTAGCACAAGCGATCAGCCAAGCTTTCTCAGCTAAAGCAGGTAATTTCGTAGCAGAACATGATCATACCGGTTCCGGTGATGCCTACAAGCGTACTCAAACCATAGGATTAACAGACCCAGTTTCTAAACACATTGGGTTCTCATCCAGATACTTTAAAGACAATGAAAAAGTCGGTGTCTTAACCACTGACATGGGACAATTGGCATGGGATGCGATTGTTGCGATTGTTCATAAAAACAACCCAGTAACCAATGTCACTGCAGCACAACTTAAAGCAGTATACGAAGGTACATATACGAAGTGGTCGGATCTCGTCACTGAATAAACATGAATTAGACCCTATGGGGTCTTTTCTTGTAAAAAAAGGAGTATCTTATGCAATCCAAAATACATTTGAAACAAACCCAAAAAAGACATAATGAATGGCTTGATAACGCCATAAAGTATATGTTAATGGCGTTTGCGATATTATCTTCATCTTTCATCTTCATCATCGCTGGGGTTATCATGGTCAAAGGGGTTACCCCTTTTATCACGAATAATGGGGGCATTGGTAGAGTCAATTTACACAACTTTTTAACCGGTACGACTTGGCTGATTGGGGAAGCCTTTAACTCCAATTTGTACGCGGTTGGCTTTCTAATCATATCTACCCTATTTATCGCATTTCTATCGCTCCTCATATCGTTTCCCATCGGTGTCTTAACAGCCCTATTCATTGCGAAAATCGCACCGAAAAGAATCGCTGAAACACTCAGAACTGTTGTCGAAATGCTGGCTTCCATCCCTTCCATCATTTATGGTTTATTTGGAGCGGGGATCATTTTAAAGATTGTTTATGATTTATCTACCCTACTGGGATATCAATCCAAAGGTGGAAACTCCATTTTATCGTCGGTATTGGTTTTAGCGATTATGACCATCCCGACGATTGCTTCAATCAGTGAGGTTGCGATTCGAAGTGTTGATAAAACCATCGAACACGGTTCTTTAGCCTTAGGTGCTTCAGCAACCCAAACCCATTTTAAAGTCGTACTTGCTTCAGCGAAAAGCGGGATATTCACCTCAGCTATCTTAGGGATTGGCCGTGTATTGGGTGAAGCGACAGCGGTATCCTTAGTGGCTGGTGGTAGACGTAGTGGAATTAACTTTAATATCCTGGATACGACTTCAACCTTAACAACAATGATGCTTGAGGGAATGAAAGAAACCACTGGTCTCGATTATGACATTCGTTTCTCGGTGGGGATTGTTTTGATGATCGTCATCTTGATTACCAACTTAACCCTCAATTTCATTAAGCGAAAGGTAGGTCAAGTCGATGTTAAATAGCCGAAAGAAAAAAGATTTGATTTTACAATCGATTACTTATTTTGCTTCGTTTGTCTCATTGTTCGTATTGATATCGATCATGCTGTTTGTCTTTCTAAATGGCTTTAAATTGATCAATATGGATTTAATCACACATAACTTTGAGTCTAAAAGCTATATCGCAGATTTAAAACCATTTTCAGTACCTGGTCAATATACAACTTCGAAAGATTTTGATGATGACACCTATTATTCCACGATTTGGGGAATCGCATTGAAAGACAGTGAAAACCTCATGGGACATACAATTGTATTGGTTATGTATGTTCATCCCGACTCCCCTTTTACAGACTTACGTGATAAAGGGATATCGACGGAAGGATTGACGTTGGCTGAGGATTATGAAATCATCCGAATTGCCTTTGAAGATGGACCTTCTGCCCTATCGATTCAAGGTGCACAAAACATGATTCAAGTCTTAGATACGAAAATAACCTTTAGAGAACTCGAATATGCTACTGCAGGTGGGGGTATTCGGGGGTCGATCGTAACCACCCTATATTTGATTGGACTTACTTTACTAATCGCCTTACCGATTGGGGTAGGTGCGGCACTGTATTTAAATGAATATGCTCCAAAAAATCGATTCACAAAACTGCTTAGAAATTTGATTGAAACCCTCACTGGGGTGCCTTCGATTATTTATGGATTGATGGGCTTGGCACTATTCGTTCCCATCACCATATCCTTAACCAAAGCTACCGGTGCCAACCTCATTTCAGGGGCCATGACCTTAGCCGTCATTTTGATGCCAGTTATCATTAGAACCACAGAAGAGTCTCTTAAAGTGGTTCCAGATGAATACCGTCACGCCTCCTTGGCTTTGGGTGGGAATAAAACCCAAACCACCTTTAAAATTGTATTGCCTAGTGCCTTTTCAGGCATATTAACCGCTACTTTGTTGGCGATTGGTCGAATCATTGGTGAAAGTGCTGCCCTCGTATTTGCTGTGGGGACGGCCATCAAAGACCACGTTTCCATATACGATAAGTCGACCACATTGTCTGTTCATATTTGGGCGATGATGACCGATGAACCTGCCAATATCGAATTATCAACAACCATCGCGATCATCATCTTGGTGATTGTATTATCGATGAATCTATCGATCAAATTGGTATCAAAACGACTCCTTAGAAAGTATGGTGTAACCCATGAATAAAGTATTTGAAGTAAAATCTTTAGACCTGTATTATGGTCAAAAACAAGCCTTAAAACAGATTGAATTAACCATCTATGAGAAAAAAGTAACGGCACTCATTGGTCCCTCAGGCTGTGGGAAGTCTACCTTCTTAAGAACGCTAAACCGCATGAATGACCTGATTGATAATTGTATGGTGAGTGGGGATATCCATTACAAAGACAACCCCATCTATACCAACAATACCGATGTGATTGGTTTACGTATTAAAGTCGGCATGGTGTTTCAAAAACCCAACCCATTTCCAATGAGTATTTATGATAATATCGCGTATGGTCCACGTTGCCAAGGCATTAAGACGAAAAAAGAACTTGATGATATCGTCAAAACATCCTTAGAACAAGCAGCCCTTTGGGAAGAAGTTAAAGACCGCTTAAGAGAATCAGCCTTATCTTTATCGGGTGGACAACAACAACGTTTGTGTATTGCTAGAGCGTTGGCGATGAAGCCTGAAGTTCTCCTCATGGACGAACCGACTTCAGCTTTAGACCCCATCGCAACTTCGAAAATCGAAGACCTCATTTTACAATTAAAAGAGCATTATACCATTGTCATCGTTACACATAATATGCAACAAGCAGCGAGAATATCTGATTATACTGCCTTTTTCCTATTAGGAGAAATGGTGGAATATGAAGAAACAGAACGACTATTTTCACACCCAAGAGACCAACGTACAGAAGATTACATTACGGGTCGATTTGGATAATGATATAATGAAAGTAAAGGTGATCAATTATGAATCGTAATACGTATCAAACCGCCTTAAACCAATTAAAGAAAGCCGTCATTGAAATGGCTGATCAAGCCTTACTCAATGTGCGTCATGGATTGAAGAGCTTTGAAACCAACAACTTGGATTTAGCCAAACAAATCATCAAAGCAGACGATCAAATCGACGTTATGGAAGAAGAAATATCGAAACAAGCCTTAAGAATCATTTGGAAAGAACAACCCATCGCTCAAGATTTGAGACTGGTCACGACCATCTTAAAAATCATTACAGACATAGAACGCATTGGCGACCACGCTTCTGATATATCTGAAATTGCCCTACATTTAGAAGGTCACCAATTTGTCAGAGACTTATCGGTGGTTTTATCGATGGCAAAACACGCAGAACACATGGTTCAATCGGCCATTGAAGCTTTGGTCAGTGAAGACGCTGTCTTGGCGAAGTTGATTATTGCTCAAGACGACATTGTTGACCATGAATACCGTCAAATGATTCAACTCTCTGCACAATGGATCAAAGACGATGTCGATGATACCCCTTATGTCATATCGATTATTCTCATTTCAAAATATTTAGAACGCGTTGCAGACCACGCGGTCAATATCGCTGAATGGGTCATTTTCTTAGTCACAGGTTCTCATAAAAACACACCCCTATTTTAAGGAGGGTTTATGCCAAAAATCTATTTTATCGAGGATGACCATTCTATCGCTTATGTCATAGAAAAAACCCTCAGTAATGCTAAATTTGAGTATCAGTGGTTTCAAAATGGAAAATCATTGTTTCAGGCCATCGATCAAGCCATGCCTGACTTGATTCTTTTAGATTTGATGTTGCCTAATGAAAACGGCTTAGATCATCTTAAAAAGCTACGTGCCAATCCCAAAACTGAAAATATCCCGGTCATTATTTTATCGGCATTAACCAGTGAACTCGATAAAGTCATCGGCCTCGATTTAGGTGCGGATGATTACTTAACCAAGCCATTTGGTGTGCTTGAGTTGTTATCGCGCATTAATAATAAACTTCGAAAGTTCAAAGAAAAGAAAGTGCTCGAACTCGGTAACATTGTTCTTGATATCCAAACACGGGAAGTCAGTATCAATGACCATCGTATATCTTTGACGTATAAAGAGTTTGAATTATTGAAATTATTGCTTGAAAATCCCGATGAAGTTTTACATCGAGACCATATTTTTAAGATGGTATGGGGTTCAGATTTGGTATTAGAATCCAGAACCATAGACATGCATGTCAAATCAATTCGAAAAAAACTGTCCGAATATGAATCCAATATTGAAATTATAACGGTTCGTGCAGTTGGATATCGGTTGGTGAAACTATGAAACGTACCTTTGTTTTGTACCACATCTTGATGACTTCGTTTTTAGTGGTGCTCTATTTAGCTATCTCATTTACACTCACCAATTATGTGAACCGTAGACAATCGGCCTATATGCTTGAAATCGTCTTAGATGACACCGTGGTCGCCTATAACTACAAGACCGTGAGTGATGAAGTCTTTGTTGTACAGTTCCAAAACTCGAATAAGCGAATCTCCATCATTGACCCCTCTGGGACGACCATCGCTGATTCGATGCGCATCTCAACCTCAGGCGATCAAACCAATTACCCAGAAATTCAAAGTCTTGGCCGAGCATTTACGAGATATTCAGAAACGCTCAATCTCAATTTAATGTATATTGCTGATCGGGCTGCCAATGGCAACTATGTCCGAGTCGCGATTGTCATGGATGAAAATATCGCCTTAAATACCCAAACCATCGCGATCCTGATATTCATTTCGATGGGTATTATTGGACTGTCATACATCAGTTATAAAAAAATATCGGATACCTTTATGGTTCCGATTCACGACATCGCCGTTTCTCTAAAAAGCGTGAAAGAGGGAAACTATCAGTGGGTTATGCCAGCGACACAATATGAAGAAATCAATGAGTTATTGCGTGAAATCAATGGCGTCAATGAATCGATTGTGGGTAACTTAAGTAGCTTGAATGAAAAAGAAGAATTGTTATCGATATTGGTAAAAAATATGGATCAAGGGATCTTGCTTATAGGTTCTGATCAATCCATTGTCTTTTATAACGAATTGGCTCAAAAATGGTTTAATATCAAAGAACACGACCTCATCCTATCGATTCGCACAAAGCAAATCTATGAAGCCATCAAACTCGCTACCGAAGAAGATGTCAGTTTATCTTTTAGAGTGCCTTATCAAGACCGTTTCATTTTGGTCAGTGTCAATAGTGTATACAACAAGTTGTTACTCAAATCCAAAGGTAAACAAGGGGTTTTGGTCATTCTCATCGATGATACCGACCGCATCCGTCTTGAAAATAACAAACGCGACTTTTTCGCCAATGCTTCTCATGAGTTACGAACACCACTGACTGCGATTAAAGGGTCAGCGGAATTGATTCTTTATGAAATGGCAACCCCAGATGAAAAGAAAAAATTGTCTCAAGAAATCATCCATCAAGTCGAAATTATGGATAATTTGTTGAAAGACATGTTGGAACTATCCCGATTAGAAAATCGACCAAAAATGGATCAAGTTTCATTTAACTTAAAGAAAGTATTGGATGGGGTTTTAGAAGATTTAAATCCATTCATTCTTGAAAAACAAATTCAAGTCACCTTGAAAACGCACAATGTGATGTTTAAAGGGATTGAAACTGACTTTAAGTCACTGTTTAAAAATCTCATTGAAAACGCCATAAAATATAATAAGTTTGGTGGAGCAATCGAAATTGAGTTAAAAAAAGAGGATGAATCCATCTATTTCATCTGTAAAGATACTGGTATTGGTATTCCAAAAGAATACCAGCAACGGATATTTGAACGGTTCTATCAAGTCAACAAATCACGAAATCTATATCAAAATGGCACTGGCCTGGGCTTGGCCATCGTTAAGCATGTGGTATCGTATTATAAAGGTCTCATCACGGTATCTAGTGAACCCAATGAGGGAACCACATTTACCATTACATTTCATATCGAATAGAGAAAAACCCTATCCAAAAATACGTGGATAGGGTTTATTTTTTTAAGTTTAGATTAAGCTTTAAACATCCCATGTTTGAGGACATACATGACATGATCAACAATGCGGTCTAAATCCATATCGGTGAGGGTTTCTCTGAAGAGGACTTGTAAACCGACGAAGTTTGATATCCCCATCAAAATATACGATAACGTTTCTAAGTCGATATGTGGATCAACTTCCCCAGTGGACACACTCGTTGATAATTTTTCCACATAGGCATTTGAAAAGTTTTGATAATATTCTTTAAAGATGTCTTTATCGACAAACATCGATTCCCAAATAATTCGATACGATAGTGGGTCCTGCCACGCAAACTTCAAGAATGCTTTGATGCCAAGGCGTTCTTTTTCATAGCGTGTTGGTGCATCCTTAATCGCTTCATTGATGGCTTCACCAATTTTAGCGCGGTATTGATGTAAGAGATAAACGTAGAGTGCGAGCTTGTCGTCAAAGTAAATGTAAAAAGTTCCAGTCGCGATTTTAGCCTTATCAATGATCTCATTAATGGAGGTCGCTTGATAGCCTTGCTTCGAAAACAATTTTTTACCACTATTGATGATTTTATTGAATGTCTTTTGTCCGTCTTTTCTTTTTGGTAAGCGGTAGTTCATTTTTTCCATTGGTATCACCTATTATTAGTGTAAACGATTTCTTTTATAAAATCAAGTCCAATCTTGAAAGACCGCTTGACATCGGTGAATAATCAGTCTATTATAAAGATAAGATGAACGTTTATTCATAGTATATATTACAGAAAGGAATATTATGACAAGCAAAACAATTAAAGAGATTAAGGTTGGGGATATCGCTTTTTTCGAGAAGACCATCACTGAGGAAGACGTCAATCGCTTCGCCCTGGTTTCAGGGGATTTTAATCCTGTCCATTTGGATGCTGAATTCGCCGCACGATCGATTTTTCATCAAAGAATCGCGCATGGCGGACTCATTAACTCGCTATTTTCGACGGTTTTAGGAACCCAATTACCAGGGGTAGGCACAATCTATCTACAACAAGATTCAAGATTTGTAAAACCAGTATATTTAAACGATCACATCAAAGCCACGGTCGAAGCAGAAGAAATCAATGAGGAGAAAAACCGCGTGTTGTTCAAAACGATTGCTTACAATCAAAACAACGAACCTGTCGTTATTGGACACGCATTGGTCATGCCAAGAAGATGAAAAACGAACTATTATTAAAAATGCTTGAAGAATTCGCATTAAAGGAAGTTAAACCTTTAGCAAAATCAATCGATGAAGAAGAACGATTTCCTAGCGAAACCGTTCAAAAAATGGCTGAACTCGGTATTTTAGGGTTACCATTTGATCCGATTTATGGGGGTGTAGGTGCGAGTTATACCAACTATGTGGACGCGGTTAGAATATTATCAAAATACTGTGCTACCACTGGGGTGATCTTATCAGCACATACCTCACTGTGTGCGTCACCGATTCATGGGTTTGGAACCGAAGCACAAAAACAAAAATACTTGCCCAATTTAAACCGTGGGATTTGGTTAGGTGCGTTTGGACTCACTGAACCCAGTGCTGGAACCGATGCTTCTAAACAACAAACCAAAGCCATCGATAAAGGCGATCACTATGAAATCACAGGATCCAAAATATTCATCACCAATGCAGGCTATGCAGATGTATACATTATATTCGCGATGACCAATCCAGAACTAGGCTTAAAAGGTATCAGTGCGTTCATCTTAGAAAAAGATACCGAAGGCTTTAGTGTTGGACCCAAAGAACGTAAAATGGGCATCCGTGGGTCTTCGACCTGTGAACTCGTTTTTGACAAAGTAAAATTACCAAAAGAAAACCTATTAGGCAAACTAGGCGAAGGCTTTAAGATCGCCATGGCTACCCTCGACGGGGGTAGAATCGGTATCGCTGCCCAAGCGGTAGGGATAGCTGAAGGGGCATTTGAGAGAGCCGTTGATTACGTTAAAACACGGAAGCAATTTGACAAACCAATTGCTTCATTTCAACACACCCAATTTAAGATAGCAGATATGAAAACCAACATTGAAGCGGCTAAAGCGTTGTTATACCAAGCAGCTACAGCCAAAGAAAAAGGCGAATCCTATTCTGATAAGGCTGCGATGGCGAAATTGTTTTCATCGAGAATTGCATTTGAAGTATCCGATCAAGCCATTCAATTGATGGGTGGATATGGATACATCCGCGATTTTGAAATCGAACGCTATTTAAGAGATGCGAAAATTACCGAAATATATGAAGGCACCTCTGAAGTTCAAAGAATGGTTATTGCCGGAAAGGTGCTCAGATAATATGAATATCATTGTATTAGTTAAACAAGTTCCCGATACAACCGAGATTAAAATCGATAAAGAAACCAATACCCTCATTCGTGCGGGGGTTCAAAGTATTGTCAATCCTAACGACTTGGCAGGGGTTGAAGAAGCCCTTAAGCTCAAAGCCCGTTATGGCGGGTCTGTGAGTGTTGTTTCCATGGGGCCGATGCAAGCAGAATCGATGCTCATTGAGCTATATGCCAGAGGTGTTGACCAATGTTATTTATTATCTGACCGTGCATTCGCGGGGTCAGACACCTGGGCAACTTCGACGATATTATCCAGTTTTCTAAAGACATTAAAATATGATTTAATCATTGCTGGCTACCAAGCCATCGATGGGGATACCGCCCAAGTCGGTCCACAAGTGGCTGAATTTTTAAATATCCCACAAATCACTTACCTATCAGAAATCATTAGAGTAGATTCACATTCGATGGTGGTGAAAAAACGCACGGACAGTGAAATCTTAACCCTTGAAGTCGAATTACCTGTGTTGGTAACGACACTGGCTGATATGAATAAACCGCGTTATATGAACGCTTGGGACATTTTTCATAACACCGACAAAAAGGTTCAATTGGTTACATTCAGTGATTTAAAAGTAGATTCCATGCACATTGGATTAAAGGGATCACCTACAAAAGTTAAAAAAACATACGTTAAACAAGTTCAAGCCAAATCTGAAAAAGTCGTCATGAATCCAGAGGATGCTGCGAAATGGATTACAAAACTACTCTATCCTTATATGGAGGTCAAAAACCATGAATAATGTTTGGGTATTTATGGAACAAAAACAAGGTAAACTTCAACCCATTGGGTTAGAGTTATTATCTGAATGTAGACGTAAATTGGGTAAAGATATTCCAATCAGTGCGGTTTATTTTGGGGATGTTTTAACTCAAAAAGACATCGAAACCATGACCTATTGTGGTGCCGATGTCATCATCAGCACATTGGATGGAAAATTATCTAATTACGATACACATTACTACACACAAGCGGTTGAAAACCTCATGAAGTCGGAAAGACCTGATGTGTTTCTCATCGGTTCTACCCTCGAAGGCAGAGATTTAGCACCACGCGTATCTGCTCGATTGAATACCGGTTTAACTGCAGACGCGACTATACTGGATTTTGAAATGGGTGATAAGTTGTTATTATTAGCAACCAGACCTGCGCTGGGTGGTAATTTATTCGCCACCATCATTTGTGAAAACACCGTGCCTCAGATGGCGACTATTAGACCATCCATATTCAAAATCGAAGAAGATAAGTCAAGAACGTCTCAAGTCAAAAACGTCGAATTTCACTGTGACACACTTTCTAAAGTAAAGGTTTTAAACAGCGAAAAATTAACCCATAAAAAAGTCGAACTCAATAAAGCACAAGTTATTGTTGCTGGTGGACGTGGGGTATCGAATATGTTCCCTGCACTGAAAGAAATCGCCCAACTCTTGGGTGGTGAAGTAGCAGCTTCGAGAGCGGTTGTCGATGCCAACATCGAACAAAAGGACCGTCTAGTCGGACAAACCGGGACCACCGTACATCCTAAAGTCTATTTTGCCTCAGGTATCAGTGGAGCTATCCAACACATCAGTGGCATGGATAAATCAGAATTGATCATCGCAGTAAATACCGATCCAAATGCCCTCATCTTTGATGTAGCAGATGTATCAATTATCGCTGATGCGAAACAAGTCTTGCCTTTGGTTAGAGAAGAACTCAAAGCCATCGTCGCATTAAAAAATCTATAATTTTCAATAAAGATCCTATCTTAGGGTCTTTTTGTTTTTTAGATTACTTAATAAAATATGCAAAAATTCAAAAAAAACGATTATAAAATATGTGATTGGACTTGCTTAAGTCAAATCTTTTAACTATAATTAGTGTGGTGATAATATGCTAAAAAGAAAGATAACACAAGATTTGATAGAATGGCATGACAACCCTAATCGACAAGCATTGATGATCAAAGGGCCACGTGGTGTCGGTAAGACAGCCATCATTGAACGATTTGCTAAAGAATACTACAAGTATTATGTGAAAATCGACTTTGAGAAAAACCCTGAACTGATTCCAGTATTCAATGAAAACATCGACATAACCAATCTCATCAAAAAAGTGAGTTTATTTTTGCATGTTGAAAAGATTGTCTCGGGTCAAACCCTGTTTTTCTTTGATGAAATTCACCTGTGCCCCAATGTTCGAGTCGCTGTCAAAAATTTCGTAAACAATCAAAAATACGATGTCATCATGGCTACCTCATACTTTGGCATCAACCCTGAAGTATTTCCAACAACCCCTTACCCATATGAACAAATTCTCGATATGAATAGCCTAGATTTTGAAGAGTATCTTTGGGCTAGTGGTGTTTCGAGTAATATTATGAATGACTTAAAGCACTATTTTGTTAATAAGTTACCAGTCCCCGATGCCCTCCATGAAATGATGTTAGGCATTTTCTATGAATACATGACTGTGGGTGGATTACCAGAAGTAGTCAACTCCTTTCTATCGACACACAATTTCAGCTTAGTCATTAAAAAACATACCAAGATACTTCAAACATATAATAAAGATATGAAAGTCTATTTATCTAAACCTGACTATGCAAAATCGATTAAGTGCTTCTTATCTGTACCTTTCCAATTAGACAAAGAAAATAAAAAATTCCAATATGGTTTTGTTGAACCAAAAACCGCAGCACGAAAATATGAAAAGAATTTATTATGGCTATACTACGCCGATATGGTAGATATATGCTTTAATTTATCGACACCAAAACTGCCCTATGCACAACAAGCGAAATACGACGTCTTTAAAGTCTATTACAAAGATATAGGACTGTTGACATCCTCCTACGGTGGCGAGGCACAAATCGCCATCCATACAGGTAAACTCAAAGCATTCCATGGTGCACTCTTAGAAGCAGCAATCGCGGATATATTTATGAAAAATGGGAAGAAATTGTATTACTTCGATCGTAATACAACCCTAGAAGCCGATTTCTTGATCAAGTTTAACGACAAAAATACCGTCGTAGAAGTCAAAGAAGCGGACAATCCAAAGACCAAAATGATTGAAAGTATGTTTGAAAACTTTGGCTTAAACCAAGCCATCAAACTTTCTTTAAACAATGTATCCTATACTAAAAATATTGTCACTTACCCGATTTATATGGCCATGTTCTTATAGGTCTTTCAAGTAAGCATTTTCTTTTAATATCTGTATAAGATAGTGATTGATTTTGAATCGAGAGTGCTATAATGATGAATGGAAATAGAAGGTGTTATTATGATAGATTATTTACTCAAACTCGATAACTGGCAACTTGCGTTATTGGGCGGTATTTTAACGTGGTCCCTAACAGCGTTAGGTGCGTCACTGGTGTTTTACTTTAAAGGTATTAATAAAAATGTATATAACATGATGCTTGGTTTCGCTGCTGGTGTCATGATTGCTGCTTCGGTATGGAGCTTGATTATCCCCGCCCTCGATATGGCAGAAATTCAAGGTAAAATTCCTTGGTTGGTTGCAGCATTGGGGATTTTGATGGGGACAGGATTTTTATTTGCATTTGATAAACTCATCCCACATATTCACTTTGGTAAAGTCAATCTGCAAGAAGGGATTCGAACCAAATTATCCAGAAATGTGTTGTTGGTTTTCTCCATCACACTCCATAATATTCCAGAAGGTCTTGCTGTTGGGGTCGCATTTGGTGCTGTAGCACTCGCTGCTAACCCAGAATCTGCGTTGCTCGCTGCGACTGCAGTTGCGATTGGGATTGGGATTCAAAACTTCCCAGAAGGGGCTGCCGTTTCGATTCCATTGAGACAAGAAGGCAACTCTCGTAGAAAATCATTCTTTTATGGACAAGCTTCAGCACTGGTTGAACCGGTTTTCGCCGTGATTGGTGCCGTATTGGTCACTTTTGTCAGTGAAATATTGCCTTATGCATTAACGTTTGCTGCCGGTGCGATGATTTATGTTGTCATCGAAGAACTCATCCCTGAATCGAAAGACATCATCGATGAAAAAGGTGAACATGTCGCGACATTTGGATTCATCTTGGGATTTCTCATCATGATGATATTGGACGTGGCTTTGGGTTAAAAAAAACCACTGCAAAGTAGCTTTTATTTAGCGAATAGGGTAGCTAGTTCAAAGTAAGTTTCTTTAGAAGATTCGATGACCCCAGGCATGTCTCCATGACCTTTGCCATGTTTATGTAAAGCTTTGTGTTCTTCAGAACCCTCCCAAGCGTAAAATGCTTCACGGGATGCCCAATAAACAGAAATACGGTAGGTATCGTATTCAAGGGATTTTTCATCGATCAATACTTCACGCTTGACAAAACCATCGATGGTTTGTAACCGAAAGGGTTGACTGAACTTTTCTTGTAAAACTGCTTTTTGACCTTTTTCAACTTTTATAACACGTGTTATGATGTACATCGTATCAAGTCCTTTCAATCGTATTTTACCAAAACAAAGTGGGTGGTTTAAACGATTTGATTGAAATTCTATATTGCCGTTCTATTGGATATAAATAAATCAACTATATAAGGAGTTTAGTATGAAATCCATTTTTGTAAAAGCACTGTATGCAGGGCTATTGATTGGGATTGCTGCAGTGGCGTATCTATCTGTCGACAATGCCTACCTCGGTTCACTATTGTTTAGTTTTGGTCTGTTGATGATTGTGTCTTCTGGGTATTATTTATATACTGGAAAAGTCGGCTACTGGGTCAAAGAAAAAGGCTATGCAAAAGTATTGAGTATGACGCTGTTGGGTAATATTTTAGGTACATTTTTGATTGGTATTATGGTTCGCCTAATGAGACTGCCGATCGTTATTAAAACCCAAGATTTGGTCGATTTAAAACTCGAAAACGGATTGATCAAAGTACTGATTTTATCCATTTTATGTGGTGCTATGATGTATCTGGGTGTCGAAGGTTATCGAAAAGCGAAACTAGATACTGCGAAAGTCTTATTTGTAATATTCGCTGTGATGATTTTCATACTTTCTAAGTTTGAACACAGTGTGGCTAATATGGCATACTTTGCCATTGCAGGGGCGTATTCTTTAAAGGCGCTTTTATATTTAATCATCATGATTATTGGTAATGGCATTGGTGCGATGTTCCTATGCTTTCTTGACCATACCATCGAAAAACTTGATAAGACTGAATAAAGCGACCACTTGGTCACTTTTTTCTCTTTTAGTTATCTTATTTAGCCGTTTTTTAGTAAACTATAAAGTGTAAGATACTGAGGAGGGATTGGATGAAATACAGATTGTTAATTGACAAAATTAAAGAATCCGCATTGGCCATTCTCCCTGTATCGTTTATCATTTTGATCATCAGTTTGTTGATTGGTGTAGAAGCAAATGACATTCTAAACTTTAGTGTGGGTGTGATTCTGCTCGTGTTGGGTTTAGCCATCTTTCAAATTGGTGCATTTTCATCGATGATATCTTTAGCAGAGGACATCGGGATATTCATCACAAAACGTAAAAAGTTTGGTCTATTCATCGTGGTTGCGTTTCTTGTGGGGTTTATGATTACAGTTGCAGAACCAGCCCTTTGGGTTTTAGGTGATCAATTTAAATCCGTTATTCCGCAATTTGTCCTCATATTCGCAGTAGCGATTGGGGTTGGATTATTCGTCATGATTGCTCTGATGCGTATCCTATTTCAAATCCCACTCAGAACTGTTTTTATAGCATTATATGGTTTATTATTCATTGTCGCCATATTTGTATCGATGAGCAGTCCGGATTTCATCCCGATCGCTTTTGACTCCGGTGGGGTTACCACAGGACCGATGGCGGTACCATTCATCATGGCACTTGGGTTTGGTATCTCACATGCCCGTGGTGACAAAGCTTCAGAACTCGATTCCTTCGGCTTGATTGGGCTGGCTTCGATTGGTCCCATCTTGAGCGTTTTAATCTTAGGTTTGTTTTATCAACCCAGCGTCCCTGTCATCGATACAAGTTCCACGATGCTGGACTATTTCTTAAACAATTTAATCCAAATGGCAATCGCCATTTTACCCTTTGTTTTGTTTTTCTTGATCTTTCAACTGTTTGCATTTAAATTATCTAAACAGCGAGTGATTAAAATTTCGATCGCCTTTTTCTATACTTACATTGGATTGGTTTTATTTTTAACCGGGGCCAATGGTGGATTGGTCAACATTGGTGGGTATATTGGGGCGTATTTTGCCAGTGAGATCACATGGTTACTCATCCCACTGGGAATGGTATTCGGATTCATGGTGGTTTCAGCTGAACCCTCTGTGGTCGCATTAAACCACCAAGTGGAAGAAGTATCCGCTGGTGCAATCAGTCGAAAACTGATGATGATTGCCTTATCTAGCGGGGTCGCATTGGCTATCGGATTTGCTTTATTACGCGTTCAAACGGGCATCAGCCTTTGGTGGATAATTCTCCCAGGCTATGCGATTTCTTTGGGATTAACATTTCTATCCCCACCGATTTATTCATACATTGCTTTTGACTCTGGTGGCGCCGTATCTGGGGCGATGACCTCAGCCTTCCTAATGCCTTTGGCCTTAGGTGCTGCCGCTGTAGTACCGTCAGCGAACCCATTAACCGATGCCTTTGGGTTAATCGCTTTGGTGGCCATGGCACCCCTCATAACAATCCAAATCATTGGTATCATCGCGAAACGTAAGACTCAACACCATGTGGTGAGTGTCGTTGAAGATGAAATCATCGATTTGAAAGGAGAATCTTCATGAAACTATTGATTACCATTGTTCCTAAAGGAAAGTCAGACTTGGTTGCGAAAATCATCCACCAAGGGATGATTCATTTTCAAACGACGATGATTGGAAAAGGCACAGCGCCGACTGAAATTGCTGACATATTATGCATGGGTGATACAGAAAAAGAAGTATTGTTCTCTGTCATCGATGATCAAGATGTTCGAGGAATTTTAGAGGATATCAATGAAGCATACGATTTTGAACATACCCATTTTGGGGTGGCCTTCGCCATCGATATAGATTCTATAGGCAAAATGGGATATGACTTCTTATATGAAGCCGAGGAGGTACGATCATGACACAAGAACAATCTGTGATATTATTCATATGTAACCATGGCTATGCTTATGAAGCCATGACAGAAGCACGCAAAGCTGGGGCACGTGGGGGCACCATCATCCATGGTAGAAGTAGCGTGTCGACTGAAAAACAAAAATTTTTCGGAATTACCATACACTCAGAAAAAGACATCTTGATGATTGTGTGTCAAGAAGAACAAAAAAACGCACTCATGAAAGCCATGACGTCTAAATATGGGGTGACAACCCATGCCAGAGGTTTATGTTTTTCCATGAAAGTGGAAGATTCAATTGGGTTTAGCTTTGAACCGCTAGACTTTAAAGTAGAGTAAAGACCCCCTACAAAAATAGGGTCTATCCAAAGGAAGGTTTACTATGTCAACATTGTGGTTTGCGATTAACGCAATCATGCCGATTGTGCTGTTAATCGTACTGGGTTATTTTTTGATGCGGATTCATTTTTTAGAAGAAAAATTCTTAAAAATGGCCAATCGATTTGTATTTTTCATTGCATTACCTGTGTTACTTGCTAAAAATATATACGATATCGATTCGATCGAACAGATTGAATTTGGAATCGTTTTAATCTCTTTGCTCGGTATATTTTTACTATTCCTCATCGGACTTTTGGTGGTCATTTGGGTTGTGCCAAGAGACGACAGAAAAGGTGTCGTTTTACAGTGTATATTCCGTTCAAACTTCGCTATCATTGGGTTACCTCTAGCCACTTCTTTGGGTGGAAATGGCGCTGCAGCGTTGGTATCCATTCTTGCTGCATTTACCATTCCGTTGTTTAACATTTTATCGGTAGTCTCACTGACCATGTTTAAAAAAGAACAAGGCGGTTTGAGTTTTAAAAAAGTGGTACACGATATCATTAAAAACCCGTTAATCATTGGTGTTGCTGTGGGTTCAGTCTTATTGATCCTGCGTGAATTCATCCCTATGGTCGATGGGGTACGTGTTTTCACCATTAAAACCAATCTCCCCTTTGTCTATCAAGCCGTTAAATATGTAGCAGATATTGCTTCACCATTAGCTTTGATTGTACTCGGTGGACAATTTAAATTTAAAGCGTTATCTAGCATGATGAAGGAAGTTTCCATCGGGGTCTTTGGAAGACTGATATTTGCACCAGCACTGGGCTTTGGATTGATTTACTTGGTCGATACATTCATTCCTGCTTTCGTCATGAAACCAAGCTATTTTGCAGGGACCATAGCGTTGTTCGCCTCGCCAGTAGCGATTTCTTCAGCGGTCATGGCATCAGAAATGAAGGCTGACGAATCGTTGGCTGCTCAATTGGTTGTGTGGACATCGCTATTCTCTGTATTCTCTATATTTGGCATCATTGTTTTGCTCAGATCTTTAGGCTTATTATAAAAAACCACAAACACGATTAACACAAATGACTGTGAATCGTGTTTTATTTTTTATATTGTCAAGGATTTGTAAAGATTGTGTTAAAATATTTACAGTATATCCAGAGGAATTACATATGGCTTTAGGTCAATCATTTAATCGATTCGAAAAAAAGTACTTACTCACCAAAACAGAAAAAGACGAACTCGTCGATTTTTTATCACAGTATTTAACGTTTGATGACTATTCAAAAACCGATTACTATACCATTTTTAATATCTATTACGATACCGAAGACCAAAACATCATCAGGCAGTCAATTGACGGACCGCCCTACAAAGCCAAACTTCGACTGCGAAGTTATACGTGTCCGGTTGAACCAAGCGACTTGGTGTTTTTGGAGATTAAGAAGAAAATCGAAGGAAAAGTAACCAAACGCCGGGTGATTATGACATACGATGAAGCTGTATTATTTGTTTCAAAAGGCAAAAGACCTATTGTAGCGGATTATATGTCTAACCAGGTACTCAACGAAATTGAGTATTATCTGAAACGTAATAAGGTTAGACCGAATTATTATATTGCTTATGAACGCAGAGCGATGGCAGATGCTGAGAATCTACTGCGTGTGACGATTGATAAAAAAATCGATATTCGCAGAGAAGACATCAGTTTCTTGGTCTGTGGTGGATATTCGATGTTACCCAAAGACCACTATCTGATTGAAATCAAATCAGAAGCCAATTTTCCCAATTGGCTGGCCAACAAACTCAGTGAAATGAAATTATATGCGCGAAGCTTTTCGAAGTATGGAGAGGCCTACCGCATGAGCATACAAGGAGATGAATTTTAATGAATAATTTTTTAAGACTTCCGATGACTGAAGTCACGTACACAACTGTATTTATCATTTTAACCGTAACCACATTTTTAGGGGCGTTGTTGTCCTTAACATTGGCTTATGTGAGAAGAAGAGAAGGCTATGATCGCTCATTTGTCGTCACTTTATTGTTATTACCACTCATCATATCGATCATTATCATGCTTGTATCGGATAATATCGCTAGAGCATTCAGTTTAGCAGGTGTATTTACATTGGTTCGTTTCCGTACGACCATCAGCGATACCAAAGACATCACCTTCGTGTTTTCTACGGTTGCGATTGGTTTGGCCACAGGGATGGGATACATTGGTTACGCATTCGTCATCACAGCATTCATCATCGCACTTTTACTCATCATCCATGTGCTTAAATTGGATGAAATCAAAGATAATCATGCGAAGCTTAAAATTGTGGTGCCTGAAAGTCTCAATTATGTCGGAGCATTCGATGATGCATTATCTAGTTTTTGTACCTATAGTAAGCTTAAAAAAGTTAAAACCACCGATTTTGGAACCACTTTTGAACTCACTTATTTAATCAATTTAAAGCCAGGCGTAAATCAAAAATTATTCATTGATGATTTACGAGTCATCAATGGCAATTTGAACATCATCTTAACACAGGAGTATCTCGAAAGAACACTCGACTAAGACTATGAAATCTTTCCAATATCGTATCTCTATTGAAATTGAAGTTCCTCGACAAAAAATGGTAGAAACCCTCATGGACTATACTCAGTTTGTTAACTACCAGGAACCCCCACTCAAAGGTTATACCTTAAGGCAAGGTCAATATCTTGAAAAAGGTGCGATTGTGGATTTGGTATATTTGTATAAGAATAACGAAATTCACATGACTGAAGTGACTGTAGCGATTGATTTACCCCATAGTATTCACCAATTGTATATGTTAGGTGAAGTCAAAAATCACTGCATATCTCATTTTATTGAATCCAAAAAAGGCACCGTGTGGACCATGGATGTCACATTTCAATTTCCAAAAGATGAAAACCAAAACAAATTTGATTTTATGAAGAAAACCGAAGAAGACATGGTCACATTCAAACATTACGTGGAGAATATATGATAAGATTGGCAAAAAAAGACGACATTATAAAAATTCAAGCCATATATAAGGATGGGAGAGAACTCATCGCTTCGTATGGTTCACCGCAGTGGCAAAACAACTACCCCAGTCTCGAAGTCACGCTTTCTGATATCGAAAAAAATGCTTTGTATGTATTGGGTTCAGACGAGATTTTAGGCGTGATGACCGTGCTTGATTATGAATCGACTTATGATGTCATTGAAGGACAATGGTTATCAGATCGTCCTTACAAGGTCATACACCGAATCGCAACCAAAAAAGGCCATTATGGCAAGGGTATTTCTGCACAACTCATCGAGTATGTTTTCACCCATTTAAACTGTAATAGCCTTCGAATCGATACCCATGAATTGAATGTCCCGATGCAAAACTTGTTAAAAAAACTAGACTTTACCTATTGTGGTAAGATTTATTTAAATCAAGCAACCGATCGAATGAGATTGGCTTACCAAAAAGACATATAATTTTAAAAAGTCTTTGACAAATGTATCTAATTCATTATAATAGATTATGCGTGGAGGCTTAGCTCAGCGGGAGAGCACTTGCTTGACGTGCAAGGGGTCATGGGTTCAATCCCCTTAGCCTCCACCATTCAAAAAAAGCATCACTTATCTTAGTGAAATACCCACTTTCCAAGGTTAATATTCCTACTAAGATTATCTAACTTGATTTCATTTTATTCCTAATGAGATTTTTTTTAATAGAAAGGGTGATATTTTTGAGACTGAAAGAAATTAGAATTGAACGTGGATTGAAGCAAAAAGACATTGCAGAGATTTTAAATGTCCAACAGGGAGCCATTTCAAAATATGAAAATGGTACGGTTCTTTTGACTCAAGATCTAATAAAACTTTCTATTGCTCTTGAAGTTACTCCTAATGATCTTCTCGATTTCGTTGAAGAATATAAGAATTATACGGAATACCTCATTTCTCTAAAGAAGGAGGATTCTAGTTCCTAATTTTTAGAGAAATGAGGATATATGAAGTCAAAGTATGAAATTATCGATTTCGTTTTATCAAATAAGTCAGTATTTGATTCGTTCAGTTTTTTTAGAAATGCCGTTGAACAAAAAGATATTATACAAAATTCAATTTATGGTTCACATGATTTTATAACCGCAAATTATAACATGGGCCAAAAAATTTAAAGCTTGTAATTCTAATGACAGATTTTATGGCACAAAAATTCTGGTATGCAAAACCAGTGTCAATAACAAAAGATAACATAGAGTGTGTCTATAGTAAATTCAAAAAAATGAATTGGCCACTAGACTTAGTTGTAGAAATTATTAATGGATTTATCAACGATTTACCAATAAAAGGTTTTGATAACGAATTTCTCAATGAGTGTTACTATGATGAAAAAATGTTAAAGTTTATAGATGATTTGAAAAAGGTTCCTTATATCGAATAAATCAATACTAATCTGTTAAATTTCGAGGTGTTAAATTGATAGATGATAAAGTATTAAATGAAGCAGTCGAGGATTTGATGGTTAACGTTCTTTTAAATTTAGATACTGAAAAGTTGACAATGCTTGAACAAAATGTAGTTCATTTAGTTATGTTTAAAAAAGAAATGTCGAGTAGAACATTTATTAGAGTTAAACAGCTAAACTCAAAGTTTTATGGTGTTCCTAGATTTGCAAAGAACTTTGGATTCGCAGTTGCATGTTACATTCTTTACTTAGAGGCTGATAGTCCAGAGTTCAATAGTGTGCCAGTAGAACGTGTATATTCACATGTTCTTAGGTTATTATCATCTGTAAAATCTAAAAAAATTGAAGACTATAGAAAACTAATAATTGATGAATTGCAGATTGAAATGAATGAACAGGGAGCCTAGTGGCCCCCTTTTTTTATGCAACTTTCCAATTGTTATACGGATGGTATTCCTCGAAGGCTTTTTCTTTTTCGTGTTCAATGTAAATCATCGTTGTAGTAACCCTTGAATGGTCTAGCATTTTTTGGATGTGTTCTATAGCCATACCGTTTTGGGCCAATAATGTACCAAATGTTTTTCTAAATCGGTGTGAGTGTATTCTATCCAGATGCGTCCATCCTTTTAATCTTCTGTAGAAATTCTTCATATCAGACTTGCTCAACTGCCGGTCATGGATGAAGTTCCAAAATGAATAAACACGATTGTCATTTAATCTGATCAGTTCCTTTATCATATCTGAACTAAATTCTGAGAATGGTTCATATCCTACTTTTCCATTCTTAGTACATTCCAGATAAATCCTCATCAAATCAAAATCGATATTTCTTATCTTGATTTTCAGCAGTTCACTTATTCTCACACCGGAATCCAATAGTAGAAGAATTGCTCTTCGATATACGATGCTGTTCCTACTGTATTCCATTTGAAGCAATAAACTTCAAGTCTTCATGAAAAAGTGTTTTAAAAGGCTTTGTGTCACTTGGTAATAACTTAAACCTTTGAAATGATGTGGCTCATAATGCTTCATAATGTTTATTAAGAATCTGATATTTTTGTTAATACTGTTATTATGTTTTTTGGTTTTTTCTTCTATACCAATAAACAACAAGATATCTAGTATTAATATCAATTTGTTCAAGTTTTTACTACCCAAAATCATTTTTCCATATGCTTAACATAATATCCTTGTATAGGAATGCTACTATCCTTTAGTGTTGGTGAAGTTAAGACTTGGTAGTCATGTAAGTTTATGACACGTTCACTTTGTTTATCCCTGGTATAAAATGTAGTGATCCAGATAGCGATTTCTTAACAAATAGGATAGCACTCTCAGTTTAAATATGAATTATACTTAATAGTATTTACTTGTAATTGGCATTAAAAACATGTCCATAACTTAGTTATTGAAGTGTTTCAAAACTATCTTCATATTAATGTACGCAAGACATTTTTATATGACTTGTTAATAGAGTTCAGTTTGGACATATTCTTGTTTTTTTTATTTTAATAGTAGTGAAATTAAGAGTAGGGCTACCTGATAAATTAGATCCTATATTGATTTGATATAAATTTTTTAATATATTTAATACAGATATCATTTTAAAAAATTAAGTATTGTAAAAAACTACATTAGACGGTAAAATAATTATAAAATATAGAGAGGAAATTGATATATGAAGAAGATTTTGATGGTTGTCTTATTAGTATTTGTATTTTTGCTGAATTATACTTATGTCTTTGCAGGATTAGATTATAGTAGAGAGATAATTGATATGCGAACTGAAAACAGAAAAGTTTACTCTCTGGCAAATAATGTCCATCGATTCCAGTATTATACAAATCAAATTCATTATTTTGATACTTCAAATAATAGATATTCTGAAATTAATCAAAAATTAGTTTATGATAAGAAAAGTGAAAAATATACTACTAACAGCAGTAATTATCGAGTTAAGTTGCCGACAAGTATCTCAATAGATAGTAAGGTGAATTTAAAATATTATGAATTATACGATTTGGACATCGATTTTATTAATAATCAGTATATGAGTGATTCACTAGTTTCAAAGGAAGAAGATATATACGCATCATATAAATCAAATATCGGTAATCAACTCAAAATCATACCTCAAAATGATATACTGAAATTTATAACAACATTATCGTCACCTAAATCAAGTCGACAAATAAAGTTTAGATTGTATTCATCAAAATTGAACTTGATAGAAGATAATGGAACCTTTTATTTTGTTGATGCTGCGAATGTTTCAATTTTTCATATTAGTGATTATTATTTGAGAGATTCTAATGGGAACATTTCGATGAAGATTAATGTAAAAGTTCATGAAATAGAAAATGATACTTTTGAATTTCATTTACTACTTGATGAAAAATTTCTTGATGACAATTTCACATCGTATCCAGTTAATTTAATTGGAGCTTTTGAATATTCTTTACTTAATCAGAATGGATATATTAGAGATAAAACGTTTGTAAAAAACACCAATGAAGAATATGATATAGATTTTTTTACAGTTGCGAAACAAAAGTATTATCCTTTCCAAAACATACCTGTATATTTAACAGAGTATCATTCATACAGTATTTTGGAGTTGAATTTTGTTGAGCTAATTGGTCCAAACGTAACAATATTAGATGCAAAACTATATTTGAATAGGATTCAAAGTAATGTAAATTCTAAAATACAATTATCCCATATAACTAATTCTGATTTCGACTTAATAAATGGATATTCGTCATACAATAGGGTTTTACTATCTCAGCCAACAGTTAATTCTGAAAGTTTAGTGTTCGATATCACTAATGAAATTGAAGAACAAATTAGTAACAATACGACAGAGTTACTTTTAGAACTATCACCTGAGCATATATTATTGGGCAATTTTAACATCAAATATATGAATTTTGCTTCAGAGAATGCTCATGGACTTAATAGTCCGTATTATACTATTGATGTAACAGGTATTAATCTCAATAGCAATTTTGGTAATGCTGCAATATACGAATCAAAAAGTAATGTAAATTTAAATTGTTTTGGATATGCATTAAGAATGGATGATATCTGGGTTAATATAATAACACAAACAGGTATTATCGATTTTTCGAATGTTAACTCTAGTAACATTTATTTACACCAAGTTATTGTTCCTGCTGTGCTGTATACAATAAACAATTATCCCTTTTATAGTGCTCGGGTTTTGTACACAATAAATGAACCCATTAGTGAAAATGAATACCGAATTGCATTAAGGATTGGAAACACAATTACTAATAAAATTTTCTATACAACCCCCGGCAATTTGGGACCTTATTTAAAGAATGATGATTACCATTTTATGATACAGCATAGTGATGGAAGTTGGAGTCATAAGATAGGAAATTTGCCAAGTATTCATCTCGTTAGTGTTATGAACCCATCAGAAATCACTTGGGATTCTCCATTTATTGACTATTCGACAAGTGAGTTTTTTCCAAATCACTACAACAGTTTTACTATATATTTCGCTATAGTTAGCAGAAAGGCAATGTGATGAGTAGATTTAATAAGGGTTATATAATTATTTTGATGTTAGCTTTTTTGATGCTTTCAGGATGTCAAAATAATTCGAAACAGGAAAGTATCTATGATGATTTAATTGAAGCTGGATACAACCTTATCAATTATGAGAATCCAGATTTACATCCAAACATTGATTTTATTGATGTAAAATATCTGACTGATTCATTAAGTAAAGATTACGGTATCATTTATGAGTTGAATAACACTAATATTGAACCGTTTTTTAAAGATCGTATCGATTTTAGTTACAAATCAAATGAGATTATTTTCATCTATAAAACAGAAAATTATATTTTTGAAATGTATCATGGTACAAAATCAACATTTCCTGGGTTTATGAGACATTACGATTTTGAGGTAAACTTTCAGTATGATCTATTTTTTACTGATTACCATGGTTATCACCCTTTAATACAGATGATGCTTGATAACGGAGGTTACATCACTAGAGAAGAAAATGAAGACTATATTGTGCAGTATCATGATGCATACAATCGATTGGATCTGAAGATTAAAAGCATTAGACAAATTTCATTTAATCAAATAACTTATACAATCGTTGAGTACGATTCAAAAGAAAATGCTAATCAAGCTTTCATATATCAAGATACATTGAATTCAGGACCGAGTAATTATTTTGTATATTACGCTCAGTATCAAAACTTTGTTTTTATTATTCCAGCTTTAAGTCCTTATAAGGACATAGTGTATACAGTTTTTGAAGATGTTGACTATCATGGATATAGTCACGAGGATGCACAATATCAACCTTGGACAGGAAATTGAATGATTTTTTATTTAAACATTGTCAATATTGATCTGAAAATCTATAACAAACACTAACAACTGGCTGTACTGAAAATCGTGAAACGTATTTATAATAGTAAAACTGTGGAATTATAAGGACTTTAAATACTGATCATTATGAAAATCGTAATTCGAAAAAATATAATTTTCAAGCAAACCTGTTTGAACATCGATGATTTTGGTATAAACTACCCTCAAAGGGGGATTTTATATGAAAAAAATCATCGTTTTGCTTGGAATACTATTTTCATTCTCACTACTTGTAGGTTGTACAGAAAAAACACCTGAAGAAGAAGATAGAACATTTACCCTCGCTGAACTGGCTAATTATGATGGACAAAGTGGCAGACAAGCATATGTCGCTGTGGATGGTGTCGTTTACGACGTAACCAACGCAAGCAATTGGACCAACGGTTCTCATAATGGTGTTAGATTGGCCGGAACTGACGCTTCAAGTGTCATTTTATCCAGCCCTCATGGCAAATCGGTTCTCACTGATCTACCCGTAGTTGGCACTTTAGTAAACGAATAAAACAGTTATTATTTGAAGTGAATTTACATTCAAAGCAAACTATTTAAAAAGATTCTATTTAATTAAAAAAAATGACGTTTTTTCGCACCTATAAGCAATTATACGGTGCTTTTTTTTGTCTATTTTTAAAAAATACTTTGAATTTCAAGATATTAAAAACGCTTACAATATTAAAAGGGTTTACAAGGCTTTGGCTTGGTGCTAAAATAGGTGCATGCACGTATATTTTGAACATCAAAACAAATCATACGTTAACGGAGGAGAGGGTAACCATTCTACCGCGGATCATCTTAAACCATCGAACACGACACATCTATCCACGTAGAATATTAGACTGAAATTGCATCACCACAGAACCGACCTATTATCTTGGGCAAAGCTCAATTTAACAAAGCGATCGCAACTGTGTAAACGACACACTAGAGAAAGAGAAGCGTATTATGACCATAAAAGAATTACAAGCCATTATCAAAGACATCGAAAATTCGCCATTAATGACATTAGAGCTCGAAATGGATGATTTTAAACTAAAGTTATCGAAAAATAAATTCGAACCAGCACCTTATCAACCAGTGAATTCACCGGTAAACAATCCAATCCCTAAAGAAACCACTTCATTGCCTGTATCTGAAGTTAAAACCAACTTAAGTACCCCTAAAACCATCATTAAATCCCCATTAGTCGGGACATTTTACGCATCTGCAACCATCAATGGCAACCCTTATGTAGAAGTTGGACAACCCGTCAAAAAAGGCCAAGTTGTCTGCATCATTGAAGCGATGAAAATCATGAACGAAATCACATCACCTTACGATGGTATCGTTAAAGAAATTTTCGTCAGAAACGGTGAGGTCGTGGGTTTTGACCACGAACTGATGGTTGTAGCGGAAAATGAAAAATAAAATTTTAATTGCGAACCGTGGCGAGATTGCTGTAAGAGTTATTCGTGCAGCCAAAGAACTCGGCATTGAAACGGTCGCTGTTTATTCGTTAGCGGATAAAGATGCACTTCATGTCAAACTGGCTGATGAAGCCGTTTGTATTGGTAAAGAGAAGTCGAAAGAATCTTACCTCAATATGAGTGCTGTTTTATCAGCTGCTGTAGCAACCGGGTGTAATGCCATTCACCCAGGCTATGGTTTTTTATCCGAAAACGCTAAGTTTGTCGAAATGGTTGAATCCATCGGCATTAAGTTCATCGGACCCGATTCGAAAACCATTCAAATGATTGGTGATAAAGCAAGCGCTAGAGCGATTGCGAAAGCCAACGGTGTACCGGTCGTAGAAGGTTCTGATGGGATCATTGACGATGTTCATGAAGCCATAAAAATAGCTAAAAAAATAGGATACCCAGTGATGATTAAGGCTACCTCAGGCGGTGGTGGTAAAGGGATTAGCATTGCACGCTCAGATGAAGAACTCACGAGTGCTTTTGAGCGTACCCAATTGGAGGCTTTATCCTCCTTTGGTGATAAATCACTCTATATTGAAAAATTCATTGAATCACCAAAACATATTGAAATTCAAATCATGGGGGATGCCTTTGGTAACATTGTTCACCTCTTTGAACGTGATTGTTCAACACAAAGAAGAAACCAAAAGATGATTGAAGAAGCACCTTCACCTGTATTAAATGAAATACTCAGAAAAAAGATTGGTCTATCGGCAGTTAAACTTGCGAAAGCCATCAACTATGAAAATGCCGGAACCATGGAGTTTTTAGTGGATCCTAAAGGCAACTATTACTTTATTGAAATGAATACCAGAATCCAAGTTGAACATCCTGTAACCGAATTGATTACAGGGGTAGACTTGGTTAAAGAACAAATTAAAGTCGCTTATGGCAAACCACTGTCTTTCAAACAAAAAGACTTGGTTATTTTAGGTCACGCCATTGAGTGCCGTATCAATGCAGAAGACCCAAGCAAAGGATTCATTCCTACCCCAGGTAAAATATTAAATGTATTGTTTCCGGGTGGTAATGGGGTCCGCATGGATACCCACATTTACCCAGGGTATGTTGTCCCGCCTTTTTATGATTCGATGTTAGCGAAACTGATTGTGTTCGCACCGAATCGTAAAGAAGCCATCAAGAAGATGCGTGTTGCATTAGAACAGTTTGTTATCGAAGGCATTTCGACGAACATCGAATACCAATATTTGATCATGCACGATTTAGAATTCATCAAAGGTCAATACGATACTGGTTTTATTGCAAAATTCAACGCGAGATACGAGGCGAAACGCAATGAGTGATTTCATTAGCGAACGTAAAAAGCGAATTCAAGAATTCAAAGACCGGTTTTTTGGTAAAGATAAAAACAAACCCATCGACATTCCCGATGGGCTCTTCGTTAAATGTGACGAATGTGGTACCGCTTTATATGAAAAACAACTCGAAGAAAAGCTTTCTGTGTGTCCAAATTGTGGACACCATTTTCGCATCGGTGCGCGAAAAAGAATATTCATCACGGTCGATAAAGAATCGTTTTGTGAGGTCGATAAAGAACTCATTTCGATGAATCCGTTATCGATGCCAGATTATGAAATTAAGCTCGCGAGTGCGAAAAAATTAACCAATCAGAATGAAGCCTTTGTGGGTGGTTCTGCCACCATATTAGGCTACCCATGTTATATCGGTGTTTTAGATAGCTATTTTATGATGGGTTCGATGGGTAGTGTGGTGGGTGAAAAAGTCACCCGATTGATTGAACTCGCTACCAAAGACAAACGTCCACTCATCCTATTTTCTGCCTCTGGGGGCGCACGTATGCAAGAGGGTATCTTATCACTCATGCAGATGGCGAAAACCTCAGGCGCACTGTATTACTTAAATCAAGCAGGGGTTTTATTCATCAGTGTCATGACGAATCCAACCACAGGTGGGGTCGCTGCGAGTTTCGCATCCCTAGGCGATATCAATATCGCTGAAAAATCTTCAACCATTGGATTTGCAGGGGCGAGGGTCATTAAACAAACCATCAAACAAGATTTGCCACCCCATTTTCAAACTGCAGAATTTCAACTCGAAAAAGGTCAAGTCGATTTAGTATTATCCAGACACGATATCAAACCTACTCTAGGGAAACTTTTATTGTTTCATGGAGGTCAACATGTCTAATACCGCATGGCAACATGTTTTACTCGCAAGACACCCAAAACGACCAACCAGTCGTGTGTTAATTCAAACCCTATTTGATGATTTTATTGAATTACATGGTGATCGCAGTTATCGCGATGATTCTGCCATCATCGGTGGGATTGCTACCCTTAATGGGATTCCTGTAACAATCATCGCTGAAGAAAAAGGCGATTCAACCAACGATAAAATTGCGCATAACTTTGGGATGCCTCATCCAGAAGGTTATCGTAAAGCATTACGACTCATGAAGCAAGCTGAAAAATTCAAACGTCCGATCATCACGATCATCGATACCCCAGGTGCCTATCCTGGTTTAGGAGCAGAAGAACGTGGTCAAGCTCAAGCAATCGCGTTAAACTTACAAGAAATGATGGGTTTAAAAGTACCCATTTTGGTCATTGTTTTATCCGAAGGTGGATCGGGTGGTGCTCTCGCGATTGGCGTGGGTGATTACATCATGATGTTTGAACACAGTATTTATTCGATTCTATCCCCCGAAGGATTCGCGTCGATTTTATTCAAAGATGCCAAACAAGCTGAACATGCAGCCTCTTTGATGAAATTGACTGCTTCTGATTTGTTGTCATTTAAAGTCATCGATGAAATCATCCCTGAAGGGGTAGGACTTCATGAATCTAAAGAAGGTTTGTTTCATTTAAAGAGTGCCTTAAGTAGTAAAATGGCTCAAATCTTAAAAGAAAAAACCAGTGCTATTTTACAAAAAAGATATCAAAAGTACCGTCAAATGGGGGTATTTTTAGAAGGAGTAACAAGTGAACACACACAAAGTTAAAGTGGTTGCGTCTGGAAAATATACCCCAGAAACGATTATTACCAATAAAGATTTAGAAAAGATTGTTGAAACCTCAGACGAATGGATCAGAACGCGTACAGGGATTCAAGAACGACGTAAAGCAGAAACCGAAACTGCCACAGACATGGCCTATTTAGCCGCATTAAGTGCGATTGAAACGTATGGCTATGATCGTTCAAAAATTGATTTGGTTGTGGTCGCTACGATCACTTCAGAACGTCAAACCCCCTCGGTTGCGAATATGGTGATGGGCAGACTTGGACTCAAAGAAGGTATCATGAGTTTTGATGTGAATGCTGCGTGTACAGGGTTTGTATACGCACTAGAAATCGCTTCATCCTTGATTTCAACCAATCAGTATAAGAGTGCCTTGGTCATTGGTTCAGAACGTCTCTCATCGGTATTAGATTATTCCGATCGAAATACCTGTATTTTGTTTGGTGATGGTGCTGGCGCTGTCATCATTGAACACAATGAACACAGTAAAGCCTCGTATTATAATGCTTCTAAAGCCGATATGAGCGATATCTTAACGGTGGATAAAACCATTCGTATGGATGGCAAAAAAGTCTATGTCTTCGCGACCGATGTGGTTGAAAGAAGTATCAGACACATCTTAGAAGTCAATCAAATGACCATCGACGATATCGATGCGATCTTACCACACCAAGCGAATGAAAGAATCATTCAGTCGGTGGCGAAATCGATGGGAATCCCGATGGAAAAATTCGAACTCAACATTGCTGTTTATGGAAACACTTCGGCAGCGAGTATCCCGATTTTGATTTCAGAATATATGGAAAAAAATAAAAATAAACGGGTCCTATTGGTAGGATTTGGCGGTGGATTCACTTGGGGATCCGCCATTGTGGAGATATAAAATGAAAAACATTACAGAAATTTTAGGCACAAAATACCCACTCATTCAAGGGGGTATGGCGAATATCGCTACAGCTGTCCTTGCCAGCGCAGTTTCAAACGCCGGTGGATTGGGTTTAATCGGTGCGGGTGGTTGGGATGCTGAATGGGTCCGATCTGAGATTCGTAAGTGTAAAACTTTAACCGATAAACCGTTCGGTGTGAACATCATGCTCATGAGCCCACACGCGAAAGACATTGCGCAAGTGGTTATTGACGAAGGCGTTAAAATCGTCACCACAGGTGCAGGATCGCCAGGTATTTACATCCCTGCCTGGAAAGCAGCCGGTATCAAAGTCATTCCCGTCGTCCCATCGGTCGCGTTAGCCATCCGTATGGAGCGTGCAGGTGTGGATGCTGTGGTTGCAGAAGGTACGGAGTCGGGTGGGCACATTGGTGAACTCACCACGATGGCACTCATCCCACAAGTGGCGGATGCGATTAAGATTCCTGTGATTGCAGCCGGTGGCATTGCCGATCAAAGGGGCGTCTTAGCAGCTTTTGCTTTAGGTGCCAAAGGGATTCAAGTTGGTACAGTTTTATTAGCAACCAAAGAATGCCCGATTCATGATAACTATAAGCAAATCGTGATCGATGCCAGAGACACCGATACGGTAGTCACAGGCAGAGGTACTGGTGCCCCAGTTCGTGTATTAAAAAATAAAATGGCTGTTGAATATTTAAGAATATCTGAACAAGGTGTGCCATTGGCTGAATTAGAAAAACTAACGTTAGGATCCTTAAGAAGAGCTGTCTTTGATGGTGACCTTGACAGAGGCTCTTTCATGGCAGGACAAATCTCGGGCTTAATTAAAGAAATCAAACCCATCCAACAAGTTCTTGAAGAACTCTTCGATGGTGTTAATACCTATAAAGAACAGTTGGTTGTCATGTGATGGCGAAGTTAGGATTATTATTTCCCGGACAAGGGGCTCAATTTGTGGGTATGGGATTGGACTTTCCCAATAGTAACGTTATACTCGATTTAGCACACAAGGAAACGGGTTTGGATTTACACCATTCGATTTCAACCGGTGAGCGTCTCAATGAAACGTTATATACTCAACTATCGGTATTCTTAACGTCCGCTTTGGCATTGGAAATCGTTGAATCCTTGAATCCCAAGTATGCTGGGATGACCGGCTTCAGTTTAGGCGAATATTCTGCTTTATATGCCAGTCGTGTGATACCTCTAAAAGAAGCGATTAAACTGGTCTACAACCGCTCTTTATTGATGCAGGCAGAAACCCTTAAATCACAAGGGTTCATGGCTGCAGTACTCGGATTAAGTGCGACTGAAATCGATGCTGCTTTGAAGCATGTCACCACCGGTACAGTGGTTTGTGCAAACTACAACAGCCCAGTTCAAACCGTCATCAGCGGGGAAGCCAGTGCATTCGAATCAGCAGAATCCATATTGAAAAATTTAGGTGCGAAACGCGTGATTAAATTGGCAGTATCCGGTGCATTTCATTCACCATTGATGGAAAATGCGGGGATTGCCCTTTTGAACTATTTAAACGATGTAGAATTATATGCTCCAAAGAGCCCTGTGTATTTAAATACAACTGCCAAACCATTAAACTTCAATACATTGAAGTCAGAAATGTCAAAGCAAGTATATCAAGGGGTCCGTTTTCAACAAACCATCGAAAATATGGTTTCAGATGGATTTACCCATTTCTTAGAAATCGGGCCAGGTCAAGTCTTGGCTCCACTCGTTAAAAAGATCAATCCTGAACTGGAATCCTTCAGTTTTGGAAAATATAGTGATTTAGAAAATTTGAAAGGATGGTTAACAACCCATGGATTTATCCAATAAAGTAGCGATTATTACCGGGGGTGCCGCTGGTATAGGCCGCGCCATCACAAAGACACTCGCATCCTATGGCGCTAAAGTCGTCATCAATTACAACCGTTCTGCTGAAGCTGCAGAATCCTTAAAACAGGAAATTGAAGCTTTGGGTGGGGAAGCACTCATCTTACAAGCAGATATCTCTTTATTTGCTGACGCAGAAAAATTAGTGGCTGCAACCCTCGAACGTTTTGGGACATTGAATATCTTAGTGAATAACGCAGGGATTACCGATGACGCTTTGATTTTACGTATGAATGAACAACAATTTGATCGTGTCATCGATACCAACCTCAAAGGGGTTTGGAACGTGACTAAACACGCTGCCAAAACCATCTTAAAATCAGGTTATGGCAGAATCATTAACATTTCATCTGTTTCGGGTGTCATGGGCAATGCTGGTCAAACGAACTACAGTGCAGCGAAAGCTGGTGTCATTGGACTAACCAAAGCGTTGGCTAGAGAATTCGCTTCACGTGAAGTTACCGTGAATGCGGTAGCTCCAGGATTCATTGAAACCGACATGACAAGAAAATTATCCGATGAGATTCGTAATCAGTGGCAAGCTCAAATCCCTTTAAAACGATTTGGTAAAGATACCGAAGTCGCAGAAGTGGTAGCATTCCTTGCCAGCCCTCTAGGAGCCTATATTACAGGCCATACCCTCGAAGTGGATGGCGGGTTGGTGATGTAAATGAAAAGACGTGTTGTAGTGACTGGCTTAGGCCTTGTGAGTCCTGTAGGAAATACCGTAGAATCATCATTTCAAGCGATGATTGAAGGTAAAAATGGGATTGACTTTATTACATTAGAAGACGTTACCAACTGGAAAGTCAAACTGGCTGGTGAAGTGAAAAATTTAAACTTTGAAGATTTCTTAGATCGTAAAGAAATCAAACGCTCGGACCGTGCTGTATTGCTTGCTTTAGTGGCTGCTGAAGAAGCCTATAAACAAGCCAAACTCGAAGGGGTAGAAATTGACCGTACCCGCTTCGGCTTATTTGTGGGTAGCGGGATTGGTGGATTGAACACCATTCAAGAAGAAGTCACGACTTACGCCACCCGGGGTCAAGACCGGATGTCACCGTTTTTTATTCCGAACTCCATCATTAATTTGATTGGCGCGAAGATTGGTATTAAGTATCAAATCTATGGACCGAACTTACCTCAAGTCACGGCATGTTCAGCAGCAACCAATTCGATTGGTGAAGCGTTCCGATACATCCGAGATGGCTATTTAGAAATCGCCATGACCGGGGGTGCTGAAGCCCCAGTCAATGGCATTGGTGTGGGTGGATTCGCCAGTATGAAAGCACTCAATACATCGAATGATGTCAACCGTGCATCGATTCCATTTGATATTGAACGTAGTGGATTTGTCATCGCTGAAGGCGCAGGAATCATCATGTTAGAAGAATACGAACACGCGGTTAAACGGGGTGCACCAATCTTGGCCGAAATGGTCGGATACGGGACATCTACCGATGCTTTCCATATGACATCACCGGATGAAGAAGCCAAAGGCATCACCTTTTGCTTGACTCAAGCCTTAAACGATGCAGGCATCAAACCAAGCGATGTGGGTTATATCAATGCCCACGGGACATCCACGGTGCTAAATGATAAATACGAAACCATGGGGATTAAGAAAGCTTTTGGAGCTGATGCTTATAACGTTAATATTTCTTCAACCAAATCGATGACTGGTCATGCGTTAGGTGCGGCTGGGGCGATTGAAACCATCGCTGTCATAAAAGCCTTACAAACCGGCATCATCCCACCGACCATCCATTATGAAAAACCAGATCCGGATTGTGACCTCAATTACACCCCAAATGTGGCAGTCAAACGGGCCATCCAATACGGCATGAATGTGAACATCGGATTTGGTGGACAAAACGCTGCAATCATATTCAAAAAGGTGTAATTATGTTAAATCAAGAACAAATCAAACAAATTCTCCCTCACCGTGACCCGTTCTTAATGATCGATGAAATTCGTTTTCTCGAACCATTAAAGAAGGCCATTGGTGTAAAATATGTCAAACCCACTGAAGACTTTTTTAGAGGTCATTTTCCGACCAAACCTGTCATGCCAGGGGTCCTCATCATTGAGTCTTTGGCACAAGTCGGCGCGGTAGCGTTGTTGTCCTCAGAAACCTATCAAGGGAAGATTGCCTTTTTTACAGGCATTGAATCTGCTAAATTTCGTAAGAGTGTCTACCCAGGCGATGAACTCGTTCTAGAGTGTGAAATCACCAAGGTCAGAGGTCCTTTTGGATTTGGTCAAGGTAAAGCCTATGTCAATGGTGAATTGGTCTGTGAAGCGAATATATCCTTCGCTGTAGGCAGCTGATGAGCTATACCGTTTTAGAATATAAAACACTCGATTCAACCAATACCTTTTTAAAAACATATCACGCCGCATTGAACCATTTAACCTTCGTTCGGACAAGACATCAAACCCAAGGGAGAGGTCAATTTGACCGCACCTGGGCATCGGCACCGAATGAAAATATTTTATGCTCTGTGTTATTGAAAGCCGTGCCTTTGAGTCGAGTTGAACACCACAAACAATGGATTGAACAAGGGTTATTGACATTCTTAGAAAGGGCTGGATTACAAACGACATTCAAAGCCCCCAATGATATTTATGTCAAAACCAAAAAGATATGTGGTATCTTGACAGAAACCCAAAGTGAAGCCGATCAGTTTACGTATGTCGTGATTGGTTTTGGCTTGAATGTCAATCAAACCCAATTTGCTGGATTGAATGCCACATCGATGTGTTTAGAAACACAACAAACGTACCCTATAGATGACTTGTTTGGACAATTGGTTCAGCACTTGTTATCCACATATGGAGCATGACATGACAAAACTCAACCAAATGATTAGGATAGCTGCGATGACCGCAGTTTTATGTGTATCGGTTTATGCTGTACCCCCCATCATCGTTTTTGGTAGTGTGCCATTCACGATTCAGACCTTCGTCATTTTCTTAATCGCATTTCTATTCAACAAAAACGATGCTTTTATGACGGTGACCTTGTATTTAATGTTGGGTCTATTGGGTTTACCTGTATTTTCAGGTGGAACCAGTGGATTATCAGCCATCTTAGGACCTACAGGGGGATTCTTAGTACTGTTTCCCATCGTGACCTATGGTATTTCAAGATTTAAATCCAAAGATAAGCGATTTGTTCATGATTTTCTAATGACATTTTTCTTTGGCATCGTTATATTGTATGGATTCTCAGCCATTTGGCTCGCTTATGTATTATCGTTATCGTATTTGAATGCTTTACTCATATTACTTCCATTTGTGCCACTTGATATCATCAAGGTTTTAATCGCACATACTGTGTACAGAAAAATGCCATCGCTATATGAACTATCTACACATTAGGGCAACCCCCGTAAAGGAACTGTAATGAAACTATCTTTACCTAAAATCATCCAAGGCGGTATGGGCGTGGGCGTAAGCTCCGTACAACTCGCCAATACCGTATCGCGTCGAGGACAACTCGGTGTGGTCTCAGGAACCGCACTCGGATTAACGTTCGCGAGAAGACTCATGCAAAAAGGCAACGAAGCTTATGTTGAAGCGATGAAACACTTCCCATTTAAAAAAGTGATCGAACGCATTCAAAAACGATTCTCATTGAAATCAGAAAACGATCCATTTAAAATGGTTGAAATGCCTACCATTCATCCGAGTGATGACTTAAATGATCTGATTGTGGTTGCGAACTTCGTTGAAGTCCACCTCGCCAAACAAGGTCATCTAGGGGTGGTTGGAATCAACTTCTTAGAAAAAATCCAATTCCCTACATTGGCTTCTGTGTATGGTGCGATTCTCGCTGGTGTCGATTTCATTTTGATGGGTGCTGGGATCCCTCACCGGATGCCAGATGTCATCAACAAACTCTTCAAACATGAAGACGTTAGTATCCCAATCAAAGTCGTGAACGAAGTCAAAACCGATGTTGAAATGTCGACTTTTTCACCCAGAGCATTCGCCCAAGGGGAAGACTTACCGACATTAACTCGACCACAGTTTTTAGCCATTGTGGGTTCGCATACTTTAGCAACCTATTTGATGAAAAGTGAATTTGGTTCACCGGATGGGTTCGTTGTTGAAATGCCCATTGCGGGCGGACACAACGCACCACCACGCGGTAGATACCCAATCACTGAATCGGGAGAGCCCGTGTATGGTGAACGGGATTTGGTAGATTTTGAAGCCCTCAAGGCAATCAATATGCCTTTTTGGTTGGCTGGTGGATATGGTAACCATGAAGGTTTATCCAAAGCCCTATCGCTGGGTGCGGTGGGGATTCAAGTCGGTACAGCTTTCGCTTTTTCAGATGAATCTGGATTTGAAAAAGAATTGAAAAAACGTGTATTGAAACAAGTGGTTTCAGGGGATATTCGTGTCAAAACAGACATCAAGGCCTCCCCTACAGGGTTTCCGTTTAAAGTAGCGAATATTGAAGGTACCCTGTCTGAAGAAGCGGTTTATCAAGCACGTCGTCGTGTATGTGATTTAGGCTATTTAAGAGAAGCCTATCGTAAAGACAATGGTACTTTAGGGTACCGCTGTCCTTCAGAACCTGTCGATGATTACATCAGAAAAGGTGGAAAAATCGAAGACACGGTTGGTCGTAAATGTTTATGTAATGGGTTAGTCGCAGGCATTGGACTGGGTCAAAAACGTAAAGATGGTAACGATGAATTACCACTGGTCACTGCAGGCGATGATTTAAAGCATTTAAGCCCCTATATCAATTTAGAAACCTACAGTTATTCAGCCAATAAAGTACTCGATATATTGTTATCGTAAAACATTCAAAAAAGTCCAATTAACCGGACTTTTTTTTGATTTAGATTCCAATCAAATCATTTACATCTGATGACACCTCGGTTATAATGGGAATGTCGTTGATGAAATCGGTTTCCTTATCAATTTAAGTGATATTATCGATTAAAGCCAAACGAACTAAGGAGAATTACTGTGAAAAAAATCTATCATATTGTCCTCACCCTATTATTGTTGGTAGTGATCGTTGCCTGTCAAAATCAAACACCCAAACCCATTGAGGGGCCAGATGACTTAAATACCATTGAAGAAAAAGTAGAATGGTGGTTAAATCATTTATCACTCGATGAAAAAGCGGGACAAATGATTCAAGCTGAACGTACTAATAACAATAATGGTATCACAGTAGAACAAGCTAAAAACCTTAATATAGGTTCCGTTTTAAATGGTGGTGGCAATGTTCCCAACCCCAACAATGTGAATAACTGGTATTTTATGTATGATACCTTTTATCGCGGATCTTTATTGAGTTCATCGGGTATTCCAGTGATTTATGGCGTGGATGCTGTCCACGGCCATGGCAATCTATTAAACGCAACCATTTTCCCCCACAATATCGGATTGGCCGCTGCCAATAACCCTGAGTTGATGCGTGAAATTGGAGAAATCACAGCGTATGAGATAGCACAAACGGGATTAACCTATAATTTTTCACCCTCTTTAGGCATCCTCAAAGATAAGCGATGGGGTCGAACCTATGAAACCTTTGGTGAAAACCCAGCCACCGCCATGAACCTGATCAAACCCTACATTGAAGGATTACAAACCTACAACATCGCCGCTTCAGCGAAACATTTTATCGGTGATGGTTATACGGTTTATGGGACAGGATTGGGTGGTAAACTCGACCGTGGGAACGCCGTCATTACAGAAGCAGATTTGGAAAATATCCACATACCTTTATACCGTGAAGCGATTGAAGCTGGTGTAAAAACCATTATGATTTCATACAGCAGTTTAAACGGACTTCAAATGCATGAAAATAAACACATGATTACCGATGTTTTAAAAGGTGATTTGGGTTTCAAAGGGTTTGTTATATCCGACTATAATGGGATTGATAACATCAACAAACCATCGTTTAATTTGAAAGTCGCTGAGGCAATCAATGCGGGCATCGATATGTTGATGCAACCACATAATTTTGAAGATACCATTGCAGCGATCAAAATCGGTGTACAATCGGGTGAAATTCCATATGCGAGAATCAATGATGCGGTAGGACGCATCTTAACTGTGAAGTATGAAATGGGTCTATTTGAACCGAAAGAAAGAATAGCTGCAGATTTACGTAATGCCCACAGTTTGAGTATTGCTAGGCAAGCGGTAAGAGAATCACTGGTATTACTGAAAAACGATCAAAATGTATTACCTTTGAAAAAGGATGCGAATCTTTTAATCGTCGGTCAAGGTTCGAACAACATCGGTATTCAATCGGGTGGTTGGACAATGACTTGGCAAGGTAGTGATAACTTAAATATCGCTGGTACATCGATTGTAAAAGCATTCAGAGATGTCACATCAGGTCAAGTCTATACCAGTATGAATGATATCCACCAAGCCGATGCCATCATCTTGGTATTATCAGAAAAACCTCACGCTGAAATGATGGGGGATTCGGTCGGATTATCCTTGATTGATGACACAGCCTATACACAAAACTTGACTTGGATTAACCAAGTGAAAAATGCGAATATTCCAGTCATTACCATAATGCTCAGTAGTAAACCCCTGTTAGTAACCGACTATATCGATGATTTTGATGCGTTTGTGATGGCGTTTTTACCAGGTACTGAAGGTGGTGGGATTGCTGATGTATTGTATGGGGATTATAACTTTGTAGGAACATTACCTTACATCTATCCAAGAACAGTCAATCAAGCAGCACATACCATGCTTCAACCCAATTACAATCCAGAGGATTATTTGTTCCCTTATGGTTTTGGTTTATCCTATCCAAACTAAAAAGAACAAAACTGATCACTATCCAATTTATACTTATGATAAAGAGTCCACAAAAATGGACTTTTTTTTCGATATAATGCGGATTTTATTGGTTTTTACATTTGAAACCGTTATCATTTTTATTATGTGTAAAAGTTCTAATTTAGTGTCTATTATTTCATAAAAGTTATGATAGAATGAGGGTGTAATTAACGATACATTACGGGAGAAAAATGAATATGAAAGAACACATTTGCGAAGAAAAGCTCAATCTTTTTTATGTTAAAATGGCGGAAAACAAGCAAAAACCGGGACCACTCATGCCTACATTGCATGATGCTCAGTCCATTTTTGGCTATATTCCACTAACGATTCAAAAAATCATTTCTGAAGAACTTGGCGAGAGTATTGCGAAGATCAATGGCGTTGTCACTTTTTATGGCAACTTTTCAGTTACCCCAAAAGGAGACCACACAGTATCCGTATGTTTAGGTACTGCCTGCTATGTCAGGGGTTCTAAAAACATCATGGAAACCTTAGAAAACGAACTAAAAATCAAAGAAAAAGAAACTACACCTGATGGAAAAATAACCCTTGTATCGACACGTTGTATTGGTGCGTGTGGCTTAGCTCCGGTTTTTTCTGTGGATGGTGCGATTCATGGGAATGCCAATGTTTCAAAAGTTAAAGACATCATCAAAGAACTTAAGGAATTTAAAAATGAAGCTTAACGAACTCATGCAATGGATGGATGCGAAAAGCTACACGCCATCCTTAATGAAAGACAAAGATATTAACTTTGCTTTTTGTTCCGATTTGATGAGTGATGCGTTGGTCATCATGAATTCTGTGAAAGACCAAACCATCCTAGAACATACGATTTTAATTACAGGGCTCGCTACTCAACAATCGATTCGCACCGCAGAGATGCTCGATGTCGATGTCGTGTTGTTGGTTAGAGGAAAAATCCCTTCTGAAAAAGTCATTTTATTAGCACATGAAGCCGGCGTGATGTTACTTTCAACAGAAACCACGATGTTCAATGCGAGTGGTATTTTATTTGAAAAGGGCATACGAGGCGTTAAATATAATATCCAATGGTAAAAGAACACCAAATCATCGCTGGCAATTTTGATTTAGCGGGACGAGCCTCCTCTGACCTCAAACGCTTGTTAAAAGGCGATGCCCATTACCCAAGACGTTTTGTCAATCGAGTGTGTTCTGCCTCCTATGAAGCAGAAATCAATATTGTAATCCACTCTGTGGGTGGGTATATGACGTATGAAATCGTAGAAGATTTGATTGAACTCAATTTTTATGACGATGGTCCAGGCATTATAGACATTGAACTCGCCATGAAAAAAGGGTATTCTACAGCCAATCAAATCGCCCACATCAATGGATTTGGTGCGGGGATGGGATTGAATAACATCAAAGAACTCTCAGACCGTTTGACCATTCATTCGAGTCCTCGAGGCACCCATTTAAAAATTCAGTTTAAAGTAGGTGAACGCGATGCCTAGATTATCCGTACTACTTCAAAATAATCATTATGACATCCTCACACAAAGTCAAGAAGACCTCCATTTCGAAGGGGTCTACGCGACTGACTTATTATCAACAGCGATCAAACACATGAAGCCTGATATGGCTTTGATTACGATGATTTCATCGAATTCAACGCTCAATCTGGCGTTGATGTTGGATTTTAACTTAATCATTTTAACGAAAGACGCAGAAGTATCCGACTCATTCATTCAAAAAGCGATAATCGAAGAGATTACGTTGGTGAAAACCGACTACTTAACACACGAAGTCATCGTGGATATGGTTAAACGAGGCATCCTATGAAGTATCCTTATGATCTTCATATCCACAGCATTTTATCCCCGTGTGGGGATGTCTTGATGACACCCAACAATATATTCAATATGGCCAACCTCAAAGGGTTAAAAATCATTGCGGTTACAGACCACAACAGCATGAAACAATTAAATACCTGTGAAGCATTATCCCATAGCTATGATTTACTATTCATTCCTGGGGTTGAAATCACCGTCAAAGAAGGTTTCGATGTGTTGTGTTATTTCAAAACCTTAGAAGATGCTTTGAAAGTGGATTTAATATTAGAAGATGCTTTACCGAAAATAATGAATCAAGAAGAAATCTACGGACAACAATGGATTTGTGATATCCACGATGATTTTATCGAACAGTATCCCTATTTATTGATTAATCCGGTTGAAATGGATTTAAGTACCCTAATCGAAATCCTAAAGCCTTACCCGCATATCTTGATATATGCACACATCGATAAACCCAGTAGAAGTGGAAAAGCGTATGTGAAGTCTTACCCACTCGATGGGATAGAATTTAAGGATCCGACTAAAAAACAGGCTAAAAATCATGTATATAATTCGGATGCACATCAGATCATCGATATATTAGAAGTCACCGATAACAACCAATTAGAACTCGATGAATTATCCATCGATGCGTTCTTCAGGGTGTTCAAACATGACTAAATTCACCGATTATTTATACGATTTAGTCCAAAACTCGATTGAAGCGAAAGCGAGTCTCATTGAACTATCCATCGTTCACCAAGGTTTATTACGTGTTACCCTCAAAGACAATGGGGTAGGCATGGACGAATCGACTTTAATGAAAGTCAGAACATTTAGTTATTCTAGTCGAAAAACAAGAAAAGTGGGGTTAGGCCTTTCCCTAATCCACGATTTAACCCTTCAAACCAATGGCTTTTTCGATTTAACATCCAAATTGGGTGAAGGCACAACACTATTTTTAGGATTTGATGATAAGCACATCGATTTTCCAGAGATGGGTGATTTGGGTGCTTTGGTAGCAGATTTATATATGCATCAAGGGGTTGAAAACTTCATATTCAAATATGATCAACTCCATATCGATTTTGAATCGTTGGGACTCAATCATCCCAATAAAACATTTAAACAAAGAAACGGGTTATACAAATACGTTTGTGAAAAATTAATAGAGGTGGCTAATGAAAACACTAGATGAATTAAAGAAATTACGAGATGAATCCTTAAAAAAGATGACCATGCGTTATCAAAAGGATGGCTTTAGAGTTCAGGTTGGGATGGGAACGTGCGGGATTGCATCCGGTGCGAGACCGATTTTAAACGCGTTTTTAGAACAATGTGAATTCCATGAATTGAAAAATGTAACGGTCACCCAAGTCGGGTGTATGGGTGAGTGTGCCCATGAACCCATGGCAGAAATCATCGATGAGTCTGGACAGTCCTATATTTACTGTGCTTTAACGATTCCGATGGTTCGACAAATCGTCGAAAGACATATTGTCAATCATCAACCGATTACGAAGTATTTAATCTCCGAAAGAAAGGACAAATAAACCATGTTAGAGCGTATTCAAGTCCTCATTTGCGGAGGCACCGGGTGTTTGAGTTCACACTCGAAAGAAATTAAAAAAGCATTTGAAAATGAACTCACTTTATTAGGCATTAAATCCGAAGTTGGTTTGGTTTTGACCGGTTGTTTCGGATTGTGCGAAAAAGGCCCTGTATTGGTTGTTTATCCTGATGAAACCTTCTATTCACATGTCACTGTGAATGATGTCAGAGCCATTTGTGAAGAACACTTACTCAAAGGTAGACCGATTCAAAGATTGATGGTTAATGACCCGATTGCGAAAACCAAAATTAAGCAAATGAGTCAATTGAAGTTTTATTCTAAACAAAAACGCATCGCGTTAAGAAATTGTGGACAAATCAACCCACTCGATATCAATGAATACATCGCGAGAGACGGTTACCTGGCTTTAGGTAAAGTCTTATCTGAAATGACACCAGAACGCGTCATCGATGAAGTCATAGCATCTGGATTAAAAGGCCGCGGCGGCGGTGGATTCCCAACCGGGATGAAATGGCAGTTTGCGAGAAGTTCACAAAGTCAAATCAAGTATGTCATCTGTAATGCGGATGAAGGCGACCCAGGTGCTTTCATGGACCGTGCCGTCCTCGAAGGGGACCCGCACTCGGTCTTAGAAGCGATGGCCATTTGTGGTTACGCGATTGGTTCAAACCAAGGCTATATTTATGTCAGAGCGGAATACCCTGTGGCTGTAGAACGTCTATACCACGCCATTGATCAAGCCAGAGCTTATGGGCTTTTAGGTAAAAATATCTTTGGTACCGATTTTTCATTCGACATCGATTTAAGACTCGGTGCCGGTGCCTTTGTTTGTGGTGAAGAAACAGCCTTGATTAAATCGATTGAAGGCTACCGTGGGATGCCAACACTGAAACCCCCATTCCCAGCCGTTAAAGGCTTATGGGGAAAACCAACCAACGTCAATAACGTGGAAACATTCGCCAATATTCCCGTGATATTCTTACGTGGGGCGGATTATTTTAAATCGATTGGTACACCCAAATCCCCAGGAACCAAAGTATTCGCCTTGGGTGGAAAAATCAATAACACTGGATTGGTTGAAGTACCGATGGGTACGACACTCCGCGAAGTCGTTTTTGATATCGGTGGTGGGATCCCCCAAAAACGTAAATTTAAAGCAATTCAAACGGGAGGACCGTCCGGTGGCTGTATCACCGAGAAAGATTTGGATACCCCCATTGATTTTGATAACTTAACCGCACTGGGTTCCATGATGGGGTCCGGTGGGATGATCATCATGGACGAAGACAACTGTATGGTGGACGTCGCGAGATTCTATTTAGACTTTACAGTCGATGAGTCGTGTGGTAAATGTACCCCATGTCGTGAGGGTACCAAACAAATGCTCGACATCCTTAATAAGATTTGTGAGGGTGATGGCACATTAGAAGACATCGATGAACTTGAACGCTTAGGGGAAATGATTAAGAAGACCTCCCTGTGTGGTTTAGGTCAAACCGCACCTAACCCAGTATTATCAACCATTAAACATTTTAGAGAAGAATACCTCGCCCATGTGACAGACAAAACTTGTCCAGCTGGCGTGTGTTCGAACTTAACCCACTTTATCATTCATGACAATTGTATCGGTTGTACAAAATGTGCGAAACACTGTCCAGTCAACGCCATTTCTGGTTGGCCAAAACAAGTCCACATCTTGGATCAAGAATTATGTATCAAGTGTGGTGCGTGTAAGAAAGCTTGCCCAGTCGGTGCGATTACCTCTGAACCATTACATAAAGGAGTATCCCTATGAAGCCTGTCCATATAACCATCAATGGGTTACCTTATACCGTCGACAGCACCCAAACCATATTGGAAGCTGCCAGTAAAAATAACGTTTATATTCCCCGTCTTTGTTTCTTAAAAGACGTTCATGAAGAAGCGAACTGTCGTGTTTGTAGTGTTAAAGTCGAAGGCCAAAAAAACTTAAAGCCAGCGTGTAAGACCTTGGTATCTGAAGGGATGAATATCATCACCGATGACCAAGAAATTTACGATACCGTCAGTATGAACTTAGAATTACTCACCCACAGACACCATTTTGAATGTTTTAAATGTTCAAGAGAAGATAACTGTGAATTTCTCGATTTGTTACGTAAGTATTCCATCGACAATGAGTTTTCACAATTGTATGGCATGTTTGATGAAGATAACTACTATTATCAAGACGAAAATGGTGTCATGATCATCGACTCGAGTAAGTGCATTTTGTGTGGTAGATGTGTCTCTGCGTGCGAAAAACAGTCGGGACTATCGGTACTCAATTTCAATAACCGTGGGAATAAAACCTATGTTGGACCCGCGTTGTTTCACTCACTAGAAGATGCAGGTTGTATTTACTGTGGTAAATGTATTGGCGCGTGTCCAACCGGTGCACTGCGTGAAAAAGACGACATCAAAGCCGTTGAACGCGTATTGAGAGACCCGAAAAAGAAAGTTGTTGTTCAGGTAGCACCTGCAGTGAGAGCTGCTTTAGGTGAAGCCTTTGGATACCCTATTGGTACCGATGTTGAAGGCAAGATGTTCCATGCTTTAAAGGAACTGGGTGTCGATGAAATCATGGATACGACCTTCACAGCCGACTTAACGATTCTTGAAGAAGGCACAGAATTTATTCACCGTCTTGAACATGGGGGACCGTTCCCAATGTTTACTTCCTGTTCACCAGGTTGGGTCAACATGTTAGAATTGTATTACCCTGAATATATCCCTAACCTGTCCACATGTAAATCCCCACAACAAATGGCTGGGGCTTTAATCAAAACCTATTACGCCGACAAAATGGGCTACAACCCGAAAGATATCGTATCCATATCCATCATGCCATGTATCGCAAAAAAAGCAGAAGCCAGACGTGAAGGCATGGGTCGAGATGGCTATCAAGATGTCGATTATGTATTAACTACCAGAGAATTTGCCAGACTCATCAAACGTCGTGGGATTGACTTTAAAAACTTAGACGATTCGAAACCGTTTGGGATGCTCGCAACCTATACCGGTGCCGGTGCCATTTTTGGTGCAACCGGTGGGGTCATGGAGGCCGCACTGAGAACCGTAACTGAAATCCTTGAAGGCAAAGAAACCCCGATTGATTTCTTAGACATGCGTGGGACTCAAGACATCAAAGAAGCGACCTATACCATCCAAGGTAAAGAAGTCAACGTGGCAGTCGTTCACGGTGGTGCCGCAACCAAAGCGTTCTTAGAAAACTTAAAAACAACCACTAAGCAATACCATTTCGTTGAATTCATGGGTTGTACCGGGGGTTGTATCAATGGTGGCGGTCAACCGGTTGTCATCGCGAGAGACCAAGAAGCCTACGATGTGAGGGCTTTACGTGCGAGTGTTTTATACAAGATTGATGAAAAATCGCGTATGCGTAAGAGCCATCAAAACCCATTCGTTCAAGAACTGTATCAAAACTTCTTAGAAAAACCACATTCGAAAAAATCCCATGAACTGCTCCATACCACATATCAAAAGAGAGCGCCATATGGCCAAGTGGAATAAAAAATTCACAATCATCATTTTTTCGTTAATTATCATGGTGATGCTTTCCGGTTGTAAAGAACAAAAGATTCATGTCTTAATCCCGACAGGTAGTCCACAATACGCGGCCGCCTTTATGCAAAACACGGGTAAATATGATTTTACCGTCGTTGCAGGTGCAGACGCATTAACTGCCGGTTTTAATGACATTGGCTATGACATCATTTTCGCTCCCGTGAATTTAGGGGCGAAGATGTATCAAGCCAAACCCAACTACCAACTCATTGGGGTCGTCACGTGGGGAAACTATTATTTGATCAGTGAATCACCCATCGACTTAACACATGTTAGCCAAATGGATATCACTGCGTTTGGGGAAAACCAAATACCTGATTTTATGATTAAATTCATCCTAGAACAGAAAAATATTGAAGGGCATTTCACATATCTCGATTCGGTAGCCAGTATCACAAGCGCATACGTATTGGATTCCTCCAAGGTCTACCTAATCGCAGAACCGAGTTTAAGCATTTTACAAACCCAAAAACCCCTGCATTATTTGAATTTACAAACCATCTATCAAACCATCACAGGTGAAACAGGTTTTCCTCAAGCCGGTGTATTCGCTAAAAAAGGGTTATCTGCCAGTGCAGTCAACGCCTTTAAGAGCGAACTCATTCAATCGATTTTCTCACTAAAACAGGATGAAACTGCCCACGATGTATTAACCGCTGTAGGGATTACCATTCCAAAGGCAATCTATTTAAACGCGGTAACAAGGTCGCACATTGATTTTTTAGATTCGACCAACTCGAAAACCGCGTTAGTCACCTTTTTTGAACAAATTTACGCATTTAATCCAAACTTTATTGGTAACATACCAGACGACACATTTTACAGGTAATGTATGAAAAAATGGATGACCCTTTCTTCAATTTTATCCATCTTCGTGCTATGGTATTTGATATATTTGTGGGTCGACCACCCACTCTTAATGCCCAGCATTCAAGATACCTTAATGGCTTTAATCAGGCTTTTCGGCAGCAGGGATGCCGTACTTGCAATGACTCAAACTTTCTTGAGACTTGGCATCAGTATCGGCATCTCGCTCCTCTTAGCTCTTTTATTGGCTTTTTTAAGCTATCGATTTAGGAGATTTGAAGCATTCTTTCATCCGTATATGGTATTGTTAAAAACCATCCCATTGGTATCCGTCATACTCATCCTATTCGTATTGATTCATTTCAGCTTATCCACTTACGCGATTACATTTCTGATGATTTTTCCGATTTTATACCAAGCCATCTTAACAGGGTTAAAATCGATCGACCAAAGTTACATCGATGTCTACAAACTCGAAGAAGGACACCTCATCGCGGGGATTCAATATTTATATTTCCCGATGACTCGACCTTATATCTTATTGGGTTTCTTACAATCACTAGGCTTAGGTCTTAAAGTCATCGTCATGGCAGAATTCATTACCCAACACCGTAATGGGATTGGGCGATTGATGTATAACGCCAGAGTGAATTTACAGTACGATCAGATTTTCGCATTGACCATTGTATTGGTTGGTGTGACGTTTTTAATTGAAACCTTCGTCAAAAAGTTAAATCAAGATATCACACAACACTAAAACACCCCAGTGTAAAGATTAAAATACACTTTCGGTGTTTTTTTTATTGACATTAATAGAAAACGAGTCTATACTATAAATGTGACAAGCGTGTCATATTTCGGAGGGACTATGCCTAAAGCTACATTTATTCATCTAAAACCCCATAAAAAAGAGAAACTGATGGACGCGATGACAAAAGAACTGTCCATGCACACCTTTGAACACCTCTCGATCGCGAACATTGTGAGAGATGCCGAAATTCCAAGAGGTTCATTCTATCAATACTTTGAAAATAAAGAAGACCTCTATCAATATTACTTTGAATACATCGCTTCCCTTAAAATGGCCTATTTTAAAGATATATTTACGACAGATTCATTTTCGTTCTTTGAACGGATCGAGTCGCTGTTTAAACAAGGGATGGTCTTTAAAAAGGCCTACCCTAGCTTGGTATTGGTTGCGAAAAAGATGTATGAAAGTGATTATTATAAGGCGTTACTGATTAAAGGTGGCTGGGAAAATAAAATAGTCGATACCTATAAAGATTGGATTATAAAAGACCAATCTAGAGGTATCATTCGAAACACCATCGACCCACAAATGTTGGCTGAATTGATCCATGAAATGACGACAAGCATCTCCGTAGATAGTTTTATCTACGAAAAATATGACGAGAGCATTTGGGAACACAAACTCGATGAAATGCTCGATATATTAAAGAAAGGAATATTAAATCATGTTTAGTGTAAAAGACTTAACGTTTACGTATCCAAAAAACGATTCACCAACGATCAAAGGGATTTCCTTCGATATTAAAAAGGGCGAAATCTTTGGTTTTCTAGGGCCTTCAGGTGCCGGTAAAAGTACCACTCAAAAGATTTTAATCAAGTTACTAGACCGTTATGAAGGTGCGATTTACTACGATGGTAAATCCCTCCAAGAACTCGATCAAAGCTTTTTTGAAAACATTGGGGTATCGTTTGAAATGCCCATCCATTTTTCTAAATTAACCGCGATGGAAAACATCGACTTCTTTAAGAAGCTTTATAAGAAGAACGCAGACATCGAATCACTCATGAAAAAAGTCGGTTTATGGGAAGACCGTAACAAATTGGTATCGGAATATTCGAAAGGGATGAAAATCAGACTTAACTTTGTCAGAGCGATGCTCAATGACCCGGATATGTTGTTCCTAGATGAACCGACCAATGGGTTAGATCCCGCGAACGCGATGATTTTAAAAAACCTCATCAAAACCTATAAACAAAATGGGGGAACCGTATTCATTACCTCACATATCATGGCAGACATCGATCAACTATGTGATCGAGTCGCGTTCATCGTAAACGGTGAAATCAAAGAGATTGATTCACCACGAAACTTAAAAATCAAATACGGACAACGTACCGTCAAAGTAGAATACAAAGAAAATAACCATACCGAAACGAAAACCTTCCCGATGGATGATTTCGGTAAAAATGAAGACTTCATTCAACTTATTCAAACGAAAAATATCGAAACCATCCACAGCGGTGAAACCACACTAGAAGAAATCTTCATAAAAGTGACAGGGGTTGGATTAAGACATGACGCCTAGAATGCTATTTTTAATCAAAGGGGAACTCCTAAGATTAAATAAATATAGGGTAACTACCGTATCGTTGTTGGTAGCATTCATTTGGGGATTTGTTTTATACTTCATTGATGATATGTCGATTCTAGAACAAATGTTACCGATGATCATCATGATCGACGCGACCATGATGAGTGTGGTATTCATCGGTTCAATCTTGTTTTTTGAAAAATCGGAACAAACCATTTCGACGTTACTTGTCACACCGACTTCAACCCATGAACAAATACTATCGAAAGTCATCGCGAATACCATCCATATGTTGTTATCCTCGATGTTGATTGTCGTGGTGTTCTATTTTGTCAAAGGCGTAGAAGTGAATTTTTTTTGGATGATACCAGCCTTGGTGGTGAGTATCGCATTCCATAGCCTATTAGGGTATGTCTTTTCATACCATTCTAAAGATTTTACCTCGATGTTGTTGGGTGTGATGATGTTTGTTATATTCCTATCCATCCCTTCGATTCTATATCAGTTTAATATCGTATTCAAAGGCGAATTTTGGCGATATTTCTTACTGATTACACCAGCCCATGCCTCAGCAGAATTGATTGCTTTAGGGTTTGGTGGGACATTTACAGTGGAAAGTGCCATCAGTTTTGTTTGGCTTATCTTGGCGGGTTATTTAGGGTATCGTTTTTACATCAAACCATCTTATAAAGCCTACGCTGTTAGACAAGGGGGCATATGATCATGTTTAAACGGGTATTATTACATGAACTTAGAAACATCTTAAGAGATAAGATGTATGCCTTCTTTATGGTTTATCCAATCTTCATCGGTGTGGTAGCTTATTATTTGATTCCTTATCTAAAAGAGAATGTGAATATACTATCTGCCAATATCGTCGCCTTGGTATTTGTTTTGATGACTTCCTTCATGTTTGGTGCGATAACGGGATTCACGTTACTAGACGATCAAGATGATAACGTATTATTCTCATTAAAAATTACACCCATCAAAGTGGTTCATTACATCGGCATCAAACTGATTCTCAGTTATATCCTTGGGTTTCTCGCAACCTTCTTATTGGTATACATTACCAAGCTATTTGAATCTTCCATTTGGAATATGATTGGCATCTCTTTATTGGCGGCTTTACAAGCACCGATGCTCGCGTTATTCATCAACGCTTTCGCATCCAATAAAGTTGAAGGATTCGTATTCATGAAAGCGACTGGCATTCTGGTGATGATTCCCATCGCAGCCTTATTCTTAACGAACTGGACCGAACTGTTCTTAGGCATCATTCCTGGATTTTGGGCAGCACGTTTGGTTTCCATGTCATTGATTCCAAGCGATTATCTACTCAATGAGTTCTGGTACTATGCTTTAGGGTTTATAGTGAACATCGGACTCATCTATGTGCTATTCAAGATGTATCGAAAGAGAGTACAAATATAAACGAAAAATCCACAATCAAATGTGGATTTTTTTCACCTTAGTATTGGAATAATCATAGAATATGTTATAATTGAAAATGCTGGAGAAATACCCAAGTGGTTGAAGGGTCTGGCCTCGAAAACCAGTAGGGCGAGAGATCGCCGCGAGGGTTCAAATCCCTCTTTCTCCGCCATCTAACTAGAATA
>DIUU01000011.1 GCA_002423145.1 Acholeplasmataceae bacterium UBA6150 | reverse complement strand
CGGTCTCCAGCCTTAACCAATTGATTCTTCTTAACGAGGAATTGTGCACTGGAATCTAAGGTGTATTTATATTCTTTTGGCTCACCATTTTGTGTTTGATCCGAAATGATGGTTACCACTGAGCCTGCCTTGTTCGATTCAATCATCTTCACTTTACCCGCTACTTCTGAGATCACAGATTGACCTTTAGGTTTGCGTGCTTCGAATAACTCTTGAATACGTGGTAGACCGGCGGTGATGTCAGATGCCGAAGCAACCCCACCTGTATGGAATGTACGCATGGTTAACTGTGTACCTGGTTCACCAATCGATTGTGCAGCGATGACCCCAACAGCTTCCCCAACTTCAACAGACTTGTTGGTTGCGAGGTTTCTACCATAACATAATTTACATACGCCATTGACAGAATTACAGGTGAGTACGCTACGAATTTCAACAGACTTAACGCCTGCTTTAACGACTACTTCACCAAGTTCATTGGTAATGAGTTGGTTGCGATCGACTAAGATTTCTTTTGTGGTTGGATGAATAATTGGTGAAGACGAATAACGGCCAATGATACGGTCATAAATCGAGACTGTTTCTTTACCATCGTTATCACGAATGGCTTCCATAATGACGCCTTTTTCAGTTTGACAATCTTCTAAGTCAACGATGACGTCTTGTGAAACGTCAACCAAACGTCTAGTTAAGTAACCCGATTCCGCTGTTTTTAACGCAGTATCGGTAGAACCCTTACGTGCACCGTGGGTGGATATAAAGAATTCTGATACAGATAGACCTTCTCTAAAGTTTGCTTTAACTGGAATTTCAATGGTTTCCCCGGTAGGGTTGGTCATCAGACCACGCATACCAAGTAATTGCGAGAAGTGGGATTTGTTACCACGCGCACCGGAGTCAAAAATAATGAATAATTGACCGGTGGTGTCGAATTCGCTCATCACGCCCGCTTGGATATCTTCCCCAGCGACTTTCCATTCATTGACAACCAGTTTCTTACGTTCAGATTCAGTAAGGACACCATCATCAAAGTATTCGTCAATTTCTGAAATCTTCTCTTCGGCTTGTTTTAGACGGTCTTGTTTCTTAGTATAAACGACCATGTCAGAAGCGGATACAGTAATACCTGCGACTGTGGAGTATTTAAAGCCTAAGTCTTTCAAACGGTCTAGCATTTTCGATGTTTCGTTGATTTGGAATTGTTTGAATACTTCCGCGATGATCAAGGATAAATACTTCTTATCAAATGGTTTAGGTAGAGGCATGCTCTTGATGAGTTCTCTAACGTTTAAACCTTTCTTAATGAAATATTTGTCTGGTGTTTTATCGACTAAATTGGAGGAAGTTGGTTCATTTAAGAATGGGAAGCTTGGTGGTAAGATTTGATTAAATATGGCTTTACCTAATGTGGTTACTAAGTACGCATTTCTTTGTTCTTCGGTAAACGCATGTGGTAGGGTTTTTGGATCAAATACAATGAGGGTATGAAGGGAGATTTCACCATTTTTATAAGCCATATAAGCTTCATTATAACCGGTGTAGAAATGTCCTTCATTAGTTTCACTGCGTTTTGACATGGTGAGGTAATAGTTACCAAGAACCATATCTTGAGATGGGGTAACGACTGGTTTACCATCTTTAGGGTTAAGAATGTTATTAGACGCCAACATCAACAATCTCGCTTCTGCTTGCGCTTCATGAGAAAGTGGTACGTGGACAGCCATTTGGTCACCGTCAAAGTCCGCGTTGAACGCTGTGGTTACCAGTGGATGTAGACGGATTGCTTTACCTTCAATTAATTTAGGTTCAAATGCTTGTATCCCAAGTCTGTGAAGTGTTGGTGCACGGTTTAGTAACACTGGATGTTCAACCACAACAGCTTCTAATGCGCTCCATGCGTCATCATCTAATGCTTCATAGGAACGTTTAGCGGCTTGAATGGTTTCTTTACGTTTAGTTAATTCTCTTAAGACGAATGGTTTGAATAAAATGATGGCCATTTCTCTTGGAATACCACATTGGTACATTTCAAGGTCTGGTCCGACGATAATAACGGAACGACCAGAGAAGTCCACGCGCTTACCAAGTAAGTTTTGACGGAAACGACCTTGCTTACCACGAAGCATATCGGATAAGGATTTCAAGTGTCTATTTCTTTCAACTACGGCTTTTTTACCACGTTTTGCGTTGTCAATTAAAGCGTCAACCGCTTCTTGTAACATACGTTTTTCATTTTTCATGATGAGGCGTGGTGCATTTTGTTCTTTTTGACGTTTTAAACGATTATTACGGTTTAAAATACGACGGTATAAGTCATTTAAGTCAGTGGTAGCGAAACGACCACCATCCAAAGCAACCATCGGACGAATGTCTGGTGGGATGACTGGTAGAACGTCTAAAACCATCCATTCCGGTTTGTTATCGGAATTATTGAAGGCTTCAACGACTTCGAGTCTCTTAATGACACGGTCACGTTTTTGTTTTGATGGGGATTTTAGTTTGCGTCTTAATGACTTCACTTCTTTGTCTAAATCGATGTCTTGTAAAAGCTTTTTAACTGCTTCTGCGCCAGTCATCGCTTTAAACTTATTGCCATATTGTTCGTAGTATTGATTGTATTCCATTTCCGAAAGAATTTGCTTCTTCGATAATGGGGTGTCGCCTGGATCGGTGACGATGTAGCTTGCTAAATAAACGACTTCTTCTAAATCCTTAGCTTTAATATCAAGTAATAAAGCCAGTCTTGAAGGGGAGTTCTTTAAGTACCAAGTGTGGACGACTGGGGCTTCAAGTTCGATGTGTCCCATGCGTTCTCTTCTAACTTTTGATTCAGTGATTTCAACGCCGCACTTGTCACAAATTTGACCTTTGTCCAGGTTACGTTTTTTGCCACAGAGACATTGGTAATCTTTGGTTGGACCAAAAATACGTTCGCAGAATAAACCGCCTTCTTCCGGTTTTAAAGTTCTATAGTTGATGGTTTCATGTTTTAGAACTTCCCCATAACTCCATGAACGGATTTCATCCGGCGATGCAAGTCTAATCTTTAAGTGTGAATAATCGGTAGAACCGTAGGCTTTGTTTTTTGGTTTTGCCAAAGCGGCTTTAACATAAGCATCGACACTGATTGGGGTGTTGATATTTGCTTCTGCAACAACGTTTGGAACCACAATTTCTTCATGGTGATGATGGTCATGCACGAGCACTTCTTTTTCAGGTAGTGCTACACCATACATGGAAAACAATTTTGCAAGTTCATCGTATAAAAGACCATCGTGATTGATTAAATCATGCAGTGATTCTTTCGATAATGCCAATACCGCTTTCGTTTCAACAATACGAAGTTCAGTAAGTGCTCTTTCGAGTTCTTTTGAAAGGGCGAGGTTTTCAACCGCACTCGGTAATACGAACTTCTTTAAGACAGGGATGACTTCATTAAAAGCCGCCTCTGTCTTTAAAAGTAAACGTAATTCTTTCAGTGTAAATGTATTGAAATCTTCTAGGGTATCGATCCCTGAAAGGGTTAGGTATTCTGTGGTTTCTGCAGATAATTTTAAATCTACAATGGACACTTTTTTGTTATCTTTTGCCATAAATTAGAATCCCCCTTTTCGTTCGAATGGATTGGATTGATCTACTAATGATTTGTTAACCTCATTTTCGCCAGTTTCAGCATCAATTAATTCGACATATAGACCTAAGGATTGCAATTCTCTAGTCAATACGCGGAAGGATTCTGGAATATGGGAATCTGGAATTGGTTTACCATCGGTAATCGCACGGTATACTTTATTACGTCCGATGATATCATCTGACTTAACAGTAAGAATTTCTTTAAGGGTATGAGCAGCTCCATAAGCATAGAGTGCCCAAACTTCCATTTCACCGAAACGTTGTCCCCCATTTTGAGCTTTACCACCCATTGGTTGTTGGGTAACTAAAGTATAAGGTCCTACAGAACGGGCATGGAGTTTATCGTCAACCATGTGTGATAACTTGATCATGTACATGACGCCAACCGATATTCTATTTTCATACGGTTCACCAGTACGTCCATCATAGAGTACTTGTTTTCCGTCTGAAGGCATACCAGCTTCAGCCATGACTTCTTCTAGGTCTTTTTGAGTTAAACCATCAAAGACTGGGGTTGCGACTTTGATACCAAGGATCTTAGCAGCCATACCTAAATGGATTTCTAAGACTTGTCCAATGTTCATACGCGATGGGACACCTAGTGGGTTTAACATAATGTCAACCGGTGTACCATCTGCCATATATGGCATGTCTTCTCTTGGCAGAATCTTCGAGATAACCCCTTTATTACCATGACGACCCGCCATCTTATCCCCTTCGGAGATTTTGCGTTTCTTCACGATATAAACTCGGATAACTTCGTTGACACCAGGCCCAAGTTCATCAGCATTTGCTTTGCTGAAGTATTGGATGGAGTGAACAATACCGCCACCGCCATGAGGTACTTTCAAAGAAGTATCTCTAACTTCTCTTGCCTTCTCATTAAAGATGGCTTGTAGAAGTTTTTCTTCTGGGGTTGGTTCAGTTTGTCCTTTAGGTGTAATTTTACCGACCAAGATGTCGCCTTCTTTAACCTCAGTACCCGGGATTACTACCCCACGGTCATCTAAGTATTTAAGCGCATCTGGTGATACGTTTGGTATTTCTCTTGTGATCTCTTCTTTACCTAATTTGGTATCGCGAGATTCAACTTGGTGTTCATCGATATGAATCGAAGTATACACGTCGTTCTTAACTAAATCTTCACTCATGATGACGGCGTCTTCATAGTTATAACCTTCCCAGGTCATAAAAGCGACAACGACGTTTCTACCAAGTGCTAGTTCTGCTTTATTGATCGATGGACCATCAGCAATAACATCACCTTTATCGATTTTTTCACCGATTTGAACAATTGGTTTTTGAAGGATAGACGTATCTTGGTTTGAGCGTAAGAATTGTGTCAGTGCATAGGTTTCAAAACGGAGTAAATCGGTCATCTTCGCTTGGCGAATTTGGTCATAAGCTTCCCAATTAAATTCGGAATCCTTATCATAAACCAATTTACCTCTAGCTGTCTTAATCGAAGCTTCTGGTTTAACAGCGATGACAATCTTTCTTGCATCGGCATAGGTAACCACGCCATCGACGTGAGCAACGATTGCACTACCTGAGTCTTTTGCAGAACGGTATTCAATACCTGTACCAACGATTGGTGAATCTGGTACAAGTAGAGGCACGGCTTGACGTTGCATGTTCGCGCCCATTAAGGCACGGGAGGCGTCATCGTGTTCAAGGAATGGAATTGAAGAGGTTGCGACAGATACAATTTGTTTTGGAGAGACATCCATGTAATCTACCTTTTTAGAAGGATAACTACGGGTATCGCCCATAAAACGTCCAATGACGGTTTCGGTCTTAAAATGACCACTGTCATCGGTTTGTGAATCTGCTGACGCGATGATATAGTGTTCTTCTTCACCAGCAGTGAAGTAGACATAATCGGATGTAACATAAGGGCGTTCAGAATCGGATTTATCAACTCTTAAATATGGGGTTTGAATGAATCCATATTGGTCGACTTTCGCATAGCTTGCTAAAGAGGAGATCAGACCAATCGATGGGCCTTCTGGGGTTTCGATTGGACAAATGCGTCCGTAGTGGGACTCATGAACGTCACGTACTTCGACACCCGCTCTGTCTCTTGCAAGACCGCCGGTACCTAAAGCAGAAACTCTACGTTTTTGAGTTAATTCAGCAAGTGGATTAATTTGATCCATGAATTGTGACAACTGAGAGCTTCCAAAGAATTCTTTTAAGGATGCAGTCAATGGTTTGATATTGATTAAAGATTGTAATGAAGCTTCTTTAGCATCGGCTGTCGACATCTTGTCTTTGATATTCTTTTCAAGTTTCGCTAACCCAATTCTAAATTGGTTCTTCAATAGTTCCCCAATCAATCTTAAACGACGGTTGGATAGGTGGTCGATATCATCGATCTTACCAACACCATCGTATAAATTTAAGTAATATGAAATTGAAGCGATGATGTCAGATACAGTAATATGAAGTCTGGTTTCACGGGAATCGTGACCAATCATTTCAATGATGTCTTTGTCATCCTTATAGTCTTTAACGGATTTCACTTGGATAACTTCTACATAAGTGGCACGACGTTGTGATTCCTTACGATAGAATTCGCCTTTTTTACCAGAAACTAAGAAATACTTGATGACATTTTCATCCAACTTGTTACGGTTGATTTGAAGTTCAAGAAGGTTTTCATCGGTGATTTCAAAACCACAATACATGATTGGTTTATGGTCCAATTTAGCTTCAGCTGATTCATGCTTACGATAATCTTCAAGAATATCGATGTCTTGTTTCGCATAAACAGTTGCGTACTTTAAATCTTCCAAGTGTTTTAAATTTTGCTTGTTTTCATAAATTTGGAAATATACTTCGTCGGTCACTTCAGTACCTTCATAGAATAGTACAGAATCATCCGCTAATAGGATGTCGTGATCGATAAATGTGCGAAGATATCTCAGTGAAGCATAGTTAAGCCCTTCACGGTTAACCAGTAAAGTTTGTCTCACTTCAGGTGTTAAAATACTACCCGCTTCCACAATGACTTCGCCTGTTAATAGGTTAACGATGTTTTGTTCAACTTTGATTTCTTTGCTATATTCAATTGGAGCGATAGCGTCAATTTTGCCATAAAGATCAATCGTTAATTTAGCCTTAGATGCGTCTTTTTCAAGAACATTATTGCTATTAACATCTTTCTTATGGAAAACGAGGTTATTTCTGTTTTTATAGATAAGATTGCGGATTTCTGGGGTAATTTTAGTTCTTGCCGGAACCAATAATCCAGCTTCTTTAGCATCGGCTGGGATATATAAAATATCATCCTTAGCGTATTGTTCAAATAAATCTGAAGTTTTAATACCGAATACTTCATTTTCAGATTCATTTTGTAAACTAGCTTCTTTGGATAATACCACTTTTCTTAATGCATCTCTGTGTTGCATAAGCAATTCTACTGAAGCCAAATCTACGACTTGGTCTTTAGCAACCAAAACATTTTTAGTTATTGGATCAATTACTTCGGCAGCGTACTTATACAATGTTGGTTGATTGGTCGCTGTAATACCTTGTGCAATGGTCATTAAGCGATTCATAATGTCCAGTTTTTGTTTGAATTTATAACGTCCAACGTCTTCTAAGTCGTAACGTCTAGAATCAAATAAACGGGTACGAACAAACTCTTTCGCTGCTGAAACAGGGATTTTTTCACCTTGTCTTAGTTTAGAATATAAATCTTCAATGGCTGAATCACTGCTTAAAATGCCTTCCTTTTCATCCTTCTTGAAGGTTTCATCTAACATCTTCTTGTAGGTAGGAAATAGCTTTTTAATTTCTTCGACGCCATCAAAACCGAAAGCTTGCAAGAGTGCGGTTAAGGATACTTTTTTACTTCTGTCGAGTTTACCATAGAATATATTCTTGGCACCCATTTCATATTCAAGCCAAGCGCCTCTGGTAGGAATCACTTGGGAAAGATAACGTTGAGTGTTTGTTTTTTTGTCAAAATCGCTGGTAAAATAAACCCCTGCGGATCTCACAATTTGCGAAACAACGACACGTTCTGCGCCATTAATGATAAAAGTACCCACAGGTGTCATGTATTGGAAATCACCCATGAATAGTTGTTTTTCAATAACGGTACCTTGGATCACATTTTCAAGTCTGACTGTAACAAATAATGGTCTTGAATAACTGGTGTCACGAATTTTCGATTGAACGATATCGTATTTCGGTTCTTCAAAACGGTGGTTAGTAAAGTACAGTTTGAAATCGCCATTATATGATTCGATCGGGGAGATGTCCTCAAATAATTTAGCTAACCCTTCATTCACAAACCAGTCGAATGATTTGGTTTGTAATTCGATCAAATCTGGCAATTCAATCTCATGACGCATTTTAGAGTAGTTGCGTCTAACTGCTTTCTTACCGTACTGCACTGTACGATATCCCATATAGCCACTCTCCTATCTTTTTCGGGGTAAATCCCTTATATATAAATATATAAAGCACGTCTTTATGCATTTTACAATATTATCACATATATTCATATATGTCAACAACATTTAAACAACTTTTTTATTTTTGATAATGAAATACCCTTTATTTTTATCGATTATTTCAACTATCTTAAAGTGCTCTTTGAGAAATTTAACACTCGATTCTGCACCTTGTTTTTTTTGAATAACAATCCATAGTTCACCCATTGGATTGAGGTGTTTTTCACTCTCAATATATAGGCTATATACGATTTGTTTACCAGCACGAATCGGCGGATTGAGTAAGATTAGGTCAAACGATTGGTTAATTTCATTAAAACCATCGCTTAAAATAACGTTTGCTAAAACACCATTTTTTAACAAATTTTGTTCAGCTAATTCGACCGCTCTTGGATTGACGTCCGATAAGGTTACATCCAAGAAGGGAAACGTTTTTTTAACAATGGTACCAATCGGACCATACCCACAACCCAAGTCTAAAAACGATTTTGCACCTTCATATGGTTTAAAAATTTCTACCAAAGACTTAGATCCAAAATCGAAAAAGTTTCGAGAAAAAACGCCACTGTCGGTCAAAAAACGGAAAGTATTTCCGTTCATTGACAAACTGTACTCGTGGATGTCATGTTTTAACCCTGGATTGTTTTCAAAGTATTGTCCACTCATTCAATATCCTCTTTTGTAAAGCGAAAAACCAGAGTTATCCTCTGGTTCAAAAAGTTTCGTTAATTACTTAATTTCAACTTCTGCGCCTGCAGCAACTAATTTAGCTTTAGCAGCTTGAGCGTCTTCTTTTTTCACTTTTTCTTTAACGATGCTATTTGGAGTTTCAGTTAAAGTCTTCGCTTCAACTAGTCCAAGACCAGTTAATTCACGAACCACTTTGATAACTTCAAGTTTCTTAGCGCCGAAAGACTTAAGAACTACGTTGAATTCTGTTTGTTCTTCAACTACTACCGCTGCTGCTGCTACTGGTGCTGCAGATACGGATGATGGGTCGATACCAAATTCTTCTTTTAATCCGTCAACTAATGCCTTGATTTCAAGAATTGACATTTCTTTTAATGCTTCGATGAAAGCTTGTTTTGTTAATTTTGCCATGATAATGTTCTCCTTTTACGTTTAGTGTTATTGATTGGCTTCTTCTGGGTTTGCAATCATGTTTAGACCGATTGCTAATTCGCGTAATGGCATTAATAGGCCAGCAGCGAGTTGTGTTAATAATGTTTCATACGATGGTAATGTTGCAAGTTGATTTAAGTCTTTAAGTGACGCTGACTTGCCTTCAATGATACCAGCTTTCATAGAAACATGTTCGTTTTTCTTTGCGAATTCGAAAATGACGCGTGCTGGTGCTACTACATCATCTGTAGAGAATGCAATTGCTTTTGCACCAACAAAGTGTTCAGCTAACTCAGCATGTCCTGTTACTTCAACTGCACGGCGCGCGATGTTGTTTTTAAAAACTTGTGCGTCGCAACCAGCTTTACGTAATTGGATGCGTAGGTTAGTAAAGTCTTTTACAGATAGTCCGGCATAATCAAACGCAATGATCGTTTTTGCTTCTTGGATTCTGCCAACCAGTAAATCGACTTGACTCTTCTTGCGTTCTAAAATAGAACTGTTCATCTGGTTTCCTCCTTGTTTTTCTTCTAAAAAATAAACCCTCTTTGCCAAGACAAAAGAGGGTTGAATTACAACGTATATCCTCGGTAGGAAATTAAGCTCTTTGGCACCTACTGTCTTTGGCGATATTAGATTTTTTTGTTAATTATCCTCTTAATGATTCTTCATCAAGACGGATGCCAGGTCCCATTGTAGTGGATACAGTGATATTCTTCATGTATACACCTTTAACGGTCGTTGGTTTAATACGATTTAGTAATTGATAAACTGTCTTTGTATTGTCTGTTAACTTTTCAGCACCGAAAGATACTTTACCGATTGGCGCATGAATATTACCAACCTTATCTACACGGTACTCAATTTTACCATTTTTAATTTCTTTAACTGCTTTAGTTACGTCCATTGTAACTGTACCTGTCTTAGGGTTTGGCATAAGGCCTTTCGGACCCAATACTCTACCTAATTTACCAAGTTCAGCCATCATGTCTGGTGTCGCAACCATCACATCGAAATCGAACCAGCCGCCAGCGATTTTTTGAATTAATACAGTATCGCCTGCGTGATCAGCACCTGCTGCAATTGCTTCTTTGGCTTTTTCGCCTCTAGCAATAACAACAACGCGTTGTGTTTTTCCGGTTCCATGTGGTAAAACGATTGCTCCACGTAGATTTTGTTCAGCCTTACGTGGGTCAATGTTTAAGCGAAAAGCAATTTCGACAGTTGCATCAAACTTTGTGGTTGATGTTTTACCAACTAAATCGAACGCCTCAGCTACTGCATAACGCTTAGTTTTATCAACTAGCTTAGCAGCTTCGACGTATTTTTTTCCTCTCTTCATATGGTTTCCTCCTAAAATGTGGTCTAGCGGGATATCCTCCCACAATTTAGATGATGATATCTAAATTTTATTACTTACTGCCAACGAATTAATCTTCGATGGTAATGCCCATTTGTCTTGCAGTTCCTTCAAGAATTTTCATTGCTGATTCAACTGTGTAGGCATTCAAATCTGGCATCTTTAATGTTGCTAATTCTCTCAACTTATCGCGTTTGATCGAACCAACTTTTACTTTTGATGCATTCTTAGAGCCGCTTTGAATATTTGCTGCTTTCTTGATTAAGTCGCTTGCTGGTGGTGTTTTTGTAACAAATGTAAATGAACGATCATCAAATACAGAAATCACTACCGGAATAACATAACCGACTTTGTCTTTTGTCGCTTCATTGAATTGAGTACAGAATTGAGGGATATTTACCCCTGCTTGACCTAATGCCGGACCTACTGGTGGCGCTGGGTTCGCTTTCCCTGCTGCAATTTGCAATTTAACAACTTTGACTACTTTTTTAGCCATGTGACACAACCTCCTTTATCCTATGAGTATGTGGTCAACGGATCTGCTTTTAGCAATCCTTCCACTACGGTGTATCCATACACGCCTTGATATTTTATCATTACAAAGTAATAATGTCAACCTAAAACACAAACTAATTTGCGAGGGATTCTAATTTATGCATAAATGCTTCGATAAGGATCGCTTGTTCGGGATACTTTTTATCGCGGATATGATAACTGAAAGCGACGTACCTATCGTCTTTAAAGGTGATTTTGAGATAACGATCTTTGAAGTTATATTTTCCCATTTCAATCTCTTTAATTTCTTCAAATTTGAAGTCATATTTTTGGTGTTCATATGTGAATTTGATGAGTCCTTCAAATGTATATATTTTAAACCCATCCAAATCAAATGTAAGGAGGGCTTCAGGGAATCCAGGGATGATTAACCCATCGTTAGGTAGTACACCAATACGCATGGGCTTGAGTTGATTTAAGTCTTCATATTGTTGTAGTAAAGTAATCAGATCTAGTGTTTTCATGGGTACCCTTTCAAGCGAATTGCTTTATATTTCGAATTCGAAATGTTATGATTATTATGTGAGGTGAATCTATGATCAGTCAATATCATCAGGCCAATTCGATCTATCCGGTGTCGCTTTCTCTAAGAATAAAAAAAGCAAGTGAATCGAAGCATTTTTATACCCAACTTTTGGGTTTTTCAATCGTTGAAGAAACCGACGACCACATCTATTATACCATCAATGGTAAGGATATTATTTTGAAGACTTTAATCGATTTAAGCGCGTCAGAAAGACAGTTGACCCAGGGTTTGTACCATGTCGCTTTTCTATTGCCTGATAAAAGTGCCCTCGGACAAATTGTTTATCACATCGCGAAGAACCAATACCCCATCACGGGTGGTGCTGATCACGGGATATCAGATGCCCTCTATTTGAATGATCCCGACGGCAATGGTATAGAACTTTACGTCGATAAAGATCCTACTTATTGGAAAGATATCGATAAACACCCTGAGAAAATCGAGAATCAACCCTTCGATTATAAGTATTATTTGAGTATCAATCCAACCCGATTCACGAAGATAGATTCAAATGCCTTGCTCGGTCATATGCATCAGCACACCCTGGATTTGAAAAAAAGTTCAGATTATTATCAAAAGATATTAGGTTATGATTTGATTTTAAACATCCATAGTGCACATTTTTTATCTTCAAAATCCTACCATCACCACTTGGCTTTAAATACCTGGGCAAACCCTATAAGAGCGAAAACAAACGCGGTTGGATTGGTTGATGTCACTTACAGGCTTCACACCGATACCCATTTCAATCATGCCTTGCAGGGGTTATCCGAACTCGGTGTGGTTTATACCATCCATAATGACGCTATTTATACTAAAGATCCTGACGGTGTTTGTTTAATATTAAAAAAGTGAGTCCGCGGACTCACTTTTGTTTTTCTACTTGATCGAAGGATACTTCGGTTGGTGTACCACGGCCGAACATTTCAATGGAAACAATCGCTGTTTCTTTGTCATTATCGAAAGATACGACTTTACCAGTTTGCCCAGTAAATGGTCCGCCAACGATATTGATAGTGGAACCTATGGCATGTTTGAATGTTGGTTTTTCGATGATACCCACTTTTAGTAAGATGGCATTGATTTCATCTAATGGTAGTGGTACTGGTTTGGTTCTACCACCCGATGAACCTAAGAACCCGGTCACTTTTGGTGTATTACGGATGACGTGCCAAGAATCGTCTGTGATGATCATTTCAACAAAAACATACCCTGGGAACATCTTTCTTACTTTCTCTTTTGGATTGCCATTCTTATCTTTTTCAATATAAGTTTCTTCAGGCAAAACCACTCTAAAAATCAGGTTTTGCATCCCCATCGATTCGATACGGCGTTCAAGGTCTTCCTTGACGGACGATTCATAACCGGAATAGGTTTGCACGATATACCAGCGACGCGGATCTATCATTAGAATAAGTTTCCTGTGATGTTAGCGATGAGTAAGTCGAATGCGAAGAATAGCATTGCGAAGAAAATAACAAATATCAACACACGTACACTGGCATCTAAATAGACTGCCCAAGTAGGCCATGACATTTTCTTTAATTCTGGTAATGCTGGTACGAAGAATGGATAGATAACGAGTAACAAACCAATGATGGAAATACCCAATAAAATACCTGCAAATAAGTTAGGATAGTCTGAAATCAGTGGGATTGGACCATCTTCTGTGGTTAGAATACCACTTAAAATCATGATTGATAAAGCTAGGGATAAAGACGCTAGAATACCCAATAGTAAATTTTCCCATCTGTATTCAGTGGTTAGTACTTCTACCAATTTACTTTTTTGTTCTGTAGCTTTTTGTTTGACTGCCATATTAATAGCCTCCTATTTACTTTCTTTATGTAGGGTATGTTTGTTACACTTAACACAAAACTTCTTCATTTCAAGACGTTCTTTATTACCGTCTTTATTTTTGGTTGTTTGGTAATTACGACTTAAACATTCCTCACAAATTAAAATCACTTTTTCTCGCATAAAAAAACCACCTCTGTGGTTATTGCACATGTATTTTAACACGATGCAAAACCTTAGTCAATATATTATACACCATTTAGGGTGTTTGTGTTAGTTTTTTCTTAATCCGATAAATTGCATTGTATACTTGTTTAGGATCTAACTGATACGTTCTAGCTATTGAAGGAATCTTTTGATTTTGTCTAAAATAAGCATCATAAATCGCTTCTTCAAGTGCCGATTTAAAGGCTTGTTTTTGATAGTTTTCACAAGCATCTTCTTCCACACAAATCGGCATGTATTTAGCTTCTGATAACAGATGATCCATCTCTTGGTGATATCGTTTTCGTTTCTGATTTAAATTGATAAATTTGCGTTCTAAGACCGTTTCAAAATAGCGCATGAATGTTTTATTGAAGGTGTCTTTAAAGCTTAAAATCGCCTTGTGGAGACTGATTAAACCTTCTTGATAAAAGTCATCTCGGTCGCTGTCAAAAATGTAAAACTGACTGATTTTCTTGTGTATGAACTTGTCGTATTTGGTAAACAGTATGTCTAAAGCCATCATGTCCTGTTGATCTTGAACCATGTAAATCAGTTCGTAATCGTTATAGGCTTTGTATGACATGTTTCCTCCTAAAGATCTGCAAGCTTATATAATATCAGTGCCGCGGCAACACTGGCATTCAATGAATTTACTTTACCAATCATGGGAATCGTGACGAGATAGTCACACGATAATTTAACTAAGCGTGAGATGCCTTCGCCTTCATTACCAATAACCACCGCTACCGAAGTAGAGGTATCGATGTCCTTGTATGTTTTTTCTGCAACCATATCGGTACCAATCACCCAAAACCCATGTTGTTTTAGCTTCTCAATGGTTTGTGTTAGGTTCGTAACTTGGATGATTTTAGTGTATTCTAGGGCACCTACAGCTGTTTTCGCAACCGTACCTGTAATATCTACAGAGCGGTTCTTCGGTAGAATGACAGCGTCTATTTTTGTCGCTTCTACACTTCTTAAAATCGCACCTAAATTATGTGGGTCTTCAATTTGGTCAAGAATGAGCACTTTTTTCTTCGTACCATCGAAAAGCATGGATAAGTCATAATACTCATACGGCTTTACATCAGCAACAATCCCTTGATGACTTTGATTATCCGTTTTTTCATTCAATTGGTGCTTTGAAACCAATTGATACTTGATATTATGCTCTGTCAGAAACGGAACCCATTTAAAGTCCGTTTTTTTCTCATCTAGCCATACTTGATAGATGGGGCGATTCGCCAAAATTGCTTCTTTAACCGTGTTTTTTCCGTAGATGATCATATATAATATATACCCTTTCAATTAATCGTTTTACTTTAAATATTGGATAGTTTCATCAAAACAAACTTAATTGATCTCGAGATATAACCTGGGATGTTAGAAACAATGACCATCGCAGGGTAAGCCGCTTGTACTAGAACAAGCAATAGTAAGAAATGAGCGGTTGGAAGTCTTGGTACGACAGCCCCTGTAGTGGATGAATAGTAGTCGTTGAAGAACGAGTTGAATTCAAAGAAGTCTGGGGCGAATATGACCAGCGCGATGAACGCTGAGAACATCACAACGAATAATAGTTTTCGAACAATATTCATTGGTTTTAATACTCTCAATAATACCATCATGGACGTGAATGTTGCTGAAATAACAATGAGTGTCGAAGATTGTGTTTTATCAATTAACAAGACGGGTGTAAGTGCGAATATGATCAAAACGTTCATGACGACAACGAGTGCGCCAGGTAATGCACGTTTCAAGACGTTGAATAAGAAACGGCCTTTGACTTGATTGGTATTGGGTTCAAGTGCTAGGAAAAAGGACGGCAAACCAATGACTAAGAAATCAATCATCGATAATTGCGATGGTGTAATTGGGTAAATACCACGTGAAAGAATCGCAATGATAGAAAGCATAAATGAGAAGATGGTTTTGGTTAAGAACAGGATGGCTACCCTTTGAACGTTGTTGATAACACGTCTACCTTCATTAACCACTTTAGGCATGGATGAAAAGTTAGAATCCATCAAAACCAAGTGGGAAACGTTACGAGCAGCTTCACTACCTGAAGCCATCGCAATCGATGTATCTGCTTCTTTTAATGCGAGGATATCATTGACACCATCGCCTGTCATGGCGACGGTTCTACCACTTCTCTTGAGAGATTCGATTAAGAGTTTCTTTTGTGTTGGAGAAACCCGACCGAACACGGTATATTTATCAGCAAATCGAATGACATCCTTGTCGGATACACCTTCTAAACTGATGTATTTGTCAGCATCGCTAATCCCGGCACGTTTTGAAATATGAGCGACAGTCATTGGGTTATCCCCCGAAATGACCTTCACATCGACATTGTGTGTTTTAAAATATTCTATGGTAACGATGGCGTCAGGACGAATGGTGTCTTCAATGATGATGAGTCCAATCGCTTTGATGTCGGCTGGTAATTTATCTCCATCAAGTGAACCACTCGAGTGAGCAATCGCGATGACGCGATAACCTTCTTTGGCGTATTTATCAACGTCAGCAGAGACTTCTTGATACGCCTCTTTTTTTAATACAAATTCAGGTGCACCTAGAGCGAATGTCCCAAACTTATCAAATTCAACAGCAGATAATTTACGAGCACTTGAAAACGGTACGATGGCTCTAGTCTTAATGCGTTTGGTTGTTCCAAACTTTTGTTCTAAGGCTTCCGATGTTAAGTTCTTTTCTTCTAAAGAAGCCATCATGGTTGGTATGGCTTTTTTGATGGGTAGACCCGATGGATTGACATATTCAATGATGTTCTTAACCGCCATGGTTCCATCGGTAATCGTCCCTGTTTTATCCAAACAAAGTGTATCGATGCGTGCCAACATTTCAATACAATACAATTCTTGAACAAGTGTATTGTTTTGAGCCAGTCTCAGTACCCCTACAGCGAGTGTAACGGAAGTAAGTAAGAATAAGCCTGACGGAATCATGCCAATGACAGCTCCACCTACACCCCTAACAGCGTCCGCGTACGCAGCGCCTCCATGCATTTGCATGTAAAATAGTGTAGCCCCGATGGGGAGAATCAAGAACCCAACGGTGCGAATGATATTTCTTAGTGATTTTAATAAATCGGATTTTGGTTTACGGTATTTTTTAGCTTGTTTCGCTAAATTTTCAATATAGGAATCTTTACCAACTTTGATTACTTGGGCGATACAATGTCCTGAAACAACAAATGAACCCGAAAATAATTCGTCTCCAACTTTCTTAACAATGGGATCAGATTCTCCGGTTAATAACGATTCATTGACTTCGATTTGACCTTCTCTTACGACAGAGTCAGCACTGATTTGCTTGCCTGTCGTCAGTTTCATTAAGTCATCGATGACCAAGTCAGCGATCATGATTTCTTGTTCTTCACCATCGCGTAAAACCAGTCCGGTTGGCGCGGATAACAACGATAACTTATCGATGGTTTTCTTCGCTTTGATTTCTTGGAAAATCCCAATACCAACGTTTAGTGAAACGATGACGATGAAAAAGAGGTCCTTATAAGCACCTACGGTGATGAGCCATGACGCAATACCCACATTCAAGAGGTTGAAAAACGTCATGATATTGGATATGAAAATCGATGAAATCGTTTTGGTTGAACCCGAGGATACCTTGTTTGATAATCCTGCTAGTATTCTGGTTTCGACTTGTTGATAGGTTAATCCCGATACAATCTCGGGGTTAATTCTTTCCACATCCACCGTTTGTTTGAGCTCTTTTTTTGATTTTTTTCTTGGTTTAATGTCTTCCAATGGAATCACGCCTTTTCTTTCAGGATTTGTATGGCTAGTTGAATCAATTCATCACAGCGTGCAATGTCTGTTAAGTATAAATACCCCATCATCGATTCAAATCCAGTGGACTTATGATAGGTGGCCATGTCGATGTTTTTACGCCCTGGGCCAGAAGCATTACGCCCCTTTTTGTAATAATTGATTTCCGTTTCAGTTAATACGTTTGTTTCGAGAAATGTGTCTAATAATAACGCTTGAACAGATCCCGCTGTAAATTGAATGGCCTTTTTGTGCAATTCATTGACTTTGGTGAAACCCATGGATAGTAAGTATTTACGGATTTGGAGTTCATAATACGCGTCTCCGATGTATGCTAAAGCAACCCCATTGATTAAATGTGCTTCCATTAAAGCAGACCCAATTCAACGAGTTCCATGCGAATGCGATCGGCATCGTTATAACGCTTTTCAGCTCTAGCTTGTTGCCACGCTTGGTAACGTTCAATTTGTTCATCCGATAGTGGCATCAAATCCATCTTGATACCTAAAACCGATAAAATTAAAGTGATCGTATGGAAATGACGCGCAATTTCATTGAGTTCCTTTGAGCGATTCATTTGTTTTAATTGGTCATAAACGATGGTCATGACATTCGAGATATTGAAGTCATCTTCCATCGCTTCACGAAACTTTTCTAGGGCGTCTAGGTTGACTTCTACTGTTTTGTAACGTGAGATGGATATGTCGACAAATGCTTGTTTTAAAGCCCGTTTAATGCGTTGCCATTCATTATCAAATTGTTTCATCAAATCGTCGGTGTAGTTAATCGGTTGACGGTAATGGTGGGATAACAATAAAAGTCTGTACGATTGGTATTCATAGTTTTCTAACAAATCTTTGACGAGGATGACATTCCCAATCGATTTACTCATTTTTTCACTACCAAAATCCAGTCTGCCCACATGCATCCATGTGTTGGCTAATTCATGGTTATCGTGTGCACAACTCTGTGCCATTTCATTTTCATGGTGAGGAAACTTCAAATCTGAACCGCCCCCATGGATATCGATTTTATGGTTAAAAATCGAGTGGTTCATCACTGCGCACTCGGTATGCCAGCCTGGTCGACCCTTCCCCCATGGAGAATCAAATGAGATCCCTAGGTTGGTTTGTTTCCAAAGTGTAAAATCAAACGGGGTTTCTTTTTGTGAATCGACATCGATTCTCGCGCCGACATTTAAGTTTTCTAATATTTGTTTGGATAATGCACCATAGTTGCCGATTTTTTGAACTCTAAAATACACAGAGTCCCCGTTATGGTAGGCATACCCTTTTTCAATCAAGTCATTGATATAAAAAATCATATCGGTGATATAGTTGGTTGCTTTGGGCATCAAATCCGGTAGATCACTACCGAGTCCAAGGGTGTCTTTAACAAAGGCTTCGGTGAATGTTTGAGTTAAAACTTTTTCATCTAAACCCAGTTTTTGTGCTTCTTCGATGATTTTATCGTCAACATCGGTGATGTTCGAAACATAAGTGACTTTGTAGCCCAGGTATTTAAAGTAGCGTTTGACAACATCGAAAAAGACAACGGGTCTAGCGTTGCCGATATGGATATAGTTGTATACGGTTGGACCGCATACATACATTGAAATTTCATTGGGTTTTTCAGGTGTAAAGAGTTCTTCTTTACCTGAAAGTGAGTTATATATATTCAAGGTTTCACCTCATTAGATATATTATAGTTAAAATTGCTTATAAATACAAGCATTGACCCTTGATAATCGGTTGACAATCCCTTTATATAGGGATTATCTAACGGAAGCAATCGTTCTCAATTGACTCAGTATTTCAACCATAGCCCAGGTGTCTTGTTTACAGTATTCAAGCATATCGTGTTTGACTCTTTCTCTCGTGGCAGGATCATATCGTGGCATTTGAGCATATTGAACAATGGCGTCATTCCCGTTGGATACAGCCATCCCTTTATAGGTCAAATTAGAGAATAACGGGAGCACTTTTTTAATCGAATAAGAGCCATTTAAATCGATATGGTAATAATTGATTTTCTTCGCTTCTTCTTCATCGTATCCCAAATTCTTATATAATTTCGTATTGCCTTTGACAATATCCATCAGGTCAAAGAGTCGATCAGCGATGTCAATGAGTTGATCTTTATAAGCAGGAAATAGCCTTGCTAACTCATGAATACGGGTTTTTTCAAATGCGATATTATAGACCAAGACTGAACCACCATCTGGTTTGATCACATCAATCATGGCTTGGATTAAAGCTTCGCGATGATCGCGATGGTCGGTTGCTAAAAATGAATAGTTGTCTGCGTCTTTATCACATACATTCGGTTGGTGTTCCACATGAATCGAGAATTGAAATAGCGATTGCATGTAAGGACCTTCTCCTTGATATCGTGGCAACGGACAAGGAAATGACTCAAAGTCTAAATGGTAAATGGGGTACCTTAATTCAAGGATGCCCTCACGGATTTTACGGTAATTATAATAGGGGATTTGGGTTTCAATCACGTTTCTTTGGATGACATTGTTCTCGCGTTTTAACCAAGACAAGGGAATATCTAGTGCATTCACCATACCCTCATTGATCAAATCAAAACGATCTCTTTTTTCACCATATTCATCGGTAAATCCATTGTGGTTATTTAGATAGGTAAGGATGCTGTTTTTTTCCGGTACTTTGGACCAACAAATATCATAGAATTGGCATTGCTTTCGATCTTTTCGTTGACAGTGTTTACCTAAATCCACTGGGTTGGCATTCATGTGATTTAAATAGGAAATGACGATATTTAAATCGGCTTCGATGATGGGCATATATTGCTCAGTAATCGATGTAAAGTCGACTAACACGATGATATCTGAACCATAGACTGGTTTATTATTATCGTCATATTTCCCATCGAAAATGTAGTCTTTATTCAATACAGCGAGATAATAGCCTTGTTTACCTTTTGGTGCGTCTTTACTGTGTTCGATGATGTATCTTTGGAAAGCCAAATCATACACATATCGACCCTCATCAGCGAAACGATCATACAATTTTTGTAGCTTTTTATCGTATTTTTCATCGGTAGGAAATCCCAAATCTTTGGTTAGCATTAAAATGCCATCCGGTGAAAAAGCGAACATCGATTCTTTCTCATGGGTCATATCGATGTATTTTCTCGAGGTGGTCGCTTTGGTTTCGAATATTTTAAAACCATCGTCTTGTTGTAAAAAACCATCTAGGAAGCAATAAAAGTGATACCCATCTTTTTCCATTTCAAAGCGTTTTTGTTTGTAGGTATCGAGCATATTGAACTGAAATGCCCCACTAAAATGGGTTCTAACCGCTTGGGCAGTCAACCCTTCAATCGCGCTATAAAATGGCATCATCACGTTGAGTTGTTTGTCTTCTTTTACAATCAGGTCTTCATCGCCTTCATACATGTCGCTAAGCAGTTCATCCCGTTTAATAAAGTTTTCAGCGGTCATCAAGTCGTCCATGTTGTCTGAAAATGTGACGATGGCTTCGCCTTTTTTACGGTAAATTTCTTCAAGTGCGCCATAACGGCTACAGCGGATGATATTGGTAAAACCTGTTTTCGATATTTTCATACGAAATCACCTCTTGATGTCATTATATCGGATTATTTTTTTCTTGCAAGTCAACAAATATATAAAACTATTTATATATTTTTAAAACACTTTTTTAGAGGGTAAAAAAATGTTACGAAACGGGTTCGTAACATTCTCATTATTTATTCGTTGAATATTAAAGTTTGTAAGATATATGTGCTGGTGAAATAGGTTTGTAGGGAGGCATAGGTAACCACTTCGACTGCACTTGGTGTGCTGCTTGGTGTATCGCCATACACATTCACTACTCTACCTGAGATAGTATCCACACCAATGGTTAATACCACATTGTCTACGGTTACTGACTTCACAGGATTCATATTACCAACCACTTTGGATGCTTGAAGGGTTGTGTTTGTTCCAGGATAAATAACAATCGATGAACCTAAATACACAGCTTTATCTAAACGTTCTCCGCCCAATTGGATGCCCGCTAAACCACCCACGAAGATTCTTTCAAATGAAATGAGAGTAACTTCAGTTGCACTACCTACAGTGATATCTACATCAGCGTAAGCATTGATGATCGATGAAGTTGTAAAACCGACCAATCCACCGACAGATACTTCATCGTCAGAACGGTTAGTTGTTGCGGTATTGGATGCGCGTTTTAAATTAATCTCGCCTTTGGCGTATACACTCGAAACGGATGTTCCTATCGAGGTACCAAGCAATCCACCAATATAAACGCCTTGAGCTGTGTCATTGGTTGTTGTCGTTGTTACATTGACATCCACTTCGATGTCTACATTCGCGTTCGAATCGGTCACTGAAGATCCACTTAAACCCACGTTTTCAATCTTACCGATAAGTCCACCCACGTTAGTAACATCCATAGAAGATACAACGATGGATCCCGATGCACTTGCATTGGTGACTTGCGTTGCTTGAGCTCTACCTACAAGTAAACCCACATGAGGCTCTGTACGTCCTGTGATGGTTAATAAAATATCCACGTTTTCAATCGTGATATTGGTTAGTTTTGAACTGGTTTCAGATAAACCAGTAATCCCACCAATATAAATTTGACCTGTTCTTGAGAAACCGGCTGTAATGCTTGAGTTTTTTAAAGTTACATTTTCAATCGTACCCGCATTTTTACCAGCGATGATTCCAATGTTTTGTGTGCTGGTTTGATAGTTCAAAATGACATTTTCAACGGTTAGGTTTTTAATCGTTCCACGGTTGTATCCGAATAACCCAATATAGGTAGTAGTCAATACCATGTTCATGTTTTTAATGGTCTTACCGTTACCATCAAAATTACCAGCAAATTGTTTAGATCCAAATGGATTTTGGAAGTCTGCATTGTTAAAATCGAGGTCATTTTCAAGGCGATAAAATGCGGTCAAATCGTTAGGAATATTGAGGAAATCTTGGATGGTTGAGACCAGTTTAGGTTCAGTTGCACTACCACCTTGTGTGGTTGTAGTTGCCTCACCTGAAGCCATTTTATGGGCTTTTCCGCTATAGGTTGCGAATACATTGAATGTATATTTATAACCAACAGATAACCCTTCAAAAATAATCGATGTGACTTCACTGGTATAGGTTGGTGATTTGCGTGTAATTTCATTACCAAGGTAATATAAAACCACGACAATCCCATTATCAGCGATGATTTCTTTTGGATCAGTCACGTCAAACTCCATATAAATGGTTGTTCTTGCTGCTGTAACATTCTTTATAGCAATTTTGACATCTGATTTTGGATTACATCCCGCTAATATCACGAGTGTTAAAACGAATGCAATTAATGTGAGGACTTTTTTCATGCTTTATTCTCCAATAGTTCTATAGTTTTGTTGATGCGGTTTAACGCGACTTCTTTACCCAATAAAGACAATGTTTTTGGTAAGTCTGGGCCATGCATTGCGCCTGTGGTAGCGATCCGACAAGGCATGAATAAGGATTTGCCTTTGACATTCAATCGTTTGCCCACATCTTTGATGGTTTCTTTGATATCCTCAGAACTGAAGTTGCTGATGGACAGTTGTTTTTTAAACATTTTGATGACGGGCAACGTATCTTCACTACGTAAAAAGGCAATGGCGTCCTCTTCAACATCGAATGAGCCATGGAAAAACTCATGGTGTAACTCGACAATTTGTGCGCCATAAGCTGTTCTTTCGTGAAGTAAACTACACAAATCATTCACCCAAACCGGATTACTGATATCAATACCCGCTTTTTGAAGGTGAGGTTTACAAAGTTCAACGAATGCTTCTGGTGATAGTTTTTTAACGTATTCTTTATTGATATAAGCGAGTTTAACAACATCAAACATCGCTGGTGCTTTGGATAAACGTGAAGCATCAAAATTCGTGATGATGTCTTCCATAGACAAGATTTCTTGATTGATTGCAGGGCTCCAGCCAAGCAACGCAATGAAGTTCAATATCGCTTCAGGCAAGTAACCTAGTTCGCGGTATTGTGAGATAAATTGGATTACCGATTGATCCCGTTTAGACAATTTCTTTTTCTTTTCATTGACGATGATGGTCATATGTCCGAAATTTGGAATTTCCCATCCAAAGGCTTCATACACCATCATTTGTTTTGGGGTATTGGTGATGTGTTCTTCGCCTCTCAATATATGAGTTATTTTCATAAAATGATCGTCGATGACAACTGCGAAATTATACGTTGGAATGCCGTTGTCTTTGATCATAATCCAGTCTTCAACTTCTTTGGATTGAAATCTAAGGGTACCACGTACCATATCATTAAAAGCATACTCTTTATCGGCTGGGACTTTAAAGCGGATCGCATATTTATTCGAACCTTCTTTTAACTCTTTATAAGCCATACCCATATCTAATAGTTTTTCAGCGTATTCTTTGTATAAGTCCAATCTTTCTAGTTGGCGATATGGACCGTAAGGACCACCTTTATCGGGAGATTCATCCCAATCGAGACCCAACCATCTTAGGTTATCCATTTGTGAAGCTTCGCCACCAATGATATTTCTTTTAACATCGGTATCCTCAATTCGAATTAAAAAGTCGCCACCGCGGCTTCTCGCAAACAAATAGTTGAATATGGCAGTTCTGGCGTTGCCTATGTGTAATTGCCCTGTTGGACTTGGTGCGTATCTGACACGTACTTTATTCATACAAAAACCCTCTTTCGCATATATCATTATACGATATATGGTGATTTCTTACAAGAAAAAAAAGGGCAATCCGAAGATTGCCCATAAAAATTAACGTTTTGAGAATTGTGATGCTCTACGAGCTTTCTTAAGACCGTATTTTTTACGTTCTTTAGCACGTGGATCTCTCGTGACTAAACCAGCAGGTTTTAAAGTTGCTCTTAAGTCTGGATTGATCACCATAAGCGCTCTAGTGATACCTAAACGGATTGCACCAGCTTGACCGGTGATGCCACCGCCAAATACGTTTACAGAAACGTCGAAACGACCTTCTGTTTCAGTAATTGCCAATGGTTGTAATACGTCTAGACGTGTTGCTGCTGAAGGGATATAGTCTTCAAATGTTCTGTCATTTACGACGAACTTACCAGTACCACTTGTAAGGATAACTCTTGCTACAGAACTCTTACGACGTCCTGTGCCTAAATACTGAACCACTTTTGCCATGATTATAATACCTCCAACTTAACTGGTTGTTGAGCTACATGCGGATGTTCGCTACCAGCATAAACGTATAATTTCTTAAACATTTGACTACCTAAACGGTTGTGCGGTAACATACCTTCTACTGCTCTTTCTACCATTCTAGTTGGGAACTTAGCCATAACATCTTTAGCCATGGTTGTTTTTAAGCTACCAGCATAATCACTGTGTGAATAATAGACTTTACCAGTCCATTTCTTCCCTGTTAATTGAATTTTTTCAGCATTGATAATGATAACATTATCCCCAGTATCTATGTGAGAGGCATAGTATGGGTTATGTTTACCCTTTAAAATTGCTGCCACTTGAGTTGCTAAGCGACCAAGTGTTGCGCCATTTGCGTCGACGACATACCATTTTCTTTGGAAGTCATTTGGGCTAGGCGTGAGTGTTGTTTTCATCATTGTTTAATTCTCCTCCTTATTGGTTGTAATAAGGGCTATTTTGGGCTTTTTTAAAACGTACCGTATAAATCTTACTATAAGTA
>DIUU01000001.1 GCA_002423145.1 Acholeplasmataceae bacterium UBA6150 | reverse complement strand
CTGTCTATCAAAAAGCGGACGCCATTATCAAAGAAACCAATACGCTTAAAGATGAAATCACGTTAATCGCCGACATGGATTCTTTAACTGGGGCGTATTCAAGAAGTTATTTTGACCGGTATGCGAGTGCGTTTGAAACCCGTTATGACGAAGGATGGATAGCGAGCCTCATCATGATTGACTTTGATAATTTGAAAGCCATCAACGATACCTATGGCCACTTAGCAGGCGATACGGTCTTACAAAACATCTCTAAATTGATCAAGGAATCGCTTCGTGCCAACGACTTATTCTTTAGGTTTGGTGGGGATGAATTCGTCATCATTTTAGAAGACTGTGACATCGAACTCGCAGAAAAGATTGCGAAAAGATTGAACCAAGAGATTCAAAAATCGTCTGAATCGTTGCCGTATATTGTATCGATCTCCTATGGCATCGCTAAATTGACCCACAGCAGCGATTTGAAAAAAGTCATCCATGAAGCCGATATCCATATGTACCAAGATAAAAAACAAAAAAATAAAAAAGATTATGATTTATTCGACGTTTAGACCTCAACAATCTAAACGTTTTGTTTTATAATAAGGGTAAGGAGGATGGACATATGAAAAAATATGAAAAATGGATTTATTTGGGTCTTTACATCGTCACATCTGTTATCTATATTCAACTCTTGTTTGGATTTTTCCGTTATGAAGGGGCTTCTGGGATTGTGTTGTTCTTACTTACGATGATCCTGTTCAATATCCTTTATGGGGTCTTTTCATTTAAAGTCAAAACCAATCCAATGGCCTTGGTTTTGTCCCTCTTTTACTTTGTATGGTTTACCGTGGTATTCTTCAATATATCAACCGAAGGGGTCACTATTTTACCAAGATACAGCATTTACTATTTATGGATCGATGGTGCGTATTTTCCAGCCAAGCTAGAGGCTTTAAATGCGTATTTTGAAACAGTACTCGCAGTATCGGTCTATGCCATCCCATTGTTATTATTACTCAATATGGAACTCTTTAAAAAGTTTCAAAAGGACATTAAGAAAGGATAATCTACCCATGGATGATCAAGCTAAAGTTTTACAAGTGTTAGAAAGCGCCGGTGTACCACTCTCACAAAAAGAAATCGAAGCCAAATCTGGTTTAGATCCTAAAGTCGTGGATAAAGCGATGAAGTCACTCAAAAAAGAAGAGAAGATTGTCTCTAAAGTACGTTGTAAGTGGGAACCAAACCATTAATATAAATATCCCAAACGGGATATTTTTTCTAGGAGGACAGTCATGGAACCACAGGTAAAAGCATTATTCAATGAGTCGATGTTAGAGGTTGCGAAAACATTGTATCCGATGGATGAAGGCTCACTCAAACTCTTAGGTGGGTTTGAGTCCTTTGTGTATGAATACACGCTCAATCAACAAGGCTATATTCTAAAGTTCACACACAATTCACACCGCACCAGAGATCAAATCGACTCCGAATTTGATTTTGTGAATCACTTATATAAGCAAGGTGCGAGGGTATCTAGACCTGTGACGACACGTCACGGTAACTATACCCATAGAATCCCTGTCGATATGGGGTATTTTACTTTATCCTCTACCGAAAAAGCGGCAGGTAACCGAACCAAAGACTTACTCAACAACCCGACATTAATCGACAACTACGGTCAAACCATTGGTGAATTTCACCGCTATACACAAACGTATCAACCCAGCTTCAACATCGATCGACGCTTCACATGGTATGAAGACCCTTTGATTGTGGATGCGAGAAAATATTTGGATGATACCGACCGTTTTATTTTACAAGAACTCAATGAAGTCATCGAAGCCATCAAACAAATCCCGATGTCGATCGAAAACTATGGGTTAATTCATACCGATATCCATGCGGGAAACTTTTTAGTGGATCAAAATCAAAATCTAACTGTGTTTGATTTTGATGATTGTGCGTATTTTTACTTTTTAAGCGATATCGCCATCGCCATCTTTTATACTGTATTTTTCAATCCAAACAGACACGAGATTTCAAAACCTTTCATAACAGCATTGTTAAAAGGCTATATGAAACAACACGTTTTAAAAAAATCCGATTTTCTACAGATTGAATTATTCTTTAAACTCAGAATCCTCATTTTGTACCTCGCACTCAAACGCAGTACGCAACCCACAGACCCTTTTACACAAAAATACAACAGTATTTACTTCGAAGACCTCAAAAACCATCGTCCATTTCTAAACATGGATTACGAAGCGCTTTATGACGAAATTGCGTTTCAATCAATGATATAATGGTCTAGGGAGTGATGAACAATGAAACAAATTAGAGGTGTCAATTTGGGTGGGTGGTTCGTTCTAGAATCGTGGATGAGACCAGCTTTATTCGAAGGATTAACCGGTCCCGATGAAACCCACTTTATGCAACACCATAAAGACCCACATCAAGCATTAGAAAACCATTACCAAACTTTCATAACAGAAGCAGACTTTGCGTATTTAAAAGCACACAACATCACACAGGTAAGATTGCCTGTCCCATGGTGGTTTTTAGGTACAGACCTTTATCACCGTTCTAAAGAACATATCGACCGTGCATTTGAATATGCCAATCGTTATGGCATTCAAATTCTACTCGACTTACATACCGCACCAGGTTGTCAAAATGGGTTTGACAATGGTGGCATCACCGGTGTCATCGATTGGCCTAAAGACAAGAAAAACATCGATCAAACGATTGAAGTTTTGAAAACACTTGTCACGCTTTATCATGAAAACAACGCCTTTTTCGGTATTGAGGTTCTAAATGAACCACACAGTTCCATTGACATCGATATCATTCTGGATTTTTATGAAAGAAGTTATCAAACCATTAGAAAGATAACTCAAAAGCTCATCGTATTCCATGACGCTTTTAGACCTAAGTTGGATGTATGGCAAACCTTCTTTAAAAACAAAGAAAATGTGGCTTTTGATTTACACTTATACCACTGTTTTGATGACAAAATCGTCAATGGTGGGGAACTCAATCACCTCAAGGTGGTCATTGAAGAACGTCACCAAATGATTCAAAACATCTCAAAGTTTGTGAGAGTCATCATCGGTGAATGGTCACTGGGTTTAAGAGAATCCAAGATGGATTTCAAAGATGAATTCTCCCATGACTTATTTGTCAGACTTTTGGCGGATTTACAACTGTATGTGTATAATCAAGCCTTTGGGTTCTATTTTTGGAACTATAAAATTGATCGAGAATCCCATTTAAATTGGGACATGAGACGCATGATTGAAGCCGATTTATTGCCTAAAAACTATTAAACCTAGGAGAAAACCATGAAAGCACTGTTTCATATCGACGAAAGACACAAATGGCCATTATTATCGATGAATATCAAAAACCTATTACAAGTGAGCCCAGTGATTAACATCGCTGTGGTCATCAATTCAGAAGCGGTTGAACTGTTCATCAAATCCACCGTGAAGCTTGAACCCAATGTGAAATACTATTTATGTGAGAACTCTATTAAGACGAGAAATCTCAATCCAAACGATGTTTTACCTGGTACTGAAATCGTGAAGAGCGGTGTCTATCAGATTGTCTTACTACAAAATCAAGGCTATGCCTATTTAAAACCGTAAATTGATACGGTTTTTTTCTTTTCTTAATGTTATAATTGAATTAATGACGAGGTTAATCCAATGAAGAAAATATATATAATTCTATTTTTAATGATCATCACTTTGAGCGGTTGTCAAAATGACGGTACCATCGTAAGGTATTCCGATGATTTATCCATCAAACAGGATGGCATCATTTATTTGGTGGATAGTTTCTATGAGAATGGTACCAATCTGACCTTTAGAATTTCGATTGAAAATACAACCGATGAACCACAAACTTTAAAACTAGAAAACTTATTCATTAAAAGATTGAGTAACCAAGTAGGTTATCCAGTGAATTGTCGCATATTTGACAACGAAGTCACGGTTTCAGCCAATTCGAAACAAAACTTATCGTGTGTGGTGGTATTACCAACATCGATTGAAGATGAACATTACAAATTGACGTTTAACCAGTTTGTTTTTAACTTGTTTGAGAAAAAATAGAGGCACAACAATTTTATGGCAAAAAGAAGACAATCCCCTTTAGATGCGTTAATCGAATTAATCGTTTACACCATATATGCATTCTTATATTTATCATTTCGCTTAGTAGCATTTTTATATGATTTAGTCACATTCTATACATCTCAATATAAACTGAAGTCTGGAAATGACTTTTTTCACACGCTGATGGATAAAGGTTTTTATGGAGAGTTTGTATTGTATAGAAAACTCACTAAAAAACTAGGTAAAAAGGCGGTTTTAACAAATCTTTACTTAGATTCCAAGAACACAGAAACGACAGAAATTGATGTATTAGCTGTCACACAAAAAGGTATATATGTGTTTGAAATGAAAAACTATGGTGGCTATATTTATGGCTCACAAAAAGATCAATATTGGACACAAGCAATGAATCGTTTTGTTAAACATAAGTTCTATAATCCTCTAAGACAAAACTATGCACATATGAAAGCTGTTGAAAGCTATCTACAGGTAGAAAATAAACAAATTTTACCAATTATTGTGTTTTCTAATCGTTCAAAGCTATCGAAAATAAATGTTGGGGAACAGGATAAAGTTTACCAGTTTAAAGACGCATTAAAATATGTCAGCAAAATGGAGAAAAAGGGTAATACGGTTTTCTCTAAAGATGATGTTGCAAATCATCTTGAAAAACTGAT
>DIUU01000004.1 GCA_002423145.1 Acholeplasmataceae bacterium UBA6150 | reverse complement strand
TTATACCATAAATAGCCTATAAAATGTATATTTTACATGAATATTTAATTATATATAAAGTCATGAAAGAAGGCGTTTTAAATGGTGTTTTGATGAGTTTTCTATCAAAATGATAAAAGGATACGTTCGATAAATGAACCATAAAAGACGAACTTTCCTAGTAAACAAAAAAAATAAGGAACAATGTCCTTATTTACCTTGCGACTCGATATATTTAACTAAATCGCCGACAGTCTTTAAATTTTGAGCAGCTTCGTCTGAAATTGAAATATCAAATTCATCTTCGATGTTCATAATTAATTCAACTGCGTCTAATGAATCCGAACCAAGTTCTTCTTGTAAGCGAGCTTCTAATGTGATTTTTGATTCTTCAACTTTTAACTCATTTAATATCATTTTTTTAACGCGTTCGAAAACCATAGAATGATATCCTCCTTTATGTAGTCATAAGGTATTGTAATCCAAAATAACTCATTTGTCAATCATTGTGAGTAAAAATTATTTGAATATCAAATTAAATATTTCGACAATACCATACCACATAAATAGTGAAATCATACCTAATAGCATCGCTGTCGCAATCCTAGGCTTTGTTTTATAATATAATGCATATAATACTATGGTAAAAATATTAAAGATTGCACCTAATATGAACCATAAAGCGAAATCTGCAATGGATTTATCATCCACTGGCTCAGATAAAAGACCACACCCACGACAGTAAGTGTCGCCATGGGTATGGCGTTGTCCACAGTGTTTGCAGCGCATACTAAGCCAACATCCCCATCAAGACAGCATAAAGGATAATGATGAGGAATCCAATCACTGTAAAACTGATGAAGCCGATTAACCCATTGAGTGCTTGTTTTGCAGCACGTTTGTTGTATTCTTTGAACAAAAAGTAGGCAAAGAATCCGACATAGGGGAAAAACAAGGCGATAAAGAACCACTCAAAGTATTTTTTATCATGAACCATAGTGCATTCATGACCACAGTTTGGACAATACATCAAAGATCTCCTTCATCATAAGTTGTTAATTTCTCAGCGTGATAACCATGCGTTTCAATCGCTTCAATCACGATGGATTCATCCATTTCTTCATAATAGAACTTGCCTATCATGGTATGCATCTCGATGTCTACTTTGAGCGCTCCAGCATCCTTGCTTAGACGCTCAATGGTGTTAAGACAGGACCCACAGTGTAGTCCTGAAAGCTTTACAACAAGTACTTTCATAGTTTCGACCTCACGAATGTAATGATATCTTGAATCATGGTTTTGGTTAGTTCATGACCGCAGGCATACCCTTTGTATACATAGGCGTCATGATTAAAGGATTGGATAAAATGTTGAGCTGGTTCATAGCTCACAACGTCATCCCATTCTCCTTCTAAAACGAAAGCGTGTTTTGGATTAAACTCGGTTTTTAACAATTTAAGTTCGTCTAATTTGGTTTCAAGTGTCGCCAAATTCGATCCCAAAAATGGTTTTTTCTTTGTATCATAGTGAAGTTTAAGATTGGGCGAACCAATGATTGGGATACAATAATCCAAGGATAAATACCGATTGAGCAAAAAAGCAATGTGTCCTCCCATCGATATACCTAAGATAGAGACCTGTTTGGTTTGGTATTGATAATATCCCTGATAAAGCATCACGATGTCCTTAAGTGTTTGTTCTATGACGCTTACCATTTCGATGGTGGTTAATACCGGATCATTTAAGATGTATGGGGCTTGTATTCTTTCACCATGCTTATAAGCATCCAAAGACACCACACTAAAGCCAAGCGCATGGATACTCTCTGCGAGTCCACCAAATGAATCTAAAGACTTACTTCCAAAATGCCCATGGATGAAGAAAAATAAGCCCTTAGGATTTGGATGGATCAATTCTAATAATGGTATGCCAAGACGAATCATATTAGTCTCACAATGCCTCTGAATATATTCTTGTTCATGATATCAATCAACCCTAAAACACGTTTTTGAGTGAATTTGTCTCCTGAGAACAGTGGTATTGCACGTAGTGGTAGTTCTTCAAATTGTTCTTTCATCATTTTCTTAGTCGCTGTATCGGTTTGTGTCTTATTGATTTCTTTAATTCCAATCCGATAAACCAAACCACCAATCCGTGTATCTTTAATTTCACCGATGGTTGAGTTTAGATGGAACTTATGTTTTTCCATATTCTCTTTCGGTGGTAATGTACCATGCATCGATTCAAAGTCATGTACACTGATGTATCGATCAAAGGTGTGATAAACCGTGGCTTCAGTTGGATCGATGATATCGCCATCCACTTGAACCACTTCAATGTGATAAAAGGTGCGTGAAGAATCGCCTATTTTTACTTCATATTGACCTTGTTTTACTCTAAATTCATCAATATCAATATCATAGTAATCAAAGTCACTGTATTGTAATTCGAGTGTGACTTTAACTGTATCGTGGGCCTTAACCCATACTTTACGATATGCCCTGAGTTCTTGAGACGGCTTATGGATTTCATTACCTAAATCTGTAATATAGATTTGAACAGTTTCTTTGCCATCAAAATCAGAAGAGTTTGTAACATCCATCGTAACCTTAATGGTTTTATTGACTTTGATGTGTTTGGTTGAAAATGATACGTTATGAATATTGAATTTACTATAGCTGAGCCCATAACCAAATGGATAAGTAACCATCAATCCTTTTTTATCAAAATATCGATAACCGATATAAATCGATTCTGCATAGTATACGGACTTGGTGCCGCCAGGGAAAAATGGGTAGCTAGATGTGTCATCTAAATGGATTGGGTACGTCTCAGCGAGTTTTCCACTTGGATTAACATGACCATATAAGATGTCATGAATGGCCAATGCGCCAGCTTCACCCGCTAAATACGCGTTTAAAATGGCATTGACTTTATCTTTGTAAGGCATCAGTGTGACCGATCCACCTTGTAAAATAATGACCACATTGCTGTATTTTTGAGTAATGGCTTCAATCAGTTTAAGTTGTTGAAGTGGTAGATTGAGGTGTGTTCTGTCATAGCCTTCAGATTCATATAGTTCGGTTAAACCGATGGACAATAGGATGACATCTTTGTTTTCACACGTTTTAAGTGCACTTGGAATATGGGATGGATTTTCTTGTTGATCCAAATTATAGCCATCTGCGTACTCATAAACAATGCCTTGTTGTGTGAATACATCGCATAAAGCATCGACTTGATTTGGATTGACTTTTGAAGAACCACTGCCTTGGATTCTCGGTTCTTTAGCAAATCGACCGATGAGTGCGACAGTTTGTGTGTTCTTTAGTGGTAAAATACCTTCATTTTTTAGAAGTACCATGGATTCAGAAGCGATTTTTCTAGCCAATTGATGGGGTTGTTGAGTTGGTAATTTTTCTTTGGGCTGTGAACCTTTTTCAAGCATCCACAAGAGCGGTTTAACTGCGAAATCAATCTCAGCTTCATTGATCAACCCTTTTTGATAGGCTTTCCAAAGAATATTATTTTTTGAACCAGGCATTTCCAAACTTAAACCTGCTTTGACTGACGCGACGCGATCGTTCATTGCGCCCCAGTCGGTAATGAATGCGCCTTTAAAACCATAGCGGTTTCTCGCGATGGCGGATAAGTATAATTTAGACTCTGCAACATACGAGCCATTGACTTTATTATAACTGGTCATGATTGCCCAAGGTTTGCCTTGGATTGCAATACCAAAACCTTTTAAATAGATTTCATACATTGCCCGTTTATCAATGATGGCATCGATGGTCATGCGGTGTTTTTCTTGGTTGTTTGCGAAATAGTGTTTTAAACATGTTCCGACATTTAGACTTTGAACACCCTCGATGTAACTTTTAGATAATGTACCAGCCAAATAAGGGTCTTCACTGAAATACTCGAAGTTTCTACCACAAAGTGGGCTTCGTTTCATATTAATCCCTGGCCCTAAAATCATGGAGACATCTTGAGAAATGGCTTCTTTAGCCAATGCTTGTCCCATTTCATACATCAGTTCAGGGTCAAAAGAACACGCCAATAATGAGGCAGTTGGAAAGCACGATGCTTGGTGACTGGCAGCAATCCCCATGGCGTCGTTCGATGCTTGTTTTCTAAGCCCATGCGGTCCATCGGTCATCATAAAACGATTTAATCCTAGTTTCTCATAGTGTTTGATGTGCCATAAACCATCACCAGATAAAATATTGATTTTTTCTTTAATTGTGAGTTTACTTAAATTTTTCTGTAAATTTTGCATAGGTTATCCCTCAATCAGTCTAATTAATTCTTGAATAAAATATTGTCTAAAGATTTCATTCTTAAATGTTTCGATTTGAACACTTGAAGCTGTACTCGAAGCGATTGAAATGAACAATGGCATCGCGAAACTTGAAAATAGGATCACGTATTTCGCATAAATCGCCATAGGGTCTTGGGTTTTCATTTCTACATTCAGTTTCTCGTAAATTAAGTTAGTGAATGTATTGTTTGAAAAGAACGTTTGAATTAAGAGATTCCCGGCTTGTTCACTGGAGTCTTGATTTAAAAATAAATAAGAGATTAAGCCAATATTTTCCAGTGAGAAATTATACGTGTAGGTTATCATGGCTTCGAGTAATTCGGTTTTGGTTTTATGTTCATTCACTTCTAATAGGTGAGTGATTTCCGTTTTTAAACTTTGAATAACTTCTTCAAGAACTTGTTGAATCAATAATTCTTTAGACCCAAAATAATAGTTCACAGAAGCGATATTCATATAACATCGATCTGCGATATCTTTAATAGTCACGTTTCTTTGTTGAGAAATCAGTGCTTTGGTTTCAGTAATGATTTTCTTTTTTACTTCTAAATTTCGCATAGTACCTCCAAATGAGATTTGAAACGTTGTTTAAAACGTTATTTCATATCTTATTTATATCATATCGAGACTATAATTAAAATATAGATTTAAAATGATTATTTGATTTTATCAAGAAAGGGGCATTTATGAGGTATTTTACTACAAAAAAAGGCCGTTTATGGACTTTAATCCTGATTTTAGGTTTAACCATACTATCTGCCTTATTATCACTTCAAGTGAAAACCAATTATGATATGTCTGCATATTTACCAAAAGATTCCAATACCCAACAAGGATTAGAGATACTAGAATCCACCTTTGGTAATCATGCATCGATTGAATTAGTGGTTGCTGATTTCACGGTTGCTGAAGTGCTATTATTAAAACAAGACATTCAGAGTATCACGCATGTCTATGGTGTCATCTGGCTCGATGACTATGTGGATTTGAACACAACACCCATTGAGTTTATACCTGAATCTGTCAGGGCACCTTTTTATAATGATGGAAAATCAAAACTATTAATTGAGTTTGACCTAGACAGTTACGCAGTTGAATTGTCATCAGTCATTGAATCTATCCGTGCATTAACCAGTGAAAAACTATACATGCGTGGTGAGGTTTTAAATAATCTTGAAGCGCACCGTGTGGCGACAAATCAATTATTTCTCATCATGGCAATCATCGTGCCATTGTGTATGATCATCATGGTCATCGCATCAAAATCGTATATGGAAGCCATTTTAATATTGATTACCTTGGGTGTCGCCATCGTTTTAAACTTAGGTACCAATCTCATGTTAGGTAGTGTTTCATTCATAACCATGACGATGGCGATGGCACTTCAGTTAGCGATGTCTTTAGACTATACACTATTCTTATTACATCGTTATCATGAATATAGCGATTTATCCAAAATTGAACGGGTTAAAATGGCCGTAAAGAAAAGTTTCGTATCCATCACCGTGTCAAGTTTAACCACCGTATTTGGATTCCTTGCACTATGCTTTATGTCTTATGGTATTGGTTTAGATATGGGACTAGTGCTTGCGAAAGGGATTATACTTTCGTATTTATCAACCATCATTTTATTACCGATTTTGCTCATTGTATTTCATGGTTGGATTGAAAAAACAACGCATAAATCGATTTTACCTTCCTTTAAACACTTGAGTTATGGGTTGTATAAATTCAGATACTATTTGTTAGGACTGTTTGTCATAATTGGTGGTATTTCGTTTATAGTACAAGGTCAAGCAAACTATTTATATCAAAACACGGGCCATGCATCCGATGAAATCGAAAATGATCAAACCTTCATTGAAACATCCTTTGGCTCATTTAATCCTTTGGTTATTTTAATTAAAGGTGAAGATGTCAATCGTGAAGTTGGGTTGGTTGCGGCGTTACTTGAAAACGAACACGTGTTATCTGTTTCTGCACTTGTAACCTCTGTTGATCCTACGATTCCAAGGTCTTTTCTCCCACAAACTTTAAAAGATGCGTTCATTCAAGGTGATTTTATTCGAATTATTGTCTATTCTGATTTATCTAAAGAAAACACAGACTTCTTTGAATTTAATGATTTTGTCGTGAATCAAACCGAAAGTTTCTTCGATGAAGCCTATTATGTCGGTATCATACCCGCAACGTCGGATATCAAAGCCCTGATTTTAAGTGATACGGCGATGGTGTTATGGATTTCAATATTATTGGTTGCATTGGTCATTGGTATTGCTTTTAAATCGGTATTCATACCCATCATCTTGGTATTGGTCATTGAATCTGCGATATGGTTTAATATCGCGATCAATGTGATCAATCAAACAGAGATATTATATGTGGGTTATCTCATTATTTTATCGATTCAATTGGGTGCGACCATCGATTACGCAGTACTTATTACATCCAGATATGTCGAAGAACGAAAGCAAGGGAATGCAAAAAATGCCTATGTTTTGGCATTACAAAAATCATTACCTTCGATTGTCATATCGGCTGTTATTTTATCCTTTGCTGGATTTACAGAGGCCTTGGTATCGGACATGGATGCGATTCAGGATATCGGCATCATGCTTGGCAGAGGCACACTGTTTTCATTCTTATTCAGTATTGCGTTTGTTTTACCTTTTATGGATCTAGTATATCGACTTAAAAAAGAAAAGCCTTGATTGCCAAGGCTTTTTAGTTCGATGTTGATATCTATAAATCGTTATTTTTGGCAATGTGGACAAAATATGACTTTGCCCCCTAAGTAGTTTTTTTCATTCAAATTGGTTTGACATATTGGACAAAAGCCTCGGGTAGAACACATTTGAACTTCATACCCGCCTTTATTTAACAGTATATCAGATTGCATATGTCTGCCCTTGTGTTGATAGATCATTCCAATCACCCGTTTGGTTTCTTGGTAAAGTGCGATTTTTTCGAAATCTTTTAGTGTTTCCACTTTACGGTCCGGTCTTACTTTCGCATAAAACAAAATATCTTGGAGTGTACCATTACCTAAACCTGGTATCTTTTGTTCGGTTGCTAAAGCCATTTTCACGGTATGTTTTGGTTCATTTAGCTTGGTTTCTTGAATAAAATACTCGTAAGTAAAATCCTCATCGAGTGGATCAATCACACTGAGTGCCCGTTTAAAATAGACATCATTTTCTTCCAATTCAGAGCGGGTTCCAACCATAATAAAACCATACAGTTTTACTTTAATTTCAAGCGCCATTTCATTGTTGAAATAGATGACCATTTGATTTTTATCAGTTACATTTTCAACTGTCTTGTATTCAAAGATAAAGTCTTCAAAAAATACCAGTTCTCGACCATAATCCAATAACAATCGAATCATATGGCCATTTTGTTTCACGTTTTGAATGGTTTTGTTTTGTAATACCATTTCAAAATCATACGTTGTGTGATTTAAAAAACAAAACTTGTGTTCACGGTTCATCATACTGACTTTGATGATCTTTAAACCACAAAGCAAATCACACATTTGGTCTTTAATCCATTTCGCTTCACCAATTTCAATCATGGGCATGCTCCTTTAGTATTCAATTCATTTTTCATCGATTTCTTTACTTAAATTATATCACTGTCTATAGAGAAAAAATACACAATCCGGTTAAAATGGGTGTAGTCAGTGTGATATCATGATTAGTTTAGTATGAAAACAAATAATATAGGCTGAATGCAAAAATGAAAACACCTAAAACCAAAGTAATATAAGCACTGAATTTCGCCATGACCAAATCAAACTCTGTGATTTCGTTATTTTGCCAAAAACGGCGTCTTCTACGAAAAAATGCAACATAAAAACGTGTGCCTTTTTCAGTTAAAATAGCGAAAATAGATGGCAAAATCAAAATAATACTTAGCAATACCATCCCCCACTCGTTACCTATAAATATTTCAGCTACGATGTTGTTATTAGCGGTGCCTTCACAACCCGTTAATCCGATTAACAATACCATTGATGCGAAAAAAAGTCCATTTTTCATGTTTAACCTCAATTCATTTATGGCATTTAATTTACCATATTCTTCTTAATAATAACATTATAAAAATCAAAAAACCACCAGATTTGGTGGTTTTGTATTATACTTTGCTAGCCTTGGCTTTTTGAATATTTTCTACCAATTCTTTTTCAGCTTTACCAAAATCAACGGATTTACGTTTATTTTCTTCAAGGCGTTCTTTTCGAACGTACAAGAGATGTTCCATCGCCGATTGTTCAGTATAACCGATGTGTGCTTCTTGAGCGATGACATTGACAATGTTGTTTGAAAATTCTACAACACCATTTAAGATCACTGTGACTAGATTATTGTCCTCTTTGACCATTTTGATGTAACCACGATCAATGGATGATAATACAGGGGTATGATTTTTCATAATTGCAAATTGACCCGTTTGGTGGGATGCAACCACGACATAATCTACCTGTTCATCATACAGTTTTCCAGCTGGGGTGACTACGATGATTTGCATGTGGTCACCTACAGTCTTTTGGCTTTTTCAATGACATCATCGATGCTACCGACTAAGCGGAAAGCTTCCTCTGGTAACTGATCGTGTTTACCTTCTAAGATTTCTTTGAAACCTCTGACGGTATCCGAGACTTTGATGTATGTTCCAGGTTGTCCTGTAAATTGTTCTGCCACATGTAGATTTTGACTTAAGAATAAGCGAATACGTCTTGCACGGTGGACAATGAGTTTATCTTCATCGGACAATTCATCCATACCTAAAATAGCAATAATATCCAGTAATTCATTGTATCTTTGGATGGTGCGTTGAACTTCACGTGCGATACGATAGTGTTCTTCACCAACAATTTCAACGGAGAGTGCTCTAGAAGTCGATGCGAGTGGGTCTACCGCTGGGTAAATACCTTCTTCAGCAATCTTTCTAGATAGGTTTGTCGTCGCGTCTAGGTGGGTAAATGTGGTGGCTGGTGCTGGGTCAGTATAGTCATCGGCAGGTACGTATACCGCTTGAATCGAGGTAATCGAACCTTCTTTGGTCGAGGTAATACGTTCTTGGAGTTTACCCATTTCGGTGGCTAGCGTAGGTTGATAACCAACCGCCGATGGCATACGTCCTAAGAGTGCAGATACTTCTGAACCCGCTTGGGTAAATCGGAAAATATTGTCGATGAATAATAAGACGTCTTGTTTTTCATGGTCTCTAAAATACTCTGCCATGGTGAGCCCTGTTAGCCCTACACGCATGCGGGCACCTGGTGGTTCATTCATTTGACCGAAGACCATGGCTGTTTTTTGAATAACGCCACTTTCGGTCATTTCTCCATAGAGGTCATTACCTTCACGGGTACGTTCCCCAACCCCTGCGAATACAGAGATACCGCCGTGTTCTTGGGCAATATTATGGATCAATTCTTGAATTAATACGGTTTTACCGACACCAGCACCGCCGAATAACCCAATTTTACCACCTTTAATATAAGGGGCTAATAGATCAACGACTTTGATACCAGTTTCGAGAATTTCAACTTTAGAAGATAATTCATCGAGTTTAGGTGCTGTACGATGGATGGGTAATCTAGGCGTATTCGCTTCGACATCCCCTTTGTCATCGATGGGTTCACCCAACACATTGAAAATACGTCCGAGGGTTGCTTTACCGACAGGTACAGAAATGGGTTTTCCGGTATCGGTCACAGGCATGCCACGAACAATCCCATCGGTCGAATCCATCGCGATGGTTCTTACGATGTTGTTACCTAAATGTAAGGAAACTTCTAAGGTTAAGTTAATTTCAACCCCATGGTTTAAACTCGCAGGTTGTTTGATGATTAATGCATGGTTAATTTCCGGTAAACTGTGTTCAAATTGAACGTCGATGACCGGTCCCATGACTTGGACTACTTTGCCTTGATTCACCTTATGCCTCCTTTACTTAACCGCATTGGCGCCGCCAATGATATCGGTTAGTTCAATGGTAATTGCAGCTTGACGTGCACGGTTATAGTGTAACTCTAACTTTTTAATGACGTCTTTTGCGTTATCGGTTGCAGATCGCATAGCGGTCATGCGGGATGCATGTTCGCCAGCTTTAGATTCAAGTATGAAGCCATACAATGCGTTTTCAACATACATCGGTAATAGATGATTGATGATTTCTGCTTTAGATGGTTCATAGTCGTATCGGATTTTTTGAGGTTCATCGGTTGGTTCTAGCGTGATGGGTAGCAATTTTTTAGATTCTACGTTTTGATAGAGTGTATTGATAAAGTGGCTATAGAACACCACAATTTCATCTACCGTTTCATCGAGAAACAAGTCAATAAACTTTTGTGTGATTTCTTTAAAATCAATGAATTGGATATCGTCTCTCACATGGATGGGTTTATCGTTGACCATCTGATATTGATTGCGTCTTGCAAATGAGAATGCCTTTTGACCGATGGTGGCTACCATAACGGTTTCAGGGTTGATTTCGGATTCTTTGATGTGTGCTTGAAACTTACGGAATAGGTTTGCATTATACGGTCCTGCGAGTCCTCGATCAGAGCTGATTAGAATATAACAAGTTTTCAATACCGGTCTTTCTTCTAATAGCACATGGGACAGTTCCTGATCGGTCAATACGCCTTGAATGATGTGATTGAGTCTTTTGACCATCGGGCGATACGCAACCATGGCTCTTTCTGCTTTTTTGAGTTTGGATGCAGAAACCATATACATTGCATTCGTGATTTGAGCTGTTTTCTTGGTCGCGACGATGCGCGCCTTAATGTCTCTCATCGATGCCATAATGGGATCCTAAACGAACGTTAATTTAAAACGATTGATGGCTGTCTTGAGTTTGGATACCTCAGGTAGCGCTGTCGTTTGTCTTAATTCTTCTAATAATAGGTTGGCTTCTTTATCCGTATTAAAGAAACTGTGTAAGGCTTTTTCAAATCGTCTGATGTCTGTTAATTTGACACCATCTAAGAAACCTTGGGTCAACGCGAAGATCGATACGACTTGTAATTCAACTGGCATGGTATCATGCAAGCCTTGTTTTAAGATTTCGACCGTACGTTTACCGCGTTCAAGTCTCGCTTTAGTCGCGTCATCTAGATCACTACCAAATTGGGTGAAGGCTTCTAATTCTCTAAAGGCAGCCAAATCCAATCTCAGTGTACCAGATACTTTTTTGATTGCCTTAATTTGTGCAGCCCCACCGACACGCGATACCGATAGACCCGCATTGATGGCTGGTCTAACGCCGCTATGGAACAAATCGGACTGTAAGAAGATTTGTCCATCGGTGATGCTGATGACATTCGTTGGAATATAGGCAGAAATATCGCCTGCTTGGGTTTCAATGATGGGTAAAGCTGTGATTGAACCACCGCCTAAAGCATCATTTAACTTCGCAGCTCTTTCGAGTAGTCTAGAGTGTAGATAAAAGACATCCCCAGGGAACGCTTCACGTCCTGGTGGTCTTCTCAATAGTAAGGATAATTCACGGTAAGCTGTGGCGTGCTTGGTTAAGTCATCATAGACAACCAAAACGTCTTTTCCTGCAAACATAAATTCTTCAGCAATCGTTACCCCTGCGTAAGGTGCGAGGTATAACAATGGCGAAGGTTCAGAGGCAGAAGCTGAAACGATGATGGAGTAATCCATCGCGCCGTGTGATTTTAAGGTTTCATAAATACCAGCTACGGTCGATTCTTTTTGACCAATCGCAACATAAATGCAAATGACATTTTTTCCTTTTTGGTTGATGATAGTATCGATGGCTAGTGTGGTTTTCCCTGTTTGACGGTCCCCAATGATGAGTTCTCTTTGACCACGTCCAATGGGTACCAAGGCATCGAGTACCTTAATCCCAGTTTGAAGTGGTTGGTGAACCCCTTTACGCGCCATGACGCCTGTCGCTTTACGTTCAATCGTGCGGCGTTTATCGGTGACAATCTTACCTAACCCATCGATGGGTATCCCCAACGGATTGACAACACGGCCAATGAGAGCGTCGCCTACAGGTACTTCTAAAATACGGCCTGTGGTTTTCACTGGGTCGCCTTCTTTAATGCTCGTAGATTCATCCAATAAGATGACCCCTACGTAATCTTTTTCGAGGTTGAGTACTTGTCCAAATACGCGATTAGGAAACTCTAATAATTCCCCACTCATCGCTTGATCAAGGCCATGAACCAGTGCAATCCCATCCCCAACACTGATGACTGTCCCGACATTGTCGGTCTTTATTTCATTTTGATACTTCTTAATTTGCTCTATGATCAAAGAACTAATTTCGACTGGGTTAATTTTACTCATATATTCACCTTCTCTATGCCTTTAAGGTTTCGCTTAAAGAAGCAATAAAATGATTGATGGTATGGTCAACAACATTGCCTTCATACGCAATTTTGATGCCACCCACAATAGTTGGATCAATGACATTCTCTAATAGAGTTTGTCGCTTTAACTTGGTTTGTAAAGCAATTTTAATCTTTTCAAGTTCGGTTTTTGATAATGGTTTACTCGAAAACACTTTAGCTCTTAAAACCTGGGTTTGTTGATCTAAAATGGTTTGATAACTGGCTAAAATGGCATCCACCTCAGCAAGTCGTTGATTGTCGATGAGTACATACAAAAAATGATTCATTAAAGGGTCTAGATTTAAACCTTTAATAAGTGATTTTTTGTCTGACACAGCCACTTTTGGATGGCTCAATAATTCTTTTAGTTGACCTTCAAATTGAGAAATAAACCGTTCTAATTCAGATTTCATCACACTTGTTTTTTGTTGTTCTACCGAAAGTGAAAAGAGTGCTTCAGCATATTGGTAGCTTAAACTGGTCATGATTGTTTGACCTCATTGGTGGCTTCTTCAACCCAATTGGCGTATTTTTTCTCATCCAATTCTTTTTGAATGATTTTTCCTGCCAATACGGTTGCCACTGTAACGATTTCTTTCTTGATTTGGTCTTGGGCTTTTTGAACTTCAAGCTCAACTTCTCTTTCTGCTTCTAATTTGAGACGTTGGGCTTCAGATTTCGCCTTACCGATGATTTCTGCTTCTTCTTTATGAGCTCTTAATTTAGCATCTTCAATCGTTTTGGATACGGAATTGCGTAGTGTCTCATACGCTTCATCGGCATTTGCTTTGACTAAAGCGGCTTCTAATTTCATCGCTTCGGCTTTGAAGAGTTCTTCATCCATGTAAGCTCTACGCTTTTCAATGAACTCTGTGAGGTTTTTCCAGAAGAATTTTCGAATGACTAAAAACAGAACGAGGGTTCCGCCGAGTTGGATCAAAATCTCTTCTAAACCTACGCCTAGTAATAAACCAAGCGATTCTTCAACAAAGTTTTTTAGTGTTTCAGCAAGCATAAACGCTTACCCCCTTTAACGATGATTACGCAACGAAAATTAAGATGATTGCGATGACAAGACCGTAAATCCCTGTGGTTTCCGCTAACGCGTCCCCAAGTAATAAAGTCGAGCGAATTTCGTTGATTGCTTCTGGTTGTCTACCAACCGCTTCGACTGCTTTACCTGCTGCATAGCCTTGGCCAATCGCTGTACCGAATCCGGTAAATACAGCCAATCCAGCACCTAAAAATGCCATGCCTTGAACAAAAAATTGATTAAAATCCATCTTTATTTCCTCCTTATAAGATGATTAGTCTTCCACAGCTATTGCTAGGAATATTGAAAATAGACTTAAAAATACATAGGCTTGTATTGCGCCTACAAATATATCAAACACTGGGTGCAACAAGAATGCCCCAATGACGATCCCAACATAGGATGTAAAATGATAAATCAAAATCGCTAAAATCGACCCACTCATTAAATTACCAAACAAACGCATTCCCATGGAGAATGGGGTTGAAAACTCACCAATCAAGTTAAGTGGTAGAAACAATGGATTGGGTGCCAATAATGCTTTCATTCGCCCGACTGGACGTTTGATGATTAAGGCAGATCCTTGGATGGTTCCAAATACGATGATGCTCATCGACAATGCGATGTTTAAATTTGATAGTGGGGCGGTTAACCCAATTAAGCTGGCCCAGTTTGCAAACAATAGATACATAAACATGGTGAGTAATAGTGGTTGAAACTTTCTATGGTATTTAGGGAATATGGGTACCAACATCTTATTAATCATATCGACAAGCATAATCATTAAGAAGGTAAATCCCTTGGGTGTCTTCTTATAGTCGAGTTTTTTAACGTTTAAACCCACCACGATACTCATGATACTCAGTACGATGAACACAACAATACTGGCCTTGATGGCAGAGGATAAGCCGTTATAAAAATAATAAAACGAATTCAATATGTCATTCATGCTTATGACCTCCTGTTCTAAGGTTATAGATGGCCTGTCCATACAGCGCAATCTTAAACGTGAGCAGTCCAAAAAGTGTTCCATATATATTGAGTGTATCCATGTAATGGGATAAACCCAAAACGATGGCGTACAGTGTAAATCGAAGTAAAAACCCTAATCTATTCCCGTTGGTGGTTGGATGACTAGATATCATCTTTCTGTTTTGTTTTGCTAAATGGCTCATCCCCCAAAGGATGGTCGCACCACCCAGAAGGATTGAAATCGATACCGCTCTACCAAATATGAAAAAAGAGGCTATACTTGAGATGCCAACCAGCAAAATGGTGTATTTAAAGTTGTTATTAAATTCATTTCTTGCTGACATTTTTATCCTCTTTTTTAGTCATTCTTTTATATAGGTTTGAAACCGATGAATAGATTCCAAACAATGTGAATGTGATGGTAAATAAGACTTTGGTTTTCAAATATTGGTCTAGCAATACGCCCAATAAAATTAAACCGAGGACAACAAAGAAAATTTCATAGAAAAACGCGATGACCAAATTATACTCGCGGTAGATTTCGACCATGGTTTTTCGTTTTTTGGGTTCTTTGTTCGGTTCCATATGACCAATCCTTTAAAAGCCTTTATTTATAATAAAAGTCTATCATTCTGAAAAATCTTACAATAACTAGTATATCAAATAAGCCTCAACTTAACAAACAATTTCTATATCGGCTTAATTTTACTCAGGTATCGTTTATTATGCCAGATTGTTACGCAAATCGACCGGTTCTAAAACGTGATAGCTCAATGCGATAAGGTTTCTTTTCAAGTGCTAACTTGAATGCATAGATCATAGATTTCATTTCTTTTTCAGTTTCTGTTGTGAAATCCAGTCTAAATGTATTTATTCTGGCTTGTTTTAACGCATCTAAATGGTCAATCAATAGGAGTGGTGTTGGGTCCATCACACGCATGTTACAATGCCCATCGTTTAATAATGCATACTTTCCGATGTGGTCTTGTAAGTAGTATTGGTCTTTGAAACACAGTTTACAGTTGGGTTTATAACCAAATGTTTTCGCAACCGGACAGTATTTTGAAATCATCAAATCTTTGTGTCCATAGACGACCATCTCTAAATTAGGGTATCCGCCAAACTGTTTGAAATAACGATTGGAGAATTGTAATACATGGTCATGGTCCAATTCAGAAGATAAACTGATGCGTTCAACGTTAAAACGGGATAAAACAGCTGCTGTATAAATATTGGTGATGTTCACGAATTCATCGGTAATGAGGGGATAACGTTTTTGATTTGCATAAATCCCACCCAGTTCACTCACCACCGTTGGACCTTCGATTTGAAATCCATCTACCTCTTCTACAATGCGCTTAGTGACGGGTTTTAGGATAATATTTGGATAATCCTTTACATTAACTTCAATGATATCTTCATAATAGATTTCATCGAGTCCTAACCGGTAGGCTGTTTGGAGTTGTTCAAGGGTATGGACTCTACAAACCAAACGAAAACGCGAATCGTATTGAAATTCATTTTTATACTCTACGGTTTGGATGTTAGGTGTTTTTCTTGTGATTCTTAACTGTGATAGTTCTTCTATCGCAATTCTTCTCACTTCGTTGAGTTGTTTCACTGGGATAAAAGATGCTTGGTCTGTATAAATCGATAATTCTTCGAAATAATAAGGTGTCCCACCGAGTTTAGATAAACTTTGTGCGATTTGTGCTTCAGTGCTTGGTTGGTTCATCGCGTATTCGAGCGGTAATTCTGCAGATACTTCAACTTGATGGTTGCCATCGCTTAAACTGAGCGTCAGTGGTTTTCCAACAAAAGCACTCAACATGCCAGAAATGGGGATGATTTTAAATGCCGTTGATTGATATATGACGAGGTCTTTTTCTAAATCGGAATCGAGTGTTTTATACAATGTGGATCCTGGATAAACTTTCTCTTTGACCTCTAAATATACTGTTTCCCCTTTGAAGGCTTCTTTGATGATGGTTTGGTTCTTACGCTTCATAAACGTCACCATATTACCGTAATCATGTTCGCCGACAATTCGAAACCCATCGCCATTTTTCAAATCTTCATTGAGTTCGACAAGCGCGAGGTTCTGTTCATATTTTATGACTTTTCCAATGGGTACACCCATTTGGTTCGGTCTAAATTCGTTATTTAAATCTTTCGGTACTTCTTTTAACATGTATCCTTTGGTATAGTCCCGATTGAATACCCGTTTTAATTTGTCAATTTCAATTTTATAGTCGATGGTTTTATCTTCGTAATACGCATCGATGGCTTTTCGATAAGCCATGACTGTTTGTGTTACATATTCTTTTTTACGCATTCTACCTTCAATTTTAAAGGAATCTATGCCGGCTTCGATGAGTTGATCGATGTATTCTAAAGTCATTAAATCTTTGGCACTCATCAAATAAGATTCTTCACCAATCACGGTTTTATCTTTGACCAGTTTATACGGTAATCTACAATTATACGCACATTCGCCGCGGTTTCCACTACGCTTATTTAAAATAGAGGAAATTAAACAGTTTCCACTAAAGGAAACACATAGTGCCCCATGAATGAACACTTCAAGTTCGATATCGACTGTTTTTTTAATGGCTTTGATGACATCTAGGCTGGTTTCACGTGCTAAAATCACACGTTTAACACCTAATTCTTTTAAGAATTGAACATGGTGGATATTGTGTGCATTCACTTGGGTAGAAGCGTGAATAGCGATATCAGGATACCTTTTAGCAAGCATTGAAATCATGCCAATGTCTTGAACAATTAACGCATCGACATGGGCTTTAACCAATTCATCTGTATAGCTTAACAAGGCATCGATTTCGTCGTCAAATGTCAGTGTATTAACAACAATAAAAACCGAAACATCCCTTAAATGGGCATATTCGATCGCTTCTTTTAAATCGGCTTGATTGAAGTTTTCTGCAAACGCTCGGGCACCAAATCGGTGTCCTGCCATAAAAATCGCGTTCGCACCGGCATTGATGGCACCAATGAAGGCTTCTTTTGTTCCAGCTGGGGCGAGTAATTCGGGTTTTTTCACTGTATCCCTCTTGTTCTAACAAGCCGTATTATATCACGTAGTGATAATTAATTCTATAGCCTTCATGCATTTTGGTATTCATCACAATATGATTCACTGATACTAAAACCCTTTATAATTTTATCGGCTTTTGTTACAATGATTTTGGTGATACTTATGAAAACAATGAATTGGCTCAAAGAAGCCTACATTACACACCGGGGTTTACACGGTGTCAATGGGTTGGTTGAAAATACTCGAAAATCTTTTAATGAAGCGATTAAACATGGATTCGCTATTGAGATTGATACGAACATTTTAAGTGATGGTACGGTAGTTGTTTTCCATGATAAAAACCTAAAACGATTGGTGGGTATGGACCGTTTTTTAAAAGATGTCTCTTATGACGACATTAAAGATTTGATCATTACCAATACCAGTGAAACCATCCCTACTTTAACTGAAGTGCTGACCTTGATTGGTGGTCAAGTGCCTTTGATGATTGAAATCAAACCTTTCGGGGATAAGAAAAAACACGCTCAAGTTGTTCTTGAGGCGTTGAAAAACTATCCGTATGATGTGGCTGTTCAATCCTATGACCCGAGTATCGTCTACTGGTTTAAACGGCACGCGCCGAGTTACATTCGCGGACAAATCAGTGAGTATTTTACCGATTCTAAAATGCATAATATTTCCAGAAAAGTCCTTAGAAGAATGATTTTCAATTTTTTGACGAAGCCCGATTTCATCAATTATCGGTTAGAAGATATGCCGAATAGATACATCGAAAAAGCCAGAAAAAAAGGTGTCCTCGTCCTCGCATACGCAGCACGTTCAGAAAAAGCATTACGTTATGCAAGAAAGACTTTTGATAATGCTCTTTTTGAAAATTTTATACCTAAGAAAACCAAATAATTAACGATTTATTACATTTTCATAAGAAAAACGGACAAAAGCGTCCGTTTTTTCGTTTTATTATATGGAAGATATTCATTTGAGGGTCATTATGTCTTTAAATTACCGACACATGTTATTGTATCTATGGGTTACCCTACTTGGGTATATCCTAGTACTTAATTTAATCTTATATTTGAATCAGCAACAACTGTATTTTTTAGGTGTATATGAACAGTATGGTGACGCTTCATACTTAAATAAGTACCACTTTTTCTTACAAAGTATGTATTTAGTCATTTTGTTGCCTGTATTTGTCATATCCCCGATGTTTGGAAAAATCATTTTAATTTTCAAACATGTCGATGATACTAGATCAAACTTTTCATTATTCACGATTTTTGAAGTACTGGGGATATTGATTTTTATTGGTCTTTATTTACAGGCTGTGTTTTCACCTTCGATTGAACCCAGTCAGGTCATGGCCATAATCGTATGTCCATTTTACTTTTTGTTCATGTGGATTCAATTTCAATTAGAGGCGAAAAAATAAGCACTTGGCAAAAACCAAGTGCTTATAAATTTAGTCCATATCGACGTCAAAGCTTTCTAGCAATGACTTTTTTTCTGCTTTCGCATCCCCATGTTTTACAAACAACATGGTCACGAACGATAAGACAACGAATACAGTAGCGTACGGGAATAAAATCTTTCGACCAAAGTCTGGAATATCCATTAAGAACCCGGATAAAATCGGGGTTAAGATTTGTGCAGCCATACTGAATGTATAGTAATAACCTGTGTATTTACCAACATCAGAGCCCTTAGACAATTCAACGACCATTGGGTATGAGTTGACGTTGATAGACGCCCACGCAATCCCGGTCAACCCTAAGACAACAAAGAGTAAAATGCCTGTGGATTCGGTGATGAAATAAACCGAACCAAAACAAAGTGCAAGTAAAACAACACCAAATAAAATGGTCTTTTTTCTGCCCCATTTGGTCGATAGTATACCAATTGGTATGAACCCGATGATGGCGGTTGCTTGAGCAATTAAAAGCGGAGTTGAATAACCCATATTCAAAACTTTTGGAGCGTAATCAGATAATTTAGTCGTGACAGCATTGTACCCCATAAACCATAGGAATACCGACGCTAGAATCAAAATCAATGATAAGAATTTGTCTTTACTGATCTTGTCGTGGTTTTCTAATTCTTCTTCATCCACGATGTTATTGGCTTTCTCAAAATCAATGCGTTCTTGAACCAGTTTAGGTTCATTGACTTTCCAAAGGAAAATGACTAATACAATGATCATGATGATCGATACCGAAATGAACGCCATCGTATAATTCACAAATGAGTGTTGGTCTAATCCAAATACTGTAAGTAAGATGATGGCAGTGATCCCACCAAACGCACCCATCAAGTTGATTAAAGCATTTCCCTTACTGCGCAACACTTTAGTAGTCACATCCGGCATCAGCGCCACGGCAGGTGACCTGAATGTCGACATCGCGACCAAGGTAAAGAATAACATCACAATGAATACGATGAATACCGTTGGTGAGGATAGTGTAACCTCAAGTGCTTGAGCAGATAAATATCTATAATACGCATCTTTCGCATCATTATAATCGGCTAAACTTAATGTGTCTGTTTCTTCGTATTTAGGTGTGGTTGTATCGCCTACTGTCGAATCTAGGATAGTGACGATGATGACCGATTCTCCATGTGCATTCATGGTTGTTGAAATGGTGCGCCATTGTCCAACGGTGAGTGCTTCATTGAAACCAGCTGCTTCATCGTAATCTTGTCTCAATGTGGTTTCTGCGTCGAGTTTTTCGAGTTGCATCGCATCAAAGAACGATAACCCTACAAACAAGAAGGCTGCGAGCAATGTCCCAACCACCACATACGGTGTACGTCTGCCTTTTTTGTGGTTGGTTCGGTCTGATAAGCTACCGAAAAACGGGAGTAAGAATAAAGCTAAAATGTTATCCAAAGCCATAACAAAACCACTCCACGTTTGATTTAAACCGAACTTGTCAATTAAAATCTTGGTGATGATGGCGTCATAGGTTTGCCAAAATAAAGATATGATTAAAAATGCCAATCCAACGTAAATCGTTTTTTTATAATCGAGTTTCATAGCCACCTCTTCTGTTTCTTTTCTTTTATTTTAGCACGACTTTGGGTTTTTGTGTTTTAGTTTATTAAACATGATATAATGCTTAATGTAAAAACGAGGTAAATACAATGAATACATGCAAGATTTTTTTAAAAAAAGGTGAAGAAGCGCGGATCAACGAAGGCCACCCTTGGGTTTTTTCCAACGAAATCGATCACATCGTTGGTTTTATAAAATCAGGAGAATTGGCACACGTCTACGCTTTTGACAATACATGGATTGGAAAAGGCTATCTCAACACCAATTCAAAGATTTTCGTACGTATCCTCACCCGTGAAGATATCGAGATCGATGAGGCTTTTTTCAAAAACAAAATATTAAAGGCTAAACAGTCTAGAGAAGATTTAGGGTATCAAAATAGTTACCGTGCATTTTTCGGTGAATCTGATGGTATCCCAGGACTCATCGTGGATAAATACGGTGATTATTTGTCGGTTCAAATTTTGTCATTAGGCATCGATCAACGTAAATCGATGTTCATTCAAATCCTTGTCGATATATTTAAACCCAAAGGAATCGTTGAACGCTCTGATGTTTCTGTTCGAACCAAAGAAGGATTAGAACCGTTTAAAGGGGTCATCTACGGACAAGTTCCACCACGAGTCATCATCAAAGAAAATGACCTATCGATGGCAGTTGATTTGATGAATGGTCAAAAGACAGGCTTCTTTTTAGATCAACAAGATAACCATAACGCTGTTAAGCCTTATGTCAAAAACAAGGCTGTCCTCGATTGTTTTTCAAACATCGGAGGATTTGGTTTACACGCTGCGTATCACGGGGCGAAATCTGTTGTATGTGTCGATATTTCGGCGAACGCAGTTAAAGACATCGTCAACAATGCCAACCTCAATCAACTCACCCAAGTTCAAGCGATTGAAAAAGATGTCTTCGATCAATTGAGAACGTATCAAAAAGAAGGCGTTACCTTTGATACCATCATCCTCGACCCACCTGCATTCGCGAAAAGTAAGGAAAGCCTTAAAAAAGCTTATCAAGGGTATAAAGACATCAATCTACAAGCCATGAAATTGATTGTCGATGGGGGATATTTATATACCTGCAGCTGTAGTCATTATATGACCATCGATTTATTCCTACAGATGTTACAAGACGCTGCGAAGGATGCGAAAAAGAAAGTTCAAATGGTTGAAATGCGCATTCAATCGAAAGACCACCCAGCGCTGTTGGGTTCAGATGAATCCTTATATTTGAAATGCGTTGTTCTACGCGTACTGAATGCATAAAAAAATAAAATGACCTAGTGGTCATTTTTTTGTTATCATATTGATTTGTTCGGTTGTTAAGTCGGGTTTAAATCCGATTTTTTTGTAGACATGGATGGCATTGTGATTTAAGTCATCTGCCATCAAAAATGCCCTTATAGCGTGTCGTTGTTTTCCATAATAAAGGGCTTGTTTAAGCAGTGTTTGACCGATACCTTGACCTTCAAAATCATGGTCAACCACAACCATTCTAACCCAAACGGTGCGTTTCTCGTGACTCCCATAGAGTCCGACAAACAAAGCCCCACGAATGATACTGTTTTTTTTAATGACTAGAATATTGGAATCCTCCACCCCTTCGGATTGTTGTAAAATCCAATTGATAATGAATTCTTTTTTCTCACCATGGAAAGCACGACTACTGCCCTTCCGCGATTCTGTTAATTGGATAATCTCTTCTGTATCCTTTATCGTAGCAACCTCATAATCTACGACATCCGTAAGTGATTGTACCTCTTTAACCCAGTAGTCTCGAAATTCTGCGTAGGGTGTAAAACCAGCTTTTTGGAGGGGATGAACCCAAGCCTTTGGAACAAACTCAATGAGTGTATCTACATAAGGGGTAATCCCTTGAATGAATCTATCGTAGGTATTTGTAAAAAAATGGATGTGTGAAATTCCCAATGTGGGGTGAACTCCCCGTATTAGTATAAGATTACCATCCTCATAAACCACATCATAGTTTTGTACTTCTTCATATGCTACATATTCAAATGAATGGTATAAAAATGAATCTTTTTGCTGTTTAAGTTGTTGAAACATTGTTTCTGTCATGTTTTTACCTATGTGATCTATCATTTATTTTAAAAAGGCATTGATGTTTTTTATAATTGGTTTGTTTTTTCAAATATCATTTTGGATAAGGGGGACCAGTCTAAAATTGGCGTATCGATAAAATAGCGTTCAATGATGACTCGCAGAGCCGCTTCAGAAATCGGATTTTCCATGTACATGATCTTGGTTAAATTTCTCGAATCCATTTCAAATATGGTATGTTCTGCCCCGCCTTCAATTAATCCTGCGGGATCAAACTCGACTATACTCTCATAGACCTGTTGTCTGATGGTTTCAAAGCGCGGTTCCTTATAACCCAATATGTCATCCAATTGTTGTGTCACCACAGTCAATCCTTCTTCATTTAAAATGGATAGTTGTGTTTGGTCATTCAAACGCATGACGACGCGTTTTTGATTGCTATAATCATAGTAATAGTCAATGTTTGAATAGGGTAGTGTTTTTTCAAATAAACGTCCCATGATTAAATAAGCAAACGTAAATTTGTGTTCTTCAAGATATATGGTCGTTTTGTATAATTTAATCCCTCGTCGACTACGAAATGTACATAAACAGCGTTGACTGTCCACATTCAATCCTCGTTCTTTTTCATAAGCTTTAAATGTACGGAGATTTCCTTTGGTAAATGTGGTGGGTTTATGGATTAACCCTTTTTTATTGCCGATGACCATAACTACGCCAAATACAGCGCCCCAAATCAAACCACCGCTCATCGATAGGATGAATAAGAACAGGTCATAACCATAAGCCAAACCCATAAAGATAAAGAATAGTAAGCCCCAGAGGACACCACTCAACATGGATGCTATCCAAAGTCTGCGAATATTATTGATTTTAAAAGCATCTTGATGCGTGATTAGTATGACGATTTTTTGGTCTTGGTCGTGTTTACTGAAAGTAATGCGTGTTTGAAAATACCACTGGGTTATGATATCAGTCGATTGGTGTTTTGAATTATCACTATTGGGTTTTCCATAGGTAGACACCAAATTATGTTTTAGAGTCTTATTTAACAAATCGCCTTCTTCTACCGTTTCATAGGTATATTCTAGTCTGATTGAACTGAATTTTTGTATGAAAAAATGAAGTGTTATAAAACACCCTTTCGCATTCTCGTAGGGTTGATCATGGAATGAAATCATATGTTTAGATACCACATAGGAGATATTCAATTGTTTAAGCTGGCGAACAATCGCCTGCTTTTTTAGCCCAATGAGTGGGGTAAGTGTATCTACTATCATTATTTTATCACCACATACATCATACCACACAATACAACCATATAATACCCCATTTAGCATTTTGATTACGTCAGTTTTATATAATCGTCCATAATTCTTCTATATATAGAAAAAGCCTAGAAATATCCAGGACTTATGTGATTGATGGCAGGGCTAGAAAGATTCGAACTTCCGAGTGTCTGGGTCAGAGCCAGATGCCTTACCGCTTGGCGATAGCCCTATGCAATGAAAATTATACGCTTTTTTGATGAAAAAAAAAGAGGAGGCGATGTGTTTTTACATCGCCTCGATTTGACATTAAAATTGAATGACACTGACCAATTCAAATTGGTTGTTGATATCGTGTCTTGTGATTGCGCCACCAGAGATTACATAGAGGTAATCACCGACATAAACGGCTCTTTCCACCGAGTAAGGGGTGTAATACCAATTATCATAACTTTGGTAGGTATAGTAGTCTTTATGGCTGATGACCTTATCAATCGTGATTGGGTTATCACTCGTTAAATCTACATTAAAAATCATGTATTCATTGAGGTTGTAGTATTTGTATTCATCAAAGTACGTCTTATAAATAGAGAATCCAAAATAGTTTCTGTCGATATCGAATAGAATGGCTTTATGGTTATATAACGCTTCTCCAAATTGCCAACTGTTTTCCTGATTGGTCAATACCAATGGGGTACCGACTTCTGCGAGTGTTTCTGGATTGGTGACGTCATATAAGGATAGTTTGATACCGATGGTTCTGCCTTCAAACGTTTCATACCCAATACCGAGCACTGTATTTGGATTCCAACGGTGTTGATATAGTGAGAAACCTGGGATTTCAAGTTCGGCTTCGATGGTCGGATTGACTGGGTCGGATAAATCGATGATATAAAATGGATCGATTTGTTCAAATGTCACGATGGTGGCTTCATCTTCGTAGAATCTGACTGAGAATACGCGTTCTCTTGGTTTACCAATGCCTTCATCGAGTAAGGCGACTTGAGTTAACATGCGGTTGCCATCAACGACGGTTTTTTGGAAAACGTATAGTCTATTTTTAACGGTGTCTCCCCAACCTTCGGTGGTTACCATACGAATGTAGCCATCGTATTCATCGATCGAAAACTGATTGATGACATAGCCTTTATAGGTAACAAACCCACCAAAGACGACGCCTTTGTTTGCGAAATCAAAGGCGATGAGTTTACCGGTTTCTTGATAACCATTGGTTTCGTCATAATAGTATTCGTAACTGGCAAAATAGATGCTTTGATGTGACACATAGATGGTACCCCAGTTGAAGTTACCTAAGAATATGTCGTAATTTAAATCCAGATTACCCGATAGTTCGATCGAAGTGATGTTATTGAATACTTGGGCTTGCATGTCACCATGGTAATATATTTGATCGTAAGTTGGAATCAAGCGTTGCCCATCGATTTCATACACAGGTCGTGGGTCGATATCTTCATTATAAAAGTTAATGTAGCTGGTCGAGATTAAATAGAGGTCATCACCAATCAAGCGTGATGTGTTTAAATACCCTGGGACCATATAGGTTTTGACTCTTGCAAGGGTGTCGATATCGTAAACCCACACAGAGGTTGCTGGATTGCCATAATAAAAATAACCCATCATCGCATCTGTATTGACGACATCGCCTTTTAAGTCTAACGCATAATATTGATATGAATAACCCAATACTACCAAATAATCTTCCGTAATATAAAGTTCACTAAAATAAGTATAACGGTCTTTTTCATCTTCTAGAAACACATTCAAAAGGGTGGTCATTTGACCACTGATGGATGTGACTACCAAACGGTTACCAAAAATTTGATAAATGCGGTTTTCATCGACTTTAACGACATCACCTTCATCAATACCTTCCACTTGTACATTGGTAGATGAGGTCTTGGTATTGTCTCTAGTTTGACCAACGTTGGCTGTATCTTCTGCAAATACCGGTCCATAATACCATTGGTTCCCTGCGGATTTTACAATCGATTTTAGATTGTCTAGACTGCCGACTGAATTCAAACCCATAACCTTGGGTTTGGTTTGACACCCAGTGATCAGTAGGACTGCCATTAATAGGAGTCCGATGATGCTGATTTTTTTCATATTTGGCACCTCCATGATTCACCTTTAATATATCATATTTTTTTAGTTATGATACGCATTACCTTAGATATTTGATAATTTCGTGAAAAATTAAGGGTTTTTATATCTATGCTTGCATAAAAACACAATTATCATTACAATATCAGTGTAGATTATGGGAAATTAACATGAAATTTGGCATATGTTTATCTGGCGCGCTGGCGAAAGGTGCATACCAAACCGGTTTCATGGAAGCATTTATTGAGAAAATGGGCAGGGAATCGATCGCTTGTTTATCGGGTGCTTCCGTTGGTGCGTGTAACGCTTATGGCATAGCAGCGAATCAATTTGATCGCGTTAAATCGATTTGGCATACATTCAATTATCCAAATCTTTTTTCCATATGGAAAGGCATCGTATTTCAAAACCACATCGATCAAACCTTTAACCGGTTGTTTGGTGACCACGATATCATCGACATTCCGATTTATGTGTCTTCCGTCTCAACCTTCCCTAAATTAGACTTTCACTATGTTAAACTTGAAGGCCCTTATCATGAAGATATGCGGAGATTTATGAAGGGTGCAGTCGGTTTTCCGATTTTAACCGGCCCCCAAACATTCTATAAGAAACGCCTTCACACCGATGGTGGAATTATCGATAATATTCCGATTTACCCCTTGACCACACACGATGTTGACCTCATCATCGTACTTCATTTCGACCCCAAATTTACCCTTGAAAAAAGATTACAATTATCCGATAAAACCATTCTTGAGATTGATCTATCTGTATGTAATGCTTATATGAAACGCAGTTTTGACTTTAGACACGCCACTTTAACTCAAATGTATCAAAGTGGTTACGACTATGGTATTCAGTTATCAGACATCATTAAAAATTGTGATACCCCTGAACAACTGCGAAAAACGGTTAACCTCATCATGAAATCTGAACAAGCAGAACGCTCAAAATACATCGCCTTAGATACGATTCCATCGAAGTTTAATCGATTGTTAACCAAATACCGCCATAAGACTTCTGTAATCACCACTTTGGAGGATCAATATAAAGAAAATCCAAAACCGATCTACCATGGGTATTGTCACGATTGTGATAAAAAAATGACCCCAAAGAAACACTTCAGGTGGATCTTCTTCGGTCTGACCTGGTGGTTTGGCTTGGGGTTATTGTATGTACTATATTTTTGGTTGTTTCAAAAGCCTGGTTGTCCTTATTGTAAGAAAAACCACTTTGACTATATTTAATCTAAATCTGAGAATTGATACACGAGACATTGAATTTCTTTGTCTCGGTTTTTATTTTTCCAGTTGATGATGCTTGTCTTTTGGATATCGAGTTTATTGGAAGATAACTTTAGGAAAGTTTTGATGGATTGTGATCCACCCATCCATTTGAAAGGGAAAAAGTGGGTTACATACACTGAAGCGCTTTGGTGACCTTCACTCAACGTAGCTAAAAACAGCTGCATGACCATAGATAAATTCATCCCCCGGGTTGGCGCACCAAAAATGACATGGTCAAACCCTTTTAAATTGGGTGTATTTTCCAATTCTATACCCTTGATTTGATTGGGATTTTCGTTTTTCGCTTTGATGTGAAACAACGAAACATCGTGTCCTTTTCGAACCAAGGCTGCTCCGATTTTATCGGCGATACCCATAGTATTGCCTGTATAAGAATGAATTACCAACGCTACTTTCATTGTATCACCGCCACTTTACTTTAAGTATAGTGCGATTTAATCATGATTACAAGATATAAAGTGATATTTGTTTGTTAATATTTAAACAATTTCTAATTCACAATCATCCATGTATTGATTCATTTTCTTTTTCAATATATTGGGTTTTATGTTAGATAGAATGACAATTTCATCCCCACCTATGATTCGCCAATTTTCAAACGCTAGATCGGTATAATTGGGTTCATGAATATGAACGATCCCTTTGACGATGAGGTTATCCCCTTGAAATAACTCTTTGACGGTCATTCCGATGATTTTTGAGTTGGCATTGATTTTGAGTCTCACTTGTTGATACACATTGTTATACATTTTTTGGGCTTTATTCGTATCGATGACTAAATCATTGATAGATTCATAGTGAACCAGTTTGGATAGCCCAAAAACGACCCCTATGGATATCCATATGTAAAGGCTTTGTGGGTTAAAATAGCTGGCTTCGGTGAAAAAGACAATCGCTGTGATGGGGGCTTTCATCGAGGTAGCGAAAAACGTCCCCATAAAAATATAGATGATGGTCGAAGTATACATCGCATCGAGACCCATATAAATAAAGAATTCATTGAATAATGCACCGTATAGCCCACCAACCACCAATACAGGAACAAACATGCCCCCAGGTAAATCAGACGCATTCGCTAGTGCGATGAAAAAGATTTTGAGCAATAATAACAATCCGATATAGCCGATGGTATATTCATGATGGAATAGATTGCTTAAAATTGAATCATGTCCACTACCAATCAAATCCGTATAAAAATACCCCACCCCAATGATGGCGAGTAACGTAAAGAAAAACCGTGCTTTACGTGTCATTCGATACAAATAGATTGCGAAAAAGCGATTAAAGAATGTGACTTGTCGGTTAAACATATAGGCTGAGATAAAACCGAAAAATCCAATGATGATGAAAATCCAAAATAAATGGGAGGGGACTTTTGTTAAATACTCAAAATGAAAGAACGTGGTTGATTGGGTATTGAATAGTCCATCAAAACCAATGAGCACAAGAAACGCTCCAAACGCACCAAACAAGGCCAATCGGATGGTTTTCCATGTGGGCTTTTTCATGATTTCTTCCATGACGAAAAATATACTGGATAGGGGTGATCCTGTGATCGCGGAAAAACCTGCACTTGCACCGGCTGCTCTCAATTGTGTTTGGTCATCTTCTGACCTGTTTTTAGAGTGGATGGCACCCAGTGAGGTACCAATCATAATCGAGGGTCCTTCAATGCCAAGTGGAGTCCCCGTTAAAAATACGAAGAATGTCGATAAAATGGTAAATATTGTGCTTTTTGCTGGTTGGATTGGTGTTTTATATTCAATTAATTTCGATACACGCGAAATGGACGACCCCCCCGCATTGGGTTCCTCATAGAGTATTTTATCTAAAATGATCGCAATCAAAAATAGTGCAAGCACGACAATAACGATAAAAAACCAGGACGTTTTCATATATGAGATCCACAAAAGATTCCACTTTGAAGCGAAAGCGGTGATCCATTTGAATCCATATAATATGAATCCGACCAATAAGCCAATTAAGAAAGCTGATAGGATGGGTTTTAGGATTTGTTTTAATCTATTCATAGTGATATTTCCAATCTATATTGACCGATTATATCAAGATAAAACATTTTTTTCAACAAAAAAAGGTTTTCAGATTGTAAAATTTTATGGCTTTAGCCATCGAATTTACGTTGTGAAAAACCTTTATCGTAAGAAGATGATGTATTTTTACTAACTTGTCAGCAAGAATACGATGGTAATGACCAAACAAATTACCGAGATGATGAATCCGGCTTTAAATCCTATTTGAGCATTGTCGATGAACCAATCGGCATAGCGTGGTTTATCAGAATATTTCAATTTGAAGAATGCTTTTAACTCGAAAAACCCATTCAATAGATCTCGATTAAATCCGAGTAGACCAAAAATAATGGATAGGATCAGTAAGAAAATAATCAACAAAATATGGCCTAAAATGTTATTATCATTACCCACCGTGATGATTTCACCTTCATGGAGTGTTACTGAAGATATATAGGTCATCAAGGCTGCACGTTCGGTTTCGTTACAATCCGTTTCAAATAAACTCGAGGGTTGTCTGGTTAAGGTACAGGTATCGCTAATCACTGAAACCGTTGAACCCATGACTTGAGTCACGATGGTTGTGTTTGAATAAGTGATTTGATAGCCATCAACGATATCGGTGATCATCATCCACTTGGATTCATACTCAAAACGATCTTCACTGACTTGAATATACTTTTCATTATCTAGCATTCGATAATTGGGGGCTTGTTCTTTTTTACAGGAAACCAATACCAGTAAAACCACTAAAACAATCCATAGTTTCTTCATCCATAACTCCTAAAATGTGTCATATTTTTCAATTCTTTTAACAATTAAAATATAACACAATGTTTTCTGAATGTATACACAAAATTTTAAAAAATCACCTGTTTTCTAGGTGATTTATTTCAACTGGTTTTATTTTAGTAAATATTGACTCAAAACCGCTCTGGCATGGTCTGAAAGCGGGGTGGATTGATGGGTCAAATTATCGACATGAACAATCACCGTTTCCGCACTCGCAACGATTACACCGTTTTGAAATAGCTGTTGGTAGAATGTGATCGAAGAATTGCCCAACTTAGTGATACCACTACCAATCTCTACCGTGCCCGGCCAGTGGATTTCATTCAACAAGGATAAGTTATTTTGAACGATGACAAATGAGCAGTTTTTTGGATGTAATGGCTGTTCTGGTTGATATAAAATCTCCACACGTCCAGTTTCAAGGAATTCTGAAAAGTGGATGTTATTGACATGGCCTTGACGGTCTGTATCGCCGTAACGTACTTTATCGTGGGTTTGATAAGGAAAGTCTTCTAGTTTTAATTTGGTCATATATATGGGGTCCTCCAGTATTATGGATAGTATACCTAAATCCTTAAAAAAATGGAAATGAAGTCATATAAATATAATGTTTTATATGATTTTAAGTGATTGTTATTCAAATTAATTGTCTTCTCGATTTATTTACTATAAAATGGCTGTAAGATTTAAATGGATTATCCTAGGAGACGTTGCATGAGAACTGTTGTGAATCGTTATTATAATCGACTCAATGATATCGTTGTTGAGGAAAGAACCCTACCCCAGTTAAAAGATCATGAAGTATGGATTCAGGTACATGCTGCTGCTTTGAATAAATCTGATTTAATGCTGGCTTTAGGCAAACCCTTCATGATTAAGATGATGTATGGTTTGAAACAACCCAAGAAAATATACCCAGGGTCTGATTTCGCCGGACAAATCCTATCGGTAGGTTCTAAAGTAACCCAATTTAAACCCGGAGACTCGGTATTTGGTGATTTATCTGGGTCAGGTTTTGGTGCTTTTGCAGAACAATTGATTGCGCCAGCATCCAAAGTAGGGTTGATGCCAAAAGGGTATTCTTATTTAGAAGCGGCTACGATGCCGATGGCGTTGGGTACTGTGATGACCGCGATTCAAAAAGCACCCGAATTAAAACAAAAACGTGTTCTCATCTATGGTGGTAGCGGTGGTGTTGGTCGATTCTTGGTTCAAGTAGCGCTGCATTTGGGTGCCGTAGTCACGGTGGTGTCGAGTCAAAAACACTTCAACGATTTCAAACAATTGGGTGTAAAAGAGTTGTTGGACTATAACGACCCGAACTTCATTTTACCAAGCAATAGATTTGATGTCATTTTCGCAGTCAATGGTTACCAATCAATCCAATCATACGCTAAAAGTTTGGTCAAAGGTGGATACTGTATCGTCATTGGGGGCAGTGGAAAACAAATCTTTGGTGCGATGACTTTAGGTGCATTCTATAAGTTATTCAAACAACGCACATTTGTCAGTGTCATCGCGAGTACGGGTCATAAGACACTCAAATCCATTTCCGATATGGCCAATCAAACCAAAATAGATGTTCAATATGGTCAAATATATGATTTATCAAAAGCCAGTAAAGCCTATATCGATTTTAATGATCATAAGTATACAGGTAAATATGTATTGGATATCCATAAATAACCAAATCGACATCCACTTTAATAAAGAGTTGAAGAACTCTTTTTTGTTGCCTTTTGTAAAGCAAAACTTGTGTTTTTGTTATTTTTTGCCTTTGTATGGTTTTTTATAGTGATGACAGGTTCCTAAAAACAAAAAATGCCCAAACTAGGGCATAAATTTACTTGAACTAGTTCGTTTAGTCGAACTAATTCAAGATTATTTTGTGTTGTCATATCCAAGTTTGTGCCACTTTTGAGGTTGTCACAACCAAGTTTGCTATGTTGTTAGTGTGAAGTTTGTTTCCAGTCAACACAAAATTCTTATCAAAAACCTAGAAATCATACCATTAAAACAACAATCTTATTATTTTCAATGTTTTATCGAGTAAATCGATAGGAAGTTTTTCAACAGTCTTTAAATTCCTTGCTTTGGTGTCCATTGTCTTAACTTGTTCGCACATGATTTGCCCGTAAGTTTTTGTTCTTGAATCTAAATCTACATGTAAAGGATATTTAACCGCCATATCTGAAGTAATTGGAACAACAATAACAAACCCATTTGTTTTCTCGTGATATATATCATTACTTACCACAACCCCTGGTCTCTTACCTTTTTGCTCGGAACCTAGTGATGGATCAAAATCAACGATAACGATATCTCCTTGATTTACCATATTTCTCTACCTTTGGAATCATCGAATACAATTTCGCCATTATATGTTCCTTTATATTCTAAAAATAACTCTTCTAGTGATTTAGGATTAAAAACATCGATTTTAGTCAAAATAATTTCCTTGCCTTTAACCTTAACTGTCAATTCTTCACTTTCTTTGATATCAAGCATTTTTAAAATAGCAGCGGGAATAATGATACCTTTACTATTTCCAATCTTCTTTATTTGAGTAAGCATAGAATCACCATCCTTCGTAAATAGTATATACATTTGTTATAACACTGTCAATTACTTTTGATGATAAAATTGATAGTAACTACCATTTTCACATCAAGTTAAGTTTGATTAAAAATGGACAATTGAATGTCGTTCTTCTGGATTCATCGATTAACTTAAAGATTGGAAACATATACAAAGATGTTTTGTACACACTTTATGTTTAGGGTTCAATCACTTGTAATGGATTTTTCAAAAGTAAATCAATCAACGTTTTCAACCTATCATTTTAGATTTGATAATCTAGTGATGGGTTATTTTTATACAAAAAAATGCCCTAAATGGGCATAAATTTGTGTAATTGGGTCGTTTTTTCGAACCAATTCAAGATTATTTTGGAGGCCCCGACCGGATTTGAACCGACGATCAGGCAGTTGCAGTGCCGTGCCTTACCACTTGGCTACAGGGCCGTTTAAACGTGCTATTACATTATAAACGGAAAATAGCACGTTTGTCAATTAGGTGTTTAAGGTTAAGTAAGTAAAACGATTTCTAGCATTTGGAACGTGTCCAGATAAGATGGTATTGGTCGTATCAAAGGTAGCGTATACACCCTTTTGAAGTTGTAACTCGGCTAAGACCATGTCTCTTAATAACGTACCATCAAAGTTTGGATTGACACCATAAATGAATGGGTTATCGATCTTATCAAAGATGTAATCGTTGGTAGCGACTTTATATAGCGTACCTGGAACGAATGTGGTGACGGTTGAGCTATAAGCATCACTCGAACGGTTTAAGAAGTTTTGGATGATTGCGCCATCGAGGTATACCGTTTTGATGGTGTTATCGAATGGGAATATCTTATAAAGCTTACCCAGTGTGATGGCTTCATCGCTGGCCATCGAATCTCTGGTGCCACCATAATTGTGGAACGCGATATCGGCGTTTGTGACTTTACGCATGAGGTCAGCTAACCAATCGGATAATGTCGATGTAGGGATATATCTCGCAGCCCTCATAATCAAGGTATTGAATAACACATCGGTTTCAGCCTTGTACCCATCAATCAAGGCTTTGACGACAGGGTCTGGGGTATTTAAAGATGTGTGTGTTCTCACGTTTGTCGCGGTGATGTTCTTGGTTGCTAAATCGATACGGATATTACCAACATATTTACCATTTGAGCTACTTTGAATGATGGTCGTTGAACCAATCGTTGTGACATATCTAGAATGCGAATGTGCATTGAAAATGATGTCGACTTTTTTATCGCCTGTGAACTGTGATACTTGTGAGTTGATGTTGCCTGAATCGTGGGCGAGAGCGAAGACAAAGTCCACATCTTCTTGTGTTCTTAGGTATTCAGCGTAGTATTCAATGATCGCTACGGGTGAAGCGAACACATAACCTGTGATTCGGCTCTGAGCGATGGAGGATTCTAATCCATAACCCATCGTGCCGATGACACCGATCTTGGTATCACCACGTGTGATGATGGTATAGGGTTGCATATGTTGTACGATGTTTTGTGTGCCTTCATAAAAGACATTCGCACCTAAGAGTGGGAAGGTTGCTTCGCCATTAGATGTGTTACCGTCAAAATAGTTTGTGACGACATCGATACCCCAGTCAAATTCGTGGTTACCCAAGACCATGGCGTCAAAATTCATGGCGTTCATGATTTCTAAGGTAGATCGACCCAAATAATAATTGGATAATGCCGACCCTTGAAACATGTCGCCTCCCGCCAGTAAGATAACCCCACTTGGGTTATTGGTGCGGTGAAAATTAACATAATTCGCGATAAAGGCTAACCCTAAATCATCGGTGCCTTTTTCAATCGAGCCGTGTAAGTCATTTAAGTATAGAATATCTAAGAATGTTACTTCTACAACGACTTGTGACCATTCAGCGTAGAGTGTGATATCAGCGGTGATGTTGGTGTTAAAGTCAAATACAGCGCTGTTGATGGAATCAACTCGCCAGGAAACAAACGTATAACCGACACGACTTGGGTTACCTGGTTGGGTCAGTTTCTTGTTTTCTTCGACTTGAGTCGGGTTGACAAAGGATCCTCCCATGGTTTCAAACGTGACTGTAAAATAAACCAAGGCGTCGAGTTTCAGTGCTTTGACATTGAATGTTCGAGAAAACTGAAATCCTTCTAGTTGTAACAATACCGTTAAAGTAACGACCGAATCGCCACTTTCATAGACAGGTCTAGTCACTGTCCCTAACGTAGAGATGACATTGGGTTTGTTAGAGTACCAAGTCAATTCAATCGTTCTTTCCTTGTATACAAATGATATAGGTAATTCAATGTGGGTGGATGTTTCTCGAGGTAAGTCCAGTTGGCCGGATGCCTCGATTAAAAAGGCTTGATGGTCAAATGCTTCTTTGGGTTTTGGAATACACGCATTTAAGGTGAATCCTAAAAACACCGTTAAAATCAAAAACAATACTTTTTTCATATGACAAACTCCTTGTACATTTAGCATTTAATTATAACATGAAATGCGTTTCAAAAAAAGCAAAAATCTTTCGTCCATTTGAGTTGACAGAATTAAAAGTTCGGATTATAATAAAGGTAAATTAGCACTCTTATTATTTGAGTGCCAAATTAAGAGGTGATTAGGATGATGCCACAAATGGAAAACTATGAAAAAGACCCGAATTTACTTGAAAAGTTTGGTCGAAACATCGTGGAAGAGGTTAAAAAAGGTAAGATTGATCCGGTCATTGGGCGTGAAGATGAAATCCGTCGAATGATTAAAATCCTTTCAAGAAAAACCAAAAATAACCCAGTTTTGATTGGTGAACCTGGTGTCGGTAAAACCGCGATTGTCGAAGGTTTGGCTAGAAGGATCGTCGATAAAGACGTGCCTTTAGGCTTACAAAATAAAATGATTTATGAACTCGATCTCGCTTCTTTGGTTGCGGGTGCGAAGTTCCGCGGTGAATTTGAAGAGCGTTTGAAGGCTATTTTGAATAAAATCAAATCCGCTGAAGGGGACATCATTTTATTCATCGATGAAATCCATACGATTGTCGGTGCGGGTCGCGCCGATGGGGCGATGGATGCGTCGAATATGTTAAAACCGATGTTGGCCAGAGGCGAACTCCACTGCATTGGAGCGACTACACTGAATGAATATCGTAAATACATTGAAAAAGATACGGCTTTGGAAAGACGTTTTCAAAAGATTCAAATTGATGAACCGACAGTGCTCGATACGATATCGATTCTCAGGGGTCTCAAAGACCGCTTTGAAGCCCACCATGGGGTTCATATATCCGATAACGCGATTGTCTCTGCAGCGACACTATCCAACCGTTATATCACCGACCGTTTTTTACCAGATAAAGCGATTGACTTGATCGATGAAGCCTGTGCTTCCATCCGAATGGAAATCGATTCTATGCCCGTTGAACTCGATTCCGTCATGCGTAAAATCATGCAGCTAGAAATTGAGAAAAGTGCCCTTTCCAAAGAATCAGACGCCTTATCAAAAGAACGTCTTAAGAAAATTCAAGATGAACTGATTGAACAACGCAGGGTTGAACAAACCTATAAAGCCCAGTGGGAAAAAGAAAAACAAGAACTCTCCCTCGTTAAGAAATTAAAACAGGATTTGGAAAACTTAAAAAATCAACTTCAAAATGCCTTTAATCAATCGGATTACAGTACCGCTGCGGAACTTCAATACTCGAAAATTCCGAAACTTGAAAAACAAATTGAAGAAAAAACCAATAATCCTGGTGAACGGATGATTTCCGAAGTCGTTACAGAGGATAACATCGCTGAAATCGTCTCGAAATGGACCCACATCCCGATTGAGAAACTCATGCAAGCAGACAGGGAAAAACTCATCCATTTGAAAGACCAAATGGCACGACGTGTGATTGGTCAAGACCACGCCCTCAAACTCATCAGTGACGCCATCATTAGACAGCGTGCCGGCATTAAGGATATGAACAAACCGATTGGTTCCTTCATGTTTTTAGGTCCGACGGGGGTTGGTAAAACCGAGGTTGCGAGAAGCTTAGCCGAAAATCTCTTTGACGATGAATCCCATATGGTTCGAATCGACATGTCTGAATACATGGAACGACACAGTGTTTCACGTTTAGTCGGAGCGCCCCCAGGATATGTCGGCTACGATGAAGGGGGACAACTCACCGAAGCGGTGAGACGTAAACCTTATTCGATTGTTTTGTTCGATGAAATTGAAAAAGCCCATCCTGAGGTATTCAATATCCTCTTACAAATCTTGGACGATGGTCGTTTAACCGATAACCAAGGTCGAACCGTTGACTTCAAAAACACCATCATCATCATGACTTCCAACTTGGGTAGTGACTACCTTTTAAAGGATTTAGAACATGGGAAAGATGAAGTCATGGCCTTAGTCAAAAACACCTTTAAACCAGAATTCTTAAACCGTGTCGATGAAATCATCATCTTCAACCCCCTCGGTTTCCAAGTTCAAATCAAAATTGTCGATAAGTTGTTGTTGGATTTACAAAAGCGTTTATTAGATCGCGATATCAAAATCCTATTTACAGAAGACTTGAAGAAATACATTCTTAAAAATGGGTACTCCATTGAATATGGGGCGAGACCTATCAAACGTTTTATTCAAAAGGAACTTGAAACCTTCATCGCGATGCGCATCATTGAAGGGTTCATGGAACCCCACAAAGCCTATACAATTACCGCGAAAGATGACATTTTATCGATTGAATAGAAAAAAAGGCACTGGCTAATAACCAGTGCTTTTGTTTTATACGCGTTTATATGGGGTGTAGCTCTTCTCAGGTTTTGTGATGGGTTTCAATAACACAAACGATTTGGGTTGGAGTTTCACATGAAGCAAGCCTGCGAGGAGCGACACTGCTTCTACGTTTCCGAGAATAACTTCAAATTTCGAATAGTTCATTAAGGATGAGTCTGGAATTAAGATATGGTCTTCAACGACATCATCGGTTGGATTCAAAATGACCAACACCGTATCACTGACATCATCGGTATGGCGTTCATACGCAACCAATTTGGATGATAACATTGGTAAATAATCGCCTACCATCAACGCTTTTTCTTGTTTATGGATCCGTATGAGTTGTTTAATCCATTGGAGTCGCTTTGAGTTTTCTGTGTGTAAATCCCAATCCATCGGTGCACGGTTTTCAGGGTCATTCGCCCCTGTCATGCCGAGTTCTGAACCGTAATATAAATTGGGTGACCCAGGAAACGTAAACTGAATGACTTCTGCCAAAGCTTGATTGGCTTCATTTAAGCGGTGACTGAGTCTAACGGTATCGTGGTTATCCAATATATTCCAAGACTTCAATAAACCATCCACGCCACAATCAGACACCATTTTTTCTAGTAATGCATTGACTTGTGCCGGTGTAAACCGTTGTTCGACTGTATGGAATATGATTTCTCTGAGTGTGAAATTCATTACCCCATCCATCGCATTTAGCCAACGTTTTGGGTAATTCCACGTTTCTCCGACAATGAGAGACGTATTCTTTTCTTGGTGGGCATGGTTGGTTAAATCTTTCAAAATATCATAACCAATGTCAAAGGCGACATCGAGTCTAAACCCATCCACGCCTTGTTTTAAATAACTCTTGATGACCGACTGGTCTTTACGGTAAATGTAATCCTTCACAGCGTCATTTTCTAAATTCAGTTCAGGCAAGCTTTTCGCGTCCGCCCACAGCCTCACACCCTCAGGGTAAGAATCACCAAAGTAAAACCATGGACGGTAAGGTGAAGATTCATCTAAAGCACTTTGAAAATAGGGTGAATTCACACCCATGTGGTTGAATACACCATCCAAAATCAAGCGCTGACCTTGGTTGTGTAGTGCGTCAGCGAGTGCTTTTAAATCTAGCATATCGCCATATTCAGGGGATATCTTTAAATACTCTGAAGCGTCGTATTTATGGTTAGATAAGGATTCAAAGATCGGATTCAAGTAGAGCATATCGATATCCAATGCTTTTAAATAATCGAGTTTTTTCATCAAACTCTTGAGGTCTCCCCCATAAAACTCTAATTCATGACTCCAGTATTTCGCATCTGGCATGAAGTGTCCACCTTTGGGTAAGGTATCCCAAGTTTTTAGACTTCTTGGATAGTCATATAAATGCTTCTTGCCTTCTAAGTTTTGGCTAGGCACAAATCGGTCTACGATGACTTGATAGACAATTCGACCCATATTTGGGTTTTTTAGTCTTTCATCGTATATCCATGGTTTTCTCATGTTTAACCACCTCGTTCGTTTGTCTATTATATCATCAAATCGCTTCATTACCTAATCAAGGTTATATAAAACGGGATACACCTTGATAATTACACTTTCAAATCTAAGACTTTTTGAAGCTTTTGTTTGGTCCATATGAGGATAAACGTCAGGATAAAAAGACCTGGTAATAGGATGGCCAAATTCGTGATTAGAAAACGAACTAACCCTTGATTTGGGTTTAAAAAGGGGTACGGATAATACCCATTGAAGGCCCCTATTATTTGAAATACAACAAAGTATAAAAATGGGTGTATGAGGGTGATATAAAACGTTTTAAACTGAGGTGAATCGATGACATAGACCAAATAAAGTAGGGTATATAAAATCGGAACCACCGTGTGGGTAATGAGCATTAGAAACAGCTGAGTTTCGGTAAACCCCACCACCAAATCGGTCAAAAGTATATTGTAAACCAGTCCGGTTAAGATGATGTCTAAAGTCGCGATCAAAGCGATGTGTTTAAAAAATTTAGACTTATCCCAACCAAAGACCATTAAAAACGTTACGATGAATACCAACAGATTACTTTGGTTGGTATAAAAGCGGATGTTGATTAAACCAAATTCGACATAGCTATAAAAAGTCCCGTACATCGAAAAAAGGAACGTTGTCATCAATAAAACAAATTTAACAGAATAGATCACATAGGGTTTCAACATAGACCATACCTCACACCTCTATTATACTAGAAAAAAACGCACTCAGGTAATCTTTACTGAAGTGCGTTTTGATTATAGTAAATACAGTGTCATGCCCAAAATCGCACTGATTAAGACCAAGTGGATGGGGGTCAGTTTTTTATAGAATGATAAACCCAGGACAACGGCGAAGATGATTAAGGCTGTTGGGTCAAAATCGATGGTTTCAAAATAATTACCTAATACACTGTGTAGTAATACCGATAAACCAGCCGATAGGATTAAACCTAAGATGACCGGCTTTAAGAACCTTAAGATGGTTTGAACGGGTCTGGTTTTGATGAACTTATCGGAAAAGTAGGCAATCAACATGATGATGATGAAACTCGGTAAGACTACGCCGAGGGTGGCGAACACAGAACCCAAAACACCATACGTGTGAAATCCCGCAAATGTCGCCATATTGACCGCGAATGGGCCTGGGGTCGATTCCGCGATGCCGATGAACTGATTGACTTGGTCAACCGTTAAAAAGCCACCACTGACCATTTCCTGACGAATGAGTGGGATCATCGCGTATCCCCCACCAAAGGTAAATAAGCCGATCTTAAAAAATATCCAGAAAAGTTCCAATAGTTCAATCATGGTCTCACCCGTCTTTCAATCGCTGTGTAAATCAACGCGAATAGCGCGGTTAGGATGAGCAATAACACCACGCTGAAATTGGTGAAAAATGAAACAAAAAAAGCGATTGAAATCAATACCCCATTGATGATATTGATGTTCACTTTTTTAGATAATTTGAATAACGCATGGAAAATCAGTACAGGGACCCCTGCCCCAATACCAGCGAGTGCATGTTGTAAAACAACGTTATTGTTAAAGGCTTGTAAGAATAATGATACTAATAAGATGATGATGAAACTCGGTAAGACTACCCCGAGGGTTGCGAAAAGCGCACCTAGGAACTTTGCTTTGTGATACCCAATGTAGGTAGCCCCATTGATGGCGAATGGCCCTGGGGTAGCTTCACTGATGGTGATGAGTTCTAACATGGTATCTTCATCGATCCACTGCTTTTTTTCAACAATGACTTTATGCATGACCCCAATCATGGCGTATCCCCCACCAAAGGTGAATAAGCCAATCTTAAAGAAAGTTATAAATATATCGATATAGGTTTTGAATTTAGTCATAAATAATACCTCAAAATCTATTATACCTCAAAAGGGTTATAATCTAAAAAAAGAAACCAGTGTTGGCTGGTTTCTCAGTTGGCGATATCTTCTTTAAATAAATGATACGCATCGACAAACGGTATGAATAGGGGTGGTAACATCGCTGCAGTAGTCAGATTAGTGACGGTAGCACGCAAGTAAGGATACAATAAATGAACCGCATCCTTCTTTAAAAACTCGATGATATCTGCTTCTGATTCTTTGTTTTCAAACTCAAACACGCCTCGTAATGCGATGGTCATATTGAGTGGTAATTGGATATCTAAGGTGTCTTTGACCAAAAAGATGAGTTCCGTGAAAAACACATGATCTGCCATCTTTCCGGTGTTTCTCGTGATATGATGATTCAATTGGTAGGTCCCACTGACATTTTTATTGACTAAGTCTAATTTTGAAATGACAATGTTCATGCGTTTATAGGCTAACATGGTATCAACTCCTAAGCGTATTATAACACGGGGTTCTGAAAAAAGAAAAACCCAAAAAGGGTTTCTCACTAAATCACAAAGTTTCCGTTTTTGAAGACAACGACTTCAGAGCCATCGTACTTCACACCAACGATTGACATGTCGGCTGAGCCAAACATGAAATCCACGTGAATTAAAGACTTGTTGTAGCCTTTCTTTTCAAGTTCTTCGATTGGGGCAGTTAAGCCACCTTTAATGTTCATTGGATACGCTCTACCCAACGCCATATGACAACTTGCGTTTTCATCGTATAAGGTATTTAAGAATAAGAGGTTGGTATTGGAAATTGGAGAATCATGGCTGATTAAAGCAATCTCACCAATGTATCTTGAATTCTCATCGGTATTGAGTAATTCTTCTAAGGTCTTGAGTTCTTTTTTCGCATCAAATTCAACGACTTTACCTTCTTTAAAAACAAGGTAGAAATCTTCAACAAGCGTGCCTTGATAGTTGAGTGGTTTGGTCGCTACTACCTTACCGGATGTCGCCCATTTGAGTGGCATCGTGAAGGTTTCTTCGGTTGGGATGTTCGGATTAAAATACACCCCTGTGGTTGCGTGTTCGCCACCACCAGACCATACATGGTTTTCAACCAATCCAACCACCAAATCGGTACCTAGGCTATTTTTAAATCGAAGTTCTTTGAAGTTTAAGGTATTTAAGACTTCATTGTGTTTTCTTAACACTTCATTGTGTGTTTTCCAGTTTTCAAGTGGGTCTGAATCTTCATACACACGGCACGCATTTAAAATCGCGTCCCATAACGCTTCAGTCGCTTCATCACCTTTGAGATGAGGAAATACCGCTTCAGCCCATACTGGGTTGCTGGCTGCGACAATGGTCCATTGGCCTTTGTTACCCATGGTGTATTCTCTTAAGAATGGTAAGGCTTTTTGAGTACTGGTCAAAGCTTTCGCCATTTTAGTGGCGTCGATGCCTTCGTTGACACCAATCACAGGGGAAATGACATTGAGGAAGCAAGCACCATGATCTACATAATACTGATTGGTTTCAATGATGTAGTTTGGTACTTCTTCTAAGGTTTCGACACTTTGATAATCATAAGCCAGACGGGTTAGGTATTCATCAGACCATTGGACGATGACTTTCTTCGCGCCACATTCATAGGCTTCTTTGACAATCAAACGGGTCAATTCTTTGGTTTCTGTGGTCGCTCTAACAACGACCAATTGGTCCTTTTGAACGTTGACACCCACACGACATGCAAGCTTAGCGTATTTTTCTAATAATGATAATTTTGGCATATTTATAACTCTCCTTGTTGCTAATTATAACACAATTTGTAAAAAAACAAATAGTATGTTAAAATCTATTTGACATTAACGTTACGTTAACGATTATACTGATATTGGTGGTGAAAAGATGACATATACATTAGATGATGTATCAAAACTAACGGGGCTATCCAAAAGAGCACTTCGGTTTTATGAAGAGAAAGGGCTCATTTTACCCAAGCGAAACGATAACAATTATCGATTTTATGATTCGAAGGATTTAGACCGAATTCAAACGATTTTGTTTCTATCGGCGTTTGAAATCGAACTGTCCTCTATCCAATCAATTTTAAACGACCCTTCAATCGATTTGTTGACTTTATACGAAACCCATTTAAGTGCGTTATATGAAAAAAGAGAACGCCTGGATTTGATTATTTCTAATCTCACTTTAACCATCCATGCAAAAAGGGGGCATGAACACATGACTGATTCAGATAAGTTTAAAGGATTCAAGCAAGATTTAATTGACAAAAATGAACAACAGTATAAAAAGGAAGTTGTCGAAGCCTACGGTGAAGAGGCTTATCAAAAAAGCAAAAAGGCATTTTCAAATATGAATGAAGCCGACTTTAACCGCTTCATTCGTCTTGAAAAACAACTTTTTGAAGCATTAGATCGGGCTTCTACTGCCCAGGGTGAGCGTAGATCTTTAATCATGAAAGAAGTCTATACCTATCACAAAGCGTGGTTAACCATGGCTTGGGGCTACTATAACCCAGAGGCTCACTTAAATATTTGCCAAATGTATTTAGACGATGAACGCTTTAAAAAACACTATGATGATGTCAAACCCGGCTTTGCTCAACTCTTATTTGACTCAGTAAAGAAATCCATTCAGTGATGGATTTTTTTCTATACCAATGGCCTCATTTATGTTAAAATAAATGGGGGTGATGAAACGATGAGTAAACCCATTGAATGTAAGAAATGTGGCAAGCTAAATAAGGCGACCGCAGCGGCGTGTTGGTATTGTGGGAATGAAGTTCAACCCAAACAAACACCCAAAGAAGCGATTCAATCTGAGATTAAATACCGTCATGAGGTACTACATAAAAAAAGAGTCAGACGTTTTTGGATTTTTACAAGCATTGTTGTGATGGTCATGTTTGGATTCGTCTTTATCAATAGTATTTATGGCATCATGCGTGAGATTACACCGAATGATTATGATTCATATGTGACCATTCGCACCGAAGACGATCAAACCTACATTGAAGTTGAATTTACTGGCATCAATATGAATTTGACTCGACTTAGAATCGATTCCATACTATTATCTAATGAAGATAGTTCACTTGAAATCAGTGCTTCCAAAAGCAGTCCTTGGGAAACCAAATACGAATATGGCATATTCCGTGCCAGACTGATCATCTCTACACCGGTATCCGAATTAGAAATATACGACGCTGTGCAGGTTAAATTTTCATTTATTGTATTTTCAACCATTTTATCAGTTCCAAGTGAAGATTTGTATTTTGAACCTTAAAAAAAAGCACAAAATTACTGTGCTTTTTTCTTTAGTAGGGTTTTATCGAGTAATTCTGGACTGTTCGGTCTAGCGTATAAATAGCCTTGAAGGTAGTCTGATCCATGTTGAATCGTCGCTTCTTTTTCATAGATTTCTTCAATGCCTTCACACACGACTTTGAGATTCAATTCATGGGCCACATCGATCATGAATTTTAATAATGGTACGACATGGTCTTTGGATTGGATGTTTCGAATGAAGCTTCTATCAATCTTTATGATATCAATCGGTAATCTTTGTAAGTAGGTTAAGGATGAATAGCCTGTACCAAAGTCATCTAAAGCGATTGAAAAGCCCATTTCTTTTAAAACCAATAAGGTCGTAATCGATTCATCGATGTGGGTCAATACGGCAGACTCGGTAATTTCAAGAATGAGTTTAGATGGGTCACCCTGGTGTTTTTCTAAGATGCCTTTGATCTCTTCAATGAATAATGGGTCATTTAAGACACGGGCTGATAGGTTAATTGAAACCACCAAATCAATCCCTTCACTTTCCCAAATTTTTAACTGTTTAATAGAATCCTTGATAACAAAATAAGTTAATTCCTTGATGTGTCCTGTTTTTTCTGCGATTTCAATGAATTCTAGCGGTGGAATATTACCTTTAACTGGGTTATGCCATCGAATTAGGGCTTCTACCTTTGAAGCTTTCCCTGTTTCGGATTTAATGATCGGTTGGTAAAATACTTTAAATTCATTGTTACGAACGCCTTGATATAACAAATTGGAAATTTCAATTTGTTTTTTCATTTCCGAGTGGTATTGATCGTTATAAATGACCATTTGATTTTTACCTAAGGATTTGGCTTTACCCAAAGCCAAGTCGACATTGGACATCAATACTTGTGTGGTTGATCCATCCTCAGGGTAAGTACATACCCCAATCGATACAGTCGTAAAGAATTCTTCGTGGTCTAAGATAAAAGCCCGTCTGAGTTTTGAAGCATTTTTTCTTATGATTTCAATCATCTGTGTTTTATTTAAAAAGTTTTTCAAAACGATGATAAACCCATCGCCACCAATGCGTCCGATGTGGTGGGGTTCACCAGCGATTTTACGTAATTCTTCAGACAACAATAAGATGAGTTCATCACCCACATGGTGACCTTTGATTTCATTGATATTGGAAAAATCATCGATATCGACGTAAACAAGTCCCAATAATTCATTCGGGTGTTGTTCGATGTGATCATCGATGGTTTTAATGATCATGTTTCTGGTATATAATCCGGTTAAGGAATCGTAATAAGCGAGTTGTTCCAATTCATGTTCTAATTCTTTCATGCTCGCATTGGTTTTTCTCAGTTCGAGGAGTGTTTCATTCAAGTGATTCATGATGTTGTAATACTGTTCCATCCGTTTTTTAATGATGACATAGAAGATATACCCTGTGAAAGCAACATAAAATAACCCTTTGGCCATTTGAAGTTCTTCCACCCTTGCTGGGTTGGTTACCAATAGTTTCAGTGCCATGTCAGAGAAAAAAATCCAAAGCACACCAAGCACCACATACAGTGAAATGACTTCAAGTGTATTGCGTAAAGGGGTGGCTTTAAAAGCGAGTTCAAAAGGCGTTAACTGTCTTTTTAATTCTTTTTCTTTCAACATCTTGGTATCCCCCGTATACTTACATTATACCCACAACCTCAAAAAATTATATAATATTGATTGCATTTTATGTATTTTTCTTAAAAACAATAAAAAATCAGTCCAAAAATGGACTGATTAAGGTAAGGTTATGAATAAGTATCCAATGACCACATGGGGGTCATTTTGTAAAACATAGGTTAAAATAAGCGTTTTTCTGGTGGGTTCTGTAGCAATGATGTTATTGATATAAGACGCATGTATGGTCAGTGTTGACCCACTAAATGTGTAATCACTACCTGCGATGTTATTACCACCCAAACCATTGAATGTTCCACCACTTAAATTAAATAGAAAGGAAATGTCATTCCCATTATACGTAACGGAATTACTCGATATAATTTCAGGTACTGCGATAATCACTAAGTTCACATAACAGTAAGTCGGAATCTCGTCAGCAATACCCATTAAAACAAAGCCTAAACCTTCTAAAGCATCGATGTAATCGGAATCGATCAAGATACCATACTCATCGGTGGTATAATCCACATCTAAAGCCAAGATTTGTTGTCCTACATATAGTGCGTCTGGGATATGTTCAATGACCATCCCTGCGTTACGCACATACTCGTACGTATTAGTATCTACCCTAAACACTTTGGTCGAAACTACGTGGGTATCTAGTAATAATTGAATTTCAAATTCATATAAACCTGGTTCTAAATTTTTATAATTAAAGGTGCTTTCTAGTAAATTAAGTGATTGTATGACTTGATTCGTTGAAACATTCGTAATTTTGACTTGATAGGTCAATCCTACAACTAAATCCCAAGTAATATTCGTACTTGTCAAAGTGATATTTTCTATTTGTTCCTGTTGAATGAGTTGGAATTGAATATAGGATGAAAAGCTCGATAGTTTGCCTTTAGAGAAAGTTGCGATACGGGTTGTGTAATTGGCTGTTGGATAATCTTTTAAATCCAGTTTATTGTTATAGGCTAATTTGGTTACGCCATTGATTTCAATAACATAATGATCTGCACTAGGGATTTCAGTCCAGTACAAAAAACCAGATTCATATCTGAAGTTCGTTGGTGGTTCTAATGTTTGATTTGTCGAACATCCAATCAAAATGAGTAGTAAGATTGGTATAAGTAATAAGAACTTTCTGATAAATATCATCCCTTTATGATTAATGATAACACATTTAGGTAAAAAGGCACACGCCTATTTGGAATGTGCCTTTAAATTTAGTTAATAAACTGACTAGAACTCGATACAGCCGATGGCGTATTACCCCAAATCAGTGCGACATACTCAGGTCGATCGATGAATGGATTTCGATTGTTTTGATAATGATATATCACATCATTACGATTACGTTCGAAATTATCCACTGGGTCATCGATGTGCCACTGTAATAACACGGACATGACTGCCATATAAGTCCCTGCTTCGACATACATACCATCATCCATCGCTTGGGTGATGACATTGACTAAATCTAGGCTAGGGTACATGACTACCATATAGAATAGAATTCTCGCCACATCACCTTTATCAGCATCACCTGGATAGTAGGTTGTGGATGTGGTTGTTAAGTTAAACCATTTGTTACTTCTTGAAGAATTCGTACCCACGATGGCTGCACGTAAATTGTGTAAGTCACTGGCAATATTTTTTTGTGTATTCGTTACACTTGAAACACCCAATCTTGAATTTGGCCACACGTGTTCACGATTCCATGTCGTCCCATCCCATACACCTGAGACCGATTGACGGTCGTATATAGTAAGGACATTGGCAGGATTATTCGGATCACGGTCTGTTTCATCTAAGATGTAGCGTGCATCGCCATAGCTGACTTTAACCATATTCGTTTGAATAATGGTTCTTAATGTTGAGAACAATACACTACCGGTTTTGTTATTAGCCGATGAATAATAAGCGTTTGCATCAAACGAACTTGAATATGGCTCTGATACTGTAATAATGAGATCTCTTGTAACGCTATTACCGCTTGAATCTTTAGCATAATATGTAATTGTGTATGTTCCAGCTATATCGGTGTCTACCAAAGGATTTAAATGCCATAATACTTCACATGAAGGATTAGGATCTATATCGTCTGTAGCAACACACCAAGTGCTTGCAGTAATATCGCTCCAAGGGTCCCCTACAGTATACGATGTAATGGTCTCTTCTGAGAAATTAATCGTAGGAGCTGTGGTGTCAGTAGGGGTTAGGACGGGTTCCCGTAAACTTTTATTCCTGTAAATTGGATACCTGAGTTAGTACTTGTAGCTGCTGTTAAAGCTATAGTAATTCTAATTCTCGAGCCAGCGGGAATATTCAAACCACTAAATACGATTGTCCCATTTATAGTTGTTGTTGAAGCTACTGTTGTCCATGTGGTTCCATTTGATGATATTTGTAAATATACCATTGTAGTTCTACCTACTGTACCAAACTTCGCTGCATCAACTATTTCGACTTTAGATATACTTTGATTAAAAGCAAAGTCGGTTCTTATATTAGCATTAGGTGTACCATATTCAGTAGACTCCAAAAGACCGCCTAATCTTGTATAAATTGTTGCACTCAAGTTAGCATAGTCTGCTCTCCAAGTGGTTGTTCCACTTGTTCCTCCAGGATTATCAGAAGCATAACTTACATTTGTCATTAATCCAGTATTAGCATATCCAGAATTACTACTTGATCCACCATCTAAGAAATTAAACGAGTATAATAGTGACTCCCAAACAGCATAAATAGTGGTATCCGAGGTTATAGATTGATCAAAATCAAACGTAGTAACCAGATTTTGCTCAAACCACCCCTTAAAAATCGAATTGGTTCTTATTGGAGTTCCGGGATTAGATGCTTTTTGACCAGATTGAATAATTTGATTTGCATAGATTGTTCCACCATTAGTGTTAAATGAGACAGTATAATTATCAATATTAGAGGAACTAACAGTAACAAAAAATACTTTAGTATCACTTGATGAACCGAATGAAATAGTTGCTGTTAAATTTACAACAACTGATCCAGTTTCAGGTAGTACAACTAAACCAGCGTTACTAATAACATTTACATTATCAGAAGACCAAGTAACAGTTGTTCCCTCTGAACCCGTAGTAGGTAAACCCATGCTACCAGCTTCAGTAATTAGTGATGATATGACAAGAGCTGTTTTAGCAATTGAAACTCTTTCAGAATCTAATTTCCCAACGACAACTTCAAATTCTTTCACTTTAGAGAGAGACCCTAAAGTTATTGTTGCAGTCAAGATTGCAGTTTCTGGTGAGCCCGTAGGTAGTGAAACTACACCTAGATTAGTAATTAAATGTGTTGAATCACTTGACCAACTAATTGTGGACCCATTATTACCAGATAGGGGTAAAGTCAAGTTTCCCTCTACTTTTACTGATGATGGAATGGATACGGCCGAAGTGTCTAGAACTATTTTTTGTGATTCACTTAAGGTGCCTGTGATTGCTGTATGTGATCCAAGATATGTTACAGTATCTTGAGGATAAACATCCCACTCGTCTTCAACAAATGAACCACTAAAGGATAATACTGAAGACTTTCGAACTAAAGTAAACTCCGCAGTCGCTCCTGTTCCTACAGGCCAAGATGTACCAGGATCTACTCCAATAACACCGATTAAATCAATTAAGGTTGATCCATTGTATAATCCGATTGCATCGTCACCATTGAAGAAAGTTACTTCTGAAGTGATATCGCCAACACTCGCTATACTCGAAATTGCACTAGTGTTATAAATAACATATACATCACCATTGACTAGTATCCCCGACAAATTTAAATTAGTCGAAACGGTTGGAGATCCATTGCTGAATAATTTTACTGAATAACCGGTTAAATTTATATCTCTACCTGTTCCATTGTAAATTTCAATTGCTTTATTGTTACTCGATCCTTCAATATATTCCGAAATGAATAAATCAGAAGGAACAATTTCTTGGGAATAGCTATAATATTCAATTAATCCTGTTCCATTATCAACAACTATATAAGCTCTGATTCTTGAGAAAGTAACTTCTGAAAAGCTCATAACAAACTCATTTGTTGTTGCATTGAACGTATTTGATTTTGCGACTATTCTATTTTGAGTGTTGAATGTCAATAGTCCGACGGAATCTTGAGAAAGAATAAATCCCCATTCAACAAGTTCATGACCGCTCTGTAACTCAAAACGTCCTACATAAGTTTCATAGTCGTCGCGAATTGCTAAATCACTTGACATGGTAACTAGGGTTGCAGGTGTCTTAGAATTAACAGTTTCTGCAATAATTGTTACGTCATTAAGTGCTGTAAATACGAAAGTGGATTGGTATGATAAAACATTACCGTTGCTATCTTTCCAATATTTAAAACTTGGTAAGTCATTTGCTACAAGTGTTACAACATCATTTCTATTGGGATTTGATGGTGTTGCTACACCACCTGTAACGGAAAGTATAACAGTCACAGGAGTACTTGGGTTTTGATATTGTAAAACATATACACGTGATGTATTAATACCTGTTAAGGTGGTTGAACCTTGTAATGATTTCCAAGGAGTTGATTCGTTAATTACAAGTCCAGGTTTAGAAAATCCATCATAACTTGGTGCACTAACCGGATCCCCAGTTTCAACATATTCAGTAGAAATCAATTTACCATTAGAATCTACAAACAAAACAGCATGTTCTCCTGATTTATGGAAAACTGCTTGAATATGCATACTTGTTTGTAGCTTAATTGAAGACGTTGCTGCTAAATCATTTCTAACTACGCCATTGATTACCCAAAAAGCGAAAATATAGGATGATTGAATATTACTAGCATTCAAACTGAACAAACTGCCAACTGGTAAAGTAGTGTCTTGATGCGTAAGATTCTTGTTTGAATTGTCAAATGATGATGTAATTGTAACAACTACATTTGTTGGGCGAGCTGCCGCAACCACAGTACCGGATATGAGAACAAGAGCAACTAGTGATAAAATTAAGAATAATTTCTTCATTAATTAGTTCCCCCAAATCTCATCAAAACCAAGAGCACCTTGGCTTGGATTCGCGCTGTCAGCGATCGACTCATGTAACTCAAACTCAGTGACTTCGATAACTGGCGCTTCATACACTTCTTTATTGAACATTAAAATACCTCCCACAGTCTTCAATATTAAATTCATTATAGCACTAGTATTTATACTAAGCAATTCAAAGTTATTATTTATTATGTAATAATTGCGTAAAAAAGACATCAGTAAATACCGATGTCATCAAATAGTTTTTCAATCTCATTTCGTTTCATAGAACTTTCATTTAAGTTTCTTATTTTTTTCAATGAAGACTTATTTTTAATAACGATTAATCTAAATAATCGATGAACCATTAAAACAGGATAGAGATACCCATGTTTATGTAAAACAGGGTACATCCCTCTCGCATCCACCATCTTCGGAAATACAATCCGCCATAAGACTTTAAACTTCGACTTGCCTTTATTTTCAGAAGCTGCGAGTCGAGGGGCCATGTTATTAAAGGTATCCCCTTTACCATGGATGCCTGAGGTTATGAAGTAGGCAGTGGTTTCTTCAAGTAAGGTTTCACTCATGATAAAACCCTGATTACTGATAGGAACATCTAAATCAAAATAGACTTTATTCAAATATAAAACCGTATTGTAGAACTTATCCATTTTTAGCAATATTAATGTTTCATTCAGTGCTTTTAAATCGATTTGCGTATCATACTTTTGAAGATAAATCCCTATGTCTAATAAGCTTCTTAACCCAATCCCTGAAGATTCGATGTGTTTCGCTAAATGATAGAGCAGGTAGATGACTTCAAAGGTTGGATTGAGTGTATACTCACACCCCACAACCAAAGAGGCATTCTCCCAAGCCCCTTTAAAATAGGTTTGGTACTTCGGATTGAAATCCTTGTGGATGCTGGGGTGGATTTCAATCAAAAGGTTGTCTTCTGTGATGTATTGGTCGTGTTGTAAAGACCTCGATTCTAGTTTGATGTTTAGTTCTTTAAATAAGGCTTTGATGACATCTAAATCCGAGCGAACTAAGATATCAACATCCCCCATACCCCGCATGTAAGATGCTTTGTATAGGGTTTTTAATTTGGTCCCTTTTAAAAATATATGATCAATTTGGTGGGTTTGAAATAAAGATTTGATTTTAATTATGAGGGCTTGTTGTTGGGTGTCTTTATTAATAAAATCAAACAAGACGCCATTTGTTTTTTGAATGAACTTTGGTGAATACGCTTTGGTATCGATATAAGGTAATATCACCCCCGCCAAGCCTGAATTCAACATCGCTTTAAAAAACGAAGGTTCATCTTCGACTTTGACTTGAACCAATTGTTGTTTTAAAGCGTACTGAGTCGCGGTTAAAAGCGTTTGGGTGATGTTATTCATAATGACCTCAACTTTAATAAAAAGCGTCTCAACGGGTTTTTAACCCACAGATAAGCTAGGCATCGATATCCTTTATGATCTTCTTTAATGGTTCGTTTAGTTTGGTGGGATAATACTACACCAAAGATATTATTTAACAAGACTACTTCTTTTTTAATCGTAGCATCCCCTCTTAAAGTTAGGGTGTTCTCTTCGATCTTGATAATGCGATGGAGAATGACTTTACCTTGATAATGGGCTAACACGACATCGTGTTTTTTTAACTGATTGGGTTTAATCACGGTGACCACGGTTTTTGAGTCTTGATAAAAAGGCCGCATCGAACTGCCCTTCACCGTGAAACTCGCGGTTTTACCCAAAGCGAGTTCACTTTTAATCAGTTCAAAAAACGTGTCATTGTCGATGACTTGTTTTAACATAATAAGTCTTTGTCTTTCAAGGTTTCAACGAACTTCACGACGTCACGTCTCGCATCTTCAAAGGATACCTCGTATTGATCCATCAAAAGATTTACCAAGGATTCTAAGGTTTGTTCGGTTTGTAAGGCTTCAAACAATAATAGGCCTGATTTATTTAAGGTCATGACCCCATTAAAATGTAAGGCTTGGGCGTCAATCGGTAAGACCATGTGACGCAAGCCTATGGTTTTGATGATGAATCCAGGTTTGATTTTCATAGGGGTCTCCTTGTTGGGTTCATAGTAGGTCATGTATACACTTTTTGGATTTAAGGTTAAAGTGGCTTTATAAAATGACGTTTGTTCTAGTAACTGATTGATATGGGGTAGTAAAGCTTCCCATGAGGTTTGAGTGGTAGGTCTCGCGATATTTTTTAATAGGTGTTTGATTGCTTCATCCATTTCTAGTGGGTAAATACGGTCAATCGAACCCTGTTCAATGAAGGTAATCGACTTCAGTGGGTAGGACGCATTTTGATTGAGTGCGGTTTTACCTGAAAACGGGGTGCCATACACTTTGAAATCTTTGATGATGTGTTTGTCATCGTTGATAACAAAGCCTTTAAGTTCACTATGATAAAAAGCAGCGTGGGTGGATTTGCCTGTCCCTGAAGGCGCACTGAATAAATACGCTTGTTCATTTTTAATCACACAAGACGCGTGTAAGGGAACAAACCCTTCTAAAGTCGCGATATCTAAAAACAACATCGAGATGAATACATATTCCATCTCCGCTGGTTTTTTTGATAACGCTTCGACCAAACAGATTCGAATATCTTTGTGGTCGAGTGTCCGTTTGATTTCGTATTTGATTACACCATTTAAATCCACGACTTGAATGGTATGGTGGGTATCGGTTTGATAAAACCTACGGTAGGTGTCTTGCATATAGGGGTTAGACAAAGGCTCAATCAAAGACACCAAACGGGTTTGGATATGATACTTTGGTATACCCTTTTTTTCATAATCCTCAATGTTGTTTTTAAGGTAGTCAGGATAGTGATATTCAATTGAAATCGGAATGCCCGCAATCTCATAGGTCTTCATGCTTTACCTCACGTTTATCCTCATTATACCCGTTTTCAATCTGTAAATACAGTGCCATATTGGGTTTAATCATGATACAATACGAGTAGAGGTATTCTCCATGACATATAAACTCAACCCTTTATTAAAAACCTATAAGAAACACTTCATTCTACCTTTATCCTTACTATCGGTTTTTTCTTTTATTTTATCCTTAACCGCAATACTCTTCGCGTACACCTCCAAACTCGCGATTGATGCTTATGATCAAACCTCAACATTTTGGTTGTATGGTGGTTTATTGATTCTAATTATGTTGGTTCAAGTGTTGTTATCTGCCTTCAATCAATTCTACAAATCCAAAGCTACCTACCAGCTTGAAGATGTCATGCGTAAAGATTTATATAAAAAGATACTAAAAGGTCGGATTCAAGAAACCCATGAAAACCACTCTGCGATGTACATCAACCATTTCAAATCGGACTTAACAACGATTACCGATGGCGTTTATGATTTGATGCCCAAAGTCATCTTTTATCTATTTAGATTCCTCGGTGCGTTTGTTGTTTTATTTATCCTTGACCCGTTATTCGCGGTATTATTCCTTTCCTTAGGTGTAGTGTTATTTGTCTTATCTAGGCTCTTATCCAAAAAAATCAAAGGCATTCAAAAAGAAGCCTTAACAGCGGAAGATCAACTCTATCAAACGATGCAGGAAGGTTTAACCCATTTAGAAGTCATCAAAGCTTTTGAAGCCGAAGATATCCAAACCGAAGCTTTGGTTAAAGATGGACAACAGTTCTATCTGAAACGAATTAAAAAACAAACCATCTCTACTTTAACGGGGTTGGGGTTACATAGTTTCTTCGCTTTTGGTTATGTATTTTCGATTTTATTTGGGGCGTATCGCTTAAGTCAAGGTTCGATTGTGTTTGGGAGTTTAGTCGCGATCATTCAACTCGTTCAAAACATCCAAAGTCCCTTCTCTGGGTTGTCTTCCTTGGTCATTAAATACCACCAATGGGGCGCATCGATTGACCGCGTGCGGGTGATTGATCAACTCGAAAGCGAATCAAAAACCAAGATACCCCTCAGACCCTTTAAAAAGATTGAACTCAAAAAAGTATCGTTTAAATACGATGATAAAGTCGTTTTAGATAACTTCTCACTTGAAATTAAACCCAACGATTTGATTTGGATCAAAGGTGAATCTGGTAAAGGTAAAACCACCCTAATGAAACTATTGCTTGGCTTGATGAAACCAGGTAAAGGTTCTACCGGTCTTTACATCGATGAAGCCTCCTATGAATTATCCGAAAGTACCCGGTCTTATTTCTCTTATGTCCCGCAGTCATACTATCTATTATCCGATTCCATCTTAGACAACCTCACTTTGAAAAAAGCCATCCCGATAGAGAAAGTCATTGAAGCGTGTAAAATCGCTGTGATTTATGATGATATCTTAAAGACACCGAATGGCTTTGAAACCAAACTCAAAGAAATGGGTTCAAACCTCTCAATTGGTCAATTAGAGCGGCTTTCGATTGCGAGAGCTTTGTTAAAAGACGCACCGGTCTTATTACTCGATGAAATCACCGCTTCACTCGATAGTGAAACTGAAAAGAAAGTGCTAACGAATTTAAAAGCGTTGAAACAAAAAACCATCCTATTGGTTTCCCACCGTGACTTAAAAGACATAAAACCCACCAAAATCATTGACCTAAATTAAAAAATGTAACTCAGATAATCTCTGGGTTACATTTTTTTTTAGGCTTTTTCGTATAGTGATAAAAATACTTCAACGAGTCTTGGATCAAACTGCGTGCCCGTATACTTTTTGATTTCAGAAATCGCTTCTTCGTGTGTCAATGGTTTACGGTAAGGACGTTCAGAAATCATCGCGTCATACGCATCGGCGATGGTGATGATTCTCGCACGAATCGGGATATTTTCACCTGAGATGTTTCTTGGATACCCAGTGCCGTCCCATTTTTCATGGTGCGATAGGATGTCATACGCAATTTCAGCGTATTCTGGTGAAGTCGAAATGATTCGATACCCAATCTCTGGGTGGCGTTTGATGATTTCCCATTCAGCATCCGTGAGTTTACCAGGTTTATTCAAAATCGCTTCATCAATCGCGATTTTACCGATGTCATGTAAATTCGATATCGCTTTTAATAATTGTAAGTCTTCGGATTTCATCCCGAGCTTACGACCAATGTTGATACAAATCTCAGAAACCCGCTTCGAATGTCTTTCTTCTCTTGGGTTTTTTTCATGTAAGGTATTCAAGATGGTTTTAATCGATTCACTGCGGTGGGATGTCACTTCGAACAACTTGTTTTTATACATTTGTTCTTCAACGACACGGATGACTTCTTCTAGATTATCTTCAGTATCTCGACAACTGACACCGAAGGATACCGATATCGACATGCCATGAAGAAACTTCTTTTCAAGGATACGTTTCATTTTCTCAACATAATACTGAGCCGAATGGAGTGGGGTATTGGGTAACAAGACCACAAACTCATCCCCACCAATACGACAAACTGAACCTTTATCGGAGAATACTTGTTTTAATAGATTCGATACTTCAATGAGCAGTTCATCCCCAGCCAAATGGCCAAAGGCGTCATTCATGACTTTGAGTCCATTGATGTCACATAAGACAATCGATACTGGGTTAAATTTAGCATCCTTCAGTTCTTCTAATCTTTCAGAGTAAAAGCGTCGATTGTATAAGCCGGTAAGTGAATCGTTATAGGATAGATATAAAATCGAAGCTTCGTATTTTTTACGGTCTGTAATCTCATAGGAGAATACGGTGGCTCCAATGATTTGATTGTCTTCAATGATCGGTGCGTAGTGTTCTTCTAAAAACTTCTCGTTTTCAACTTCAGCACGAACCACATCGATGTGTGAAATGCCTTCTAATGCTTTATGGATATTTTTGAGGAGACGATGTTTCATAGCGTCATTTTCAATCAGATCAATGAAGTTGTCGCCTTGTTTGATATCTTCATCATAATAGGTTTTCATTGACTTTTGGTGAAACTGATTGAAGGTGAGGTAATTAAAACTTTGATCTACAGCGTATATTTCCATGTGTCTGGTTGAGTCCATTGAGGCTTGTAAAAGCTTGGTTTGAATTCTAAAATCACGGTTCATATGGAGTCTAGACTGTTGATTCAAAATGACCACCCCAATGATCATGACTAAGAATGGAAACAAACCTAAATACGGAATCATTAAACTGAGGATAATACCAAAGCCATTCGGAAGTAATAGAAAGCCTAGAAGGGTCGCGATGTGAAGGATGACCCCTACGGTATAAAATTCCATGTAGGTGTTTTTAAATAGTTTTGGTTTTCGATATCGTTTCCATAAATACCCCAGTGCTGAAGTAGATATGATGGTTAATACGCCGGCATAAACGCCAATACCACCCATATAAACCCGGTATGAAATCCCAAAAGCCATCGCGATGAGGGTAGGAATCCCCCCAAAGAAAAAGCCGGATACGCCAAACAAAATCGAACGGGTGTCAAAAAATAAACCTTCACTGAAACGCCATGGATTGGCCATGATGAAAATGGATGATACCCCAATGACAATCCCCGCGACGACTTTCTTTCTAACGGTGTCGGTCTGTGGGTCATAGTTGGTTGCTGAATATAAAAATACCAATCCTAGTAGGATTAAACCATTGTTCAATAAGTTGACAAGAATCTCAATAACCTCTCGGTAAGCCATGCGCATACCCCCTAAATTAAAGAATCATGAAAGATGTTCTAACTATATTATAACGATTTTTTAAGAATCCGCCTACTTAATAAATTAAAAACGCCTAAATTGGCGTTTTAATGTAATCAGTCGAGATGGGCGATTTCGTAAAATGCCTGTTCATGTTTTAAAAATGCTTCGACAATTTCTGGGTCAAAATGTTTACCTGAGGATTCGATGATGATTCGCTTCGACTCTTCAAAGGAGTATTTTGGTTTGTAATAACGTTCGGAAATCAACGCATCAAACACATCGGCTAGCGCAACAATTCTCGCTGATAACGGTATATCCTGGCCTTTTAACCCTTCTGGATAACCTGTGCCATCCCATTTTTCATGGTGATATCTGGCAATCTCAGAAGCCATTTTTAGGAAACCCATGAATGGGTATTTGTCAGCCACTTTATCGATGGTTGTTGAACCAATGATGGTATGGGTTTGCATGGTCTGACGTTCTTCATTGGTATAGATGCCTTTTTTACGTAAGACAGCATCTTCAATGCCCACTTTACCAATGTCATGTAAAACAGAGGATAACGTTAAATGATTGATGAATTGAGACGTCACGACCTCACCATAGATAGGGTGATTCTTGAGTTCACTCGCAATCACCTTGGTATACATCCCAATCCGTTCTAGGTGTCTACCGGTTTCAATATCTCTGGTTTCTGTGAGTTGTGCCAAAGCGTAAATCACGGTTTGATTTTCTTGATTTGAAATGACTTTTTCACTGGCTTTAATTCGATAAATGAGTTCCGTTTTGCGAATCGGCATCGAAATGAAATCATCGGCACCCACATCAAAGCTTCTGCCCAATATGACATCTTCATTGTCGGTCGCGACAATGATATAGGTATGGTCTAATTCACGTCTGCGGATTTCTTCGATGACAGAATAACCGTCCATGATGGGCATATCGATGTCCATGATGATGATCTTAGGGTCTTCATTTGACCAAACCTCTAGAGCTTGTTGGCCATCGGTTGCTGTCAAAACGTGAATTTGTTCTTCTTTCAAATACTGAACCAGTAAATCCATGCGATTTTCATTACTTTCAGCAACTAATACCTTCATCATGATGATTCCCCCTTTCGTATGATTGGTGATTCTTTTTAATTATCGAATGCTAAAGGATAACGATACCCAATCTGTGCCATTGGCTAAAGATCCATTTTGAATGATTTGTAATCGATATAAACCAGGCATGTGAGCTGTGTAGTTAATGACTTCAACGTTGTTATGGTTAGAAGTTGCAGAAGCCACAGGTCTACCAGTTGGATCAAATAATCTTAAATCATAATCGGTTAGTTTAATGGTGGTTGTGTTGTTACTATTGAGTAACCAAGCAACCGATGCTTTCACATTTTGTCCATATTCAACATAGAGATAAACATCTTTAAATACACCGGATTTTCCACTTGAATTGACATATCCAAATGTACTATTGACGCTTTCATAGGCTTTCTTATAATCAAATAGTCCAGCACCTACTTCTAAATTGTATCCTTCAATATTTGTTGAACCATAAAATGACATATACTTTGCTGATGAGGCTACCAAAGCCATGACCTTTTCAGGGAATACTTTCAATTCAGGATAAGTTTCCATCAATAAAGCGATGGATCCAGAAACCAATGGTGTAGAAAAACTAGTGCCTGTTAAGTTAATCGAATAATTTGGAACTCTAAAACCAGCTGGGGCGACGATGTTTGGTTTAGAAGGACCATTTAAAACAATGAATGATGAATAATCTTCACGATAAGTACCTGTTGGATTTGATGAACCTACGGTAATGACGTTATACCCTATACCAGGATTGCCGACATATTTGGTATTGGTACCGAAGTTGCCAGCAGCTGCGACGATGGTAAGAAAGTTTGCTCTAACGACATAATCCATATAAGCAGATTGTCCAGAATAGACACCTGTAGCTTCAGTATCACCATAACTTAAGTTAATGATATTTACACCACGGTCTAACATCCAATCGATTTCTTCTGATGGACTACCCACAAGTTGTACACTTAATAATCTAGCACCTTTAGCTACACCGGTGTTACCACCAATGACGGAGGCTACTTGAGTAGCGTGAGATGCGATGGTTTCAATAAACCACCATTCGTCTCTAACGGTTAAGTTAGATCCGATTAAATTCGGGTGTTTTCTATCAACGACACCAGAGATTTCAAGGATACCGACGGTAACACCTGCACCGCTGACTGCACCACTGGTGACAGCTTCATAAGTGCCTGTGGTATACATCGCTGTATTGATGTTTGTAGATTCATACTCAGCTGTGTTTTGAATGTATGCCATAGACACATATTCACTATCCACAAGTTCTCCAACGATGGACTCTGCATTTTCAATGAATACTTCTTTTTCAAAATGATAGTCAACAAATGGAGCGTAACTAGATACATAAGAATCTTCATACCCTTCTAATCCCAATTCTTGGGTTAAATAGGCATTCATTTTTGTATGATATTCTTTAGATAATTTTCTTTGTTCTGCGATAAAGACATTGATGTTGGTACGTGGGTTGATTCTAAATCTCGCATCGGATACCAAAGTGTAGTCAAATTGAACTTGAACTGTCACAGTATCACTGCCATTCTCTGTTACTTCATCAATAATTTCATCGGTTGAAGCTGATTGATTTAAATTGAAGCCTTCAAATATGATTTTATCTTTTGGTTGAGATTGTATGTTTGATCCATTAAGTAAAACTGGTTTTGATGTGTTTACCATTAACGAGAAGGCCATTCCTAGCACAGTTATGGTGAATATAAATATTTTTTTCATCGGAATTATCCCCCTAGTTAAAACGTCTTACTTCAACAAATAATACTTCATCTACTTTTGATAATTGAATCAGTCTTTCAATCTGTTCAATCGTAAGTTCATTCACCCCTAAATAAATCGTGATATTTGGACTGTAGGTTGAATACTCAACCAATCCAAATTCACGTAAATTATAAAATTCAATGAACGCCTCATTTACACTTGAAAAATAGGCTTTAGAAACTTCTCTCATTTCCTTGATGAGGGCGTCAATTTCTTGAGCCGTCATACCAGGTTGAATTTTAGCCTTATAATCATCTGCTGCATAAATGGAGTCTAGTGAAATACTGATTACTAAACCTTCATGATAGTCATCCAAGTGATCAAGTAATTCAACGGTAGAATAAGATGTTTGTTTGTCAAACTTATAAAGCACCTTTTGTGTCTCCGGTTCGGATGTACACCCTGTTAACAATACAAATAACATTAAGATTGAAGCGATATAGAATTTTCTCATGACTATTGACCAAAGTATTCGTAGAAATCACTATAGTCTTTTACAAGCGATTTGGTTACTATTACATTATTTTGATGGTTAGCTACTATGCTAATCTCTACATTGTCAAAATCAGTTATGTACAAAAAATCTAGTACAGATTCACTGTTTAATATAATCGAGTTAGAATTAATAGTGATTTGTACTTCTGTCTGAGGTTGTTTATTGAATAGTATAAAAACAATTGCATTAATGCCATCCTTAATACCTATATAGACCTGCACTTTCGTGAATTCATCAATTGCTATAGATTCTATAGATTCACGTTCATAGACATCGAGTAATTCCATTAAGTGCTCTTCTACTAAATCAACTCTTTCAGGACCTGTTAGATAATTGGTATTTAAGCCAAATTGAAGTCCAATCAAACCTGTGACAAGCATCAGTAAAACCATCATCATACTATACGCGGGCATTAACTTTCTTTTGATCGTAATGACCTCACTTTTGGTTTCAGGGTCTGGAATTAAATCGAGTTTGTGTTTGAGTTCATCAAACCGATTCTCAAATTGCATGTCCTTCTCATACTTTTGGACGAGTGTTTTAATTTTCTTACTCATGTAAATCCTCCTCACGAAGTTCTTTTTGTAACTTCTTTATTGCTCTTGCATATTTATTTGTTGCTACTGCCGTGGTGATTTCTAACAGGGACGCAATCTCGTGAAACTTCAGTCCATGGAAGATTCTTAAAATGACGATTTCATACTCGTCTTTGGTGACGATCCTTTCTATCTTAGCGTAGAGATGATCGTAGTTTTGTTCTCGATACTCGTCGATGCAATTTTCAATCGCATCCTCGTTTATCGTGATATTTAGTTGTTTTTGTTCTTTTCTGAGGTAATCTAAAGTCGTGTTTTTCGCAATCTGAATTAACCAAAACTTGAAGTTTGTGTCCACCGTGTACGTATGAATGCGTTCATACATCTTCATGAATGTTTCTTGAACCAAATCATTGGCGATATCATGGTTCCTAACCATTTTATAGATGATGTGTTTCAGTAACTTAAAGTAATTGTCATAAACCTCTCTAAATGCGGACTCGCTCCTTCTTTTTATACCTTCTACTAATCTGGTTGTCTCCATTAATCTTCCCCCTATTAATGGACAAAAAGTAACTCTCACTTAATAAAACGAAAAAAAATCCGTTTTTGTCCACTTTTTTAAAATTTTGTTTGTTTTTTTTTCACAAGCCTAGATTAATTCCCGATGCTTACGAGATAATCGCGCTGCAACTTGATTATAACACCTGGTTTTGATATTTTTCGAAGCAGTTTGTAAATCAATAATTGTTCTAAAAAATAAAACCCTCCGTTGGGAGGGCTACTTAAACCAATTCATTCGTTTAAAGAGATATAACATCATTAAAGCTAAAACAAAACAACATCCTACGAATATCAATACCGCGTATTCATATTCTAGTACATCGAAGTGTACGAAATTCATCCCGAAGAATCCAGTTAAAAAGGATAAGGGGATAAAGATGGCTGAAAACAGGGTCAATGTCTTCATGATTTCGTTCATCTTATTCGATTGGTTATTGATGTGTAAATCCAATAGGTGACGCATCAGTTCCCGTGCGTCATTGAGACGTTCATCGAGTCTCGATAAGTGGTCTTTTAAATCATCAAAGTACGGTTGTTGTTCAACACTAATATGCCCTTTAGGACTTTGGATGATTTTATCGATTTGATTTAAAATTGGTGTGACGTTACTCTTTAATTTTAAAAGGGATTTACGCATTTGATAAAATGCTTCTTGGTCAACCGATTTATATTCAAGAATTTCTTCTTCAATTTGTTCTGTAATCAATTGATTGTATTCCATCAAGTCGATGTGACGGTCGGTTATGATGTCGAGAATTTGATAGAATAAAAAGTCAGAACCGCGTTCTCTCAGTTCAGGATAACTTTCAAACAGAGGATAGAGTGCTTCAAGACATTCAGGTTCTTTTTCATGAAAGGTTATAATCGTGTCTTTAAAGAAGAGTAAACTCATGTAATCTTCTTTCACCCTATCTTTAAAGAAACTGACATGAAACACAGCGAAGATATAATCTTTACGATCATCGATTTTGTTCCGTTGATAGACGTTAAATACGTCTTCTAAAATGAGGGGTTCGACCGGATAAATATCCTTTAGTGCCATGATTTTTTCGACTTCTGATAAACCAATCACTTGGATGTAATGCTTAAAGCCTTCTTTTTTCTCATAGTCATTGGTAATGAATAGCTCATTGGCGTTATATTGATAATGTTTAATGGTGGTTTTGATGTCTTTGTGTTCACCCGTGTAAACCATCGATTTTGGTGTAAAATAATCTTTAAATTTCATAAATTCACCTTCTTAATGAAAATTATACCTTGTTTTCAGCTGGTTTACAAAGACTTTCTATTGGTCACCTATACACTTAGTGTTACAATACTAGTAAGAAGGTGTTAGTGTGGTACGCACACTCCATTTAATGGCCAAAAGCCTAGGGTTTAATTTAAAAACATTGATTTACTTTGAAATCCTCTATCGTCTTTTAGGGGTTATTTTGGTGTACCCATTCGTCAGTCGTCTATTCTATTTGACGATTCAGATCAGTCCTTTTGTATACATCACTAACCGCGATTTACTGACCTATTTAACCAGTCCCGTAACAATGTTTTTATTGTTGATTATTTTAATTTTGATTACCGCTTATTTTTTAATTGAAATCTTGTTTTTACAAGTCTTATTTGATTATGGCATCAAAGAGATTCAACTCAGTCTCAAATATTTAATCCGGGCTGGGTTTGAACAAATCAAGATGTTTTCGAAAATGAAACCCTTCTACTTGTGGTTACCTACGCTCAGTTTCGTGTACTTGACGGGATTCATCTCCATCTATGGGTTCGCATCGACCATTGAGTTGCCGATTTTAATCAATGAGTTACGAGCCGATGTTTTGGTCAATCGAATCATTTTGATAATGACATTATTCGTATTTCTAATATTCATTGAAACGATGTTATATTTACCACTCTATGTGTTTGAGAAAAAGCCTTTAAAGTGGATTAAAGTTGAAAACAAACTATTGAAGAAAAACCATCGATTGAAATCCATTGTTGAATTCATTACCATCAATGTTGTGATGAATGTCATCGTCTATACCTTATATGTCTTGATCATAGTCATCATTGGTTGGCTCATTCAATGGACTCGGGGTGAAGGGTACGTTGTTCCTACCCTATTTACGTTGATTTACGCGATCTATTTATTGATTGGGTTCGTATCTACCCTCTTCTTTGTTCCAATCAATATGGCTTATTTAACTGCGATATATTATGATCAATATGATTCGATTAAAACCCCAGTAAAACTGGATTTATACATTATGAAACCCACCGTCAAGCAAACGAGGTGGTCAGGTAAAGCAACCTTAGTTGCATTGCTGTTTTTGATTGGTTTAAACATCGGGACAGTCTATCAAATCTTGGGTGCTGATCGTTCACCTTTGGAATTATTGAATCGTTCAGCCGTCATTGCCCACCGGGGGTCTTCGATTTACGCCCCTGAAAATACACTCGCTGCGATGGATTTAGCGATTGTTCAGGGAGCTGACGCTGTAGAAATCGATGTAAGAATGTCAAAAGATGGGATTCCATTTTTGTTTCATGATTATACTGTAAATCGAACAACCAATTTGAAAACAGGTCAAAGCATTGAAAATCTTACCTTTGAAGAAATCCAAAATCTCGATGCAGGCAGTTGGTTTCATCCGGATTTTGCAGGTGAAAAAATCCCTTCACTCGCTCAAGTTCTCGAACTCATCTATGGCAGAACTTATCTATATCTAGAGATTAAGGGTAGTACCCCAGGGATTGAAACCCGTGTGATGGAAATGTTGATGGACTATGATATGGCTTCATCCACGACCATCATGTCTTTCAATCGAGAACAACTGCGTAAGATTAAAACGATGGATGAAAACATCACCACGATGTTATTGATACCTGTATTTGTCGGGTCACTCAATGGTGTCCTCACACTCAATTATATCGATGCTTTTGGTCTACGGTTTGATATGATTAAGACCAATCCAGAATACATTCAAATGATTCATAACGAAGGCAAGCGCGCTTACGCGTGGACTCTGAATAAACCCGATGAAATCAAATTCGCAGTCAATGCTGACATCGATGGGATCATCACAGATGACCCGTTACTCGCGATTGAGTTGGCTTATGAAAAAGTCACACCAACACTTTTACAAGATTTGATTCGAAGGCTATTTAATAAAGCATAAGAGCTTAAGAAAATTACTTCTTAAGCTCTTTTTTGCGCACTTTTATGTAGTTGTATGTGATGTCAAAAAGGAATGCGAGAAACGATAGTCCAGCTAAAGATAGCCACAAAATGATTCTATTCTCATGGGCAGTTTCATCTAAACCAAAGTTGACATTGCCAAAGGCCGTTGAATACCCCAGGTACACCATGACGAAAGCGGCCGTCAGTTCGAATACCAATCGGAGTAAGACGCGTTTGTTAAAAATAATACGGGGGGTAAATGTGAGTTCAGATTTGATGTCATCCAATAGGGGGGGCACGTGGAATGACGCTTGGAAGTTTTTACGATACGCATTGATAAAATTGTGTTTATTCATCGTTTTAAATCCTCCATTTCTGATCTGAGTTTTTTGAGTCCATCATAATACATCTTTACGACCACACTTTGGGGAGAGTCCAAGGTTTGTGCAATTTCTTTAAATGTCATTTTAAACATGATTTTCAAATCGATGACCTGTTTTTCCGAAGGGGTTAGAGATTTAAAAGATATGAAGCCGGGGGTGGCTTGATAGCTAGGATCGGGGAATTCTGCTAAAGTTTTCTCACTGTTCTTGTCCACGAGGTTATTTTTATTCTTTCGAAAATAATCCATGACGATGTTTTTCGTTAGGGTTATAAACCAGGCGTGGAAGCGGTTTGGTTCATCGTTGTTTTTCACTTCGTTATACATTTTAATGAATGCGTCTTGGGTTAGATCTTTCGCTACTTCTACGTCTTTAACATATTGGTAAACGATGTAATAGATGAGTTTATGATATTGCTCATAGATGGTTGTGAACGCTTGTTCACTGCCATGCTTCATATCCCGAATGAGTTTATTGGGTATGTGCACATTTATTTCCCCCTTTATTAAGACGTAAAAAACAGCGAGATTTTTATCACTTTTATTATAAATTAAAATATTTCTAATTAGTAATGATAAAGTCGAATTTTTCCATGTCACAATTATAACAAATTAAATGAATAAAAGAAATCATTTCATATTCTTCAAAAATAAAAAGACCTCGCGAGGTCTTTTGGTCATTTTTATACAGACGTGCCTGAAAACACAATCGCGATAATAAAAAATAAAACAATGGCTCCTCCGGTGAACAGTACTGAAATTAAGAATTTAAGAAATGGGCTCTTGGTATGACGCATCACAAACGCATTACCAACGGCGGTTAGTCCACCCAGCGCGCCGCCTATCGCACCACCGAGTAATAACACCAGTGGCATCAGGACCAAAAACCATTCAAATCCTCTTAGGGGTTTCATCATCACAATCATTTCATCTTCATCGATGAGTTTAAAACCGGTAAACATATTGCCTTTGACTTGGATGGTTCTTTCATTTTCATCCCCATCATAGGTAAAAACGGCACGCTTTACTTTTTTACACGGCATTTGGTTGACTGACACCTCAAATTTGCCAAACCATATGTCATAAATCAGTTGGTAAGGCTTCCCAGAACGTTCACTCACTTGTAACATTTTCATATCATAGTCTCCTTATATTGGTATTGTAACATATTCGAATAATTTAGATACATTTAATTTAATATTTGGTATTATTTTTTTAAAAAAATGAATCCATAGGTGGTGCTCATTTGAGCCCTCATAAGGCTATAAACGAGGTATCTAAATCTGATTATGTTTTTACTCTAACTTAACCACTTTTAATCGCACGAAAATGGTCGTATAAATAGCAAAATATTGTGTCTGTTTTTTTATCCAAAAAAGGTTTCAAAAACCTCTGTTTTTTAGGGTAAAAATCAAAAAAGCATGAAAATCAAAAAAATAGCGTAACAAAGCGATTTTAAGCGGTGGATTTTCAGAATGAAAGCACTATCAAAAAAAAAATGTTTTTTTTATGCTTAAAACGCTTGAAATCCTGAAAAATAAGTATATAATAACTATCAGTAAAAAAATATAAAAATACCTAGGAGCCCAAAGTTGGAAAAGAAACCTTTAATTCAATTAGTTAATCTTGTAAAAACCTATGATGGTGAAAACGTTGTAAATGGGATTAATTTGACCATTTATGAAAATGAGTTTGTCACCTTGCTTGGACCCTCAGGTTGTGGGAAAACCACAACACTCAGGATGCTTGGTGGATTTGTTAAACCAGACAGTGGTGTCATCGCGATTGAAGGCAAAGACTTCAGCGAAATCCCCTCGTTTGCGAGACCCATCAATACCGTTTTTCAACGTTATGCGTTATTTCCACACTTAAATGTGATCAATAACGTCGCTTTTGGTCTACACCATAGACCCCTATCTTTTTTAGTTGAATTCTATCACCGTCGCTTAGAAAAAGTCAGTCCAGATGGTTCGCTTTTACAAAACAAGCGTTTACTCAGGAAGACGATTGATGACTTTATTTTAAAAGATGCGATTGAAATGTTGTCTTTGGTTAAGTTATCTGGTTACGATACACGTAAAGTCGATCAATTATCTGGTGGCCAACAACAACGTGTCGCGTTAGCCCGTGCTTTAATCAACCGTCCGAAGATTCTTCTACTTGACGAACCGTTAGCCGCTTTAGACTTAAAGTTACGTCAAAACATGCAATATGAATTAAAAGAAATGCAACGCAACCTCGGTATCACCTTCATCTTCGTCACCCATGACCAAGAAGAGGCGATGACCATGTCTGATCGTATTGTGGTTATGCGCAATGGTAATATTGAACAACTCGGTACACCAAAATCCATATACAACGAACCGATTAATCAATATGTCGCACACTTCATTGGTGAAACCAATATCTTTGATGGTGAAATCACTGCTAAACAGGAAGTCACTTTCTTGGGTTCGAAATTTAAATTCATCGGCTATGAAAACTATAAAGTGGGGACCAAAGTCGATGTCGTCATCCGTCCTGAAGACTGGGATGTCGTACCAAGCGAAAAAGCGATTATCGAAGGGCAAGTCACCTTTAGTTTATTCAAGGGCGTACACAACGAATTGGTTGTTAGAGCCCATGATCATGACATTTTAGTCAACGATTATGACTTCTTTGAAGTGGGTTCAAGCATTGGATTAAAAGTGGACCCTTATGAAATCCATCTCATGGGTAAGGACCATGAATAGTCCTTATACCAAGTTAGCCAACCCATATCGCATATGGTTGTATATCCTGGTATTCATACCCATGATTGGGTTAGTCGCCTTAGGATTTACAAATCTAACCTCGAGTATCAGTTTTAATAGTTTAAGCTTTACCTTAGAAAATTTTGACATGTTTGGTGAAAAATCCATATTGGTTGGCTTTAGAAACAGTTTTACTTTCGCCGCTACCACCACGGTCATTGCGTTTTTCTTGGGTTACTTAACTGCCTATTTGGTCTATCGATCCAACTTCGCGAATAAGTTCATCATCATGACTTTGGTCATCTTACCGATGTGGAGTAACTTAATTCTTAGAATCGATGCGTTATCCAACATCATGTCAGAAAACAATATCTTAACCTCCTTGATTGGGTTTAGTCCCTTTTCAAATATCAATGGTACACCACTCGCTGTCATCATCGGGATGGTATTCACCTATGTGCCATTCATGATTTTACCGATTTATACGGCATTAGAAAAAATCGACAATTCTTTGATTGAAGCTTCTGCTGATTTAGGTAAAACCCCACTTCAAACGTTCTTACATGTGGTATTCCCTTTGTCACTCAAAGGTGTCGTTACCGGGTCTATCATGGTATTCTTACCAACTTTCTCTGGATTTGCAATCCCAAAGATACTTTCAAAAGGACGTATCGTATTTATTGGTAACATCATTGAAACCAAGTTTAACTACACCATTTTTAACGATGGTGCCCTACTCGCTTCCACCATTCTATTATTGATCTTTGGTGCGATATTGTTGCTTAGAAGATTTGACAAAGAAGGAGAAACCCTACTATGACACATTTTCCTAAAGCCAGTATCCAAGACTATGGATTTAAAAACCGCCCTTATTTAGCACCGCTATTAAAATGGGTCGGCATTGTATTTTTCGTACTTATGATGTTTATGTTATATTTACCGATTATCATCATCGCCATTCAATCGGTGAATAACTCTGTCATTACTACACGCTTTTCTTCCTTCACGCTCAGATGGTATTTAAATATCTTCAATGAACGTGAGTTACTTAGTGCGATTAAGAATACCCTCACTGTATCCTTCATCGCGACCACCTTGGCGACTGTACTGGGTACATTCTTCGCCATTGGGATTTTCCACTTGCCTAAAAACAAGCGCAGTGGCTTGATGTTCTTGAACAATGTGCCGATTTTGAATGCCGATATCGTCACAGGGTTCTCTTTGATGATCATGTTTAGATTCGTCATGGTATTCATCAACATGATTGCACAACTGTTTGACCCGAGTGCTTCAATCAGCATCTTCGGTTTACCAACCCTTGTACTAGCCCACCTCTTCTTCACCTTTCCCTATGTGGTATTGAGTGTCGTTCCTAAATTAAAGGAATTGGATGCGAACTTGGTGGACGCGGCTGCAGACTTGGGATTAAAACCGATGAAAGCACTTATTTATGTTGTGGTCCCAGCCATTAAGGCGGGCATTTTCAGTGGGATGTTACTGGCACTCACCATGAGTATTGATGACTTCGTCATTAGTTTCTTCAATACCGGTGCAGGTTATGATAACTTATCCATATGGATTTATGGGGTGTTGGGTAGACGTAATTTAACCCCATCCGTGTATGCATTCTCTACCTTATTGACTTTAGTCATTATGGTCGCATTGATTGGTTCTCAATTCATCCACAAGAAAGGAAAAACAAACAAATGAAAAAAATCTTAGCATTTGCTTTATTGCTTACTGCAGCAATCACTCTCGCAGCTTGCGATTCCCGTCCTGTCCTTCGCATCCTTAACTGGGGCGAATACATCAACGACGCTGTCGTCGATCGTTTTGAAGAAGAATATGGCTACCGTGTCATCGTTGACGTAGCAGACTCCAATGAGGCCTTCTATAGTAAAATCAAGAGCGGCACAACCGCTTATGATATCGTTATCCCATCCGATTATATGATTGAAAAGATGAGAGACGAAAACATGTTAATCGCCTTAGATTATTCTAAATTACCTAACCGTTCAACCGTCACATACCAATCGGGTGTGGATCAAATCTTTGATTCAATGGCTGAAACTACATTCACTAGAACTGGTGCTACCGTGGATTATACCGATTACGCTGTACCTTATTTCTGGGGTACCTTTGGGATCATTTATAACAACCGTGTCGCTGGTCTTGAACAAGCTTTACAAACCCATGGGTGGGGCGCTTATTTTGACCCTTCTAAAGCACCTTCTGGTGTTAAACGCGGCATGTATGACGTACCACAATACGCTTACGCAGCAGCGATGCTTTATTTAAATCAAGATGTCAACGCGTTCTCAACCTCACTATTATCCCAAGCGCAAACAGTGATCGCTGGAGCAAACTTCGTTGAATGGGGCGATGACTCCTTAAAACGTAATGTCGAAGCGGGTAACCTCGATATGGCATTGGTATATACAGGAGACTATCTAGACCGTTTATACATTCAACTTGAAGAAGGTAAGACCTTATCTCAAGTTCAAGCGTTATTCAATATCTATGTTCCAAGCAACACATTCGTATTCATCGACGCGATGGTTATTCCAAACACCTCTAAAAATATCGATAGAGCCCATGAATTCATCAACTTCATGTTAGACCCTGAAGTCGTCGCGTTGAATGCTGAAGTCGTTGGTTACGCCAGTGCCTTGGTTGAAGCGTATGATCTCATCATGTTAAACCTCACTTCTAGCGATGAATGGTATCGTAACTGGGCACAAGCCAACCAAACTTATTACAATAAGAATGCTGTATTGAATGTGGCTCCGTTGACTGCGTTACCTTCTGCCGACATTGACCGTATCAATACCATGATTGACAACGTTCGTAGCTAATTTAAAAATCCATCAAAAAAGCTTAAGCCAAGTATTATCCTGGCCTAAGCTTTTTTTTATGTAATATAGGTGATTTTGTTTTGTGCTACAAAGATGTGTTTAGTAAAATACTGACTATTGAATTCCAAATACTGTATGTCCAAAATCATCCCGCTCATGGGCATATTGACCTCTATGGTCGCTTTAAACGTGTTGCCTGTGATTTCAATTGTCCAGTAGGCAGGAGATAAGATGATTTCCTCATAACAGTAAGATCGATCACAGGTGTTCATATCGAATACAATCCCATAAAATTCAAAGTTAGAATTTCTAAAATCAATATCACGAATTTCAATTTCAATTTGTGTATTGGTGTAATCTAGACGGGTGAATGTCACTTCTGCCTCATAGGTAAAACGGGTTTCAAAAGCCAGTTTACCAAAAATGCCAACATATATACCGATGCCGATCAAGGCTATTGCGAGAATCCCTAAGATTGTATAGGTTAATAGTTTAATGCGTGATTTACGCTCTTTATCGCGTTTTTCTTTTTGAACTTTCAGTTTCTTTTCGTTTTCTTCTTTGAGTAGTTTGTTTCGGATTTCTTCAATGAATTTAACGAAATGACTGCTAGACTTGATTTGGTCTTTTACCAAAGGGTGGATGCCTTTCCAAAAGGTTGCGAAATCACGTAATTTTTTGAGTGGATTGGCGTCAAATAGGACTGCATTCTCATTAAAGCGCATCTCTCCTGATGATACTGATACGATGGCGGCAGGAAAGGCTTCATTAAACTTGTTGTATACTTCTTTTTCCATCCGTAAAATCAGTGCTTTAGCAACTTCCACAGTTTCAAAGTCTTTCGCTTGTTCTTTAGGTGTTTTGCACATACTACATGCGACTCTATTCTTAGGGTTGATCGAACCACAAGGACACGCATAGAAGTGTTCATTTTCTGAATAGTAATTCTTGATTTGAAACCCTTTGGTCTCGATGGACCAGGCATAAGTCATGGCGTTTAAATCGCTGCCTTGAATGGTCTTCTTTTCAATATCCATGGAAATATACTGAACTTGTTCACTCACCCATTTTGACCCATCTTCAAAGATGACGTGGTGGATTTCAAATACAATGGTCGTTGTCGATAAATGACAATCCATGAAGAGTGTTTCGCCTTGAATCGACCCCGTGGTGAACTGTTCAAGTTCGATTAAGCTATAATTCAGGGTTCCCAAAACATCCTCAAAGGGGTCTTTTTGATGAAATACACCTTTGATCGCGGTAATCTTTTTATCGGATTCGTTTTTAAATCCAAAACTGATTTTCTTTTGGGTGATGATGTTGTTGGCATCGACTTCTTTAAAAATAAAATAGCCTACCATTTGTACAGGGGAATCCAATTGATATACCGTGTGTTTTGTATATTTTGTTTTAGATAACGGAATCGCGCGGGTTTGAATTTGATTGAGTACGGCCATGGTTGATCTCCTTATAGTATCGTTTATATCCACATGTATTATAACATCAATAAAACAAGAATACCATGTTATTTTTTATACTTATAAAAGAAAAAAAGTCAGTTTTATTTACTGACTTTTGAACTTGGTTGTTCATCTAATAGGGATGCGAAAACCGCATATATTAGCAATATGCCTCCAAAAAATACAACGATTGGATAATAGCTATAACTTGTGTTGTATGCTTCAACTATGGCAATCGCGATGGTCCCGCCTGAAACTAAAATCGATCCGATGATACCTAGTAAAGTAATGCGCATGTCTTTTCTCATTCTTCTTCTCCTAGTAGTGGTTTTATAACTTCTAAAATGGCATCTTTAATGATCTCGTGTCCCAAATCGGTCGGGTGCACACCATCATCAGCAATTCTATCCATTTTATACTTACCTAGTTTTTCATTGATGATATCTTGAAGCGGTACATAGTGTGTATTGTACATGTGTGATAATTTTCGAACGATGGCTTGTTCTTCAAACAGCTCCACATCCCAGCTTTTTTGATAAACCCCAATGGGTAATACAAATGGTTCAATCAAAATGATTTGGGTATGGGGTAATAAATACTTCACTTGTTTTAATAGATTCTTATAATAATCTTCAAACATCGATGGCGTCAATACTTTTTGATAAAAATGATAGTGCCAAACTTCGTTGATTCCGATAAATATCGATAAAATATCGGGTTGTAAATCGATTGTATCGGTTTGCCAACGCATCAATAAATCGATGGTTCGGTTACCCGATATCCCCCGATTAATCACCACATGATTTGGAAGCGCTGCTTGGATTTTTTGAACATAACCAAACCCCAAGTCGTTTGGATTTTCTCGATTTCGGTTACAATCCGTTATGGAATCCCCTTGAAATAATAGTTTCATATAAGTTACCTCTTCTTTTAGTTTAACACTTTTTTTTATAAAATAAAAGGCTAAAGGGAGGGAGGCCTTTAGCCTGTTCATAGGTTGACAATGAAACCACTATTTTTGATTGGTTTGATAATAGTTTTTACGAAATGGTGAATCTGGTTGTGAATCCTTTTCGACGATTCTCAAGAAGGTTGCTAAAGGATGGCGATTACTTGGATGAATATCGAACACCAATTTGTCATGCATAGCGTGGTCAACGATGTCTTCTAAGAGTTCTGCTGTGACATCTTCAATTTCGATGAAGTCGCCATCGATAAATACATTATCTTGATCTACTTTAATTAATCTCATAAAAATACCCCCGTATTCTTTTCTACCTAATAAAACGAAAAAAAAACGGATTTTGTCCGCTTTTTTAAAAAATTATTTGGATTTATTTTTAAAACGGCTACTGTAGAAAGGTGCCAGTGGTAAAAACAATAAAAGAAGCGTAGGAAATAATACCATTGTAGCCAGAGGTACGAAGATTTCATTCAAAATGTTTGAACCCTTGACGTGTTTCAATGTGAGCGTGCGCTTTAAAAATCCCAGTGATAATCCCATACCATTGGTCATGGTGATCATTTCAGTGACCCCTAAAATCGCTCTTGCTTTACGTATACCATAGGTATCTTCGAGCTTTTGGTAAAAATCTTTATCAATCGTTTCTTTATTGAACGCGTAATCTTTCGAAAACAATACACCTAACGATTCTTCTTTGGGTACACCTACCAAATCACCTGCCAACAATTCTTGAATATCATCTAAAGATAATCCTGCTTTGATGGCTAGTTTTGTGTGAACAAATGAACACATTTGGCAACCGTTGACTTCTGTCACCGACAACATAATCCGTTCTTTAAACTTAAAGTTCATACCGTTTTTCTTCTTGAATAATCTCAAGTATAGAAACGAACGTGCCGCTCTAACGATGATTGGCAATTGTTCGAAAAATCCAAATTTACGTTTTTCTTCAAAACTCATGTGAACCTCCTTGAAAAAAGAATACCATGTACACATGTCATGGTATCGTTTGATGTGATGATATTTACTTGCAGGTTATCTATCATCGGATTGATTTTATTTTACAGGTTTTAAGACCCATAATCAAATCATATACCTTAATTCCAATTAATTATAATTAATCAAATGATTCAAATGGCTGTGGTTCCGATTTTACATAAAATTTCATACCCGTACCGGTATCTTCTATATACGTTTCTTTAGGGTATTTTAAAATCGAGAATGTCACGTAAAAATCACCTGCACACCCTGAGACATGACATATTAATACGAAATAACTCAATAGGTCATAAGGCGCTGGTAAGAAAACCGACCCGATAATTAATAACAAATTTAGAATGACTGCTGGTGCTAATCCAATGATATAATAATACTTTTTCAAATAGACAATCCCTGGTGTCGACGCGCTAAACGCCCACCCATGGAATTGGTACTTTACTTTCGCGCCACTATATCGATGAAAAAAGAAACCATGAATCCATTCGTGAATGATGATGACTACCAAGAACAAGGGGAGAATGAAGAATACGGTGAATGTGTCCAATGACCCGAAGTCAAATAAAGCAATTCCAAATAAGAAGGGGATGATGACAACAATCGATAAGACATTTAGAATCAAAAAAGCGCTACGGTTTTTAAGTAAATCTAGATTGTACTTTAATTCGTAGCCGTCTGGGATACCTGGATATGATTTCATAATGACACCTCTAGTTATAATTATACGATAAAAGGTTTATTTATGAACGATTTTCTAAAGCAATCGCCTGATCTATGATGGGTTTTACTTTCGTACCCAACAGTTCAATTGTCTTCATTACCTGATCATGGTCGAGTTGACCCACAGGGACATGTAGGGCGAATCGATGGATCCCTAAGGTCTTTCTTAAGTGTAAAATCTTTCTCGCAACATATTCTGGGTCACCGACGAACAGTGCGCCTTCGATGGATCGACTCGCATCATAGGTTTGTCTAGTATACGTTGGCCAGCCCCGTTCTTTACCAATGATATCCATGGCTTGTTTAATCGATGGAAAGTAGGTTTCAACCGCTTCTTCCATGGTATCCGCGATGAATCCATGAGAATGCACCGATATACATTGATTGTTAAGATCAAAGCCTCTAGCTTGATAGGTCTTTTTATACAATTCAATCAACGGTAAAAATTGTCTAGGATACCCACCAATAATGGCTAGGAATAGGGGTAATCCATAATTCGCTGCGCGTACGACTGACGCCGGTGTCCCTCCCACAGCGATGTGGATTGGTAACGGGTAGTTGGTGCGAGGATAGACGCCTAAATTGTCTATCGCAGCGCGGGTTTTACCTTCGTAAGATACGATTTCATGGTCCCTAATTTGTAGTAATAAATCGAGTTTTTCTGAGAACAGTCGATCGTATTGTGATAAATCATATCCAAATAAAGGGAAGGATTCGATGAATGAACCTCTACCTGCCATGATTTCCGCACGGCCTTTAGACAGTGCGTTTAGGGTTGCGAAATTTTGATATACCCTCACTGGGTCTTCGGATGACAATACCGTGACGGCTGAACCCAGTTTAATGTTTTGGGTTAAGCGGGTTGCTGCAGCCAGTATGGTATGCGGTGAAGAAGCAGCGAAATCTTTTCGATGGTGCTCACCAATCCCATAGTAATGTAGACCCACACGATCCGCTAGGACAATTTCATCGACTATTTGATCAATTCTTTCATCGTATGAGATGGTGTTTCCTGTTTTTAAATCTGGCATGACTTCTGCAAATGTTGTGATACCCAGTTCAAATGTTTTCATTATTACACCCCGAATTTATTATATCATTTCGATTTCGAAATATATTTGAATTTGCTTAAAAAAAATAAACCAGTATTGAACTGGTTTACAGTGGGTCTAATTCTAGCACATCGATATTCGATACAGCGAATGGATAGGTCGTAGTTTTCGTGAACAGTTCTACCAAATAATCATTGAGTTCTGCTTTCATGGTGTTCGGATGATATTGACCTGAGCTTACAAAACTTTCCATTTGTTTCATCAAATCGATTTGAATGCTCATGCTTTTCATCGCTAAATGATATGTTTGGATATCTGTGATGACATGAGAAATGCTGATGGTCACTTTAAAATGCATGCTATTTTCTGGACTGAGTACCAACTCATTAAAATCCAGTGTCGCTTCTTTTTGATATAGGTACATTTTTTGAAAAAACGGCATGACAAAATGCAATCCTGGCTCTTGATAAATCACATGGATTTTTCCCATTTGCTCCAATACCCCAAAGCCTTCTGAGGGAATGAATCTTAAAGATACGGTTAAAACAATGAATAATCCTAATACGAAAAATATGATGAATGTGTCCATAGGCATGGCCTCCTGATTATAAAAGCACGGGTTTCCCTCGTGCTTTTCTTTAGTTATTTTTTCGAATAATCTTGTTTACGGATGGATCCATCGACTTTATGGATAACCACACCGGTATTGGCTTTTTCTGCCAAGTCTTGTGCATACTCAATGGCTTCTTTTTGGGTATCAAAATACTTAATGGTCTTTGTCGAGCCTTCTTTACGGACGCGCCATTTTTTAAAATAGCTACTCGTTTCATCTTTGTTCATCGAGATGTGATACTTTGGATTTTTAACCACGCGTTTTAATGCTGCTTCTTCATCAGCATCATCATCGACTTCATCTGATTTTGAAACTGCTTTGGGTTCTTTTTTAACAACTTCTTTTGGCTTTTCAGGGGCTTTTTCAACCACAGGTTCCGCTTTCGGTTGTGTTTCTTGGACTACCGGTGTTTCTGCCTTAACCTCGACAGGTTTTTCCTGTACGGGTGGTGTTTCAACCACGGTCGGTTTGACTTCTTCTACCGGTTTTGGTGACACTGGTTCACTTTGAACCTCTACACGTTGTGTTTCAGGTTTGGATTCTGACTGTCTTTTTTCTGGCTTACGTGACAAGACAAATGTAAATAGGACAAATACCAAAACGAGTCCAGCAAGTACATAAATCCCATAATCAATAAAAAATGTTTGCATATCTTTACCTCCTGTTTATATTAATTTTGTCATAAAACGATGGATAAATCAAATTATTCTGATGTTTTTTTGAACATGGCTTAAAAAAAAATAAATGGCACACTAGTGTGCCAGTCATCTATTCAGTAAAAATCATTGGTTCGATATCAATCCAATGATTGAGTATTCTTTTTCTCGTGTGGGGAATGAAGTAATCATTACAAATAAATTCTATGAAATCACATTTAGAAATCCATTGGTATTCAATCGTTTCTTCATCTTGAAGTTTGATGGTTTGATTTTTCATATCGACTTTGTGAATGAAGCCTCTAAACAAACCTTCATAAAAGACATCCTTGTACACCAGATGAAGATTTTCTTCTTTTGTGAGAATGCCAGTTTCTTCATAGAGTTCACGAATTGCACCTTGGATGACATCTTCACCTTTTAAAATCGATCCGCCAGTAATCTCCCAATATAACCCAAAGTTTTTTTGTGGGTGTCTTTTGGTCAATAAAATCTCACCTTGTTCATTCATCGTGATGATTTCAACCACGATATGGTAGACCCCTTCAGGGCATTTTTGTCCACGAATCAAATCGATGTTGAGTTTATGTTCATCGATGTCATAGGCATCGAAAATTTCGAATTTATGTATTTCATGCAAATCCATGGATGCTCAACCCCTTTAGCCTCTAACATTATAACAAAATAAACTGGCGATGCCTAGAGTGTTTTGACCAATTCTTTACAAATAGAAACCAAAGAACTGCGAATACTCTTGCGTGATTTCCAAGCTCGACTATCCCATATTTCATTGGTTAAGTCATCACCTGCATAACAAATCGCACCATACTTAACATTTCTAAACTGTGCAATCGCGATGAGGCTTGCTTGTTCCATTTCAACCAATATCGCACCTTCAGTTTTTCGCCTTAAGACGCGATTTTTTGTTTCTCGATAAAATGCATCGGTTGTCCATGTTTTACCTACGACATACGGTATTTCAAGTTGATTTAAACCTGTTACAATCTTTTCAACAATACTTTCTTTGACTGAAATTTCACGGCTTGGTTGTGCGTAATGGTAACTCGTACCTTCATCGCGAATCGCTTCACGGATGACAATCAAATGACCCACGGGCATTTTTTGTAAAGCCCCGCCTCCACCACAAAAAAGGATGTTTTTCGCACCCAATCCAATCGCTTCTTCCATCATTCCGCCACACAAAGGTCCACCAATGCCCCCATGAAATAGTAGGGTAGGGTCATCTTTGAATTTATAGAATGTATAGTCGTTCTCACCTTTTAAATCTAAATAAGTTTCGATTTGACCTTCATCCAACAATTCTTGGACAACTTCTTTAAAAAAGGTGATGACCAAATTTTCGATTTTGGGTAAATCTGTTCGATGAGATTCCGGACGAATGAACACATCGTCGTTATCATCAAATTCTAGTATGGGAAATAGTTGCATGATCTTACCTCCTAGGCATAAGACAGTATGTAGAGCGCTGCCATCATGATTAAAAACACTACCACGAATGAAGACAGTGCATATATCGAATACATCATATAATCGATTGAAAATGGTGATCCTAAAACAAAGTGTGAAAACGCCGTGATGATACTAAACACGATGGCGATATAAATCAAGATGCCTAGGACGATATAGATTAATTTAAGATGGATGGGGTCATATTTACTCAAGAATGTGTAATAATGGCCCATACTGTACAAGAGGATGATCCCAATCATTAATGCATTGATATTTGTTCCCATCTCTTGATGATATAAATAAATCCCTAACGCGGATAGTCCAATACCGATGATTGAAAATAGTATTTGATACCCAATCCTTCTTTGATTCTTTTGAACATTTAGATTGTATTGAAAGGGTAATAATGTATAGTTTAGTGGTCTTTTTACCACCGCTTCAAGCTTCGCTAATTGATTACGATCAATGTCAAATTCATATACTTGATCTCGATTAAATACCACTTTGATGTTTCTCAGATTGCGTTTCCTTCTGTGGTGTAACCTCACAAAGAAATCTTCAATATCGACCAGTGGAATTTCATAATAACTGTAAGGACGTGTATGTCTAAACGCACCCATTTGGATAGATACGTAGTCGCGGTTTCGATTCAATGTCTTTCGATAAGATACTAATAAAATCAAATTCACGAAAATACTTATACCAAAACCAATCCCGATGCCCAGTAAACCTTTGGTAATAAATCCTATAAAGATGCTGATGATATTTATGATGGTAAGCCATATCAGATATTTGGTTTGAATGCGCGTTTGATTGCAGATAACTTTCATAGGAAATCTCCTTATTATCCGTTATTATAACATTTTTAACAAAAAAAAATCACCGATTTTCGGTGATTTAATCTCAATTGGAGCGGGTGATCGGGATCGAACCGACGTCATCAGCTTGGAAGGCTGGGGTTCTACCATTGAACTACACCCGCAAAAATGGTCGGGAAGACAGGATTTGAACCTGCGACCTCCTGGTCCCAAGCCAGGCGCTCTACCAAGCTAAGCTACTTCCCGATTAAATATGGCGTACCCAGGAGGACTTGAACCCCCAACCTCTTGATCCGTAGTCAAGCGCTCTATCCAATTGAGCTATGAGTACCATTTGGTGACCCGTACGGGATTCGAACCCGTGAATGCATGCGTGAAAGGCATGTGAGTTAACCGTTTCTCCAACGGGCCACATTTAAACAAGCGCATTTACTATTATACCAATAAAAATGCGTTTGTCAATATAATTTATACATATTAATTGAAATTAATATTGGATGTTTTGGAGGATCTTTTTGGCTGCTTCTTCACCCTGAATATAGCGGATAATTTCATAGGCAAAATCCAGGGTCGCTCCAGCGCCTCTTGCTGTGATTACTAAGCCATCCGTGAGCGCTTTTGATTCAGGGTGATAGACCCCTTCAAAAGCGTCGTTTTGATTGCCTGGAAAAATCGTATAATGCTTGTTTTTCAAGATGCCCATTACCCCTAAAAAACGGGGTCCTGCACAGATGGCACAGATGAGTTTTTGATTCCTTTCAAATGCCTTTACAGTAGACTTGATGAAGGTGTCATGGTCGATGATTTGAGCGACATACTTCCCCCCTGGGACAACGAGGAAATCATAATCTTCAAATTCAATTTCATCTTGGTGATAATCGACTAAAACAGTGAGTCCATACGCTGTGGTAATGGTTTTTGATGGATTGATGGTGACTGTATCGACTTCGATTTGAGCTCTTTTCAGTAAAGCTCTGGTAGATAATGCTTCGGTGTCTTCACAAAAATCGGATAGAATGAGTAAACCTTTCATGATAATCCTCCTAGAATAGTAGTTTTTCAATTAATGATTTAAATCGATTTGAGCAAACTTTTTCAAATGCACTGTAATCTTCAAGTTGGTTTTCTTCCCCAACGATGTCGGAAATGATTTTAATCGATATGATTTTGGTGTTCATCAAATGCGCAACTTGAAAGTAGGCAGCCCCTTCCATATCGCAAATCGTATTGGGTTCAATGATGTGGGTTAAAAAGGTGTCTCCGGTATATAGTTTTACACTGTTTAACTGAAGTTTTTGATTGACTTGTTCGAACAGTATTTTGTTTGGTTCATAGACGGTCGGTAAGTGTGGGACTTGACCTTTTTCATATCCAAAGATGGATAGATCAAAATCATGATAAGTGGCCTCTTTAACCAATACCATATCTCCAGGTTGTAAAGGTTTAAATCCCCCAACCAACCCCACGTTGATGATGGATTTGACTGGATAAGACGACAATATAGAGGTTAATCCAAATGCAGCGTTGACTTTGCCGACACCCGTAGTCATTACCATCACAGAATGGCCGTTTATTTCGCCTGTAACGACGTTTTTGCCATTCAGTGTGAAGTTGTCCGGATTTTGAATGAGGTGGCAAATTTCCTCGGTTTCTGAAGCCATCGCGCCAATGATCAATATCATTAGTTTTCCTCCAGTATCTTTTGAATTCGCGATACGATGATATCGACTGCGACCCCGTGATTATAGTCGTTTGGAATGATGACATCGGCGTACCGTTTGGTTGGTTTAACATATTTGTGATGCATTGGTTTGACGGTATTTAAATACTGTGTGATGACCGAATCTACTGTTCTGCCACGCTCTTTGATATCTCTTTGAAGACGTCTTATAAAGCGGGTGTCGTCATCGAGTTCAACGAACAATTTGATGTCCGACAGTTTGCGAATACGTTCATCGGTGAGAATCAAAATACCTTCCAAAATGATGACCTTTTTTGGTTCAACCGTTTCGGTTTGGTTACTGCGGTCATAGGTTTCAAAATCATACAAGGGTTTAGATATCGATTCACCTCGAAGAAGGGCTTCGATGTGACTCACCAATAAATCGTTATCCAATGAAGCTGGGTGGTCATAGTTGACTTTGTAACGTTGTTCTAAAGTCATCTCGTGTTGTGCATTGTAATAGTCGTCGTGCTTAATGATGGCGACACTTTGTAAATCCAGTTTCGCTAAAATTTCATTCACAACGGTCGTTTTGCCGGAAGCGGACCCACCCGCTACTGCCATGATGACTGGTTTCATTTTGTTTACGACTCCTTGACTAAAGATTTATTCATCCACACTTTTTTGAACCAGCGGATGAGCATGGTAAGACCTCTAAAAAATTCATCACAGGTGATGCCTAAATATATCCCCAGCAACCCCATGTGTAATGTGTTTGATAATAGATAAGAGGCTGTAATCCCGATACCAAGCATCGAAATAATTGCCATGACTAGTGGGAATGTCGTATCCCCCGCCGCCCTCAATGATTGAATAATTACTAAGTTTAAGCTACGACCAATTTCTAATAAAATCACAAATAAGAAGATTTGTCTCATGGTCTTGATAATCGCTTCATTATCGGTCAATAAACCTGCAATGAATGGTAAGAGTAGATTGACCACGAGGGTTGCGAAAGTAACCACAAGGATGGTGATTACGGTCGTTCGAAGCGTATTTCGATACGCCCCTTCGTAATCTTCTTCACCAATATAATACCCTGTAATGATGGCATTGCCTGCAGCGAATGCTCCTGAGAATAAATAGATATAAGACAATACCGTATTCACATAGGTACGGGCTGTGATCATTTCAGTCCCCAATTTATTCACAAAAGATAAAATCACAAACTGCATTAGGTTGTACGTCATATTTTCTAAAGCCGAAGGAATCCCCACTTTTAGAATCTTTTGCATACTACTTCTATCATAACGGATATTGAGGATGGATAGACCAATGAGTTTGTTTAAAAATACAAAAGTGACCAACATCGTTAAGAAACGCATCAATAATGTCGAAACGGCCGCACCAGCCACACCCATTTCTGGGGCACCTAGGTAACCATAGATAAAGATGAAGTTGAATACAATATTGAATACGTTCGCAATAATGACGGTAATCATCACTTCATGGGTATGACCATAACTCCGCAACGCGGAAGATATCGCGTTCGATATCGCAACAAACAACAACGAAATGGCTGTATAAAATAAGTAATCATACGATAAACTTTGAATTTCAATCGGGGTTTCAATCAGTCTAAACAAGAGGTTCCCAAATGTAAGCAATGTGGTTGCAATCAACATTCCAATGATGAATTGCATGAGAATTCCGGTTAAAATGGCTTTTTTCGCGCCATCTTCGTTTTTCGCACCTAAGTATTGTGAGACAACGACTGAGATTCCTGCCGATACGATGTTGATCAATACACCAAATAGATTGATGACTGTTGAAGCATTGCCAACCGCAGCGACACTACCAATCGCGAACAAATTCGCTTTTTCATAACCAGAAATCATGATGGTGTCGACTGACCCCATCAAGATGAAAAATAGGAGTTCTATAAAGATTGGAAAGGTCAGTATGAATATGTTTTTTTGGAGTTTTTTTGTCATGATGAACCTCAACTAAATCTATTAGGTATTATAACATAGGATATGGAAAAAAATACCCGTTCAAAGAAAAAATGAGAACGGTTAAGTTCTCATTTTAAAATGTCTTGATAAGCTTTGTTTTCTTTGAAAAACTTAATTGCGTAAGGACAGGTAACGATTGCTTTATAGCCTTGTTGTTTGATGGTTTCATAGGCTAATATTAACAATTTTCCACCTAAACCCTGACCCCGATAATTCGAATCAACAAAGGTATGGTTGATATCTACTGTGGTATCGTCGACGTTTGGGAAGGTCACTTCTGCAACACTTTTACCATCGTCGCACACATAAATCATATTGCGTTCTGTAACAAAATCCATGGAAATACCTCCTTAGATTGCACACTCTTCTTTTAACAATAATTCTGGGTTATCTAAATCGATTCCCTTGACCAATACGTCGTGATGATCTGGATGTCGTTTAAACCAAGTGACCGCGTAACTACAGGTCGGAATCGCTTTTAATCCATGGGCTTTGATATAGTCATAGGCTAGAACCAATAGTTCATTGGCCACCCCTTGACCTCTTAGTGAGGGATCGACAAAGGTACGGTTGATCAATACGATGTTTTCTGACTGTTTAGGAAATCTAACCTCAGCGATGAGTTCGCCGGCTTCATTGTAACTGACTATTTGGTCAGGTTGTGTAATATATTTCATATAATCGCCTCCAAAAACATTTTATCATATTTGATTTAGGTTGTCTTATCTTTTGATGCTTCAAGTTCTTCCTCAGTTGGGTCAGCGAAGTCGGTTTTCGCTTCGACTAGAGCGATGACTCGGTCGTCGGATGTTTTCTTACTGTTACCTAAATACATGTTATAAATTTTTCTGAATGATTGGGTTTTTTTATCCCTTAAAATCACCCGTTGAATGAACAATGTCGTGAATATGGTTAAGGCGAAAAACGGGGTTAATGGTGCCATCCAAAAGACCACGACCGATGTCCCAATCGAAATAAACCACGGGTTTTTAATCAACGTCCCATAGACGATAAAAGCAATTGCCCACCCATAATAAATTAAGAATGCCAAGAACAGAGCGAGTAACCCTTTGGGTGTACGAAGGCCTAAAATCAGTCTAAAAATCGCCTTGAAAAAGGTGATTGTAATATGGATAAATTGTTTAATATATTTCATGTAACCACCTCTACATGGATTATATAACATTCATTGATTTTAAGCCATCAAAACCCTTTTGAAAGTGATTTCTAAAACAAGAAAAGGCATGATAAACATGCCTTTTCCTTAGAGGAAGCTACTATAACATTAAGCCGGTTCTACGACTGTAACGACTCTTTCAACCACGGTTTGATTGCCTTGACGGTCTGTGAGGGTATAGGTTAATGTATACACACCTGCGACATCTACATTCACACTACCTGTAACCACGATGCTTGCTACAGTTAATGTCTTGTCTTGGTTATCAAATATGCTGACACCTGCGGTTGGGTTAAAGGCTGTGCCCTTAACGATTTGTGCTGCGTTGACACCGAAGATGAAAGGTTTAACGGTATCTTGACGATAACCAACCAATTCAATATTTATATCATCTAAGTAGAATGTGGTTGCGACACTGGTTTCATCAATGTAACCCATGAAGAATCCGAGTTTACCATTGGCGAATCCACCGCCACTAGGGGTAACAAATACTTCATACGTTGCCCATTCTGCTGTGACATTGACAATTTGGAAGAATCTAACGTCGGTGCCTGCTTCAAGAGATAATCTGAAGCTTCTTGGAATATCGACTTTCGCTTTAAAGGTTAAGCGGTAGGTTGCGCCTGTTTCAATGACACGGTTTTGCATATAGAATTGCACACCGTGAGGGACAGTGCCTGGATTGGTAACGTTGATGGTTGCGATGCCATTTTGAATGGCAATCGTAAACGTACCTGCCCCATGCCAACCCCAACCTGTGGTTGCTGGTTGTGCCATTGGTGTTAATTGATCGATAGCGAAATCATTGTTGACCAACACAAATGTATTGGAAAGCATTTCTGCACTATCGATGACCATGACTTTTCTTGTATACGTCGCTTCGTTATTCGCTTCGTCTTTAATCTTATAGGTCAATGTATACTCACCAACAACGGCTGTATTCACAGTACCTGTAACAACGATGTTGTCATTGGTTAATGTCTTGTCGACATTGTCACGGATGGTCACGCCTTGAACTGGGTTAAAGGTTGAATTCTTTAATACATAATAATCATCTAGTCCAAAGAGTTGAGGTGCTGTTTTATCTTCTAGGTTACGTACAGTGACAACTTCGATGTTATCCAAATAAACGGTGGTTGGTACCGATGTTGAACCGATGTCACCCAAGAAGAATGCGAACTTACCATTGGTGAATCCAGTTAATACGTATTCAATTTGGATTTCAAATGTTTGCCATTCTGAAGTTAAGAAGACGATTTCATCGTAACGTCTGGTCGTACCTTGTTCTAGGGCTACCATGATTGGTCTTGGAATATCTGATTTCGCATCAAATGTAATGCGGTAAATTTGTCCTTGTTCAATGACTCTATTTTGTTGATAGAATTGAACACCATGAACCACTGTGCCTGGGTTGGTGACATTGATGATGGCCATGCCATTTTCAATCTTCGCAGTAAATGCGCCAGTCCCGTGCCAACCCCAACCGGTTTCTGCTGGTTGTGGTAAAGCTGTCAATTGTTCGGTTTCAAAATCGCCATTGACGACTAACCAAGTAGAAGGTACCAAACCAGCTAAAACTGTAATGGTTCTTTCTACAACCGCGCTGTTATTCGCAGCGTCAGTCAAGGTGTAGGTCAATACATAATCACCAGGTGTTGTGATATCGAGTGTGCCTGTGATGACGATATTGGCAGGTGTCAATGCGAAGTCACGGTTATCTGAAACTGTGATGCCATCGAGTGGATCAAATGCTTGATTGATTTCGATGATTTTTGGGGTTGCTCCTAAGATGATTGGTGCAACATCATCGACGCCTGGATCTACTTCTGTCACTACGAAATTATCTAAATAAACTTTAGTAATTGCACCTGCATCTAGACCTCTGGATGCCATCGTACCAGCACCAATAACCAATTTACCATTGGTGATGGTCGGTCTAGTAACATAGAACTCAAATGTGTATTTTGTCATGCTGGTGGTTAAGCTGACGGTTTCATCGATATAGCCTTGATATGATGCATTTTCAATCTTCACAACGATGCCTCTTGCCATATCTGCACGGGCTTCAAATTCGATACGATACATCTTCCCTTGAGTGATGGTTAAACCACCTTGGTTGAATTGTGTTGAGTACCATTGATTCCCATTCGCTGTGATATCGATGACGGCTTCACCGTTCACGATGGATACGGTTGATGCGCCACCTTCACCGGCCCAGTGGGTCCAAGTGCCAGCGAGTTGTTGACCAAAGTCACCATTCAATATTCTCAAATCCGATAGGAACACTTCAGTGACAGTAACACTGCGTTCAATTTCAGTTTTATTGCCAGCCGCATCTGTCACACTATACGTGAGGACATAGGTGCCTGTTTGATTGAGATTTACTGTGCCTGTGATGACGATTGCAGATGTTAAATTGCCATCTACGTTGTCGGTTGCTGATACACCAGCACGAGGGTCAAAGGTTTCTCCTTTTTGAATCGATGTGTCCATGACGCCGATCATAATCGGTGCGATGGTATCCAATTCTTCTTCCTCTGGTGGCGTTTGATTACATGCTGCTAAAACAAATCCAAACAGCATAACCATAAATACTACAAGCCATTTTTTCATATTTTTCTCCTTTTATTTTCTAGTTACCTTTTTAAGGGTAAACCAAATGCCTACGGCCAATACGGATACGCCAGATACACCAACGTATACCAATGGGTTACTCCAAACGCTTGCGCTTGGTTCAACAAACTGGATGGTCATGACATCACTATATACTTCGATGACCGATCCATTGGGTAGGGTTGTCAATACTTTGGTATAGAAGACGACTTCCCCTGCTTGATCGACACTGATGAGCTTACCAGAACCGTCAAAGGTGGCGTTTGCATCATTGCGAATGATGTTTAGCTCTGTGCGATATGGGTAAGATCCCCCTGCCATCGTATTCAATTGTCCACTCAATATGAAGGCATCACCGATGGTCACTTCAAAGTGTGTTTTGTCATAATCCAAAAATAAATATGCATCTTTAAAATAGTCTGACACATTCGTTGTAATGCCACCAACACCTGCGGTATGGTAGAAACTTAAGCTCGTACCATCATCGACGGTCCATGGCCATACGGTAATCCCGCGGTGGGTTAATGCCTTCACAAATTCAGGGGTTAATTGACCATAAGATGGATTTAACGTGGACTTCATAGGAACGATCGATGTCAATACGTTGAGCATCGAATCGGTCACACTATTGGAATTCAACAATGCACCCGTTAAGTAACCATTGACCATGGTTGGCATCACGGTTTTCATATTGACTATATTTTGAGCACCAAAGTGAATGAGTACCACTTTGTTTTCCATATCTTTCGCAAGCACGATGTCTCTTACTTTTTCAAGTAACACGATATTGGTCGGTTTGATTTCAATGAACAATACAACATCCTTGTCTTTAAAAGCATCCAAATATCGTTCAAATGAAGGAATATAGAATGTTTGACCTGTGTTTGAAACGTCATTTAGTGTAATGTTTTCAAGTGCCCCTAAGAACTGTGATGATACAGAGAAGTTTTGAGATGCCGTACGACCTGTGGTGGTATCATGCATGACAACCACTTTTTCATCAAACGTCAAATGGACGTCGGTCTCTAAAATCTTAGCACCATTTTCTATGGCTTTTAAAGCCACTTCAATTGAGTTTTCTGGACCCGCAGATTCGGTATATCCGTTGTGTAAGCCGCGGTGAGCAATGATGAATACTTCACGCACATGGGTTACTGTAGTAAAGGTTTCGTATAAGTCAAATATCGCCATGGGGTTAACGGTTAGAATCCCGTTGGCTCCTGACAGTATCGCATTGAATTGCGATTCACTCTGATCTATAGCACTCGTCCATACGGATACCAAACGTTGTTGTAAGTAATTTACTGCTTTTTTGTTTATGTCGACTGGATTTAATATAACTGCGACACTTTGAGCACTGTTGGTATCTTTTCGAATTTGATCCAAGTCCGCTTGTGTGCCAAATGGTCTTTGGGATAAATCTAAGACACCGCGAATCATTTCAAATTCACCTCGCCCAGCCAAAATGACATCTTTTTGAGTAGATATGAAGAATACATCGAGGATCCCCCATAGTTTTAATCGACTCGCGATATCCACCGCTAGGGTGGCATCTTCGACTTTGATGGCAGGAATCATTTTGCCATTCATCGCGATTAATACGTTGTATAGAGAATCGATTTTAACCTGATTACTGTCAACAACATCCATATCGCTATTCACATTGAGTACCAACGTTGCTGGTCTTCTTGTAACATAGGATGCCAATTGAGCCATCGATTCTAGAGGGGTTAAGACTGTAGCTGGATTGACTATTTTGGTATTGGGTTCGTAAATGGTCGGTATGCGTGTGAACTCAAACGTCTCTGTACGAATATAAGATAACGGGAGTGTAATCTTGAAATTATCGAATAATGCATTCGCACCATTGGTTTGAACACCGATTAGTCCGCGTTTGTACTCTAATGCTTGTTGATGGGTAATCAATAATTGATCGTTGATGTATTCCTTGACAGTAGCATCTAACACATCAATTTTTAAGTTATACATTTTTACAGGTGAAATTTGTTCTGTAAAGCTCGCTGTATTGGTAACGTTCCATGAACCAGATATCCGTTTCGCAAACTCAACCCCATTGGCTAAGGTTGCATCCTTACGAATCGCCATTTGATAGTAGTTTTCTGTGCTATATCTAAACATAACACTGGCCCAACGTGCGTCATTGTCGACTTCGACAATGGTCATATCCACTTCTATGATGTAGTTCATAAAGCTGCGCAAGTAATTTGGTAACGTAACCAATGAACTACCGCCACGACCGGCTACCAATAATTGTTCATTTTGAATGCCTGCACTACCAGAAACCGTGGTGTATCCATTGGGTAGTTTCCCATTGGGCACATTCTCAAATCCCGTTTCGAATAAGATATATTCGGTTTCACTGGCTAGTTTTGAAATAACATAGACATAAATGTTCGCACTTTGGTATTGTAACAAGAACGCATGTTGTCCTTTTTCAGTTACTGTGATTTGTTGATCTGTAATCGTTATCCCTGTAGAGAATGCTGTTAGGGTGACTTGATTAAATTCAACAAAGGTGGTTGCGTTATGCTGATAGATGTAGTCATTTAAATCAATCACATCTCCAACATCAGCCAAGATGGCATTTAGACTGGCACTGATCACAGGTCGGTCATCATTGGCATGGACGCCTTTTTGGGTGCCTAAAACGAGTCCCATAAAGGCTAAAATAATTAAAACTTTCTTCATGTTTTTTCCTCCATTTAATGATTGAGAAAACGTTTTCTCATTTTAAGTAAAAAAAGACGCATTCTACTTATTTTAATTAAGGAAATCGTTTTCCTTTTTTTGTTAAAATTTAAGTAACAGATGTGAAATCGGTTACTTGTTAGAATACGCTTACATTATATAGTGTATTTTTCGAGTTGTCAACACCCACGCTACACTTTTATTTTGGTGGATGCTCTTTCGATTAATGATACTGGTATTTTGATGATTTCCGTAGACTTAGGGGCTTTCTCTTGAACCATTTGAATTAATTTGATCGCAGCCATCTCACCAATGGCTTTTTTATCTTGCCGAATGGTCGTGAGAGCTGGGGAGTATATTCTCGCAAAATTAATGTCATCAAAACCGATGACTGAAATATCATCTGGTACTTTATACCCTTTGGATTCAAACCCACGGATGACTCCAAATGCCAAATCATCAGAACCAACCACAACATACTCAGGGATACGAGTTGCTTGTTCTAACAAACGAATGGCTGCGTCGAATCCAGATTGAAATCCAAACCCTTTCGCTTCAATGACAAAATAGGGATTTTTTGGTTTACTCATTACTTTGTGAAAGTGATCCATACGCAATTGGAAAGCAATCGAAGTCGGTGGTCCCGAAATTAAGTCAATCTTTGTACGGTTCAATTTATGTGCGAAATCAATCGATAAATCAATCCCAGCTTGGTTATCCGAGATGATGGTCGTTAAATTGGGCATGATGAAGTCGGTCGAAACACATGGAATATCGCTGGCAACCAACTCTTTGATGTATGGGTTGTTTAAGTTACCTGAGACCAGTAAGACGCCGTCGACTTTTTTGGTTAAGCACCATTCTAAATAGCTCATCTCACGGTTGCCAACTTTACTTACAACGAAGATGATTTCATAGGCTTCTTTTTCAACATAGTTTTTAAAGGATTGTAATATGCTAGAGAAAAAGGGGTGTTCTAGTCCAACCAATGAGATGTCAGAAAAGAGGATGCCAAGCGTATAGCTTCTTTTGCTTTTAAGGATGCGTGCTGAGGCATCTTGAAAATAGCCAACTTCCCTAACGTAGGCCATAACACGTTCACGGGTTTTTTGACTTACTCTTCCATTATTGTTCAGGACTTTGGAAACCGTGGATGGTGCGAGATTGAGTTCTTTTGCAACAGTGATGATGTTTTTTCTCATAGTTTCACTCCTAGATATCATTATAACTCAAAGCCATTCAAAATTAATAAAAAACGTTAGAAACGTGTCGTTCTAACGTGTTATGGTGTTTGTCACGATGCGATTTCTACCCTGCGTTTTGGCTTGATAGAGACATTGATCGGCCTTTTCGATGGCCGCTTTGGGAACATCATTATGAATCGTATAAACCCCTGAGGATACTGTAATATGGATGATTTTATTCTCATATACAAAAGGATGATTTTCAATTTTTTGTCTGAGCAATTCGACATTTTTCATGGTTTCAGCGAAGGGTTTTTGATCATAAACAAGGAACTCTTCCCCACCATATCTCGCAATCATCTCTGTATCATTGAAGGTTTGTTTCATCAATCTCGCGACATCTTTTAGCACTTTATCACCCATTAAGTGACCATATTGGTCATTTACATGTTTGAAATAATCAATATCAATCATGACAATTTGTGCTTCTTCACCTAGAGATTGATGGACTGCGAAATCTACGGGTAAACGTTCTTCAATAAAACGTCTGTTATAAATCCCTGTCAATACGTCTGTAACCAAGAGTTCATTGGTTTTAACGATGAGGGTTTGCATCTCCTTGAGTTGTTCTTGAATTAAGTCTTCAGAATCCGAGATGTTTTTAAAGAGTTCAAATACAACTTTTCTACCTTCAACGATGACTGGAACTGCGGTCACCATATGTAACTGATTTTTTACGAACTGCGTTTTGATGGTCGTTTTATCTGTATTTAGTGCACGAACTGACACACAGTTTTTACAAATTCTATTTTCTTCATAAGTATCATAACAAAAGCCAGGTTCGATGTGCCACCCATGATTTTCATAAGATAACACTTTCTTTTGAATGGGATCAACCATTCGAATTAAATCATACATCTCATCGTAAGATGTGATCTCTTCGATGATTCTCTTTAGGGTTGGGTTAATATTTTGGATCATTCTATAACATCCTTTTTTCTTAAATCTATCTTAAGTTATACAACTGATTGTATTTCATAATTCTTTCAATGTCAATATCAAAAATAAAACGACCATAACATGGTCGTAAAAAGCAACATGGCGCCCAAACTAGGACTCGAACCTAGGACCCCCTGATTAACAGTCAGGTGCTCTAACCAACTGAGCTATTTAGGCATATTCATTTCTCGCATAATTATTATAACATAATAAAAATATTTGAAAAGGTACAAATTGGAAAAAGTAAAAAAAAACAGCCTATTAGCTGTTTAACTGTTAAAAGGATGGCGCCCAAACTAGGACTCGAACCTAGGACCCCCTGATTAACAGTCAGGTGCTCTAACCAACTGAGCTATTTAGGCGGTTAATAATTAAGATTTGCCTGGCAACGACCTATCTTCGCACATTGTACTATTTTCGGCGCTGAAGTGCTTAACTTCTGTGTTCGGGATGGGAACAGGTGTGTCCACTTCGCCATCGTCACCAGACATCTCTCAAAACTAGATAAATTCTTTTGTAAGGTTAAGTCTTCGTTCTATTAGTATCAGTCAACTTCACGCCTCGCGACGCTTCCATATCTGACCTATCAACCTCGTGGTCTACAAGGGAACTTATTATTATTGCTAATAGGGAAATCTCATCTCAAGGGGGGCTTCACGCTTAGATGCTTTCAGCGTTTATCCCGTCCATACATAGCTACCCAGCTGTGGCCTTGGCAGGCCAACTGGTGCACCAGCGGTATGTCCATCCCGGTCCTCTCGTACTAAGGACAGCTCCCTTCAAATTTCCAACGCCCACGATAGATAGAGACCGAACTGTCTTACGACGTTCTGAACCCAGCTCGCGTGCTACTTTAATGGGCGAACAGCCCAACCCTTGGGACCTTCTCCAGCCCCAGGATGTGACGAGCCGACATCGAGGTGCCA
>DIUU01000015.1 GCA_002423145.1 Acholeplasmataceae bacterium UBA6150 | reverse complement strand
ATGGCTGTAAAGCCCTTTTAAATCACCAGAGATGCCTCCAGTGATCCTATCCAGTTTTAGCGACCGTTTCCAGTCGTTATCCTCGTCTTAGAGGTAAGTTACCTACGTGTTACTCACCCGTTCGCCACTCACTATTGCTAGTGCGTTCGACTTGCATGTATTAGGCACGCCGCCAGCGTTCATCCTGAGCCAGGATCAAACTCTCCAAAATATATCTGAATTGTAAGAAATTAGCTCTTATTTTTTTATTCTAAACTTTCATTAGAATTGCTTTTTTGTTTTATTCTTTATACACTCATCATCATTCAGTTTTCAAAGACCCATTTAAATCTCACACGAAATCGTGCTTATTCATTTTAACACTCTAAAAAGGGGTTGTCAAGTATTTGTATGACTTTTTTAAACCCTTATTTTTAAGCTGATAAAAAGTGGTGGAGGGGGACGGTTTCGAACCGCCGAACCCTTAGGGAGCAGATTTACAGTCTGCCGCGTTTAGCCTCTTCGCTACCCCTCCGGTTTGCCGTGTGCTTTTTTATTCTAACCTAACCAATAAAAAAATGCAACACCTATCGTTACATTTTTTCCTTTTTCGTATTCGATTGCTATTTTTGAATTTTAATTTTCTTATCTAATTCAAATTTGGGTATCATAACTTCGCGTGCGCACCCGTCGCACTTAATCTTAATGTCTGCGCCTGTACGTATGACTGTCCATGTGTTGCTCCCACATACGTGTGACTTTTTGGTTTGGATTTTCATCCCTACAACATAGGTCGTCATTTTAAAAGTTTTTCAACCAACGCTTTGAGTTCTTCTTCAGACTTCACTTTAATCGTTAGTTTATTCGAACTAACCACCGTCTTTAATCCTAATTTTTGATTCAGATTTTGTTCATAAAGAACATATGTTTTTGGTTTTGGTTCGCGCTTTTGCTTATTGGTTTTTCCTTCTTTTTCGGCTATAGCTTCAATTTGTCGTACGGATAATTGTTCATTAACAATTTTTTTAGCGAGTGTTTTAATGCGAAGCGGATCATCAAGCTTAGATAGTACACGCGCATGGGCCATTGAAATATCGTTATTTAATAACATCGCTTGGACTTCATCGGGTAAGTTTAGTAAGCCGATGATGTTGGTGACGTATGATCTCGATTTACCGATACGTTCAGCCAGCGTTTTTTGAGTTATTTCCATCGAACGCATGATGTTTGCGTAAGCTTCTGCTTCTTCAATCGGACTTAAATTTTCACGTTGAAGGTTTTCAACCAATGAAATTTCCGCTACCTTTGCAGGGTCATATGAACGAACAATCGAAGGAATTGTCTTTAAACCTACTTGTTTGGCTGCTCTAAATCGTCTTTCACCCGAAACAATCATAAAACCGTCTTTGACTTGTTTTACAATGATGGGTTGGAATATACCATGTTCACTGATGGACGCAGCCAAATCGTTGATTTTTTCAGGATCAAAAATTCGTCTAGGCTGAAATGGGTTAGGTGTAATATTCGTTAATGGAATTTCAACGATACGTTCTCCTTCTTGAATTTCATCGATGGTGTTTTCGATCAATAAATCTTTTAAACCTCTGCCTAATACTTTAGTGTTTGTTTTCATTATTTTCGATTAACTCCTTTGCCAATGATTTATATAGTGTTGCTGCGCTTGATTTAGGTGCGTAAGTTAATATTGGAACCCCATAAGTTGGCGCAACCTGAGCTGCTACATTACTGGTAATAAATGTTTTAAATACCCCTTCTTGAAAATATTCTTTAACCTCATTTACAATCGCCCATCCCGCTTTTGTTCGTTTATCGAGCATTGTCAATAATACACCTTCAATGGTTAATTCACGGTGATTCACTTTTAAATTCTTTTGGACCACTCGTACTGTATTTAATAGTTGAGTTAACCCGTCGATGGCGAGAAATTGACATTGGATTGGAATGAGTACTGAATCCGATGCGTATAATGCATTCAATGTAGAAATGCCCAATGCAGGTGCACAATCGATGAGTACATAATCATACTTTTCTTTAGCCCTTCTAAGCAAATTATCTAGAATATACACATGGTCTTCAAAGGTGATGAGTTTCATATCAATACCCGCCAAATCAATGGTTGCTGGTACCATATGCATTAGATACTTGTCTAAAACTGGTATAGAGATGGTCACTTCATCTAGTGACTTTTCACCCATCAGAGCATCATATAGATTGCCCTTTAATTGACTTCGATTGATGCCTAAACTGGTGGTTGCTGAACCTTGGGCGTCAAAGTCAACCAATAAAACTTTCTTGCCATAAAATGCAAGAGATGCCGCGAGATTAACCGATGTAGTTGTTTTCCCGACACCGCCCTTTTGATTGGCTATCGAAATGACTTTTCCCATAGATGCTCCTTATAGTGGTTTGCTTTTTATATCTTTAAATGCCCTTGGATAGGCATTATTTTCTTTCACTTTTTTAATTTTTAATAGGTGTCTTTCACCCAATTGATTGGGTAATTCTAGAGAGATGATGGATTCTACTTTTCCACCTAAAATCTGAATACCTTTATTAGCACGTTCTAGTTCGGTTTGAAAATGTTGGGCTTTCATGGCGATTAGATAACCCCCAACTTTAACCAAAGGCAGGGCCAATTCATCTAAAACCTCGATTGGAGCGACCGCTCTTGCGGTGACTAAATCAAAGTAATTTCGTTTTCTTGTAGCGTAGAGTTCAGCCCGATCACAAACCAATTCCACTCCCTCTATCTCAAGGGCTTTTAATAGTCTGCCAAGAAACAAAATTCGTTTGTTTAAAGAGTCGACAATGGTGAGTTTTAAGTGGGGATATACGATCTTTAAAACAATCCCAGGGAATCCCGCTCCAGAGCCAATATCTAATAGGGTAGTTACTTCGTTTAAGTCGATTGCTTTTGCTAGCGTAAGGGAATCATAGAAGTGTTTATAGTATACCCCTTCGAGGTCAGTGATGGCCGTCAAATTCATGACTTCATTTTCTTTCTTTAGGAACTCATAATATGCATGTAATTTTGCTTGTTGAGATTCGCTAAGCGTGATCCCAAGGGGTTTAAAAATGTCCATGTTACCTCAATGATTCTAAATATACCAATAGTATGGATATATCGGCTGGGTTAACCCCACTGATGCGTGATGCTTGACCCAAGGTGGTTGGTCTAATCTTTTTTAGTTTCACACGGGCTTCATTGGCTAAGTTTTTAATGAGGTCGTAATTCAGGTCATTAGGAATCGGTTTTTCATCGACTCTCACCATTTTTTCTGCCTCTTTATATGCTTTGTCAATATAGCCTGCATACTTGACTTGAATTTCAACTTGTTCCAATACAGACTCGATATACGTGTTTGGATAAAATTCATTAATTATATTATATCTAATTTCTGGGCGTTTGAGTAGTTCATAAAGAGATGTTCTATCACTAATCTTATTTGACCCAGTCGAACGGATGATTTGATTGTTTGATTCTGTGGGCATGATGTATACTGTTTTAATTTCTTCGATGAGTTTTGATATGTCGTTCTTTTTGTTTATGAAGCGGTCATATCTATCCGAATCTACCAAACCATATTTAAATCCATAATCACGTAATCTTAAGTCAGCGTTATCGTGTCTTAACAACAATCTGTGTTCAGCACGTGATGTCAATAAACGGTAGGGTTCCTTGGTGCCTTTGGTGATTAAATCATCAATCAATACCCCAATATAGGCTTCATTTCGTTTTAATATAAATGGGGCTTCACCGCGAATCTTTAAAGCGGCATTAATGCCCGCCATTAAGCCCTGTCCCGCCGCTTCTTCATACCCGCTGGTACCATTAATTTGGCCAGCACAGAATAAATGACTTACAAGTCTAGTTTCTAGGGATTGATACAGTTGAGTTGGGTTGATGGCATCGTATTCAATCGCGTAAGCATATTTTACGATAACCGCGTCTTCAAGCCCTTTTATGGAGTGAACAATTCTTGCTTGAACATCTCTTGGCATGGAAGATGACAGACCTTGAACATATATTTCGTTCAAACTCAAACTCTCGGGTTCGAGAAATATTTGGTGTCTTTCTTTGTCATTGAATCTAACGACTTTATCCTCAATCGATGGGCAGTATCTTGGTCCGACACCTTCGACGATACCACCATACATAGCGGAATCACCCAAGTGCATATTGATGATCCCGTGCGTGATTAAATTGGTATGGGTCAAATAACAAGGTTCTTGATGTCCCATGGTTGTGATCTCTGGGTCATAAGAGAACGTTTGGAACTTATCATCGGCGTATTGTGGCGTTGTTTTTTCATAGTGAATCGATTCTTTTAATATCCTTGGGGGTGTGCCCGTTTTAAGTCTGACAATTTCAAAACCCAGTTTCGCTAATTGCGCACTGATGCCATGGGTTGTGGGTTGATTATCTGGTCCACTTTCTTTGGTTTGATGGCCAATTAAGATTCTACTGTGTAAGTAAGTCCCGGTCGTGATAATGACTGTTTTAGACTCGATCACTTCACTATTGTCTAAAACCACACCTTTGGCAACGAAATCTTCTACATGAAGGCCATTTACTAAGGCTTCAAACAAAGTTAAATTAGGGGTGTTTTTTAGCACCTCTAACATGATTTTTGGATACTCTAGCTTGTCAATTTGAGCTCGTAAAGCCCAAACAGCCGGACCTTTGGAAAGGTTCAGCATTTTCATTTGGATTTGGCCTTTATCAGCGCTTCTGGCCATTTGACCACCCAAAGCGTCGATTTCTCTGACGACAACCCCTTTGGCAGGTCCACCAATCGATGGATTACAGCTCATCGCTCCTACACGGTCTAGGCGACCTGTGATGAGCATGGTTTTCATACCCATTCTCGCAGCCGCGAGTGCCGCTTCGATACCGGCATGTCCGCCACCAACAACGATAACGTCTAACATAATATCACTTCCCGATGTACTATTCTATCAAGTTCTTTTTATGTTTACAACATAATAAACTCAAAGGTAAAAAGAAGGCGATTGCTCGCCTCTTAAATATTTAAAAATGCTTGTGCTACTTTTTCTTTTGTGAAACCAAAAGCCTTGATGACCACTTCAAGTGGGGCGGATAGACCATAGCGGTCAATACCATACACATGCTGAGTATATTTATACCATGATGCTGAAGAGCCCATTTCAATGGCCAATGTCTTCACGCCTTTTGGTAACACTTCTAGTTTATAGGCTTCGGATTGTCTTTCAAATAAATAGTGAGAAGGCATCGAAACAACACGGGTAAACACCCCTTGTGATTCTAGTTGATGTTGTGCTTCGATGGCTAATGTAACTTCTGAACCCGAGGCGAGTAATACACCTTGGAGTCTACCTTTTTCTGGTGAAACAACATAGGCACCTCTTTCAAATACATCCATACAAACCACCGGCAATGTCTTTAGATTTTGTCTAGTAAGAACGATGGCTGATGGGGTTTTATGTTGTTTAATTGCCCAAAACCACGCGGCTCTGGTTTCGTTTGCGTCGGCTGGTCTCATGACGTTTAAGCCCGGAATGACGCGAAGTCCCGCGAGCTGTTCAATCGGTTCATGGGTAGGACCGTCCTCACCTACAGCGATGGTATCGTGTGAAAATACGAAAATGGAAGGGATTTGCATAAGTGCAGCTAAACGAATGGCTGGTTTCATGTAATCAGAGAATACAAAGAAAGCCCCGGCAAACGCTTTAAGTCCACCATGTAGTTGCATACCATTGACAATCGCACCCATGGCGTGTTCTCTAACACCGAAATTGATGTTTCTACCAAGACGGAACTCTTTAGTGAAATGCCCGTCTGCACCTTTGGCTTTTGTGGATGCTGTTAAGTCTGCAGATCCGCCAATAATGTTCGGCATGAGTTTAGATAATTCATCCAATACTTTACCAGAGGCTGCTCTAGTAGCGATTTGTGCACCAACTTCAAATTTTGGTAAATCCTTGAGTTCTAATTCTTGATTTTCAACAATAAACGATTTCAATAGCGCCGCTTCTGTTGGGAATTTTTCTTGGTATTCAGCAATCATTTGAATCCATTTGCGGTAGTAACGGGAACCTCTATTGTAGACTTTTGTTTTATAGAATTTGTATACATCTTGTGGCACTTCAAACGGTTTATAGTTCCAGTTTAAGTTCTTTCTGAGTTCATCGGCCTTTTCTAGTCCAATCGGTGATCCATGAACATTCGATGTGCCTGCTAAAGAAGTGCCATAACCAATGATGGTTTTGACTTCAATAACGCTCGGTTTATCGGATTCTCTTTGAGCCTTTTTAATGGCTTTGGTAATCGCATTTAGATCGTTACCATCACTGACTTTTTGATAATGCCAGTTCATCGATTCAAACTTCTTTTTATGGTCATCGGAAAATGCCATAGATACTTTACCATCTAGTTGAATATCGTTTGAATCAAATAAGACAATTAGTTTGCCTAGTCCAAGGTGTCCCGCTAAAGATAAAGCCTCTAGTGCAACCCCTTCTTGAAGGTCGCCATCGCCACATAGTACATAAGTAAAGTGGTCAATGACTGGAAAATCAGGTTTGTTAAAACGCGCAGCGAGATGGGTTTCAGCCAAAGCCATACCTACCCCGTTTGAAATACCTTGTCCAAGTGGGCCCGATGTGGTTTCAACACCATCGGTATGTCCGTACTCAGGGTGTCCTGGGGTTTTACCGATTTGTCTAAAATTTTTCAAATCATCCATGGATAATTGGTATCCGGATAAATGATTTAAACCATACAATAACATCGATCCGTGTCCCGCAGATAAAATGAAACGGTCACGGTTAAACCAATTTGACTTCTTAGGGAATGCTTTTAAAAAGCGTGTGTAAAGCACATGCGCCATGGGTGCAGCCCCCAACACAATACCTGGGTGACCGGAGTTAGCTTGATTGATTGCGTCGACACCTAGGAAACGTAATGATTGAATACTTAAATGATCCATCTTTTCCATAAATTACCTCTCTATTTAGATTTTTCTTCTTCAGTTACAGTTTGTTCTTCTTTTACTTCTTCGGTAGCTTCTGTTTTTTGATCAAATTTAAAATACTCTTCATAGTATTTCCCTTGATGTTCCAATAATTCATTGAACTTATTTTCTCCAACAATGAGTTTAATGTCTCTTACAGCTTCTGTTCTAGCGCCTTCGACTTTTTTACGCATGATGGAGGTTTGTAACATATTCGTTACCAATACCACGGCTAAAATCCCGATTAGAGCGTAATTTTGATATCCGCTTAGTGCTGGAATCATTGAGAATAAGACAGCCAATAACATCGATACTGCGATCATTGGAAAAACCATTTTATAGAGTAATCCAAAACGAACTTTGTCGGCTTTTTCATAGAATTGAATCCAAACTTGGTTAACACGTTTAGAATACAAGTCTTTCATTACTTTGTAATAACCGTCTTCGATGAGTAATCTGTATGTTTTTGAATCACTTGTCCACACAGCAAATTGTCCTTTGCCAGCGAAACGAGATAAATAACGGGTTTGATTCATAGAATGAATTTCTACGGTTTTCCCATCGGATTGTTGAGTTTCTTTTGGATCATTTAGTTGTTTAAAAATCGCATATTGTAATTTCATGGTGTACTTCCTCCAAATTTAATTATACCACATATATTTATATGTCACTGAAAAAAATCTAAGATAAAAGCCCACGAATGGGCTTTTATTGGATATATTTCATAAACTGGTTTTTAGGTTCATAATAGTGAACAGGTTCAAGCATGACCATTTCTACAGTGAGAATAAATGGTAAAGCTTCAACGGTTTTAACTACACTTTGACGTGTATTGACAGAACCCCAAATGAGAGTTGCAAACTCAGGGTGATCAATGAATGGATTTCGATTATTCACATAGGAATAAATCACATTATTGCGATTGATTTCAAAGGCGTCAACTGGGTCTTCTTGGTGCCATCTTAAGAACATATTTAAATCGCCAATGACACTCGAAGAAATACTCAATCCCCAGCGAACATGCATGTATAATATGATTCTCGCAACGTCGCCTTTATGGGTATCGCCTGGATACCACCCAGAACCTACTCTACCATAAGTACCAGACCCGCTGACAAAAGCAAGGTTGCCTCGTGAACTATTGACTGAAACTGTGGAAGCACGTAAGTTGTGTGGTTCACCTGTAGGTGCACTGCCTAGTTTAGAATCTGGCCATACGTGTTCTCTATTCCATGTCGAAGCCCCATCCCATTTTGCTGTGGTGGTTCTCGAATCATAGATTAAATACAAGAGTCCTGTATTACCCGGTACAGTATCTGCTTTCGTTAAGATTTCCTTAGCAGCATCATAAGATGATGACTTGGCACTGGCGATGATTCTCGAAAGTTCACTCTTTAAGGTTGTTCCACTTAACCCTTGGGCACTAAGGTAATAGTTTGAAAGGGTCGGAGCCCCTTCCGCAACCACATAGATAAGCCCTTGTAACGTGCGGTTGGTAAATTGAATGGTGAAGGTAAGGGTGAGTTCTGTGCGTTCACTTGGTTTGGTAAAAACACCTTGATTAGAAACCACACTTGGTTGACTGGAAACCCAAGAAATGGTGGTGTTAAAGAACGGTTCTGATGTTGGTAAATCCATATTTTTAGTGACTGTTTGTGGTGAATAAAGACCTAAAATATCGACCATAAAATCAAATAGTAAATCTTCATCAAATGGTCTAACCTCTGAGTCTTCTACATCGGTAACCCAAACAACGTATTGGTTGTTTTCTTTAACAACATTACCAATGATAACCACTTCTTGACCCAATTTGGCATTGATCCAAGGGGCAGTTTGACTGGATTTGTTGATAACTTGAATAACACCAGTTTCTGTTACAACATATAAAGTGCCTGTCGTATAGTCTCTTTGGATTAAACCAACAAAAATAACCAGACTTGATTCTACAAATGATAAATCTTCGTACGTGACTTCGGTTAAATAAATGGTTTTTACGCCATTAGAAACTACGCTAGTAACCTCTTGTAAGACGCCATTTACCATGTTTCCTTTGATGATTAATTCTTCACCTGCTACCACGGTGTACCCTTGTTTTGGTAACAAGACTTGAATCGCATCCGTGTAGTCTTCTAAGAATAAACGAATGAAATTGGTTTCGATAACAACTGCAGATACGATGCCTTTGGTTTTTACCGCTCCACTAATCGATTTCGCTTCAAATAGTGAGATTGGATCGCCTTCACCAACTTTGATGGTAAAGATTTTCTCTTTGGTATAGCTTTCAAGACTTAAGACAGCTTTAATGCTGATAGATACTTGGTTAGTTTGAGGCATCGTTACTTGGCCTGTCACGAGATTGATGAGTGAATTATTCGGATTGGTTGGTTGTGCATAACTGTAAACGATGGTTGATCCATTGGTGCCGACCCCTGGTAGATTTAAAGTGCCATTGCTCATGAAGGCTGCTGGTAATGTTAGAGCATTGGTATCTTGATTTAATAGTCTAACGGCTAAAGGTTCATTGTTTGGTGTAATGGACACATCATCGATGATGACACGTAATCCACCTGTATTTCTCAGTTCTAATGTATAAGTGCCTGAGATATTCAATCCTGTGACTTGGTAGGTCAACTGTGCTGTAGTGACACCAAATGTTTGAATCAGCGTATCATTGATATACAAGGCGACATTTCTAGGTTCCGCTCCTGTAAATACGGGTTTAGCACTCATGCTAAAGGCGGCAATCCCCCCTGGAATAGTCGCTTTCAGTGAGTTTGAAGCATTCGCACCAAAGGTTAATGACTTACCATTGAGAATTTGGTCAGTACGCATCCCCACATAAGTCCAAGAAATCCCATTGACCCCCGTGAAAGTCCCATTCGAATATGAAGATTCAATGGCACCAATGGTGTCAAAACTTTCAACAATGGCGGTTTGAAGTGGTTTGGTTTGGACAAGCACTTGAGTTTGAATGTTGGTAATATTATTTGCTTCATCTGAAGCAGTAAATGTAATAACGTAAGCACCTTCGATGGTGTAATTCACCAATTGATCCGATACTGTTACGCCAACTGGTCCAGAAACCTCGTCTACCGCATACACAAGAGCGAGATAATTTGGAATCGGATCTCCTACATAATAGGTGAATGAGGTAGTTCCAAATATGGTAGGTCCAATAGTATCGGGAATGATGACTGTTTCGAATTTTGCATATAGGGTTAAGTTTGAGGTTGCGAGTTGATTGAAAACAAACGCATTTTCAAATAGTGCGTCACTATACCAACCTATGAAATCATAACCGTCTTTTACTGGCACACTTGGTGTGTCAATGGTTTCTTTTTCGGTTAAAGAGATGGTTTCTAAAACAGTATTACCGTCTTTGAATGTAATATCATAAACGGACAGGGCTAGAATTTCAACAACTATGGTAACCTGTGTTTCGTTGTTCTTGTTATCGGTAGCAATCACATAGACGTTATATACCCCGGGTAATGAATAATTGACCATGTCATCATTAAATGAAAGGGTAGACGGATTGGATATCGAATCGCTTGCGGAAACACCCAATAGATAATTAGGTATTGGGTCTCCAATCTTTATCGTATGATTAGAAGTTCCAGTTATAATTGGGCCTTCTGTATCTGTCAGTTGAATGATAATAAACGTAAACGGTTTAGCTTCAATTTGTCCTTTGAAACTGAAGGATGCAATGAGAGTGATTGTAATATCATCATTGTAGGTACGTGTAATTTTTACAACATCGTTTTGAATTGTTGCGAAATCTTCATTGGATGATGACCAAGTAACATCGATTTCACTTTTAATCGTGTCCATTACGACCAAATTAATGTCGTTTGTAACACTGTTATAGGTGTCACCTTCTGATAATTCAAGTCTAATACCATCTAAAACTTGTTCTAGGGTGATAGAATTTGTTACGCAACCTACCAAACCTGCAAATAAGAACAATAAAATCATGCTAAAATAGATTCTTTTCATTTAATAATACCCCACGGAATTTTGAGTCGGTAAAATTATTATAGCACCGTTGTTAGCGTTTGCATAGGAAAAAATAAAAACCCCAAAACGGGGTTTAAATTGGGTATCCCTATCAGGCACCGCCACTCACATCATACCCATGCTTATGGCTGCTTCGATCAAGACCTGACCAGGTTCACACGATAAAATTGAATGACGGTGCCTCATAGGGATACTATTTGTTGTTTCTAAGGATTTTAAAGAAGTTTTTAAGCTCGTTGGAACAAGCCTCTTCTAGTATACCACCAACCACTTCGACTTGGTGATTAAATTTGACATCGAATAAATTGATAACCGAGCCTGCGACGCCACCTTTAGGGTCTTTCGCGCCGAAATATAGGGTTTTCATTCTCGATTGAATGATTGCACCAGCGCACATCGGACAGGGTTCTAGTGTTACATAAAGTCTACAATCTTCTAAACGCCATGAACCCAATTTCCGATTGGCTTTTTGAATAGCCATCATTTCAGCATGGGCATGCGTTTGTTCTTTTTCGACCCTTTTATTATATGCTTTCGCAATCACTTTGTCACCTAAAACGATGACAGCGCCAACCGGAACTTCATTTTTAAGCGCTGCTTTTTTGGCTTCTTTTAGTGCTAAACCCATGTAATAGGCATCGTTTTTAATCATAATTTTCTCGGTTTGTTTTTCACTTCATGACAGTCTCGGCTTCTTGGTTCATAGGCTTCTGCGGCACCCACCAATACAATGGGATCATCAAAAGAAGCAGGTTTACCATTGATGAGTCGTTGGGTTCGTGTTGCTGGTTGTCCAGAGACAACACAAACAGCGGTTAATTTTTGAACAAATTCCGCGATTGCCAATAATTGTGGCATCGGGCCAAATGGTTCACCCTTAAAATCACGGTCTAGTCCACCGATGATGACACGAATGCCACGATCAGCCAATACTTCAGAAACCCATATAACGTCGTTGTCTAAAAATTGTGCTTCGTCAATGACCACAGCATCTACGCCTTCTTTGACATAATCCAGAATTTCACGAGCACGATTGATGTTGATGGATTTAGCTTTGGTTTTATTGTGTGATACTATTTCAGATTCAGAATAACGATTGTCAATCGAAGGTTTAAAGACCAAAACATTCTTCTTTGCGTATTCTAAACGACGAATACGTCTAATAATTTCTTCTGTTTTACCGGCGAACATGGGTCCACAGACCACTTCAATCCAACCACCAAATATTGGTTGATGCATAGTATCACTCCTTACAAACAAGTATACGTATTTTCACGAGCCGATTCAACCCCTAAAAAGATGAAAGTGACTTACATTCTATATAAAGCAAAACACGACTCGAAAAGTCGTGTTTTATGTGTATTTATATCGCTTAAATGATTAAAACCAACATGGATACCGCTGTTGAAACAAAACCACTGATGAAGTTAACAGCATCGTTCGTAATCCATGCCAAGCCATTGATTAGAATAACTTTTTCATTTTCCAAAAAAGGTTTTTCAGTATAGGTGCCCGTGCGTTCGCCTTTGTATTTCGCTTGTAATAAAATACCCATATAGGAATCCACTAAACAACCGATGAACCCACCTGCCGTGATGACTGTAAAATAAGTCAATATCTTAGTAATATCAAACAGCGGTGAAACACTATAAAGTAACACAAACGAAGTACCAATGAATAGTGCTCCAAAGAATGAGGCTGCAGTTCCTAGTTTAGATACCCCGCCGGATACCCCTTTTTCAACTTCCTTAAAAGTCAATATAGAATACGTCTTTCCTTTAGACAATACGCCAATTTCACTGGCCCAAGTATCTGAATTGCACGACGATATAGAAATAATCGCAGCAATCAATAACAATTCGTTTTTCAAAAAATAGTAGAGTACTGAAAATATCGCAGCAATCAATCCATTGGATAATACTTGTATATAGTTTCTACCGGAGGATGAGTCTTTAGACTTCTTCTCATGTAGTTTAGTTAATAGCGATGAAGATATGAAAAACAGGATTAAAGACCCCCAGGCAACAAATGTACCGAAACCATAGATGACGGTGCCTAAAAGTGTGGCTGTTATAAAACCTGATTGATTTAATGAGTGTTTCTTATAGGCTAAGAACGCAACAATAAAACTGAGTATAAACCCAAGGATGAAAGGTATTGCCATGAGAGCCTCCAATGGTTATAAGAATAATAATAAAATATAGGCTAATAAGCTAGAAAATAGCGGAACTGAGAGATTATCTAGACCTTTTGGTGTATAGAGTTCAATGAGTGTACTAGCGATCGAAATGATGACAGCAACCAACAGTGCAGTGACTATTCCATAGCCTGTTAATGATAAAATTAATATCACAACAATCAAGCTCGCTAGCAACATGGTTAACGATCCTTCTAAAGACTTATTATTAACCAATTTTCGTTTTCCATAAGCCTTGCCGATGACTGCAGCCAAACCGTCTCCATAACCTAAAACCAAAATACCGATGGCTCCAATTTCCGGTTTATTGATTACACCAAATGTGAAAATAACAAGAATGAGTAATGAGATTGGAAAATACACTGTACCTAAGTTCCCATTGCCACTTCTTTCCATGGATTTAATCAGATTTGTTTTATATGAATAATAGTTTAATAGGATGAATGTAATCGGTGGGACAATCGCGTACCAAATGGCATTTTCACCATTAAAAAACAACATCGCAAGAATCCACCAGTTTGATACCCCGATGTGAATGAATTTGCGTGCACCTTCATCCCCTACGAGTTTAAATTTTTGAAGTGCTGTGGAAATCCCAATGATTAAGAAAACCAAAATGTATGATAATACTAAACCCCAGATGTTCATAAATCTTCTCCTTTTTATTGAGCAATATTTTTGAGAAATGATTTCACGATGAGTTCTTTTTTAGCTGCAGAAACGACGGCTCTTTTACGAAACACGTCATACCCATTATCTCGTATCGAATCCAATATACCTCGGTACAATACAATCGATAGCCCTAGGGGTAATAACGTGTCTTTTGGATAAAGTTTGATGTCTTTAAGAGCTTCATCAAAATACTTTTCAGCAACCTTCGCAAGCTTCTCAATGATGAGAATCAATCCGTTATTAATTTTACCATTTTCTAAATCGCTCAGGGAGTAGTTTGCTTCACGCATCACTTGTCTTGGTAAATAGATTCGATCGTTCTTAAAATCTTCTCCGATATCTCTTAAGATATTGGTGATTTGCATGGCATGTCCGAGATGGACCGCGAAAGGGTATAATTTCGGATCATCGTTACCTGATAGTATCGGATTTAACATCAGACCAACGGTCCCTGCCACATGATAACAATACTTTAATAGGTCCTCTGTGGTTTCATAACCCACAAAATGCAAATCCATACGTTGACCATCAATCATATCATAAAACGCCTTAAAATGATGATTTTTATAGATATCTTTGGTGTGTCTTTTTAATGCCCGCCACATAAAATTCGGGGTTCTTCCCTTATTGACGTATTGGGTTAACTCTTTTTCTAGTTTATTGAGTCTAGCTTCATCTTGGTATTCGTCTACCAAATCGTCCGCGTACCGACAATACGCATAAACAGCGAAAATGGCTTTTCGCTTTTGTTTGTTATCTACTTTAGAAAATGCTTTATAAAAAGTGAGTGAGTTCTTTTGTATGATTTTTTTACAACGTCGATCATCTCGATAGGGTCTAGTGACGTGAACGAGAATGAGAAATGCGTTAAAACCTAAGTAAATCCAAACTAGATATAGGTGAGCTAAAATAAACTCAAGTACATTATTCATGGTCTATGTATTATCCTTTAATATGTCATTTACGGCCAGTTTTGCACTGGCTAGCACGATAGGTACCCCTGCACCGGGGTGATTAGACGATCCTGCGAAATAGAGATTTTCAATCGTCTTAAATTTGGTCTGTGGTCTAAAATATACACTTTGAAACAGCGTTGGTTTTAATCCAAAGGTTGCGCCATTTTCAAGGTTAAATTTGTAACCAAACGTTTTAGGTGAGTATATTTTTAGTACTTCAATATGCTTTTTGATGTCTTCGAATCCTTTGATCTTTTCAATCATATCGAGAATCTTATCTTTATAGGACTCTGTCATGCCAAAATCCCACTCAAATTGCCCGCTTTTCATATTCGGTACAGGCACTAAAATATAGAGTAGTTCTTTATTTTCAGGTGCGACCGAAGGGTCAATCTGTGAAGGACTGTACATATAAAAGGATGGGTCATCTGGTAGAATGTCTTGATCGAGTTCTTCGATGTTTTTCCTAAAGTCATTCGCAAATCGAATGGCGTGAACCGCCGTTGGGTATTTCTTCTTTAACCCCAGGTAAATAACAAATGAAGAAGCTGCGTATTCCATTTTTTCGATCTTTTTTGGTTGATATTTGCCTTTAAGGCTGTCGTCTTTAATGAGATTGTTCACTGCCCATGGGAAGTCTGCGTTACAAAGAACAATGTCCGCGTAAATTGGTTTTTGATTGACCAATACACCTGTTACTTTACTAGATAAAGTCAAAATTTCATCTACTGGTGAATTCAATCGAATCTTTCCACCCATTTCAATGAATCGTTTCTCCATGGCCTTAGCCATTTGATACATTCCACCTTGAATATACCAAACCCCATATAACAATTCTACCATCGGGATAATTGTATAGATGGATGGTCCAGAAAATGGTGAAACGCCAATATAGAGGGTTTGAAATGACAGAATTTGTCTTAGTTTTTCATCTTTAACAAATTTCGATATCGAGGTATATGCGCTGTTTAGCGTTTTTAATTTAAGAATTTTATAGAGTGTCGATGGGTTAAAGAATTCCGTTGGTTTTCGGTAGCTTTTATCTAGAAATGTTTCTTTTACAATCGCGTATCTGTCATACACATCGGCGAGGTAAGCCAAATAACCATCCGTTTCTTTCATACCAAACTTTTCTAATTCATTGACGAGAGTGGGTAGATTAGAAGATACTTTGATGGAGGTACCGTCATTAAAATGGATCACATTGAGAGGATCTACTTGAACCATCTTGATGTAATCATCAGGATTCACGCCTGAAAACGTGAATACTTCCTTGTAAAAATCCGGCATCATGACGATGGTCGGTCCAACATCAAATTTAAAACCACGTTCTTCAATAGAGAACATGCGGCCGCCAACTTTTTCATTTTTTTCATAAATTTCTACGTCAAAACCGAGCTTTTTTAATCGGATAGCCGATGCGAGTCCTGCCACACCAGCTCCAATGATAATCACTTTTTTCATGAGTATCACCTCTCTTTTATTGTAACATTTTTAGACCTCTATACCTAGCATGAAATATCTATTTAAAAAATATCTATTTAAAATGAGATAATGTTATAATAATGTTATGGAACGAGTAACGTTTCGGAATGGGGTAACCTATGGGTTTAAAACACATGCATGAACCGATTCTTTTTCAAGGATACAAAAAGAAAAACAAATACTTTGAGGGTTGGTATTATAAATTAGTCTCAAAGGATGAAAAATACAAGGTTGCTTTTATTCCTGGCATCAGTTTGGCTAAGGAAAAATCGCACAGTTTTATTCAAGTATTCATTTCCAAGAAAGAACCTGAAATGTCGCTTAAAACGGATTACTTCCGTTTTGAAAAACAGGCTTTTCAATTTGAAGATACCCCCTTTAAAGTATCGATTGCTGACAATACTTTTGAAGCCGAAGGTCTCTCGATCAATCTGAACAGTCCGTATCTAAAGGTGAAAGGTCAAATTCAAATCGGTGGTTTATCTCCCATTGATAGAGGCATATGGTCTCCAAACATCATGGGGCCTTTTGGGTATTTAAATTTTATGGAATGTTATCACGGGGTTGTCTCTATGACATCACCACTTCAAGGTGAACTCGAAATCGATGGACAAATGATTTCATTTGATGGTGGAAAGGGTTATATTGAAAAAGACTGGGGTAAAAGTTTCCCACGCGCTTATGTTTGGCTTCAAACCAACCACTTTAAAGATCCAAAAACCAGTTTGATGTTTTCTTATGCTGATATACCCTTTTTGGGTTTCTATTTTAAAGGGTTGATTTGTAACTTATTGTTTAACAATCAAGAATATCGTTTCGCCACGTATAACTTTTCTAAAGTGTTAACTGAAGAAATTACACCAAAAAAAGCGACTTATGTCCTAAAAAAAGGCAAATATACACTTTATATTGAAGCCATCCAAAAAGATCAAATCGATTTAGCATCCCCCATCAACGGTGCGATGGATCATACCATTAAAGAAGGTTTGTCGGGTGAGGTTCGGATCAAGCTCTATGATAAAAAAACGCTCCTATGCGAAGATATTGGGATCGAAGCTGGCATTGAAATTATGAAATAATAAAAGCCCTGAACGTTTGAATAATAAAATCAAACGACAGGGCTTTTTCAAAGAAAAAACACGGTTTCCCGTGTTTGATTTCTCTTTATTTTGCGTTTTTTTCAACACCATAGCGTTTATTGAATCTTTCAACACGGCCTGCTGCCTGATTGAATGTTTCAACGCCAGTGTAGAACGGGTGGCAATTTGCACAGGTATCCACGCGAATTTCTTTCGCAGTGCTTCCCACTTGAAAATCGTTACCACAAGTTACACAGTGGACTTTAACCACTTGGTATTTTGGATGAATTTTTGCTTTCATATCCATTCTCCTTCCGCCATAGACATACGTCCATAGTAAGTTTGCGTAGGTATTATAACATAGTTACATGTAATATACAAACACTTTTCTTAAAACTTTTTTTCGATAAAAAGTTCTTGTGTACTGTCCAAAAATCGTTTTGCGAGAATCCCAGTCAATATCCCTGCTGGTACAGAAAGGAACAACATGATGGGGGCGTAAAACAGTGCAGCTTCTGTAATGACATAGGAGGCTGCGACAATTTGCCCGACCACATGCATCACGGAACAAATCGCTGATACTGCCATCACACCAAAGAAATCTATTTTTTTCAATAAGATTAATGTGATTAAAGAAAATATAGCACCCGATAAAGATAATGTAAATGTTATCCCATTAAATGTCCCTGGGGCGAAAAGTGCTGTTACAATCAGTCTTAAGATGACGACTGTTACAGCTTCTTTTGATCCATAAACATACAAAATAATGAGAGTAACGATATTTGAAAACCCGATCTTAAAGGCTGTACCGGGAACCAACTGAACGTAGGATTCTAAAATATTGATGATGGATGCGACACCGGTAAATATCGCAATCATGGTTAGTTTTTTAACGGTCATTAGATAATCACATCCAATCCCAAGTCTCTAAATTCAATGGTCACGTAATTGGGTAGGCAAATGATTGGTTGTAAATCTGAAAACCCAACGCGACTACAAATGTGATAAGGACTGGTTTCTTCCTTAACCCTGACTTTATGATTACTATACTCAATCCAAATGAACCCTAGATTACCAAGAATGAAGTAATTGTTTTGAAATTTAACAATCCCTTGACCTAACGATAACTCCGTAAATGCGACGCTATCGATGATGAGTTTTGAACCTTCAATTATCGGTAAAATGCTGACTTCAAATACAGTTTGATCGGTGGCTTTAGTAAATCCCCCATTTTCTAAATTGATGGCGAACATCGTTTCATTTTTGTATTTAATGTACGCTTGTTCTCCGGATTTTCTTGTTGAAAGCGAAATGATCAGTATTGCTCCAAAGAGGATCAATAAACACCCAACAACCAAGGTATCATGCTTCGTCTTTGTCTTCACGAACATCCCCCTTTTGTTTTTTGTGTTTCTCGTAAAAAGAGATGGCTACGATCAATGCACCACCAACCACCACCACACCTCCTAAAATCATATAGAGGTTGGTTAAGTCATTAGGTTCATCCGCTAAGATGGCACTTTGTCTAAAGTTTTGAGTTAAATTGACAGTTTCAATCGAACCATCATACATATAAAATATCGCTTCGATGTTTAAACTTTGAACCAACGCTGTGGCTTCTTGTAATGGCATGGAAAATAAGGCTGTAGACATGGCATCTAATTGACCTGAGTCATTCCCAATGATGGTAACCACATGATAATATTGTTTCGGTTCAAAATCAAATGGCGAAATGATATGATGGTAAACTTTACTCTTATAGGTCACAAATTGTTCGTAGTTCCCCGAGGTTACGACCGCTTTATTTCTCACTTCTAAGATGCCTGAAATACCGTTTTGATAGAGTCTTAGTGGGTCTTCAAGACCCACCCTAAAGGGTCTATTATTGGTTTCAGAATCGTCTGGATGAACACCGACAATGATGTTGGAGCGACCTGCATTGATCATGTATTTAGTAATGTTTTTGGATACCAAATAGTCTTTTGCTTTTTGGGTAGCATACCCTTTCGCAACCGCACCTAGGTCTAATTTGAGATTACTATTGGTGATGTATACGGATCGATCGGTATCATTGAAAACAATGTCTGCTGGATCCACATCATCTGAGATATCTTGGAGGTCTAATTCAATTTGTTGGAATACACTTTCAGGTAACTCATCGAACATATATTCGCTATATATCGCACTTTTCCAGATATCAATCGCATTTCCAACAGCGGGGTTAAAGTACCCCAATGATTGATTATAGTAGGTCACGCTGAGTTTAATTAAGTCATATAAACGTTGATCTACAACCACGGGTGAAAGACCACGTGCTTGATTGATTGAGACGATGTTTGGTTCGTGATATAACGGGTCAGATGAACTTAAATCTGGTGCTGTGTAGTTATCGGCTAAGTGCCCATAAATACGATATATATCATCAATCGCGTCTAAATCTGCTTCGGTGCCTTGATAGAGAGTCACGAGGATTTCGGTACTCATGTAACTGAGTTCTCTTTGTAACAAGAGGGTCGGTTCAGTTGCTTTTAAATTGATTTGGTTGTATAAAATCACTGTGCCTAAAAGACACAATAGTCCCATTATTTTTTTCATATGTAATCGTCCTTTTTCCACGTTATTATAACATGGTTTGATGGTAGAAAAAAGCATTTTCTAGGGCAGTCTAGGGAAACACCGTCATATTTATAAAAGAAGTGTTTTCAAACGGTTGACCTAACCATAAATGTGTGAACAAAAACACGGACTTTTTTAAGGTCCGTGTGTCATGCTTATAGCTTGATGCTGACGGGTGTGCCGTCTGGATTTGGATGATCTTTAAGGTATTGTAAAATCGGATTAAAGTGTTTTTCTGCTTTGCCTGGTTTGCAACGAGAAACGTTGCCAGCTTTACCAGCTACAATTTCAGTAGCGAATGCGTGACACCCTGGGGTTCCACACGCACCACAGTTGTAGTTTGGTAACAATTTTTCAACAGCAGCGATACGTTCATCCTCAAATACTTCAAGATATTTTGCAGCGAAGGCTAAGCCAACGCCTAACAGTAACCCTAGGCCACCTAATACGAGTGTAGCTTGTATCATAGTTTTGTCTCCTTCATCATGTCGATTGCTTCTTTAAACGAGCACCCACCACTGATGGCGCACGTTTCACAACTTTGTGCTTCCATATAGGCATGTTCACAGCTTTTTGGAATCGGTGTTTTTTTATTTAAAACAGAGATTACGATGAATGCTGCGATGAATGCCATGAGGATGAGCAGTCCAATGATTTCACTCATTAGATTAATCCTTGTAACCCTAAGAACGCTAAGGACATCAAGCCAGCCACGACTAACGCAATTGGCATGCCTTTAAATGCTTTAGGTACGTTTGCTGAATCCAATCTAATACGAATCGCTGAGAACGCAACAATGACCAATGTATAACCTAATACGGTACCGAAGGTAATTGTTAACGCATCAAGATAATTAGCGGATTCTGTAATGTTGGTTTGTGCAACCCCAAGGACGGCACAGTTGGTAGTGATTAAAGGTAGATAAACCCCTAAACCACGGTATAAACTTTCGACATATTTTTTTAGAAGCATTTCAACCAATTGAACCACGGCTGCGATGACTAAAATGAAGGCGATGGTATCGACATACCCAACCCCTAGCGGATCAAGTACATAGAAATATAAAGGATAGGTAATGCCGGTTGAAATCATCATGACGAACATGACAGCGGCACTCATGCCCCAAACGTTGCTCATTTTCTTAGATACACCTAAGAACGAACAAATCCCTAAGAATTTAATAACGATGATGTTGTTGATTAGCATGGAGCTAATTAACGATACGAAGAATATTTCTAGTGTCATTTCTTAGCCACCACTTTCTTTTTAGGTTTTGCATTACCCACGGCTGCGAACAACCCGAGTAATAGACCAATGACGAGGAACGCCCCTGGTGGAGAAACCAATACGCCAAGACCGAAGTCACTTGGGAATAAACGAAGGGTTGTTTCGAAAGGTAATGGTAACAATACGCCTAGGGCTAATGAACCTTTACCTAAAACTTCACGAATGATCCCAATCAAGGTGATTGCTAAAGCAAACCCGGTTGCAGATCCTAAACCATCGATGAAGGAGTTGAATACACCATTCTTCGATGCGAATGATTCGGCTCTACCTAATACGATACAGTTGACGGCGATCAATGGGATGAATACGCCTAACGATTCTGCTAGTGCACCAGCGAAGGCGTCTACGAACATCGATAATGCTGTAACGACGGTAGCGATGATAACGATATAAGACGGAATACGAACGTCATTTGGAATGACATTACGTAGCGCTGAGATGATGGTGTTGGTTAAGCCCAATACCAGGATGACCATTAAACCCATCCCGAATGCCGATTCAAATGAATTGGTAACTGCTAGTGCAGGACACATACCAAGCATCATTTTAAACGTTGCATTCTCTTTGATGATTCCGGTCATGAATATGTCTTTTTTCTTTAGTACAACTGCATCACTCATGCTAGTACCCCCTGTAAAGCATCTAGCAACTCAAGAATGTGTGTTCTTGAGAAGCTTGCACCTGATATGGTGTCGACGGATTCATAATTGGATACTGCTACCCCTTCAAGTGCTGCGAAATAAGGGGCATGCAACCCATAATAAGAGCCTGTATGGTCAGATGAAACGGTATAAATGCCTGTGATTTTACCTTCAGTATCCACACCAACGAGTAACGTTAAATTCCAGTTTTCATCGTCGTGGAACGGAATGATGTCTGCTGTGTTTCTAGTCGATGTTAAGGTATACACATGTCCTAAAATTGCGTCAGACGAATCTTTAATCACTTCTTTTTTAGTAACAACAGCAGTCGCTGTAAAGGTAGTATCATCGGATTTAGATGCGTAATTTTCAAATAATTCAGCATACGGATCGATTGGGTTTGGTGCCACAGGATTAGCCCCTGTAAGATCTCTAGAAATCGCTGATAAAATATTGTGAACGATTGGCATTGAATAAGCCGATGCACCACCGACTAAATCCACAGAAAGGTATTGTTCAACAATCGCACCCTTCAAACGAGCTAAGTCTGGTTTTAAATAGTTATCAACAAAGGATGCTGTGTGTTCAGAAAAATCGACCACGATTGAAATAATTTCACGGTTGGCTTTAACGAATACGTGTAAACGAAGTTCGTCTTGTGAACCACCATGTCCTGGAATCGAAGTTGTGACACCATAACCTACATATAAGTATCCCAATAAAACATTGTCTTTTAGGATTTTAACTTTTTCAACGATGCCTGTTTGATTCACAGTGACAGTTTCAAATTTGTTCGCGGTTGGAAAAACTTCTCGATAATACGATAAGGCTTGTTGTTTGGTTTGATTTGCTATCAAACTGTTGAAAGCAAATAAGAATACGATACCCACAAGCAATGCTCCAAGGGTGTTGAGAATCAGATTACGATTTTCACGTGTCATCATGATAATACCCCCTGCAATGCGTTGAGTAATTCTTGAATATGCGCTAAGGATGCGGATGCACCTGCAATGATATCAACAGATCCATAAGAAGCCACAGTTACGCCTTCAAGTGATTGGAAATACGGTAAATGCATTTCTAAATAGTTTTTAGTGTGTTGACTGGATAGAATTTCAATGCCAACAAATTTATTATCAGCTGAAACACCGACCAATAAGGATAAACTCCAATCTTTGTCTTGGATGTATTCATTTAGGTTAGAACCTGACCCTGTGTTTTTAACACTGGTAACTGTATATGCATAGCCGAGTATATTATTTGAAGCATCTTTAATGATTTCTCTCTTAGTTACTTTGTCAGTAGCGACGAAGGCTGAATCATTTTCTTTGGTTGCGTAAGTGCCGAAAATATCTTGGTATGGATCGATAACGATCGGACCTGCATTTTTAAACTGTAAAATTGCATCTCGTAGGATGGTTCTCATCGTGGTTGAACCGAATGAGGACCCTGCGGCTGTATCATACACATTGGCATTACTGGAAAATACGATTAAATTGGTTAGATTGATGTCGTTTGCGTTGAGGTTTTTAAATACCAAGGCATTGGTTTCAATCGATGGTTTCATCGACGGGGTTTGATCCAGGTTCAAAAATTGAATACCTGTAATCTCACCATTTACTTTAATCCCAACCAATTGGTCAATCACACCATAAGAGTTGGTTAATTTACCTTTATAAATATACCCCACGGTTTGTCCACCATCTTTGACTTCTAATACTTCATAGATCGTGCCTTGAAGGGATACTGTAATCTTGTTGGCTTCATCAAGTCCTGGGAATAAAGCTGAGTAAGCTTTAAGTTCGGCTTTTCTTGCGTTTTCAGCGATGATTGGTGCTGTAATTTGATTGGAGAAACCGATGAGTATACCACAGGCAATCCCAATGAGGGTTAATACCAAGGCGGTTTTAAATATTTTCATTAGTTTAAACCTCCCAATCCAACGAGAACAATGAATCCGAGTAGAGCCAATGAAACGACGTAGCCTACAACGAATTTCACTGAATATCGATTTTTAGCCCACTTATAATAATCCAAGAGTGGTACGAAAATGTTGGCTAATAAGATGGCGAATACAACGCCTTCTGGATAGGATCCAAATAGACGAATCATCGCGATGATAGCGCCAACGAGTAACCCATAGATCCAACGGCCAGGTTTGGTAATCGGTGAAGTGACAGGGTCGGTGACCATATAGACAGCACCAAATAGTAACCCACCAGCCAATAATTGATACATCACGATGTCAACGACATTACCACCAACCGCTATGGCTGCAACAGCCATCAATACGGAAAATGATAATAGTGTTGATAAAGTTACTCTAAAGTCAGCAGAGCGTCTAGCAAACAAATAAATGCCCCCGATAATGATGAGTAACGCGGATATTTCACCCATGGAGCCTGGGATATTACCTAAGAATAGGTCGAGTAATGTGTAGTTATTGAGTAAATTAGGAATATTCAATAAGGCATCTTTCGCTGCGCCTAGCGGGGTTGCTCCAACGACAGCGTCAATGCCTGTGTAAGCAAATTGGCTCGTGAAGGATAGACCAATGAATACTCTACCTGCAGCGGCAACGTTGAAGATGTTAGACCCTAAACCTCCAAAGGCGGCTTTAACGACCAATATCCCGAATAGTGCCCCAACAGCAACCACATATAATGACAATGTGCTTGGAACAATCATCGCGTAGATGATGGCTGAAACCAGTGGTGCAGTGATATTATTGATGGTTAATGTTTTATAACGAACTTTAAATTTATCTTTCCATTCTTTTACCGATGGGTGTGGTTTGGTACGATAAAACGTCGTAATCAACTCACCTAGTAAAAATATGACAGCTGAGACTAAAATACGGCTGATGGCATTCCATCCGAATTGGTAGATGGCAAATACAACCACTGGTAGTAACGCGATCAACACGTCAATCATCATGCGTTTCGTGCTGTTTTCCTTACGTACATAAGGTGCTGTTTGTTTTGCGTAGTTCATTTGCTTCACCTATTTTCTAATAAAGCGCTTAGCTTGTCTCATGGTTTCAGTCAAATGAATCTTCGATGGGCAAGTGAATGAACATAAGCCACATTCGATACATTTGTTGACATTGAGCACAGTGATTGCGTCTTTATCTCTTTCTTTATAAGCGTTCATGATTTGGACTGGTTGAATATCAACTGGGCAAGAGTAGACACAAGATGCACAGTGGATACATGGTTCAGTCTTAATCGGTTCTTCATCCAATACGATGAATGAGGTAACGGTCTTAGTAACGATTAAGTCATCGTTTTGTAAGTTAGTACCCATCATCGGGCCGCCACAAATAATGACTTTATTCTTATCATTTTCGGTGTAACCGCCACACATTTCGATGAGTTCTCTCACAGGTGTACCAATGCGTACAGAGAAGTTTCTTTGGGCTTTGATCCCATTACCAGAAATACTCACAAAACGTTCTGTGATTGGCATTCTGCGTTTAACAGCACGATAGAAGCCATAGAGGGTTGCTACGTTGAATACAGTAACACCATATTCAGCAGGTAATTTACCTACAGGAACAACAATGCCTGTCGCGGATTTGATGGTGTCAATTTCCCAACCTTGTGGATAGTGATTGCCCACACGTTTAATTTCAATGTCAAAATCCGCAAAGCTATGTCTTGCATTTTCAAGTACTTCATACAGTTCTGGGTATTTCTTTTTAACAGCAACCACACCGCGTTTAGCACCGGTAGCTCTCATTGCGTAGGTTAAACCTTCAATGATACGGTGAGATCTTTCCAATATCAATTTATAGTCGGAAATCAAATGGGGTTCACATTCAACACCATTGGCTACGACAATATCAATCGGATGTTTGGTTTCTAGTTTTATATACGATGGAAATCCAGACCCACCTAAACCTGATAATCCCGAATCTTTGATGATTTGGACATAATCTTGTTTGGTTAATGCTGCAATCTCTTCATCTGTTCTAGAGACACAAGATTCGTGTAATACGTATTTTTTATCGTTTTTAACGATGAGGCAGTCCACAGTTTGTCCTGAGGAATGCACTTTCTTTTCAAACCCTACCACGTAACCACTGACGGTTGAGTGGATTGGTTGATCAAAAAATCCACCGTGTCTCGTACCAATAAGTTCGCCTACTTTAACATATTGTCCATCGATTACACAGGATTCGCCTGCCGGGCAGCGCAAGTCTGTGGTCGGGAAATATAAGTATTCTGCTTCTAG
>DIUU01000007.1 GCA_002423145.1 Acholeplasmataceae bacterium UBA6150 | reverse complement strand
AGAACATCGCATATGTCAATAATGGCATAAGTTGAATAAGGTATTGCATCACACCTACATGTTTACCATATAGCATGTCTCTCAATGCCCAACCAAGTTGATTCATCTCTAGTGTCAAGAGATAATCTGATATCATGATAATCGCATATATCGAAAAGATAAGAATCAAAAGCCATAAAATCACAAGCAAACTCAGATTGACAATTTTCACGCTCAACCGGTCTATGCGATGAAACAACTCTTTTAAGTAATGCTTTCGATAAATAAGACCATAAATTAAAATACTTGAAACCAGAACATACAAGATGATATCGTGTATATAAAAGACAAGGTATAGGCTAAATATAACTTCAATTATTCTGATGATCAGAAATAAAACAGTTATTGAACCTACATAAATTAATCTCATAAGTTCCTCCTTTTAGTATTTAGCTTTTGCGATGTGTTAATCCTAAATCAAACATCATATTTAAGTAATTCAACTGCGAATTGCTATAAGGTCTACCATCAGTATAAGTGTTATGTTGATATGTGACATAACTTAATGTACCATAAACACGATAATTTGAATATGGGTAATCAATGACAGTAGGATTTATTTCTAATGCAGAACCATAATCCCATACGCTAAACTTATATATAAGAACATCATCAACAAATGCTTTTTTAAAGATTTCTATCTTAATGCCTTTGTTTTGACTCGAATATACATCATACAACAAACTTCGATAATGAGTCAAAAGATTAATATTATACTGTGCATTGGTAACATCAATGACAATATAGCTGCCAGCAATACCAACTTCTAAAATAAACAACCATGGCATTGTCGCACTTTTTACAGCTTGAAGAACAGTATAACCGCCAATGATTCCTCCAAACAAAATGGAGAGTGTACCTTGGTTTTTAATTGATTCTAAAACCGTATCTCCTTCTTGGAGTCTCAGGAGAATACCATCGAGAACACCAATCGTATATTGTAACCTTTCATTGTTAAAGTTATAGAGATATATTTGTTGGTACAAATATTGCGTCGTATCAAACTGGTATCGATAGTATGCCGTGTAATCACGACTCAAATTTGAACTGTTATGGTCAAGATACGTACTTAGAACAGAATTATAGGTCCATTTTACACCATAACTGACGTAATCTCCATTGTCATATCGAAAATCTTTTGGATTGTATTCAACCCCATCAATGGTCAGCGTATATTTATGATCCGGACTATATCCTCTAAAAGATGCGATACGGATATAGTAAGTTCCACGTTTTCAATTAACATTCATGTATTCATCTTGATTTGAACTATTTATACTCGATTTAACTATATTGAAGTTTGAATTATATAATCTCATGTCATAATCTCTATCTGTCGGTATATCCCTTAAGAAGATATGCATATTTGCTTCATCTTTGAGTATAGTAAATGTATAGAAATCAATGTCACCCGTATGATGTATGGTTCCTTTCATCTGTTGTTCAGTTTTTCTATAATCTACGTTAAAATAGTCAGATAAACTAAATGAAGTCGCTGTGTTAAATGTGTCATTATTTTCGTAATCATCTTCATAAGGTGACAAAGTAATTTTTAACGAATACAGATCGTTTGAAACACCTCTGTAGGAGTAGACTTCAATCAAATATTTACCACCACTGATATAGTCTATGGTAGATGAATCTTTGATATAAGAGTTAATGACTTCATTGTAGTTTGATCCATTAGTTGATGATTTCAATAGACTGTATGTGTCTGGTAAAATACCATTTTTATTGACTTTATAAAACTTCATGTCATAATCTTGTCCTAATTCAATGCTTGAAAGTAAAATCTCAAAGCGATATTTTTCTGAAATCTCAAAAGTAAAATGGTCTACATCACGATCGCTTGAATCAGTAGCATACTTGGACCCTGTATCATGGATATTAGCCCACCGTGTGGTCGATACTGCAGTTCCACCACCTGTGCTTAATTGACCTAAGTAATATGCATCTGATTTACTGTTATTATCTTCATAGTAATCCTTATTATAAATGCTCTTATAACAATTGAATAAACAAAATCCCATAGACTCGATGTAAGGTAATTGAACTTCATCATTTTCACTCGTATCCTTTGTGGTCACTTTCTCTTTTTGATCGTCATGGATTCCGAGCTCTTGTGTATAAAGATATGAAATATCTTCGTCATAGTAAATTGTTGTATGTTCATCATCGATGGTTGAAGGATTGAAAGCGAGCAATTCAAATGTTGAGCTAATTAAGCTCAATGTAAGGCATAATAAAACTGCACAAACTATTTTTTTCATGTGATTCACCTTTCTTTTCTCATGTTGATGCACAAAACTAAAAATTAGCTAGATTAATGACTTTTTACTCCCGCTAATCACCATAAAAACAACCTTGAACTGATAAAATTCGTTGTTTTTGATTTCCCTAGACTAGTCCCCCCTAACTAAGATATATATGCTTTTATTTTATACTGTTTTTTATAACAAAAACAGGGCGTATTCGCCCTATTTTTTCAGGCTCTATACTTATGTTAGGGGTGGATGATTTTTAGAAGGGTATTAAAAAAGCATAAGTAAATCTTTATAATAAAGGTAACCACACACTTTAGATAAGGAGTTTACTTATGCAAGAGTATTATATCAAGAATCTATTAAGAATTAAAGACGAGCACCTCAAGGTTAGAAAGATTGAGACGCTCGATAACGTGATGGAGGTCCACATCGACTTTACTCAAGGGTATCACACCTGTCCGAAATGCGCGTTTAAGACATGCAGGGTTCACGACTACAGAATCAAGCGCATCAAGCACGGGGTGATCAATGGGTACAAGGTCTATCTCAACTACAAGCGAAGACGCTACGTCTGCAAGCGCTGTGGAACAAGGTTTCCTGAGCCCAACGGATTCGTCACTCGTTTTTCGAAGATCTCCAACGTGACCAAGCATCACATCTTAAAGGAAGCTCAGTCCGTTCAACCCTTTAAAAACATCGCTGAAAGGCTGAACATCTCCCTCTCGACGGCGATCAGACACATCGATCGACACGTCAGTCCGAGCAGGCTAGAACTTTCGGAAACGATCGCAATCGACGAGTTCAAGAAGACGAATCTCGGCTACGGCAAATACGCATTCATCATCTGTGATCCCATCGAAAAGAAGGTGATTGACGTCATGAAAAACAGGCGCACGGATTGGCTCGTCAACTACTTCGGGCAGATTCCTCTCGAAGAGAGAAAGCGGGTCAAGAACGTGATTATGGACCTTTGGGCTCCCTATAGATCCATCGTCAAGAACCACTTCCCCAACGCCAGAATTATCGCGGATGTCTTCCATTTCTCGCGCTACATCTACTGGGCATTTAACGATGTGAGAATCCGCGTGATGAACACGTTCAAGCGTGATTCAGTTCCCTACCACATGCTCAAGAAACACTGGAAGGTCTTCCTGAAGTCGCCGGATCAGCTGAAGGATGACTACCGTTACATCCGTGCACTCAATGAAAACGTGAACGATTTCATGATTCATGACTACGCAGCCAATCTTCACCCAGATCTCGAAGAAGCTTTCAGGCTCAAAGACTTCTTTCAAGTGGGTATTAAAGAGACTTCTTTCGAGGAAGCAGAGACATTCATACATGAGTTCATCGCGATGCTTAGAGGTGCTCACACCAAGGAGTTCAAAGAGATTAAGAAGACCTTCATCAACTGGAAGCACGAAATAATCAACTCTTTTGACCTCCATCCAAAGACACAGAAAAAGATGACAAACGGTACGATCGAAGGCATCAACAACTATATCAAAGTGATCAAAAGAATCTCCTATGGGTTCAGAAACTTCAGCAGATTCAGATCACGTATACTCTTTCTTTACAACAAGAGTTATTCGATGCTTGGCTAAATAAAAAGGCATTCAACGTTGTGTGTTGAACACCTTATTGATAGATTTACTTATTCGGTACCCCTATCCTTGACTAAGAACC
>DIUU01000005.1 GCA_002423145.1 Acholeplasmataceae bacterium UBA6150 | reverse complement strand
TTGGATATATCGCTGTCAACTTTGAGTCTTCTAAATTAAGTAAAGATATTCTTTATGGATTCATTGGATTAAATTTAACCTCCATTATATTGTTTGCTTTTGGTATGTATATTTTATATAAGTTTCTGAGGAATGAAAATACTAAGTTAAGGCTGGATTTAAACCATATTGAGACAGAAAGTTCGGTTTTCTCATACAAAGAAATAAAGCAATTGCACGTTCAACTAATGAATAGTCAAATTCAAAGAGAAAAACAAAGATCCGTTTATGAGTCTCATATCAAGAGTATTGCGCACGATATCAAAACACCCCTATCAGTTATCCGAATATATGCTGATTCATTAGTTAATGAAAAACTTAATCCAACTAAAGAAGTATTTTTGGACATTCAAGTAGAAACAGTTAAAATAATGAACCTAATTCCTAAGTTTATCGAACTTGACTATGTTGAACTACCATATATTCAGGATGTTTCTCTATTTATTAACAGATATGCAAATAAGTACAAAGAAATATTTGAAAGTAAACAAATTACTATAACGCACGAACTAGAGTGGTTATCAATTAATATTTCTGATAAAGATCTAGAGCGTTTAATTGAACATCTATTATTCAATGCTTTTTATTATTCGAATCCTCAATCAAATATCTCAATCTCTGTTCATAATAAAAACAGAAAATTGGTTGTTGAAGATGAAGGGATTGGAATGACCAATGAAACAATACTAAATATCTTAAAAGGACCTTATCGTTCAGTAGAAGCAATGAAATTAAACGAAAAAGGTAGTGGTTTGGGTTTACAGTTCGTAAAAGATATTGTTCAAAGATTAGGAGCAAATTTACAAATTGATAGTGTTGTTGGACATGGAAGCAAGATAACAATTCAATTTCCTCAATAAAAAGTAGAAATTCATCGAAGTATAAATCAAATGAGTGTAAGCAAATGAATATGTTTCTCATCATTAATGTTAGATATATTATATAATATGTTCCCACACCAGAAAAAGTCTGGAATTGGGGAACATAAAATGGCTAAAAATATGTTTCCGACATACACGAACCGACAAATTTTCGAGCAATCAGATATACTCCACGCATGTGGAAAGTATCACATTATTGACACTTAAATAAAAATATTAAACCACAATATATCGATAATGATATGTCGTGTTTTTTTTTTAATACTAATAGTTTTGGTGGAACATAATTAAGCAAATATTTCTTCTGGAGGACCCAATTTTATGTTGAATTGGTAGGTCTGCTTTTATAAGATGTCGTCACTATCAAAAAATATTGATACTGTCTAACAAAATGGATTAATCATCTTTTTTTACTTGATTCCATGCTCTACCAAACAATTCATTTCACCAGGTGATAATTTTAGTGTCTCAGAATCATTCAATATGGATTGCATTTTCTTCGTTTAGGTAGTATCTCTATCAAACGCAATAAATACTTGTTTTGGGCTAGCGCTATAAAGTTCAATAAGTTTCTCTAAAGTTTCGTCTTCAATGTGTTTAAGAATATCAGTTGATCATATGTTATTGAAAAACATGATTTTCTTAGATGAAAATTCAAAACCATAGCTATATAAAGCACCACAATCACAGATAGTATTTGTTTTGATATATCTACACAATACCTACCTTCTTCATACATTTTGAGTATGCCACTCATTTGACCACGTCCTGTTTTTAATAACTGTTTAATCTTTTCCTCATTCAGGTGGTTTGTGCTGCCTTGATGCATGTGATCCATAGATTTTCTCCTTACACCCCACCACGGGAGGGGCTTGTTGTTAAAAGTGTATTAAATATCCTGAAAATACAAAATGCAAATATATTTCTATATTCATTATCTATTCATAATCATTTGTTATTATAGTATCGAGGTGAAAGAAATGAAAAGAAAGCAAGGTGTCATTTTAGGGATTTTAATTGGGGTTTTTGTGGTTGCAACACTTATATTTTGGTATTTTTCCCCGCAGTGGTCTGAAAGTAATGAGTATCCTTATTATGGACATATGATTGGTGGATGGGGTATGCCATTTGGAATGCTTGCAATGGGCATATTTTGGATTTCAGTCATTTATGTTGCGTTCAATGGATACAGCTATCATAATGATTGCAAACGTGATAGAACACTGGAAGCATTAAAAATGCGGCTTGCAAAGGGTGAAATAACAATTGATGAGTATGAAAAATTACTCCAGAAGATAAGAGGAAATTAACATGAGAAAAAGCACTATTATTTTTGGGTTGGTAGTAATCATGATACTTTTAGGAATGTTTTCAATGTTCGTAGTCAATGCAAATGAACAGGAAACGGATAATAACACTATTACTATAAAAGTGAATCAACAGGGAATGATGGGGATCAACAGTGGGCTATATAATTATGAGATAGCGTATTTGCATCTAAATACTGAGAATCAAGCAAAAATAGATTTAACATTTGCAAGTGAATTATTATCAGTTAATATGCAAGGATATACTAATCTTGAGGTAGTTGAAGTTGTTCATCAAATAAAAACCAATATTTTAGACACGATACAGTTTGAATATACAAGACAAAGATATGGAATGATGGGCGGTAACATGATGAGATACGACAGTAATGATCAATATGGATCATGCTTTTATCAAAATAGAGTAAACTCATATGAGTGGTTATATAGTCATTCAAATGAGGAACAAAAACTATATTTTGATTTAGAATTTGCGGATGCAATCATGCAATTAGAAATGGATAGCCTAACAGCAACTGAACTTATAGAAAAAATAAGTGAAATTAAACTAGCACTAGTTGATCAAGTCTTAAATCCAGTTCAGTCAAACGAATAAAGGTAATTTTGGGTGGGTAATCATAACCACCTTTTTTTTGATGTATAATAGAGATAAGGAAGTGATGTTAATTGAAAATACTAATTGTTGAAGATTATCCGAAAATTAACCAGATGCTTGCAATATATGCGCATAAAGATGGACACGAAGTAAAGCAAGTTTATAATGGAGAAGCCGCACTTTTAGCCACAAAACATGAGACATTTGATGTGATTCTGTTAGATTTAATGCTTCCTGGTATACAAGGTGAAGAACTGATCAAACTGATGCGCAAAGTTTCTGATGTATACATCATCGTACTATCTGCAAAAATTGATGTGAAAGATCGAATTGATGTAATTACGCTTGGTGCCGATGACTACATTACAAAACCTTTTTCAATAGAGGAAGTCATGGCTAAAATAAAAAACGTGGAGAAACGATTCACTCAAAAACATCCGAGTATCTATACATTTAATCATAATCAATTAAAAGTGATCCCCCTTAGTAGAGAAGTCTATGTTAACAATGAAATGATTAACCTGACACAATATGAATATGATGTTTTATGGTACCTGCTAGAACATCCCAATATTATATTTTCTAGAGAAACGATTATTGAACATTGTTTTACTGATAGTGATGCCTATAATCGTGTTATCGATGTTTTCATCAAAAATATCCGTAAAAAAATTGATCTTTTGCCTGAGCAGTCATTTATTAAAACACATTATGGTGTAGGTTATCAATTTGTAGGAGTACGAGATGAATAGTATAAAACACTTACTCATTACTCAGATATTTAAATCTATAATAATTATTTTCCTGTCAACAATTTTTCTGTTGAATATCACATTTTACTTGTTTTCAAATGACCAATTCCAAAAAGAAATAGAACGACAATTTGATGCTTTATATAATATGACTGCACATCTTTCTATGGAGGATAATTTACAAACACTCGAAATATATTTGGAGCATTACTCTCATACCAATGAAGTCATCATTCATTTTAAGAATGATGATGGGGTAAGTGTCTTTTCAAATGATGATGAACATTTACTACAAAGATTTGAAGAAGTATATTATGAGGATATTCTTGTTGGTTTTATCGCTGTAAATTTTGAGTCTTCTAGTTTGAGTAAAGATATGCTGTACGGATTTATCGGATTAAATTTACTATCATTTACTCTTTTTGCATTAGGTGTGCTCATATTATACAATTTTTTAAAAAAAGAAAATACAAAGATAAAAAATGATTTGATTCATATCGGAATTGAAGATTCGATTTTTACTTACAGTGAAATCAGGGTGATCCATGAAGAATTAATATCGAATCGGGCACAAAAAGATCAACAGAAAAACATTTATGAAGCACATATAAAAAGTTTAGCACATGATATTAAAACGCCGTTATCAGTCTTGAAGATTTATGCGGATTCTTTGATTAATGATATGCTAGAACCATCAAAAGAAATACTTCATGAAATACAAGAAGAAGTAGGAAAAATATCTGACTTAATTCCCAAGTTTATTGAGCATGATTATAACGAACTTCCTTACGATCAGGATATTTCTATATATATTAGCAAATTTGTTAAAAAATATAGAGAAATTTTTGATAGCAAAAGGATAAGTATTGAAACGCATATAGAACCTTTTAATCTCAATATTTCAGATAAGGATCTAGAACGTTTGATTGAGCATTTAATGATGAATGCTTTTTATTATTCAAAACATCATTCTAAAATAAAAATAATTGTTGATGAAAATATGAGAAAACTTGTGATTGAAGATCATGGCATAGGTATGTCAGCTGAAACCATTCAAATGATTATGAAAACCCCATATCGTGCAATAGAAGCAATGATGATGAATGAAAAGGGAAGTGGTATTGGATACCAAATCATTAAGGAAATTATCAAACGTATAGGAGCAAGCATTCATATTGAAAGTGAAATAAATCAGGGTACGAAAGTATCAGTAGTTTTTTTATGAGAAACTTGAACTGATACCAAAAACCTCCTGCACTTAGTGTAAACTCGGATTCAAAGGCACCTATTAAATTACCTAATTTGGAATTCAAGAACTCTGTTAAATAGATGAATATATAGGTAACCTTAAAAATCGAGGACGGGAATTTAAAACCACTATTAAAATTAAAGCATTCCGAAGTCTTCAAATTCTACTCAAAATATAACTGGATAGATAAAGATCTGCCGAAAAAGTATGTAGCATATAAGGACTCTAAATATACAGGTAAGAGAGTGTTATTGTCGAATCTAGAGCTTGGGAAAAATGATCCTAATATAATATAGACGAAGTAGTGATTGGATAGGTAATACTAAGTTGAACAAAATTAGAATAGACATGTTAAATCAGATTTATAGAAAAGATAGGGGTCGTAAAATTATGAGCAAATATGACTTTAAAGTACTTAATCCATTGAAAGTCAGCACAGTAGTTTTAATTACATACACTGCAATGATTGGATTTATACATGGAGTCGGGGAAATACTTCAAACAGGAAATCAAGCAACTTCAAATCTGATTTATGCATTAGATGTCGCTGATCCTGCGAAAGTATGGCATGGAGGTTTGCCAGCATTTACATTAATACCTGATTTTTTAATTTCAGGAATTATAACCCTGTTGATAAGTATTGCTATAATTGTTTTTGCAAACTTGTTGATTGAGAGTAAACATTTCATATTTTTCCCACTCGTTTTTATTCTCTTATTTCTTTTTGGTGGCGGGTTTGTGCCTCCGTTTATTGGAATTATATCTAGTGTTTATTATGCAATCCAAAAAAGATCAAGTATGAATACTAAGCAACCAACGTTATTAAGAAAACTATTTGCAAAATTATGGATTTACTTGATATCAGTACTCATATTCTGGTTTCCTTCAAGTTGGATAATTGGGTGGATTTTCCATGAATTTAGGCTTCAAATTAGTTCTGCTACATTTATTATGTTTGATATATTTTTGCCAATTCTCATATTAACAACCGCCAATACAAAATATACAATTGCGACAAATACAATTTAGAGACACATCCGTTTTAAATGTTGAAAGCATCACATTGCTTCTATTGAAATAAATATAATTAGTCCACGAATATCATGGTTTTAGATATTGAGTGGATTTTTCATTGTTAAGGTTCAATTCTATCGACATTAGGGATATGGTATAATTTAATTAAGAGAAGGAAATAACAGGTGAATTCGATGAAGAAAATCAAAATAGCGTATATTGGTGGTGGATCACGTCTATGGGCGAGAGGACTCATGAGTGATTTAGCCATGGAACCAGAGCTCGGCGGTGAAGTTACTCTGTATGATATTGATCATCAAGCAGCTGTCAATAACGCCATCATTGGTAATTTAATGATGAAACAGGAAAAAGCCGTGGGTGATTGGGTTTTTAAAGTGGCAGATACTTTAGAAGACGCTTTGTTCGAAGCAGACTTTGTTTTCATTTCCATTTTACCAGGGACATTCGATGAAATGGAAACCTACGTACATGTGCCAGAAAAATGGGGAATTTATCAAACTGTCGGAGATACCACTGGACCTTCAGGTGTTTTTCGTTCATTGATTATGATGCCGATGTATGAAACTTTCGCAAAAGCGATTGAAAAAATATGTCCCAATGCTTGGGTAATCAATTTTACAAATCCGATGACGATGTGCGTTCAAATGCTTTATCATGTGTTTCCAAAAATCAAAGCTTTCGGTAACTGTCACGAAGTATTTTATGTTCAAAAAATCCTTGCGAGAGCTTTGAAAGAGGCTACAGGTATTGAAGCCCCGAGACATGACATTCAAATCAATCCTCAAGGGATAAATCACTTTACTTGGATTAATTATGCATCTTTCAAAGACATCGATTTGATGCCAATATATCGCGACTTTGTCGAGAAGTATCACGCTGTGGGTTTATCGGGTGACGATTGGATACATGTGGGACCTTTCGGCAGTGCTGAGCGCGTAAAACTCGATTTATTCAAACGATATGGGGTTATAGCTGCTGCGGGAGACCGTCATTTGGTCGAATTTTTACCTCACGATTGGTATACAAAAGATAAATCAACCATTGAGTTCTGGCGGTTCTTTTTAACCCCCGTTAGTTTAAGAAAACAAATCAAAGAATATGGCAATCTTTCAGCAATTCGAATCGCACAAGGGTTAGAACCTGTTCATATTTCAGTTTCTGGAGAAGAAGGTATTTTACAACTTAAGGCGTTGTTAGGGATGACCAACTTAATGACCAATATTAATATCCCTAATTATGGTCAAATACCCAACTTACCTTTAGGACACGTGGTTGAAACCAACGCTGTATTTAGAAGAGATGATGTTAAACCCGTATTTACTGGAGACATGCCAAAATTTCCTGCAGAACTGACGATAAAACACATTGAGAATCATCAACGCTTATTGAAAGCATACGATACAAAGGATTTGGCCTATGCTTTAGAAGCGCTTGAACACGATATATCGCTTCAACACTTATCAAAAGCAGATATCAAAGCGATGTTTGATGATATCATTCCAAAGATCAATCATTACCTAAGCCATTACTCAAAAACAACCCTTTAAATAGATAGTTTTCATATAAAGAAAGGTACACAAATGAACTTAAAAACCTGCTTGGAACGATTAAATAACCACGAAATAACCAGTGTTGAATTGGTCAAAGAAGCATTAGTTGAATCTGAAAAATGGGCTGCTAAGAACGCCATTGGTTCGGTGAATCCACATGCTTTAAAAATGGCAGAAAAACTCGATGAAGAGCGAAAAAACGGTCATTTAAGAAGTCATTTACATGGCATTCCTATCGCGATTAAAGATAATATTTTATTTAATGATGGGACGCCTACCACATGTAATTCCTATGCTTTTCATGATTTTATCCCACCATTTAACGCGAGCATTGTCGATAAACTCATCGAAGCTGGTATCATACCACTATTTAAAGCCAATTTATCTGAATTTGCTTATTTTATGAGCGATGAAAACATGCCTTCAGGCTATGGTTCAATGCACGGTCAAGTGAAGCACCCTTTTGATGAATCGATCGATCCCTATGGGTCATCTACAGGCAGTGCAGTGGCGGTAAAATTAGGTATCATCCCACTAAGTATTGGATCTGAAACGAATGGTTCATTGATGGCACCAGCGTATCAATGTCAAATCGTGTCCTATAAGCCGACGTTTGGTTTGGTATCTAAATATGGTATCATCCCTATTTCACATACCCAAGATACCGCAGGACCGATGGGAAATACCGTAGAAGATTGTGCCCAATTGATGGATATTATTTCATTCAAGGATGAAAAAGATACAGATACACTCAAATATGACCGATGGAAAGTATCGTCTCGATTGAATGTGCCTTTAGAACCTTCGAGGGTAGGGTTGCTTTCTCTAACCAACTATGCCTATGATGAAGATACCAAAATGGTTTATGAAAAAACCAAAGCGACGCTCACATCGTTGGGTCATGAAGTGGTAGACTTGGTCATGGAATACCCAGAAATGGATAACAATCCGACGTTAAAAATCGAATTTAAAGCAGGCATGAATCGATTCTTAAAAGAGGTTTCCGGATATACCCCACATAAAAGCCTAAGTGATATCATAGAATTCAATCTAAAAAATACAGAACGATGCCTTAAATACGGACAAAGTTTATTGATCAAATCGAATGAAACCGATGGTAATTTAAACAGCACTTTCTATTTGGATACACGTGCAGAACTCATTTCAAAATCCAACTATTTGGAAAAAACCATGAACCGTGAAAATCTGATTGCGATAGCTGCACCTGTTTGGTTATCCTTCGCACCGATTTATGGTAACCCTTCGATTTGTATCCCTGAAGGGATATATTCAGGTAAACCCAAAGCGATGGTTTTTGTTGGTAAAGTCAATGACGATGAAACCGTCTTGAGATTAACCCATCAATATGAACAGATAAAGAAATAATTAAGAAAGAATAAGTCTTTTATATAGTATAAAAACGACACCTTTACCGGTGTTTTTTTTTGAGTTTATCGATTTATCTTTTTTTTACAATAAAAGGCTTTTATTTATCAATAAGAAGTGATATCATAGTGTTTACATCAGTATTATTAATGTACTAGAAAGAGGTTTTTATTATGAAGAAAATAATGGCCGTTTTGGCATTATTACTTGTCTCTTTTGGTTTAGTAGCGTGTGATCAGTCTGGCCTTCAAAAGATCACATTTGTAACAAACCAAGGGACAACGATTGACCCCATCGAATTTAGCGGTGTATATGATATCACTCGATTGAGTCAATTCAATACCACCAAAGAAGGTTATACCTTTGTTGGATGGTATACCAATGTTTCACTCGATGAATCTTCAGTATTGTCTGAAAACATCGAAAAATCCGTCACGCTTTATGCAAAATGGAGTATCAATCAATACACGATTACCTATCACTTGAATGAAGGCTCCAATGCAAGTGGTAACCCAATCAGCTTCACTATTTTAGACACAGTCAATTTATTGAATCCAAGCAAAGTCGGTTATGTTTTTGCAGGATGGTATAAAGACTCAGGTCTTACACAAGTCGTAACAAGCATCCCTGCAGGCTCTAAAGCCAATGTCGATCTTTATGCGAAATGGTCCTTAGATACCAGCATCACATTTACCATTACGTGGCAAAATGAAGATGGTAGTGTGCTAAAAACCGAATCCGTATCGCAAGGTTCGATGCCCGCCTATGATGGTGTCATGCCAACCAAAGCAGAAACAGAAACCCATGTATTTACATTTGCAGGATGGTCACCTGAATTAACTTTAGTATCGGGTAATCAAATTTATAAAGCAACCTTCACCATGGTATCAAAATATGCAGGTGTTACGTTTACACCAACCGAACTCAATGGTATTTTCGGCTTTGATATTTATGCGTTATTACCAGGTTTGGTCAGCCAAGATTTCTTACTTATTGACGAAAGCGACGCGACTTGGTTTGAAGTCTATATTGATTTCTTCGATTGGACATCCGTACAAGCAGATGCCTATATGGCTTTATTGGATCAAAATTTAACCTATGACACCATTGAAGAGTCATGGGTCGTAGGCGATTATTTCCTTTATCTATACGAAGACCCGGATACTTATCCTGGATTAACCGTGTACGGGATTGTCATTTATGGCGACGTTGAACAAGGTGGCGGTGGAGATAAAGCAGATTACGATCCAACTGCACTAAACGCCCTGTTTGGGTATGATATTTATGCTTTAATGCCTACTTTCCAATCGAATGATGTTGAATTATTTGATTTCTCAGAAGGCACCAACAAAGAAGTTTACATCGATATTTTTGACTGGGTTGAAGCGGACGCTTTAACTTACATGGATTTACTCGACGCGTTGTTACCATACGATGATGTTGAAGAATCCTGGATCATCGGTAATTACTTTTTATATGTATATGAAGATACAGAAACTTACCCTGGACAAACGGTGTATGGCATTGGTATCTATGGTGCAGGTTCGACAACACCAGAACCAGTCGAAGGTGTATATTATACTTTCAATATGCAAAATACACTATCTACAGTGCCAGGTAGTTATAAAGATACACTAAACCAAACCATTACTTTCCCAGGCAGCGATGGTAAGGTCCTCATCAAAGTGAGTCATTTAGCGAACATTACAGCAACCCCACCGGGTGGATTATCGGTTGGTTATATTTTCGCAGCCACAGTGAGTGGTAATGCCAACCCTCAAACGTATTTAGAAATCGATACGTTAGGACAACTCATCCAATCCTTTTCATTTGAAATTGAAGCCAGAGACGGCTTTTCACCGCGATTAACAGGTGCGAAGGTCCAAGTCTATAATGGTTCCGCTTGGGTGGATTTATCTGGTGGTAATTTCTTCACCCAACTTTCCACAGATATGAAAACCATCACCATATCCAATGTGAACGCTACGAAATTCCGTATTTTATTCACAGGCAATGGTGAAACCAGCAATGGTGGACAAGTGAAGATTTCCAATGTCACCTTGTTTTCGGGCAGCAGTGCACCAAGCATTGAATCGTGGTCAGACATGATTCAATTATTAAGTGGTCATTTCAGTGAATCTTCATTGAGTACGCTATTACCAGAACTTGATGGCATATCAGGCATTTCATTATCCAAGGTTAACAATGCCGAATACACCATTAAAGGGGCATTCGCTTACGCAGATAATCAAACCCGTGTGAATAATTACATCCAAAGTTTATTATTAAAGGGCTATGTATTGGATTCAGTGCTCTCTTCAAACCGTGGACAAAGTGTCTATTCACTAGAAATCAATAATGACTTGGCTTATGCACTCTATATCACCTATACCTCCACCAATATTGAAATTCGTATATGGAAATACGACCCAGTCGTGGATCCAGCGAATTTATCTACCTTATCAACACGTCAAACCATCAACCAATATGAAGTATCGACATTCAGTAAATCAGGGTTACCATCGACCGGTACATTCGATGTGTTGGTTATCCCTGTTGAAATTAAAGATAATCCATTCCCAAGTGACTATTTAACCAAACTCAACCTCGTATTCAACGGTACAGCATCCGCTACCGGTTGGCAATCGGTTGCGAGTTTCTATTACACCAGCAGCTGGGGTAGTTTTAATCCAACGTTCGATTTCGCACCAAAATACACCACCATGAATAATAAATCCTATTATCAAAACTATGGTGATGAAGGTGACCAATACGCGATTGTTGAAGCATTGAATGGTTTAAATAGTCAAATCGATTATAGCCAATATGACTCCAATAACGATGGTCAAATAGACTCAGTCATTTTCATTTACTCTGTTGCTTACTCGGATTCAGACCCTTGGTGGGCTTGGGTTTATAGTGCACAATATGGGGTAGCCAGCAGCTTAGGTCTACTCGATGGTAAGAAATTTGATTATTATTTCTGGGCAAGTTACACGTTCATGAACGATTCAATTCCAGGCTTATCTGGATTGGTTGTCAACGCTGAAACCTATATCCATGAAGTCGGACATCTGTTGGGCATGCCAGACTTATACCCATATTCGGACACACTACAATTTGGTCCAGTGGGTGGTTTTGATATGATGGACTATAACTCAGGAGACCATGGACCATTCAATAAATTGGTTTATGGGTGGTTACAACCCCTCTTAGCCACTGCAGGGTCATATCAAGTAACGCTTGATGCCTATTCGATTGACAATGATGGTCTCAATAATACATTGTTGATCCCATTCAATTCGAATGACCTCAATGATGGTAATGCCTTCGATGAATACCTCCTCATTATGTTTTATACACCAAAAGGTCTATATACAGGTCATTTAGGAACGTCGTATGTATTGGATAATGCTGGGGTCGTGATTTACCACATCGACGCCCGTATGAATTCTAGAAATACGTATTGGGGTGAGTATTTTATGAAGAACAACAACTCAACCTCCAACTTCATTGTTCAAATCCTTGAAGCAGACTTCAATAACTCGATTCCAACCACAACCAATAACGGTATTTCACAATCCGATATTTTAACCAGCGGATCGATTAATTTGAGTACCTATAGATGGAATCAAGGTGGTAACATCAACGTGACCATTGAGATTGCACAAGCATTTAACAATAACAGTACGCAAGCTGTATTAAACGTCATCGTATCTTAATTCAAACAAAAAGTCAGTATTCGCCTTAATAAGCGGAAATACTGACTTTTTTTCTTATTTTAAAAATAGTAAATTCCTAAAGTTTAAGCATCGTTAAAAAATATTTTCATTTTTAACACAAAAGTGTGGCATTTTTAAATGAAATGGCGTAGAATAGGTATGGATTAAATCGTTTGACTAATCCGTTTTGTGAAGGAGAACACTCATGCAAGTTCATGGCAAAGATTCACGTGGTACACACCTCAAGAAAAATGCGATCAGAAATGCTAAAAAAGCCGGTAAAAAAGTCGTAAAAAATACCATTCTGAAATAAGAAAAAACAGGGTCACCTTTTGGTGTGCCCTGTTTTTTTATGTTGCGTATTTGTGTGCAATCGAACTGGCTGCAGCAGAAGCTATCGCGCCAACAATATCATCTAAAAATGTATTGCAGCGACCTTCTTCCTTACCAGCGTCATCGATGACACCAATAATGCCAGGTTTTAATTTGTCGACATATCCGAAATTAGTCAATCCAATCGAACCATAGACGTTGACAATCGAGAGTGCCAAAATCTCATCGATTCCAAATAATCCGTAGTCGCCAAGCATCATCGATAATAGGGGTTCACTGATCACTTTTTGTTCAGCAAGGATATCGAGTTCAATACCAACCAATACGGCATGTTGGACTTCACGTTTTAGGATGACTCTATCGATATGTTCTAAACATAACTCAAGTGTTAGGTTTGGAACATAGGGTATTTGAAGGTCATAAGTCAGTTTTGCAATATCGATCAATTCCACGCCACGTTCTTTTAAACGTTGCTTGATGATGTCATATTTCTTCGTATCGTTTAGTCGATTGTACTCTTTTTTGCTAAGTGCATTTTCGCTCATAGTGTTTCCTCCTCTCTGTGTATTTATTAGGGAAGTTTATTATAACATGTCTGTTTTGAATGTCAATCCTTTTTATTCAGTTTTGATTAGTTTCTTTTTGAAAATGTCGTATTTATCCTCTCCATTTAGAGATTTCAGTGAATCGTTTTCAGTGAAATAATGGTATGATGGTTTTATACAAATAGTCGAGGTGTAGATGCCTATGTTTGAATTCATTGAAAGTCAATTAAAAGTCGATTACCCCAATCATTATCAAGCCATTATGTCAGGTTTAAAAGCACCTAAAAAAGTGACATTTCGTGTAAATACATTAAAAACTTCAGCAGAAAATGTGTTAAAAATCATTGAAGAGGCAGGGCTATCGGTGACGGGTGTGCCTTGGAGTGAACACGCGTTTATTTTAAATGAAGGCAATGAAGCCGTGTTGCGTGCACTAAATATTTATGAAGCGGGACACATCTATTTACAAAGCCTATCATCGATGTTACCACCGCTGATATTAAACCCAGAAAAAGGTGACATTTTGGATATGGCTGCAGCCCCGGGTGGAAAGACGACCCAGATGGCAGCGTTGACCCATAATCTAGCGAACATCACTGCTTGTGAACAAAACCCAATTCGGGCTCAAAAATTAAAATACAATTTAAATCGCCAAGGCGCGAGTAAAGTCACAGTGATAACCAAAGATGCACGCCAATTGGATCCGTTTTTTCGATTTGACTACATCCTCCTCGACGCCCCGTGCAGTGGGTCTGGTACTTTGGACTTAAGCGATGAACAACACGTTAAACACTTTACATCGATTTTGATTGATAAATCGATTCAAACTCAAAAAGCGCTCATGTTAAAAGCGATTGAGATGTTGAAGAAAAATCAGTGGATGGTGTATTCAACCTGTTCGGTATTAAAAAAAGAAAATGAACACATCATTCAAATGGCTTTAAATACCAAAAAAGTAGAAGTCATACCCATCGATTTAACCTTAGATGGATTATTGCCATCGAGTATCCCTGGGGTCATCACGGTCATGCCGAGTTCATTATATGAAGGTTTTTTTATATGTTTATTAAGGAGAATTTGACATGGCAACCATAACTTATGTCGTACAAAAACAGTTTCACCAACAACCGCTCAAAGCATTTTTTGATTTTTATCATGTGGGTAAAAAAAACCAATATAAACTCACACTTGAAGGCGTCTTTGTCGATGGTTTAAAAGCCCATACCCAAACGGTTTTGAGTCAAGGACAAGTCATTACCATCACCATGCCTGAGATGGTTTTAGACTTTAAACCAAAAGCACCCATCGATGTGGTTTATGAAGATGAAGACATTCTAATTGTCGATAAACCAATCCAGTTATTGGTGCATACCGATGGGGTCGCGAAAGATGATTTGAATCAACGTGTCGCGTATTATATGGCAAAACAAGGTTATAAACTGGAAGTTTTACCAGCCCATCGGCTAGATAAAGATACTTCGGGTATGGTCATTTATGCGAAACATGTATTGGCTCTCAGCTATTTATCGAATTTATTTGAAACCCATCAAATGGGAAAGACCTATATCGCCTTAACCAGTCCGAATGTCAGACAAAAAAGAGGTAGAATCGATAAAGCGATTGGATCGAGTCGCCATGAAGATAAGCAAATCATCCATGAACAAGGACAAAGCGCTTTGAGTACCTATGAAGTATTGGAAGATAAAAATGCTTTCGCACGCCTGAGTGTTTCGATTTTAGGGGGACGGAAACATCAAATAAGGGTTCATTTAGCCTTCATCGGGCACCCGATTTTAGGGGATACCTTATATGGTGGTTTGCCTTATGACAGATTAGCCTTACATTTTCACAGGGTTTCATTCGTGCACCCCAGATCTTTAGAAAAAGTGACATTTAAATCGAATGTTCCATTTTAGTGGTAAAATAAAAATAGGATGGTATAAAAACGATGAAAAAATTATTTAAAATAATCTTTAAAGTGCTTGTGACTGTCATCATTTTGGTTGGTGGTTTTGTCGGTTATCTGACAATAACTGAATACAAACCAGAACCGATTGAAACGATTTCGATTGAACAAAATGCGACAATCAATGTCGCACTAAACCAAAATATCACCTTTATGACATTCAATACCGGTTACGCAGGTTTGGGTGAAAATGAAGATTTCGTGATGGATGGGGGTAAAAAAGGTCGTCCTGATTCCAAAACTGTGGTAGAAGGCTATCTTTCTGGGATCGAAGGTTTGATTACTACCCATAGTGCGGATGTTTATTTATTACAAGAAGTCGATTTAAAAGCCAGAAGAAGCTATAATATCAATCAAGTTGAACACTATAAATCGTTACTTCCAAATTATCATTCGACTTTCGCCTATAATTTCAACGCCGTATTCGTGCCATTTCCATTGTCATTAACAGACTATATTGGACCTGTGAAAAGTGGGATTCAAACGTTGGCTAAATTTGAAGTGGAATCCTCTGAAAGACACCAATTTCCAGGTGAATTCAGTTGGCCACTACGTGTCGCTAATTTAAAACGTGCGATGATGGTCAATACTTATACAATTACAGGGTCTAGCAAAAAACTCGTGGTTGTAAATTTACATATGTCAGCCTATGATGGGGATGGTTCACTTCGTGCTCAAGAAATGGGTTATCTAAAGACATTCATGGAAACCCAAATCGCTTTGGGTAATTATGTCGTTATTGGGGGCGATTTCAACCAAACCTTCCCAACGGCTGTCGATGTGTATCCAACCAAACCAGGCCTATACCAAGCGTATCCGATTGAATCCACATTCTTACCTGCAGGGTACCAATGGGGAATTGATATCACCGATCCAACGTGTCGTTTATTGAATCAACCCTATGAACCTAGCAGTGATTTGACACAATATTACATCATTGATGGTTTCATCGTTTCTAGCAACATTACGATTGGATCGATATCGGTTATCCAAGATGATTTCAAATACAGTGATCACAACCCAGTGGTCATGACCGTAACATTGAACTAAAAAAATAAGACATCCGTCATGGATGTCTTTTATTTTACATTAAACAAGCGAGAGCAATCGAGTTAAATTTGGTTTGATCGGAGTCAGCCCGTGAGGTTAATACGATGGGTTTGGATGCACCACAAACGATACTCGCGCTTTTCGCATCCGATAGAAACATCAATGCTTTATATAAAATATTACCAGCTTCAATGGCAGGCATCAAGAGAAAATCGACTTCACCAGCCATCGGGTCTGATACCCCTTTATGGTGTGCAGCTTCCTTATTGATGGCGTTATCAAGCCCAAACGGTCCACCAATTTGATAGGATTTGTCTGTGTGTGATGATATCAACGCTTCGGCATCGGTGGTCGCAACCATTTTTGGATTCACTTTTTCTACGGCAGCAATGACACCCACATTTGGACATTCGATGCCGATGTTATGGAGCACTTCAACCCCGTTTAAAATGATTTCTTTTTTGAGCTCAACATCTGGCGCGATGTTCATCGCTGCATCAGAGAGCATCAGTAGTTTATGATAATGCTTGAGTTCTAACAACGTGATATGAGAAAGTCTTCTGGGGCCGCGTATGCCGATGGTTTTATCGAGGACTGCTTTTAATAATATCGATGTATCGATTAAACCCTTCATGAGAATATCGCCTTGACCTTCACGAATGAGTAAGGTTGCTTTACGGCACGCTTCAGTTGAATCGGTTTCATCGATGATTTGATAGGGATTTAAATCAAAGTTTAACGCCTTTAATTCATGGATAATGGCAGTTTTGTTACCGACTAAAATGGGCATAATCAAGCCTTCTAAACGGGCATGTTCCACCGCTTTTAATACATAGGGGTCATTCGCTACCGCAACCACCAAACGTTTTTGTGGTTTGGTTTTAGCCAATTGGATGAGTTCTAAAATGGTTTTAGGCATATGTTTTTACCTCTTCGGTTTGATTCAATACACGTAGCGTACCTTCAGCCAATGCGAGCATTTCGTCTTCACCAGGATAAATGAGCACAGGAGCAATAAAAGCAACCCTGGATGTGATCAGTTCGGTGGTGAGTTTATTGTAAGCAAATCCACCCGTTAAAATAATGGCGTCGACTTGGCCTTTTAATACCGTAGAAGCAGCACCAATCTCTTTGGCAATTTGATAGCACATCACTTCGTGGATTTTTGTTGCGAGGACATCTCCAGATTGAATTCGTTTCATGATTTCCACACCATCGTTGGTGTGAAGATACGCGACCAATCCACCTTCACCGTAGTTTTTACGCTTGATGTCTTCAAGGGTATATTGACCTGAAAAACACATCTTATAAAGGGGTCCAAGCGGGACAGAACCACTGCGTTCAGGCGACATTGGACCATCGCCATCTAACGCATTGTTCACATCGATGACTCTACCGTGTTCATGACTACCGATGGAAATGCCACCACCTAGGTGGGCGACGATTAAATTGAGTTGTTCATAAGATTTGTTCAAATCGTGCGCTGCTCTTTTCGCAACCGCTTTTTGGTTTAGTGCGTGAAAAGTCGATACCCGTTCAATTTCTTTCATGCCAGTATAGCGGGCCAAATCATGCATCTCATCGACAACCACAGGGTCAACGATGAATGCCGGGATACCCAAAGGTTTCGCAATCGCATCCGCAATCAGCGCGCCTAAATTCGAGGCATGTTCACCGCGAATCGCGTTTTTCAAATCGGATATCATCGCTTCATTGACGACATAAGTCCCGCTGGCGAGTGGTTTTAATAACCCACCGCGACCGACTACCGCAGTCAATTCAGAAGGGTGAATTCCCGATGAATTTAAAAAATCCAAAATGGCTTGTTTTCTAAAATCATACTGGTCAATCATCCGTTTAAATTGTTTTAGTGTGATGGGATCATGGGCAATCGTTTTTTTCGTTTGTTGAATATCATTTTCAAATAAGGCTACCTTGGTTGAAGTAGAACCGGGATTGATTATCAGTAATTTATGTGTCATATGGACTCCTTGAAATCGTTTTATCTATTTCCATTATATCAAGAAAGTGCCCAATTTAGAGAGAAAAAAAGCTCATTTCTGAGCTTTCAACTAAATCGATTCGATTTTCTTTAAGAATTCTTCAACGGGTTGGTTACCGAGTAATTCATATTTGTCATTGATGACAATTTTTGGTACCCCAGAAACGTTGTATTTGGTGGATAATTCATAGAAAGTTTGGGCTTCAATCATTTCACCTTTGACGTTGCTATTGAGCATGGCTAAACGGTGAGCGGTTTGAACAGCCCCTGGGCAATGTGGGCAACTCAATGTGACGAATACTTTGATGTCTACAGGTTTGTTGATTTTAGCAATTCTTTCCAATACTTTTTCAGAAAATTGGAATTCAACCCCAGACATTTCCATAATGGCAGAAATGAAAGAGTTGATTTCATGTCCTGCAGGAATACCATTGAATTTAACGCCTCTGTATTGACCTTTTTGATCTAGGAAAACAAAGCTAGGGGTTCTTTCGATGCCATAAGTGACCAAATCTTCACCAGCGTCAGCAAGTTCGATCACTTCAAGGGTGATTTTATCAGATAACTCAGACGTCTCAGTTAAAAGTTGTGTGGTTTCTTGGCAAGTTTCACAGTTGCCATCGACGAATAATTTGATTGTGATTGGGTTAATCATCCCTTTAAAAATGTCTTGAATTTGAGTGGATACATCTTTTGAAAATAGTTTTTCCATCGTTATTTATCTCCTTTTTGATTGATGAATGAGGTTGCTATTAAGGCCGCAACCGCGCCTTCTGAAGTAGCGATGATGATTTGCTTATTCGGATTATCGGTGACATCCCCAGCAGCATACAGACCTGGAATAGAGGTTTGTTGAAAACGATCGACTTTGACTTCTTTAGCGTCATTTAACTCAACCAAACCTTGTAGTAAACTGGAATTTGGAATATGTCCAATTTCAATAAATATGCCGTCAGCTTCAATCAATGATTCGGTTTGAGTGATCTTATTGAACACACGCGCACCGGTCATCGTGACATCACCCACGATTTCTAGCAGTTGAGTCTCCAAATGGATTTCAACATTGGGTAATTTGGAAACTTGATCGACGGTTGTTTTATCAGCCTTAAATTGGCTTCGATGCACAATGGTTACTTTTGAAGCGATGCGGGATAAATCAATCGCAGCATCTAAAGCACTGTTTCCCCCACCAGCAATCAACACATGTTTCTTTTTGAAAAATGGTGCATCACAAGTGACACAGTAGGACACCCCTTTAGAAGCAAATGTGCTTTCACCTGGAATACCTAATTTTCTGGGATTACCACCAAAAGCATATAAGAGTGTTTTGGTCCTTAAGGTTTCACCATTGTCTAATCCGATTTCAAAGAGGTCATTTTTGACAATCGAAGTTACCCTAACTTCAGTTAACATCGGCACTTCAAGTGCCTTGATATGTTCGGTAAATTTTTGAATCATAATGGAAGCATCGATGTTACCTAAACCAAGGTAGTTATCGACATCACTGGTATTATTTAATTGTCCGCCTAAATCATATCCAACCAACAATGTTTTTAAGCCTTTACGTTTCGCATAAAGGGCACCGTTCATGCCTGCTGGACCCAGTCCTAAAGCAATGAAGTCATAAGTTGTTTGATAATCAATTAAAGCGGTCTTTGGTTTTTCAATTTGGAAATTAAACATCATAAAACCACCTTTCACTCCTATTATAAGGGGACGAATATTGAATTACAACTGCTTTGCTTCTATTTTGATTATTTTAGATACCATCGAAGGCGATATCTCAAATAATTGGGATAAGTCTTGTAAACTACAACCTGTTTCACGATATATTTCTAGAATACATTTATTTCTAAGTTCTTTATTCTGTTTGATATGCTCACTCGTACAGTGATAATCATTACACAACGATTTAATCTTATCAGGAATGCGCAAATTGGTTTGTGGTTTGATTTCAAAGGGTTGATTGGTGTAGTAATCAATTAATTGAATTGAGTCCTCACGTGCGCCTTTATAATAACAAAGAGAAGCATATTCTGAATCTTTTTGATGGAGTTGATCAAATGCTTTTGACATATCAACAGCATTGTAAATGGGATAACTCTTGTAGCGTTCTTTATAGAGTTTTTCACTGCTATCATAGTATTTAGCATAGGCAATCATCAGGGATTGCATAATTTTGGATATGGTTTGATGTTTGACATGAATGATTAAGCCAAATTGAAAATCATCACATAAAGAAAAACCATAACAGGCAAATTGGTACTTTAATTTGGTTTCTTTGAGCAATAGTAAAAACTGCTTTCGGTCTAAATCATCTCGAAACAGTTTGAGTTCACTTTTTTGAATGACCAAAAAAACACTCGATGAAATTTTATTTCGGGCTATTCTTGGCATACAAACACCTCTATAATAGTTATATCACTTATTCCTTAAAATGAGCAAAAAATCGCATAATTTTACCATTTTATGGCGTAATATCGCGTTAAAAAGATTTTTATATAGAAAAACCCATAACCGCTTAAGGTTGCAGTTATGAGAAAATAAAAATGTAAATTTATAGTTTTTTTTAAAACATATTGCATATGGAAGATTTTTATTATAAAATGAATACGTTGAAAGGAAGATGAACACATGCCACAATTTTTAACTGCTTTAGCATTTATCTTAGTAGCACTCATTGTTTTATTTGTTATGTCCTATGTTAAGGTCCGTCCTGACAAGGCCGTTATCATCACTGGACCTAAGGGGTCTCGTATCGTTACAGGGAAGGCGACTATTCGTATCCCGTTCTTCCAAAGAATCGACTATTTACCACTAGACTTAATTCAGGTAGATATTCGTACCTCTTCTGCAGTACCCACCAATGAATTTATCAACATTTTCGTGGATGGCGTAGCAAATATTAAAATTCAATCGGATGAAGCTTCGATTCGTTTGGCAGGTGAAATATTTTTAACCAGATCACTTGAAGACGTCAAACAAATTGCTAAAGAAGTCCTTGAAGGTAACATGCGTGAAATCATTGGTCAAATGAAATTGCGTGAATTGGTTCAAAACCGTGATAAGTTCGCCGAACAAGTCAAGTTGTCTGCACTAGCTGACATGAAGAAGATGGGGTTAGATATCATCAATATTACCATCCAAAACTTCGCTGACAAGAATGGTGTTATCGATGACCTTGGGGTTGACAATATCGCTCAAATCCGTAAGGATGCTTCGATTGCAAGAGCAAACTCCGAAAAAGAAGTTGAAATTGCGACTTCCAAAGCGAAAGAACTTGCCAACGACGCGAGAATTAAAGCAGAACTTGAAATTGAATTACAAAATAACTCACTTGCTTTAAGACAAGCTGAATTAAAACAAAAAGCAGACATCGCGAAAGCAACTGCCGATGCTTCCTATGAAATTCAATATGCAAATGAAGCGAAAACCATCAATATTTCGAAACAAAATGCTGAAATTGCACGTCGTGACAAGGAAATTGAACTTCGTGGAAAAGAAGTCGAAGTTGAAGAAAAGACCCTTGAAGCACGCATCAAAAAATCCGCTGAAGCAGAACGTTATGCAAGAGAACAAAAAGCCGATGCTGAACTTTATGTAAGAACCAAAGATGCTGAAGCTACATTAGCTGAACAAGAAAGAGCAGCCCGTGGTCTAAAACTTCAAGCAGAAGCTGAAAAATATGCCCAAGAACAAAAAGCGATTGGTATTCAAGCCGTCGGTCTTGCTGAAGCTGAAGCGATCGAAAAGAAAGCTGAAGCGATGAAGAAGATGGAATCTGCCGCTGTCCTTGATTTGGTATTGAAATCAGATGTATTGCCTAACATTGTAAGAGCTGCTGCTGAACCATTAAGCAGAGTCGATAAGATCGTCATGTATGGTGAGGGTAACCAAACCAAATTGATGGGTGATATCGTCAATTCTAGTACAAAAGTATTGGAATCGGTTAAAGAAGCAACCGGTCTGGATTTAGCTAGTTTACTCGCTGGTTTCGCAACCGGAAAACTCACTAAAAAAGACGAACCAAACGAATAATTTTTAGAGCACGGGCAACCGTGCTTTTTTCTTTTGTAATCATAAAAACGGTTTCATAATAAATCCCCTTGCACATCTAAAAAAATGTTCTATAATAAATATCAAGCGATGAACAAGAGTAGTAATTGAGCATTAACAGCTACAGAGAACCAGTGGTCGGTGTGAACTGGTGCGTTAACCAATGAACGTGCTTGGGAGCTTTTAAATCGAAGTCTTGAGGTTTAAACGTAAGTCGGCGTTAACGATATGAGTGCTAGTCATTTTTTATGTCTAGAACTAAGGTGGTACCGCGATATTTCGTCCTTAGCAATTATGCTAGGGACTTTTTTTATTTACAGGTACTTAAAATGAACTCAAGAAGGATTTAAACGTATATCGGCGTTAACGATTCGAGTGCTGGATGTTTCCAGAATCAAGGTGGCACCGCGGTTTTACCGTCCTTGGCAAATACAAATCTTTTTTCACAGGAGGAATAATAATGAAAAAGGGATTAATGATTACGGTTTTAATGCTATTTGTAGGACTATTGAGCGGATGCAGCACATCCTCTAATATTTACACCTACATTCTAGACGAATCCTTTGAAGGGTTCATTACACTCGGTACATCGGCGGATTACCCACCTTACGAATGGCCGAAACAAGTCGATGGTAAAAATACCCTGGTAGGGATCGACATTGAAATTGCGAAAGAAATCGCGATTGCATTAAATAAAAACTTAAAAGTGGTTAATAAGGGATTTGATTTCTTATTAGATGACTTAGAAAATGGTAAAGTGGATTTCGTTCTTGCAGGTATGACACCGACAGAAGAACGTGCAAAACAGGTGGATTTCTCAATGGTATACTATGAAGCAATCCAAGTGATTTTGGTTCAAAAATCGATGGTGAATACCTATACTACGATTGATTCTTTGAATCTCGCGAATGTAAGAATTGGTGCACAAATGGGTTCGATTCAACAAGATTTAGCGAACGATACTTTCACAGTAGCACAAAAGTCATTCATCCAATCGATTCCGGATTTGGTTATGAGATTGATGGACGGTCAAGTCAACGCTGTGATCATGGAAAAACCAGTAGCGGATGGGTATGTTTTAAATCAAACCTCTCTCGCGATTGCTTCCATACAAATTGGTGATCCCGATGGTGGTTCAGCGGTTGCGGTTCAAAAAGGCAACATCGAATTGCTTAAAGTCATCAACGCCGTTTTAACTGACCTCATTGAATCAGGAAAAATGGATGAAATCGTCGCGAATGCGATCGTTTTAAATAGTTAAAATGGATTTTAGTTTTATACTCGACCCGTATTATATCGGTTTATTGTTCACGGGCTTAGGCATGACACTCCTATTGGCTGTCATATCGGTGATTTTGGGCTCTTTGTTAGGGTTAATCCCAGCACTCTTAAGATTATCGACTCACCGTGGACTCAATTTACTAGGAACCAGTTATGTTGAAATCATTCGTGGTACGCCTCTATTGGTTCAAGTTTTACTGATTTATTCATTCATTAAACTACCCGTGACCCTGTTTTTAGGGATTGATTTGTCGTCTTTTATCCCAGGCATGTTGGCTTTGCTCATCAATTCATCGGCCTATGTTTCTGAAATCATTCGTGGGGGTATTTTATCGGTTGATCGTGGTCAAACCGAAGCAGCACTCAGCCTAGGTTTTTCTAAATCTAAAACTTTGCGTATTGTAATATTGCCTCAAGCCATCAAACACATCATTCCTGCTTTAGGCAATGAGTTTGTGACGATGATTAAAGAAACGTCCATATTTATGTATTTAGGGATTGCTGAATTGATGTATATGGCATCGATGGTCAAAGCTGGCACCTATGCAGTAAAGGAAACCTATATCGTCGTTGCTGTTCTTTATTTTGTATTGACTTTCCCAACAGCCAAACTGATGGGGTTGCTTGAAAGGAGACTCAAGAAATCTGATGCCAAATAATCTATTTAAAATCGAACATATTTCTAAAGTCTTTAGTGATGGTACCGTGGCTATTGATGATGTATCACTAGACTTACAAAAAAACAAAGTATACGTCATTATTGGACCTTCAGGTTCAGGCAAATCGACGTTATTAAGAACATTGAATCTGATGGAAAAACCTACACACGGACATCTATTTAAAGACGACCAAGATATCACTTCAAAGACTTACCCAATAGAAAAACACCGTGAAAAGGTGGGGATGGTTTTTCAAAATTTCAACCTATTCCCACATATGACGGTGTTAGATAATATCAATAGTGCACAAATGCATGTTTTAAAACGATCGATAAAAGAAGCCACCCAGGTTTCCATGGGATTATTAGAACAAGTTGGGTTACTCGAAAAGGTAAATCACTATCCAAATCAACTCTCTGGTGGACAAAAACAACGCATCGCGATTGCCAGAGCACTATCGATGCACCCAGAGGTGATGCTATTTGATGAACCAACCTCCGCACTTGACCCGGAAATGATCGGGGAAGTGTTATCAGTCATGAAAAACCTGGCACAATCTGGGATGACCATGATTGTGGTTACCCATGAAATGGGATTTGCGAAAGCATTCGCTGACGAAATCATCGTAATGGATAAAGGTAAAGTGATTGAACAAGGCAGTCCAAACGTCATATTTAATCAACCCAAAGAAGCCCGTACATCTGCGTTTCTAAAAAGTGTTCTAAATCCGTTATAATGGTATTAGAAAAGGAGTGAACTCATGATTATATTATTCGCACCAGCGAAAAGTTTTCGTACAGTATCACCCAAAAAAGACTTTACTTGGTTAAATAAAGAAACTCAAGGATTGGTTAAGAAACTATCGAAAATAGCAGAAGCTGACATCGAGAAAAAATTCAAAGTCAGCCCCGCCTTAGCTTTAGAAATTCGATCTTATTACAAGCATTTTTCGGCAAATCCAGCCTATACGGCTTTGGATCTGTTTTATGGTGAATCCTATAAAACGTTACGCTCGGATACATTGACCATCGAAGATAGGCAATTTATGCACGACCATGTGTATATCGTGGATGCGCTATATGGATTGATAAAGCCACTCGATTCTATTAAGCACTATAGATTAGATTTCACCATATCTGGGTTAAACTTGAATACCATTTGGATACCGCTTTATAAAGCAGTGTTCGAGAGGGAAGAAGCCGTATTGAGTTTAGCCAGTGATGAGTTTACATCGAAAATCAAACCCTATGTACCTGTATACGAAGTGCATTTTATGGACTGTAAACAGGGAATTTGTAAACCTATTTCCGTATTTAATAAGCAACAACGGGGTTTTTTACTGCGATATGTGGTTCAAAATCGAATCCAATCGGTAGACGATTTACCTAAAAATTTTAACGGTTACACCCTAAAAAGATTGGATTATCAGCTCATTTATGAGCGTTTAGTCGATTAAGGTTTCACCTAAAAAGCGTGCGATTTGTTTGACATCCTTGTCTCCTCGACCTGAAAGGTTGATGACGAGGATGTTTTCTTTTGGTAGGGTTGGTGCGAGTTTAATGACATGGGCTACTGCGTGAGAAGATTCAATGGCAGGAATGATGCCTTCGGTTTTAGTTAATAACAGAAAGGCTTCTACGGCTTCCTGATCGGTTGCTGAAACGTATTGCACACGATTAATCGAATCTAGATAACTGTGTTCTGGACCAACCCCTGGATAATCTAATCCAGCAGAAATCGAGTAGACTTCACTGATTGAGCCATCGTCTTCAAGTAAAACTTTGGTTTGCATCCCGTGGATGATCCCTGTTTTTCCTAAAGTCATGGTGGCTGCGTGGCGCTTGGTATCAATCCCATCCCCAGCAGCTTCTACCCCAATCAATTTAACTGAAGGGTTTTGAATGAAGTCATAAAACGCGCCAATGGCATTGGATCCACCACCCACACACGCAACGACATAATCCGGTAAACGTTGTTCAGTCTCTTGAAGTTGGGCTTTGATTTCTTCACCAATGACTTTTTGAAATTCTCTAACCATCAAAGGATAAGGGTGTGGTCCCACAGCCGATCCAATCAAATAAAACGTAGTATCTAGCTCGTTAGCCCATGTGATTAAAGCACTATCAACCGCTTCTTTAAGGGTTTTTAAGCCTTCTTGAACAACGACAACCTTAGCACCCAGCATTTGCATCCGATAGACATTTAAACTTTGTTTTTCAACGTCTACGGCACCCATATGAATCTCACAAGCCATGCCCATTAAGGCAGCGACGGTTGCTGTTGCAACCCCATGTTGACCAGCACCGGTTTCAGCAATCAATTTTTTGATGCCCATACGTTTAGCCAATAAAGCTTGACCCAATACATTGTTGATTTTGTGTGCACCCGTGTGGTTTAAATCTTCACGTTTTAAGAAAATTCTCGCCCCACCTAAGTGTTCAGTTAATCGTTTTGCTTCATAAAGTAATGAAGGTCTGCCAACATAATTCTTTAAGTACGAACGGTACTCCTCTAAAAACGACGGGTCTTTTAAAGCCTCTTCATAAGCCGCTTCAACTTTTTTAACCGCCTCTAAAATCTTTCCTGGGACGAATTGTCCACCAAAACTTCCAAATTCCACAGTGACCTTTCTTTAAAGTCCAGAGTATTTGTATTTAGGTATAAAAAAAGAGCACTATTCCGATTGGGACGATGTGCTCGTGGTACCACCCAAATTTGAGAAAATGAATTCTCCTTATTTACAAAATACGCCATCATTGAAGACTTTAATATTTTTGCCTGATAACGTAGGCTACGGCATCGGATACTATAATTCCCCTAGCTTCTCATGAGTCCATTCATTCAGTTAGTCGGTATATGCATCTTTCACCATCATGCACTCGCTAAATACGTTTACCTGAATTACTCATCTCAATCATCGAATTTAATCTCATTATACGGAAGTCATTATCGAAAATCAAGCCATTTCGATCACTATTTTGGATGATATTTATATCATGTTTTGTATAATGGATATAAGGAGCGTGTTATAATGTCAAAATCCTATTCATTTTTACTAAATTTGGGTTTATCTCTATCTCAGTATGAGCATGTAGAGTGTTTATTAGGCCTAGGTAGTATGTCTGAAACCAGTCGAATGGATGCATTCTCTGATATGGATTTTTTTCTCATTGTAGAAAAAGGGTACAAGCAAGCATATATCGATGATTTGTCATGGCTGGCTTTAGAACCCATCGTCTTTAAATTCAAAAACACAAAAGATGGGTGTAAGATCTTGTTTTCTAACGATGTATTCGCTGAATATGCGGTATTTGAAAAAGAGGAACTACCACACATAGCATTTACACAGGGTCAAGTTATTTATGCAAAACCGACCTTTGATTTAAAATGGATTGATCCCAAAAATGTACCTGTCAATAAGCCTAAATCGGTTGATTTTTTAGTCAACGAAGCTTTAACCAATTTGTACATTGGACTCAAACGTGAACATCGAGGCGAAACCGCCAGTGCATTCACCTTTATTCAAGTGTATGCTGCTGGATTGATCAGTGAGTTATTTGAACATGTCTACACCTCTAAGGATGTTTTAAAGGATCCATTTGTATCTGAAAGAAGAGTCGAAAATCGCTATATGGAGGCTTTTAACATATTGGCAATGATGAAGCAAGGCTATACGAAAAATAGGGCATCAGCCCTGGCTGCACTCGATTTTTTGAATAACCATTTCGATTTAAATCCAGCGATGTTTGATGCGATTTACAGTTTAGCAAAATAATCCATTCTTGATGCTATAATGCATGAAGGCTACACGATAAAGAAGGATTTGTTATAATGGTATTACATAATATAAAGGAGCAAGATCTATGTTAAGTTTAGTATTAAAAAAACAAAAAAGTATGAAATATTTGGTTTCATTCGCGATTTATAGTGGATTTTTTATGGTGATATATTTCTTATTAGACAGTCTAAATGGTGGTTATTTTGACATGAGCATCCGTTATGGCCAATACTTGGTGACCATCAATATCATTTTAAATGTGGTTATGTCGTTATTTTCCGCTCTGATGTTTAATCTGTCTAGTGCTTTGGTGGACCTAACTAAAAAAGAAGGAAAAGGCACATTTATGACGATGTTTTCGGTCTTATTTGGTGTTTTAACCTATGGCTGTACGTCCTGTGTCATCGCATTTTTCGCAGTCATTGGCATCACCTTTTCAGTAGCAGTATTGCCACTGGCAGGGTTACCTTATAAACTGATTTCACTCGGATTATTGATTTTGGGGTTTATTTGGTTAATTCGTGAAATAAAAAAGAGCCAATGTAAGTTGTAATTAGTATAATATAAGTGTGGGGGTGATTATATGCAGCTGTATTACCAAACGGATGTCAGTTTCATGACTGCTTTTTTGTTATTTTTGATATCTATCATTGCGTATTTTCGTTTGAATCGAAAAGACACGGTATCGATTGCCTATCTAATCACTGCTTGGATCATTGTATTTGTATTATTGATTGAAGCCTACACCATCATCATTGATGGTAAAAATGACCCCTTTTCTGTTTTAATGGCAAATGTTTTAAATTCTGTATTATTCGCGATAGGACCGATTCTAACACTCTCATGGTTTTATCTAATCCGATCGATGTTCGCACCTAATGTAAATATTAAAAGATGGGTTCACGTGGTGTTACTTTTACCACAAATCATCAGTTTAGTGGTCGTATTAACCAATCCTTGGACTGGTTATGTATTTTCAGTTGAAAATGGTCAGTATTATCGAAATGAATTGTATCCTATCGTAACCATCGCAACCTATCTTTATATGGTATTTTCTTTGATTATCGTCTATCAAAATCGTAAAACCATCACAAAACAAGATAAAATATTACTCTTTGTTTCCTTCACCCTACCGATGTTTGGTGGACTGATTCAAGCGCTATATTATGGCATACTAACGATTTGGCCGAGTGTTGCATTCGGTTTAATTCTGATGTATTTGTTTCTTCAACAAAGGGTCATCCACTTGGATTTTCTGACCAGGGCTTGGACCAGAGAAACCTTCTTTTTACACATCCATCGTTTGGCTAAAAGTCAGAGCGAAGAACCCGTATCAGCCATCTATTTTGATTTAGATCACTTGAAAGAAATCAATGATACCTACGGACATATAGCAGGTGATTTGGCATTAAAGAAAGTCGTTGAAATCGTCAAAGATACCCTACCTCAAAACACGATTATTGCGAGACTTGGTGGCGATGAGTTCATTGCACTGATGACACATATACCAAATTTAGATTTAAAACAAATGGTGAGTGTTGTGAAATCACAGGTAGACTCATTTAATATGCAGAAGAAGTTTGATTACCCGATTGGATTGTCCGTTGGTTATGGCGAATTCAATGCTTCCTATGAACATTTTGATAAATTTATGAATCACTTAGACCAATTGATGTATGAAAATAAACGTAAATAATGAAATTAGCCAATAAAACGGCTTTTTTTGTTTTCAAATAAAATATACTGTTTTTTTTCTACCCAAAGTGTGCTAAAATCCATATGCATGGTTAAGCAAAGGGGGAATCCTATGAATAAATCCCTTCAAGATGAAATCAAAGCCAGTTATATCGCTAGAAATGCTCATAATTTGGCGAAAGACACGTTAGAAAATTTAAGGATGGTTTCCTTACTATCACTGGCGATTAACGCCGTTTTTACTGTTGTTATCATCCGATTACTCGAAGACTCATGGGTAATCAATCTGGGACTGATCGTGCTTTATTTATTATTTTCATTTTTCGCTTATTGGACCAATCGACTACTTAAAAGAAATGATTATTCATTTCCGTATGTTTATAAAATGACTTTGGGATTTCTATTTATCATGTCATTTTCACTAATTTTCATGAGTGTATATATCAATAATGAAATTTTACCGCTATTTTTTATCCTATTTCTAGTGCTATATCCAACGTTGTTCCTACTGAAAGAAATCGACATGGTTTTATTCATTCTAGTGTCTGGTCTGGTATTCATTATCGGTAGTTATTTCTATTCAGGACAGTCAAATGGTGACTTAACTATGCGGTTTTACTTCATCATCACCGGTCAAACCATCGGTATTCCAATCAATTGGATGGTCCTGAGATTGAGAAAAAAAGAATTATACTTAAAAGAATTATTCATTGCATATAGCCACTTGGATGAACTAACTAAACTCCCAAATCGTCGTGCATTTAATCTCCACATAGAAAAAGTGTATAAGCATAATTCTATCAATCATATCCCCCTAGGGATTGCGATTATCGATATCGATGACTTTAAACTTTACAACGATTATTATGGGCATTTAGAGGGCGATAATATCTTAGAAGCGCTGGGTAATATCATTCAAAACCAAGTTAAACCAGATACATTTTTTGCGAGATTTGGTGGGGAAGAGTTTATTGGTGTATTTACTAATCAACCGATAAACACAATATTTGAAACCCTATATAAAATCAAACAAGACATCAAAAAATTAGATATATCCTGTAGTAATACTGGTCAAAAATTATCCATATCAATCGGCATTGCCTATGAAACGAATTTGAGCAGTACCAACTATATGAAATTGATAGATAACGCTGATGTAGCACTATATAAAGCAAAGATTTATGGTAAAGACAAAATTGAACATTATACAGCAGAATAAAAGCACAAATCCGTTGATGATATGATTTGTGCTTTATTGTTTAAGAGATTGATAAATAATATTCAATCAAGGCTTGGGTCCCAGAATCACTTTGTGATTCAGAGAGCCAAGTATAAAGGGCATGGGCTTGTTTTAACAGTGGTAATGGGGTCACCATTTCATCTAGAGCCAATGTTAAGTCCTTTAGAAAATGCTTGACGAAGAACCCAGGTGCGTAATCATGATGGATCATTTTAGGCCCATTATGGATGGCTTGCCATGAAGCAGCTGAGCCTGCAGATATGACTTGTAACATCGCATTTTGATCTAGATGATGGTCTTTTGCGAAAGTCAGTGCTTCAGCCACCCCCATGAGGTTGGCTGCGATGCATATTTGATTCGCCAGTTTTGCATGTTGACCTGCCCCAGCTTCACCCATATAAGTGATTTTTGAAGTCATGGTTTCTAATAACGGTTTGATGTGTTCAAAGGTCGATGCGTCGCCCCCAACCATCATCGATAATGTCCCGTTTTTTGCACCAATATCTCCACCAGTGACTGGCGCATCCATGACAATAAATCCATGGGTTTTAGCCTGGTTGGCCAATGTGGCTGCGAGTTTTGGTGAAGACGTGGTCATATCGACAAATACAGTATGTGGTTTTGCATGATTAAAAGCCTCTAATAGACAAGATTCGACTTCAGAAGGGTAACCCACAATGGAGAAAATAATATCTTTTTCTACGACGACTTCTTTGAGGGTTTTACACAGTTCAAATTCATTACCTAAATCCTTAATTTTATCAAATGTTCTGTTGTAGATCGAAATTGAATGCCCTGTTTTTTTCAAATGTCGTGCCATGGGTAATCCCATAATACCAATACCAATAAAACCGATTTTCATGTGTTTTAACCCCTTTATTTTATGGATTTTTTTAAAGAAATATGGTCTTTTAAGACCAAATATGATATACTCATAGTTAGATTATAATGGGTTATAGAGGGTAAAGCAATGAGGGAAATTAAACAAGTTAAATGTGTTGAATGTAACAATGAGTATTATGATGATCAAGAAACTTGTCCATTTTGTGGACATACATCCAAAGCAGTTAGAAAAGAAACCTTGAGTGAAGAAGACTTTTTCCATAATGATGGGCAAAGAAATGGAAGACAAGAAGCACCAAAGAAAAGTAATTTTACCGATCAAGACATCATTATATTGGTGGTTCTCGGGATATTCTTCTGGCCAGCAGCCCTTATATATTTATTCGTAAAAATGAAAAAGTAGGTGAATCGATTGAAAATTTATATCCAACCACGCATTTTAGAAACCCCTTATGTTGAAAAATTAAAACAAACATTTCCGACGATAGATTTTGTCGATCAAGTCGACCCCAGTGTTGTCGCCTGTATCGTTTATCCCAATTTTTTGAACAAGGATAACTTATCGGTACTACCGAGACTTCAATGGGCTCAATCGCTGATGGTGGGCTATAATCAAGTCGATCAAGCGACATTTAAAGCGAAAAAAATCGTTTTTACGAATGCGAAAGATGTGTATGCCATCACAATTGCTGAAGACATCATTACGAAGATGTTGGTCATCAATCGTAATGTTAAAAAATACATTCATCAAATGGATGAAGGGATTTGGAAACCACACCGTTTCGAACCCGAAATTCATGGATCAACCATCGGTTTTTTAGGCTCAGGATCGCTTGCGAACGCCGCAGCAATTCGCTTAAAAGCATTTGGTGCGACCTTGATTACTTACCGTAAATCAGACTTACCAAATCCGATATTTGATCAAACTTTTACCGGTGAATCCGGACTAAAACAAGTGTTAAGTCAAAGTGATTATGTCGTCATCACCTTACCACTCAATGAAAATACACTTAAACTCATCAACGCTGAAAAACTATCATGGATGAAAAAAGAAGCCGTGCTAATCAATGTTGGTCGCGGCGAAGTGGTGGATCAAGACGCGTTAATCGATGCCCTTCAAAAAGGTCAACTTCGTGGGGCTGGTTTAGACGTGATGACCCCCGAACCACTACCGAAAGAATCCCCACTATGGACCATGGAGAACGTATTTATAACACCACACAACGCGCCATCTAGTCCCTATATGATGTCTCGTTTATATGATTTAGTCGAAGACAATATCAAGCGATTTATGGAACAAAAACCCCTTAAAAATACGGTCATATTTTAGGAGTCAGTATGGAAGAATACCTTCAAATTTTATCGACAGATCAAAAGATGGTCATAGACGAATTGTGTGCCCACGTCGAGAAAAGAACAAAACTAAAACCAGTCATCATGTTTTCTATTCCGGCGTTTAAACTCACAGTTGATGTCATGCTTGCGTTTGACATCACCCCGACGTATTTGGGTTTATATACGACCGATCAAGAAAACATCCAAAAAGCCAAAGGACGTTTAACCAACGCCATTTTTGGTGTTACTTCCATTAAAGTCGATAGAACGAGTCGTGAGGCGATTGAAATCATCAAAGATGTTTGTGATGAAGTCATCATGAAATATATGATATTTAATACAAAAGACTTGATTGAAGCACTCGACGATAAAAACCAGTCCTACAGTGATTCGGCATATTTGAAGTTAGTTGATACATTGGAAGAAAATGAAATTCCTTTGATTGATTATTATTTTTTATTAAGACATCCCAAAAGAAACTATATTTCTTACGGTATTGGGTTATTATTACACAGTTTAAAATATGATCCTAAACATCAATATGATGGTTATTTAATCGAATACTTCAAATTATTAGAATTACCCTATTTTACCACCATCATCGAAACCATCGTTGGATTCCAGTGGTGGATTAAAGAAAAACCTTATTTAAAACAAACCATAAAAAATCACTTAAAATCTCTGGATTTCAGTTATTTTAAGGATATCCAACAAGAAAAAATCAAAGTTGAAATTGAAAAAATCCTTCAACTTTAAAGGAAACCCATGAAAACCATTGAAATTAAAAAAACTGACAATTATGGCTATGCCATTGTTGAAATCGATCAAAAAATGTATCGATTACCCAACCTCATGGTTGGCGAAAAAGTGAATGTCGATATGACAACCCAAGGACTAGAAGTGGTCAAGCGGGTTTTAGATAGTCCAAACCGTGTGCCTGTAAGGTGTCCAAAATATGACACCTGTGGTGGTTGTCAACTCATGCACATGTCTTATGAAGATCAACTCAAATTAAAACAAAACCAAATCATTGAACAGTGTGAAAAATATCAGTTGGAAGTCGCAGTGTTAAATCCACTCGGTTCAGCTGAACCCTATAACTACCGAAATAAAATACAGATGACATTTCGGGAACATAAAAATAAAGTCGTTGCGGGATTGTATGAAGAAAACACACACAAAGTGGTCAATATTTCGGATTGTGATATCCAAGACCATGTGGCGAATCAAATCATCAATACCATCAAATTATTGATGAAAAAACACAAAATTACGGCGTATGATGAAGACAAGAGAACGGGCATCATCCGTCACGTTTTAGTCAAAAGAAGTTTAAAAACCAAACAAATTTTGGTGGTTATAGTCACCCCATCGAACATCTTTCCAGGGAGAAATAATTTAGTCAAAGATTTGAATCTTGCCCACCCAGACATCACCTCGATTGTTCACAACATCAATGATCGAAAAACCTCTGTTGTCCTTGGTGAGGATTCCAAAATCATTACTGGTAAAGGATACATCGAAGATATTTTGATGGGCAAACGGTTCTTAATCGGACCTAAGACTTTTTATCAAGTGAACGCCCATCAAACCGAAGTACTTTATGGTGAAGTCCTAAAAAGACTTAAACCGGCGAAAAACGAAGTCATATTGGATGCCTATGCGGGCATTGGAACGATTGGTATGATGTTGAGTGACTATGTTTCGAAAGTCTTGTCAGTTGAAATCAATAAGGACTCTGTTCGAAGTGCAGTCAAAAATGCAGAATTGAATAACATTAAAAATATTGAGTTTGTCGCGATGGATGCGAAAGATTACATGCTCGCACTCGTGGAACAAAAAATCAAATTAGACGCGGTGGTTGTTGACCCCCCACGTTCAGGTCTAGACCTTGAATTTGTGAAGGCACTGCAGGTATTAAGACCTAAAAAAGTCGTGTATGTGTCATGTGATCCTGAAACATTGGTGCGGGATTTAAAACAATTATCTAGAAGTTATCACATTGGAGACATCCAACCTGTGGATATGTTTTCACAAACGTATCACATCGAAAATTGCGTTTTGTTAACGCTTAAAAACTAAACAGTCCTACTTGAGGTTATATCTATGGAAAAAAGAAGTTATCCCAACAGTTTATTCATTATCGGGTTCATCACCAATATCATCTTTCACTATTTTTGGCTATTTATCCCATCGATGATTTTTCTTCTTATTGGCATATTCAATAGACCATTTGTTTATGTGGGGTTAGCCTTATTTGGATTGGATGTTTTGTTGAGTCTTGTGGAACAATTCAGAATTCGTCGAAGATTTCTTGAAGCCAGTGATCATCCTGATTTTCAAGCATTTCAACAAGCCCTTTCGAATGAAGGCGACTGGTTGAAAAATGTTCAAGCCCTGCTTAATCAAACAATTCAAACCGATGAGACCAAACCTGAGGATGAATATGAATCCAAATCTGAGGATGAAAAGGAACCGACTTAAGTTGTTTTTCATTGATTAAGTGTCCATGAAGCTACTGAAAACTAGCTCCAATGGATACCAAACTTTTATCAATAAATTCATGTGTAATGTTTCACATGTCAAAATCTATGTTTTATTGACTTAAAAAAATGCAATAAAAAATTTAAAATGGTGGGGATTTATAGGAGGATTTATAGAATGCGCAAACTTTTTTTAGTTTTGATTGTTCTAATTTCATCGTTTGTTTTAATGGCTTGTGAAAAAACTCCGACCATTAATCTACCATCAGAAAAAGAAGACCCCGTAGTGATTAGAAGATTAGATACACCAGAAGCTTTAGTCGGTTTTTTATTAGACTTATTTATTCAAGGCAATGATGCTTATATTTTAGATAAAAACATCGACATCACAGTCAATCATTGGATTAATAATCAATTACTAGAGGTTCATGATGAGCTTGTTAACATCGAATTTAGTCCGAATAAAGAACAATTCATCACCTACGATGGCAGCTATAAACATGTGTTTAAAAGTGAATTATTTGGCTATGTAAATATCCCAATTGAGTATTATTTTATTGAACAACAAGACAGCGAGACTTATGCAATAAAATCAGATTTAAAGAAGTATTACTCATTGACCATAGACCAAAACAGATTCAACACCTATTATGACATTGAAGGCGCCGCTAGGACCCATGAGGTTAATCAATATTACGACTACCCTAGTCTAAACGAATATTCACATCTTATCCAAACGAAAATCGGATCAATCATTCAAGGCTTTTTCATCAACCTTTTTTCATCCGCATTCATCGGAGAATTTGACGCGATGAACAATGGGAACTACAATTATAATTTACTCAAGGATTTCCAAATTAGTCAAACGGATGCAGCAGTGGAAATCTCATTTGAAGCCGTTGATTTAGAGGGCTTGAGTTACGGAACCAACTCGGGTATATCCGTTAACACTACAGTCTTTGGTTATGTCGATGTTGTCAATCTTGAGATGAACTTCAGTGTTCATTGGAAAGCATATAAGGATGACCAACTTTGGAATGAATCCAAGTATGATTTTTCGTTAAAACAAAATACCCATCCAATTTCATTCACATCTGACAAAACGTATACTTATAGTATAGATGTACGATAATCGATTGTATATATCATAGATGGTTGATTAAAAAGGAGCTTTATGGAACAAATGAAAGTTATCGGTCGAGGGAAAATTTCCACGATCTATACCGATGGTATTTTCGCCTATAAAACTTATCCTGATTCTTTTCCTACCGCTTGGATTGATTATGAATATCAAACCCATCAAGCGGTTTTTGAGCATACGGATTTAACATTGATCCGATATACTTATCTTAAAGAACAAAGACAAATCCAAATGGATTTTATTCAAGGGAAAACATTGGCTGATCGGATGCGTAAAGATAAATACAAGCAGGGTCTAGATGATTTTATTAGCCTTCAAGTTCAAATATTCAATTACAAAGTACCCACACTTACTCAGGCTGCTAGTGTTTTTAAGGACCAAATTGACCAATCCAATTTAAGCTTAAGGTTAAAGGAAAAAGCCCTTATAAGCTTGAACAAAATTGAACCCAAGAATCAATTATGTCATTTAGATTTCCATTTAGAAAATATCCTCTTTGATGGCCAAAAATACATCATCATCGATTGGGTGAATGCGAAATCCGGTAATCCAGTGATGGATATTGCGAGATCCTATATCCTTTTAAAACAGTATGCTCAAAGATTATCCAATAAATATTTGAATCTCATATGTAAAACCATGCATATATCGCCTAATAAAATCAAAGAGGCCATCCCATTGATGGCGTTTCTGAGGATGCTTGAAAATGATATTGATCCATTTAGACCTACCTTAGAATCCCTTATTTTGGAGGATTCTATCGACTAATGGATGAATGTTTATAACAAAAAATAGCACGATTAGTGGTATTCAAAAGAAAGAATAGAGTAATTTATAAAACCGAGTGAAGAGTATAGTTTTTACAAAATAGTTCATAAAAATATAACGTAAAGAAGGTGCGACATGATTAATTGGTTTCTTGCAGGGGTATTTACCCTATTATCCATGGTTGTAGTGGTTTTTCAGTGGCTGTTATTTTTAAAAAAACCTTGGGGAGACTATACCATGGGTGGCATGCATCCGGGAGTTCTACCTAAACCTTACCGTATTGCTGCATTGATTCAATCCTTTCTCATTTTATTCAACGCCTTTGTTGTGTTAAACCATGTGAATCTATTGAGTATATTATCCAATCGATTTACACAATCATGGATGTGGGTCATTATGATTATGATGGGATTATCTTCGTTTTTAAACCTCATAACAAAGAGTAAAAAAGAGCGAAACTTGTGGGCACCGATTGGCTTCATTGTCTTTGTTTGTAGCGTACTCATTTATATTTTATAGAAGGACTCTATGAAGCCAAAATGTGATATTCAAGGTCCTCAGAGTTTAAAAGAAAAACGAATAGAAATCATTGATAATTACACGATTAAGTTTCATGATCAATCAACCACTGTCTGGTCTAAAGGAAAAATGGTCAATGATCAACCCGATGGTTACTGGATATGGTATCGAAAAGATGGTACTATGAAACGTTCAGGTTACTTTGAAGCAGGTAAACCCGTTGGACAATGGATTACCTATGATAAAAATGGTGAAGTATATAAAATCACCATCAAAAAGATTAAAGAATAACTAACTTTTAAGTTTATAAACCCATAATGACAGTTTGTAATAAAACAAATGAGGAACTTATGTCAAGTCTGATTATTTTTACCGGTGGACTCGCCACTTTAAAAACCACATTATCCAAACGAATTGCTCAAGATTTGAGTCTTTTGTGTTTGAATAAAGATGATATCAAAGCGGTGCTGGTCGACCATATAGGATTTAATAATCGTGAAGAAAATAAAAAGCTTTCTAATGCAGCCGTCCAAACCATGTTTGAGATAGCTCATGGGTCTTTTTTAATCAATCAATCGATGGTCATAGAGGCTAATTTTAAACAACCAGAACTGAATGCCATCTTAGAGAAAACGGGTTATGATGAAAGTCAAATACTCACCATTTTTCTTCAGGGAAACCCAAAAACCCTCTATGAACGGTATGTTTCTAGACAAGCCTCTCGTCACATCGCCCATACGTCGACAGGTTTATTGTCTTTTGAAGTATTTGAAGCCTCAATAAAAGAACATCGAGTCGAAGATGCGATTGGTAAAGTAGTTGTCATCGATACCACCGTATTTACAGAAAAACACTACCATATTTTATTAGCGGTGATTCAAAGTCATCTCAACAGGTAAACATATATAGTACATTACTATAGGACAGGGGGATTTTCTATGCCATATCGCTATACCGATGAAGTTGTAAAATTGTATATCCCAAAACACTTAATCCAAGATTTTCATCCTCACCCCGAACCATTTGGGTTCAAAATGGTTACCCTCATCAACCAAATGTATACGGATGTTTATAAAGATAAACAAGGCTATTATTCATTAACAAATGATTTAGATTTGATTGAATACGTGAAGAAACACGAGGTCAATAAATCATGAAAGCACGACGTGAGTATTTATTCAACACGATACTTTTAGTCGTGTTTGCCACTGTAATGGTCATTTTTGGCTTTACCATGGAGTTTAACTTTGGGTTACCGATGAGTGGACCCATAACGGGTTTGATTATGGGTGGTATTTCATTGCTGGCTGCTTTATATAATTTCACTATATACATGAGTGATAAAAAGCGTGAAGATACCAAAGATGCGAAAATCCGTGCCCTTGAAAATGAAATTAAAAAGTTAAAAAACAAATGATCCCATCGATAGGGATTTTTTTGCAACCAAACGTTGCGTGACAAATCCATCGAATCCTTATAGAATAAAGGTGTGGGAGGTAAAGTTATGATAGATACCATCAAAGTCGGACAAAAAATAACCCAATATCGAAAAAATTTGACCATGACTCAAGACGATTTGGCCAATCGCTTGAATATCACCCGTCAAGCCCTATCGAAATGGGAAAATGGCACCAGTTTACCTTCAATCGAATTGCTGACAGACTTATGCAAGTTGTTTCAAACCAGTGTTGAGAATATCTTGTGTTTGAATGAAGCGATTGTGATTGAAGATGAATCGAATCTATTTAAAAACCACAACCGACAATACATTGTGAATCAAATCATCAAAGGCGAATTGACTGTGAACATTCCGGAAGTGTTCTACCAATTTTCACCCCTTGAACGGATGCAGATTCTAAAAGCGATTAAAGAGAAAAAACTCACATGTCACCTACACGATTTAAAAGTACGCTTAACTCAAAGCGAGCATAAGTTTTTATTCAATACCATACATAAAGGAGGTATGTACAGATGATTTTAAGAAAAATGGTTGTCGATGGACAAGAAATCCATGTTCAAATCTCGAAAGAGGAAGCCAAAACCCGTTATTTAAACCATGAAACTTTGGTATTTACCGATGAAGCAGAAAAACAAGCTTTCATTGAAAACTTAGAAAAACCCAAGAACGAAGAATCAAAATCTCGATCTAAAATGCATAAATTGGTTCAAATGTTACCATTTATGGATGAAGATACGATCCATGAATTGGTTGAAAAGATCCTCAAAGAAGATGGTTTAGGAGGCATCGATATCGCTGTGGTATTACCATTTTTGGATGAAGATGACGCGACGGCGTTATTTAAAAAAGCCATCTCAGGTGGTTACCCTAAGCTCAACCCGATGATGATTGCGCCATTTGTCGATGAAGATGCGTTATCGTTTGTCGTCGATGAATATATTGCGGGTAACTTATCTGAAAGTCAATTGGATGCGTTATACCCATTCTTAAACGAAGACGATTTAAAACGACTATTTAAACACATCTTGAATCAAAATTAATCCAAACTAAGCCCGTGAATTTTGATATGACGGGCTTTTTTCTTGATTTTTTAGTCAATAGAGTGATAAAATACTATTGATATCATATTTTGATATCAGTAATTGAGGTGTTGATATGAACGAACGTTTTATGAAAAGACTGTATTTGGGTTTTTTAAATGTCCATATTTTATATCACGCATCCAAAGAACCCATTTATGGCGTTTGGATGATGGAAGAACTCAATTCACACGGCTATCATGTTGGGCCTTCACACATATATCCATTGTTAAAAGAACTCACCAAGGAAAACTTACTAGTCATGACTGAAAAACTCGAAAATGGTAAAATTAGGAAATATTATCGGACCACGATTTTAGGAAACCAAGTATTAAAGGAATTAAAAGATCATGCTAAAGAACTGTCGAAAGAGGTATCCCATGAATCTTCAAGACCGTAAGAAAAAAGCGTTGTTATTTTTGTTGTTGATTGGAATCATTTCGATGTTATCCGATTTTACCCATGAAGGGGCCAGAAGTATCTATGGACCTTACTTGGGATTATTGGGGGCTTCTGCGCTCGTCATTGCTTTTGTTTCAGGGTTAGGTGAATTCATTGGTCAAACCTTAAGAATCGTCACTGGCATGATCGCCGATCGAACCAAGAAATATTGGACGATGATGATCATAGGTTACGCACTGAACTTATTGGTTATCCCTCTATTGATGTTTGTGACTCAAGAAGTTTGGGTTATCGCGGTGATACTAATATTGTTAGAACGTGTAGGTAAAGGGATTCGTGCACCTGCGAAGAGTGCACTCACATCCTTTACAACCGCCGATATCGGATTGGGTAAAGCATTTGCCTTACAAGAAGCGATGGACCAGCTGGGGGCGTTTTTAGGGCCATTGTTTGTGTTTACCATATTGGGACTTCAAAAAGGTTCACAATTGAATGGTTATCAACTGGCCTTCGGTTTGTTGGGGATTTTCGCTATCCTAACCCTGGTTACGATTGTGGTTGCACGGATGAAATACCCCAACCCAGAACAAATGGAAGTATCCAAAGTATCTAAAGGATTTCGTAGTAATCCGCATTTCATCCTATATTTAGTCGCGGTCATGTGGATTGCGATTGGTTTTATTGATTACCCTGTACTTGCTTTTCATATGAGTAAGATAACGGATTTTAATCCCGTTTATATCCCATTATTGTATGCCTTAGCGATGGGTGTAGATGCGATTGCAGCGGTATTATTTGGGTATTACTATGATAAAGTAGGAATCCCTTCATTGATGATATCGGTTGTCTTTGGTAGTTTGATTGCACCCGTATTCTTTTTAGTAGATGGGACACTGGGTTTAATTCTTGGGGTCATCCTTTGGGGGATTGCGATGGGGGCTCAGGAATCCATATTAAAAGCCGTGATTGCGAGTCTTGTATCGAAAGACAAACGGGCTACAGCCTATGGCATTTTTTACACCGTATTCGGTTCTGCTTGGTTCTTAGGATCCCTTGCGATTGGATACTTATATGATGTCAGTCTAATGGGATTAATTCTATTTTCAATGTCATTTGAAATTCTAGCGTTTGTCACACTATATATTTATTACTTGAAAGCGGGGAAACTTCATGGAAAACAAAGTTAAATGGTCTACCTTTTTAAAAGATGTACTCATCTGCTCTTTAGGTGCATATGGCGGACCTGAAGCCCATTATGGCGTATTCACCGATCAAATGGTGATTAAAAAACAATACTTATCAGAAGATGAACTCGTTGAATTGATTGCCTTAACCGGTATTTTACCGGGACCAAGCAGCACACAAACGATTGTGGCGATTGGACATAAAATGGGTGGACCTATCCTCGCACTATTAACCATGGTGGTATGGGGTTTGCCTGCGATTCTATTCATGACAGCTTTATCTTTCATGTATCAGTTTTTATCAGATCATCAAATCGATGTCAATGGTCTGCGATTTATTGGACCGATGGCTGTGGGGTTTATTGCGGTAGCAGCGTACAGAATTGGTAGGAAAGTCATTAAAAATAAAATCACTTTGGTTTTATTCCTATTGGCGATGGTAATTACGTATTTCTTTAGGTATGCTTGGGTTTTCCCATTGGTTTTAATTATAGGCGGGATTACGACCATCATTGCTTCTAAAGAAACAGGGTTATGGCACCATGTCAAAATCAATCCACCTTATCGCTATTTAATCGCATTTGCTGTGATTGCGATGGGGTCTTTGTTACTCAACTTGGTATGGGATAATCGTATACTATACATATTTCAAAGCTTTTACCGCTATGGTTATTTAGTCATTGGTGGCGGACAAGTCGTGATTCCTTATATGTTCAATGATTTGGTAGAAGTATACCGCTATATGAGCTCTGAACAGTTTTTAACCGGTTTTGGTATCGTACAAGGGATCCCTGGACCGATGTTTAGTTTCAGTGCCTATGCGGGGGGGATGGCAGGTAGAGATTTGGGTCCTGTGGTCCAAATATTGTCTGGCTTAGCAGCCGGTATTGGGATATTTCTTCCAGGAATACTCTTGATTTTCTTTGTATACCCCGTCTGGTCAAAAATCCGTACCATCAAAGGTATCAAAATGGCTTTATCAGGGATTACAGCGGTTGCTGGTGGGCTGATTGCGATTGCTGCGTTTATTCTCATGAAGTCATCCGGTTTTAGTCTAGAAAACATCATCGTTTTGTCGATTACCGTATTACTATTGTTATCGAAGAAAATACCAGCACCCATTATTGTAGCACTCACTCTATTGGCAGGTTTTTTGATATAAGCAAGATTGCACTAGAACGGATTAAACTGTTATAAAATAAGCATAGAAAGGAATGATGATATGAATCAATTAGCGAATGAACGAAAAGCAGAGTTGTTGAGACTTTTAGAACATAGATTCACAAAATACCCTGAAAGACACCCCCATGTGTCATTTTCGTTGGTCTTAGAAAAACTACAGAGCAATGTGAGTCTCTTATGGACAATCGATCAAATGGAATTAACAGGTGGTGAACCCGATGTGGTTTGTTTAGGACAACCCACCGATGGCATTTATGTGATGGATTGTTCAAAAGAATCCCCCAGTGGACGTAGGAGTCTATGTTATGATCAAAGTGCACTTGAGGCTCGAAAAGAATTTAAACCCGTCAATTCAGCGATGAACATGGCCAACCAAATGGGTGTAACCTTACTCAATGAAGAACAGTATTTAATTTTACAATCCTTGGGAGATTTTGATACCAAAACATCCAGTTGGTTGTTAACACCAACAGAGATTCGTGATTTAGATGGGGCGATATTTGGTGATAAACGTTACAATCATACGTTCTTTTACCACAATGGGGCACAATCCTATTACAAAGACCGGGGTTTTCGTGGAATCATCCAATTGTAAAAAAAATGTAAATTGAAAGCAACCGGAAAACATTTAAAACATCCTTACGATATAATATAGATAGAAATCAATATAAAGGGGTAAAACACACATGATAGATGTACTATTCGTATGTATTCACAACTCAGCACGTAGCCAAATGGCAGAAGCCTATTTAAATGCATTTGGTAAGGGTTTATTTAAAGCTGAAAGCGCAGGCCTAGAACCAGGTAAATTGAACCAAAATGTGGTTAAAGCCTTGGCTTTGGATGGCATTGACATCAGTGGAAATACAACCAAATCCACATTTGATATGTTAAAAAAAGGCACACGTTATACCTATGTTGTTACCGTCTGTGACGAAGCGAGTGGACAACGCTGCCCATTTTTCCCAGGCTCATTAAAAACATTCCATTGGAATATCGATGACCCATCGGCTTTAAAAGGCGATTATGAAACGATTTTACCGGAATTGATCAGAATTCGCGATGAAGTGAAACTACGCGTTAAGAATTTCATCACAGAATTTGAATCCTATGCCCAATCTAGAAAGTAAAAGTTCACAGCTGTGAACTTTTTTCTTTGTCTCACACTAAAAACAACCATCTAATTTCATTGACTTTATCCAAACATCTATTCATTGAATAATCATCAATTATATTCAAAATTTGTCACAACACTGTCACACGAAACGTAAAGACAAATCCTTCATTTTTTGATATAATACCCATGAAAGTGAAGTGCTATTATTGAAAACAACGTTATGCTGGTCCATAGAGGACTTAAACATCATAGAAAATCAACATTTGGCGAAAAAAACCATTTTAGAAGGTAACCTGATCATATTCCCTACCGAAACGGTGTATGGCATCGGGGCGAATGCCTTAGATTCGAAAGCGTCTAAAAAAATCTATCAAGCCAAAGGTAGACCCTCAGATAATCCCTTGATTGTTCATATATCAGACCGAGATGATGTCTATAAATACGTCAGATTTGTGAATGAAGAAGCAGAAATCCTCATGAATACGTTTTGGCCAGGACCTTTGACCCTCATTTTTGAAAAAAACGAGCGCATTCCGTTAGAAACTACTGGTGGCTTGAATACGGTAGCGATTCGATTACCAAGCAATAAAATCGCTCGAAAGCTGATTGACATCGCAGGCGTGCCTTTGGCAGCCCCATCTGCGAATATCTCAGGTAAACCGAGTTCAACGGCATTCCAACATGTGTATCAAGATTTTAATGGCCGTGTGGATATCATTATCGATGGTGGACCTTCTGAAATTGGATTAGAATCGACAGTCATTGATATGACTTCGGATATGCCTACCATATTGAGACCGGGGTTTATCACAAAACAAATGATTGAAACCGCGTTAAATCAACCTGTAATGGATTTGTCAAACACCAAACCGTCAGGACAAGTTAAATCTCCAGGCATGAAATATACCCATTATAAACCTAAAGGGGATGTTACCATCCTCAAGGGATCGATTGAAACTATGATTGTCTACGTACATGAACATAAACTAAACCATCCAAACCATACATACGCCGTGATTTGTGAAAGTGAGTATGTGGCTGCTTTTGATGTGCCTGTGAGACCCTTAGGATCAATCCACGATCAAAAAGAAATGGCACACAATTTATTTTCAGCGTTAAGAGACATGGACGATTGGGCTGTGGACTATATATTTATCCACCATTTAAGTACCGATGATTTGGGCTATGCCTTAATGAATCGATTGGAAAAAGCGGCAGGTTATCAAATCATTGAATTGTAGGTGAAAACCCATTGAAAAAACAAACTAGCCTCATTTTAGGCATCTTATCTTTTCTCATATGGTTAACGATGATTTATGGCATCATTCGTTCATTTTTATGGCTAAGAAACCCTGATTTTGGTAGCCCCAGCATTATGGCAATCGGAATCATTGCATTATGGGTATTATTTCTATGGTTTGTTTGGATTATTCTATTGGGAATCGCAATTTTATACGCCATAGGTATCCCACATTATTTTTTATATGTGAAAGACAAGCACCGTTCGAGTTATCTTTATTTAGTAAAATACCTATCTGCTATACCAATCGTATGGGCAGGTATTTGGATAGTCATATCGATACTTCAAATATTCAGTGGCAATTTCTCATCTTCGATTTTAATAAACATGGGCTGGGCTTTATTGTTAGGAATACCCTTTTCGATCCTTTTTATTTTTACAAATAATAAATCAAGAAAGTCATTTGGGTATGAAGTATGAGCAAATTAACAAGTTTACTATTGGGTATATTGAGCGCAATCGTGTCTTTTATTATGATTGTCGTCGCCTTGTTGTGCATCGCATTTATCCTCATTCCATTACATATTTTAGAAGATAATATCGCATCGATGCTTATTTGGAGTGTTTTCGCATTTTCAAAAATGATAGCAGTTTTTATTATTGTTATGCTCTTTATACCAATCGTCATCTATGTGATTGCGACACCTCAATACTTTTTGTATTTAGACGATGATCACTTTAGATTTATCTTAAAGCTTCACAAATATTTCAATTTATTGGTAGGCATATATTTTTTCTATCAATTTGTAATAGACATCAGGGGCATACTATTTGAAGGTGAACTCAATCCGTTTTGGATTGGATTTCATGGGTTATTGCTTTGTATCACGGGATTGATTGGATTACTTACCAATACGAAACAAAAGAAACAAATCCATTTACAAGCAAATTCATAGGTATTTCCATTCATCGGGTTTAAAATGATGGTATGGAGGTAATCAAAAATGAAAATTAATAAGAACGTTGGTTCAACCGACAAATTGATTCGTTATGTATTATCCGCAGTACTCGTCGTTGTCGGCGCATTACTATTCAACCAAATGATGGGGTTATCGATTGCACTATTTGTGTTCGCTGCCGTATTAACACTGACAGCACTATTTAGCTTCTGTGGCCTATACACATTATTTGGCATCAATACTTGCAAACTAGAAAAGAAGTGAAATAGGCAATTGCCTGTTTCATTTTTTTTCTTAAATGATAGAATGAAACTATAGGTGGTGGTTTTATGCAACAATTATCCGAAATGGAATTGTTAGAGATTTATGAACAGTACTTTGAAAAAGGCGATGAACTCATACTAAAACAATTTCCTTCAAAACAAAAGAAACAACACGGGGTATTGTTATTTATTATCAAAGTGGTGGATCCTGAAGTGATCTATTCTGAAAAGACCCTCAATGAAATATTAAAACCGATTTATTCTGATTTTGTCATGATTCGACGCTATTTAGTCGATTTAGGCTTATTAAAGCGTAAAGATGATGGCAGTGCTTATTGGGTGAATCGATGATTATTGTCACTTTAACCCAAAAAGATCTCGATGAAAGACCGATTGGAAGTTCAATATTAAAACAAAATCCTTTCATCCACGCGTCTACGATAGACTTATTTCATTTAGTCATTCCCAAATTAAAAGATCGTAATGATTTGGTTTTAGTATATATCGATGAATCAAAACTGAGTTCGATTGTAAAATATGAAGACAAAAATAACAACCAATTGTTTTTCCCCCATATTTATGGACCCATTGATGAAAATGCCATCATATCGATCCATCCATTGATCATACAAGAAGGTATATGGATGAACCCCTAACTGGGTGCATCCAATTTTGAATAGTGGATGACTTTTGATACAATACAAATGAGGTGTTAAGATGAAACCAAAAGATTTGAAACATTTGTCTGAAATTCAATACAAGGTTACCCAAGAGAATGCGACAGAACCCCCATTTCACAACCCTTATTGGCACAATGAAAAAAAGGGTTTATATGTCGACGTGGTCGACGGAACCCCGTTATTTACATCACTCGATAAATTTGATTCCGGGTGTGGATGGCCAAGTTTCGCTAAACCACTAGACCCAAAGTTGGTCGTTGAAAAGAAAGACCATACCCATGGGATGTTTCGCATTGAAATTAGAAGCAAAGAAGCGGATAGCCATTTGGGTCATGTGTTTGATGATGGACCAAGAGCACTAGGTGGATTAAGATATTGTATCAATTCAGCGTCCTTACGCTTCATTCCAGTCGAAGACTTAGAGGCACAAGGGTATGGAGAATACAAGAAATACTTTGAATAATGAGTAATACAGTCAACCGCGGTTGACTTTTTTTTCAAACAGATTATCATAACTCATTCAGATCAAGAATCGAATGATTTAGGGTGAAGAACTAGGTTATATTCATACCACCAGAGAATAAAAAAATGAATCTATATCAATCACGATGGATCTACACAAAATGAGTAATTTAAAAATAATGACGTGATGATTGCTTTTTATGTGTAATTCGAGTATTATTTTTAGTGAAAACATTGAAAATATGGATATTTATCATATCATTTTTGATGATTTCAAAAGCGAGGTCTACCCATGTCAAAATTGAAAAACCCACTGAATGAAGCGTTACTTGAGACGATTCTTAAAATCGAAACACTAGAAGAAGCCTATGCTTTTTTTGAAGATTTATGTACCATAAAAGAAGTCGATACCATGGCACAACGCCTCTACGCAGCGAATCTGCTTTTACAAGGGAAAACGTATGAACAAATTATTCAAGAGACCCACATCAGTTCGACGACTTTAAGCCGTGTTTCTACTTGTGTACGTTATGGTACAGGTGGTTACGCACGGGTTTTAATTAAGAAAAATATAAAATAAGTACCACATAAGACAGATGACTAATCGCATCTGTTTTTTTATTTTCGTGTGTAAAATGATAAAAATACATGGTATAATAAATATAATAATTCCACTAATGAGGTGTTTTTTTATGAAAAAAATGATCGGTATTGTTTTAATGTCGTTTTTTTTGACGGGGTGTTCAATGATTTCACTGGGACTCTATGGCAAAGAGTTTCAAGACAAACTGGATGCATTCGAGTCCAATGCCAATCAGTTTAATATGGAAATATCCAATGAATTAAAGATATCACAATACAATCCAATATCGAACCAAACCAAAGTGGACACGACAACCCAAATTGCATCGGTAGAATATCAAAAATCACCGTATTACGTCCACTATAGTGAAGACAATAAAAATTGGATTCAAACACAACATGAAGGAATTAAAAGAACTTTTGAATATAATCCTTATAACCAATATCAAAACAAGTTTTTTTATACGGAAATCGATAATCCAGCCGATATGATGGGGGGATTGGAAATTGATACCAAGCATCTAACCATTCAAAAAAAGGGCAATCATACCTATATTCTCAAGGGGGTTTTAGAAAACTTCTTTCTAGATTCTGAACTTGAACAATTCTATGATGCGCTCTACATATGGATGCCTACCAAAAAAACGGAAAATCAAATTCAAACTAGACTTACAGTGATTTTTGGTGAGGATACGGTTCAATATGCATTATCATTTGAATTTACACACAACAATATAACCATCGAATATGATTATCATAACGATATTTCAACTCAACCATTTGAGTTGTTGGATGTAAATGATGAAACAGCATTTTATCCTTTACCCAACTTAACGAAACCTGTATTGGTGGATGCTTCAAAACCGATTATTTATAAAGGTCATCAAAATCCCTTTGGTAAGTATCAATTATATTTAGAACCTGGTAACTATGCCATTTATGTGAACGATGAGCAATCCAGTCAACTGTCTAAATTCAGTATTTTACCGACCGATAATTCCTATCAAAGTTTAGCCACTTTTCCAATGTATACGAATGTACCAATGCCTCTTAATCGATTATTCACCATAGCACAAGCGGGTTATTATGATCTGCTGGTTGAATATGAAAGTTCGTTAAATCCCTATGTGGTCGAAATCAAATCACTCGATAAAACACTATTGGATTTAACACAACCTGATTTGATCATCCATTCGAGTGGTGAATATACCTATGAATTTACAGATATATTTGACATATTAACACTACGATTTGATTTACCTGTGGGGACAACCATTTCAATTCATGGCAGTAGTGCTTTGAGACTCATTTACCAAGACAATGGGAATCCCTATTACATCTCAAGTATTTTGAGTTGGGAGGACATCTCATTAATACAAAGTAATTCAGTCCAATGGGTTTATATGTCTACAGATGCGATTTTAGGAACCCCTTTACCATTTACAATCACTGTGACCATCCCATAATCAATGGATTCGTTCTGTGAGACTTAATCAGATTGACATTTTTATGTCTGTGGTTTATCCTATTAATGGGAATGAAGTACTCCCCTAGTCCGATGACTTAAACCGCGTAAGCTAATGACTTCTACAACTTTTTTGGTTGTGGAAGTTTTCTTTTTTTGGAGGTTACTATGTTATTATCCTTAGGTTTGATTTTATTATTAGGCTTAGTATTGGCAGGATTGTTTAAAAAGATGCGTATCCCGAGCCTCGTTGGGTTTATTATCACAGGTATGGTTTTAGGGCCATTTGTGCTCGATTTGATGGATGATTCATTGTTGGGTATTTCTGCCGATTTACGAACCATCGCATTGGTCATTATTCTTTTACGTGCAGGATTATCTTTAGACATTAAAAAGATTCTATCTCAAGGGAGAATCGCGATTTTATTGACTTTTTTACCAGCGACCTTTGAAATCATCGGAACACTGTTATTTACCACTTATTTTTTAGGATGGGCATGGATTGATGGCTTTTTACTTGGAACCATCTTAGCGGCTGTATCACCCGCTGTGATTGTCCCGCGTATGATTCATTTAATCGAAAACAAACGGGGTCAAGCACGGGGAATTCCAGACATGATTATGGCTGGCGCTTCAGCGGATGATATCTATGTGATCCTGTTATTTACCATCGCTCTCGCATTTAAACAAACCGGGGTATTTCAAATCAGTGATGTTATCTGGTTACCGATTGAAATCATTCTAGGTGTGATTTATGGGATTTTACTGGGGAAAGGTTTGGTATATTTCTTTAAAAAAGTCCATATCCGAGACACCATCAAAGTATTGATCATCATCGGGATAGCGTTGGTGTTGTTATCTCTAGAAGGACCACTCCATTATTCTGGATTATTGAGTATCATCGCACTGGCGATGATGATTTATCAAGATTATCCAGTGTTATCCAATCGATTGTTAAAAAAATATGAAAAAATTTGGGTTTTCGCTGAAATGTTGTTGTTTGTTTTGGTCGGTACTGCCATCGATATCTCGGTTATCCCCACGATTGGATTCATCAGTTTAGGGCTCATTGGCTTTGTGATGGTATTTAGACAAATCGGGGTATGGTTGTGTACGGTTCAATCCAATACACGATTTAAAGAACGATTGTTCATTATGGTATCTTACATCCCTAAAGCCACCGTTCAAGCTTCGATTGGTGCCATCCCACTGGCCTTGGGTTTAACCCATGGCACTGAAATATTGGCTGTCGCTGTTATCGCGATTTTAATCACTGCACCGATCGGCGCGTTCCTCATCGATTTCACACAAAATAAGTGGTTGGACACCGTTGAATAATGCAAATTATGCCTGTTTTCTCTAAAAAAGAAGCAGGCTTTTTTTTCTTTTTCAAAATACTTTAATAAACCATAAAAATCGAATGAAATCTCTTTACTTTTATAGGGCTTAGAGTATAATGAGGCTAGATACCAAATGATAACCAAAGGTACCCCATTTCGAGCGATAATTATGATCTAAAAAGTGATTTTTACTGGATAGATTTAATCGGTGCGATTATCCATGGTCATGGGACCGTTTGACGTATAAGAACGACTTTAAAAACGAAGGGGGTGACCACACATGCAAGCTAAGAAACCAGCACCACAACCAGTTAAACCTGCAGCTCAACCAGCTAAACCAGTAGCTAAACCAGCAGTACAACCAGCTAAACCTTCATCAGCTAAACCAGCACCTAAAAAATAATTAGGTAAAAACATTGTCCAAAATAACGACAAGTCATGTGCTTAAGGTCACCCTTAGGCACATGTTTTATTTTTATCGATTCTGAGATTGATTATCCATCCAATTAGTGATACCATAATACTTGTAACTTTGAAATTCAAAGTATATAGGAGAAAAATATGAAATTAATCAAAAATGTCGCCCTCTTGGTGACTGCATTGAGCTTATTTTTAAGCTTATTTGTTTTGTATACACCCAAGCCTAAACTCGTTGAAAATCAATTCTCAGCCATTCGTGCTTTAGAGCACATCGAAGTCATTTCACGGGAACCGCATTCTGTGTTCGATCCCATCGCTCATGAGACTGTTCGTGTATATATCAAAGACACACTTACAGATTATTTGGGGTCATCGAATGTATTTGAATACAACTTTACCAAAGAAGAACTGGGTGAAAATACTACCTATGATATTAAAAACCTTTTAGGAGTCATTCCTGGAGAATCCGAAGTGGGTATCATGCTTGTTGGTCACTATGATTCAAGAGGTCACATCGGACGTTTCGGTGAACTTGGTCGTTCTTATGGGGCTGCTGATGATGGTTACGCAATTGGTACGATGCTTGAAATAGCGAACCTTTATAAAGATCAAAACCCAAAGAATAGCATCTATTTCTTATTTACGGATGCTGAAGAAACAGGATTATACGGTGCGAGAATGATGGCACAAGAATCGGCCTTGATGGATAAGGTTGGATTCATCATTAACATTGAAGCCAGAGGCATAAGCGGCGCAGCCTATATGTTTGAAACCTCATCGAATAATCAAAAAATCATCGAGTTTTATCGAAAAGCCAATTTACCAGTATCCTACAGCTTGGCTACCGCAGTTTATCAAGTGATGCCCAATTATACCGATTTTACGGAATTTCTCGCCATTGAAAAACACGGGATTAATTTCGCAGTATTGGAAGGGTTATCGCATTATCATACCCCGTTAGATAATTATCAAGAAGTTAGTGTATCATCCATTCAACACTATGGTGAACAAATTGAACCATTGGTAAAAGTGTTCGCTATGAATGAACAATATGGCGACGTTCATTACTTTAAAGCGAGTCAAGACAGTGTATTCTTTACCTTATTCGCGAATGTATTCATCGCTTACAGTGAAACAGCTGCACAAATCATGCATGTTTTGACGTTGTTTTTATTGATTTTTGTGATGTTTGTTCTGATTAAACTTAAAGCCATTGAAACCGCTAAAATTTGGCATTATACATCGAGATTCTTTATGGTGTTCTTTGTGATGATCATTTTGGGCTATGGGTATGGCCAATTGATGGCGTTGTTCGGTAGAACCCCTTATTCAATCACGTATGTGAGAATGAATCATTCCGAAATTCCCACATTATTGTTTATGATGTCACTCATTGGCTTAGGTTATGCTTATTATCATGTGAAGGTAAATACGATTGAAAAAATGCGTGCATTTCTATTTTTTGGTGTGGCATTTCAATTGTTTATCGCGATATTAACCGGGTTTACGCTATCTGGAGCATCCTTCTTATTTTTCATCCCAGCGTTATTAGGCACTTTGGTTTTATATGTTTCAACCCGCAAGGAACGCTGGCTTAAACACATCCTATATGGCATCACGATACTGGTTTCGATTTTACTCATCGTGCCAATTCTATATTCCTTTTTCCTCGCACTCACTGTGGGAGGTACCCCAATTTTGGTCGCCTTGATGCTCATCCATTTAACCGTTTTATTGCCGGTATTTAAATTACATTTAGAGCTTTCTAACCAAGGTTACGCTTTGTAACCTTTTTTTACTGGTAAAAGGAAACCGATATCATTATAATATATATGTATTCAGTAGAGGTGTTTTATGAAATCTTATTTAGAACGTTTTAAACCCCTAGAGATGAAACCACTCCAGGGATTGAAAGATTTATCACGCATCGCCGCGACAGAAGGGATTGTCCTGTTAAAAAATGACAAGGACGTTTTACCTCTACAACCTGGTAAAATCAATGTCTTTGGTCGAATTCAAACCAACTATTATAAAAGTGGCACAGGTTCTGGTGGGTTAGTCAACGTCGATTACACCACGTCAATCATCGAAGCGCTGTTAGAAAATCCGTTTGTTGAAGTCAACAAAACGTTGTTAAATACGTATATGACTTGGGAAAACGAACACCCGTTTAATGCCGGGTCTGGGATGTGGGCGAGTGAACCTTGGAGTCAAGTTGAAATGCCACTATCCGATGCAATCCTCGAACAAGCAACCACTTTTTCCGAGGTTGCGATCATTTGTATTGGTAGAACCGCCGGTGAAGACCGCGATAATACCTTGTCAAAAGGGTCTTATTACTTAACCGATTTAGAAACTGAGATGATTGCGAAAGTATCCAGTCAATTCAAAAAAGTCATCGTTGTTCTCAATGTCGGAAACATCGTAGACTTATCATTTATGGATCAATACCCGATTTCTGGATTACTCTATGTCTGGCATGGGGGTCAAGAAGGCGGAAGAGCGGTTGCTGACATCTTAACAGGCGTATTTACACCCTCAGGTAAGTTACCAGACACGATTGCTTATCACATTGAAGATTACCCTTCGCATGCTCATTTTGGCGGTCATGATGAAAATATCTATCAAGAAGATATCTTTGTTGGATACCGTTATTTTGAAACATTCAAACCAGAAGCCGTTCGATATCCTTTTGGATTTGGGCTTTCTTATACAACTTTTGATTACCACGTCAAAGAAACCGCTCACCCATTTGAATATGAAATCGATGTTAAAAATACCGGTTTGTTCGGTGGTAAAGCCGTCATTCAAGCCTATGTGACAGCCCCACAAGGGTTTTTAGGTAAACCTAGTAAAGTATTGGTTGGTTTTGTTAAAACAGCTTTATTAAAACCAGGTGAATCCGACACCGTTTATATATCATTTGATAAATATGATTTCGCATCTTACGATGAAACCGGAATCACCGGTTATCCATCGGCGTATGTTTTAGAAAAAGGGTTTTATCACATCAATCTTTCAACCGATGTAAAAACAAATATTTGGTCTTTTGAGTATGAAATCAACGAGACCGAGTTAATTGAAAATTGTCAAGAAGCGCTCAGACCCATCCAATCATTTGATCGTATGAAGGCGGTATTACAAGCAGGTAAAATCGTATTGGCGTATGAACCTGTACCGCTTAGAACTTATAAAAATAAAGATCGTATTTTAGAAAATATACCAAAAGAAATTCAACATACCTGCCTAGAAAAACGCACCTTGATGGATGTGTATCAGCATAAAGTATCGCTTGACGCGTTTGTTTCACAGTTATCTTTGACTGAACTGTCCGAACTCGTTCGTGGTGAAGGCATGTCTTCACCTAAAGTAACCCCAGGTACAGCGTCTGCTTTTGGCGGAATCACGGATAAATTATCTGCCCATGGTTTACCCATCGCGTGTTGTTCAGATGGTCCATCGGGCATCCGTATGGATTCTGGGATGCCTTCGACATCCTTACCCAATGGTACGCTGCTGGCTTCAACATTCAATACCCATTTATTAGAAAGTCTTTATTATTTGATTGGGGTTGAAATGCTATCTTATAAAATCGATATTTTATTGGGACCAGGTATGAATATCCACCGTCATCCACTGTGTGGAAGAAACTTTGAATATTTTTCAGAGGACCCCCTATTAACGGGTGAAATGGCGAAAGCCATCATCAATGGTTTACAATTGGCTGGCGCGGCAGGTACGTTAAAACACTTAGCAGCAAACAACCAAGAATACCGCCGATTTGACGCGGATTCTGTCATATCTGAAAGAGCGCTTCGAGAAATCTATTTAAAAGGTTTTGAACGAGCGGTAAAAAAAGCCCATGCGAAAGCGATTATGACCAGCTACAACCCAATCAATGGCATTTGGGCGGCTTCAAACTATGATTTGAATACCGTTGTAGTCCGTAAAGAATGGGGCTTTAAAGGCATCATTATGACCGACTGGTGGGCAAAGATGAATGACGAAACCTCCACGGGTAATAAAGCCAACACGAAAGCGATGATACAAGCACAAAATGATTTATACATGGTGGTTCAAGATGCACTCAATAATTCGATGAATGATAACACCCTAGCCTCATTTAAAGATGAGTCTTTAACCAAAGCAGAAGCCCAAAGGGTTGCTAAAAATATATGTTATTATTTAATCGATTCACCAACATTTAGACGTCAACACAAGATTGAATTTAAGTTTAAACCACCACACTATTTTGTGCCTTTACTAGAGGATATTAAAGTGAACGGGGAATCCTTAGCTGGATTTGACCCTTTGGTAGGACACTACGTAATCAAAACCAAGAATCATTTCTTTGTCGAAGCGATTTCGGCTGAAAAACACCAAATTGTCATCAAAAAGAATGCCAATACAGCGCTCATCATTGTCAACAATGGGTTAGAACAAAATACCTACTTACTGACCAATGTGGAGAGAACCAAGCGTAAAGAGTCCATCACCGAAAAAGTAAATATGAGTAAAGTCATTACCGTTAACACAGCCCCATGGGGAAAAACCCCATTAGATTTAACCAAACCTCTCTACCAAAATGAGGGTGTTCATTGTCAAGACAATCAAGTGTTAATGGATAAAGATGCGTTGTTGAGCTTTGGTTTAGATGTGCAAATTTATGGAAAATATATCGTCGAATTATCAATTTCTAGCGATCAAAGCAATTTAGCACAAATGCCACTATCGATATTGCTTGGAGATACCGTCGCGTCGACATTAACCACCAACGGAACTGACGGGAAAACCATCCACATCGCAACCCAAATCATCATTCCTCAAGGCAAATTCTTATTCTCCATCAAAGCCTTGAGAACAGGATTAAGTATTTCAAGACTTGAACTGATTCGTCATCAATAAAATGAATATTGTGAAAAGCACCGTTTTTGGATAAATGGATGCTTTTTTCTTAATCAATGTTATAATTAAGTATATATTATTAATAGAGACATCATTTTGATGTTTTTTGAAGTATGTCGCACGTGTGTATTATTTAGAGTTTTAAGGTAACAATATGATGAAGGGGTGCCGCATTCATGGGTCAATATAAAATTCGTTTAGCCATTGTGTTTTCAACACTATTTCTAATACTATCCATTGTATTGGTGCTTTTTTACATGTCGATTACACGAAATTTCATCTCTTTACGTGCAGAAGAGTCATTTAAAACGTATAATCTAGGGATTTCTACCCGCGTTGAAGTCACATTAGATCAAACCTATGATACTTTCAAAGGGATGGTGGATGACTATCGCAGTGCCAGTCAAGATCCTGTCCTACAATTGAACGCCATCAATGCTTATGACTTAGTCGTTGAAAAAAATGGCACGGGGTTTTTGGTTGAAGGCATCCAATACAATTACATGCCAGACTATTTGGAAACCAATTACTACAATCAAGATATATCGATTTTCCCTCTTAATTTGGTACTACAAAACTACACAAACACTACGAATTATGTCGTATTAGAATATGATAATGTCGTTGCTTTAATCGATGCCCAAGACTATTTTGACACCATTTTAAGACCATTTAACGTTCTTAATTATCGTTATGTCATTTTCCATAGAGATGGTTATACCTATTTTGATGAAGGTGCAGAGTACACAACGTATCAATTTGGAGATGCATTAACACCCTCAGACCGAAATCGATTCTTTACTGACATCAATGGAACCAGCATTCGTTCTGGTGTCGGTCAATTCATGATGTTCGATGAACCATCATTCTTCGCTTATAGCCAGATGCAATCCATACCATCCGTGGGTGGTATTTACTTTGGTCAAGTCATCAATTACTATGATTTGCTTGATTCTATGGCCTTTTTAACCAACAGCTTGATGTTCGCTTTTATCATCATCATGATTGTGTTTATGGCCAGCATGTTCGCTTTATATCGACTTATCCAAACCAAAACGGAAGACATTGAATCGGCACGTTTGATTCATTATTATGTCAAACCCTATATATTAAAAGTCAGCGGTAAAGGGAAAATATTCTTTTACAACGCCAGTTTTAAACGTAATGTTAAGAATTTTAAAAAATATAAGAGCGTTACTGACATCACGTTGCGTGATGGTGGTACAGAAGCCTTTGAAATGGTTAAAAAACAAGAACCGTTTGTTGCTAAATTTGCTGTACCGAGTGGTGATATCTACATTCGTTTCATCCCAGTTCGTTACGCCTTAACCTATGCTTTGGTGGGCGATGACATCACTAAACTCGAAGAAACCTATAAATATCACCGTGAAATCGCGTTTTATAATAACATCACCAACGAACCGAATATGAACTATATGAAAGCCGATTTAAAATCCTTAGTTAAGGACGAAAAGCGCTTCAAACACAGAAACGCATTGGTCATATTTGGGATTTTTAAATATGGCGATATTACCAAAGTCATTGGTGAAAAGTTGTCCGGTGAAGTGTTGATTTATGTTGCGAAAACGGTTAAAGAAACTCTAAAAGATGTTCAAGCCAATTTGTATCACATATCGTTTGACCGATTTGGGATATTGTTTGAAAACTTAGAAAATTATGAGAAGATCGAAACATGGTCAGAACGTTTGGTTGAAGCTTTTGAAAAACCCATCGATGTCGATAAGAATAAATTCGTCTTGCAATTTAGAATTGGTCAGTTTAATATCGATAGTGATGCTTATGTGTCCATTACAGAAGATCAAGTTTATGATAACGCGATATTAGCGCTCACACGTGCAACAGCCTATCATACACAAAAACCAATGGTCTATGACGTTACCTTTGGACAAGTACTATCGCGTCGACAAATCATTGAAACCGATATGATGTCGGGGATTGAACGTCACGAGTTCGTAATGTATTTACAACCACAGTATCACATCGTCTCGGAAAAAATCGTTGGATTTGAAGCACTTGTACGTTGGGATAACCCAAAATACAAGCTCGATTCCCCATCAGAATTCATTGAAATTGCTGAAAATAATAACATGATTATCGACATTGGTCGAATCGTTATGAATGAGACGTTCAGACTAGCTAAGCAATTGGAAGATTATGATATTAAAATTTCAATGAACGTATCACCTGTCCAAATTTTACAAGCAGGGTTCGTTATGGAACTGGTCAATGCGTATGAACAATATGGGTTAAGAGAACATGCCATTTCAATTGAAATCACAGAAACCTTCTTGATGACATCCTTCGATATCATCATTGAAAAATTAAAGTTATTACAATCCAAAGGCTTTGACATTCATCTAGATGACTTTGGTACAGGGTATAGCTCACTATTATACCTAAAAGAATTGCCAATCAACGCCATCAAAATCGATAAAGAATTCGTTAAACACTCCACAGCGGACAAACACTCGCGCGCGATTATTAATATGATCATCGCGCTCGCGAAGAATTTGGACTTAGAAATCATTGCTGAAGGTGTCGAAGATGATAAGCAATTTAAATTTTTACAAAAGAGTGGTGCAGACATCATTCAAGGATTCTACCTTGGTAAAGCCATGAAATATGAAGATGCAATTGCACTCGTAAAAGCATATAATATAGATAGAACTGCTTCACTGACAAGAAAGAGGTAAATTATGGAAAACTTAAACGCTACCACTGCGGTTATATTCTTGTTATTCGTGATGATTGCGACAGCCGTCGCTGCGTATTTCCTTTATGTGAACTGGAAATATGCAGAACAAAAATGGAAAGAAGAAAAATCCATTTTAGTTGAAGGCATCATATCGCGTTCAGCCATGAATAGCATGATTTCAAACTACATCTCAAAAATTGGTAAAGACAATATGTTTTCTTTGATTTACGTCGATATTGACCGATTTTCGGAAATCATTCAAGCCTTTGGTGATAAAGAAGCCACCAAGATGATTGAAAAAATCACCAAGCGTATTCGAGGTGTCTTACCAAAAGAAGTAAAAGCATCAAAATTTGAAGGCGATATTTTTGTGATATTCATGCCGATGGATTTCGATCAATCCGATGCGGTCGAATTTGCGAGAAGAATTCAAGAACAAATCAACGAAACGATTACCCTGTTTGGATCGACCGATGTGAATTTAACCTCATCGATTTCAATTGCTTACTATCCAATGCATGGTGAAAATACAAAATCACTCATCAACTCTTTAAAATTGGCTAACTATACCGTCAAAAAGACCGGTGGTAATGCCATTCGTCTATACAGTGAAGACATGAGTGAAACCGAAAGTGAATTCTTAGATTATTATTATCAAATTAAAAACGCGATTGCGAAAAAAGAGTTTTTACTCTATTATCACCCAATCATCGATATCACAACCAAAGAAGTGTATGGCGTTGAAGCCTTGCTTCGTTGGAATCACCCAGAGCATGGGTTATTATCTCCATTTAAGTTTATCAACATCATGGAACAGTCCGGTGATATTTACTGGGTTGGTCTATGGGGTCTAGAATCCTTAATCAAGAGTTATTATGAATTTAAACAAAGCTTCCCTAAATCCAATATGAAGTTTACGTTTAACATCAGTCCAAAACAATTGATGAACGAAGCACTCGCTGTTGATTTCCAACGTGTGCTTAAAAAATATAAGATGAATGCAGAAAACATCATCCTAGAAATCGTTGAGTTTGCGTTGTTTGATCGACACAATGTCGTTTTACAAAACATCACACAACTCAAAGCTTTGGGTTTCCAGTTTGCAGTCGATGGGTTTGGTCTAGATTACTCAACCTTAGCGAAACTTGAATCCATGCCACTAGATACCATTAAACTCTCGAAAGAATTTTTAAACGAAGAGCATTCATACGTTAAATCCAGATTCGTTACCCTACTCGTTGAATTTGCTGAGAAGAACCAAAAGACAATTATTTCTGAAGGCATTGAAAACGAACAGATGTTACAAACCATTGCTGGCTATAATATTCATATAGTTCAAGGGTTCTACTTTGCCCGTCCGATGTCATTTGAACATTTGAAATCTTACTACAAAGACACCGATTTAACCAAGCTAATACAATTATAAAAAAATTATTTCAAAATAGTTGACATTATTTTAAGATGGGTGTATATTATAAGTGTAGTAAAATTCAAACATAATGTTAAAGGCAAAACTAGAGAAATCTAGCGACGCAAAGCTATAGGGCCTGAGATACGGTAGCCAGTTGTCATTTTCGTGACGACTGGCTTTTTGTTATATTAAAGTAGTCGCTTACGATAAGGGGTGTGAGATATGAGACTTTCAACCGTACTGGGGATTAAAAAGACAACCACCTTGACGGCTAGATTCCTAACGCTAGGCGTTATTGTATCGGGTCTGCTTTCACTCGGATTTGGGGTTGTTACGTTTTACGGGTTATCCACCGGAACCTTCGTCATTTCAATGAATGAGGAAGCTGTTCAAAAAGGGATTCAACTAGCGACTGACAAGGGTTTCGCAACCGGAACATCGCGTCTATATGTTGACCCCAATGAACAAACCGATGAAGCAACCTATTCTTATCTAAAAATTGCAGAAGCTCAAGCAAATGATGGATTATACACGGATCTAGAAGCTGACTATGTAGCCTATTCGTTCTACATTAGAAATAATGGGTTCGAGATGATCAATCTAAATTACTCTGTTAATATCGTAGATGTTACGAAGAGTTTAGATGAATACATTCGAATTATGATCATTGTAGAACAAGTAGATACAGACTTACCTCTTGTACAAACGTTGTACATGAAGCCAGACCCTGTTCCGAAAAGTTATCCCATCGGTATGCCTGAAGCAAAGATGTTCTTGAGTAGCAACTATTCAAGAGACCCAATCATCAGTGAAACCATAGAAAGGTTTCAAGTGAATCGAATTTTAAAATTTACTGTGTTTATGTGGATTGAAGGCTATGACACAGAACCAAACATGGAACGTGGTAGTATCAAAATCGATATGAAATTCTCAATCAGAACTGCGGTATAGCGTATGATTAAGAAATTATACATAACGATACTATCCATGATCTTACTCACCTTGACCTTTACAACAGCAACGTTCGCGTGGGCTGTGATGGGAGAAGTCAATAGAGTGGACGGTTTTCAAATCACCATGAATCAAGGTAGTAACCTAGAATTTTCACTAGACGGTATCAATTGGTCTAATGAAATCACCACAGCACAAATCAATGAGATTTGGCGAGGTGCAAGATTGATGGATTTAACTTCCCTAGATGGAACAAACTTCATTGGGAATCGAATCCAACTGGTTGACGCAGAATTGAATTTCGAAGGCATACCGAATGTTAACTACATCTCACTAGAGTTGTATGTTAGGACCAGTACCCGCTATCGAGATGTCTACTTAGTCGACAACGTCAGTTTAGAAGCAAGTTTTGATAACCCACCCGCTCGCGGTACTTATGTGTTATCAAGAGGTGTTACTTTTAGGAGTCCAGTTACATTTAATCTTGGACCAAATGACATCGTGTTCGAAAATGAAGTTAGAACCTATTTCGCCAAAGACGCGATTAGAATTTCATTAAGCGAATTGAAAACAGAAAATCCCTTGGATACAAGAGATAACAGTGAATTGGTTTGTTTCATGTATGACCCGACGGAAAATCCGGATAGAGGTTATGCAAAAAACTATGGTGGTGTTGACTATCTTAGAAAATCAAAGTCAGTATACATACAGTTACCGACAACACCACAACCATTGATTGACCGTTTATCAAACTTTTCACCTGATAACCCATATATCCCACTAGACACGAATTCTAAAGTAGCATCATTGATCATCACAGATCAAGTGGATGGTCAAAATCGACCTTACTACCTAGGAAAGTTTAGATTGAATATTTGGCTTGAAGGCTGGGATGCAGATTCATTTGACGCAATCTTTGAAGATACACTATTATTCAGGTTTGAGTTTCAATCCGCAGAAAGTATTGATATTTAGCAACAAATCAGTTACAATCGTAATTGATATGAAATAAAAATGAAATAAATTAAAAAGGAAAAAGGGGAAAAAAACAATGAGAAAATTAACTCAAAAATTAGTATTATCAGTTGTAACGATGGCATTAGTCGTAATCGCACTAGGCACATCGACATTCGCATGGTTTACATTAACAAACACAGCTTCTGTTGGTCAATTCAATGCACAAGTAACGGCAGGTGAAGGTATTGAAATTTCACTAGGTACTTGGGAAAGTAATGATGCAACAATAACTGGTATTAATGCTCCAACATGGTATACAGTAATTCCAGCATCAGTAATTCAAGCTAGACTTACAGCTATGTATAGCACAACTCTTGAATTAACTGATTTAACATCTGCTGATGGTATCGTAATTGAAAACCTTGAAGGCACACAAATTAATAATTTATCTGGTGATTATGTAGAATTTAAGATTTTCTTTAGATCCACATCTGAAAGTACAATCAGATGGAATCAAGCATCTCTTACGGGCACTGCAAAACCTTGGGTTGTTGACACAGCATATGTAGGCGCAAACTTAAATGAATTTGCACTTGCTCCAACTAACGCAGTAGGTGCTACTGTTCAAGTAGCCGCTTGGACTGCTGCTAGACTATCTGTATTCAATTTAGCTGGAGACACAGGTGCAGTTTATCAAGCACCAGCCGTTATCGGCTCCTCAACAGCAAGTGTTGTTTACAACTCAATAGCTCTACCTGCAGTATCATATGCTGAAGGCTTCGAATTTGGTGCAGCATCATACCAATTAGCTAAGAATGATGGCGTTAGTGTTTACACATTACCTGCCGTAGGATATGGTGCGGCTTTAACTTCGGTACTTTCTGGTGACCCTCTTGTGGGAACCCCTGTAGTGACTTTAGCAAAAGCAGTATCAACAGATACATATGCATATGGAACAGTCGTTGTTAGAGTTTGGATTGAAGGATGGGATGCAGACGCATTTGATTCTATATTCTTAACTAGCCTATTTGTTTCCCTAGGATTTAATGTTTAATCCATAAAAAACAATAATAAAGGGTTTGCATGAGAACATGCAAGCCCTATATTTTATGGCTAGTAATAAGATAATCTCATTAATACTAGATTTTAGACAAATAATATAATATAATTGTATTAGTGAAAACGATGTCTAAAAGGAGATGTGTCTAGTGAGTCAGCCTAAAATAAATATAAAGAATGTGTTAAAAATTGCAGGTAATGTATTATTCTATACAGTTATAGTGTTTTTGTTATTATTTTCAATATCTAACTTGAGTGTAAAATCAAACAAAGATATCGCTAATGTATTGGGTAGAGGTTTTTTACCAGTAATTTCTGACTCTATGGAAGGCAATAATAGTGATTCCTTTGATAAAGGTGCTCTAGTATTTGTTCGACTATTGAGTGCAGATGATAAAGAAAACTTAAATGTTGGCGATGTAGTCACGTTTTACGATTTAAACTTAGTAGCATTAAATACGCATAGAATAGTACATATAACACCTAGTTATGTTGTTACTCAAGGTGATAAAGCTGCTGCAATCTCTCCCTATGTTATTGGCGGAGACAATAGTGGTGTGCAATATGAAATCGTAACGTACGATAACATCAAAGCCATCCGCACTGGTGACATTGGCGGTTTAGGTAGAGCTATATCCTATCTACAAACACCTGTTGGTTTCGCAATATTTGTTATTCTACCAGTTGTATTATTATTAGCCTATCAGGGATATGTTCTTACTAAGACATTACTCGCTGTTAACAAAGAAAAAATTGAAGCTCAACATGCTGTTGATAAAGATCAACTTCTTGAAGCTGAAAAAGATAGAATTCGTAAAGAATTATTAGAAGAACTTAAAAAGGAACAATCCAAAGAATAGCTTTTCAAAAGTTGAGGTAAGACGATGATAGAATTTGCTCGTTATTACATCCAATTTATTAGAGACTTTTTTGCAAATATCGGCAAATTTTTCAAGACTATTTTTGAGGCTTTTGCCGATTTATTATTTAATGATATTGGTGTATATTTAAGTAACTTAATTGACGCCAGTGCTAAATTTGGTTTTGGTGACTGGTTAATAGCCATTTTAATCCTCGGGATTAACATGGTTTTTATTGTTTTCTTCACACTCAAAATTTATCAAATGCTTAGAGTGTATATCCGTTTCGTTAAAACCGAAATGGACAAGGATGAATTATTAGAGGAAGTCGCCTTATTAACACAAAAAACAGTCGAACTTGCTGATGAAAAAAACAAGATTTTAATGTTGAAGTTGGGTGGTGCATCTGCATCCTCTACGTTAACAAACAAAGAAGAACAACCTAAAAATGCACCTCAGGTCATTGGACCTACTCGATTCGCGAAATTGACACAAGTCGATGAAGCGTATCGTAACGTGATCACGTCAATTCAAATGACACCAGAAGATACGGTTGGTCTACCAGAATTAGTGAATCGCTTCATTAACTTCTCTGCTTCAAGACTAAACCTTTATTATAATGAAAAAATCATTCGTACTTTCTTTGCTGGTATGGCATCTTCAAAGATTTTGATCCTTGAAGGTATTTCCGGTACTGGTAAAACCAGTTTACCTTATGCTATGGGTAAGTTTTTTGGTCATGATTCCGCCATCATCTCTGTTCAGCCATCTTGGCGTGATAGAGCCGAAATGATTGGTTACTTAAACGAATTTACCAAAAAGTTTAATGAAACAGATTTCCTTAAGGAACTGTATGAAACGACTTATCGTGAAGACTTAAACTTCATCGTCCTAGACGAATTAAACTTAGCACGTATTGAGTACTATTTCGCTGAATTCTTATCCATCATGGAAATGCCAAACGAATCTGAATGGAAGATTGACGTCGTATCTGACCGCCAACCTACCGATCCTAAGCATTTTATTGACGGTAAAATTTTAGTTCCACAGAACCTATGGTTTGTTGGTACAGCGAATAAAGATGACTCCACTTTCACCATTACCGATAAAGTATATGACCGTGCTGCGTCCATCGTTATGAATGCGAAAGCAGCGTTTGTTGATGCACCTTATAGTGAAAACATCACCATGAGTTATGAATACTTGAAGACACTATACGATGAAGCTTGGAAAGCTCATCCGATTTCACCTAAAGCACTCGATAACTTAGGTAAACTCGATGATTTTATCGCACAAAAATTCAAAATCACCTTTGGTAACCGTATTATGAAACAAATCAAACTATTCACCCCAATCTATGTTGGTTGCGGTGGATCAGAATACGAAGCACTCGATTATATGGTTGCGAGAAAGATCTTAAGAAAGTTTGAAGTATTGAACTTACCATTCTTACAAGATGAACTGAGCGAACTGATCGTATTGCTCGATAAACTATTTGGTAAGAACGTATTCAAAGAATGTATTTCCTTCTTAACTGATCTTAAGAAAATGAACTAGGGTGAGTTCTTAAATGAAAAAAAGACAAACCGACAAGTTAAGTCAGTTCTATTATTCATACGATCAAACGTTTAAAGATCTAGAAAAGTCACATACGTTCCCTAAAACCTTTTTCACAGCACTCATTGCTGGTAAGAACACGCTTTATCAAAAGAGCATGTCTGAAACCAAGACTTTCGATGAAACGTGGATAAAGACCATAGAATCGTATTTTCCAAGCATTGAAAAAATAATACTTAACCCGAAATCGGGTTTAAAATACTTAGAAGAAATTGTCCCAATTGAAAAAGCCAAAAAGATTCGCAGTAATTCGATTCGTCACCTGGCTTCGCATACACACTTTATTCGTGAAATTCGCGATGAAGTGGTCATGCCGAAGAAGATTATGACTACCGAAACAGACATCGACTATGGCACCTACGAAAACCGATTTGTGATGACCCTCATAGAACGGCTTTTTCACTTCGTGAGAAGTCGTCATGAACTCATCAAGGATAATATTATTTCCTATCAAAAGAAACATTTCAATTATACTTCGACCTTTAGCATTAGTGATTTGGAAGTCGATATGAACCTCGATGTGGTTTTTAAAGAAGACCTTGAAGATAAATCCATCAATATTTATAATAAAGGGATTCTTGATCGCGTTGAATACTTATCTAAACGTGTCGCTTCGATACGTAATTCACCATTTATGACCTTGATGTCTGGCGAGAAAAAAGTATTGCCACCCATCATGCAAACCAACGTCATTTTAAAGAACGTTGACTTTAGAAATTGTTATGTCTTATGGCTATTTTTAGACCGTTACAATACCCTTGCATATGATGTTACCGTAAAAGAAAAAGACATGACATTTGACAAGAGTTACCAAGATGCTGTTGAACGTCTCGCGCTCAACACATTTACCATGGTTGCTTTCAATCAAGGCGTACGTAAGCCATCATATGACGAGATTGTAGAAAAAGAAATCATTAAAAAAGCATTTAAAATTGCCAACATCCATGTAAAAGATATTGTAGATACACCTGAACCAATCGTGGTTGAGGATGAACGAATCAATCAATATTTCTTACAAGAAAATATAAAAATATTCAAAAAACGTCTCGATGAAGAAGTTGAACGTAGTTCGACTTATGAAGTTGGTTTAAAAAGAGCACTACGTGATACCATTTCTATCTCTAATGCGATATTTAAACACCATTTTGAACTTGAAGAAAATGATGACTATTTCTCACGCATGGTCAAAGACGATGACGTCGAAAAAAACCTTGAAGTGAGTAAAGAAAAAGCGAAGATTGCTAGAATGATTCGTGAAACCAAAGAAGTCGATTATAATAATGCGATTCGTTTGGAACGTAAGCTCATGAAAGATATTGAAGCTGCCAATCAAAGACTCATCCTTATGAATCGCAAGAAAACAGAAGATGAAACCGAACGTATTAAGATTGAAGCTGCCTTAAAGGAACAAAAAGATGTCGCAACCAAAGAAGCTCAAATGCTTTCAGATAATCTAGAATTGGTGAATAAAAACCGTGAAGATTTAACGCTTGAGAAAAAACAAGTGGAAGACAACATTGTTTCGGAAACTCAAAAAGCGATTGAAACAAATAACGCACTCATTAACAATTTGAAACAACATTTACAAAACCAATTGGATCAGAAGATTGCAACACTTGACCGTCATTTCCAAGCCGAACGTGAAGCAATTGAAAAAGAACAAGCGAAGCAAATGAAAAAATTGGAAAGAGAAGAAAAATTGGCCATTTCAGAAGCTGAAAAGAAAGCAAAGGCAGAATATCGTTTAGTCGTATCTAATCTAAAGAAAAAAGCCAAAATTGATCATGATAAAATGATGAAGAAACTCAAACTTCAACGTCAAAAAGAACAAGAAAAACTACTTAAAGAGTTTGAAAAGCTTAGACTTAACATGGCTAAAAAACAAGAAAAAGCATTACTAGATATCCAAAAACAGTCAGAAAAGGACATTGAGAAGCTCAAAAAAGAGGGGCTTCCGAATGAACCTAAAGCACCGAAAACAGATATCGAAATATCCTAAGAAAAGGGGTGGAACCAGATGAAAAGAATCGTTAAAATATCGATGACGGTATTTACAGTATTTTTCTTCTTGGCTTCCGTCCTTTTATTAATATTGGGCACTGTATCTTTGCAAGAAAATCGATACTTAAAAATCTTTAATCATACCTACTCTGTCGTTGGGTCTGGATCCATGGAACCGACCATTATGACCGGTGAATTTATTATTATTAAATATGTATCATACGAATCCGTTTATGAACAAGTGTCCAATGGAGATACCCCCATCATCGCTTTTAGAACAGATAAAAATATCGTCCATAGAGCCATTGAAGCAACCTCTGAAGGTTTAGTCACCAAAGGGGATAACAATGGTTCAGCTGATGCGGGTTTTGTCACTGAAGATAATTTCATTGGTGTAGTAGTATCGCACTTCATGTTATTGGATATTGGGAATTTGACACTCAATTATAAGAATGTCGTTTTCTTGGTAATCATCGTATTATTGCTGTTCATTTTGATTCATGAATTGATTAACTTTTTAAAGATGGTTCGTCTTGAACAAGAGTCAAAAATGTTAGAAAAACATGAAATTGAAAAAGAGATTTGGATTAAGGCAGAAAAAGAACGTTTAAGAATCGAACTTGAATCAGAGATGAGGGCCCGTAGAGAGCCTGAAAAAGATAAAAATAATACCGCCGATTAGGGCGGTATTTTTTATCTAATATGTTTGAATTATAATTGAAATTTAATATGAATATATTTTCATAATAGTGTGATTATTTATTGAAAATACCACGTTGTAGAATACCCATAGCTTCATCGATAATTCGGTCAATTTCTATCTCAGTGATGTTGTTTTTAAATATCACTTGTAGACCCACGAAATTCGAGATACCCATGAGTGTATAGGATAAGGTTTCCAGATCCAAATCTTTTCTAATCTCTCCGCCATCAACGAAATCTTTTAAATGTTTGACGTATGATTCTGAGAAACTTACATAGTAGTTTTTGAATATGTCAAAATCGACAAATAAGGATTCCCAAATGATTCGATAAGCTAAAGGATCCTTTAGTGCATAAGTGATGAACGCCTTTATACCAGCCCGTTCGATGTCATAACGATGGACCAACCCACGTGTAGCATCAGCACTGGCTTTTCGAATGGACACCCTGTATAAGTCGAGAATATATAGGTATAGTGCCAACTTACTGTCAAAGTAGATGTAGAATGTACCCGCAGCAATTTTGGATTTCGCGATGATGTCATTGATCGATGTGGCTTGAAATCCATTTTTCGCAAAAAGTTTTTTACCAGTGGATACAATCTTGTTAAATGTTTTGATGCCAGATGCGGTTTTCGGATATCGATGCGATTCTTTATTCATAGTAATCACCGATTTCATTGTATAGCACACTTCATAAAAAAACAAGCATTTTTGACTATGATTATTTCATGTTATGTTTTTTAAGACCTATGGATTAAACGGCCATCAAGCCTTTATGTGCACTATGAAATTACATTTCATGATACAGCTAGTTTCAGTTCGACATCAGGGGAATAAGAATTCGTTAATGTGCATGAATAATTATTTTTATGTAAGCGCTTGACAACTCATTTCTTATCACGTAGAATGAAGATGTGATATGAATTTTTATTCACGTATTTTAATGGACTACGTTAACAACGATTCAATCGATTAAAATAATTGTTATATACAAACAAGGAGGATACAATGAACCAAAAAGTATTTATCATCGGTGCAAAAAGAAGCCCAATTGGTGCGTTTCTTGGAACACTAAAAGATCTCCATCCTGTGGAACTAGGCACACAAGTACTTAAGCAACTTTTAGCGGATACTCAAGTACCTAAAGAAAAAGTGGATGAAGTCATCGTCGGTAATGTGATACAAGCAGGACTTGGACAAAACATTGCAAGACAAATTTCAATCAAGGCCGGTCTTTCTCAAGAAATCCCAGCCTATACATTAAACATGGTTTGTGGCAGTGGAATGAAATCTGTTATGAATGCTTATGTCAGTATTCAAGCTGGATTTGCGAATTTGATTGTCGCTGGTGGTGTTGAATCTATGAGCGGCGCACCGTATGTCGTCACATCCAAAATCAGAGATGGCGTAAAAATGGGGTCATTTGATATGAAGGATACCATTTTACAAGATGCACTTCATGATTCATTTATTCCTGGCATGCACATGGGCATTACTGCTGAAAATATCGCAGCGAAACACCAACTTACGAGAGAAGAAATGGATGCTTTCGCTTTGAGCTCTCAACTTAAGGCAATCAACGCCGTAGACTCTGGTCGTTTTGCTGATGAAATCGTTCCAATCGAAATCAAAACCAAAAAAGAAACCATTGTATTTTCCAATGATGAGTATCCTAACCGTGCTACTAACGCAGAAAAAATGTCTAAATTGAGACCTGCGTTTAAAAATGATGGCTTAGTGACTGCAGGTAGTTCATCCGGCATCAACGATGGCGCAAGTTTCATCATCCTAGCCTCTGAAGCGATGGTAAAACAATACAACTTAAGAGTATTGGGTGAAATTGTGGCTGTTGGACAAGGTGGCGTTGATCCGAATTTCATGGGATTGGGTCCTGTGCCAGCGGTTAAAGATGTATTAAATCGTGCAAATATGAAACTCAGTGACATGGAATTACTTGAACTCAACGAAGCATTCGCTGCTCAAAGTTTAGGTGTTGTTAATGAATTATCTGAAGCACATAACGTATCAAAATCAGACATTCTTTCAAAAACCAATGTCAATGGCGGTGCGATTGCATTAGGTCACCCAGTTGGTGTATCTGGTAATCGAATCATTGTTACACTATTACACGAACTGAAGAAGCAAGATAAGCATATTGGTCTAGCTAGCCTATGCATCGGTGGCGGTATGGGTACTGCCATCATCGTCAAACGATAAAAGGAGAACCACATGAAATTACAAGGACAAGTTGCCATCATTACAGGTGGTGCTAAAGGTATTGGTATGGAAATTGCGAAAGCTTTTGCATTAGAAGGCGCAAAAGTTGTCGCTGCAGACATGGGGGAAATGACCTATGTATGTGAAAATGTATTTTATAAAAAATTAAACGTGACAGATTCTGCTGGTTGCAAAACATTTTTTGATGAAGTTTTAGCAGAATTTGGACATATCGATATTTTAGTCAATAATGCTGGTATCACCAAAGATGCTATGACACGTAAAATGACCGATGAACAATGGGATGCTGTTATTAATGTTAACCTTAAAGGGGTATTCAATTTAACTCGTCATGTGGGACCTCAAATGGAAAACCAAGGCAAAGGTTCCATCATCAATATTTCATCTGTTGTAGGTGTATTTGGTAATATTGGTCAAGCAAACTATGCTGCGACTAAAGCTGGCGTGTTGGGATTAACAATGACTTGGGCTAAAGAATTCGCTAGAAAAGGCGCGAATGTGCGTTGTAATGCGATTGCTCCAGGCTATGTTATGACCGATATTTTAAAAACAGTACCACAAGAATTACTCGATGGATTTGCTAAATTAACGATGCTTGGTCGTCTTGGACAACCAGAAGAAATCGCTAAAGTGGCTGTATTCCTTGCAAGTGATGACTCTTCATACATCACAGGACAAACCCTCAATGTCAATGGCGGTATGCGTCTATAACTGAATCGAAACCTTGCCAAACACCCGTTTGGCTTGTCGTTCGTTTAAAATAAGCCTGATTTAAGGTAAGAAAGGATTAATTTATGAAACCAACCGTAGGAATTGTTGGTACTGGTATATACATACCTAGTGGTAGAATGTCTGCAAAAGAAATTGCCGAAAGAACCCATGGTGTATGGACTGACCAAGCCATTGAAGAAAAATTAGGAATCATTGAAAAAGTCATTCCTGCTGACCCAGTCAAAGACGGGTCACAAGAAATGGGTGCGTTAGCTGCACTCGATTGTTTAAAAAACACAGGGGTAGACCCAAAAGACATCAATGTCATACTGTGTGTCACTGAAGAATGGAAAGAATACCCTTTAACCACATCAGCATTATATGTTCAAGATCGTATCGGCGCAGTGAATGCTTGGGGTATTGACGTTCAAAACCGTTGTTGCACCACAGTGTCAGCGCTTAAAATGGCGAAAGACATGTTGATTGCAGACGATGACATTCATATGGTCATGGTTGTTGGGGGCTATCGAAACCTTGATTTCGTCGATTATACCGATAAAAATATGTCGATGATGTATGACTTAGCCGCAGGTGGTGGAGCCATCATCCTTAAAAAGAATTATGGTAAAAATGAATTATTGGGTTCTCACATCATTGGTGATGGGTCATTATCCAGAACCGCTGGTGTTGAAATCGGTGGTATTTGTAACCCAATTACCAAAGATAACGTAGAAGAAGCGAAGAAGTCTTTACGTTTGTTAGACCCGATTAAAATGAAAAATCGTTTGAATGAAGTTTCTATGCCAAACTGGTATAAGTGTATTGAAGAATCATTGCGCAAATCGAACTTCACAAAGGAACAATTTGCACAAGATGGATTTCTTGCAATACTCCACATGAAACGTTCAGGACATGTCTCTTTATTACAAGATTTAGGATTGAAAGCCGAACAATCCATTTATTTAGAAAACTATGGACACATTGGTCAAATCGATCAAATCCTATCCTTACATTTAGCATTACAAAGTGGTCAAGTCAAAGAAGGCACGATTGTTTGTATGTTGGCTGCAGGGATTGGTTATGTTTGGGCAGCCAATGTCATCAGATGGGGGGCTTAAGATGCGTGAGATAATTAGCTTACTGTTTCTAGGACTTCAAGACTCATCCATCTTAGCGCTGGTTACTCTAGGGATTGTCATCATCTACAAGACATCCTTCACAACCAACTTTGCACAAGGATCGATTGCTACGATTTCGGCTTATACAGTCACTGCACTCTTTGATACCTGGTTAAAACAATATTTTGCCATCGAACAAGCGTGGATTGGCTTGGTCATATCGATTTTTATTGGTGTGATTATAGGGGCTGGTTTTGGCGTATTCATCGACACAATGATCATTCGTAAATCGAAATATTCAAACCCAGTATCCAAACAAATGATTACTATGGGGATTATCCTGATGATTTCTGGTTTAATTTCTGTCGTATTTACAAGTCTCAGAATGGAAACCCGCACACCAAGGGCTTTGGTGCCTTGGAACATCACACTCAAGTTCGCTGGTCAACCGAATCTAACGTTGTCTGGTCATGGATTCTTAGCCATCATCATCTCTACTGTTGTGATTTCAGCCATTTTCATTGCTTTGAAATATACCAAATGGGGTATTGGTGTGAGAGCGACAGCGTCTAATGAAAAAGTAGCAGGTATGATGGGTATTAACACCAAAATGATCACAGCAATGAGTTGGGGTCTAGCTGGTGGATTAGGTGCATTAGCCGCTTCATTATACGCACCGCTCATATTCACGTTGGGGCCAGATATGATGGTCATCATGCAAGTCAATGGCTTCTTAGCAGGTGTCTTAGGTGGATTCTACACCTTTGGCGGACCGATAGCAGCCGCACTGATGATTACATTTGCTCGCGTCATCATCAAAGATTTATTATTTGGTGTGAATATCAACATTCTTGGTAGTAACATTGACCAATGGGTATTGACCTTTGTCTATTTCTTATTATTGATTGTTATCTTAATCAAGCCAGTTGGTATCTTTGGCAAGAAGATAGCTAAGAAGGTGTAGGTAACTTATGAAAAGCACCTTTACAAACTTAAAAAATAATCCACTATTTGGAATATTCATATTTACAGTCGTGATTGTCTTGATTCGTTTACTAGGCAATGCAGGATTCATTAAGCAATCCACCATTGATTTCCTATCTATCGTTTGGATTTACACCATCGTTGGTTTAGGTTATTCATTATTGTTAGGATATACAGGATTGGCATCGCTAGGTACAGCATCATTCATTGGTTTAGGCACATACATTGTTTCTTTTGCAGTAGCAAGCGCCGGATTACCTTTGGTGGTCGCATTTATCATCGGTATTGCAATAGCAATCATCTTTGGAACATTGGTTGGGTTCATATCCTTACGTATTGAAGGGATGTATCTCGCCATCATCACCCTAGGCCTAGCAGAAATCATGATTGAAATCTTCAGAAAAGCCCGCGACATCACTGGTGGCGACGGCGGCTTAAGATTTGAAGCATTCAACTTATTTGGCTTCACAGAAGGTGCAAATGCACTGATGTACCGCAATATCATTTACTTCATAGTGGTTGCAGTATTGGTCGTATCGATGATTTTATTCTTAAATATCGTCAATAGTCCAACCGGAAGAGCTATGTTATCGATTAAAAATTCAACATCAGCTGCACAAGCCATGGGGATTTCCGTATTAAAATACCGATTATTGGCTTTCGTACTAGCGACCATCATGGCAGTCATTGGTGGGATGTTATACATGCCTTACTTCGAATATACAGAACCAGGCATATTCAATTTAGCCATCTCACTCAATATTTTAGCTGCGGTTATTGTGGGCGGGTCCAAATCGATTTGGGGAGTCACCTTAGGTACATTTGTCATATTTGGATTGCGTGACATCGTATTGAAACAAATTCCATTCTTTAGAACCAATGGGAATGCGGTGTATTTCTTCACAGGAGCACTCGTCATTCTTATTGTAATGTATTATCCGGGTGGGTTAGTCAAGTTATTCACAGACCTCAAGGTTAAAATTCAAGGTTGGATCAAACTTTGGAAAACAAAGGGGGTAAAGCATGAGTAAAATCGTTCATAGCGAATATACTTTAGACCCAAATGTTGTCTTAAGTGTCAAAGGATTGACCATGAAATTTGGTGGATTGGTCGCCGTTGATAATTTATCATTTGATGTTAAATCAGGAGAAATCTTTGGACTCATCGGACCCAATGGGGCTGGTAAAACCACGGTTTTCAACTGTATCACACAGTTCTATAAAGCTACGAGTGGTGAAATCATATACCATGATAACCACGATCGAGTGGTTAAACTCAATGAAATCAAAGTTCACGATGTTGTAAGACATGGGATAGTTCGTACATTCCAAAATGTCGAACTGATTTGGGAATTGAATATTCTCGAAAATTTATTGATTGCAGGGCATACGCTCTATAAATCCAATTTCTTCGATCATTTGTTCCACACACCTAGATACAAAAAAGAAGAAAAAGTTATCCGTGAAAAAGCACTCAAAGTATTGAATGATCTAGGTTTGACTCAATATATGTATTTTTATCCAATGGGCTTACCCTATGGCGTATTAAAGTTAATTGAATTGGCAAGAACCCTCATGACCAATCCTAAACTGATTATTCTCGATGAACCAGCCGCTGGGTTAAATGACTTAGAAACAGAAAAACTAACAAATACCATCCGTAAAATCCAAAAAGAGTTTAACTGTACGATATTCTTGGTTGAACACGATATGGGCTTGGTAATGAAATTATGTGATACCATTTGTGCAATTTCCTTTGGTAAAAAGCTTGCTATTGGAACACCAGCACAAATCAAAGCGGACCCTGTGGTTCAAGAAGCTTACTTGGGGGGGGAATAGTCATGGCACTGTTAGAAATTAAAGATTTGGTCATCGACTATGGCATCATTAAAGCAGTTAAAGGCATTCATATCGAAGTTAAACCAGGAACTATCGTAGCTTTATTAGGCGCGAATGGTGCAGGAAAATCTTCACTCATCCGCTCTATTTCAGGTGTAGTTCGAGTAAAATCAGGTGAGATTTTATACCAAGGTAAGAACATAGCGAACTTAGATCCACACAAGATTTCAGAGTTAGGGATCAAACAATCACCTGAAGGTAGAATGATTTTTGCAGGTTTAACCGTCGAAGAAAACCTCATAGCTGGGGCATATACCGTTAAAAAAACAGACTTACCTCGTTTATTTGATGAAGTATATGGGTATTTTCCAGTATTGAAGGAAAGAAGAAAACAACAAGCTTCAACACTTTCAGGTGGCGAACAACAAATGCTTGCCATTGGTAGAGCACTGATGGGAGATCCCGAAGTACTATTACTAGATGAACCATCCTTGGGATTAGCACCACTGATTGTACGTAATATCTTTGAAATCATTAAAAAAATCAAAGAGCGTGGTAAAACGATACTCATCGTTGAACAAAATGCGTTACAAACATTGAAAATTGCCGACTATGCTTACATCCTTGAACTTGGAAAGATTGTTGGAGAAGGCAGTGGTCAAGTATTGCTTGCTGACGAGAAACTCGTCAATGCATACCTTGGTTCTTAATTTAGGTTTCTAGTTTCAAACGAAACGATAATATATGCCGATAGGCAAGAAAAAGGAGAAAAATATGAAAAGAATTGTAGCATTATTGTTAACAGTTTTTGCAGCATTCACGCTAGTTGCGTGTCAAGAAGCTGAAGTAACCGTTAGCAGACTCGTCGTAACACCACCGACAAAAGTGGAATACGTAGTTGGACAAACTTTCGACCCAGCAGGTTTGGAAGTAAAAGCAGTCATGTCAGACAAGACTGAAAAGGTCCTTACAGGCAGTGAATATACCTTAACAGGTTTCTCATCTGCAGCTGCAGGCTTAGTAACCGTCACCGTTTCTTATGAAGGCGTTACAGCTACTTTTGGTATCGCGGTATTCAACCCAGATGCTCCAGAAGTTGCATTAGCACTTAATTTGAAGTCATTACCAGATCAACAAATCTATAACCGCGATCAAGAATTTAACGCTGCTGGTTTAGTTGTTGAAGTTACTTACTCCACAGGTAGAAAACAAGTATTAACAGCTAGCCAATATACACTATCTGGATTTAAACAAGGTGTGGTTGGTAAATATGACGTTGTTGTAACCTTTGGTGAACTAACTGCATCCTTCTACACAGAAGTTAGAGCAGTAACCGTTCAAGGTGTCACTGCAACTACCATTAAAGTTGGTAATACAGCAGCCATTTCAGGTGCATTATCATTTGTCGGTCTTCCATTCGTGGCAGGTATGAAGGCAGCATTTGAAGTTGTCAATGAGGCTGGCGGTATCGATGGCAGAATGATTGAATATGTTAACCGTGATGACGCATTTGATGCAACAGTTGGTTTAACAAACACTAAACAATTAATCAATGAAGACAAAGTATTCGCATTGGTTGGTCACTTTGGTACTGGTACAGTATCTGCAACATTAACTACAATCCGCGAAGCTGGTATTCCAATGATTTATGCAGCAACAGGTGTTAACGTGCTTTATACTGAAAGAAGCCCACTTGACCCAGTCATGCCAGTTCAACCTATTTATCTAACAGATGGTAGATTGATGACAGCAAGAGCTTTAAAAGAATCTTTATATGGTCCAAACAAGAACCAAAAATTAGCTGCAAATGCTAAGATTGGTGTTTTATACACAACATCACTTGATGGTATCTCCATCAAAGAAGGCGTTGAAATTGAAGCCAAGACACAAGGCGTTAATGCAAACTTTATTTATGCATCCTTCTCGGCTGCAGATACTGCTTCCTTAACTTCAACCATTCAAAACCTCCAATCCCAAGGTGTTTCAGCCATCATTATCGCATCTAACCAAGTGTCTTTCAAAGCAGCCATTGGTACAATGCAAAATGTGGGTGTAAACGTACCAGTATTCACATCTTATGTTAATGCTGATGCAACTGCAGTCGATGCTACAATCAACTATACATTTGATATTTATACCAATGCATGGGTTGACTTAACTTCCACCAAAGGCCAAGAAGGTTTAGTTGGATTCGTTGCGGCTATTCAAGGTGCAAGTTTCCTATCTGAAGGTGAAAAAACTGCTTATGCTGGTAACTCATTCGCAATCGCTGGTTATATCGCAGCTATGAACTTCATCGAAGGTCTAATGAGAGTGGAAGAATCAGGTAAAGCTTTGACTTGGGAATCATTCATCAAAGCCATGGAATCTGAACCACTAGACATTCCAATGGGTGGAACTGTTGACTTCGGCGACGGTAAACGTTGGGGTATTGACTCTATGTCATTATTACAATATACTGTTGTACAAGGCGACAATCCTGCTACTGTAGATGTTGAAACTTCATACAAAGCATTCGTTAAAGTTAGAGATATCGAAACCTTAACACAAATTCAAGTTAAATAATCAAACCCTTTAGGACTGAGGGAGCAAATTCGCTCCCTCAGAACCCTATTTTTTTGGAAAGAGGTCACTTATGAAACAAGCCAGATATATCACTGTTAAAGAAATGATTGATTTAGTTGGATCCAAAGATGAAATCGTTGTAGGTATGGCTGCCAATGAGCCACAACTATTTATGGCGAATTTACACCTCTGTGCCGACCGTATTGAAAAGGTTACAGTGACCAACTGTTTACCGATTGTAAACGCGGATTTTTTCATTGAAGAAAAATACCGTAACAAATTTAACCTCGATGGTTGGTTCTATACCAATGTGTTGAGAAAAGTACATCCCCATGGCAATATCTCGTTTATTCCAAACCACTTGCATTTAGCTGGATATAAGCGTTTATTTTATAAAAAACCAAACTTGTTCGTCACCGCTGCAAGCATGCCTGATGAACATGGCTATATTTCTTTATCGACTTCTAATGTGTATGAAAAACAAATGGTCGAAGTCGCTGACATTGTGATTTTTGAAGTCAACCCTAATTTTCCAAGAACGATTGGTGATCTAGAAGTTCACATCAGTGAAGTTGATTATTTGGTCAAAGCCGATTACCCAGTACCAACCATTCCAGACATTGAACCCTCTGAAAAAGACATGATTATTGGCCGTTTGATTGCAGATAAAATCAACGATGGCGATACCATTCAACTCGGTATTGGTGGTATGCCAAACGCAGTAGCGAAGTCTTTATATGGTAAAAAAGATTTGGGCATTCACACTGAAATGTTCACCAATGAAATGATGAACCTCATCAAAGCTGGGGTCATTACTGGAAAGAAAAAAACACTACACCGCAACAAACACATTGCGTGTTTCGCCATGGGTACGCAAGAACTATATGATTTTGTGCATGATAATCCATCTTGCTGGATTTTAAATGGTAAATATGTCAATGATCCTGCCATCATTGGATTAAATGATAATCAAGTATCGATCAACTCAACCATTGAAATTGATCTAACGGGTCAATGTTGTTCAGAATCGATTGGAACCCAACAATTTTCAGGCACTGGTGGACAAAGCGATACCGCTGTTGGTGCACAAAACGCCAAGGGTGGAAGAAGTTTCATTGCTCTATATTCAACGGCTATGGTGAAAAATCCTGAAACCGGTGAAAAAGAAGAAGTGTCCAAAATTGTTAGCATGTTAAAACCAGGTGCAGCCGTCTCATTATCCCGCAATGATGTTGACTTTGTTGTCACCGAGTATGGTTTGGTTGGATTGCGAGGTACCAACATTCGTGAAAGAACGAAATTGTTGATTTCTATTGCCCATCCAAAATTTAGAGAACAACTTACACAGGAAGCAGTAAAAGCAGGATACCTTCATGAGTCATTTTTGGATTAATCAAAAACAAGTATTTTTTGAAGATGAAGGCAGCGGGAAACCCATCATATTATTGAATGGCATCATGATGTCCACCCGAAGCTGGGCACCATTTGTGGATAGTTTCAAAGTCAATAATCGCCTTATTCGCGTTGATTTTTTCGATCAAGGGCAAACCGATAAATTAATCGGTGAAACCTATACCCATCAAATTCAAGTCGATTTGTTAAAATCGCTGTTCGATCATTTAAAATTAGAGCAGGCTTCCATTGTCGGTATTTCTTATGGGGGAGAGATTGCCATTCAATTTGCAATACAACACCCAAAACTAGTTGATCGTCTGGTACTATTCAATACCGCTGCTTATACCAACCCTTGGTTGAAAGATATCGGTAGAGCTTGGATGGCTGCTGGTAAAACCCGAAATGGAGAAGCCTACTATAATACGGCAATACCAGTTATTTATTCACCCGGGTTTTATGAAAAAAATCAAGAGTGGATGCAAAATCGTAAAAAAATATTGGTACCAGTCTTCTCAAATGCCTTATTTTTAGATCAAATGGAACGGTTAACACTATCGAGTGAATCCTATGATGTCAAAGAAAAACTGCATGAAATCAAAGCAGAAACCTTAATTATATCGGCAGAAGATGACTATTTGACCCCAGTGGAGAATCAAGCTTACGTTGCGAAACGTATACCAAACTCGCATTGGATCAAAATTCCCAACGCTGGACACGCCTCGATGTATGAAAAACCGCTATTATTTACAACATTATGCTTAGGATTCATCAACGCTAAAGATACCAAGTACACCATATAGGAGATTAACTATGGAAAAGAAATTTGTTCAATTAAAAAATGGTGAAACCTATGCTTACCTGGAAAAGGGTGAAGGCAAGGTTCTCTTATTGATTCATGGGAATTTATCGTCATCGGTATACTATCTACCTTTGATTGAACGCTTGCCAAACAACCTCAGAGTTATCGCACTGGATTTAAGGGGTTTCGGTGACTCAAGTTATTTAGAACGCTTTGATACGTTAGCCAATCTCGCAACAGATATCCAACTGTTTATGTCAGAGTTAAAAATCGATAAAGCCAGTATTGTTGGGTGGTCACTGGGTGGTGGCGTAGCCATGGAGTTCGCCAGTCGTTATCCTAAATCGGTGGAAAAATTGATTTTGATCAATTCAACAACCCATAAAGGTTATCCAATATTTAAAAAAGACAAAAATAACGCCCCGATCTTTACAGAAGGGTACAAATCTAAAGACGAATTGGCAAATGACCCTTTACAAGTCAAGCCTGTGTTGGATGCGATTGCTACTGAAAATGCATTCTTTATGTCTTATATCTACGACTTAACCATTTATACGAATCAAAAACCTACCCCTGAAGCCAATCAGCTTTATATCAAAGAAACATTGAAACAACGCTGTCTAGTCGATGCTGATTACGCTTTAGCTTGCTTAAATATGAGTGATACACCCAATCTTTATACCAAAGGTGATGGCTCTATTAAGCAAATAAAAGCAGATACACTAATGTTTTGGGGAACACTGGACAAAACCGTACCAGAGTATATGGTGAATGATAACTTAAATGCCTTACCTCAATCGAAATATGTGAAGTTTGAAAACTGTGGTCACTCACCACTGGTGGATAAACCCGATGAACTTACCGCGGAGATATTAAAATTTATTCGCTAAATTCTAAAATACAAAACGCCCCCGTTTTGTATTTTTTTTGCTTAAATTTAAGTAATCGTTGGGAAAATAGGTATTCTTTCAAAGGATAATGACGGATAGACCTCGATTTACTGCCTTATTATTGATATAATAAAGATAGACGAAAGTGAGGATTTCAATGTGTCTATAGAACTTGAAAAAAACCTGCTGACCGAATCAACACTTCAACCCCCGATAGAATTCATTAATCAACAAGCAGAATATCAGAGATTGATGATGGCATATTACGCAGCTATGCGTGAGGTACAAACTAAATTTGAAATACTCAATGATGAACTCAACATGCGTTACAGACGCAATCCCATTGAGTTTATTAAGGTTAGATTAAAGAAAAACCAAAGCATTTTAAGCAAATTATCTCGTTATGGGTTGGAAAGAACGCTCGACAACTTAAAACACATCAATGACATCGCTGGGGTTCGTATTGTTTGTACATATATCGATGATATATACGAAATCGCGAATATGTTTGTCTCTCAAGATGATGTGACATTGATTCAAATCAAAGATTACATTAAAAAGCCAAAAGAAAATGGGTATCGAAGTTTACATTTAACCATTGAAATCCCAGTCTATTTTAGTGATTCAAAGCGTCGCTTACGTGTTGAAGTCCAAATTCGGACGATTGCGATGGACTTTTGGGCTAGTTTGGAACACGATATGAAGTATAAAAATTTCGCATCCATACCACATGAACTTAAGGATGAATTAAAACAATGTGCTGAAATCATTTCCACGACCGATAAACGGATGCAAAAGATTAAGAATGAGCTAGATGAGGTGCTCAAACAAGCGGAAAAAGGAGATCAACCATGACCCACTTATTTACACCAGTAACGATAAAAAATATGGATTTAAAAAACCGTATTGTGATGCCACCCATGTGCATGTATAGTGCAACAGATCAGGGCATGGCTACGGATTTTCATGTCATTCATTATGCATCTAGAGCCATAGGACAAATCGGATTCATCATCATTGAAGCGACAGCGATTGAACCTGAGGGTCGAATCACCGTCAATGATTTGGGAATTTGGGACGAAGAACACGTCAAAGGGTTCAAATGGATTACCAAGCAAATTCACGCGAATGATGCCAAGGCGTGTTTACAAATCGCCCATGCAGGTCGAAAATCCAGAGCTACGGATATACCAAAAGCCCCAAGTGCTATCGCATTTGAAGGATATGCTGAACCCTCTGCTTTAACTGTGGATGACATTAAATCATTGATTGAAAAATATAAGAATGCTGCGAGACGGGCTAGAGAAGCCAATTTTGATTGTATCGAAATCCATGCAGCACATGGCTATCTCATCCATGAATTCACCTCACCCCTGTCGAATACAAGAACAGACCAATATGGGGGAACTCAGGTCAATCGAAACCGATTCCTGTATGAAGTGATTGAAGCAGTTCGTTCTGAGTGGCCTTTAGAATACCCATTATCATTGAGAATCTCCGCAGAAGACTATGTAAAAGAAGGATTACATCCCCAAACTTGGGCTGAAATCATCAATGGTCTGCCACATGGTTATGTCGATATTGTCCATGTCTCATCCGGTGGGATCGTTAAAGTACCCATCGATGATTATCCAGGGTATCAATTGATGTTCGCAAAAAAGATTCGTAAAGAAACCAAACTAGTCGTCATAGCAGGGGGACTTATAGAAGACCCAGTCATGGCCAATGGGGTGCTCGAATCCGATGAAGCCGACATGATTTTCTTTGGTCGTCTAGCACTGAAGGATCCGTATTTTCCGCTTCGTTTCGCACAAAGAATGCGTTTTGATTTACCTTGGCCGGTCCAATACGAACGTTCTAAAAAATAAGTAGACGCTCTAAATTAGAAGATAAAATTCTAATTAGAAGCGTCTTTTTCTTTTGCATAAATGGTTAGGATACGATATAATGATGATGTATACCCCCACCGGGGGGGATAGGAGAAAACAATGAAACATGACACAGCCTATAAAACACTCAAAAATGCGAAAGGTCAACTCGAAGCTTCATTAAAGATGCTTGAAGAAAATCGTTATTGTGTAGATATCTCTAACCAGTTAATGGCGACCATTGCCTTGATTAAGCGTGCAAACAAACAAATATTGTCGGAACATCTCAATCATTGCGTTATCGAGTCGATTGAAAATAACGATGCTGAGACTAAGATTAAAGAAATCGAGCAATTGATTGAAAGGATGATGTAGAAATGGATAAAAAAATATTCAATATTGAAGGTATGACTTGTGCTGCCTGCGTTAGAAGTGTTGAAAAAGCAACTTCAAAAGTAGATGGGGTAGATAAAGTCAGCGTTAATCTCATCACTAATCGAATGGAAGTTCAGTTTGATGAACAAAAAACCAACATTTCATCCATTGAGGATTCTGTCAAAAAGGCTGGATATAAAGCCATTTTAATGACGGAGTCAAAACAGTTTTCTGTCGAGGGGATGACATGTGCTGCGTGTGTTATTGCTGTAGAAAAAACAGCCAAAAAGACACCAGGTGTCTTGACAGCTGAAGTGAATTTAACCACTGAAAAACTGAAGATTACTGTGGACTCTGCCACATTTGATCCGGAATTATTGAAACGAAAAATCATGATTTCAGGGTATAAACTTAAAACTGAAAAATCTTTAGATGAACATCAAAAAGGTAAAGATCGAGCAAGCAAAATTATGTTGTATAAATTTGTTTTTTCGGCGTTATTTACGCTTCCATTGCTGTATATCGCCATGGGACATATGATTGGTTTACCATTACCAATATGGCTAGACCCGCACATGTCAGCAAATGCATTCGCGCTCTCACAACTGTTTTTAACACTCCCAGTGGTAGTAATTGGATATCAGTTTTATTTCATTGGGTTTAAAACATTGATCCATCGAAATCCAAATATGGATACTTTGGTAGCTTTGGGTACTGGGGCAGCTTTCCTTCAAGGTATTTACGGAACGGTGCTGATTTTAACCAATCGAGTTCACACAACGAATTTGTACTTTGAGGTTGCTGCAGTCGTTATCACACTGATTATTTTGGGTAAATATTTCGAGACAATTTCTAAAGGTAAAACCTCAGAAGCGATTAAGAAATTGGTCGATTTATCACCAAAAACAGCCATTGTTTTGATTAAAGGGGAAGAACACATACTGCCTGTAGAAGACGTCATTAAAGATGATTTAATTGTAGTTAAACCGGGCGAACGCGTCCCTGTAGATGGTTTAATCGTTGAAGGAATTTCCAGTATCGATGAATCCATGATTACAGGAGAATCCATGCCTGTAGAGAAAAAAGTAGGGGATCCTGTCATCGGAGCATCGATTAATAAAAATGGTGCACTCACCATCAAAGCAACCAAAGTGGGCAAAGAATCCACTTTGGCACAAATCATCAAATTGGTTGAAGATGCACAGTCGACCAAAGCCCCAATCGCTAAATTAGCAGATAAAATCTCAGGCATTTTCGTTCCAATCGTGATGGTTTTAGCTTTGATAACATTCGTATTTTGGCTTTCTATGGGTAAATCGTTTGATTTTAGTTTCTTAAATATGATTGCTGTACTGGTCATTGCTTGTCCTTGTGCTTTGGGATTAGCAACGCCAACCGCCATTATGGTAGGCACTGGTAAAGGTGCTAGTAATGGCATTCTCATCAAGAGCGGTGAAGCCCTTGAAAAAGCCCATGAAATCAATGTGGTTGTTTTAGATAAAACAGGTACGATCACACAAGGGGTACCACAAGTTAAAAAGATCATTTCTACCAGTCAATATACAGAAGAACAACTCTTACAAATCGCAGCAAGCTTGGAAGTTAAAAGCGAACACCCACTGGGGGAAGCCATCGTTTCAATGGCGAAATCGAAGAATTATAAATTGAAACCCGTGATGGATTTTCTAAATCACCCTGGTTATGGGGTTGAAGGCACCATCGATGAAAAATCCATTCACATTGGGAATATAAAATTCGTAAATTCACTTAAAGTCAAAATTGGACAACTTCAAAAATTAGCTGATGAGTTGTCAGAAGCAGGCAATACCCTAGTATATGTCGTTATAGATCAAACCATCGTCGGTTTGATTGCCATAGCAGATACGATTAAACCTACCTCAAAAGAAGCCATTTTGGCACTTCAATCCAGAGGTATAAAAGTCTACATGATGACAGGTGACCATCAAATTACAGCCAAAGCAATTGCTAAAGAAGTGGGTATTACCGATGTAATCGCTGAAGTATTACCTGAAGATAAGTCAAAAGAAGTTCGTAAACTCATGGATCAAGGCTATAAGGTAGCGATGGTGGGCGATGGGATCAACGATGCCCCTGCGTTGGCTTTAGCAGATGTTGGAATTGCTATTGGAAATGGTACCGATGTCGCCATTGAATCAGCCGATATCGTACTGATGAGAAATGACTTAAGAGATGTGTCAACCGCGATTGAGTTATCTAAAAAGACCATTACCAACATTAAAGAAAACTTATTCTGGGCGTTTTTCTACAACACACTCGGTATTCCAGTCGCTATGGGGGTTCTATATTTATTTGGTGGACCTTTACTTGATCCTATGCTAGCTGGGGCTGCGATGAGCTTTTCTAGTGTCAGTGTTGTCATGAATGCACTCAGATTAAAACGATTTAAACCTCAAAGAAAGGAGGTACAAGCATGAAAAAAAGAATTCAAATTCAAGGCATGAGTTGCATGCACTGTGTTAAACATGTGACCAATGCGCTAACTGATATAGAAGGCGTTTCAAACGTGGTAGTCAACTTGAAACAAAACGATGCCACGATAGAAGTGGTGGATACTGTGGACAATATTTCTTTAATTGAAGCCATCATAGAAGCTGGTTACAAAGCGGTAAAAGTAGAAATAATCTAAAAAAAAATAACGGAACTTTTCCCTAAGGATAAGTTCCGTTTTATTTAGTCTTGATTTAATATAGCGGCAATCGCTTCGAATACTTTAGACATTGGAATTTCAGACGATATGGTATTTTCAGCATTACCTGCGAAATGTATACCAATCAGGTTACCAGCACTATCGAACATCGCACCACCGGAAGAACCCGCACCTAATGCTGCATTGGTTTGAAAGGAAGAACATGTAGATTGACATAATTCAGAATCTTCCCCTAAACTGATAGGTACATTTAAAGCAGTCACGGTACCCTCTTTCACAGTATTGAAGTTTTCTGGTCCACCTGGGGAACCAATAGAGAAGACCGTTTGTCCTTGATAAACGGGTACGGCTTCAAATGTATCAAATTGATCATCTGCCAAGACAACCAATTGAGCACGGGTTGTCAATTTTAAAATGGCCAAATCGGTATCTACAGTGTACTTACCAACGAGCGTTGCACGGTCGTTGAGTTCTTGTGAATTATAGTAAATTCTAAAAATAGATCCACCTTCGACCACATGGGCATTGGTGATGATGTAATAATCGTATTCAGTAAATGTAATCAAACCTTGTGTAACTTGACGACTATCGCGGTCAAATATGACCCCTGAACCCCAAGAAGAGCAGGTGGTAGTAAACTCACCTTGATTACAGTTATAAATCCCAATGACACTGTTCTTTTTTGCTTCAACAATGGCTAAATCAATCGACTTAAATGCATTGCCAATGACATTCGCATTTAAGACATGTTCGGTGTCGTTTCGGATGTAGCGAATACTATTGACAGTAAATTGTTTATTGGCTTCACCGGGCTCGAATGTGACACTAGCAATGAATTTGACTTCGATGGATGTACGCTTTGAAACAATCTCAAATTCAGTATACGTAACCCCTTGAATGGTAATTGAAATTAATTCATCCTTTGAAACATTTTTAATGTTGGTGGTAAAGACATATTGACCCTCGTCATTACGGACAATCACGAGCTCAGTGACTTCAGGTTCTTTACGAATTCGATCGATTAAATCTTCAACGAATTTATAGGTTTCTTTGGCTGCGGTTTCATAAATCGAATTTAAAGGAACACCTTCAACTCGAATATCCACAAACATACTGGTTACATAGAGCAAGCCTAGCACGACAATTGTATTACGAATATATCCAAAAAATTTCTTCATGTTCGATTGCTCCTTTACTGAAAATCCTTTAAAGATTTCCTTATTAATTACATTATATCATAACCCATCACGAAGATGTACTACCCATATTATTACATAAAGTAGGTAAAAACATTTACAAAAAAGAAGATTATGCTATAATAAAATAGGCTCAGGAGGAAAATCAATGAAATTTGAAAAATTATCAACAAATCGTGCAAAGTTTACATTTGAAGTAACCCCACACGAATTCGAACATGGACTGGATCATGCGTTTGACCATGCCGTTCAAAATGTCGAAGTAAAAGGGTTTAGAAAAGGCAAAGTACCTAGAAATATATTTGAAACTAAATTTGGTGTTGAATCACTATATGAAGATGCATTAAACCATGTCATCAGCCATTTATATCAACAAATTTTTGATGAAAAATCTGTAGTTGTTGTTGGAGAACCACAAATCGACTTAGATGTTAAATCCATTCAAAGAGGTCAACCATTTGAAGTATCCATCATCGTCCCAGTAAAACCTGAAGTCGTTTTAGGTGATTACAAAGGTGTCGAAGCTGCGAAAAAGAATTTGGTTGCAAGTGAAGCAGAAGTTGAAGCTGAAATCAGGAATTTATTGTCTCAAAATGCATCACTAGAAGCGAAAGAATCTGACGTTCTTGAAAATGGCGATACTGCAATTTTCGATTTCGAAGGTTTTGTTGACGACGTCCCATTTGATGGTGGTAAGGCTGAAAACTATGAGTTAGTCATTGGTTCAGGTCAATTTATCCCTGGATTTGAAGATGGTATGTTGGGGTTAAGAATAGGTGAATCTAGAGACGTTAATGTCGTATTCCCTAAACAATATCAAGCCGAAAATTTAGCGGGTAAACCAGCAGTATTCAAAGTAAAACTACATGAACTTAAAGTCAATAAACTGGAAGTTTTGAATGATGATTTTGTCATCGGATTAAAGCGTGAAGGCGTCCATACTGTTGAAGCCCTCAGAGCAGACATCAAACAAAATCTTGAAAAACAAAAAGAAACCAGTGAAGCTGATCGCATCACAGGTACAGCAGTTAAATTTGCATGTGATAACGCAACCGTCGATATCCCGCAAGAAATGATCGACCAAGAAATTGCTCAACTTCGTAAAAATGTTGAAAATCAAGCGAAACAATACAATATTGAATTTGAAATGTTTGTCCAACTCAATGGATTGACCATGGAACAATTCAATAGTGAAATGAGTAAGCAAGCAAAAGATAGAGTCTTAACAAGCTTAGTGATTGAAGCTGTAGCTCAAAAAGAAAACATCGTTGCTAGCGAAGCAGAAATTGATGCGAAATACGATGAAATTGCGAAAATGTACAAGTTAAGTGTTGCTGATGTTAAGAAGCAACTTGAACCAGAAGTGGTTTCTAATGAAGTTACATTCAACAAGGCCATTGATTTATTAACATCCAGCGTTAAAGAAGTTTAATGGATTCAGGGCACTTCGGTGTCCTTTATTTAAATCCATAATTGGCACTCATGTGTTTCGATTGCAAATTACGTGATTTTTGGGTATAATAATAACATAACAAGTTAATCTTGTATATAATGATATCAAGAGGTGATTATATGGAATCAAAAAACCTTCCTGCCATCGTCGTTAGAGGCATTGTGCCAATTCCTAACAATGATTTTAGGACAGAAATAGGACGTCCAATTTCATTCAAAGCATTGGATGAATCGGAAAACTCATTTGGTAATTACATTTTAATTTTGATTCAAAAGAATCCTCTCATTGAAAATCCAACTCCAATGGATATTGAAGAGTATGGTGTTTTAGCGAAAACAACCATGAAATTAAAGTTACCTAATGGCAACTTAAAAGCAAAATTTAATGTAGTGTCTAGAATTAAAGTGAAAGAGTACTTTTTAACTTCACCGTTTTTCGTTGCGGAATATGAAGAAACACAAACCATCAGTACCGATGTAGATCAAGAAATGACGTTGGTACGCATGGTCATGAATGATGTGGTTACAAATGCGAATATTGTTTTAAATAATGCTCAAGAAGTTGTTAGAACAGTACAATCGGGCTTGACAACTGAAAAACTAGTCGATACCATCGTTGCTGGATTAAAAGGCAACGAACAAGATAAATACCGCTATTTGGCAGAACAAAACTTGAACACCCGTTTAAAAATGGTACTTGAAGATGTGGCCAAGCAAAAAATGGTTTCCGAATTGGAACAACATATCAATGAAGAAGTTAAAAAATCCATTGATGAATCTCAAAAAGAGTATTACTTAAGAGAAAAGATGCGCGCGATTCAAAATGAATTGGGCGATAAAGCACGCAAAGAAGATGAAGTAGATGAACTTCGCACAAAGATTTTAACAGCGAAAATGCCAAAAGAAATTGAAGAAAAAGCCCTTCAAGAATTGGCACGTTATTCATCGACACCACCAGCCATGGCGGAGTCAGGTATCATTAAAACATATCTCGACTTTTTGGTTGCTTTACCATGGAAAAAGGCTAGCCGTGATTCCAATGATTTAAAGAAAGTACAAGAAAAACTCGACCGCAATCACTATGGTTTAGGTACCGTAAAAGACCGTATTGTTGAATATCTGGCGGTTAAAATATCAACCAAGAAGAATCCACAAACAATCCTATGTTTAGTAGGACCTCCAGGGGTAGGTAAAACCTCACTCGCCATTTCGATTGCAGATGCTTTAGGTCGCAAATTTGTTAAACAATCTTTAGGTGGTGTTCGCGATGAATCTGAAATTCGTGGACACAGAAGAACATACATTGGCGCATTACCAGGCCGTATTTTAACAGGTATGAAAAATGCCGGTACGATCAATCCAGTCTTCTTACTCGATGAAATTGATAAGATGAGTTCAGATTATAAAGGCGATCCTGCTTCCGCGATGCTTGAAGTTTTGGACCCGGAACAAAATGCAAAATTCTCCGACCACTACCTTGAAGAAAACTATGATTTGTCTCAAGTACTATTCATTACCACAGCAAACTATCTAGAAAACATCCCGGCACCTCTTCGTGACCGTATGGAAATCGTAGAATTGTCTTCATACACCGAATTTGAAAAATTCAACATCACAAAAAGCCATCTCATTGAAAAACAATTGAAGGCACATGGGATTACGAATAAAGAATTTACAATAACCGATGAAACTGTGTATTATATCATTCGTCATTATACAAGAGAAGCCGGTGTCCGTGAAGTGAACCGATTCATTGGAACACTGATTCGTAAAGGCATCAAAGAAATTTTGATGGAAAAGAAGACAAGAATCGATATTACACTTGAAAATGTCGAACATTATCTTGGAAAACAACGATTCTCTCACAACCTTGCGGATGTGAAAGACCAAGTCGGCGTGGCTACAGGATTGGCTTATACCCAATTTGGTGGCGATACACTATCAGTTGAAGTTACTTTCTTTAAAGGTAAAGGCGCATTATCATTAACTGGTAAACTAGGCGATGTCATGAAAGAAAGTGCCATTACCGCATTATCCTACGTCAAAGCCAATGCAGATAAGTTTAACATCGACCCAAGCTTCTTTGATTCACACGACATTCATGTTCACGTGCCAGAAGGGGCTACCCCAAAAGATGGGCCATCTGCGGGTATCACCATCACAACAGCAATCTTATCTGCTATCACAGGTAAACTAATCGATAAAGAAGTCGGAATGACCGGTGAAATGACCTTAAGAGGCTACGTTCTACCGATTGGTGGGTTACGTGAAAAGTCAATTGCTGCACATCGCAGTGGACTTAAGACCATCTTAATACCGAAAGAAAATGAAAAAGACATTGAAGATATCCCACTAGAAGTGAGAAATGCTTTAAAAATCATTTCTGTTGCGAATATCTCTGAAGTATTTGAAATTGCATTTAAACATTAATTAGTATAACCAAGTTTTAAACCCTGATGATTCTTCTGAGTGAAATCGGAAAAACTTCAGGGTTTTTTGTTAGTTGATTTTGTAAAAATTGTCAATCATATGGTTAAAAATGAGGGTCTTTATGATATAATAATTTCGAAATGAGTGATTCTATATGTATATTATAAGAAGTGCTGAGTTTGTTAAAAGTGGGACCAATGATACCCATTATCCAGAAGCACTGAAATCTGAATATCTTTTTTTAGGTCGAAGCAACGTGGGCAAAAGTTCGTTGATCAATGCGATTGTCAATCGTAAAAATTTAGCACGTACATCGTCTGAACCCGGAAAAACCATCACAATGAATTTTTTTAATATCAACGATGAGATTTATTTGGTTGATGCCCCTGGTTATGGCTATGCCAGAAGAAGCCGTACTCAAATCGCATTATTCCAAGAAATGCTATTGGATTATATTAAAACCAGGGCGTCCTTAAAGCGAATTTTCATGTTGATTGATATGAAAGTATGTGCAACCAAAGACGATATTGAAGTGTTTCAGTCCATGAAACGCGCAGGTTATGAAGTAACCATCCTATTAACCAAACAAGATAAATTAAATCAAAGCGAACGCTTTAAAAATGTCAATATCATTAAAAAGCAATTGAGTGATGCAGAAATTCAAATGATTCCAACATCGAGTGAAACCAAGCGAGGGATTGAGAAAATTCACGCCATATTTGAGGAGGATCTAAATGAATAAAGTCATAATTATGACCGATTCTACGTGTGATTTAACGAAGGAACTGATTGAATCAAGAGAGATTCATGTGGTGCCTTTATACGTCAATTTTGGTGATTTGAGTTACCGTGATGGCATCGACTTAACCACCGAAGAATTGTATAAAAAAGTCGATGAACTCGGCTTTCTACCCAAAACTTCAGCGGTATCTCCTGGTGAATTTATCAATCATTTTACACCATTCATTGAACAAGGATTTGACATCGTTTGTATCAACATTGGATCGAAATTATCGGGAACCTATCAAAGTGCTTTGATTGCGAAGGATATGGTCAACCCAGAACGAATTCACATTGTTGACACGAATAACTTATCCTCAGGGGTTGGTTTGCTTGTCCTGAAAGGATGTGACTTCAGAGACCAAGGTCTAGATGCAGGTACCATTAAATCGAAATTGGATGAAATTGCACCACGCGTCAGAAGTCAATTTGCCATTCAAACCATGGATTATTTATATAAAGGTGGAAGATGCAGTGCATTATCTGCATTTTTAGGCAGTGTATTATCGATAAAACCCATCATACAAGTCAATGATGGTAAATTAGATGTGTACAAGAAGGCGATTGGTAAAATGACACGTGCGCTCGATTATATGATCGAAGATTACGCCGCATTATATGACAAAATCGATTTGGATTACGTCATGATTACACACTCCATCGCTGAAAAGTCAGCAACATATATGAAAGAAAAAGTCAGTGAAATAGGATTACCAAAACAATTGTTAGAAACCTATGCAGGTTGTGTCATTTCAACACACTGTGGTCGCGGAACGATTGGCATTTTATATATTCTAAAAGCCTAGTCGATGTATTTACAACCCCGTTAGAATGTGTTACAATAAATCAAACGTAGAATGGGAAGAGTAAGCAATCCCCACTTTCAAGAGACAGATTGGTTGGTGAAAAATCTGAAGTGATTTGCTGAAGGTAGCCTTGGAGTTGATTGAGTGAACGGAGAGTAACTCAATTCGGATGACCCCGTTATCGGTAATGAAGTGCTATCTAGCAATAGGTAGAATTAAGGTGGTACCACGTTAACACGTCCTTAAGAATGCAAATTCTTAGGGACTTTTCTTATTTTAGGAGATGATTATATGGATCGTATTGTGACTAAAAGGCTGATATTGAGGCCGCTAAAACCAACCGATGCAACGGCGATGTTTGATTATGCAAAATCGGAAGAAGTTGGACCACTGGCTGGATGGACACCGCACAAGTCTGTCGAGGAATCCGCACATATCCTTCAGTATATGATCGGTACAGGTGAGGTTTGGGGTATTACTACTCGACAAGATGATACCTTGATTGGTACCATTGGATTGCATAAAGATGAAGAAAAAAAGCCAACTTTTCGCAGTATGGGTTATGTTTTACATCCTAAATTTCATAGCCAAGGCTTGATGACAGAAGCTGCCAAAGCACTCATTTTGTATGCGTTTGAACAAACCGATGTGACACTCATCGGTTGTGGGCACTTTTTAGACAACATGGCCAGTAAACGGGTCATCGATAAATGTGGATTTGTGTATGAAGAAAATATTGAAAAAGAATTTACATTATACGGATTTAAAGTTAAGAAAACATGTGCTGAATACGAATTAAGCATAGACATGTATAAGGAGAACCAAATATTATGGCAACAACATTAGATACCAAATATAATCACCAAGCAGTCGAAGCAGGACTCTATGAATACTGGCTTGAAAAAGGCTATTTTAAAGCCGATGGGAATAAACAAAAACCATTTTGTATTGTGATACCACCACCGAATGTCACCGGTAAATTACACTTAGGTCACGCTTGGGATGGCACTGTACAAGACATCATCATCCGGCGAAAACGGATGCAAGGTTATGACACTTTGTTTTTACCAGGTATGGACCACGCAGGCATCGCAACCCAAGCGAAAGTCGATGAACGATTAAAGAAAATGGGGATATCTCGCTATGATATTGGCCGAGAAAAGTTTTTAGAACAAGCGTGGGCATGGAAAGATGAGTACGCTGCCCATATCAAGCGTCAATGGGGCATTTTAGGCCTTTCTTTGGATTATTCAAGAGAACGGTTCACCTTGGATGAAACGCTTTCTGAAGCGGTTCAAGAGGTTTTTATTCAACTGTACAATAAAGGCTTAATCTATCGTGGCAATCGTATCATTAACTGGGATGTTGAAGCGAAAACTGCGCTTTCCAATATTGAAGTTGAATTCATCGAAACCAAAAGTAAATTATTCTATTTTAGATACCCATTGGTCGAAGGCAATGGTCATATGGTGATTGCGACGACACGTCCTGAAACCATGTTTGCTGACCAAGCCTTGATGGTTCACCCTAAAGACGAACGCTATCAATCGTTTATTGGTAAAAAAGTATTTATACCCAATACAAACGTTCAAATTCCGATCATTTCTGACGATTACGTTGACATGACGTTTGGTACGGGTGTTGTTAAAGTCACACCAGCCCATGATCCAAACGACTTCGAAGTTGGCAAGCGTCATGGTTTAGCGATGCCACTATGTATGACAGAAGGCGGCTTTATGAATGAAATGGCATTTAAATATCAAGATTTAGAACGTTTCGAATGCCGTAAGCAATTGGTTGCGGATTTAAAAACAGCCAATCTCGTTGAAAAAATCGATGAATACATCAATAATGTGGGTCATTCAGAACGCACAGGGGTCGTCGTTGAACCTCGATTATCTTTACAATGGTTTGTTAAGATGCGTCCACTGGTTGAAGAAGCCATCGCCAAGAGCGATACTGAGTTCGTCCCTAAACGCTTTGAAAAAATTTATTTAAACTGGTTAGAAAACATTGAAGACTGGTGTATTTCACGTCAACTATGGTGGGGTCATCGAATCCCTGTGTGGTATAAAGGCAATGACATTGTGGTTTCTACAAAACAACCAGGTCCTGATTACATTCAGGATGAAGATGTCCTAGATACCTGGTTTAGTAGTGCATTATGGCCATTTTCTACCCTTGGATGGCCTGAAAAAACGGCTGATTTTGCGCGTTATTATCCAACCAATGTACTGGTTACAGGCTATGACATCATATTCTTTTGGGTAGCGAGAATGATATTTCAAGGGGTTGAATTTACAGGACAATCCCCTTTCAAACAAGTATTAATGCATGGCTTAGTTCGTGATGAACACGGCCGAAAAATGTCTAAATCTTTAGGTAATGGTGTGGACCCAATGGATGTGTCTCAAGCCTATGGCACCGATGCGATGCGCTATTTCTTATCCACCAATGCTGCCCCAGGTCAAGATTTACGATACGAAACGGAAAAAGTCGCTTCCTCATGGAACTTCATCAATAAACTTTGGAACATTGTTCGATTCATCGATATGAATATAGATGATAAACAGGATAACTTTAGTGAAGCCAAATTATCCATATACGATAAATGGATATTATCACGTTTAAATGAAGTCATCACAGATGTGGATTTAAATTATGAAAAGTATGAGTTTGGCGAGGTTTCAAGAACTCTATATAACTTCATTTGGGATGAATTCGCCAGCTGGTACTTAGAAATTGCGAAAGTCACCTTGAAAGATGATCGTAAAGAAAATACCCAAAAAGTCTTATTGTATGTCGTCAAACAAATTTTGAAATTATTACACCCATTCATGCCATTTGTTACAGAAAGATTGTATCAAAACCTGACAGGTGAGGAATCAATTATGGTTGCTTCATGGCCAGAACCTCAAACCTACCATTTTGATTCGACACAAAAAGAAGTGAATGTCCTATTTGAAATGGTCACTAAAGTAAGACAACTAAGACAAGAAATGCAAATCACCCCTTCCAAACCACTGACCATTGAAATCGTCAGTTCATTACGTTTTTTAAATGATGAAAAAGACATGTTTGGTTACTTTTTAAGAAGCAATGAATTATTGGTTTCAACGACAGAATCCTTAAAAGCAGAAACCATTTTATTGGCTGGGTCTGGTTACACTTTATATGTATTAAAGAGTGATATTATCAGCGAAAGTGAAGAAAAAGCCAAACTTGAGAAAGAGTTGGCAACCTTAACGAAAGAACTAGAAAGGGTTAAAGCGATGTTGACGAATCCTAATTTCATCGGTCGTGCTAAACCTGAAAAAGTGGCTGAAGAAAAATCGAAACTCGATAATTATCAAGCGCAATACGACGCTTTGATAAAAAAGTTGAGTTAATATGTTTAAACACATTCAGGAAGCCGTGGCTTGGATTGAACACCAAGTCAAATTTAAACCAAAAACCGATCTAGATCGTATGATAGCAGCATCCAAAGCCTTAGGTAATCCGCATGAAGCCTACAAAATTATCCATGTAGGTGGAACCAATGGTAAAGGGTCTGTGGTCAGTTATATTTCAACCATTTTAGATAAACATATGAGCGTCGGTACCTATACCTCACCGTATGTTTTAAAGTTCAATGAACGCATCAAAATCAATCTTGAAATGATTCCAGACGATGTTTTATTGAATTATATCAATCATATGTTCGCATTCAACGAGTCGTTCAAAGACAGTTACGGTGAAACGTTATCGTTCTTTGAGTTGGTTACTTTAATCGCCTTGTTGTATTTTAAGGATCAAAAAGTCGAAGTTGTTGTTTTAGAAGTTGGTCTAGGTGGGTTGCTAGACGCTACCAATATCGTTACACCGATGGCATCGGTCATCACCAATATTGGTTTTGATCATATGCAACAATTGGGTAATACGCTAGAGTCGATTGCATATAATAAGTTAGGCATTGTTAAACAGGCCATACCCCTCTTTACAGCTGTTGACCAGGCACTCATACCCCAATTTAAAAAAGCATGCCTTGAAAAAAATGCTTCAATGTACCATATTACGGATGACATGATTCAAATCGAATCCACAGAACCACTCCAATTTATGTACGAATTCCATCATTATCAAACGGGTTTACAAGGTCTTTACCAAGCCAAAAATGCAGCATTGTCTATCGCAGTTGTCAATTACTTGTTTCCCAAAATTCCAATTCGTTCCATCAAAGAAGGGATATTGGATACCGTTTGGCCAGGACGATTTGAAGTTATTTCACGTCAACCTTTGGTCATTTTGGATGGCGCACACAATAGACATGGCGTTGAGGCGTTGACCTACAGTATGAAAACCATGTATCCACAGGCACAAATCCACACTTTGTTTTGTGCGATGGCAGATAAAGAAACCAGTTTGATGCTAGAGATGATTTCTAACATTTCATCGAGTGTAACTGTGACCCATTTTGATTATAAGCGTGTAGCTGAATTGGCTATTTTGCTAGAACAAACAACACACCCACATAAAAAGGCTATTGAAGACCCGATTTTAGCAGTAGAAACCATCGTATCCGCTATCGGAGAAGATAGTATTCTGTTGATTACTGGTTCATTGTATTTTGTTTCATATATTCGACCTTATCTATTAAATAAGTTTAACCTTGCTTAAAAAGCAGGGTTTTCTTTTTTTTAGTCACGATTTTGTATACATTGGATGAGGTGATATAGGTGTTACTCATTAAAGAAATGATGGATGACGATAAACCACGAGAACGACTGATTCAACAAGGGGCAGAAGCGTTATCTAATTACGAGTTATTGGCTATTTTATTACATACGGGTACGAAATCTCAATCGGTGATTGAATTGTCTAGAACCGTATTACATCGATTCGATCAATTAAAAGACATCGAAAAAGTGTGTTTTCAGGAATGGATTCAAATGCCAGGCATCGGTCCTGCTAAAGCATGTACAGTTTTGGCTGCTTTAGAATTATCAAAACGAGTAAGGTACAATCAAGATGAAAAAATCATCCAAATACAAACACCATCGCATATTTATCATCACTTAAAAAATCAATTAAATCATTTAGAACAAGAACATTTTTATACCGTTTATTTGGATATGAAAAACCAAATCTTATCGACAAAACGATTGTATATTGGGACATTAAATCAATCAAACATCCACCCAAGGGAAGTCTTTAAGCAAGCGGTAAAACTCGCTGCTGCCTCTGTAATATTTGTCCACAATCACCCAAGTGGCGATTCGAGTCCTTCAGCCGCTGACTATAAAGCGACAGAACAACTGGAACAAGCTGCAAGAATCATGGGCTTTGTGGTCATCGACCATATCGTCATCGGTAAGAAAGAATGTTATTCCATAAAGGAAAATCGCAAATATCATTTTGAGTAATTTTGTTATATAATAGATTCAAGGATGTGATTGTATGGCTAAATCGAATGAACCCCTATTAATAGAAAATAAACCTGAACCCAAAGCAAAAAAAGAAAAACCCAGCACAAGTACCAAATTTTGGGTTGCAATCGCCTTTGGTGTCATCATTCTGTTTTTAATGATTTTAATATCTTCAGTGATTGATATTGGGGAACGACTAGGTAAAATCCACGAATATGTATCTTACGGTTTTTATGTGGTTTCATTTTTACTAACCTACCTTTTGATCATCAATCCTGTACGTATTATCCTGGTCTCACCTGCTTTTTCGATAGAGACTGTTATGGATAATAAACCTACCCATAGACGCTATCAAACGTATAAGCGTGTTTCAAAAAATTTAATGGAACGAAATGAAATATCACAGACTGAAAAAGATAAGCTATCAAATTCATTAAGTGATCCAGAAGAATTACAAAAAGTATTGAATGAAATTTATAATTCTACGATGAAAAAGAAGATGAACCAAGTCATCATGAAACATGCGAAAACGGTTCTAATCTCGACCGCGATATCACAAAATGGACGACTCGATTTATTCACAGTAATCGTTGTAAATGTGCGAATGATTAAAGAGTTGGTTCAAATGTGTGGATTTAGACCTAGCTATAAGAATTTGGCTAAACTTACCGTCAATGTTTTCACAACGGCATTGATCGCAGAAGGTCTAGAAAACATCAATTTAAACGATATATTACCGACATCCACAGTCAATGTGTTGGGTGAAATCCCATTGATTAAGCCTGTCATGACCTCCGTTATACAGGGCATAACAAACGGTTTATTAACCATTCGAATTGGCGTTGTTACGCGTAAATATTTGTTTGCTGACAATAAAGAATTAAGCAAAAAAGCGATTCAAAAAGGTGCATTTGTTGAATCACTTAAAATGATCCCAATTGTCGTCAAAGATTCCATCATTCATTTTCCTCAAAAGTTCTTCGATTTGTTCAAACGTAACAAAGAGGATGAATCTGTTGATTTCTAAAAAAAATTGAGAGTTACGATTGACATTAGTATAATACTAAGGTAAAATAGTAGCGTTGCAAAGAATACCACATAGAACAGGTCTCAAATATGGATGTTTCCATTACCTCAGATAGTGAGTCTTCATAACATAAAATAAGGAGGTGTATTTGTAATGTACGCAATGATTAAAACTGGCGGTAAACAAATCAAAGTCGAAGTTGGACAAGAAATCTATGTTGAAAAACTAGATGCCCAAGCGGATGAAGTGGTTACCTTTAATGAAGTTTTACTCATCGGTGGTGAATCTACAATCGTAGGCAATCCACTCGTGAATGGCGCATCTGTTACAGCGAAAGTAGTTAAACAAGGTAGAGGCAAGAAGATTATCGTCTTCAAGTATAAACCAAAAAAAGACTACAGACGTAAACAAGGTCACAGACAAAGCTATACTAAACTAGTCGTTGAATCCATCAACGCTTAATAACAACATATGATTAAATATCATGTGTGTAAGGACCAAACGATCACATCCATTCGTGTGAGTGGGCATGCCAATTATAAAAAACATGGCGAAGACATCGTTTGTGCTGCAGTATCTACAGCGACCATCCTTTCTGCTAATTTATTAGAAAGAATGGGCTTTAAAGGGGATTATACTGTATCTATAGATGAAGGATTCTTTCATCTTGAAGTACTAAAATCTAATCCTTATCTTGAGCAAATCTTAATCAATTTAGAAGAGACGCTCAAAACACTTGAACTACAATACCCTAAATATATAAAACACCAAAAGGAGGGATAACATGTTACAATTAAACATTCAGTTATTCGCATCGAAAAAAGGAACGGGCTCTTCTCGTAACGGACGCGATTCAGCAGCTCAACGTCTAGGCGCAAAATTATCAGATGGTCAATTCTGTACTGCTGGTTCCATTATCTACCGTCAACGCGGAACAAAAGTACATCCTGGTAACAACGTTGGTCGTGGTGGTGACGATACTTTATTTGCTAAAGTAACCGGCATCGTCAAATACGAACGTCTTGGCAGAGATAAAAAACAAGTTTCAGTCTACGAAGGATAAGGCCATCTTATCCTTTTTTTTCAATTCAGGAGGTCCACATGTTTAAAGATGAAGTAGTAATAAAAGTAAAAGGCGGAAGAGGCGGCGATGGTATCGTTGCTTTTAGACGTGAAAAATATGTTGAATACGGTGGCCCTGCTGGGGGAACCGGTGGTGCAGGCGGGAACGTTTATTTTATCGCAGATGAAGGTATCTCAACCCTACTTGACCTGGCATTTAATAAGCATCTGACTTCTAAAGACGGGACTGCAGGACTCAATAAGTCACAAAACGGACGTAATGCTGAGCATACGTATTTTCGAGTACCCGTAGGAACGATTGTTTACGATCAAGAAACGAATGAAATGATTGGTGACCTCACCATGCATGGACAAACATTATTGTTGGCCAAAGGTGGACGTGGTGGCCGTGGAAACGAAGCTTTCGCAACCCATCGTAATCCAGCACCAGAAATTTGTGAAAAGGGCGACCTCGGGGAAGTTAAAAATCTTCGAATCGAACTTAAAATCTTAGCAGATGTTGGACTGGTTGGTTACCCATCGGTAGGTAAATCCACACTCATTTCCGCTGTGTCACGTGCGAGACCGAAAATCGCAGAATACCACTTTACCACGTTAGAACCGCATCTAGGACTTGTTTATGTGGGCGAAAACAAGAGTTTTGTTATGGCCGATTTACCAGGACTCATCGAAGGGGCATCCCTAGGGGCTGGTTTAGGGATTCAATTTTTGAAACACATTGAGCGATGCCGAGTCATCATTCACGTGGTTGAAATGGATTCACTTGAAGAAAAAAATCCATACGAAGACTTTCTTAAAATCAATAAAGAATTGGAATCCTATAATTATGATTTACTCAAACGTCCCATGATCATTGCTGCTTCGAAAATGGATCTACCCAATGCTTGGACGAATCTTGAAAAATTCAAAGAACAAATTGGTGATGCCTATGAAATATTCCCTATTTCATCAGTCACGTCACAAGGATTAAAAGAACTCATTTATCGTGCCATGCAATTGGTCGATATCACCCCTAAATTTGAAATCAATGAAATCCATAAAAACTACATTAAAACCAAGGAAGAAGCTTTTTTCACGATTGATAAAGCAGAAGATGGGGTTTACGTGGTTAAGGGTGAAGGACTATACCGTCTATTCATGAGAACCGATTTTAGTAAAGATGAAAACGTCAAACGTTTCGCACGACAACTCCGTAGTTATGGTGTTGATGAGGCATTGCGTAAAGCGGGCGTTCAATCTGGTGATAATGTACGCGTATTTGAGTACGAATTCGAGTTTACCGATTAATTCCATATAACTTACACACTTTCAATTGTTGAAAGTGTGTTTTTATTTTATAATAAGGGTATAGGAGAACGTAAACATGAAATTGAATATCGTAACAAATCTAGTTCCCAAAGAAAAAATGCGTATTTTTATCGTCCATGGGATTGCAGAACATTTAGTAAGGTATGACCATGTCGTGGCTTTTTTGAACAAAAAAGGCTATTCAGTGGTTCGATTCGATTTAAGAGGTCATGGGAAATCCGAAGGTAAGCGTGGTTATATCCGTTCCTATCGTGATTATTTAGAGGATGTCAATCAAGTATTTGAAGCACATAAAGGTAAACGAAATGTTTTATTTGGACATTCGATGGGGGCTTTGATTACCCATTTGTACATGTTGAATGAAAACGGGTTTGAATGTTCAATCACCAGCGCTGGACCAACCTGGTATATTAAAGATGTCCAATTGGTTCGCCATATTGGATTTAAGTATTACGGTTTCTTACAAGTTAAGAATAATTTAGCACGCAACATGTTATCACACATTGAAAAAGTTGAAGATGATTACATGCGAGACCCACTGGTGTTAAAGAAATACTATATCAATTTAATTGGTGAAATGTTTATTAAGGGCGTTAAACACTTGAATACAAATCTCACACACCACAATAAACCGATTTTGATGTTGCACGGTGAGTTGGACAAAATTGTTCCAGTTGATTTTTCAAAACGCTTATTTGACTTATTAGGTCAAGAAGATAAAACACTCAAAATTTATCCAAATGACTGGCACGAAATCTTAAATGAATTAGACAGAGAAGATGTCATGAATGACATTCATCAGTGGCTCGAAAAACACAACTAAAAAACGAAAAAGCATATCGATATGGATATGCTTTTTTAGTGGATTAACTTGTTTTGTTTGATTGCCCAGGCATGTTTAGCTTGTTTTTTACGGCGATTAATCGTTTTTTTAGTGTCCCACTGAAGCGGTATTTTAGCCAATTTTTCATGAAACTCTAGGCGTTTCACTCGATGAGTGCATAATCGATCGGCTTGCTTAGCATGGCGTTTGGTTTGAATCTTCAAAACTTCAGTTTCAAATTGGTACTGACCTATAGCACGGTGTGATTTGAGTCTATTTTGATTTAGGTTTTCTTGTATTCGAATCCGTGCTAACGATTCTTTTTCAGCGTAAAATGCGACTTTTTCATCGAAAACTTGAGTGGCTTGTTTAATGTCGTTATCGACAACATAGATTTTCTTCGCCATGTCTTTATGGTTTATCGCATTGTCGTTATCGATGGCTAAATGACTCGATTTATAATCACTTTCTAAAGACAGGATGACACTATCTGTATTTGATTTGGTCGCAGTAAGCAAGTTTTCTCGATTTAATACCGCTGTTTGATACGCTTTTAGTCCCACAGCTACGCGTTCAGAGTGTTGCTCAGTGAAGTGTGTCATCGCTAAGTCAATGCCTTTGATTTGAGACTGAAGTTGCTTATCGTGAACTTTTGTAAAAGACCCGCGATAGTTTTCTAGTTCATTGAGCTTATCTAGCATTTTTTGAACACGTTTTTCTAAAGTGACTGCGATATTATTTTTCGTTAACTCGAAAGCCGATTCATATTCTTTCATGATTCGTTGTTGTTCGTAGCGTATTTGAATATACTGTTGATCACAAAGTTGAATGCCTTTTTTATGTTGATTTAAAAATGAGGTTCTTGTTTTTATCGCTTTTTTTGTCAAGAAAATATATGAAGCTGAAAAGGCCTTTTCAAGAATAACGTCGGTGTCTAGTGTGTTTAGAATGTCTTTTACACCCGTTAAAAGGTTGTCATTGGTCAATCCAATCTGAACCGTTAATGATTCAATGGCTGCGATTGAGTCATAGTAAACACGGCCTTCCTCGTATTGTGATCGATCAAGATTTTGTTCTCGAAGTGCTCTTGTTTTTTCGATTTTCATCAACATCAACTCTAGTGGCTTATGGTTTTTATCTAAACTCAGCATCTCTTTATTCGTTTTACGGATTTGTTCTTGGATATGACGGATCAAGTCGTTATTTTTGGAAATCTCCTTGTTATAGGTTAAGATTTCATTTTTTAAATTTCGTGCAGTCTTTCTTTGTTGTTTACTTAATAATCGCGATGTGATGTGTGCAATTTGATCATTGATTTGTGATTTTGTTGAGGCGATATTATCATTTTCATTTTGTAAATGCGCGATTTGTTGATATAAATCGGTACTTTTCGCACGCAATGATTTCAATTGTTCGTCGAGCATGGTAATTTGTTCAATGTATAATTTATGTTCAGATTCGTAATCGCTGATGATCGATTCTTTTAAATTCATATACTTGAATGCGGTGAGTTCATTGATTTTTTCTTGATAATACGCGGTTGTCTCTATTTTGAGTTGTTCGATGATGTCTTTTTTTAAAGCCGTTTGCTCGTCTAAAACTTCATGGATAAATTTAAGCGAAGCACGCCATTGTTGAATGGAGGATGTCTGAAAAATATCTCTTAATAACAGGATGATATTGTCAAACTCATTTTGCATGACTAAAAGCATTTGAAAATAAATATCAAATAAGCGCTTCTGTCTTTGGGTTTCATTCATACTGGTATCTAAAATACGTTTCGCTTTTCGGATGCCAATTTCTTTTGTATGACGACTCTTTTCAAGTTCAACCTGTGAATCGTATTCTATCAAGGCTTTCGATTCTTGAACTTCGATGACTTGTGATAACCATTTTTGAGAGAAGGAGACGAACTTTTGTTTTGAAATGCGAATTTCCTTGGCTTTTTCTTGTTCTAACAAGTACCCTTTTTCACGCTTTTGGTATTGTAGTTCATATTCTTTCTTGCGCTCATTAAAAATCGATTTATGTCCAGAAAGACTATTTTTTGCATACTCCATATCTAAATAAGCGACCACATTGGTTCGCTTGATGTCGTATTCATGTTGTAAAATAATGCGGTTCTTATTGAATTTTAGTGTGGTTTCGTCGATCGTTGAAAGGTAATTGAGTTTACGTTCTTCTAAACTGAACAGCTGTTTATAATGGTTGTTTTCTAGTGTTCGATAATTCATTTCTACATCGTGGATCTCGCGAGCCAATAAAACCATCGTTTCATAAGGATAAATTTCGAGACCTTGTTGTTCACGTAATACTTGATTCTCAATGAATAAGCGTTTTTCATACATTCGATTTTGATCGGTTAATTTTAACCATGCTTTATCGAATTCATATTTATGCTTTTTAAGATCTTGTTCTTTAAATCTTTCAGCAATCCGACGGTTTAAGCGGTATATTTCCTGGCTTGTAATATACTCAAATTCCAAGGTTAAAAGTTCATTTTGATGTCTCTTTTGTCTTAAACGATTGAGGGTTGCGGTTTCCTTAACGACTAGCTTGGCTTGGTTTTCCAAGGATGATCTCTCTTTGGAATAATGTTTATTCAGATTAGCTAACTGTTCTTGATAATCAATGTCTTCTTTAGAAAATTCCGAACGACGTTGTTGGGTTAGTTTTTCTAACTCTATAACTTGGTGGTTCAGCTGTTCTTTTTGATGAGCCAATTTAGAATTATGAATGGTGATGTCCCGTGTAAACGTTCGGATGATTTGTTCTTTTCTAGATTCATAATCTGATTTTAACTGATCCAAACGGGTGTCGTACTGAATTAGATCGGACTCAAAATGGTCGCGTGTAATGCGATCTTGTTCTTGATATGACAGTTTTAGTTCTGACATTTGTGATTGTATGGATTCGATTTCGGTTTGAATATCGGATTCTTGCATACCCATAATCTTTTGAAATTGCTTTTGAATATCTCTGATTTTGGCGTTAAATTTGATGGTAACACGATTAAAAACCGTTTTTATTTTAAGAATTGAATCATCGAAATCAGACTGTTCTAGTTGTTTTTTAGATTGAATGGTCAAAATTTCAGTACTCAGCTTCGCCTGTCTAGCCTGATCAGCCGCTTTGTTGTCTTTGAGTTCATTCTCATAGCGTTTCTCGATGTCTTTTAAAGTTTGTTCTTTGACTTTTTCAATTTCATCGATCGTTTTTTGATAAGATGCACGTTCTTTTTCATATTCAAAATCCAACTCTTGATGACGTTGTTTCATTTCAAGAAGCGCACGATAAATGTTAATATTGGTTTGTTGAGTTTGTCTTTGGAAATTCAAATGGATTTCAGTCAACTTTTTATTGGCAGAAAGGTTCTCATCCACGATTTGTTGTTTGAATTGTTTGATGGAATCTGCATATACTAAATCCAATTGATGAAGGGATTCTTGATGAGATTTATTGATTTCGGATAGTTGTAAGGAGTAGTCTTTGGTATAGCGTATGAGTGAACTTTCATATTGCCGGTTAAGTTCGTTTATTTGATCGTGTAAGTTTTCAATCGATACTCGGGTGGATTTAAGTTGGTGATTCGTTTCATTGGTAATAGCGTAAGCCGTTAATACATCACGAAAAAGCGTATCAAAACGCCCTTTTTGTTTAGATTCATAATTTTTAGCGTTTATTTTAGTCAAATAAACCACCTCTAATTCTCGTTTATTATACCATAATAAAGCCGTCATTTGGTATAATCAAACTGTAAAGGAATATGGATATGTCAAAAAAAGCGACCAAAATACAATTTCACCTGGATTTTGATACCAAATTGGTAACAAAAGATCCATCCATTTGGGTTTCTTCAAACGATGCGAAAGCACGTTATGACACCCATAAAAATAGCGCTGAAGATTTGAATTATTTTAATTATCATAAACGTATTTTTGATGAATTTATTGGTATATATATAAAGCAAGGTAATGTGCTTGACTATGGTTGTGGTGAAGGTGCGATGCAATCAAAATTCATCCCAAACCTACAACTTTATGACTTATATTATCACAAGAATGAGACCATATTTAATCAAACATTTGATACCATCATTCTCATCGAGACCGTTGAACACTTTGAATCACCTTGGACTGAGATAGAGCGTCTCATTCATTTATTAGAGCCACAGGGAAGGTTGCTCATCCAAACCCTATTTTATCCAAATTTTGAAAACATATCATCGTGGTGGTATGTTCGAGATGTTACACATGTGTCGTTCTTTTGTTTAGAGACATTCGAATACATGTGTAAGCGATACGGAATGCGGATGATATATACCGATTTTATATCCAGAGTTGTACTTGAAAAATCCGTTTTGTAAGATAAAACATGTTATAATAGTTTTGTTATTGAGGTGATTTATATGTATGCATATATATTAGGTGTGATTTCAGAAATTCAACCAACCAACGTGGTATTAGACAATCAAGGCATTGGATATTTAATCGTAACTCCTAATCCCTATATTTATAAATTAGGTGAAAACGTGAAAATGTATATTCATCACCATGTGAGAGAAGACCAAGATACCTTGTATGGTTTTGATACCAAAGAATCCAGAAATCTTTTCGAAGATTTAATCAGTGTATCAGGGATTGGACCGAAGAGTGCACTCTCGATTCTCGCCTCGGGGAAACCAGACCAAATCGAGTACGCCATAGAAAATCAAGACGTCAAGTTTTTAACCAAATTTCCAGGTATCGGACCGAAGAGTGCTCAACAGATCATATTGGATCTCAAAGGCAAACTCGATAAGAAAGCGATGGATGTGACATCGAATCAAAAAGATGAAGTTCAAGAAGCTTTGATGGCATTGGGTTATTCGGCATCTGAACTCAGAAAAATATTATCCAAATTAGATCCTGCTTTACCGATTGAAAAAAGAATTAAACAAGCATTACAGCTGATGATGAAGTAGGTAAAATATGACCAATGATGAAAGAATCATCTCATCACTCGCCATGCGAGAAGATGAAGACAAAACATTAAGACCCCAAAAATTAAATGAGTATATCGGTCAAAAAGACATCAAAGATATGCTCGATGTGTATATTAAAGCGGCTTTAAAACGTGAAGAAACGATTGATCATATTTTATTCTATGGTCCACCAGGTTTAGGGAAAACAACCCTCGCCCAAATCGTTGCCAATGAGATGCATGTCACGATGAAGGTGACCTCAGGTCCAGCCATCGAACGCAGCGGGGATCTCGCTGCTATTTTGACTTCATTAGAGCCTGGGGACGTACTATTCATCGATGAGATTCATCGTTTACCACGGGTGGTTGAAGAAGTCTTGTATGCTGCGATGGAAGATTATGTCATCGATATCGTGATTGGAAAAGACCAACAATCCAGATCCATTCGGATCGATTTACCGCCCTTCACTCTAATTGGAGCGACCACACGTTTTGGCGATTTATCCGCCCCATTAAGAGATCGTTTTGGGGTGGTCATGAGATTATCTTTTTACAATCAAGAAGAGCTGGGATTGATTATTAACCGTACCTCATCGGTATATAAAACAGAAATTAAGCAAAATGCAGTACTCGAACTCGCCAAACGCTCCCGTGGTACACCGCGAATCGCGAATCGACTTTTTAGACGGGTGAGGGATTTCGCAGAAATCATTGGGGATGGGATTATCACCTTGGATATTACGAACCATGCTCTAGAAAAACTAGGCATTTCTTCGAATGGTTTAGACCATACCGATAAAAGATATTTGTCTGCCATTATCGAAAAATTTGCTGGGGGTCCAGTGGGTCTTGAATCCATCGCAGCCACCATTGGTGAAGAAATCACCACAGTAGAAGATGTGTATGAACCCTATCTATTACAAGAAGGCTTTATTAAGCGTACAGCCCGTGGGCGTGTCGCGATGCAAAAAAGCTATGATGCTCTAGGAAAAAAATACTTAAAAGGATTATTTGAAGAATGAGAACAGCCGATTTTGACTTTATATTACCCGAAAAATTAATTGCCCAACACCCGTTAAAAAGCCGTGACGAATCACGCCTTTTTATTGTCGATCGTAAGCAAAACGCATTCCATCATACGACATTTAGTCACATCCTCGATGAATTGTCAGAACACGATGTTTTGGTCGTCAATAATACCAAAGTCATGCCTGCCCGATTGATTGGTGTAAAAGCCGATACTCAAGCCATCATTGAACTCTTATTGTTGGAACAAAATGAATCGGTTTGGGACGCCTTGGTGAAACCTGGAAGACGTGTGAAATTGGGAACCAAAATCGTTTTTGGTGAAGGCAAACTAATTGCTACTTGTGTCAAAGAAAAAGAAGAGGGCATCAAATCTTTTTTATTTTCACATTCAGGTATCTTTTATGAGGTTCTCGATGAACTGGGTGAGATGCCTTTACCCCCTTATATTCATGAAAAACTTGAAGAAAAAGACCGTTATCAAACGGTTTATGCTAAAGAGATTGGCAGTGCCGCTGCACCTACGGCAGGACTTCATTTTACAAAACCACTACTGAACGCCATTCAAGCCAAAGGTGTCGAAATTATTGAAATTACGTTACATGTGGGGTTGGGGACATTTAGACCCACCACAACCGATACGATCGAAGATCATCACATGCATGAAGAAGTGTACCAAATCACAGAAACTGCGGCACAACGCTTAAATGAAGCGATGCGCTTAAAAAAGCGTGTGGTTGCTGTGGGGACCACCACCGTTAGAACCCTAGAAAGCAATTATTCCAATCAATTCCATCCAGGTATTTATCGAACCAGTATCTTTATCTATCCAGGGTATCAATTCAAAACGATTGGCGCATTGATTACCAATTTCCACTTACCTAAATCCACCTTGATTATGCTCGTTTCAGCCTTAGCTGACCGTGAAACCATACTAAAAGCTTATAATGAGGCTGTAAATCTGAATTACCGATTTTTCTCATTTGGGGATGCCATGTTTATCAAGTAAAAAAATCCATGCAGAGGTCATTTGACTTTCGCATGGATTTCTAATTTATAGGATGAAGTAGGTTATAAAAGCAATGAATCCAACGGATAAACAATAAATGCCAAAATACAATAAGTGTTTGATTTGAAGGCGTTTCATAACGAAGTAGGCTACAACATAGGTGGTAATCAATGTCGCACCAAACGCCAATAAATAACCGATGATATCAATCGATTCTGACTGTTCGGCTAAATCGATAATCGACAAAAACGATGCAGGAATCGAAACGATGATGTAACATAAAAATGAAAACTTCAATAGCGATTTCAAGGATAGTTTTTGAGATAATCCACCAATGATGGTAGAACCACTACGTGATACCCCAGGAAAAATCGCGATGGTTTGAGTTAAACCGATGAAAAGCGCATCTTTAAATGTCACTTCATCGTGGGTTTCAGATTGATTTCTCAAACGATAGATTATCAATAGTAATGTACCAGTCAACATCAAGGCTAGTCCAACAAACCATAGACTTTTGATCGAACCTACCCAATCTTTCAGAATGAATCCAAATATACCAATCGGGATGACCGCGATTATGAGTTTTACAACATATAAAAAATCTGATTTCGCCAGTAGATCTTTATTAAATAGGAATCTGAAGGTTTGTTTGATTAGGTGGAATATATCTTTGTAAAAAAGTAGAATCATCGCAATGAGAGAAGCCATGTTCGTAAACATTTCAAAGGCCAATCCGGGTTGATTTAAATTGAAAATATACTGAAATAGAACCAAGTGGCCTGAAGACGAAATGGGTAATATTTCGGTGATCCCTTGGATGATGCCGAGTAATATATACTTAATCCAATCGATAAACATAGTAATCTCCTCAAAAAAACATCTATATTAAATATACCACACAAAACGGATAATTGCTTGTAAAAATAAGTCTGACCACGTATAATCATAATGAAGGGGTGTTCACATGTTAACCACTTATCAATTAGACACCTTCACCATCATTGCTGTCATTGCATTGGCATCGCTTGTGGTGTTAATTAGTCTAAATGCCTATATTAGAAGTCAAAAGAAGAAACCATTTGATCGTAAAATGATTGACCCTAGTTTCATTTTAAATCTTAAAAACGCCCTTGGGTTTGACAATCTTTTACAAGTTCTTGTGGAACATGAACGCGTTAAATTTAAGGTTTCAAACATTAAACAAGTGAATTTTGATTTACTTAAAACACTATCGAACACAGGGGTTTTTGTTAAAGGGAAAGACATCACAATGACCTTTGATTACGAACCAAAACAAATTAAAAAACAATTAGAAAAAGGAGCATAAATCGATGGAAAGATCATTCAAAGTCATCGCAGAAAACGGCATTCATGCCAGACCTGCAACCAATTTAGTCACACTGGCAAACCGTTTCAAGTCAGAAGTATGGCTCATCGCTAACCAAAAAGCAGTCGATATGAAGTCGATTATGGGCGTCATGTCCTTAGGCATATATCGTCACGCAGAATTTACCATTCGAGTTGAAGGTGAAGACGCAGAACTAGCCATGGAATCCATCACCGAATTGCTCATTAGAGACAATTTAGGGTTGCCACTCAATGTCTAGGTTTAAAACTGTTATTGGTGGGTTCTTCATCGGACTAGCCAATATCATTCCAGGTGTCAGTGGCGGGACTATGGCCGTTATTTTTGGCATCTATGACGTATTGATTAAAGGCATATTAAAGTTATTAAAAGCCCCAATTCAAACCATCAAAACACTCTATCCAATCTTGATTGGTTTGGTTGTTGGGATTGTATTTGGGGTTTTTGTCATTGATTTTGGATATCAGAAAGTACCATTGTTAACAACACTGATTTTCATTGGATTGATTGTTGGTGGCATCCAGTCGATTTATCAAAAAATTAAGACCAGGGATTTGAAGCATACTATTGTGTTTTTCATCGCATTTTCAATCATGGTTATATTGCCTATCCTAAATTCGAATTTAGGTGTTCATTCGGGTTGGATATATTATGTTATGATATTTTTAGTTGGTGCGATAGCAGCAGGTACCATGATTGCACCAGGCATTAGCGGGTCTTTGGTATTGTTGTTATTGGGCTATTATGTTCATGTCGTCGGTTTAGTCAAAACAGCGATCGAAAGCGTGTTTGGCTTGGATATGGTATCCTTGAGTTCGGTATTACCTGCCATTGTACTATTTTTATTGGGAGCTTTGATTGGATTAATCATATTTTCAAAGATGATTTCTATCGTCATTGATCGCTATGAATCTTTATTCTACGCCGCTGTGCTTGGATTATTGATTTCGAGTCCCATCTCTATTTTAACGATATTAAACCAAAATAAACCGTTGACTTCATTTGGCTTGATGGAAATCACTTTCGGTATCATATTAGGATTAGGAGCCGCATATGCTTCGTATGCGATAATTAAAAACAGTGAGAACTAAACGTGTAAAACAGGCTTATGAAGCCATCCATGAATCGAATTTAATCATGACAAGTCCACAATTTATTAAAGCAGATTTACCAATCATCCTTGAAGTGGGTAGTGGGAAAGGCAAATTCATCACAGAGTTGGCTAAATTTAACCCAGAGTATCATTACGTGGCTTTTGAAAAAGACATCAATGTTTGTTATCGAATTCTTGAAAAACAAACCGAGTTGATGTTGCCGAATTTAACCATTGTTCAAGACGATGCGAATGCACTATTATCCTATTTCGAACCAAAAACGGTCTCTAAGATTTATTTAAATTTTTCTGATCCATGGCCGAAAAAACGTCACCATAAACGAAGATTGACCTTTGAGACGTATCTAAAAATGTATGAAACCATCTTAATTACGGGTGGAGAACTTGAATTTAGATCAGATTTTGAACCTCTATATCTGGATTCACTTGAATATTTGCTATCCTCAGGTTTCGAAGTATTCTGGGCAAATACCCAATGCGAAGAACGCGAAGCCGTATCAGAATATGAAGAAAAAAAGCGAAAGGAAAGCCCTATTTATGGGTTTAAGGCCAAGTTAAAATGAACAGAATTTATCCGATTTATGAAAAATTGATGAATGCTTTTGGGATTTCAGCTTATGAGCATAACGTGTTTAAAATCATCTTAGAAGAAATGCGTCTTTATAAGAACTTTGAGATTGAAGTGGATAATTTAGGTTCCATTTTTGCAGTTAAAAAGTCCAAAAATACCCAAGCTAAAACCGTCATGATTGCAGGTCATATGGATGAAGTTGGTTTGATGATTTCAGATATTTTACCTAATGGTGCCATCAAAGTCATCCCCATTGGTGGGTTAGTTGCAGAAGTTTTTATCTCCCAAAAGTTATATGCTGAAACCAAGAATGGTTTAGTTGCAGGCATCATCGGTTCTGTACCACCACACCTATCGAAAAACCAAGCAGCGGATTTTCCAGATTTAATTTTTGATATTGGAGCGAAGAGCAAAGACGATGTATTGAATGCTGGGGTTGCTGTGGGGGACATGGTATTACCTAAAAACGATTTTTCACTCAATTATGACCAAACTAAGGTGATGTCTAAAGCCGTCGACAACCGATGGGGTTGTGGCATGGCTTTAGAAGTTGTTCGTGATTTCAACAACATTGAATTACCATTTCATTTAGTCGTTGGTGCAACCGTTCAAGAAGAAGTTGGACTCAGGGGTGCAGGTACGTCCGTGTTTAGATTTAAACCTGATTTTTTCCTAGCACTCGATGCCTCACCACTCAACGATTTAGCGGATCCCAAAGCGTCAGGCAAAATGGGTGAAGGTTTCTTGATTCGCTTATTTGATCCAAGAAACATTATGGCACCTCGCCTATTTAATTATTTCAAAGATTTGGCACAATCCAAGTCCATTAAGCATCAGGTATACATCGCCAAAGGTGGAACCGATGCTGCAAGAGCACTTGATTCGAATGACGGTATCATCGCAACTACGATTGGTTTACCTGCACGTTATATCCATTCTACTGTAGCCATGTTTGATCTAGCAGACCATGAATCAGCAAGACTCATGGTGCGTGCATTACTTCATGACTTAACCAACGAAAAAATAGCAAAACTTCAAAATCCACTATTATAATCAAGAAAGAGGAGGGTTTTTATGCAATACAAAACATTATCTAATGGCGTGAAAATGCCAATGCTCGGATTGGGGACTTTCAAAGTGACAGAAGGCGAAGCTTATGACACGGTTCTTGAAGCATTAAAATTAGGGTATCGTCACATTGATACAGCGCAAATTTATGGTAATGAAGCCTCAGTAGGCAAAGCTATAAAGGACTCATTGGTCCCACGCGAAGACATTTTTGTAACAACAAAACTATCTCCAATTAATTTAGGGTATGAAGAGGCAAAAAAAGAATTGATGATCTCACTGGAAAAATTGGGACTAGATTATGTCGATTTATATCTAATCCACTGGCCAAGTCCATCCACAGCTTTAAATCAAAGTACCTGGCGTGGTATGGAAGAAGTGTATGAAAAAAAACTCACCAGAGCCATTGGGGTGTCTAATTTTAAAATCCACCATATGGATGCCTTATTGAAAACAGCCCGTATTGTTCCGATGGCCAATCAAATAGAGTTGCATCCAGGGTTATACCAGTTACCAACCCAAATCTATCTAAATGAGAAAAATATCGCACTCATTTCGTATGGGCCTTTTATGAAAGGTGAAGTATTTTTAGAAGAAGGGCCGTATTTTAAAGTATTGAAAGGCATTGCTGATAGATATCAAAAGACCATCGCACAAGTCATCATTGCTTGGGGCATACAAAGAGGTATCCTAATGATTCCAAAATCGGTAACCCCTAAACGCTTAAAAGAAAATTTAGAATCACAAGATTTATTCTTAACCATTGAAGAACTGGCATCGATTAATCAACTCAATCGCGGTAAACGTGTGTACACCGATCCAGACAACAATTCATTTGTAAAACAAGCTTAAATGCACCCAAACGGTGCATTTTATTTTTGATTTTTAACAAAAAGCATATATGGCGTTTATAAAAAATAACCTTCTTTAGAAGAGCACAAAATAAACCCGCTTTTTTAATAGGGATTATAAACGCTTTTTTACAACAATTAAAAAACGGTTACATTTTTTTCCATGAAACCGTTGACAGGTTATAATTTCCATGATAAAATTAGGTGTATTTAAACGGTGTCCGCATATACGGACGATAAATAAACAAATACTGATCACCATTTCTGGGAGGATTTTATGGATAGATTATCGAGGGTAATGAAACCTTTCCCGAAGCGACCAATTAAGATTGTTCAATTCGGCGAAGGTAATTTTCTACGTGCATTCGTAGACCCTTTTATTCAAACATTGAATGAAAAAGGTTTGTTTGATGGTCATGTGGCTGTCATTCAACCGATGCCACAAGGCAGAGTTAGAGATTTGGAACAACAAGATGGATTATATACACTTATATTAGAAGGCATTGAACAAGGCAAAGTCGTATCTGAGTCAAAAATCGTCGATGTCTTATCCGAATTCATCGATCCTTACACACAATATAAAGCCTATTTAGATTTAGCAGCATCACCTATCATCACGACTGTGATTTCCAACACCACAGAAGCTGGGATCGCTTTTATGAATGAATCCATTCATTTTAATCAGTGTCCAGTATCCTTTCCTGGTAAGTTATTGGCTTTCCTGCGTATGCGTTTTGAAGCATTCGCTGGGTCGAAAGAAGCTGGTTTAGACATCTTAGCCTGTGAACTGATTGATGACAATGGTCAAACACTTAAAAAAGTATTGATTGAGATGGCACGTGCGAACAACATGAGTGAAACATTCATTCAATGGATGATTAACGCTAACCGCTTTTATAACACCCTTGTCGACAGAATCGTACCTGGATATCCAAAACAAGATGCACAACGATTAGAAGCAGAATATGGTTATTTAGACCATTCGATGGTAAAGGGTGAAATCTTCCATCTATGGGTCATTGAAGGTGAAAAGGGACTCAATACACGATTGCCCTTTGATCAAGCCGGACTCAATGTGTATTTTGTAGATGTCTTAAAACCTTATAAAGAACGCAAGGTTAAAATACTCAACGGTTCACATACCGCACTTGTTCCAATAGCATACCTTTGCGGGATTGATACGGTTAAAGAAGCAGTGACTGACCCTCAAGTTGGAAAGTTTATTCAAAATCTCATTTGGCAAGAAGTCATTCCAACCATCGATTTACCTCAAGCAGACATGGAAAAATTTGCCCAAGCGGTGCTTGAAAGATATTTGAATCCCTTCGTCAGACATGAACTCATGAGCATCGCGTTAAACAGCATGAGTAAATATAAATCAAGAATTTTACCGAGTGTTTTAGAGCAACTCAATCATGGAAAATTCCCTAAACTTCAGTTATTTAGTTTAGCTGCCAATATGGTTTTCTACCGGGGTACTCGTAATGAAGAAATCATAAAACTTCAAGATGATCCACAATTCCTAGAACTATATAGATCATTATGGTCTAAAGGCAACACCAATGAATTGGTTCATACGATTTTAGGATTGTCCCATTGGGAAACCAACCGCTTATCTCAAATCGATGTGTTTAGCTATGTGAATCGCCATGTTGAAGCCATTTTGAGTGTTGGGATGCGCAGTGCATTACAACAAGTATTGGAGGCTTAACATTGGAACAAGCGCAATTTTTGATCATTCATAAAGACGACAATGTGATGATCGCTTTGATGGATTTAAAAAAAGGTCAAATCGTTAATCAAGTAGAATTAAAAGACGATGTCTTAAAAGGCCACAAAATAGCATTAAAAGATATCGCTTTAGGTGAAGATATCATCAAGTACGGTTTTCCGATTGGACACGCTACTAACTCCATATTAAAAGGCGAACACGTGCATGTACACAACCTATCGACTAACCTAAGTGATGTTCTAGATTATAGTTATGAACCTCAATTTGAAAAATACGAAGTTAAACATAAAAACCGTGATGTGTATGTGTACCGTCGTGCCAATGGTGAAGTCGGCATTCGTAATGAACTTTGGATTGTCCCTACCGTAGGTTGTATTGTTGGACAAACCAAACAGTTGGCTGATCTCTTCATGAGAGAAGTTAACCCGGGTCCAGAATTCGATGGGATTCATTTATTTGGTCATCAATTTGGGTGCTCTCAAATGGGTGATGACCATGAAAACACCAAAGAAACACTTCAAAATATTTCAAAACACCCAAACGCTGGTGCAGTCTTGATCCTGGGTTTAGGTTGTGAAAATAATCAAGTTAAAGCGTTCAGAGAATCGTATGGTGAATACGATCCAAACCGAGTAAAATTCTTAGTTATGCAAGAAGTAGAAGACGAATTAGAAGCAGGTTTAGAAGTCCTCAAATCACTGTATGAAGCTATGAAAGACGACAAACGTGTCAAAGCCGATATTCAAGAACTGCGTATCGGATTAAAGTGTGGCGGTTCAGATGGGTTATCTGGGATTACTGCGAACCCGCTCTTAGGAAAATTATCAGATTACATTACATACCATGGGGGAACAACGGTGTTGACTGAAGTCCCTGAAATGTTTGGTGCAGAAAAGATTTTGATGAGAAGAGCTAAAAATGAAGCCGTATTTAATAAAACCGTCCACCTCATCAATGACTTTAAAGCTTATTATAAATCAAATAACCAAGTCATCTATGATAACCCTTCACCAGGTAATAAAAATGGTGGAATTTCAACCCTAGAAGATAAATCGTTGGGTTGTACACAAAAAGCAGGATTATCCATCGTATGTGATGTGTTGAATCAAACCGACAGATTAAAAACCAAAGGCTTAAACCTCATCAGTGCCCCTGGTAATGACCTCGTATCGGTGACTACCCTCGGGATGAGTGGGTGTCAATTGGTATTGTTCTCAACCGGACGTGGTACCCCATTTGGTGGATTTATTCCAACCATCAAAGTATCGACCAATTCAGAAATCTATAAGAAAAAACCGAATTGGATTGATTTCAATGCAGGTAGCCTAACAGAAGGTTTAGACATGGATACGGTTTTGGAACAATTCATCGATTTCATTGTTGAAGTGGTGAACGGTAAAAAAACCCGTAATGAAATGAATCATTTTAGAGAAATAGGGATATTTAAAACAGGTGTCATCCTATAAGGAGAATTTATATGAAATCATTTATGAACGTAGACTTCATGCTATCCAATGAAGTTTCAAAAAAACTTTATCATGAGTATGCTTCAAAGATGCCAATCATTGACTATCACTGCCATCTAAATCCAAAAGAGATATTTGAAAACAAACCGTTTGAAAATTTATCGAAAGTTTGGCTTGGTGGAGATCATTACAAATGGCGCTTAATGCGTGCCAATGGGGTAGATGAGTCATTCATTACGGGCAATCAACCCGATTACGCGAAATTTTTGAAATACGCAGAAGTGATGCCATACTTGGTGGGTAATCCACTTTACCATTGGAGCCATTTAGAGTTACGCAGGTTTTTCCAAATTGACACGTTATTATCACCTAAAACAGCCCAATCGATTTACGATGAGGCAAATCGACAATTAAAATCATTGACACCTAAAAAATTCATCGAAATGAGCCACGTTAAACTGGTATGCACTACCGATGATCCTGTGGATGATTTAAAGTATCATGAATTGCTGGATAACGAACAAAATGCATTTAAAGTAAAACCTGCATTTAGACCAGACAAAGCCATTAACATCGAACTCTCTTGGTTCAATGACTGGGTTAATCAATTAAGCAGTGTGGTTGGTTTTTCAATCGATACCGTAGAAACTTTGTTACAAGCATTGGATTTACGGATGGATTATTTCCATGAACATGGCTGCCGCTTATCCGATCATGGCTTAGATTCAATTCATTTCCAAGATACCAATGATGAAGAAATCGACATCATCTTCAAGCGTGCTAGAGCCAAAGTCTCTTTACAAAAAGAAGAAGTCGAAAAATACAAAGGCTATATGTTGGTTGCGTTAGGGAAAGCCTACCATAAACGTGGATGGGTTCAACAATACCACATCGGTGCCCTACGCAATAACTCAAAACGGATGTTACAAACTTTAGGACCAGATACGGGTTATGATGCCATCAACGATGAATTGATTGCAAAACCATTATCGAGAATCCTAGACGCATTAGATCATCACGATCAACTGCCAAAAACCATCATTTATGCTTTGAATCCAAGAGACCATGAAGTGGTGGTTACCTTGATGCAAGCATTCCAAGATGGCAAAACCCCAGGTAAGCTTCAATGTGGTTCTGCTTGGTGGTTCAATGATACCTTAGATGGTATGAGCAAACAGATGGATGCTTTGGCAAACAATGGTTTACTCTCTAGATTCGTTGGCATGCTAACCGACTCTAGATCATTCTTAAGCTATCCGCGTCATGAATATTTTAGACGCTTATTATGCGATAAAATTGGACGTTGGGTTGAACAAGGTTTATTCCCTGAAGACTACGAAGTCTTGGGTAGAATCGTCGAAGATATTTCTTATAATAACGCTAAGAAATATTTCAATATGTAAAAAAAAATCGCTTTTCAGCGATGATTTCCGAAATATTCATTTTCATGGTTTCGGGCAATGGTTTTGATAATGGGTGTGGCACATAGGGTATTTCGTAGTTTTCAAAATACGGTTTATCCCAATCCAAATAACGTTCAACAGATAGCGGCATTTCAAATGTTGAATCAATAAAAATGGCTTTTCCTCCAGAGCGCCAAGGTCGACTGAGAACGATATTGTAGTGTCCCAAGGATTGAAAGCGACAACCATTAAAAACCAGCCCGAACGATGATTTGGGGTGAGTAGAAGGTGCACTGATGTACCCACTACCATTCGAAATGATCGTACAGTGATCGAAAAACGCATCACTACCACCAAATATAAAATCAACGTTTCCCATGATGGTTGAATTGAATATGAATTGTCTTAAGGGACGATCGATCAATTCACCCTGACTTAATATATGATCATAACGTAAAATCAAATCCGATGGCAACGGCCCAAAGAAAAGTGTATCTTGGGTGGATTTGAACACACAGTGATCGATAACCGTATCATCACCATAGGAAGATAGCGCAATGGCTTGACCAATTTTCGTACCCGATCCACTGGTGTTTTCGATGGTTAAGTTGGATAAGGTCACGTGATCTGCTATAATCAAAACCGTTTGGGTTCTAAACGTATTCATGAGTAGACCATCGGCATGGAATTTCAATGCGTGATCATCATATGAGATGATGGCAGCGTGAGACTCACCAATCAACTTTAAATACGGGTGTCTCAATGTTAATTTTTGTTTGTAAAAACCATTGGCTAGATGGACTTCTAGCAACGTTTCCACTGGATAACTGTCCAATACGGATTGAATATCGTCTTCTGGGGTTAGTTTAATTAGGTTCATTTGAACACCTCACGTAAATCTATTATATAAAGGAGGTCTTACTTTGACAATAGCGAAATATCGCTTAATGGATTTAATTTTTCTTGGCTTAGTCGCTGTCGTTGTAGATCTCATCGGTTTTTTTGCAAGTCAAAAAGAACTTATATTTTTATATGTCACGTTATCAGCACCCATCATCCTAATCATTTATTTTAGATGGGGTGTCTACGGATTTTTCGTCAATGGCGTCATCGCCCTAATGCATACACTTTTATATCAAAACTTTGAAATTTTGCCGATGATTGGCTACTTCGCATCGATATTTGCATTGGGTAGTGCAATGATCTGGTTCAAAATAACCTCAAAAAGCAATATTCGCAGTGAAGTCTTGTTGGTCACATTATATTTCTTAACAGGCTACTTAGCATTATTTATTACTCAAGCCATGATTCAGCTGGTTTTATTTGAAACCGTTGAATGGATTGTATTAATTTCTCGACATGGATTCAATATCATCCTCGGTTGGGTCATTATGATGATTGCCAGACACCAAGAAGATTTTATGGTAGATATGAAAACCTATTTACTGAAACAAATAAAGGAAAGACTAGAAGAGGAACGCATTTATGAAAGTTAACCACGACGTAAAAAACATGAGTTTAGATGAACTGAAACATGAACTCCTTCTCGAAGAACTCGAAAAGAAAAAGTGGCATCGCTATGGGCATACAATTAAGAAAGATTGGCCGTTATATGCGATGCTTGTCCCAGTCATTATCTATTTCTTCATATTTAGATACATGCCGATTTATGGTATCTTAGCGGCATTTAAAAACCAAAACGACTTGACATTATCGGTAGGTCAAGCCCCATTCTCAGGGTTTTATGCGTTCCGCTCTTTGATTTTTGGAGACTATTCAAAAGAATTCTGGCAAGCGTTTAGAAATACGTTTGCGATATCAATGTATGGACTCATCTTTGGTTTTCCAGTCCCGATTATATTGGCGCTATTCTTCTCCGAAATCAAATCAGATTTTTATAGAAGCTTAACTCAAATTTTAACCTACTTACCGAAATTCATCAGTACCGTTGTTATTACCTCAATCATTACTTTAATGTTATTTGAAGGCAATGAACCACATCAAGCCCCAGGGGTTTTAACCACATTACTCCAAAATATGGGACTCATCAGTGCTACAACACGGATGTTACATGACCCTCAATATTTCCGATCGATATATATTATCTCTGGTATTTGGGAAGGTGCTGGTTATGGATCCATCGTCTATTTCGCAGCCATCATGTCAATCAGTCCAACCAATTATGAAGCAGCACGCATCGATGGTGCGAACAAGCTAGCACAAATTCGTTATGTCACATTGCCAGGTATGGCACCGACGTTGACCATCATGTTGATTTTGCGCATCGGTGAAATATTGTCCGTTGGCTACGAAAAAATCATTCTATTGTACAATGTTCAAACCTATGAGACTGCCGATGTCATCTCGACATTCGTCACCCGTATTGGGGGATTGATGGGTGGACAGTCGATTTCATTGAATACCGCTGCCGCAGCCGACTTATTTAACTCGATTATCGCTATGTTCCTAGTATTAGGTGCGAACTTTATTTCGAAACGTGTATCTGACACGTCATTATTCTAAGGAGAACCCCTATGCGAAGATTAGATGTCACAGAAGTTATTTTTAAAGTCATAGCGTATGTGTTGGTTACCTTATTCGCTATCGCTGCCTTATACCCCTTCATTTACACCATATCAGCATCGGTATCGGGTAAATTAGCATTTGAACAAGGCCGTGTTATATTTTGGCCAGTCGATTTCCAAATGGACGCATTAATCGCAGTATTATCAGATAAAGGCTTCTGGATTGCGTATACAAACACATTGTTCTATACCTTCTTCGGAACGATATTCTCGATGGCTATGTCGATTGCTGCAGCCTATGCACTCTCGAAGTCCAGATTGGTATTTAGAAGACAAATTAACTTCTTAATTGTATTTACGATGTGGTTTTCCGCAGGGATGATCCCAACCTTTTTAAACTATAAGATGTTTGGAGTCGATTACCGATGGGGAATTATATATGGGTTTGGTGTTCAAGCCTTTAACGTTATCTTATTAAGAAACTATTTTAGTGGGGTTTCCAAAGAAATTGAAGAAGCAGCCATCGTCGATGGTGCCAATGAATTTCAAGTTCTCACCAATGTATATTTACCGATGTCCAAAAGTGCACTCGCAACGGTTACCTTATTCTATGCATTATCGCGTTGGAATGGGTATTTCTGGAACCTAGTGCTTGTCAACTGGAACGTCGAACATCCGCTTCAAGTTCATCTACGTAAGTATTTAAGTGAATACTTGATGGATGAAAACGCATCGATTACGAATACCCCTTATTCACCGTATTCGTATATGTACGCAATGATTGTTATGTCTATTATCCCAATCATCGTTGTCTACCCATATTTGCAAAAGTATTTCGCAAAAGGGGTCAACGTTGGTGGGGTTAAAGAATAAGAAAGAGGAGGAAGAAAAGTATGAAAAAAATGTTTGGGATAATCCTAGCGGCATTATCACTATTCGTTTTAGCAGGCTGTATCGGTGGCGGTCAAGTTGTCACACCTGAAAAGACGTTGGTTGCAATCAACGTTAAAGTAGCACCTACTAAAACAGCTTATGAAGTTGGCGATCAAACGCTAGACTTAGCAGGACTTCAAGTTGAAGGTATCTATAATGATGCTTCCAGCGTGATTCTAACTCAAGGAACAGGTGCGAACCAATTCCAAGTATCTGGATTCTCTACAGCTACACCTGGTTTAAAGACCATTACTGTAACTGTCGGCACTTTAACAACACAATTTGTCGTGGTTGTTAATGACCCAGATGCCCCAGTGACTTTACTTGCAATTCAAGTGAAGAATTTACCTTCAAAAACCACTTATGGTCTAAATGGTGTATTGAGCTTAAATGGCTTGGTCATTGAAGCTTTATACTCTGATGGTTCTAAAGTAGCTGTACCACACGCAGAATTTACTGTGAGCGGGTTCGATTCCTTAACAGCGGGTTTAAAGGTTATCACAGTCACATATCTAGCACAAACCACTCAATTCCAAGTGAATGTCAGTGGCACTTTGGTTGAAGATGATCCTTCTAAAGCAATTACTTTAAAAGTAGCTATCAACTATGAAGGTAGAGGGATTACTTATCAAGAAACCAACCCATATGTTTCATTAAATGGTAAAACATATACTAATGGTATGTTGATGCCAGTATGGGAAGCTCTTGGTCAAAAGTTAAACATCACTTTCCAAGATGCTAAAGTAAACAGTACTACAACCAACCAATTCAACGAATTACTAACCAACAGTTTCGCAACTGTAGACCTAGTAAACGCAACAGGTGCACAATTAACACAATATGGTGTATCGGGTTCTAACTTCGTTGACCTATCAAAGTATTTAAACTCTATGCCAAACTTGAACAAGTTCTTAACGGATAACCCATCGGTAAGAGCGTCAATGACAGCGGCAAATGGTGGTATTTACTATACCCCTTATTTCGATGGTTTCGGTGAAATCGAACAAATGTTCTTAGTCCGTATCGACTGGGTTCAAGACATTCTTGACGTAGCATCTCCAACGTTTGATGCTGCTGCATACACAGGTTCATTTACTGTTGCTAACACAACACCTGAAAACCTAAATGTGGTTGTTAAAGTTGCAAATCCGGATGGCACAACTCGCAATGTAACTAAAGCACACACAGCAAACATTTTAACTACACTTAAAAATTTACCTGATAAGTCTGGTGTATCGATGGCGAATGCATTCAGAACTTATATGCAAGCAACTTATGGTTCACAAGGTTATGCTAAACTTTCTGACGTTTTCGTTGGAACAGACGCTGCTTACGATGTTGATGAATTAGTCGCATTGATGCATGTGGTTAAAGCAAACCCACAATTCTTAACCAGAGAAATGTCTGTACCTAAGACATCGGTTGAAGCTATGTTCCCTAGAACATCTCAAGCAGCTCGTATTCGTAACTTATTCCGTGGACTTGAAATGTTCGGTCTGCGTGGTATGTTCTCCAGATACGATTGGGTATACTTCAATCAACAAGGTGGCGTTGTCGATGCGAGAGCACAACAAGCAACCATCGATGGTGTTACACAATTAACCAATATGTTTGCTGATCAATTGATCATTCAAACATTTGATTCTGGATCAAACACTGACCACAGAGCACAATTATTACAAGGTTCTTATGGTTTCATCACTTATGACTACAACGCATCGTCAACCCCTCAAGGTTATGTCAATGCTGCGAAGACATTAGATCCTACTTACCGTTTTGAAGCGATTTTACCTCCAGTGAACAACTGGTTAGGTGATGGTGAATATTTCCATTTCTCTGAAGGCGTTAGATCCCTTAAGAATGAAGCTTGGGGTATTCCAGCACACATTGCAACCGATACTGCAAAATTAGCAAGAGTATTGACATTGGTCGATGGTTTATACGATTATTCATCCAATGATTCCGTTGGTAATATTCATTTATATGGGCCTACAGGCTTTATCGATGGTCAAATCTCCTATAATGGCGAAATGATTCCAGCGATTTCTGCAGCAGCATTGGCAGAAATGACAGCCCTAGCTTCAGGTAATATGATTAACTACCTAAGACGTTATGTTGGCGCAACTATGCCAATCGGACACATCCGTGGACTAGGTCTTGAATATCAAACATTATCCAGCCAAGGTATCGCAGGTATTGAAAGAATCAACGTTGCAGTTCAAGCGAATGTATTCAGACTTGCCGGTGTTTATCAATCGACAAACCCATGGTATCGTTTGGCACCTTCACTATTCGCATTGACTGCTGACGAATTGGCAGACATGCAGACCTTAACTTACGATGACATTTGGGCAGATGCACAATTGGCTAAATTAGTTCGTTATGGATTCTCTGGTAATGGAAACACCATTACTCCTGAAGTTTACTTCACTACCTATGTATCTAAGACAACAGGTGATGTAACCATCAACACCTATGAAGCAATCTATAAAGCTGCTTTAGAAGCCGCTTACGCAAGAGTTAACAAGTAATTTCGTTTTGGGAACTAGAAGGGCAAATTGCCCTTCTAGAATCCCACTTTATTTAAAAAACTTACATGAAAGTAGAAGTGATTTTATGCAAAATATTCTTAAAACAATGCTCAAAAACATCCAACCAATCGTATACACACTGCTGATTTTAACTGCAGCTGGATTTTATGTATATACCTTAGGCTATAGCACCAACTGGGCGTATATCGTCTCAGAAACCCGTGCTGGACAATTCTATCTCGCATCCCAAACCGCCAACCGAATTTTATCTCAAGTCGGTTTTATGGGTGTGATTTTATTACTAGCCCTCGTATTTACAGCGTCATTTACACGTAAAACGTTCTATCTCAGTAATATTGTTTTAAGTATACTTTCGTCAATCACCTTGGTGGTTTCGGCTGCTTTAACACTCTATTATAATAGCGTGCTTGAACCGATGTATCGTAATATTACGACACTTGAAGTGCCTGAACACTTATATCAAGTCAGACGTACCGTTAAAAACTACCTTGTATTTGAATTTGGTAATATATACGCCATTCTCATGATTGTGGTGGCTATCATAGTTATGGTATTCTTAGTGTATAAAATAAAGGCACAAAAAGAACGTGCAGAACTCATTCAAAAGGCGGTAAAATCATATGGCAACTAAAAATGTTAGAGTTGACAAAATGCGTTACCAAAAGAATGCTTTGGCTTTTAATTTCGTTTTAGTTGCCATGGCGTTACAAACCATATCGCTGTTCATGACAATTACACCACGTACTGTGGTACCTTCGATGACGACTGCTCTTGAAATCTTAATCAACATCACATTGTTATTGGTTTCGTTCTTAGCTGCTGAAAAAGTAAAAGCATACAGTCTACAATGGGCATATGGCTTATTTGTCATATCAACAGTCCATTTGTTCCGTTTATTTTATGAACCATTAAAACTGTTTAGACTAGGTCAAATCACACGCAATCAATATTTAACCATCACGACTTTAATTGAAGTAACCATTGTTCTTCTAATCGTCGCTGCAGTCATTACCATTCGAAAACATCGAGCATTGATGGCACATTTGAAAGAAATAGGTGAATAGTATGTCTACGATGTCATTACAAAATGTAAATAAAATCTATTTAAATGGTGTACAAGCGGTTTTTGACTTTAATATTGATATCAAACACGGTGAATTCATCGTGCTGGTTGGACCTTCAGGCTGTGGAAAATCAACCACATTGCGCATGATTGCAGGTCTTGAAGAAATATCCACAGGTAAGTTATTGATCGATGATATCGTCGTCAACACGATGGCACCAAAAGAACGTGATATCGCGATGGTATTCCAAAACTATGCACTTTACGCGCATATGTCGGTCTACCATAACATGGCTTTTTCACTAACATTACGAAAAGTACAATCTGACCTCATCCACGAACGTGTGATGTGGGCTGCTGAAATTTTAGGATTAAAACCATATTTGAATCGTAAACCCAGAGAATTATCTGGAGGCCAACGCCAAAGAGTTGCGTTAGGTCGTGCGATTGTCAGAGACCCCAAAGTATTCCTACTCGATGAACCGCTTTCTAACCTGGATGCTAAATTAAGAGGTATCATGCGTAAAGAGTTAAAGGAATTACACCATAGATTAGGTTCGACGATGATTTATGTTACACATGATCAAATCGAAGCATTAACCCTAGCAGATCGCATGGTTGTAATGAAAGATGGGTACATTCAACAAGTCGGAACACCGGTTGAAGTGTATGCCAGACCTAAGAATTTATTCATTGCCAGTTTCATTGGAACCCCACCTATGAATATATTCAGAGGGGATATTGATGCATTAGGTATGCTTGAAATCGATGGCGTGAAAATGCATATTGATCAAGCAAAACCTTTCAATAAATTAAAGGAATTGGGATATTTTGGCAAAGAAATCATCGTGGGATTACGTCCTGAAAACTTCCATATTTGTAAAAAATGTGATGCTAAAGAGATTGAAGGTTTCAATACAGTCGTTCAACTCTATGAATTGTTAGGTGCAGAAGCACTCGTACACGTACGTTTTGGTGGGAAAAATGTGGTATTGAAAATCAATGCTCGTCATGTTTATACACCAGGTGATGAAGTTGTCGTGTCCTTCGATCAATCCCATTTGTATTTCTTTGATAAAGAAACGGAGCTGAGCATTTATGAATAGTGTCAAACCAAAAGAAACGTTCAGCGTATTTATGAAGCGTTGGTATAGCTATAATAAATACAAAATCCCTGTAATTTTTACGGTCATTGGATCCTTATTTTATACCTTATTTTTAGATTTTAGAACATTGGATTTTGTATTTAAATCGCATATATCTGCGATTAGTGAACTCACATCAAAAATCATTGGGTTTTACTTATTCGCAATGTATATTATTGCGATGGTTCAGATTTTCAATTCGATGTCATATTCGAGAAAACGTTCACCTATATCGCTCATCTTATTCACACTTTTGAACGCTATCCAAGGTTTATTGGTCTACGCGTATGCCCGTGAATTCTTCATTGAAGCAGCGACGAGAGCAGATTATGTCATTAAAAATTATAGCTATATGTCGATGGGCATCTTCGCCATTGGTTTTGTATTTTATATCATAGCGACTATTTTTGCTTGGATTTATGTGGACTGGAAATATGTCAAAATTGAAGAATAAAAATGAGCAAGAGGGGTTTAATCCCTACGCCATAGACAAATTGGCGAATGTTAAACCGGGTGTCAAAATTGGATTCATGAAGTTTTGGTTTTCTGGGGCTGCTTTTTTCGTAACATTCACGGCACTTTCAATCAATACATACGATATTTTAGACCGATTTGTGTTGTTGGTGTTGATTTTAACGATTGCTGTTGAATTCATCTCCAACAAAGTAATCATATGGATGAATAACGATAAACAACCGACACTTAAATATTTACCATTTCACCTCAAAAGAAGTTCCATATGGAGTCTTATTGCTTCACTAGTTTATGTCATTATCCTTGTCATTGTGATTTATTACTTCATTGAACTCATGATGCTCATTGGTGTGCCATCGGTTGGGATGTTGATGTTTGGTTTTGATAACAAGGGGATTGATCCCATCACATTTGGTTTAGTCTACTGGTTCATGGACTGGATCTGGATTACTGTGAAACAATTTATTCTGATTAAAATAAAGAAATAGGGGTATACCATGTTTAAACTCATATTTAAATCCTCAAGAAGCTTTACATTTGAGTTGGACAATCAAGATATTTATTATAGCAAAAGCGCGTTTGACGTGTTTTTGAATGACACGTTGGTTTTACGAGATGTAAAAACCAATGTGTTTTCTATTTATAACTTGGTGCCTAATACAAGCTATAGCGTTCGTGTAGGAAATTTTGAAACTATATTTTCAACAGAATCGGAATCACTTTCATTGAACGTGATGGATTTCGGTGCTAAAGGCAATGGATCTACTGTGGACACTATGCCAATTCAAACAGCCATTTTAGCAGCACCTAAAGGCGCACGCGTATTTATACCTCAAGGTACCTATATAGTAGGTCCGATTTTCCTTAAAAGCGATTTAACGATTGAATTAGAAAAAGGCGCAACCCTACTTTACTTAACAGACCGAACCCAATATCCTATTTTACCTGCCAGAATGACTAAATCCGATGGTACTTATTTTGAAGTAGCGTCATGGGAAGGTGTAGCAGCACCACAATATGCATCCATGATTACGGGATTAAATGTTGAAAATGTCAAAATCATCGGTGAAGGTGTATTTGATGGTAATGCACAAAATAGTGATTGGTGGGTCAAACACAAAATCATGCGTGGTGCGTGGAGACCGAACGGATTGTTCTTAGTCCATTCCAAAAATGTCGCACTCCAAGGGGTCACTGTAAAAAATACACCTTCTTGGAATTTACATCCCTATTTTAGTGAATTCATCGATTTTATCGACTTAAAAATCGAATCACCCAAAGATTCACCAAATACCGATGGGTGTGATCCAGAATCTTGTAAAGATGTTCGAATCATTGGAATTGATTTCTCCGTTGGTGACGACTGTATCGCTTTAAAATCAGGGAAAATCGAACTTGGTAAAACCTATAAGCAACCGTGTGAACGTGTCATCATTCGCAATTGTTTGATGAAATATGGACATGGGGCAGTGGTTTTAGGTTCTGAAATGTCCGGTGGAATGAAAGATATTGACGTATCACAATGTTATTTTCTAGATACCGATCGTGGATTGAGGATTAAAACTCGACGAGGCAGAGGTAAAGACGCCATCATTGATGGTATCACTTTCAATAACATATACATGAAGGGTGTTTTGACGCCTTTGGTCATGAATATGTATTACTATTGTGATGATGATGGAAAAACCGAATATGTTTGGTCTAAAGAAGCATTACCTGTGGATGACCGCACCCCATTTTTAGGCAGTTTCACGTTTAAAAATATGGTCTGTGAAGATGTCCATGTCGCTGCTGGGTTTTTCTATGGTTTACCTGAACAACCCATCCGAAAGATTGAACTTGAAAACATCACATTTACCTATGCAAAAAACCCTGAACCTGGGATTCCAGCGATGATGAGTTTTGAAGAACCTAGAACAAATCAAGGTCTATACTTTAACTATGTAAATGATGTACGCATTTCAAATGTGAAGATTCAAGGTGCCATGGGTGAAAACGTTCACTTTGAGCATGTAATAAAGAAAGAAATTATCGATACAACCTTGTAAAACCAAGGTTTATGCAATACAATGGTGGTAGGTGTCTATCATATTGAACGGAGGATATCAATGCAAAATAACATATTGGAACAAATCAAAGCATCTGGGGTCGTCGCGGTTGTGCGTGCACAAACCAAAGAAGAAGCGACAAAAATCGCAGAAGCCTGTATCAAAGGTGGACTTAAAGCCATTGAATTAACCTTTACTGTACCAAAAGCCGATGAAGTCATCAGACATTTGGCTCAAAATATACCTGCAGAAGACCTGATTTTAGGGGCTGGCACTGTGTTAGACAAATATACCGCAGAAATTGCCATACAAGCAGGCGCGAAATATATCGTAAGTCCAGGATTTGATTTGGAAACCGCACTTTACTGCAAATCCCTCGATGTACCCTATATGCCTGGCTGTATGACTATTACAGAAATGTTGACCGCACTTAAAGCAGGGGTTGAAATCATCAAGTTGTTTCCAGGTTCCGTATTTGGACCTTCCTTCGTTAAAGCCGTAAGGGGACCCTTACCCAATATTCAAATCATGCCTACCGGTGGTGTATCATTAGATAACGTTTCGGAATGGATAAAAAATGGTGTGGTTGCAGTGGGTGTTGGTGGTGAATTAACAGCACCAGCCAAACAAGGTGACTTTGAAGCAGTAACCAAAAATGCTAGAGCATTCGTCGACGCTGTACAAAAAGCGCGTAAAGGAGTTTAATCATGATTGTTGATCATATTCGTAATTTAAAAAACTATGTAACCTTAAATCCAAATATTCAAACGGTGGTAGACTATATCGAGAAGCATACTCTTTTAGAAGTAGAACCTGGTCAACATGTGATTGATTCAGCAGTTAAATTGATCCGTGAAGATTACGTACCAAAACCACTGATGCAATGCTATTTTGAAGCTCATCAAGTTTATGGTGATATTCAAATTGTATTAGAAGGCACAGAAATTTTTGGTTACCTAGAATCAAATGATTTAAAGTTTTTAGTAACCGAACCATATAACCCTGAAAAAGACGTTAAAAAGGGACAATCCCTTGGCTATTTTTCAACCGTTTTATTGACCAAAGGCATGTTTGTGATGGTTTTTAAAGATGAACTACATATGCCCAAATTATCCAATGGTACACAGGATTTGGTCAAAAAAGCCGTATTTAAAGTGAAATTATAAGGAGAAAACAATGAAAATTGTTACATTAGGAGAAATTATGTTACGCTTATCGCCAGTCGATAAGAATCGTTTTGTTCAAGCCGATGCGTTTGATGTCGTCTATGGTGGTGGAGAAGCCAATGTGGCCGTATCCTTGGCCAATTATGGTCATGAAGCTTATTTTGTGAGTAAACTGCCAAAGCATGAAATCGGACAATCTGCAGTCAATTCCTTAAGAAAATTTGGCGTTCATACCGATTACATCGTAAGAGGTGGGGAACGCATAGGTATATATTATTTAGAACACGGGGCATCGATGCGTCCATCCAAAGTAATTTACGACCGCAGCGACAGTGCGATTGCACTGGCTAAACCGGAAGAATTCAACTGGGATGAGATATTCAAGGATGCCAAATGGTTCCACTTTTCGGGGATTACGCCAGCCATATCGGCAAATGGCGCGATGATAACCAAAGCAGCTTGCATGGCTGCTAAAAAACATGGTGTAACGGTATCTGTAGATCTCAATTACCGTAAAAAACTATGGACCCCCGAACAAGCTCAAAAAGTCATGAGAGATCTCATGCCATATGTTGATGTGTGTATTGGTAATGAAGAAGATGCTGAACTCACTTTGGGATTTAAACCTGGTGGTGATGTCACCAAAGGGGAATTAAATCACGAAGGTTACGAACGCATTTTTAGAGAAATGCAAGAAACCTTTGGATTTAAATATGTTGCCACCACATTGCGTGAATCTCATTCCGCATCAGATAATGGTTGGAGTGCTTTGATTTTTGATGGTAAATCATTTTATTATTCGAAATCTTATGACATCCGCATTGTTGACCGTGTGGGTGGTGGTGATTCATTTTCTGGTGGATTGATTCATGGTTTATTAACTAAGAAAACCCAAGGCGAAGCGTTGGAATTTGCTGTCGCTGCAAGTGCATTAAAACACACCATTTTTGGTGATTACAATTTAGTGGATGAAAAAGAAGTTGAAACACTGGCTAAAGGGGATGCCTCTGGTCGTGTTCAACGCTAAAAAATAGCGAAAGAAGGTATTATGATGAAAGATAACCGCTCAGTAAACCGCATTTTGGCCATATTGGAATTGATATCTAAACACCCGGACGGTTTAACATTGGGTGAAATTTATCGTGATTTGGATATGCCTAAAGCAACGGCTTATGATTTTTTACAAACGCTGTATAAGGCAGATGCGATTTACTACAAAGACCCGTTTAGAAAAACCTATGTTATTGGGTCGAAAATGTATGCCATTGGATCGGTTTATACCAAAAATTCCAATTTTATTACCACAAGCGCACCTTTATTGAAACAATTTTCAGACGAATTTGGTTGTAATGCTTTTGCTACCAAACGTGTTAATGGAGATAAAATTGTATTTGTTCATGCCTATCAATCACCTCAAAGTCAGATTGTTTCACATGTTGAAGTCGGATTAATTTATACCAGTTTTAGCGATAACTTCATTGGTGAATGCTATGCTGCATTTGATAAAAAAATTGAAGGTATTGTCAGAATTGAAGACGATCGAAAAAAGGAAATTCTTTCCAATGGATATACCTGTGAACTTGGCGGTGAATTGAATCACGTCATGAACATCGCTATTCCAGTGTATAACTTTGAAAATCGGGTTTGTGGTGTGGTAGCTGTCTCAAGACTCCATACCTCTTTAGAAGATACCCGGGGTATTGCAAAACAATTCATGGAAGTGGGTAAACAGATTTCGCGTCGTTTAGGCTACTTGGGAGATATATTATAATGAAAATCGGGATTCGAGCACACGATATGGGTAAAATGGATGCGAAATCACTGTTTAAATGTGCTCAATCTTATGGGTTTGATGGTATTCAGTTGGTCGTCAATAAAGCACTGAATCCAGAACCATTGTTGACTGAAGAAGCATTTAAAGCCATTGCAGCCCTACAACAAGGCATTGATGTGCCGTTGTTAGGTAGTTATTTTAATCCTGTTCATAGCGATAAATATAAAATTCAAACAGGCATTGATCGATTTAATGCACAATTGAAGTTAGCCCAGATACTAAATACACCATTTGTAGCATCTGAAACAGGATCCTATAACGATGATCAATGGACTTATCATGAGCAAAATCATACCAAAACAGCTTATTTAGAGGTTTTATCGGTATTCAAAGGTCTGGTTGAAACAGCTGAACTTGTCAATAAAACCGTTTTAGTTGAGGCAGCCTATGCCCATGTGATTTTTTCACCACATACACTCAAAAAATTTATTATAGATATAAACAGTAAACATGTCAAGGTAATCATCGACTTATTCAATTTACTCAACCTCAGAAATCATCGTCAACATGAAGTCATACTCAAAGAAGCGTTGCATCTTTTAAAAGATGATATTGCTGTATTTCATTTAAAAAATTATCAATTGCACGAGGGTAAATTGATTCAAGTAGGTTTGAATAAGGGACTCATCGATTACAAGTGTGTATTACCATTAATGATGCAAAATAATCCAGATGCCTATTATATTTTTGAAGGTATTACTGGTGATGATATTCAAGAAAGCTTAAATTATATAAGAGAAATCATGGAGGAAAACCAATGAAATTCAATGTACGTTACGCCACCAGTCCTGAGGATTCAAAAAGCTATGACACGGCGCAATTAAGACAGACTTATTTGATTGAAGAGGTATTTGCTCAAGATGATATTTTACTCACCTATTCGCATTTTGATCGAATAATTGCAGGTGGGGTTTATCCAGTTCACAAAACACTCTCATTGGATGCTCCAAAAGAGGTTGCTAGTGAATATTTCTTACAAAGAAGAGAATTGGGTGTCATCAATATCGGTGGAGAAGGGTTTATCATTTACGATGGTATCCATCAACCCATGGCACACAAAGATGGGTTATATCTAGGTAGAGGGGTTAAAACGATTGAATTCTGTTCGTTAGACGCCAAAAATCCAGCGAAATTCTATGTCAATTCCAGTCCTGCTCACAAAAGTTATCCGAATAAACATATCCCATTCAGTATCACAAACCCTAGACCGATTGGCACAGAATCCACGATGAATAAACGTGTTATTTATCAATATCTACACCCAGCCATTTTGGAAACTTGTCAATTACAAATGGGATTGACTGAACTCGCCAATGGGTCATCATGGAATACCATGCCTTGTCATACCCATGAACGACGCATGGAAGTCTATTTTTACTTCAATTTACCAGCAGAACATCGTGTTTTTCATCTGATGGGAAAACCAGATGAGACTAGACACATTGTCATCGCCAATGAACAAGCGGTGATTTCACCGAGCTGGAGTATTCACGCTGGAGTTGCAACAACCAATTATACATTCATTTGGGGTATGTGTGGTGAAAACCAAGCCTACGACGATATGGATTTTATTCAAACCAAAGATTTAAAATAAAAGGAGAACAGTATGGGTATCTTAGATAAATTTAGTTTAGCTGGCAAAGTTGCCATTGTAACAGGTGCGTCCACAGGTTTAGGCCAAGGCATGTGCTTAGGTTTAGCAGATGCTGGTGCAGATGTTGTCGGTGTTGACTATGTCGATATGCCTGAAACAAAAGCTCAAGTAGAGGCGTTAGGTAAGAAGTTTTATGGGATTAAAAAGGACCTCATCAATTCTAAACAAGCAGATTTAACATGGTTGGTTGAAGAAGCCGTTAAGGCGATGGGGCATGTTGATATATTGGTCAACAATGCAGGGATTATTAAACGTCAAGATGCATTAGAATTCTCTGAACAAAACTGGGATGATGTCATGAATATCAACTCACGTACGGTATTTTTCTTGTCACAAGCTTGTGCAAACCAATTTGTGAAACAACAAACGGGTGGGAAGATTATTTCAGTAGCTTCAATGTTGGCGTATCAAGGGGGCATTCGAGTGCCATCTTATACCGCTTCGAAGTCCGCAGTCAAAGGGATTACCATGGCGATGGCTAATGAATGGGCAAAATACAACATCAATGTCAACGCAATCGCACCGGGATACATGGCAACAAATAATACAAAACAACTGAGAGATGATGAATCTAGAGCGGGTCAAATATTGGAAAGAATTCCAGCAGCAAGATGGGGTTTACCATCCGATATGATGGGTGCCATTGTCTTTTTAGCAAGTGAAGCTTCCTCATATGTCAATGGATTTACATTGGCTGTGGATGGCGGTTGGTTAGCAAGATAAATAAATAGGAGCCTTCGGGTTCCTTTTTTGTTGAATTTCTTAATAAAAAGGTCTATAATTAATCTGTACTTATGGGACCCTTCGTGGCCTAAAAAGGAGAAAAAATGAGAGATAAAAAGTTATTTCAGTTAACACTAACTGCTGTGTTTGTGACGATTATTTTGACGATGTCATTATTACCACAAATCGGATTCATCACCATTATGCCTGGGGTTTCAGTGACCTTAGTCCATATTCCAGTGATTGTTGGTGTTTTTTTATTGGATCGTAGAAATGCGATTATATTGGGGTTCTTCATGGGATTAGGATCCATGATGGCATCCTATATTTATGGTGCGACTGCATTCGATTTGGCATTCCAATTGCCATGGATATCGATTTTGCCAAGAATGTTATTCGCTTGGGCAGCATTTGAAGTCGTACAGTTATTTAAACGTATTGAAACCGTCAAATTAGGCAAAATTGTTTTGTTTGGCATCGTTTCATTTGTGACTTTATTTGCGTTATTTTATGGGTCTAAAGCCATTGTCACAGCCAATGCATGGTCAACATATAATTCAACTCAAGGCGAGATTTATGTGCTTCGTGCTGAGGCAGATGCGATTGAAGATGACCAACCACTAGAAGCGGTTTCTAAACGAGCACAAGCCCTCGTGCTGGAGTTATCACTGCCAAATTTGGCTGATGAAGCTACAGAAAAAGAAAACAGGTTAGGCAATGTGGTTACACCCATCGTATTGGTACTTACGGTATTATTTTTAGTCGCATATTATTGGTTTATTGAAAAACACCAAGGTAGTTATGTTTTCATACCTTCCTCATTTATATTGGCCACCGTCATTCATACCGTGTTGGTATTATCTACAGTAGCCATCTTTAAACCCGTCATTTTCAGTATGGGATTTACCGATGTGATAACGATTATTTACGCCATCGCGATGACCAATGGACTGATGGAAGCCCTCGCTGCTGTACTCATTGGAACCCCAATCATTGTGGGTATTCTAAATTATACGAGAAAGGAACTTATATGATTATATTGATTGATGTTGGTAATACGGAAGTTAAAATTGGATTTGCTGATGGGGGCGTTATTTTACAAAAGTTTCGCATTACGACCGATCGAAATTTATCCTCTGATGCGTATTATTTGTTGATCAATCCATTCATCAAGAATCAACACATCGACAAAGTTGCTATCGCATCGGTTGTACCCCCTGTGACAAAAGCTTTAAAAGAAGTATTTATTAAATATTATCAAATCCAACCACTGGTGATTGGTCCAGGCATCAAAACAGGCATCAATGTTAAAACCGATTATCCAAAAGAAGTCGGTGCCGATTTGATTTGTGCTGTTGCTGGTGTTAAATCAGAACCAACACCGGTATTGATTGTTGATCTGGGTACAGCAACCAAATATATCTTTATGGAAAAAGCCACCATCAAAGGCGTCATCATCACACCAGGTGTCATGATTTCAATGCGAGCGATGGTATCGAATACCGCTTTATTACCGGATTTTGATTTGGAAGTCCCGGCCAAAGTATTAGGAACCAATACCATTGCTTGTATGCAATCGGGAGTAACCTATGGGGTCGCCGCTCAAGTCGACGGTCTAATCGAACGCATCCGTAAAGAAGTTGGACAACCGTTCAAAGTGGTCATGACTGGCGGTTTATCTGAAATCATTGAACCACTTTGCCACACCAAACTAGAGCGAGATGAAAATCTTGTATTACGAGGGTTACTCGATATATTATTAAAAAATTAACAGCTTCGGCTGTTTTTTTGTTCAAATAAGGTGAACATCGTTTATAATATTCACATGAGGAGGGATAGTATGGATTACATCCAAAAATATCAGTCCTGGGTTCATTTTGAAGCCATGGATTCAACATTAAAAGAAGAATTATCAAACATGACTGATTCACAAAAGGAAGATGCCTTTTACGTCGATATAGAATTTGGTACCGGTGGGATTCGTGGACTCATGGGGGCAGGCACCAATCGTGTCAATGTCTACACGATTATGCGTGCCACATTGGGATTTTCTAGATACATTTTGGGATTAAATCGTCATAAAAAAGTAGCGATTTCCTACGACAATCGAATCAATTCATTCGTTTTTGCAAAACGTGCAGCTGGGGTATTAGCCAATCTTGGGATTGAGGTATACATCACAAAATCCTTAAGACCTACCCCGTATTTATCTTACATGGTTCGCCATTTTAACTGTGATGGTGGGATTATGATAACAGCGTCACATAATCCAAAAGCCTACAATGGCTACAAGGTATACGATGAAACCGGATGTCAATTGGTGCCCCGTTTGGCCGATATTGTCATTCATGAAATCCAAACCATTGAAGATTATTTCAACATTGGTTTTGATGAAAATTCGAAACTCATCCATTGGATCGATGAATCCTTTGATGACCAGTATTTAAATCTCGTAAAGACCATTCAAATTGAAAATATCTTAAATAAACCTTTAAAATTGGTGTATTCACCTTTACACGGTGCCGGTGGACCACTCATTCCCAGCTTATTAAAGTCAATGGGGTATGATGTTTACCCAGTACAATCACAAATGGTTACGGATCCTAACTTTGGCGCGACCCAATCATCTAACCCAGAAGAAAAATTAGCGTATGAAGGGGCACTTGCACTTGCAAAAGAAATTCAGGGTGACCTCATATTGGTAACAGACCCAGATGCAGATCGACTCGGTGTCATGGTTAAACATCAAGGCAAATATCATTTTTTAAGTGGAAATCAAACCGCTGTATTAACGCTTTATTATGTGCTTAGCCGAAAACAAGTCCAGGGTTTATTACCTAAAAACGGGTATGTTTTTACAACCAATGTCACCACACCACTCATTGAAAAGATTGCGAAATCTTACGATATGACAGTAGAAACAACCTTAACAGGTTTCAAATTCATTGGTGAAAAGGCGAAAGCCATCGAAGGTCTAGGGGTTTATGTCTTTGGCTGTGAAGAATCTTACGGGTCATTGATTTCTGATTTTGTCAGGGACAAAGATGCTGTTCAAGCCGTTTACATGTTATGTGAAATGGCAACTTACATGCACACACTCGGGAAAACATTGATCGATTTATTAAATCAAGTTTACGAAACCTATGGATATTATGTAGAAGAAACACTCAATATCAATTTATCGGGTATTGAAGGCAAGAAACGAATTGATACGATTATGAACTATGTGAGAGTCAATCGATTATCAATCAAAAATAAAGAAATCGTTCAAATCGACGATGTCCTAAAACAACAGACATGGCGTAAAACGGGTATTGAAACCTTACCTTACCCCGTATCTAACGTATTAAAGTATTATTATCGCGATGGCTCATGGATTGTCTTTAGACCATCGGGAACAGAACCTAAACTCAAAATTTATATGAGTGTTGTTGGCCAAACCAAAGCACTGGCTGAAGAAGCGTTGGAAAACTACAAGCAAACTGTACAAGGATTGCTTGGGTACATTTAGGAGAATATATATATGTATATTAATAATCGAAATCATGTCTTTAATCGAATGGAAAATCAAAGCTTTGCCATTTTCTTTTCTGGTATCGCTCCACTATCGACTGCCGATGAACAATACCCATTTGAGATTAATCGTAATTTTTACTACTTAACAGGGATTGAACAAGAAGATGTTATATTGGTGCTTTTTAAGGGCGCCAATCAAGAAAAAGCTTTATTATTCATTGAACCCGTTGACCCTGTACAAGCCTTATGGGTGGGTGCAGGTTTAACCAAAGAAGAAGCCATCCAAAAATCTGGCATCACTGACATCTATGACCGAAAAGATTATGAACTCGTCCTCAGTCGTTACCTCCAAGACTCGAGAGCCGCGATATTTGGTGCGATCAAGTACTTGTATTTGGACTTAGAACGCCGTGATCTCCGTCATATGCCGACATTGGCTAACCAATGTGGTCAATGGATGAAAGACAAATATCCTAATTTAGTGGTAGCGAGTATTCATCCTGAGTTAGGCGAACTTAGAAGCATCAAGCAACCTCTTGAAATCCAAGCGATGGCACAGGCGATTGAAATAACCAAAGAGGGCATAGAAGCCCTATTCAAGGCCTCTAAGCCAGGCATCAAAGAACATCAACTTGAAGCACACTATAATTTTGTCTTAAATCAACATGGCGTCAAACATTCGTTTGGTACGATTGCTGCCAGTGGTGGGAATGCGACCATATTGCATTATCGTAAAAACAATGCTTTGATTGAGAAGGATAGCCTCATATTATTTGATTTGGGAGTTCAATACGACATGTATTGTTCAGACATCACGCGAACATTCCCTGTCGGCGGAAAATTTACAGACCGTCAAAAAGCCTATTATGAAATTGTCCTTGAAGCCAACAAGCGTTCGATTGAATTTTTGAAGCCAGGAGTTACATTCAAAGAGTGGAATGACTTTGGTAAAAAAGTGTTGGCTGAAGGCTTAATGAAGCTAGGTAAAATCAAGGATGAAAGTGAAGTTACGAAGTATTACTATCATTCTTTAGGACACTTCCTAGGACTCGATGTCCACGATGTGGGCAATTACACTAAACCATTTGAAGTCAATCAAGTCTTAACGGTTGAACCAGGTTTATATATAGCGGATGAAGGCATCGGTATTCGCATTGAAGATAATGTACTAATCACCAAAGAGGGTAGAGTAAACTTATCAAAATCGATTATCAAAGAAGTCAAAGATATTGAAGCATTCATGAAAAAATAACGGATGGAAAGAGAATGAAATATCATTCTTTTTCTTTTTTTATGTCGTGCTTGTGTATGTATCTAGTAGGAGGTTATTATGAAAAAATACTGGATACTATGTTTATTTGTTTTGGTTTATGGATTACAAGGCTTCAAAATAAAGGCAGACAGCGACTATTTGTCATTTGAATCGATTACCATCTATGAAGGTAAATTTTTAAGCGACTATACAGATGCTGAATATAAAACATATTTTAAAGAAGTGAATAAACGCCGATTTGCTGGATGGAATGTCCATTATGTTTACAATGACTTGAAAGTGACCTATAAGACCAAATCGATTTTTTCCTATTATAACGATGGTACTACCGCCATTGAATATAATTATAAATTTGAAAGTAATTATACAACATCGAGAAACATTACTTCAACTGGCACCATTGGTATTAGTATGTCGGGACCCATCAAAAAGTTTAAGGGTAATTTGGATGCGTCACTAAAAATCACATCGACAACAGAAACCACCCGGAAAGAAACAGAAACTTGGACTGTGAAGATGCAAGTTGATCCTCAAACGATGGCGAATCTTTATGTCGTGGGTGAAGGAAAAATCACGAATGGGGTCGCATCGAGGTATTTGTTTTGGTTAGAATTGGAAAAAGGTGGCTTTGAAGTTTTTGTCATTACCACACAATATTACCGCCTAGAGAAGGTTAAAATATGAAAAGAATATTGTTCGTTTTAGTTACTATTGTCATGGGTTTATTCCTGTTTTTCAGTGTTCAATCGACGTATTCCAGTTCAAAAAAAATGTTATTTAAACAAACATTGTATTCACAAATGACGACAGATCGTATCTTAAGGATTGAAGGTTTTAGTAATTCTAAAACATTATATGCAGAATTTGAAGCCATCGAGTCCATTTATATCAGTAGTTTGGATGAACGTTATAAACTGTTACCAGTAAGTTATCAAATTGAAACCAGTGGGACTTATGAATATTTGGGTGACACCTATACAAAGTATATATATAAGTTGGAATTACCAGAAATAGAAATCGATTACTATATTAAATCCTGCTACTTAAACATCCTACTCAAAAATGGGGAAATATTAAAAGCAAGTATTGGTCGATTGTCGCTCATGAAACCCAGTGATATGAACGATTTTTCAATCTATAATCAGTATGGAATGAATTCGAATGAAGGTCACTTTTTAACAACCATTGTGCTTGATATCGTTACAAAGCGACCGCTCCAAATTGAATCGGTCTGTTATACAGTCAATCACTGTGTGGAATTGAGTATATCTATTGAACACCAAAAAACCATTGAAATTTCGATGGAGTCCGATGTCTTTTATTATCAACAAACTGCTTTGAAAATAATTTATTCTATTGAAGGAACCCTGTATTCTCAAACCGTGGATACGTTTAAATATTTCGAACATATGACGAATGTGATACCTGAGAACAGCTTAAATCGTATATATGTCATTGATTGAGTTGAGGGAAGTATCGAAGAGTTATGGTGACAAAACCATACTAAAAACCGTATCGATTCAGTTTGATCCGGGTACGATACACCTGTTTGTCGGCAAAAACGGGTGTGGAAAAACCACGCTTTTGAAACTGTGTATGAATCGAATCCAATCGGATGCAGGAACCATCGTCCATCAAAAGCAACTCAAATGCAGGTATATGCCAGATTTGGTTGAATTGCCCTATGCTGATCGCCCATACACATTTATCAGTTGGATGTTATCAATCATGCGTGTCCCCCTAGATTTTAAGTGGCTATCCGATCTTGAAATCGATATGGAAAGTGAGGTTTCGAATCTCTCTAAAGGAAATAAGCAAAAAGTATTATTGTATTTAAGTCTTGTTGGACAACCGGATGTGGTATTTATGGATGAGCCATTCACGGCATTGGATGCAAAAACCATTAAAACCGTATTAAAGCGGATTGCATGGTTACAATCTCAAGGGACATGTCTAATCATCTCCACACACGAAGCTAAATTATTCTCAAAGTTACCGGTTATTTTGCATGCATTGGATTAATTTTATTCGGTATGAAAATCATAAGAAAACACCTAAAAAATGGGTTTGGTTGGGTTGCCTATATTATGTGATCTGGGTGATACTTTTGGTTTATTTCAGCCATTTGTGGCAATCTGATATCGAACGTAGTTTAAATAAAACGGTATTAAAGGCGTATTTTATTGAGCAAAGTGGTCATTTGGCGTATCTGATGATTGGTTTCCATTTGATTATGAAATCCATCGATTGGATGAGTGAAAAGAATTTTTATTTGGAAGTCACGTTTGGACAAACGTATGTGGCATTCAAATTCATCCAATTTTTGGTGGAAACGTTTTGGATTGTTGTATTATATTTCGTCGCCATTCAAGTGATTTTTGTGCTCGCATTTTTTGACATTACATTTTTGTGGTCTCTTTGGATAAAATTATCGATGAATGCGTGCATTTTTAGTGGTTTTGTGGTAATATGGATGAGGATAAGAACCACCTATAGTATGCTTTTTGGACTATTGTTGTTGGTCATTCATCCGAATATTCAAAGCATCGCGTCGGTATTTGTTTTGGTTAAATACATATTACCTTACAATACTGGCCAATGGGATCTATACCTGTGGTGGCTCACCTTAAGCTATTACTGGTTAGCGTTTCACCTTTATTTAATCAAGCCGAAATAAATATGCATTAATGCTTGACATCGATGAGGTAATTCGTTATAATACATGAGGAAACTAGAAATAGTGAAAAGAAGAAGTACCTACTTCTCGCCTGATCGATGAATCGGTAGGCAAACAGTCACGTTAAATTTATTTAAATTAACGTATATAAGTGGGTACTGTAAGTACACACTTTTTCTTTTTATAAAAAACACGTAGGAGGTGGAGTTTATTAAGAGTCCTGTAAAAGGCAATAGCCCGGTAAAAGGCAAGCACGTCGATGTCCTTGTTAATGAAGGCATCCAAGCAAGAGAGTTGTTGGTCATCGATGATCAAGGCCAAAATTTAGGATTAATCAAAATTCATCAAGCACTATATGAAGCGAGAAGTCGTGAGTTAGATTTGGTGGTTGTATCCCCAGATTCAAAACCTGTGGTTGCAAAAATTATGGATCATTCTAAGTTTAGATACGATCAACAAAGAAAACAACGTGAAGCGAAAAAGAATCAACATGTCGTCGAAATCAAAGAAATACGGTTATCCCCAGTCATTGACAAGCACGACATTGAAACCAAAGCAAAACAAGCCATCAAATTCATTGAAAAAGGCGACAAAGTCAAAATTTCATTGCGCTTTAAGGGCCGTATGATCGTACATAGTGATCAAGGTGTTAAAGTGGTTGAAGGCTTTATTCAATCGTTGGGTGACAACATTGTGGTTGAGTCCCCAGTGAAAATGGAAGGCCGTCAATTGTTTGCAACGGTCGCACCAAAACCAACCAAATAATAAAGGAGAGCAATAATCATGCCAAAACAAAAAACACATAGTGGTTTAAAGAAAAGAATTAAAGTGACTGGCTCCGGTAAATTAATGAGACATAAAGCTTATTCGAACCACTTAGCAGGTAGCAAAACAACCAAACAAAATAGACAATTAAGAGGCGAAACAGGTGTGTCTGCATCAGACTACAAACGTATTAAACAACTGATTTCGAACTTGAAGTAGGAGGACACACATGCCAAGAGTAAGAGGAAACGTGCAAACTAGAGCACGTCGTAAGAAAATATTAAAATTAGCCAAGGGTTACTTTGGTTCCAAACACACGATTTATAAGACTGCCCATGAACAAGTCATGAGAGCACTTGCTTACGCGTATAGAGATAGAAAACAAACTAAGAGAAATATGCGCAAGCTTTGGATTGTCAGAATCAACGCTGCATGCAGACTAAACGGATTTAAGTATTCATTATTAATCAACGGATTAATGAAGGCTGGCGTTGTCGTCAACCGTAAGATGCTTGCTGATTTAGCTTACAATGACCCTAAAGGATTTACTGCTGTGGTTGAAGTTGCTAAAAAAGGCTTGTCAGGCGAAATTAAGCCTCAAGTCGTAGAAGCTAAACCTGTAGTTCAACCTGAAAAAGTTGTTGCAAAAGTTGAAGTTGCTGCTGCACCACAAGTTGAGTTAGAATCTTTAACTGTTGTTCAACTTAAAGAAGTTGCACAAGGTTTAGGTTTAACTGGTCTTTCTGGATTAAAGAAAGCTGAACTTGTTGAAGCTATTAAACAAGCACAAAAATAATCGAAAGAATAAAGAATGGACACTCCATTCTTTTTTTTGTATAATTTATTATATAACGAGGATAAAATATGTCGCGCCGTTTACTGATTGCTTTAACCATTGGCTCTTCAATCATCGTGAGCATGGTCATTGCTTCGTACTTCCTACAATCGGATGAACAAACCATTTATGCCTTGGTCAGTGTACTGTTTTTACTGTATGTTGCCCTTTACTTATTTGGTGGTCTAGCCAAACTCATCGTATTTTTCATTTACGGTGTTTTAATTGCAATCTCATTGGCACTATTCAGTGAACGTTTTAGTTTTGCGATTATTTTCATTGGAACATTATTGTTTGTCTTAAATCCTTTAGCCGATTTAGAAACCTATCTGAATAAAACGTTAGATGATCAAGATATCGAACCATTTAAAGTTACTTGGCTTGGTAAATTCGAGACATTTTATAGCTATCGTAGAGAAATGAAATCACATTATCATTTACCACAAGTTAGGAAATTATACACGAAAAAATGGTATCAAAAAGCACGTACGATTACAGTGATTGGATTGTTCGCAATCGATATGTTTATGCTCATATTTGTCGCCAATGATATTGCGTTATTTCGCACCATCACGCCAAATAATGTGTTGGTAATCTATTTTATCACAATCATATTTATCATGATGATTTTGCTTCATAAAAAAGGGTTTACAACCATGATGCGTGTGGTTCGTTTATCGGTTTTTTTACCGGTGATCTTCATTTTATCCATTACCGACGATATTGACTTAACGTATAAATGGATATTTGTTCCAGTGGTAGCTGTGTTTGGCATTACGATGGGTGTCATTGAACTTATCCGTTATTACATGCGTGTTAGTTACAGTGCATACCAATATTACGATCAAGACCGTCAAGAACTCGTTTTTGCTAATGCTTTATTTGAACCATTGGTGTATAATGAGCATACGACTGAGATTGGTCACTATGGTATGGAAGTGTCTTTAGAGACTTTTCAAGCCCATTTTACAGAAATATTGATTTATGCAAACTACCATCGTTTCATCATAACTGCTTATACGCACAATAAGAAATATGCTTATATATATGCTGAATTTCATCAAAGCCAAAGCAATCGTATGATCAAGTTTCAATCTTTTATGGAAAACATTTTTAGAACCCATGTGGGATTAAGACAGTTTTCAGACTTGAACCGAAAATTCTATGAAAATACCTTTTTTCATAATTCCGATTATATTGTTGCTAGAGCATTGAATTTAGCCCACCTACTCAATGAGTTGGAAATTCGTGGTGAAGTCATCATCAGTTTGATGGTATATTTCAAACAAAAAGAACAGGCAATGGATTATTTAAAAGCTTATCCATCGCGTGAACTTGATTACAATGAAGATGGGGTCATTACATTACAAACCAACGTAAGGGTCAGAAACCTAGACTACATTATTGAAAACACGGTGAGAGATATTTTACTTGAATTAAAACTGCATCAAGGCACCTATGTGCGCATTATGCTTTACTATTAGAAAGGAGATACGCAACGCGTTATCACTATGATCAAAAAAGCAGTTATCCCAGCAGCAGGTTATGGAACACGATTTTTACCTGCAACCAAAGCGCTCGCTAAGGAAATGTTCCCCATCATTGATACACCGACCATTCAATACATCGTTGAAGAAGCTTTGGCTTCTGGTATTGAAGAAATCTTAATCATCGTTTCAGCCAACAAAAATGCCATTATGGACCACTTTGACCGTAACCTTGAACTAGAAAACATCCTCAAGGAAAAACACAAGGATGCGGAATTAAAAGTCATTACAGATGTATCTAATTTAGCCAATATTCACTACATTCGTCAAAAAGAACAATTGGGGCTTGGACATGCGGTATTGTGTGCTAAAGCGTTTATTGGTGATGAACCCTTCGCCTTATTGCTTGGTGATGATTTATATGTCGGCGATAAACAACCTGTGTTAAAACAATTGATCGATAAATACAATATCTATGGAGGCTCGATTTTAGGGACACTTCCGGTCAGTTATGAAGATACTCAAAAGTACGGTATTTGTGAACCTAGTGAACAAATGGAATCCGGTCTTTATAAACTTTCTTCCGTAGTAGAAAAACCAAAACCTGAAAATGCACCTTCAAGAAGTGCCATTGGTGGGCGTTATATTTTGAGTCAAACGATTTTTAAATACTTAGAAAATCAACCACGTGGTGCGGGTGGAGAAATCCAGTTAACAGACGCGATTAAGCGCATGATGGTCGAAGAAGCAGTCTATTCTTATGATGTTTCTGGAAAACGATATGACATCGGTTCACGTATCGGATATATCGAAGCAACCCTCGATTTTGGTTTAAAACGTGAAGATGTTCGTCCTCAAGTCATTGACCTTTTAAAGAAGAAATTAGCAGAGATTGAATCCAAGTAGGTCATTTGACAAACGGGATGTTTGAGTGATACAATGAAGGTGCCTAGAAGGTAAGCTGTGGAACCCAACCATCCGAAATGGGAACTGAGTCCTTGCGGGGTTAGAATGCCTATAGATATAGGAATCACGAAGTAAAGGACAATTTTACCCACAATAACATTTTTTGTTCTCACGCCTTTCTAGGTATATTATGCAATTTAGAGCCCATTTGATATGGGCTTTTACTTTGTAAGCACTTTTACAAAAAAACGTTATAAAACTTTAGGTTTTGAACCGTAAATATGATATAGTATTAAAGTATTATACAGAATTGAGGACTTACATGATTACATTTAAAGATTTAAACTTACAAGAAGATATTCAGAAGGCGATAGACAAATTGGAATTCGTTTATCCTACGGATATCCAGGCCGCATCGATCCCTGTGATTCGAGACGGTAAAGACATGATTGGGCAAGCCCAAACAGGTACAGGCAAGACTTTCTCTTTCGCGATTCCTATCATCGAAAAGATTGATCTGAACAACCCCAATGTACAAGCGCTTATTTTATTGCCAACGAGGGAGTTATCACTCCAAGTCTACGCTGAATTTTTGAAACTGATTCGCTTTTCTAGACAAATAAGAGCAACCGTTGTATACGGTGGCCAATCGATTGAAAGACAAATTAAGAGCTTGAAGGAAAAACCACAAATCATCATCGGAACACCAGGTCGTATCATTGACCACATGACCAGAAAAACGCTTGATTTTAATAACTTGCGTATGCTAGTTATGGATGAAGCCGATGAAATGTTGAAAATGGGTTTCCAAGAAGACTTAGAGATTATTTTGAAAGACACGCCGAAAGAAAGACAAACAGTGCTTTTTTCCGCGACCATTCCACCTTTCATCAAAAAAGTAGCATCGACCTATCAAAAGGATCCGGTCTACGTCAAGATTGAAGCGAAAACACTTACCGTAGAAAAAATTAAACAAGTTTACTACGAAGTTAAAAAGGAATACAAGGATGACCTATTGGTTAGACTATTGGATTTCTATCACTTCAAATCCATCATTATTTTCGCCAACACCAAAGCTGGTGTGGATGATTTGGTAGCTTATTTACAAAATTTAGGCTACAGTGCCGATGCATTGCATGGCGATCTTAAGCAACTTCAACGTGACCGCGTGATGAACGCATTCCGTTCGAGAAATGTTAAGATTTTGGTTGCTACAGACGTTGCAGCGAGAGGATTAGACATCAATGATGTTGAAGCCATCATTAACTATGACATCCCTCAGGAACTAGAAGTCTACGTACACCGTATTGGTCGTACTGGTCGTGCTGGTAAGAGTGGTTACGCCATTACCTTATCCAATGCCTGGAATAGAAGACGCATCAAAGAATTGGAAAGTTTCACAAAATCACCACTGGAGCTGAAGGAAATTCCTACAGTTGAAGACGTTCACGCTGTGACCATCAAAGGCATTTATAACCAAATTGCTGAGATGATCAGTCAAAAAAAGGAACACAAGTACGAAATTGTTATTCAAAAGTTATTGGCTGATGGCTATGATGGTATTGATATCATCAACGCATTGATGACGATGTCGATTGATGACCAAGAAAAAGAGTACCGTGACATTCCAATCGACAAGCCACGTGAAAAGAAACCATTTGATCGTAAAGAAAGAGACCAAAGACGTCCTCGGACAGAAGGTACCAGCGATTCGAAATCAAGCAGTAGTGAACCTAGAACTTATAGCAGCAGCAACCAAAGAGAATTCATTGAATTTGAAATTAATTTTGGTAAAGCTGATCAAATTCGTGCGGTATCACTATTGGATTTATTCAAGAAAGAAGCCGATCTTTATACCGGTAATATTGGTGATATCACCATTGGTGAGGCTAAGACCGTATTCCAATTGAATAAGCAATCAGTCAACCGTATCATGGGCTTGAATGGTAAAAAATTTAAGAACAAAGTCATTAAATTGAAGAAACTCTAAAAGGCAATCAAAATGCCTTTTTTTGTCTTTTTTATTGCTTATTTAAGCCATTCTTTGGTATAATTTAGTTAGGTGATAACATGCTAGGTACATACGAACAAAAGCCTTACGGGGTTAAGAAAATCAATGTATTCGTTCCTTACACATTGAATGGTCTTTACATAACCTCTAAAAAAGATAGTCGAATTGATAAATTGGTAGAAGAGATTGAAAAATTGCTACCGATTGAATCACCACTCAATAAAGCTTTTTTTAGATTGATTCAAGATGCTGAAATGCTCGATTGGATGCGTACATCCATTGGTGATTATAGTTTTTCAGATTTATACGCACCAAGCGGATTTAATTTGTTTCATAATGACTTAATCCATTTTCAAGAAGTATTTGATGAAGCCCCAGCCCATATTAAAAAAATCGGTTATGCCAACCGTTTCTTAAAAGATTTACATTTCGCTTTATTTCAAAAACATCAAAACCAATACCCAGGAGAATTTAGAAGAACGCAGTCCTTTGTGGGAACCTCGATGGAACAAGCGACTTATATTCCACCCGATGTAGAGTCCATGGTTACCATCATGGAAGAAATGGAATTATTCATGTATCGTGATGATATTCCTGTCTATGTTCGAGGGGCATTGTTATACTATCAAATCGCGACGTCTTTACCGTTTTTAATTGGTAATGTCGAACTTGCCAGAATGGCATCCCAACTATACCTCATTGAATTTGATGGCATCAAACATTTTATCCCGATGTCTCGACATTTAAAACACGTTGAAGATGTGCGTAAAAAATCATTGGTTGAAGACGATATCAATGGGTTCATCGTATACTATTTAACGGCACTAAAGTCAGCCATCAAAGACGCGAATAAAATGATAGTTGGTTACAACCGCATCAAACTAAAACAAGAAGAGAAAATTGAAGAAAGCGATCATACCATCTATCAAAAACGTCGCTTACTTGAAATGATTCATGTGAGTCATAGAGTGATCTATTTAGAAAATGAGCCTTTACAAGCCCAATTTGGGGTATTGTCTAAAACCATCATTAAGCGTTATCGAGATTTGATGACGTTAGACCTGATATCAAAAAAGACAACGTATTTTAATAACCTATATTACAATAAGGCTATTTTAAAACTATTCGAATGAAACAAGTCAAATTAAAAATAATAGCAGGGTCTCTCAAAGGTAAAACCCTCATCAGTTTAAGTGATGAGACACGTGAGACAGCTGCAGTCATTCGTGGTGCTGTATTCAACATGTTATTTCATGTGGAAGGTACCGTACTCGATTTATTTGCAGGTTCTGGCGCTTATGGTTTTGAAGCCTATTCAAGAGGCGCATCTCAACTCTATTTGAATGATTTCAATTCGCTTGCTGTCAAGTCACTAAAAATGAATGAGCAAAACCTACAAACCGGTGCGATTATCACTCAATTGAATTACATTGAAGCGATAAAGTACTATCAAAAAAATCAGATTAATTTCGATTATATATTTCTAGACCCACCCTATGCGTTAGACATCGAACCCATTTTGAACCAAGTCATGCCTGTTTTAAAAAAGGGTGGTAAAATCATGATTGAAATAGAAAAAAACAATGCGTGTCCCACCATCGACGGACTAGATTTAATCAAAGACCGCGTCCATGGCATAAAACGCATTGGTATATATGAAAATAAGCTCCAATAAACAAAAAAAAAGGCACTCTCGCGAGTGCGTTTTCTTTTTAGCGTTCTGAAATTGCTCCTACTGGGCAAACTTCTTGGCAAGCCCCACAATCGATACATACGGATTCATCAATCACGTAAATGTCGCCTTCAGAAATGCAATCTACAGGGCATACTGATTGGCAGCTACCGCAAGCGATACAGCTATCATCTATCCATCTTGGCATAATCATCACTCCTTATACCTTATTTTATTATATGTCAAGCAAAATGTAAACCCGTAATTTATGTTATTTCGGTTTTTGACTTGCTTTTATGGGTTCTATTTAGTATGATATTATTGTTATTGAAGGAGTGATTTTTTAATGGGATTAGAATGGCTATGGTATTTATTGACTGGACTAGGTAGTCTATTGGTTGGTGGCGCAGCAGGTTTCTTTATTGCAAGAGCTTGGTTTAAAAACTACCTCAAAAAGAACCCACCTGTCAATGAACGTATGATTCGCGAGATGATGCGTCAAATGGGAAGAACCCCTTCTGAAAAGCAAGTTCGTCAAGTATTAAATTCAATGAATCAAGTAAAATAATAGGTGTCTAAAACACCTTTTTATTTTTTATGGTAGAATAGAAATTGAGGTTAAACAGATGAAAACATATTTACGATTATTGATTGCACTTTCCATCTTATCTTACATGAACGTTTTGTTCTTAAATTACCAGATCCATTCCGATGGCCTTGAATCCATCCACCCGTTCTGGATTTTTACGATGATTGTGCCAGTTATACTGACTTTATTTGGTTTCTCTGAATCATTTAAGGATTTAAAGCGATACACACTCATTGATTTCCTATTAAAAATATCCATCATATTCGTTGTTTTAAGAGCGAGCGGCTTGGAAACCCAAGGCTATTTCTTATTCAACCTCATCACGATTCCGTTATTTGTCGCAGACATATTGGTTGAGTGGTTTATGTATAAAGACTATGAAAAATTACTAGAACAAACGAAAGAACCTGAATCCTCATACATTAAACTCATTGAAGAAACACAAAAGCACCCTAAAAAGAGTGCGTTAATTCAGGAAAAATATTTAAAAGCCATCCATTATTCAAGAACATTGATACAGTTGTTGATGGCTGGCATCATCGAAATATTCGCAGTCATTTCTGTTTTAGCTATTTTAAAATACCATCATGTGGTTGCAGGTATCCTTTTAGGATTAGGTGCGATCGCAGCTATATTGATTTCTGCATTTACCTACAGACATGTGTTCAATCTTCATTATCGATTGAAAGCCCATATCCCTAAGAAACGGTTTCTGTGGAATTTTATCGCGATTTTCATACTTATTTTATCGATTGGTTTATTAACAGCCATCATCGATGTATTTAAGTTATCACTCGATTATTATTTGATACTACCGTTTTTATATGTTTTAGCAATGCCAATCGTCATTTCAAATAATAAATTTGCTAAAATATGGTTGGATGAAACCAAAGCCATCATTGAAGCTGACCCAGAATGAAAAAGTCCTATTCGGACTTTTTTTCGTATAAGTGTTTAAAAAATTGCTCTTTGTGGTTCAAAAAGTGTTTGAGTAATCGAACCGATGCGATGTCATCGTATTCAATGGATCGAACGCCATCGAGACTGATTTCATAGATGGTTGCACCAGGAATAGACATCAAAATGGGCGAGTGGGTGGCGATGATGAACTGATTGCCACGCGAAACAGCTTCATCGAGTAGGGATAGCATTGTGATTTGATTTTGAATCGATAATGGGGTTTCAGGTTCATCAAGCAAATAGAGTTCTTGAGTTCTCAAACGAGATTTGAAAAAATCCAAGTATGCTTCACCATGTGAGGATGTCAATAAATCCTTCTGATACATTTGATCGATGTCATGCAGGGTGCGCATGTGTGGCATGCGAGCCAATGATTTCGAAAAATCGGATTTATTGGCATACTCTTTTTTTATTTCTTCGAGTGCTTGGTAAGCATCTTGCTTATTATGTTCCAAACTTTGGATGTAGGTGGTGAAATCTTCCGAGCTGAAGTAAAATCCTTTGGGTTTGGTTCTCACATATTGGATATTTGGTAAATGTAGTGTTGACTTGAGTGTTTTTTGATTTTTCTTGGTCTGTGATCCGCTGGCATCGATACGATAAAGTTTAATCTCATCATTCAACAATTTGAGCAACGAAGATTTACCTGCCCCATTTTCACCGACCAATATCGTGATGGGTGAGGTTAAAGTTAAAGTATGACCGAAAAAAGGTAAATCATAGGGATAACCAGTTTCCTCGGTTTGCATAAATTCAATGGATTTTAATAACATGTCATCACTTCCTAACACAAGGATAACATGATTCTAACAAAATAAAAACCCTTCAATCAAGAAGGGTTAGTGGACTACGCTTTTTTCTTAGTAAACGACATCTTATTTTCAGTGCCTTTTAATAAACGCTTGTAGTTTTCTCGGTGACGATAAAATATAAATAGAATCATTAATGTGTATACGATTAACACAAACAATTGTTCAAGTAAAATATCTCTTAACCAGAATTCAATAAGTGCAGCAACAAAGACTGTTAATGCTGCAAATGTTGACCCTAAAGAAGCGTACTTAGTCAAGATAACAACGATGATATACGTTAGAATACACAAAATGCCTGCAATTGGTGTTAAGGATAACACAATGCCCGCTGAAGAAGCCACCGCTTTCCCGCCTTTAAAATGATTAAATAAAGGGAAGGTGTGACCAATGACTGCGACCACGCCAAAGATGATTTCATAATCATATGGTTGATCAAATATGACGATATTCGTCGTCAATTCAATGGTTGTTTTTAGAATTCTAACAATAATGATTGGGAGTGCACCTTTTAGTGCATCGAGTGCGAAAGTCAGTATGCCCAACTTCAATCCCATCACTCTAAGGGCATTGGAAGCCCCTATATTTTTTGAACCATGTTCTCTTAAGTCGATTTTTAAGAAAACTTTGCCAATCCATAGTCCATTCGGTATTGAACCAATCAGATAAGCGAATAAAATCAAACCGATTTGTATTGCGATAAAGCCCATCTTTTCACCTCGTAATGTCATTATTATATCATATATTTTGAAATTCCAAATAAAATAGTGCATTTATCAAAAATGACTATATTTTCATTGTGAAAACGTTTTAAAATTTGGTATAATATGTGTAAAGTAAGGACTGATTTAATGGAAGAGTTGAAGAAGACATATTCAGAGGACTCGATCCAGATACTAGAAGGACTAGATGCAGTTCGTAAGCGCCCTGGGATGTATATTGGTTCGACCGATACACGGGGTTTACATCATTTGGTCTGGGAAATTGTCGATAATTCTATCGACGAAGCCCTATCTGGTTATGGGTCTGAGATCAACGTCACAATTAAAAATGATAATAGTATCGTGATCAATGATTTTGGTCGCGGGTTGCCATATAAGATGCATAAATCTGGCAGACCGACGACGGAAATCATTTTTACTGTTTTACATGCAGGGGGAAAATTCGGTTCTGAAGGTGGATATAAAGTTTCAGGCGGATTACATGGGGTTGGTGCTTCAGTAGTCAATGCGTTATCCACATTTTTGGAAGTGACGATTTATCGTGATGGCCTCATTATGCAACAACGTTTTACAGAAGGTGGAAAAGTCATTTCACCACTGATTGAGCTTGGTAAAACCCGTCGTACAGGTACCTCTGTATGGTTTAAACCAGATCCAAAGGTTTTTTCAACCACACTATATAGCTATGATACGATTAAAGACCGCCTTCGTGAGAGTGCATTTCTTATTCGTAATTTAAAAATCACATTATCCGATGAACGTACAGGACAAAATGACACATTCCAATACGAACGTGGTATTTCAGAGTACGTTGAGTATCTCAATAAAGGCAAACAAGAGCATCACCCTGTCAAAGATTTGATGGGCGTGTATACTATCAATAAAAATAATGCAATAGAAGTTGAAACGGCTTTCCAATTTACAAATCAATACAGCGAAACTTTGATTTCATTCGTCAATAACGTACGCACCAGAGATGGTGGTACCCATGAAACTGGATTTAAGAGTGCAAGTACTAGAGCAATCAATGATTATGCTCGTAAATACGGCATTTTAAAAGAAAAAGATCAAAACCTAGATGGTGTCGATATTCGTGAGGGAATGACAGCGGTTATTTCAGTGCGCATTCCAGAAGCATTCTTGGAATTTGAAGGTCAAACCAAGTCGAAATTAGGTTCTCCGGAAGCAAGAAATGCCATGGAATCCGTCATTTACGATAAACTAACGTATTATCTAGAAGAAAACATGACTTTTTCGATGGGCTTAATCAAGCGTGCATTCGATGCGTTTAAAGCGCGTGAAGCAGCGAGAAAAGCCAGAGACGAAGCCAGAAGCGATAAAAAGAAAAATAAAAAAGAAGTTTCCTTATCTGGGAAATTAACCCCTGCTCAGGGTAAAGATAAAACCAAGAATGAACTGTTTTTAGTCGAAGGTGACTCTGCGGGTGGATCTGCAAAACAAGGCCGTGACCGTCGTTTTCAAGCCATTTTACCACTACGCGGTAAAGTCATTAATACAGAAAAGGCGACCGTGGATGCGATACTTAAAAATGAAGAAATCAATACCATCATCCATACCATTGGTGCGGATTTTGGTGCCGATTTTGATGTTTCCAAATGCAACTATAACAAAGTCATTATCATGACAGATGCTGACACCGATGGGGCACATATCCAAGTGCTATTAATCACATTCTTTTTTAGATATATGAAGCCATTGGTTGAAGCTGGTAAGTTATATATAGCATTACCACCCCTTTATAAAGTGACTCAGAAAAAAGGGTCTAAAGTACTTTCAAACTATGCATGGAATGACATTGAACTTAAAAAACTCACACAAAATGGAAACACATCCATCCAACGATACAAAGGGTTAGGTGAAATGAATTTTGATCAATTGTGGGAAACCACCATGGATCCAAAAACACGCACATTGATTCAAGTGAAAATCGATGATGTTGGTGAAGCCGAAAAACGTGTATCGATTTTGATGGGTGATCAAGTAGGCCCACGTCGTGAATGGATTGAACACAACGTCGAATTCATTGATGATGACGATTATCAGATTAAGGAGGCAGATTATGAGTAAAAAACCAGTCTCCCAAGCCATTGATACATTTATTGAAGAAAAAATTACCAGCGAACGTTTAGAAGACATCGTTGGTGAACGTTTTGGACGATATTCCAAATACATCATCCAAGATAGAGCCTTACCTGATGCGAGAGATGGACTCAAACCAGTTCAAAGACGCATCCTTTTTGCCATGTATAAAATGGGTATGTTTAACGATAAACCCTATAAAAAATCTGCCCGTATTGCCGGTGAAGTCATGGGGAAATACCACCCACATGGCGACTCTTCGATCTACGAAGCGATGGTTCGTATGAGCCAAAACTTTAAGATGGGTGTTTGTTTAATTGATATGCACGGGAACAATGGGTCAATCGATGGTGACTCAGCCGCAGCGATGCGTTACACTGAAGCCAGATTATCCAAAGAAGCCGAATTTCTAATTGCAGATATTGATAAAAGAACTGTACCATTCATTCCAAACTTTGATGATGAAGAACTAGAACCTACCGTATTACCAGCAAAATTTCCAAACCTTTTGGTCAATGGTGCCAATGGTATATCCTCAGGTTACGCAACCAAAATTCCACCTCATAACTTAAAAGAAATCATTAAAGCGACCATTGAGCGCATCGATAAACCGGATTTAACTGTAGAGCGAATATTAAAAATCGTTCAAGGTCCGGATTTTCCTACCGGAGCCATTGTTCAAGGCAAAGAAGGCATACGTCAAGCTTTTGAAACAGGTGCTGGTAAAGTCATCATTCGTTCGAGAACATTTTTTGAGCCTTTCAACAAAGACCAAGTTCGTATAGTCGTGTCGGAAATACCATTTGAAGTCAATAAATCCGAATTAGTTAAATCCATCGATATGTTACGTATCGATAAGAAATTAGAAGATATTCAAGAAGTTAGAGATGAATCTGACCGCGAAGGATTGAGAATCTCAATTGAATTAAAACGCGATTCTAACCCGGATATTTGTTTGGCATACCTATTGAAAAATACCGATCTTCAAATTACCTATAATTACAATATGGTAGCAATTCACCATCAAAGACCGGTTCAAATGGGTGTACTTGAAATTCTCGATGCCTATATTAACCACCAAAAGGAAGTCATCACAAACCGTTCCAATTATGAGTTAGACAAGGCTGAAAAACGGCTTCACATTGTCAATGGTTTGATTAAGATGGTGGATGTTGTGGATGAAGTGGTCCGCATCATTAGACAATCCAAAAATAAACAAAATTCTAAAGAAAACATCATGGCAGCCTTTGGATTTACGGAGTTACAAGCCGAAGCCATTGTCACCTTACAACTATACCGCTTGAGTTCAACCGATATCGACGCCCTCATTAAAGAATCCAATGAATTGTCTGAAAAGATTGAGTGGCTAACCAAAGTATTATCGGATGAACAAGTGCTTTTATCTGTCATTAAAAAAGAATTAAAGGAAGTTTCTACCAAAGTAGGTACGGAAAGAAAAACACAGATTGAAGAAGAAATATCAGCGATTAAAATTGAGAAATCCGATTTGGTTTCTGACGAACGGGTTCGCGTTGGTGTTACCAAAGATGGATACATTAAACGCTCTAATCTACGTAGTTATGTCGCATCCAAACAACCAGGACTTAAGGAACAAGACGGGATGTTGTTTGACCAAGAGGTTTCGACTAAAGATACATTATTAATGTTTACAACACTGGGTAATTATCTATATATGCCAGTTTATGAAATTGAAGAAACCAAATGGAAAGATTTGGGTTCATACATCAATAATATTATTCCAATCGAAAAGAATGAATTCATCATCAAGATTTTATGCATCACTAACTTTGATGAGGATCAATCGTTATTGTTGATTACAGAATCAGGTCAAATTAAGCAAACCAAGTTGTCTGATTTTAATGTTTCACGATATACCAAACCAATTCGTGCAATGAAAGTCGAAGATAATGATGAGTTGACATCGGTTGAATTAGGTCCGAAACACAACATCATTGTCTTTACAAAACAAGCATACGCACTTAGATTCGCTTCTAGTGATGTACCGATTTATGGCACACAAGCCAGTGGAATCAAATCATTGCCACTGGTGGGTGATGATAAAGTCGTCAAAGCAATTTATGCGAAATCATCGGATGATATCGTCATATTGACATCATTGGGAAATTTAAAACGTGAAAAAGTCAATAACATACCACTTTCTAAACGTTTAAAAACACCCATTCAATTGTTCGCTATGAAAAAACGTAATCCACACCATATTCGTGACGTTTCACGTCTGTCACACGAACAAATCAAGGAAAATGTATCTGTTTTAGTGACTGCGAAATTAGGTTCATTACAATTGAAGGTTGAAGACTTTAAAGGCAGTGCTGAATACGGCAAAGCTTGTGTTGACTTCGCAACCTATGGTAAGTCATTGTTCATCACGATTGAAAATGCGGACAATGAAACCAACGATGAAGATATCATCGAAACCGGTGAGTCTGTTCAGAAGGCAAAACCAGCAAAAGTATCTAAACCAAAACCAGCAGCTGAAACCAAAGTTGTCATGAATGAAGTCATAAAAACAGAACCAACAAAAACAACTGCTTCACCAAAAGTAGACAATAAAGTGGACACCAAAGTGGAAACACCAGTTGAACCGACAAAGAACCCTGAAAAATCAGTGGAAAAAGAGTCGATCAAGTCTAAAAAAATCCAAATTAAAAAATTATCACTCTTCGATGAAGAAGATGATTGGAAGGAGTAATATGATTAGAATTACAGTAAAGAATCAAGTGTTAGAACTTGACCCAGGTATTACACTCGAAGCGTTAAAAAATCAACTCGGAATTGAAGCTTACGCTGCGACTGTGAACAATCGAATTAGAGAGTTAACATTCCCGTTAACGAAAAATTCGGATGTGGTATTCTTAGATTTAAATGACCGTGACGCCGTTAGAATTTATGAAGCAACCCTAAGATATGTGATTGCGATGGCAATTAAAAATCTCTATCCAACGGTGAGTGTCAAATTTAACTACAGCGTTTCTAGGGCTATTTTAGGGGTACTTGAGAATCTAGACCAAAAGATTGACCGAACCGTCATTAAATCGATTGATTCTGAAATCAAGCGTTTAGTTGAATTAGATATACCCATCATTCGTAAGAATATGGATTTAGAGGAAGCCATTGAACTCTATCGTAGTAATGGGAATACCGATAAAGTCAGTATTTTGAAGTACCGTGATGAAGATAAAGTCAATATGTACACATGCGATCAATATTTCAACTATATGTTTGGATATATGTTACCAAGTACAGGTTATTTGACCAAATATGCCTTGAGTTTATACCACCCAGGATTCATCATTCAATATCCGAGAAGCGAATTGGGGGGGATCATTCCACCATTCGATGACGCACCTATCTTCTCAAAAACCATCAAAGAAGCTACCAAGTGGGGTAAATTGATTGGCGGAGAATACATTTCAAAACTCAATCAATATGTTGAAAAAGGATTAGAAGTCGAACTCATCAACATGTGTGAAACCAAACACAACCGTCAAATGGCTGAATTGGGTGATAAGATTGCTGCTGACATCGATTCGATTCGTTTGATTGCGATTGCAGGTCCGTCCTCCTCAGGGAAAACAACCTTCTCTACACGATTAAGAATTGAATTACTATCCAGAGGTGTTAAACCATTGATGATCTCGATTGATGATTATTATCAGCCGAAGTCACAAGCACCGAAAGATGAATATGGCAATCCTGACCTTGAACACATTGAAGCATTGGATGTCCGTTTGTTTGATGAACAAATGTTAGCCTTGATTCAAGGTGAAGAGGTTACCTTACCACATTTCAATTTTAAACTCGGAAAACGTGAAGAAGGCAGAAAAGTTCGTATCAATGAAACGACACCAATCATCATTGAAGGTATTCATGCCCTCAATGACCGTTTGACTCAATCCATTCCACACCATCAAAAGTTTAAAGTGTTTATTGCACCACAAACCCAATTACACATCGATAACCATAATCCAATCAGCTTTACAGACTTACGCCTATTGAGACGCATTGTCCGTGATCAAAAATTTAGAAATTCGCCTGCCGAAGAAACCATCGCCATGTGGGCCAGTGTTAGACGCGGTGAATTTAAGTGGATATACCCGTATCAAGAACATGCAAATTATGTATTTAACTCAGAATTAACCTATGAATTGGCAGTCATGAAGAAACATGCCTTTAGAACGCTTAATGCGATCCCAAGGGATTCTGAACACTTCATTACAGCGAACCGTCTCATCAAGTTTTTGAAGTATTTCAAAGATATCGATGATGAATTGGTACCAAATAACTCATTACTAAGAGAATTTATTGGTGGATCTGTATTCCACGTATAGTATTTAAGGAGGTGTTATTTTGAAATGTTTAAGCAACATGGAACGACTGCATTTACCCAATGATTTGGTGATGCAGCTGTTTAAATTGTACGAACAAAAGGGGCAATCCTATTATTATAAAGCGCTATTTAGCCGAGATGATGAAGTCATGGCACGTGCGACCCTTGAAATGGATACACAAGCGCTTGCGTATTATTTAAAACTCAATTTAACACCCGCTCGAATCAAATTGCTTAGTGACCCTAAAAAATCGTTTGTTGCGAAAAATCGTGATGAAACACTGCTAATGAATCTTAAAGATATTTTGATTCGAATCCAGCAGTTAGCCGAGTCATTTGATTTAACAACCAACGAGGTCAAAGACCTCAATCAAACCCTTTTTAGGAATTACGACGATATTCGGTTCGTTCGAGATCCCAAAGCAAAATCAGAGCGTATTGCAAAGTCATTTGATGAATTAAACCCAGAAGATAAACTCAAAAAAATCGTTGAGTTGTTTCATCAACACCGAAGAAACAATAAATATGAAATCGTTCAGATTATGACCAATTTCTACATTGATTTTGTGAAGCTCAATTTATTCACAGATAAAAATGATTTGATCGGATTAATGGTCATTTTCACGTTAGCATCTAAATACTTTAAAGTGTGCCGATATGACTCATTTTTCCAAGCATTGTTGCCACTGAAATCACAGTTTGACAGTGGATTCATCCAAGCCAGCTATAACTGGTCTGAAGGGTTCTCACAAACCGAAGCAATTCAACGCATATTTGTAAATGTTCTAGAAACGCTACATAAAAATGTGGAAACGAAAGCGCACGAATATGAGTTCGAACGTAAAATGAATAAAACCAATAGTATTGAAGGAACCATTTTAAGTGGTCCAACCACTTTCAGCAAAAAGGATATTCGTAACAAACATCCTTATAGTAGTGATGCAACCATTAACCGAACACTGATGAGTCTTAAAGAACGTGGATTGATTCGACCATTAGGTAGTGGTCGTACTGCACAATGGTTACGGGTTGCTGACAAACTTGAAAAATTCAATCCTCAACAGTTGGACTTATTCAACCATCAAGACTAAAATCAATGAAACGCAATCTCAAGTGTACAAACTTGACGACTGCGTTTTTTTTCTATTATGCAGCTCATTAAATTTTTGAGTCATAAAAATTTTTTGAAATTGCACTACTAGAAAAACTGAATTTGACTAACAAACTTGTCATACTATTAAAACTAGATAGGTCCCTCATTAAAAGTTTAAATCTTAAAAAAGCTAGAAAAAAATATCCATAGTATCGAAAAAATTAAAAATTTGCAACGATTCATTAATATGAATAAATCATCATATTAATCATAATTAGATAGTTACTATGATTGACCCAAATATGCACATTGACTAATCATTACAATAGCACCTGAAACACATCAATAAATAATCAATGGAATAGAATGAAAAAAGACACCTATACCCATGAGAAAAAGAAGAAGTAAAAGAAGTATAACGTTGATCAGCTATATAACGACAAATGGGTCGAAAATGACCGAAAAACCCCCCAGATGGACAAATGTTAAGGATAGTAGCTGTCGGTTCGCCAAAACACCTCTCTTACCCATATTAAACTATATATTAATAGAAAAATGACTATAATTAAATGTGAAATGAACTCATCTAACACCTCGTTAAACATTATAAAAGTGATTTCAATGATATCATTTAATCGATAGAAGTTACACTATTTATTTCCTAATATGTTCCTATAATGTATATTATGTAAACCATATAGAAAGTTGACTGTGATGCGGTTAATGGTTTTATTGTGGGAATGTTTAAAACTCGGTTTCGCAGAATTTTGACCTTCTCAAATCGTGGTGGGTATATTTAAGGCTTTTTAAGCACTTATAAGACTACTTACTTTTATGATGAGAAAAAAACATCGATCAACCTCCGTTTTTAAATGCAAATATCATGTGTTCATGGTAAAATGAATTTGGAGTTGATGACTATGAAAAAAATCCTAATTGTCTTTACGGGTGGTACCATTTCGATGACTAACGATGATCAAACATCTAAGTCCGTAATATCTAACAATGAATCCGATTTAATCGCTAAAATAAGAAAGCGTTTTCATAATTTCACATTGGTTCCTCACTTATACTCAATGAAACCGTCACCTTCAATTACGCCTACAGACATGTTGTTGATTGGACAGCTCATTGATCAATACTTATTGGATGAAGATTTTGTTGGTGCTGTGGTTACACATGGGACAGACACGCTTGAAGAAACTGCTTATTTTTTAGATCTGTTTATGAAAACCAAAAAACCTGTTGTCGTCACAGGCTCAATGAGAAATTTCTCTGAATTAGGTTATGATGGTTTTAGCAATCTATTATCGGGCATATTGGTTGCTTCTAATCCAAGCTCATTTAATCGTGGTTGCTTAGTTGTTCTCAACGATGAAATCAATTCAGCCATCGAGGTCACCAAAACACATACACTTTCTTTGGATACTTTTAAATCACTTGAATTTGGTCCATTGGGCATTGTTGATGAACAGGATGTCACGTATTATCGTGATACCGCGAAACGTAAATCTCATCTGACAACAGACCAGTTAACAGCGAATGTTGAAATCATAAAAGTGGTTACGGGTCAAAATGGAGATATTCTTGATTTTTTAGTCGATTCCAAACGGATTCAAGGTGTCATACTGGAAGCTTTTGGCCGTGGTAATGTACCACCGATGATGGTGCCTTCAATCAAACGTGCTTTGGATCAGGGAATAAAGGTAGTAATTACGTCTCGCTGTCCTAAAGGACGCGTGCGTGATACGTATGGGTACGATGGTGGCGGATATCACTTGAAACAATTGGGTGTCTTGTTTGCTGGGGATTTATCTAGTCAAAAAGCCCGTATAAAACTCATGCTTGCTTTGAGTGTACCTGAGGTAAAAATTGAAAAATATTTTGAATAATAAATTTAAAGCCTAGGTGACTAGGTTTTTTATTATGAATATTTTTAGTAAAGCGCTTTCTTCATTTGATACCGTCATTTAGCCGTTTTGAGGCTTAATATGATTTTTGGAAGCTTTTGTGAAAATGTGAAAAACTACTCCTTTTGTCTACCTTTTTCATAAATATGTGGTAAAATACTTATGGATGTTATTTAAGGGGTAAATACGTTTTTGTATACCCTTGAAAAATCGATATTAGGAGGCCTTTTATGAAAAGAAAAACTAAGATTGTTTGTACAATTGGACCATCTAGTGAAAATGAAGTAATGATTGAAAAGATGATTGAAGCGGGAATGAACGTTGCACGTTTAAACTTTTCCCATGGATCTCACGAAGAACACAAAAACCGTATTGAAACCATTCGTCGAGTCGCGGCTAAAATGGGACGTTATGTCGGTATTTTAGCTGACACTAAAGGTCCTGAAATCCGCACAGGTGTATTTGAAAATGGTTTTGCATCCTTTAGAAAAGGTGACATTGTTAAAGTCCATAAAGCACAAATTTTAGGCACCAGAGAAGCTTTCCATATCGATTGTAGAGAACTTTTTGATGACATAAAAGTTGGCGATTTCTTATTGATTGACGATGGTAAAATGCGTCTAAATATCATTGAAGCGACCAACGATGTCTTAACTTGTGAAATCTTCAACAATGGTGTTATTAAAACTAAAAAAGGTGTAAATGTTCCAAACGTTAAACTTTCTATGCCGTTTGTTTCCAAAAAAGACAGAGAAGATATGCAATTCTGCTCTGAAATGGCTGTCGATATGATTGCGTTGTCTTTCGTTAGACGTAAAGAGGATGTTTTGGAAATTAAGGAAATCCTTAAAGAATTCAAAGCCCCTAAAATTGAGATTATTGCTAAAATCGAATCACAAGAAGGCGTCGATGAACTTGAAAGCATTCTTGAAGTATCCGATGGTGTGATGGTCGCTAGAGGTGACTTAGGTGTTGAAGTTTCTACAGCACTTGTGCCTTTATATCAAAAGAAAATTATTGCAGTAGCCAATGCTAAAGGGAAACCGGTCATTACAGCTACCCATATGTTAGAATCGATGATGAGCAATCCTCGTCCAACCCGTGCCGAAGCTTCCGACGTAGCGAATGCCATTTTGGATGGTTCTGATGCGATTATGTTATCTGGTGAATCAGCTGCAGGTGAATATCCAGTGGAATCTGTTCTAACAATGGATACGATTGCTAAAGCCATCGAAGATAATATTCCTTATTATGAAAAACTTCAAAAAGCCATTCAAACTTCACAGTCCACTGTGAATGATGCGATTGGTATATCTGTTAGTTTAAGTGCCCTTACGTTACCAGATGTCAAAGTCATCATCGCGTTTACTGAAACCGGTGGTACACCTAAACGTCTATGTAAATTTAGACCATCTGTGCCTGTCATTGCAGTATCTAATAACCGATCAACTTGTAATCAATTAACCTATTATTGGGGTGTATTCTCCGCTTATCGTAGAGACTTTACTGACATGGGTTCCTATGACCGTGTTGCTATCGACGTAGCTAAAGAATTTGGCTTCCAACCAGGAGACAAGATCATCATCACTTCCGGATGGGCTCAAAAACACGGCTCAACCAATACACTACGCATCATTGAAATTTAATACATAAAAAAATGAGTTTTCATCAAACTCATTTTTTCTTTGTCTTTTAATTTGAAATCTATTTGAAATACAAGTAAAGAGGACTCATTTATGTTAATAATAAATGTGCAAATCTTTCTTTATTTAGCTTCGTCACGAAGTGGTATCGTACCTAGGGGTTCATTTTGATTATTTTCAGATGAACTAGTCTCAATTGTATCTAAACTTTCTGATTTTGGTTTACGTGTTCTTGGTTTTTTCGGTTTTGGTTCTTCCATAACAGAAACCACAGATTCTATGACTTCAGGGGTAACCGGATTTGAAACGATTAGCGGTTCATCGAGGACTTCAACTTCACTAATGACTTCTTCAGCTTCTGATTTTTCTTCAATTGCTTTAGATTTACGAGCACGTTTCTTTTCTTCAGGTTTTCTTGAATTTTTTTCCAATTCCAATTCTTGTTTCGCAACTTCTTCAGGAACAATGGATTCGATTCTGACTTTATTTTCTTCGAATTCGCGTTTTAAAGTGGCTTCTTTGATACGTTCGATTTCAAGTTCTTTTTCTTTCTTCAAACGTTCAAGTTCAAGTTCGCGTGTGCGGTTTTCTTTAATTGATTGTTCGCGAATACGAATTTCACTGAGTTCAAACTCATCTTGATCCAGTTTGTATTTGATTGTGTCGTGTTCTTTCTTTTGTTGTCTTCTGATTTCAGATTCACGCAAAGTTTTATTGGTCGACAATACCATATGACGACGTAACTTGATGAAAGGTCTAAAGATTAAACCAACGATTAATCCTGTACGTTCCATGAAGTTATATTGACCCGATTCATAGCGGATTTTTTTAGCTTCAAGACGTTCTTGGCGTTTCATCAATGTGTATTGGCGCTTCATGAATCGGTTGTTGATTTTTGGTTTTATTGACTTACGTAAGCCAATTTCATTTTCAACATATATACCAAACTTGCGGTAATTTTTACGAGTTGATAGGACAAATTTACGGATTTCATTTAAATTAAAACGCACTTGGTATTTACTACGTGGCGCAATCATAACCAGTTTTTCTTCGAGTGGATGTGAAATATTGCGTAATTCAACCCCAACCACATTGATATGATTGGTCGAGAACGCTTTGTTAATAATGGTCAGATTGATGAAGTGTTCACCATCGATTTCCATCAAAGATTCCAAAATGTAAAATTCCTGTTCACCGACACGATTCGCAATTCTTGATAAACGAACCAGTGTAATAATGGATGTTGCGAATAGGAATAGAATCCCTGAGAATATAATGATATCTTCAGGGGTTAAGGCTTGTAACCATGCTAGCATAGGGTCCTCCTTATATTAAATCCAAAAATGAGTGACCATTTTCGGTTTTCTCAACTTTAAAGTTGTCTGATATGGTTGCTGCGATATCCGCAAATGTTTTCATTTGTGGTAATGCTTTTCCTGGTTTGCCTTTTGCATAAACCAATAGCGGAACAAACTCACGGGTATGGTCTGTTCCATGGTGGGTTGGATCATTACCATGATCCGCTGTTATCAATAAAAGATCATCTTCATGCAAATGCTCAAGTAGTTTTGGTAGGTCACGATCAAATGATTCAATTGCTTTACCATAACCAATCGGGTCACGTCGATGTCCATATAAGGCATCAAAATCGACTAAGTTCAAGAAGCATAACCCTTTAAATGGGTGATTTTTCGCAATCTTAATGATTTTATCCATCCCATCCTCATTCGAAAGTGTACGTTCGTAATGATTGATACCTTCACCGACGAATATATCGTTGATTTTACCTAGTGCGATGACATCGAAACCTTTTTCGTCCATGAAATTCAAAGTAGTTTTTCCAAACGGTTTAACAGCGTAATCGTGTCGATTGGAAGTGCGTTTGAAGTCATTTTTATTTGAACCTAGGAAGGGCCTAGAAATGACTCTCGCCACTTTCCACTCGTCTTTCATGGTGATTTCTCGTGCAATTTCGCATATACGGTATTGTTCTTCAAGAGGAATAATGTCTTCATGCATCGCGATTTGTAAAACGGAGTCGGCTGAAGTGTAAACAATTAATGCTCCAGTCCGCATATGTTCTTCACCTAATTCAACTAAAATTTCAGTCCCCGATGCAGCAACATTCCCAATGATAGACTTTCCAGTTCGTTTTGTCAATTCATCGAGTAATGCTTTGGGAAAGCCGGTATCGGTAAATGTTTGAAACGGTTCAGTGATGTATAACCCCATCATTTCCCAATGCCCCGTCATGGTATCTTTACCGACGGATGCCTCTTGGATTTTTGTAAAACTAGCCAATGGTGCATTTGAGGTCGGTACACCTCTAATTGGTACGATGTTACCAAACCCCAATTTTTGCATATTTGGGATATGTAAGTTCATTTTTTCTGCGATGTGTCCAATGGTATGGGCACCTATGTCGTTGTAGTCTTTTGCATCAGGGGCTTCACCGCAGCCCAAGCTATCCATGACGATTAAAAATACGCGTTTATACATTGTTTTTCTCCTTAGCTCTTGGATGAGTATTTAGATAGACATCCTTTAAATGTTTTTGACTGATATGGGTATAGATTTGTGTGGTTTGTATGTCTTCATGACCGAGTAATTCTTGTAATGTTCTTAAATCAACACCAGCTTCTAAAAGATGAGTAGCGAACGAATGCCTTAAAGTATGTGGCGATACATCCCGTTCAATCCCTGCTGTTCTCGCAATCTTTCTAAGAATTTTGAAAAACCCTTGGCGTGAAAGTCGTTTGCCATCTTGATTTAAAAATAGATAATCTATGTTACTAATTGTAAGTTGATTTCGTGATTTTGTCAAATAAAGTCGAAGGGCTTGAATCGACATTTCACCTAGCGGCACTTCACGTTCCTTATTACCTTTGCCTAATACACGCACATAGCCTTCCAAAAGGTGTATATCTGAAATCTTCAAGTCTAATAATTCAGAGACACGCAAACCAGATCCATAAATCAACTCTAGTAAGGCTTGATTTCTGAGAGACAAGGGATCGGTACCTTTAATAACTTCGATAATACGAACCACTTCAGGGATGGTTAAAACCTGTGGTAGCGTCTTTTCAACTTTTGGTGACTCTAGGTCATAGGCAACATTATTTTGTAGCTCATTTTCAATCAATAAGAATTGATGGAATCCCTTGATTGAGGTTAATTTGCGCGATAATGATTTCGCGGATAGTGCTTTTTTGTGTAAACTTTTTAAAAATAATTCAATGTGCTTTCGCTCTATTTTTCCTACCTTAGTGATCTCATAAGTCTTTTCTAAAAATAGACGGTATTGTTCTAAATCTCTTAGGTAAGCTGTTATGGTATTTTGACTCAAACCTTTTTCACGTTTCAAATAGTATTGGTATTCATTAATTAAATATTTCATAAGAACACCTCAAAAACTTGATTGCCCAACAATAACCCTTTGGCAGTTAATCTTAAATGGTTGTTGACAATTTCAACCAAACCCAACGCTAAAAGTGATTGAATTTTAGGATATTTATCCCATAATCGGATTTGGAATTTCGATTCAATCGCTGAAATATCGATTCCAGAGATACGACGTAATCCGAAGATCAAATAATCGGATAAGTATTGATCATCTGTTTCAATCGATTCAGATTCTTTAAAAGATTCATAGTATTTTGGCAAAGATCGATGATTTTGATACCGCTTTGTTCCATCAAATCCATGTGCCCCTGCACCAATCCCAATATAAGGGTCCATTGACCAATAGAGTTGATTGTGTTTCGAGGCGTGATTGCTTTTAGTAAAGTTGGATATTTCATAGTGTTGAAAACCTAAGTCCTTTAATCTTTTTATAATATACTCATACATATCTGCTTCTAGGTCAATATCGGCTTTACGAAATTGCTTTTTCAAATATTGATGATAGAAAATCGTCTTTTCTTCTAGAATGAGTGAGTAATAACTGATGTGTTTGATGTTTAAGGTTGAAACGATATCGAGGTCATGCTCAATCGATGTTAGAGTTTGACCTGGGATAGCGAAAATTAAATCAATGCTGATATTTTCAATCCCCAACGCGTTTAAATCTTGAATGGTAAATAGGACATCCGAATTCGAATGTTTTCTACCAATGTATTCAAGAATGGCAGGTTCAAACGATTGAACACCTAGACTGACTCGATTGATTCCATACTGTTTAAAGAGTAAGCCCTTTTCATGGGTATATGATTCTGGGTTGACCTCGATGGTATACTCCATAGGGTTTAACCCTTGTAACATCTCAAATAAAGTAGTCAATTGTGTAATATCTAACATCGATGGTGTTCCACCACCAATGTAGACTGTATCAAATTGCTTGGTTTCATGAGGTATTTGAATGAACTCTTTTTTTAGATAGTCTAAATATTCATCAATCATTTCCCTGTTTTTTGCAACTCTTTTTGCGAAATCACAATAGAAACAAATGTGTTCACAAAAAGGGATGTGGACATAAAGACCTTTCATAACATCACCTACAATAATTATAACATAGGTTTACATAATATAGAGAGAAAAACCAAGCTTTCGCTTGGCTATTATAAACAACTTTGAATGAATTTATCCATGGCACGAATACCTTCAGGATTCAATTTAAAGACCCCGGCATGCTCAAGTACGGATTGGAATTTTTCACCAACCGCCTGTTCTAAATCAAACATCGTATGGACGGTATTCGATTGTTTCAATGTATCTAGCCATGATTGATGGATTGCTAGTTCTGGATAGACTTTGCCATTTAGGATATAATCCAATCCTTTGGTAAGCTCAGTTTTTAACCGTCCTGGTAAAATCGCTAATCCCATCGCTTCAATCAATCCGATATTTTCTTTTTTGATGTGTTGAACATCGCGATGTGGATGAAAGATGCCATCAGGATAAGTTGAATTTACCCGATTGTTACGCAATATAATGTCTATTTGGTAGACATGATCCAACTTTCTCGCAATCGGTGTTATTGTATTATGTAAACCATAGGATTTAGACACGATTTCAAGTGCTTCATGATCATAGGTTGACCACACCATTCGAATACGTTTTGCTAGGTTTAACAAGGCATCGCGATGTTCACTTTCAAGTCGAATGGTGGACAATGGCCAATTTAAAAGGTTCAGGGTAACATCACCTGAGGTATAAGTTTTAATCGAATCAGCATATTCAATTGGAAAATGAAATTTTCCACCTTGAAAGTGATCATGATCCAAAATTGAACCGCCTACGATTGGGATATCTGCATTCGAACCAATAAAATAGTCAGGCATATAATCAATGAAATCCAATAAATAGTGGAAGGTTTCATCACACATTTTCATCGGCACATGGGCATCGCTTAAGATAATACAGTGTTCTGGAAAATAGGCATAGGGTGAATATTGGAAATGCCATAATCGTTTATGTAAAGTAATGGGGATTATGCGTAGATTCATCCGTGCATTTTCATAATTATGCTCGTTTTCTTTACAAATCAGGCACTTTGGACCTATTTTTGGAAGATTTTGTTGTTCCAATGCTTTTGCAATATCCTTCGGATCTTTCTCCGGTTTAGATAAATTGATGGTCAAATCAATCTTGCCATATTTGGATGGATAGGAAAATGAGACATTTAATAGATTGCGTTTACGTTTGATGTAATTCACATCGATGGATAAATCGTATAAATAGCTAAATGCTTTCTGTGGGTTTTGTTGATAAAGTCTTAGGAAAGTCATTTTGGTCTCTGTCGGTGAAGGCATGATGAAATCAAATAAATAGGCTTCAAAAGCGTCTCGTTCGGTGGTGGTGTTGGGTTCAAACAGGTTACGATTAAAACCCGCATCCAATAAAGATGCGATGGTGGTTTCTATGTCAGAATGGATTTCACGATATGATTCTATCGTTAGTTTATACAAATTGAATAGGTTTGCTAATGAGGGGTTTGGACTATGAATCCAGTGGTGTTTGAGTCCATAAGTCACTAAAGCATGCAATGCATTCATTGGTACCTCCTAAAATTCGAACTGAAAATCGATATAATGCTGATAAATCTCGTTTTTCCTTAATTGAGCAGTATTCAAACTAGGGTGGTGGATTCCGTCCGGTTCAAATTGACATTCAAATGTAATGCTCGAATAAATGCCACCATCTACATCCGTATTTAAGGGTTTTTTGGATTGAAAATTATGGGTATAAATGACTACACTTGGATAGTCACTAAAGACAGATAACCGTCTTTTTGATAGAGGTTCATACAAGGTACCAATAAAGGCCGAATCGTCTTTGATAAAACAGTGATCTAACCCCTTCTGTGCGGTATTTTTTAAAGCTAAAACACCGTTCCCAAGACGTTTTGGGGTTTTGTAGTCAAAAGGTTTATCGAAAACTGAATCGATGCTAACAAAACGATAATCTTCATCGAGTTTGATGTATTTAGATGCGTTTAGATGTAACACATGATCTAAAATAGTCCCGTTATTTAGGTTCAAATTAAAGTAGGCATGATTCGTTATATTACACAAGGTATCTTCAGTCGAATGTGCCTTATATTCAATCTTGACCGTTTTATCCAACAAAGTGTATTTAACTTCAATGTCGAGCACTCCAGCGAAGGTAGGCGTGGGTTGGCTGATGTGTTTCAATACCAACACAGCGGATTCTTGAGTGAGAACTTCAAAAGGTTGTGCCCAAAATCCAAAGGCACCCCCATGTAACATGAAAGGACTATTAGGATTGCATGTGACGGGAAAGATTTTATTGTCCATACTATAGGAAGGACCAAATAGTCTACCTGAAGTTCGACCGATGGTCACCCCGTAATAATTTGTATTTTTTATAAAGTCATCCGGTGATGAAGGTGTAACGAGTACGGGTACTAATGTATCTGTTTTTAGATATATTTGATAGATACCAGCGCCAAATGTGGATAAAACAACTTTTAAATGATTATTTTCAAGTTCAATAAACTTATTCATAACGTTTGACCCCATCGACAAATTTAACATCATAAAAACCAGGTTCAATACCAGTTTTATTCACATAATAAGCCTTTACAATGGCTTCAAAGGTCTCGAGTTTTTCATTTGGAACCAATGCGATGGAACAACCACCAAAACCAGCCCCGGTTACTCTTGCACCGATGGCTCCAGCTAAGTGTGCCCCTTCGACCAATGCATCTAAATGCGGACCTGTGACTTCATAGTCATGTTTAAGTGATTCATGAGAGGCATTTAAGAGCTTTGCGAAAGCAAGTGCATCCCCTTCGGCCATGGCTTTTTCGGCTTCGATGACACGGGCTTGTTCGGTCACCACATGTTTAAATCGTTTAACCAAAATCGGTTCTTGAATAAGGCTTTTCCAGTTTTCAAACTCCAGTGGTGTGATTTCACACAAGGTCTCAACAGGTTTTTTTGTTTTGACTTGATTTAATACAGTTTGACATTCTTTAACACGTTCATTGTATTTAGAATCGGTATTTTTACGCTTATAATTGGTATTCATGATAACCCAAGTATACCCATCAAAACGGGCATTGACTGCTTTGGTTTCCAATGTTTTTGTATTCATGATGAGGGCTTGATTTTTGACCCCTTTGGCGATAATCAACTGATCCATAATACCACAGTGCATCCCCATGTAGTCATTTTCAACTTGCTGACCAATCAAAGCAATCGATTCTCTCGATAAGTTAAGAGTAAAAACATCATTAAAGATGTAACCAATCAAGACTTCGAGTGATGCACTGGATGATAAACCAGAGGCTGGAGGTAAATTACCTTCCACACATATATCTATGCCATGATTGATATCATAACCACGTTTAATAAGTGTTTGAATGATGCCTTTTGCATAGTTAACCCATCCGTGATTACCGTCATAATTTAAGTCATTTAGTTCGACTGTGACGATACCTTGTTCTTTAAAGTTGTTCGAAAAAAAACGTACTTTTTGATCGCTTCTTTGTCGAATTGCTGCATAAGTTCCGATGGAAATGGCTGCTGGAAATACCAAGCCCCCATTATAATCGATGTGTTCACCGATCAGGTTGATTCGACCTGGTGAATAATAAAATCGTTCCGGTTCTAGGTCATAACATTGTTTGAATTGTTGTTTAAGTTCCATAAAATTAACCCTCTAGTCAAATTATACTATATATACAAAGATAAAGCACTGTTGTTCAGTGCTTTATCCTTTAACTGATCCACCTGTGACGCCTTCAACGTAAAATTTTTGCATAAAAATGAATAACACCGAAATTGGAATCGATACAATCACTGCCCCAGCTGTAAAGAGTGAGAAATAATTATTCACTAAATTGCGATCCAGCATATTGTATAAACCGATAGCCACAGTGAATTTATTCGTATCTCTTGAAGTCATGATGATGTTGGCAAATACAAAATCAACCCATGGTGCCAAAAAGGCCAATAAAACAGTATAGACGATGATCGGTCTAGACAAAGGAATGATGATACGCCAAAATATGTCCCACTGTGACGCACCATCGATACGGGCAGCCTCATCAAGTGATTTAAGAATGGTATCAAAAAAGCCTTTTGCAACCAAATACCCTAAGCCTGAACTGGCTGAATAGACAATGATTAATGCGAGTAGACTATCGGTCAGTCCTAAGGATTTCAATATAAAGTATATCGCAATCATTGAAAGTACACCAGGAAATAATCCCAATATAATGCCCATATTCATGAGAGGTTTTCGCATCGTAAAGCGGAGTCTACTCATTGTGTATGACACCATCAAAACGAATAAACTAGAGAATATACAAGCAAATATCGCAACCAAGAGTGTATTCATAAACCAGCGTGGGAAATTGGCGACACTATCTGTTTGAAAAAACAATTGATAGAAATTATTCAGAGTCCATTGGTTAGGGAAAAATTGACGAATATTGACCCCGCGATCCACATTGAATGCAGACGCAATCAACCAAAAAATTGGAATCAACCAAAAAAATGAAATGATGGCAAGTGCCCCATTGTGAAGAATGGTCCTAATCTTTTTCTTTAACTTGGAAGCCCGTTTGATTTGTGCGGTTGTTTTACTCATTGGAAACGTTCCTCCTTATTCGACTTAATGGTGTAATTAAAGGCCAGTAATGTGAATATAGCGGATAATAAGAACATCATAATACCGATTACAGAAGCCATTTTATAGTTGTAGTAGTCTTGCGTGAGTTTAAATAGCCAAGTAACCAACAAGTCGGTATCTGAAGCATTCGCGTTGGCGAGTAATTGATTCGATGTTACTCGGGTGGATGTTAATAAATAAATGACATTAAAGTTGTTCAAGTTGTGAACAAAATTGGTAATTAAGTATGGTGCAGTTACAAAAAGCATGAAAGGCATGGTGATTTTTGTAAATAATTGGAACTTATTCGCCCCATCGATTTCAGCGGACTCATATAAATCCTTGGGGATATTCATGAGCACGCCTGTGGTGATTAACATGACATAAGGAAAACCGATCCAACAGTTGATTAATATGAGCATAACTTTCGACCAAACAGGGTCGGTTAGAAATGGGACAAATTCTCGATTAGATTTGATTAAACCCATGTTTCGAATCAAATCAACCCAAGAAAAATCGTTCATAAATGGGATATCAGCACTTAGAATCGTATTCATAATGCCTTGGTCAGCGAAGAAATGACGAACCAATAATAGCGATACGAATTGAGGGACCGCAATGGTGATGACAAATATAGTGCGCCAGACTTTTGGCATTTTGGTGTATTTGCTATTGATCAATAATGCCAATATAATTCCACCGATATAATTCAAGAAGGTAGCGAAAAATGCCCAAGTCAATGTCCAGGTCAATACTTTTCTGAAAGCATATCCAAAGGTTACTGTATTGGATCCTGTGGTTAATAAGATTTCAAAGTTTCTCAAACCTACCCAACTGAATAATTTGGTTGGTGGCATATGGAGTTGGTCGTAATTGGTAAAGGCGACCAAAATCATGAATAATAGCGGAATAATGGTAAAGAATACGATACCTGAGACTGGTAGGGTTAATAAAGTAACATGAAAGCGATCGTCTTTGAGTTGAATCAAGTCTTCTTTAAACGTGTTGATATGACGACCTTCCGCTTCAAGTAACTGCAAGTGTCTTTGGGTTTTAATATTTTTAAGATGAATATAGATATAAACTACAATCACAAGGATGCTGACTAAACCATAAAGCAAAATTTTGAATGAATGATCATAATTATTGACTTCGTTTCGTCTCGTTATGGGGTTATAAACAGATTCAAATTGAATCGTACCTAGTGTATTGTATTTAGACAAATTGGGAATACCGGTAAAAATCATAAATAAAATAAAAGCAATTTGAATGATTGAGAATAGAATACCTTTGATTATTTGATGCCTTCTAAAAAAACCTATACTCATGAATAGGAGTGATAACTTAACAAAAATATCACCAGATTTGAAATCTCTGATGTATCCTGTCAATGTTGACTTGAGAAACGCGGCTATGTCTTTTAATTTTGACACCGTTATCGCGTAGGTATGTTTTATTTTTTTTAGAAGAAATCGATTAATCTGCTTAATAAAGTTCATATTATCCTCGTTTATAGGGTTAAGGAATGCATAAATGTATGCATTCCTATGACCCAAACTTTTATATCTTATTTTTATCCAATCGGTTGTGCAACAATCCCTTGCACCATGATATTAAGTGCATCTTGAATATTACCTTGAAGGGTTAATTCAGCATTGACGATCATATTGCCAAAAGTTTCTGTTGGTGACCAATAGTTTCCACCGACATTTTGAACGGTTGCGAATGCGCCTTGTTGAGCTAATGCGGAAATGGCCGGTGAAGCTTTAACTTCTGTAGAATTCGCAGCATTTACGTTAGAAGGTCCTAATCCACGTTCTTGGAAACGTAGGATTTGGTTATCTTCATTGGTAAACCATTCAGCCAATTTCATTGCCCAATACGGTTCTAATGTCAATGCATTCACACCCATGAGTTTATAACCAGCAAATGAACTCATTTGAACTTGTTGTCCATCAAGTGTGTATGTTGGTAACTTGGTCGCAGCATAGTTTGCACCCCATTTATTTTGGGCTTCAGTCGCATTCCATACGCCGTTGACACCAGCAGTGACAGAACCATCTTTGATCCCAGAAACGAAACCAGCATCATTTAAATTAATGTAGCCTGTGTGTGAAGCCATACGAATGATGGATTCAGTCACTTTAACACCCGTTGAATTGTTCCAATTCGCGCTATTTACAGACCCATTATAGGTTAATTGTAACCCAGCACCCGCAAAGAAGGAATACAAATACCAGCCATTATTGATTTGCATTGTAAATTTCGAATTGTTCGCTTGTGCTTTCGCTAAAATCCCATCCAAAGTTTTAACGTCATTTTCAGAGTAAACAGATTTGTTATAAAATAGGAAATACCCATTATCTGCAGTCATCGGATAAGCATAGAGCTTACCATTTTTCGTGGCAGCCTTGATTGCGCCAGCTTCAGCGCCACCATTGGCAGCAATCACAGCTGCGGTATTTTCTTGAACTTCTTGTAGCGCGCCTGCAACATACAATTCGTTGATTTGGTCATCAGCGAATGCGAATACGTCAGCAGCAGCTTCAATATCATTCAACACTTGGTCTTTTGCAGTTGCTTCCGATACTGCACCCAAAGTAATGGTGAACACAGCTTCGTCCTTATAGGCTTCCTTGAAGCTGTCAATCATCGTTTGCATCAAGGTTTGGTCGAGTTCAGACGCCCAAACAGTCAATGATACTTGATCTAATTCTTCTTGTTTAGGTTGACAAGCGGCCAATGTAAATACCGCGATCAACACCAACATGAGTGATAATACTTTTTTCATTTTTTCTCCTTTTTCTCCTCTATTTTTACTAAACTCAGGTTTAGTTTTAGATTTAATTAACGTGAATATGTTTTTCAATCACACTATTTTTATGTGTGATTTGAACTATTCCAATACCTTTTTCTTTCGTTCTCACCCAAATAGTCCGTTTACCACCAATCAGGGAAACATAAGTCTCACCAATCACCTCTAGGACTGAATTTGTTTGAATTGAAATCACATCAAAAGCGTATGGCTTTAAATTGCCTAAATCGTCTACAGCTTGAATTTCAATTCGGCTGACATCAAAGGTATCCTCTATATAAATTTCGGTATGCTCCATGTCAACGACGATGGTGTAATTTTTATAAGGTCCTAATTTTCTAGTCAAATCGGCTTTTGGATGAAAACCCTTAATGGTATAGAGAAACGATAGTGAACCCCAATTAGCGATATATTTTCCATACATTTGCCACGCCAATTGAATATCTTCAGGGTTGTATTCATCCTGTGCAGTCAATTTATCCAATCCCCCGCGTTTTGCTAGATCCTTAGCGATATTTTTGAGCTCTTCAATCCTTGTTTTGGATAGATTCAAATCTTCATAGGCATCCCCATATAAATCATCGATAATGATTGGAGGATGCTTCAAGTGCGGAAATTGATGATAATCAGGATAATATTTACCAACAAATCGATCGTTTTGATATACTTCAATGTATTCACAGTTGGTAGCTATTACAAACGAATCAATGAATCCAGCATCATAATCACCAATATCTGCACTATTAAGTATCGATAAGTACGGTTTTTCCATTTGTGATGAATAAATGCTTGCCGCGGGTTTAGGTAATCTAAAAGCGTCCATGATGCCGTGATAGCACACATGGTCTCCACTACCAAATTGCTCGTGGGTGTTGTAATCCACAAACTGCCAACCAAAACTGCCTGCGATTTTTGGATTTCCCATATGGTTGTTTAATATGTGTGCGTAACGCAATGCATGTTCTAGTTGTCGTGAGGGTGTATCAAAAGACTTTGTCGGAAACATGTGCCCATTAAACTCAGTTATTAAGTAAGGTGTTGGTTTATGGATAATTTCATGGAGTGGTTTTGCATAACCATTGGTGCCGTTATGATAAAAATCATTATAGGTATAGACATCTTCGTATTGTTCACTAAAACTGAAACAGCGAACACCGCCGGTTTGTCTATCATCTAAGTGTTTAGCCAATGAATTGGATGCCTGATATAAATCTTTATAATCTCCCGACTCATTTACCCTAACACCCCATAAGATTATGGATGGATGGTGTTGTTGTTCAATAATCATTTCTTTGACTTGATTTAAATAACTTTGTTGCCAAGATGCATCGCCCACATATTGCCATCCAGGCGCTTCTGTGAATACCAATAATCCCAATTCATCACACGCATCTAGAAAATGTTTACTCTGTGGATAGTGCGATGTTCTGACTGCATTACCCAAGGATTTTAATATTTTCGCATCACTAATTTGACCATTTTTTGGCATTGCATAGCCAACATATGGGTAAATTTGATGACGATTTAAACCAATAATTTTAATTTTTTTACCATTGAGATAAAAACCATCTTCTTGGAAAATACTATGTTTAAATCCTGTTTTAAAAACATAGTCATCCATATGATCCAATACGACTCTAACGGTATACATATGTGGATGATCGATATCCCATAACTCTATTTTAGGTTGCATGATCATCGAATCATGTACTGGATAAGACTGTTCATGGATAAGTACATCCGATTTAAGCAATTGAATATTCACCTGATTACCACCATCGGTATCCACATGGAAATGCAGTTTAGGATTGGTTAATGCGTCTAATAGAGTAACTTTAACGTGTTTAATTCGATGTAAGGGTGTTTCAATCCAATAGACTTCACGATAAATGCCACCATAGGTCAAATAATCGATTGTTTTTCCAAATGGGGGTATGTTTAATGTTTCTCGCGAATCCACTTCAACCATTAGGTTATTTGAGCCATCAACCACATAGGCGGTGACTTCCAATTCGAATGCAGTATATCCCCCTTGATGAAGCCCAATAAAATGATTATTTATGTAGATTTTCGCTTGATGTAATACACCTTCAAAGCGTATGAAATGACGTTTATTCGGTAGTAATTGGATCCATACTTCTTTTTTATATATACTTTCAAATTGATATATCGATTCTGTGTAATTGTTAAAGCCTAATTTCGCATTGCTATGAGGTATATCGACAATTTCCATAGTAGATTCATCGATGGTATTTCCCTGCATTGCTTCACTTTTACGCCCGAATCGCCATCCAAAATTGATTGGCGTTATTATTCTCATAGGGTCACCTAGTTGGATTTTAGAGCAAAATCATCAAAATGAGCCCACGCAGTTGCTGCTCCAAAACCGCGAAGACCTATATTTACAGTTAGGGTCTCTGTAATGGTAAACGTCATTTCATTCTTTTGCCAGTCACTCCAAGAAACACCATAAATAAAAGCTTGTTCTTTAAGGGTGTTTAATCCTTGTGACACATATAAGTTAACGGTTGGTCGATTAACTTCACCGTTCATAGCACTACGTCCATAGACAACTAAGGTATAGGTACCGGGTTCTAAAGTGACTGTTTGATAAACTGAAAATTCATAAGCGGCAGATGCCCAAATATTTAAATTATTGTGGCCATTATTATCTGCTGTGCGCGGGTTTTTACTTTCGATTTTTACAGAACCATTGACTGTTTGATTCACAGACCAACCAGTAACTAAAGAAAAATCTTTGACATCGGCGGTGACTTTCCCACCTTCTTCAAAACTGCCATTAATCAAATAATTCTCATAAGCCTCTACCACACAGGTGACGACCAAACTTTGATTTCCATTCACAACCGTACCAGTTACAGTGTACATACCAGCACCTTGTATTTGGGATAATTCACTGGCATTCCATGAAATTGGAACCAGTGTTCGACGATCTAGTGAAGTAAAAGCAACGGTATGTGTGGGTAAAGTTTCATTTGAACGAATATTGATGACCACCGATAAATTGGTTTCTAGTGTTTCAATTCTTTCATCATCAAATGTTGATGATTTCATCCAGTTAAAGACATTAATGCTAGGTAATACTTTGCCGGAAAAACTAAATAATGCTTGATTTGCCCAGGATGCTTTACCAATGGATGAGGTATCGTCGCCTTGAGCAGTTAGGTATTCAATGGCACCACTACTAGCCCAACCAGCACCACTTACAGCTAACCAGGCAGGTTCCCAATAAAATGAACCGATACCGGATTCAATGGATGCGATTGCCGCATTTACATCTCTTATGTAGCTTGCTTGTCCTTGCATCGAGGTTTTATAACCACCTTCAGATTCCATTTCTGAAGAATAAATGTTGGCTGAGAATTCATTACTGTAATCTGTGTATCCATATGAATATTCCATTACAGCAATTTGTTGGGTATATCTGGATTCTAATGCTTTTAAGGTTTGCTCAAACTGTGTTAGCGTACCATGCCAAAATGAATAATAAGATAATCCGATGATATCAAACTCAACATTATTTTCGAGCATTTTATCGAAAAAGTAGATTAAACGTTGTTCTGATGCCCCTTCTGCCAAATGAATGACAGTTTTAATGGTAGGACTGATTTCTTTAACCGCTTGGATACCAGCATTTAGAAACATCGCTAGGCGTCGATAGCCTCTAGTTGCAATATTCCCGTTAGGGTAAACCATGCCGTTATTGATTTCATTACCAATTTGAACCATGTGGGGTCTAACCCCAGCTTTTTCAAATGCTTTGAGTGTTTCTTTTGTATATTCATATATTGCATCAACGACCTGTTCATCTGTAAAACCTTCCCAAGCCCGTGGGATACTTTGTTTTGATGGGTCTGCCCAAAAGTCACTGTAGTGGAAATCAAGTGCGATGCGCATCCCTACACGAGCTGCTTTTTTCGCAATTTCAATACCAGTCAATGTATCGTTGTTCCCACCACCAAAACCTAATCCATTGTCATTTTTAGGGTTATGCCACAAACGAATTCTGACATAATTGACGCCATAATCCTTCAGAATCTCAAACACGTCTTGTTCTTCACCGTTGGCGTTATAGAAGACGCCGCCTTTGTTTAAAACATCCATAATGGAAGACATATCTACACCAATGATAAAATCATCATCCAAATCAACTGGCAATACTTGAATTTGATCTGCTGTTTCATCGTTATAAATGAACTTTAAATCCGCAATAGACTCAGTATTTCTCTTGCTACCAATGGTTGGCGTATAGGTGACAGGTTGATCGATATAATCCACGTAAGCTTTGGATTGACAACCCCACAACACTGATATGGATAAGGCAACAACAGTCAATAATAATATTCGTTTTTTCATAATTCCTCCGATAGTTGGTTGTTTTTTTGGTATAGTGAAGGCGAAACCTTCTTAACACGTTTGAATTCAGCTGAGAAATGCAAGGCATTGTCATAGCCAACTTTTGACGCTATTTCCTTGATTGACATATGCGAATTGATTAAGTATTGACTCGCCTTTTGCATGCGTGTCTCTGTCAAGTACTCCTTGGGTGAAATACCAAGTTGTTCTTTAAATATGTTTGCTAAATAATTAGGACTCAACGATAAGGCACTTGCGATATCTGTAATCTTAATCTTAAATTGAAAATTGTTTTCCATGAATTGTTTAGCCATCCGAATATGGGTTTCTTTAGAACTCAACAACACGTCCTTTTTGTGATTACTTATTAACATAAGATACAAAATACTCATGAAAACAGATAAAGATTCCAATGTTAAATACTTAGAGTGATTGTATTTATCTGCTAAATCATTAAATAAAGACTTGAGTTCTAGTGATTTCGAATCATGATATATGGGCTGTTCAAGGGATAAGTTAATTCTTTTTATGTAATCTTCTGATCGAGATCCACTGAATCCAATCCATACATATATCCATGGGTCATTTGCATCGGGATAATATTGTGCAGTGTGACCTGGTGGAACGTAAAATAAATCCCCTTTTTTGAGGTAGTATTTTTTTGCATCAAGGATAAATACACCGGATCCATATAAAACATAATGGAAAATATGATGGGGTTTGATGTCCATTAAAATCCGCTTATCAGGCTGACACTTTTCTCTACCACATTCTCGTAAGGATAATTCTGTAAAATTCGCTACTAAAAGACCATCAAACTCGTTCATACATTCCACCTACACTTTCATTATAATGGATAAAACGCTTACATATATTTTGATTATACCATGCACCTTAGATAAACACATATGACTTAAAACAATGAAAAATGTGTTTTTTACATTGCATAGAAATACACATATAGTAATAAATCTAATACATACGACTTTATCGCATAAAAAAGGGATATTCATATAGTAAAAATATGGAAAATCAATATGAAAATAGCAGTTTTTTACATATACAAAGATTCAATTAGTTCGCCGTAAACGCTTTCAGATACGTAGATTATTATATATATGATTTGTTAAAATTTATTGTAAAATAAAAAAACATCCCAATTTGGGATGTTATTCATCTGAGTTTGAAAGAATAGCCAAGAATGCTTCTTGAGGTACATCGACTGAACCTACAGCTTTCATCTTCTTTTTGCCTTCTTTTTGTTTTTCTAATAGTTTACGTTTACGTGAGATATCCCCACCATAACATTTAGCCAATACGTCTTTGCGCATCGCTTTTATGGTTTCACGCGCGATAATTTTATTACCAAGCGCTGCTTGTACAGGGATTTCAAACATTTGACGTGGAATCATTTCCTTTAATTTTTCACAAATCACTTTGCCTCTTTGATAGGCAAAATCACGGTGTACAATTAAGGATAAAGCATCGACAACATCGCCATTTAGTAAGATATCCATCTTTTGAAGTCGTGATTCTTTGTATTCGCCAATTTCATAATCAAACGAAGCATAACCACGTGTGGATGATTTTAGTTTATCAAAGAAATCATAAACAATTTCGGATAATGGCAGTTCATAATGGATGACAACACGGGTTTTATCTAGATAGTTCATGTCGACGAATAGTCCACGTTTGCGTTGTGCGAGTTCCATAACAGATCCAACATATTCGGATGGACACATGATCGTTGCTGTCACATAAGGTTCTTCAATCGATTCAATTTCTTGAGGGGTAGGTAGTTTAGATGGATTATCAATGACTAACTGCGAACCATTGGTAAGATTAACTCGGTAGATAACCGAAGGTGCAGTCGCAATAAGCTCAATTCCAAATTCTCGATCTAGACGCTCTTGAACGACTTCCATATGCAATAGACCTAAAAATCCCGTTCTAAAGCCAAATCCAAGTGCTTGAGAGGTTTCAGGTTCAAATGCCAATGAGGCGTCGTTTAACGCCAATTTATCCAACGCATCTTTGAGTTCATTGAATTTAGACGAATCGATTGGATACAAGCCGCAGAATACCACTGGGTTGAGTTTACGATAACCAGGTAAAGCTTGTTTAGCACGGTTATTTTTAAGTGTAATCGTATCGCCTACGCGTACATGGCTGATGGTTTTGATGGCTGCAGTGAGGTAACCTACATCACCAGCAGCTAAAAATTCGCGCTTTTCTTCTCTTGGAGCATGTACACCGACTTCAATAACTTCATAGGTTGCTCCATTACTCATCATTTCGATGACATCGCCTTTTCGAACGATACCATTCTTTATTCTAATGTATGGAATAACGCCGCGATAGGCATCAAATATGGAGTCGAAGATAAGTGCTTGTAATGGTTCATCAATGGATCCGGATGGCGCAGGTATATGTGCGACAATTTGTTCCATGATTTCTTTAATCCCAATACCAGATTTTGCTGAGGCCAATACCGCGTGGTCTGCTGGAATACCGATGACATCTTCAATTTCTGCTCTAACTTTTTCAGGGTTTGCACTAGGTAAATCTATTTTATTAATTACAGGCAAGATTTCTAGATTATTTTGTAATGCCAAGTGGACGTTCGCTAAAGTTTGAGCTTGTATGCCTTGGGCAGCGTCTACAACTAAAATCGCTCCCTCGCAGGCAGCGAGTGAACGGGAGACCTCATAAGTAAAGTCAACATGTCCTGGGGTATCGATTAAATGAAATGTATAAAGTTCGCCATCTTCAGCGTGATAATCAATTTCAACTGCTGTCAGCTTTATGGTAATACCGCGTTCTCTTTCAAGATCCATACCATCCAATATTTGTTCTTTCATTTCTCGTTGAGTATAGGTTTGAGTTTGTTCGAGAATTCGATCGGCTAGGGTGGATTTACCATGGTCAATATGCGCGATAATCGAAAAATTTCGTATTCGTTTTTGTCTTTCTAATATTTCATGTCTATTCAAGGTTTGCACATCACTTTCTAACGTTAAAATTTTATCATTTTACCCCGTTATAAGCAAGATATTTCATTCTTTGTGCAATCATAAAAAAATAAAACGTTTTCACATAAGTCGATTTCAATTAGCATTGCATTTTAGTTGACAAAAAGATATAATAATATCGTAATAAATCAATTCATAGGAGGAATTTAATAATGAAAAAGATTTTGGTATTACTACTTGTCGTAGTAGCCGCTTTTGGCTTGTCCGCTTGCCAAGAAAAGGAATTCAAAGTTGACGGCGAATTCTTAGCGTACAGCTTAGAAGTAAGCAGCAATAAACCACAAGTAACATTCGTAACAGTTACCATTGAAAAAGGTAAAATCGTTGGGTACAACATTGACGTTCGTCAAGGTACAAGAACTCAAAATGCTGAAACACTAGCTTACAGATGGGCATGGAATGCTCAAACCAAAAAAGAACTTGGTGATGCTTATGGTATGGCAAAAGTGGAAGGTCAATTAGAATGGTACGAACAAGCCGCTTTAATTGAAGCTTATTTATTAAAAAATGGCGTGGATTCATTAGACACTACTCCAATCGGCGAAGCATTCGCAGTTGACGGTATGGCTGGTGTTACCATTAAGAATGCATACACTGAAGTTGCTAAAGCTGCAGTTGCTAATGCTAAAGAAGGCCTATTTACATCCATTTATTGCTCAAGCACAGATTTCTACTTTGCAACTATGAAAGTGGATGCAAAAGGCAAGATTTCTGATCTACTAATCGACGTAAGACAATCTACAAGAACTCAAGCTACAGGTACTTTTGTATGGAATGCTCAAACTAAACAAGAATTAGGTGCAGCATACGGTATGAAGAATGTTGGAGCTAAGATGGTTTTTGCAAGTGGTGCATGGACAGCTTCTGCTACTGAAAAAACTACTCTTGAATGGAACGAACAAATTCAATTAGTCCTTGACTATGTTAACGCAAATGGTTGGGATGGTTCAGTTGATCCAATCGCTGACCGCGCTGGTGCTAAAGCTGGTGTCATGGTTGACTCTCTTGCAGGTGTAACAATCAGAACTGCTGGTTATTACAACTTATTAGACAAACTATTTGCTTACGCTGATAAATAATTAATAATAATGAAGATGCAATCACATGGTTGCATCTTTTTTTTACATTAAGATAAAAAAAACAGCTGATTAGCTGTTTTTATTTTTGTCAACTTGCATAAGCCATGTTCTGTTCTCTTTCGAGTGTAATCATTTA
>DIUU01000019.1 GCA_002423145.1 Acholeplasmataceae bacterium UBA6150 | reverse complement strand
TTCTCTTTGATAACAATCAATTGGTTAACTATAGATTTGCTTCTCAAGGTAGTTTTGAAAAGTATTTTTATCTTCATAACGCGACTAGAACAGTTTATATGTATAGACCTCTTGGCGCAGTCCAAGGGATACTCAACATTAAATACGTCGCCCTCGATGCCCATGGTAGAACTTACAATGACCCACAAATGAAAACCATGAATGATCAATTCTCATTGCCTGTAGTGCCTGAAGAAGGACACATGATGAAAATCGTAGTCAATGAAACACAAACATATAAAGTTGAATTTGATATTTGGCTAGGATATAAAAATTGGATTGTTTATGACATTGTCTATGGAACTACAAACGCCAAAGTGTCCATTTACAATGATCAAGTGACATTAACGCCGGGCACTTATTATTTTAAACCAAATTTAGATGATCAATTGGTTTATCGGGTTCGCATGGTGCCAATCAACTAAAACAAAAAACCCACATTCAGCCAGAATGTGGGTTATTACTATCCAAATATGATAGCTATAACAAATACAACAACAACAAATAATATACCTAATAAGAGACCCATATAAGAACCACGATTCCTTTTTTCAGAGTTGGTAACGCCATCTTTTTGGTCAGCCTCACTTTTATCCCAAAGCTGACGCATTTGCGTATTATCTGTACGATTGATTCTCAATTCAATCATCTCCCTTAGTTTTATGAGGGTATTATATCATGAATAATATAAAATCAAAAATAATTTTTTTGAATCATCTGGATGAAGTATTCATGCACCGTTTTATCTCTTGTGAGTTCAGGGTGGAAAGCCGTGACAAGCATGTTGTGTTGTCTTCCAGCAACCACTTTACCGTGATAGGTAGCTAAGACTTCAAAATCCGCACCATAGGCGTCAATATAAGGTGCTCGGATGAATGTCATCGGAATAACTTTACCATCAAATGAGTGATTGACTTGAAAACTACCCAATTGCCTGCCATAAGCATTTCGTTTGGTATGGACATCGAGCAATCCAAAATGCGAGGTTGTATCATCATCAATCGATTTAGACAGTAAAATCAATCCAGCGCAGGTCCCAAATACGGGTAAGCCTTGCTGGATTTTTTCTTTTAATGGTTCATATAGATTTAAGTCCTTTAATAATTTACCCATGGCGGTTGATTCTCCCCCCGGCAGAATCAAACCGTCCATGGGGCCATGCAAGTCAGCTAAGTTTCGGATTTGAAAGGATGTAACACCCAATCGATCCAACATCTGTTGGTGCTCAATAAAAGCCCCTTGTAAAGCAAGTACACCAATCCTCATTACTTGCCTCGTTCGGCCATTAAGAGTGCAATTTCAGACTCATTGATACCAACCATCGCTTCACCTAAATCTGTGGAGATTTCAGCCAATATCTTCGGATTGTTGTAGTTGGTAACAGCTTTGACAATCGCTTGAGCACGTTTTTCTGGGTTACCAGATTTAAATATACCAGAACCCACGAACACACCTTCAGCACCCAGTTGCATCATCAGTGCCGCATCCGCTGGGATCGCGACCCCACCAGCTGCGAACTGAACGACTGGGAGCTTGCCGTATTCATGGACATAGTCGATTAAGTCTAAAGATACCCCTAAGTCTTTTTGTAGAACATAGAGTTCGTCTTTCTTTAAAGATTGGATGCGTCTAATTTCTTTTTGAATTTCACGCATGTGTCTCACCGCTTGAATGACATCCCCTGTACCAGGTTCACCCTTGGTACGGATCATCGAAGCCCCTTCACTGATGCGTCTCAAGGCTTCACCTAAGTTTTTAGCCCCACAGACAAAAGGCACTTGAAATGCTTTTTTATCGATGTGATGAATATCATCTGCTGGGGACAATACCTCAGATTCATCGATATAATCGATTTCTAAGGCTTCTAAAATTTGGGCTTCAACAAAATGTCCAATACGGACTTTAGCCATCACTGGAATCGTCACAGCGTCTTGAATTTCTTTAATCAATTTAGGATCACTCATTCTAGAAACCCCACCGACTGCGCGTATATCGGCTGGGATCCGTTCTAACGCCATCACAGCGACAGCCCCTGCCTTTTCTGCAATCCTCGCTTGTTCAGCATTCATAACATCCATAATGACACCGCCCTTTAACATTTGAGCGAGTGCTTTATTGAGTACATAACGATCGTTTGACATGATAATACCTCCGAAAGTGCTATACCAACATTTTAGATGGAAAACTGGTATAAGGAAATAACCAGAAAACATTATTATAACCATACCAGTTTAGTATAGTATAATTTGCCTTTTATGGCTAAAAATGAATATTTAAAATATTTGAATGTTAACATTTACATCAGTTTAAATATTTTATATAATGAATATATCCAAGATTGAGTTTATTGACGTAGAAGTTAAGATAGGTAATATAAATGATTAATTTCGAGAACGTAACCAAAGTTTATAAAAATCATAAAACAGCTTTAAGCTATATTAATATGAACTTACCAGACACTGGTATGGTTTTTATTGTTGGTGATAGTGGTAGTGGGAAAACAACATTACTAAATATGCTAGGGTTACTAGATATCCCTACCAGTGGTCGAGTCTTATTCAATGACTTGGATATTACAAATCTTAGTAAAAATAATCAGGATGTTTTTCGAAACCAACACATCGGCATCATTTTTCAAGGGCTAAATCTAATAGATGAGCTCAACATACAGGAAAATATCGTATTACCGACGCAACTTCAACAAAAATTGGTTAGTACTGAAGAAATCATAGAACAGTTGAGAAAAGTGAATCTAAATGAAAGTATAACCGATTATCCAAAGTTTCTAAGTGGCGGCGAAAGACAAAGGGTTGCGATTGTAAGGGCACTATTAAAAGAATCTAGTGTAATTATCGCAGACGAACCCACAGGATCATTGGATGAGAAAAACGCTAATAATATTATGGCGTTATTAAAAGATATATCCGAAAATAGATTGGTTGTGATTGTTTCACATCAACTTCAATTGGCTGAAAAATATGGTGATCGAATCATTTATTTGGAGAAAAGTAAAATCATTGAAGATAAACTTATCCATGAACCACCTTTGAAATCAATCACCCAAAATAACGATATAATTCATAAGTATCACTTGCCTTTTAATGTCAGTTTTAAATTTGCCTATAAGTGGTTTACCTATAAGTTTTCAAGAATGATTTTCGCACTAATGACATTTTTTCTCACCTTGTCATCATTCATACTAGCTTTAACTATTTATAACTTTAATGAAATTACAGCCATGCAAAATGGTTTTCAAAATGAAAATGTAACCTATGTTATGATTCAAAAAGTACCCTCACCCAATTTAGTTATGAATGATTTAATGTTTACACTAACAGAAAAAAGCGAATTGAAATCATTTTTTGATGAAAGTAATATTATTGGCACTTTATATAATGATGGGATTGCTCAAACCATATTGGATAACGGTAGTGATGGTGTGATTCAAGGGTACACCAATGTATCCTTAACTCAAGTCAATGAATTTGGGTTATCATTGGTTGGTAGATTACCTGTCGATCATAGCTTAACCACTGAAGTCGTAATCACCAATTACATTGCATATCAAATGGGTTGGTTAAATGAATCAAACTATCATGATGACACCGTACTACAAAGTATCATCGACACTAGAACACTAGATATCAATTTTATTGATGGCAATGATTTGCACAAATACACTTTTACAATTGTAGGCATCATAGACACGAACTATAAACTACCGGATCAAACCATTGAGAATAGTACTTATCAGTTCATGTATGAAAATGATCTCAAATTCGGTCTACATTCGACGTTATTCTTTGGTATTGATATGGTGAATTTTATCACCGAATTAGACCAAAACATTGGGAACTATGGCGCAGATAAAGTAGCCTATCAACTTTTTGTTACCGTCAAAGATGGCGGTTATAGAAGAGCCCTAGAGTATCAAAAAATTATGGGTGAATCCAATGTATGGGTGAACTCAAAACTCGATTATTCACTTCATATGATTAAAGAATTCAAAAATGTGGTTTTACAAGTATCGTTGGTATTGGGTATCGTATTTCTTTTGACCTCACTGATTTCGTTTGTTGGGTTCATACACAATATGGTTGTAAACAAAGAGACCAGTATTCGAATCATGAGATCATTAGGAACCAGATTCAAAGATATGAATTTCATATTTTTGATTCAAGATGCATTTTTAGCTATATTTACAACCGGATTATCAACCATAACAGCATTAATAGCAGGTCATTTTATCAATCAATCGATTGCGACCAATATTTATGTCATCATACCATTGGTGAATCCAACTGTATGGATTCCGATGGTCATATTAATAATTACATTCTGTTTCGCATATCTTATTACATTTACTGAACTTAAACGAACTTACAGTAAAACAAAAGTGATTGAATAAAAAAATGAGATTTCCAATACAAGTCACACTCAAACAATCGAAAGTTGACTATGTGGAAGTCTTTTTTTGTCTAGGTACAACTGGTATAATAAAATAACTATAAAGCGGTATTTATACCATACCAGATGGAGGGCATATGAAAACCAAATCTCAATCCGTATATGAAGAACTTAAAAGACTCATTTTAGAAGGCAAATACAAACCCAATGAAAAACTACCTTCCAAACGAAAACTTGCCTACGCCACCCAAGTGTCGATTTTTACCATTCAAAATGCGTATGATCAACTCTTGATGGAAGGATATATTTACACCAAAGAGAAGATTGGTTATTTTGTGAGTGAAGGCATTACCCCCATTCAAACAAAATCTACAACAACCATCGTTAAACCCATCATTCAACCGACCACTATTTATGATTTATCATTTAAAACAAATGTGGTGGATAATGATTTGTTTCCACTATCCACATGGACAAAACTATCGAGAGAAGTCTTATCTACCAGTATTTACCCTTTGATGAATGTAACCCCCTCAGAAGGTATATTAGAACTTCGAATGGAAATCGTTAAGTATTTAGAAATCTATCGACACATCCAAGTCATACCAGAACAAATCATCGTAGGTTCTGGTTCTCAACCACTACTCAATTTACTGGTTGAGTTACTAGGTAGAGAACACATATATGCCTTAGAAAACCCTGGCTACACAAGAATCTATCAAACCCTCAAAGGGTTAGGTGTAGAAATCAAAGCCATTGCTTTAGATGAATCTGGGGTAGAAGTAGAATCGCTAATCAATTCAAACGCTTCAATTTTACACATCACCCCAGCCCATCAATTCCCCACAGGCATTGTGATGCCGATTCAAAGACGATTGGCATTATTACAATGGGCTATGGAAAGTAATCGCTACATCATAGAAGATGATTACGACAGTGAATTTAGATTTGGTGGGTCTCCGGTATCTACCATGTTTGGATTAACCAAAGAACCCAAAGTCATTTATATGAATTCCTTTACCAAGAGTTTAGGACCCGCATTTAAAATGGGTTATATCGTTTTACCTTTAGAATTATTACCAAGATATCAAGAGATTAAAAGCCATCATAGTTGTACCGTACCGAACTTCGAACAGTATATTTTATACAAATTCATGAAAGAAGGCCATTTTGACCGCCATTTAAATCGAACCAGACTCGTTTATCAGAAAAAAATCCAAATCATACAATCCCTAATTAAAGATTATCCCTTCTTAGAAATGATGGGCAATGAAGCGGGACTTCATTTCATTTTAAAAGTACATGCTTCCATCGAAGAACACGTATTGGTGAAAGCCTTAAGAAACAAAAAAATCGACATCAAAGGACTACATGAGTTTGATATCGAACCAACCACTTATAATGCTCCATGTCTGGTTATTGGGTATTCTGGGATACCACTTGAGAAGATTGAATCATCGATAAAAATGCTCATTTTCGCCATTAATGATATCATTTCGAAATGAAACTCATCATTAATTAATCTTTTTGAAGGAAACAAAACGGCAACAAACTTCCTATGATATACTGAGGTATGAAGCAAAATAGGGAGGTTTTTCCATGTTTAAAAAAAGATGGCTCATCGTTTTAATACTTTCACTACTCTTATTATCAGGGTGTAAACCCCAATCTAACACACCAGATGATGAAGATGAAGTGTTGCCAAAATCGATTGAATCGATTGAGGGCTTAGATGATATCACGATTACTCAAAACCAATATTTCCACCCACTTCAAGGGGTAGAAGTACTCAATGAAAAAGACGAAAACATATCCTATTTGTTTGAAGTTACCGGCCATGTCAACTATGGTAAGCTTGGTGAACAAACCTTGTCATATAAACTAACTTACGGTGATGAATCGATCGAAGAAACCCGTAAAGTCAACGTGGTTGCGGGAACCATTATCAGACCTACGATCACGAGAAATCAAGTTTCACAACCTCAAGTGAATCTAGAGGCTGGTTCATACCGTGTCGGTACCGCATCCGATTTAACCCATCCTATTAACCCACAATTCATCAATCCTGAACTTTTAAATCAAGCCGTACCTTCGAATGGTTGGTGGACCTCACTACTCGTTCAAAACTATGGCGGTGGAAATGGGATTTATACGAACCCACTCAGAAGTTCTTTCTCCAATCTAGGGGCTGAAGTAACAAACCCAGGGGCTGGTTTTGTTCAATATTGGAATCCCGATGGTTTTAATACCATGGCGAATTTCTCTCTAGTATTACCAGACATGTATTTAAAGACATCCACACTCAATGAAGGGTATCAAACCCATGTGGTCGATTACTCACAAAGTTCAGTTAGTGTCGCGATGCGCAATGTCTCACAACCTCAAGACCACATGGTACTCACCTATAACCAAGGGTCACCATATATCTTCGCAGAAGTGATGAATAACAGTAACCCTTATATCAATGTGGTGCCAGCCGGCGCTTCAGGGATTGAATTTTATAACATCGATGGTCAAGCCGTGACTGGCACCCACAATGGGGACGCTTTAATCGTGAAGTATGTTCAAAAACACATTGGTTATCAAACCAGTCGTCCAGCCCAGGTGGGACAACCCATCTTTGGTGATCGTTTCTTCTTAATCTCCACCACCGAAGGCAGTAGTTTTTCGATCAATAACAACCGTATCAGTATGAATCTATCGGATAACTATTTTACAGTCGCTGCGATTCAAAGTCTATCAGAAGCACAGTTTTATCATCAACACGCGTTTGTTAAAACCATTAAAGGCGAAGTGACTTATGAAGTGAATCACAAAACCTCCATCGTTGAAACGACCTATCATAACGCTATTCAGTATCTAAAAGACGATACCGATACTTCGGTACAATTCTTATTACCACACCATTACTTAAACAGTGATGTTGAATTACTCGATTATGAGTTTGAAACCGTGAGAGGTCATCTCAAACTGATGTCAGGTCATACGTTTAAGACACAATTATCCTTCTATGGTTTATTACCAGCCATGACCAAACCAACCAATGGTGAATTCAGTAAAGATACCATGAATGATTATTTGGCCGATTTAAGCCTTCGTACCAAAACCAATGACACATCGAACTTCTTAAATGATGAAGGGCCTTATTGGAACAGTAAAGCCATCTATCCACTGGCTCAAGGCATCATCATCGCCGATCAAATCGGTAATGATTCAATGAAAGATGATTTGATCTTAAGATTACGATATGTGTTATCCGATTGGTACACCTATTCGGGTTCAGCTGACAAACGCTACTTAAACTACAACGAACGTTGGGGAAGTGTGTATTATTCAAACAATGATTTCAATACCGCGAGCGAATTATCAGACCACGCGTTTACGCATGGCTATCTGATATATGCATCCGCGGTACTAGCGATGTATGACAAGTCATTCACCACCGACTTTGGTGGTGTGGTGGATGTCTTATTAGCCGATTATATGACCCCAGTCAAAGGCGATTATAACTATGCTTATTTAAGATCCTTTGACGCCTGGGCAGGGCATACATGGGCACATGGTTTTGGGACCTTCGCAGAAGGGAACAACATCGAATCCTCAAGTGAAGCGATTCAGTCGTGGGTCGGTGGTTATCTATGGGCTTTACAAAAAGGCGATAAACAGTTAAGAGACGCCGCGATCTACGGTTTTGTCCATGAGTTGTCGAGTGCGAAGACTTATATGTTTGATTATGAAGGGGTTGTCTTCAAAGATAACTATAAACAATACGCTGCCGTGGCAGGGATGATTTGGGGCGGTAAATACGATTACGCCACTTGGTTTGGTGCGAACCCAACGTTTATTTATGGAATTCAGTGGTTGCCAAATGGTGAATATATTTCAAACTACGCTGTCACCCAAGAAGAGAAGACCAAACTCGCTGCCATCTATCAAACGTATTTATCTGCTAAAAACAACACCATCGATACGTGGTACGCCAATATGTGGAGCATTCAGGCTTTAATCAACCCAAGTTTAGCGTTACAACAATTCGACGCCAATAAGATACTAAATGACGACTATCCAAGTGATTTGTCTCAAACCTATTACTTACTCCACGGTTTACAAACCTATGGCAGTAGAAGTAGTGACTTCATCATGGAAATCCACAAGCATGTATCCTCATCGGTCTATGTTAAAGATGGCAGTGTATATGCGTTGGTATGGAACCCATCGGATAGTGCCCAAACTATTGTATTCCATGGACCAAACGATTCAACCATCACCAAAACGGTGAAAGCCAATACCTTTGTTTCAATCAAGCTAAAATAGTTTTATAATGAAATAAAGGAGACGTTTTATTGACATGTCATTTAAACACATTCAGAGATATTTTCTCTATGCAGGTATTTTAGGTTTCATTGCTTATGCTTTACACGATATCCTTGGTAGCTTACTTTACCAAGGGTATAATCCAGCATCTCAGGCCGTCAGTGATTTAACCGCACTCAATTCCCCAGTACTCAACGTCACCCAACCCTTATCGTTTTTATATGGGGTGATGAGTGTATTGGTGATGTCAACGGTGGTTTATGTGCTTAGAAAAAACCCCTCAATCACCTTGAAACAAGCGATTTATGGTTTTTTGGGGATGCATCTCATTTCTTTCGTAGGATATGGCCTATTTCCTTTATCTGAAGCAGGACAACCCAATACGTTCACCGACATCATGCACATCTATGCTGTAACCATTCCAGTGGTTATGTTATCGATATATGCTTTGGTATGTTTCATTGTATTTGGACAAAAACAAAAAGAACATACCCAATTGAAGTATGTCGCAGGTTTATCTTTATTGATGATGTTCATAGGTGCGATGTTATCGAACCTTGTTCATCCCAGTGTTTTTGGTATATTTGAACGTTTTAGTACGTACAGCGCTGTTTTATTCACAGCTTACTTAGGCATTTATACAAATCACAAATTAACTGAATAAGCCAAACCCATCAATCCATTGACCCACAAGTTCATCGCTTGTGGGTCTTTTTCTCGTGATAAAGCCATTCTTTGTATTAGTTTAGAGATGTCTATAACTTTGTCATTGGATAGGTAAGATTATTGAAATTCTTTTCAGTAATAAAAAATCAAAAAATAATCTATTCAATGGTTAGATTAATGATATAATGAATATGTAAAAATTCGTTCATTATTAAACCTTGAATAGGAGATGATTTTATATGAAGAAATTGGTGACATTTTGGTTATTCGCACTCCTCATAATTTTAACTGGTTGTGTGCGAAGAGATGTATTTCAAAAACAATCCTATGTCGTTCATATCATCTACATGGATTCCATCTTTTCATCACCGAGTGTTGTATATAAAGGTGAAACCTTAGAAGAAGCCTTAGGTGTTCCTTTTCAAGTAGGTAAAGAATTCGTGTGCTGGGAAACCATGGAAGGGGATCGTTATTACCCTAAAGACACCATCACAGACAATCAATTTTTCTATGAAATCTTTGACGATATTAAATATAAGGTTGTTTTTGAAACCAATGGTGGTGTACCAATGGAACCCATCTATGTGTCACATGGTGTTAACTTCGTACCAGCGTCACCAATACAATTTGGTCTTGAGTTTGAAGGTTGGTTCTTGAATTCAGCACTAAGTATACCGTACTTGTCTTATACACCCATTAAATCCGACTTACATCTTTACGCAAAGTGGCGTCATAGAGAGTACACAGTCTATTATCAGTTTTCTGACAATGAATGGTACCGATTCTCAGCTTACCCAACGGAATCATTTCCTACCATCGATACAAGTCAATATCCAACGTTTGAATACTGGTTTGAAACAGACCCTCAAGTCCCATTTGTATTTCCATCCTTGATGCCTAACCGAAACATCGTTTTACGTGCGAAGTATCAATAAATCCTGTGAATATTGAGGTAATCATATGAAAAAAATAGTTGTCTTACTTACTTTATTCGTCGTTTGTTTACTACTGATGGGGTGTGAATCCCAGGTAGAAAATGACCCTGATTCATTCGAAACGGTTAAAATATCGATATTTCTCCCAAACGATCAAAATAAGCCTTCATTGTCCTATCAAGTACCTAGGGATGTTCGTTTTCTATCACTGATACCTACCACAGAATTAGAAGGATATACCTTTGTAGGTTATATCGATCATCGAGGATACCCAATCACAGAATACACAACCTCAGATGATTCGATGGCCATTTACGCGATTTACACGGTCAACGAACATACCTTATACTTTCATGTCAATGGGGGTACAGCGTTATCACCAGTCACTTTTAAATACACTGAAGCCGTTGTACCAAACAATTATATACCAACCAAGGAAAACCATACCTTTGCGGGATGGTATAAAGATGAAGCACTGACTCAACCCATAGGGATATTCTTTGCAGAAGATAATGATGTCCACATCTACGCGAAGTGGACACCAAACGAATA
>DIUU01000013.1 GCA_002423145.1 Acholeplasmataceae bacterium UBA6150 | reverse complement strand
AGGGTGCTATATCAGACATACCTGCGGGTGCATTAGATTCAGATAATCACATTACTATTACAGAACTTAGAGCCATTGCAACGGCATTGTCAAACTTCAATTCAGTTAGTGATATGGCAAATATTAGTGCAAATGACATCAACTCCACATTCTTAACTGACTTATTAGATGCTGAATCACTCATCGTCAATCGTCAAATCTCGATTGCTGTCAAGGGTGCTATTTCCAATATCCCTGCTGCAGCCCTCGATGCTGACAACCATATTACCGTTACAGAACTCAGAGCCATTGCAACGGCATTGTCGAACTTCAATTCAGTAAGTGATATGGCAAATATTACTGCAAATGACATCAGCTCGACATTCTTAACAAACTTGTTAGATGCAGAATCGATTATCGTGAACCGTCAAATCTCCGCTGCAATCATCGCATCCGGCCTAGATATTCCAGCCGCTGCATTAGATACAGCTGAAGATATTAAAGAAACTGAACTCAGAGCGTTAGCTGCTGCGTTAGTCCACATCGGTTCTGTGGATGAAGTATCCAACATCGATGCAAACAGCATCAACTCCACATTCTTAACGAACTTGTTAGATGCAGAATCGATTATCGTGAACCGTCAAATCTCTGCTGCAATCATCGATTCCAGCCTAGATATTCCAGCCGCTGCATTGGATACAGTCAAAGACATTAAAGAAACTGAACTCAGAGCGTTAGCTGCTGCGTTAGTTCATATCGGTTCAGTTGATCAAGTATCGAGTATTGATGCTAATAGCATTAACTCTACGTACTTAACCAACTTATTGGATGCTGAATCCATCATCGTCAACCGTCAAATCAGCACGGCTATCATCAATTCAACCATTGATGTACCATCAACCGCTTTAGAGACAGCAAATGACATTTATGAAACTGAACTCAGAGCGTTAGCCGCTGCGTTAGTTCATATCGGTTCAGTCAGTGATGTTTCAAACATTGATGCTGATGCAATCGATTCGACATTATTAACCAACCTATTGGCAGCAAACTCCATTATTGTGAACCGTCAAATCTCAACTGCAATCATCGATTCAGGATTAACCATCCCGTCCGATGCTTATGAAACAGTAGATGACATCACGATTACAGAATTAACTGCTTTAGCGGATGCATTACAATACATCACCGGTGGTGTGGCTGGTATTGCGAACTTAACTGCAAGTACCATCACAGGATCACTCATTACCAATTTACTTGGCGCAAACTCAGTCATCGTCAACCGTCAAATCTCAAGTGCAATCATCGCCTCTGGATTGACTACGGGTAACACAGACGCCATCGATAGTAGTGTTGGACCAAGAAATGGTGAAGTCAAGAACATCGAAATGCAAGGATTGGCGGAAGCATTAACCGCGATGGGCCCAACAACAACCGTTGCTGATCTATCCACATTAAGTGCTGCAACCGTCGCATCCTTAGATGATGAAACGATTGACATCATGTTTGGTGCGAATTACACCATCATTTATTACAAACTTGAAGCAGAAATGAGAAACAACGTGTTCTATGTGATGACCTTAAATCCAAGTGATTATGAAGGTGGAAACACATCTAACCGTATCCTCAGAACCAAATTGGCTGCTGACCTCAAGTCTGGCGCGTACGCTTAATATTCAAAAAGATTCCCTCACCAAACGGTGGGGGAATTTCTTTTTTGAGTTTCGATTTCAGACAATTGTGTTATCATATTTTTAGGTGATAATATGATCTATACCTTAGGATTCATCCGCTATCAGGATGAATTGCTCTTAATCAACCGATTAAAACAGCCTTGGCAAGGGTGTTGGAATGGGGTTGGTGGTAAAATGGAATCGAATGAAACATCAAAATCCTCGATTCAAAGAGAAATCAAAGAAGAAACGGGCATCGATGTTTCTTTGAGTGATATCGTCTATAAAGGAAAATTGACCTGGGGTCCGAGCGACGGTAGTTTTCTATATCTATTTTTAATCGATGTGAATCATAAAATTCAAACCCCAATACAAACAGACGAAGGTTTATTGGATTGGCGTAAAATCGAATGGATCATCGATAAGAACAATTTAGGTGTGGCGGCGAATATTCCGTACTTTCTACCTAAAATGTTGGAAAAAACACTATATGATTATCACTGCTTATTTGAGGGAAACCGCCTCATCGATGTGATTATCACACCTTTGGAGGTAAAGCATGACTGAGTTATGGATTGGATTAGGCATAATCAGTGTGGTTGTCATAACCATAATCGTTATTATTGAGGTCAACAAACATAAATTCATCCAGTCCATAGAGAATCAATTAAAACAACATGGATCCTTGGAAAAAGTGAATAAAAGCAGTCATCAGTATGTTCTAAATACACAGAATAAAACATTATTAATCCGCTTAATCTACGCCCCAAGCGTAAATGAAGTATCCTTTAATTCAAAACGCCATTGGCAACTGTTTTCATCTTCTGGTAAAAAGATGATTGAAACCCATAGTTTTGCTGAAATCCCTGGTGATAAACTCATATTGGTTTATCCACAACCCGGAAAGATTGTCAAATACATCAATGAAAACGAAGTCGTGTTTGTTAAACCCCACATGGATGTATTCGGGATGCATGTCATCCATCTCAATCAAATTGATCACTATTTCGAATGAAAGAGGCGTAATGTCTCTTTTTTTTGAGGAAAGAATCACACAAATTTTAAGAAGCATTTAAATATCTTGTGTTATAATCTTATAGGAATAGGTGATTATATGAAATATAAAGTATTGAAAAAACAATTCAATTCAGACGAATGTTTTGTCTGTGGTATCCATAACGATTACGGTTTAAAAACGGCATTCTATGAACTCGAAAATGGCGTACTATTGACCATGACTAAAGGTGATAATTTCCATCAAAGCTATCCAAATCGGATGCATGGGGGAGTAATCAGTGCACTTTTAGATGAAACCATTGGGAGAGCCATGAGTATTACAGAACCAGAAACTTGGGGTGTCACCATCAAACTTGAAGTCACCTATCGTAAACCTGTCCCACTCGATGAAGAAATCATCGTTTGTGGTTGGATTACTAAAAACAAAGGCATGACTTTCAAAGGTGAAGGGTTGATTCTCGCCAAAGACAGAACCACGATACTTGCGACCTCAGAAGGCACGTATTTTAAACAAAATATCCATGACATCATCGGAGAACACCGCCTAACTGGGTGGCAATATGTTGAAGATGCACATGCAGTAACGGAGATTGAATTAGACCATGAGTTTACTAGAAGTGAATGACTTATCCTTCCGATATGACAATAATGATTTGTTGGTAGATGCCAGTGTGCGTCTTTTTATCCATGATCACGCGGTGCTTGTTGGGCCGAATGGCGCAGGTAAAACCACTTTATTAAATCTATTGAATAAGTCATTATCGGCAGATAAAGGTAACATTACATGGCTAGAAAACACAAAAGTGGGTTATTTGGATCAATATGCAAAAATTGATCCCAATCTCATTGTAGGAGATTATTTACTGACTGTTTTTAAGCCGTTATTTGATAAAGAAAAAGAGATGGAAGACCTTTATCATAAAGTATCTATCCTCGATGGTACCGAGATGGAAAGGGCACTCAATATTGCCAGTTCAATTGGTGAATTCCTCATCGAAAAAGATTTTTACGCCATGAAGTCTAAACTGGGCAATATCATCCATGGGTTGGGTCTTGAGATGTCCATTTTGGATACACAAATTAAATACTTATCGGGTGGGATGCGTGCCAAAATTATTCTAGGTAAGTTGTTGCTGGATGAATCCGATATTTTATTGTTAGATGAACCAACCAATTTCTTAGATATAAGACACATCGAGTGGCTCACTAAGTTCTTACAAGGCTATGAAAAAGCCTTCTTAGTGGTATCCCATGACGAAGCTTTTTTAAGAGCGATCGCGAATACGGTGATTGCCCTAGAAAATAAGGGATTAACCAGATATAAAGGCAATTTTGATTACTATTTAGCAGAGCGTGCACTACGATTTGAACAAGTAACTAAACACTATGAATCTCAACAAAAGTTCATCAAAAAACAAGAAGAATTCATTCAAAAAAATATTGTTAGAGCATCGACGACTAAACAAGCCCAAAGTGTTCGTAACAAACTTGAAAAGATTGAGAAAATCGATAAACCAACCAAACAAAAAGAACTCAAATTTCACTTTCCATTTTCGAAAGATACCGGTCGCGATGTTCTTGTCTTGAAAGATCTCGAAATCGGTTATTCGAAAAGTTTATTGAAACCAATTACGATGACCATTAAAAAGAACACAAAAGTTATCATTACGGGAAAAAATGGCGTAGGTAAATCTACTTTAATCAAAACCATCATGGGATTAAACCCACCGATGGCTGGGTCGTTTAAATGGATTGATACAGCACAAATTTCCTATTTTGAACAAGAGTTTAATTATGATGAATCGCTGTCAGCAGTGAATTTGTGTTTTGATTTATTACAAAACATGGACAAACTTCAAGTCTATACCTTACTGGCAAGATATGGGGTTTCTAGAGATATGGCTGATCGTTCATTGAAAAGTCTGTCTGGGGGACAAAAAACCAAAGTAAGACTTGCGTTGATGAGTCAAAAGAAATCCAATGTCATTGTATTGGATGAACCTACCAATCACTTAGATCACAACGCAAAGGAATCATTGAAACAAGCCATTATGGCTTTTCCTGGGGTAGTCATCGTCGTATCACATGATAAGTCATTTCATGATACGTTTGAAGCAACCCAGCTCGAATTGAAGGGATAACATATGAAAAAACTCATTGGCAGTAAGGCATTTTACCGCGAAGTCTTGGCCATCGTTTTACCAATCATGATTCAACAGGGAATCACCACATTCGTGGGACTATTGGATAATATCATGGTGGGACAATTGAATGAGAATGCCATCAGTGGGGTAGCTATAGCCAACCAAATTATGTTCATCGTGCTCATTTGTTTTATTGGGGGATTGGCTGGACCTGGGATATTCGTAGCACAATATTTTGGTGCGAAAGACGAAGAAGCCTTAAAACAAGCCTTCCGTGCTAAAGTAATCTTAGCCACGTTCGTGACCGTGGTCGCGATGGTTTTATTATTGATATTTAAAGAACCGATGATTCGTGTATTCGCGAAAAATGATCCAGGTTCACAAGGGGCATTCAACGAAGAAGTCATTACGTATGGTGTACAATACTTAACCATCATGGCGTTTTCCTTACCGATATTGGCCATCATACAACTCTACGCATCGACGTATCGTGAAATTCGCCAAACCAATGTACCGATGATGGCAGGTATCATTTCTGTATTCATCAACATGGTTTTCAACTATTTACTTATTTTTGGACATTTGGGATTCCCAAGATTAGAAGTTCAAGGGGCTGCGATCGCAACTGTGATCGCCCGGGTAATTGAAGGCTCGATTTTATTATTCGTTGCCTATCGAAATCGAATGGTGTTTGCTCAAGGCATATTCAATCGTTTTCATATTGAAGCGAAACGATTTAAGTTGATGGTAAAGAAAACAGTACCGCTATTGACCAATGAACTGTTATGGTCATCATCCATACTAATCATCATGCTCGCTTATGCACAGCGTGGGACTTCAGTATACGCAGCATTCGCCATATCGAATGCAGTGTCTAATCTGTTCTTCATCATATTTGGTGCCTTGGCTACAGGGATTTCAGTCATGGTGGGCAATGAACTTGGTGCAAATCAAATTGAATTAGCTAAAGAAAATGCCTATAAGTTACTCTTTTTAACGATTGTCGTTTGCTTATCTTTTGGTATACTTCTCGCCATCATCGCGCCATTTGCACCGCTGTTATACAATGTTGAACAAAGTGTAAGAATACAATCCACCCAATTCATGTGGGTAGTAGCTTCATTGATGTGGGTATTTGCTTTTAATGCTGGTATATTCTTCATTTTAAGAGCTGGTGGCATGGTGATTGTGACCTTCTTATTTGACTCGACTTTCGCATGGGTCATCACGGTACCTCTCGCGGTTATTCTCAGTCTATATACACCACTTCCGATACTGTTGGTATATTTTGCAGTAGAGTCAGTAAGTGTTCTAAAAGGCATTATCGGATTTCAAATTGTCAAACGTGGTAAATGGGCTAGAAACCTCACCCATACTGAAAGCGCTATCTAAAAATCCTTTGAATAGATTGTAAAATACCGCTTTTAACCTTGAATTAAATCTCTTTGAGTGGTAATATGTTTATGGATTAAACCAAATATAGGAGGAAGAAATGAAAAAAGTAGTAGTTGCATTAGTAGTTGCAGTATTAGCTTTAGCATTGGCTGCTTGCCAACCAAAAAAGACTTATGAAATAGGTCTTGTCACTGACGTGGGCACAATCAATGATAAATCATTTAACCAAGGCGCATGGGAAGGTGTCGAAGAATATGCAGAAGAACACGATATTTCCTACAAGTATTATCAACCTGATACAAAATCCACTGAGGATTATGTAAAATCAATCGAAGTAGCAATCAAGAACGGTGCTAAAATCGTTGTTACACCAGGTTTCTTGTTTGAAAATGCAATTTGGCTTGTACAAGACAAGTATCCAACTGTTAAGTTTGTTCTATTAGATGGTGCTCCTCATAACGTTTCTGACTGGGGTACAATGGCAACTGTCGATGGATCTCCAGTAAATTTTGAAACTGGTGCTAACGTCTATAGTATTTTCTATGCTGAAGAAGAATCTGGTTTCTTAGCTGGATATGCTGCTGTAAAAGAAGGCTTCACTAAATTAGGTTTCATGGGTGGTATGTCAGTTCCAGCCGTTGTTAGATTCGGTTATGGATTCGTTCAAGGTGCAAACTATGCTGCCAATGAAATGGGTCTTGCCAATGGTGCAATTACCATTAAGTACGAATATCTAAATTCATTCGCACCTGAAGCTGGTCATCAAACCAAAGCTGCTTCTTGGTATTCAACAGGAACTGAAGTTATTTTCGTTGCTGCCGGTGGTGCTGGTAACTCTGTTATGAAAGCCGCTGAAGGTCTTGCTAATAAATATGTCATCGGTGTTGACGTTGACCAAAAAGCAGAATCTGAAAGAATCATTACATCCGCAATGAAAGAATTAAGTACATCCGTTTATGGTGCACTTGAAGAAATCTATAATAACAGACAATACAATGGTGATGGTGATATCATTACTACAAATGGTAAATCTGTTACACTAGATGCATCTGTTGGTGGCGTTGGTCTTCCAGCTGATTTCTCAAGATTCAATACATTCACTCAAGCAATGTATAATGTCATTTTTGCTAAAGTTGAAGGCAAGCAAATCGTGATTGTTAAAGATGTAAGTATCGCTGTTACTGCACTAGTCGTTCCAAAAGTAACATTGCAAGTGACTGCTTAATTATTAATTATACTGAAAATACCTCCCTGAAAAGAGGTATTTTTTTTGTTAATCGAGCTCTTAATATGAGATTTATATATTATATAAGAAATTATATTATTGACTCTAGAAAACGCTTTTTTATGATATAATATGAGAGATAAAATGAGGTGAATTTGATGTCCTATGTCATTGAAATGCTGAACATTACGAAACGATTTCCAGGTATTATTGCGAATGATAATGTTACATTACAAATTAAAAAAGGCGAAATCCACGCACTACTTGGGGAAAATGGTGCTGGTAAATCCACATTAATGTCTGTCTTATTCGGGTTATATCAACCTGAAGAAGGCATCATTAAAGTCAATGGAGAAGAAGTAAAAATTAAAAACCCCAATGACGCCAATGCGTTAAAAATCGGGATGGTGCATCAGCATTTTAAGCTTGTACACAATTATTCCGTTGTTGAAAATATCATCTTAGGACGAGAAGAGACCAAACATGGATTCATCAGTTTGGCCGATGCGAAAAAGAAGATTGTAGAACTTTCACAACGCTATAAGCTTAAGATTGACCCTAATGCTAAAATCCAAGACATTACAGTGGGTATGCAACAAAGGGTTGAAATCTTAAAAATGTTATATCGCGACGCCGATATATTGATTTTTGATGAACCAACCGCCGTTTTAACCCCACAAGAAATTGAAGAATTGATGAAGATTATGAAGGATATGATTAGCGAAGGCAAATCAATCATTTTAATAACGCACAAACTCAATGAAATCAAGATGGTTGCTGATCGTTGTACAGTTTTAAGAAAAGGAAAATACATTGGAACAGTGGATGTTAAGGACACCTCTGTAGATCAAATGGCTGAGATGATGGTTGGACGTAAAGTTTCTTTTACGATCGATAAAATGGAAGCCAAAAGAACCAAACCTGTACTTGAGGTATCAAACATTAAACATCACAATATACTTTTGAATAGAGATGATTTAAAGGATATTTCATTTGATGTATATGGGGGAGAAATTGTTGTTATTGCAGGTATTGAAGGCAATGGACAAACCCAGTTAGCTGAGGTAATCACCGGTTTGAAAGAAACGAGAGCGGGTATTATTAAACTCAATGGCGAAGATATTACACACAAAACAATTCGCGAAAAAACACTATCTGGAATTTCTCACATTCCTGAGGATCGCCACAAGTTTGGATTGGTGCTAGATTATAATTTAGCAGAAAATCTAATTTTACAAACGTATTTTGATTCAAAATTTCAAAAATATGGTTTTCTTAAATTTGATGAAATTAATCGTAATGCAGATCAACTTATTGAAAGATACGATGTGCGTAGTGCGAATGGTCGTAAAACCAAGACCAGAAGTATGAGTGGTGGTAACCAACAAAAAGCCATCATTGCAAGAGAATTATCTCGAAATACCGATTTGGTGGTTGCTGTTCAACCGACCAGAGGTCTCGACGTTGGAGCCATTGAATATATCCATCGTCAGTTAATTCATATGCGCGATCAACAAAAAGCAATTTTGGTATTTTCACTCGAACTAGATGAAGTATTTAATTTGGCTGATCGTATTTTAGTTATGTATGAAGGTGAAATTGTCGCGAACCTAGATGCGAAAAAAACAAATGAAAATGAATTAGGCTTATATATGTCGGGTTCGAAAAGAGGTATAGTGTAATGATAAAATTCTTTAAATTGGACTCTGTTGAAAAAATCATTGCAACACTGATATCGATTTTTGCAGGAATGGTATTTGGATTAGTCGTTATGTTATTAATTAATCCAATTATGGCATTTGGTGGCTTATCGGCTATTTTATTGTCTGGAGTATCCAATGGCATGACTGGATTTGGGAGTGTTCTGTTTAACGCAGCACCACTCATTCTCACAGGATTGGCAGTAGCATTCGCATTCAAAACAGGTTTATTCAATATTGGTGTGTCTGGACAATTGATGATCGGCGCATTTGTGGCTGTATTCATTGGGGTTGAGTGGGGATTTTTAGGACCGCTTCACTGGGTAGTAGCTATGCTAGGTGGTATAGTAGGTGGAATGCTTTGGGCACTCATACCTGCACTGTTAAAAGCGTATCGAAATGTTCATGAAGTTGTAGCAACAATCATGATGAACTATATTGCCATGTACGTTTCTAAAATGCTTATCGAAGCCACAATTTATGACACTGTACGTCAAGAAGCGCGCGAAGTCATCGTTTCAGGTCGTATTCCTAAATTAGGGTTAGACGAATTATTTAATTACAGTAAATTGAACGGTGGTATCATATTTGCGATTATTACCGGTATTTTAATTTATATTATTCTTGAAAAAACAACATTTGGATTTCAACTTAAAGCGGTTGGATTGAACCGTGATGCAGCCAAATATGCAGGTGTGAATGATAAGCGAAATATCGTTTATTCATTACTAATATCGGGTGCTATCGCTGGTTTAGCTGGAGCAATCATATATTTAGTTCCAGGTACTGGGATTAAACTCGAAACCAAATACGCCATTTCTCCATATGGATTTCAAGGGATTGCAGTTGCGTTACTCGGCATGAGTAATCCAATAGGCACAGTATTCTCTGGACTATTTTTGGGATACATTGAATCTGCGAATCAGGAATTACAATCATGGGACTTTAAGCGTGAAATCATTGATATCATATCAGCAAGCATTATCTATTTTTCTGCCTTTACATTGTACTTTCAAAAATACGCTAAAAAATTTATAACGCGTGTCTTTAAGCATAAAGGTGGTGTATCCAATGAGTAAGTTAATAACCAAAAGAAATATTTGGATAGCAGTAGCCATTTTGATTTATGTTTTGGTGGCACTATGGAGTAATGATAGTTTCTATAATTTATTAAGGTGGACTCTATATTCATCTGTTCCATTGGCTATGGTTGCGATGGCGGGTTTATATTCAGAACGTTCAGGTGTTGTAAACATTGCTCTTGAAGGGATCATGCTATTCGGTGCATTTGTTGGGATTCTAACACTTAATAACTTACAACATCGAAATATTGATGGACAACTGGTTTTGATTCTTACAGTAATTATCGGTGGGATAGCTGGACTATTATTTTCATTGTTACACTCATTTGCTTCCATTACGATGAAATCGAATCAAGTCATTTCGGGTACAGCATTGAATATGTTGGCTGTGGCGTTAGCGATTTTCGTTGGTCGTGCTTTGTCCTCTTCAGGCACTGAAGAAATCGGGTTTAGTGACCGATACAAATTAAGTGTTCCATGGTTAAAAGATATTCCTTTTATCGGTGATGTTTTCTTTTCAAACGTTTATATTATTACGTTGATAGGGTTGGTTGTATTTGTTATTGCTGCCATCATTGCCTATAAAACCAAATACGGTTTAAGATTACGTGCCTGCGGTGAAAACCCACATGCAGCCGATGCGGCCGGAATCAACGTTTATAAGATTCGCTATATTTCGGTATCTATTTCTGGTTTATTAGCAGGTATGGGTGGCGTCATATTGATTGTACCGACATCGACATCTTTTAAAGCATCCATTTACGGTTATGGGTTCTTAGCATTAGCAGTTCTTATATCCGGACAATGGAAGCCTGCAAGGGTTATGCTATTTTCACTTTTATTTGGATTTTTGATGAACTTATCGAACGGGATTACACTCATTCAAAGTGCATTCAATGATTTGCGTATGAACGAATCATTATTACAAGGGTTATATAACAATATATATCTATTCTTCCGATACTTACCACGCGATATCATATCGATGACACCATTTTTAGTCACGTTGATATTGCTGGCCTTGACTTCAAAAAATTCACAAGGTCCAAAAGCAGCAGGAGAACCATACGATCAAGGGAAGCGTTAATCGCTTCCTTTTTTCTCGAAAAAAAGACCGAAGTGGTCTAGAATTCGTCAATCATCTTGATAAGTTCATCATACACTTCGGCTTCTTTTATTTTCTTAACGATTTGTCCGTGTTTAAATATCACAGCTTCACCTTTACCACCAGCCACACCAATATCAGCATGTTTGGCTTCGCCAGGGCCATTGACTTTGCAGCCCATAATCGCGACATTGATGTGCTTATTCACACCTTGTAGGTAGGTTTCAATACCCTTGATACTACCAATCGTATGACCACTTTCATTTATTATATCTAAATTCGCAAATTATGTTTTTACTTTAACAGCATTAGTACAACTTAAAAAATTTAATATATAAATATTCTAAGTGAACTGCGATTTTCTGTCATTTTTTAATTGATAATTTTTATTTTTATATTATTACACAAAAATATCAGTATAATATTAATAACAATCGATATGCTGAGGTGAATCTAACTATGATGAAGAAGTTCTTATTGTTGATAATGATAGTTTTTGTATGTCACATCTTTCAAAAAAAACATGTTTTTGGAAACACAGTAAAATCATATGAGATTCATTCCTACAGGGGTATCAATTCAAAGGTTTTTGCTAATACTCAAGGCAATTATGAGATACATTTTTACTCTAATCCAATACATAGGTTGGTTAACGGTCGTTATGAAGAATTAAATGACGTTATAATTTTTAAAGATAAAGTTTCTACAATCTTTAACGGCGATTATGTAATATACATCGAGAAGAAGCAGAATACTATTTTTTATACATTAGAATATAAAAATAAATACTCGATATCAATTAAGCAATCGATTAATGCTTCGGATCATAAAAGCATTAATAACCTAAATTATCAGAGTCTCAATGATTTATCGATTTTTAGTGATTATTTAAATGATCTCAATGCAAATAACTATTCATTTAAACCATATTTAAGCACAAGTTCTACATTTGAATTCGATTTTTCTGAGAATTTAATATTATCAAAAGGTACCAATGTTCTAACTGATGATTTGAAGGATTTTCCGGTTTTTCAATTTAATAATGATAGTGATTATGTTGTTTTCGATAATGAGCTAGATATTGATACAATAAGTTCAAATTTTCAAATCATATTTTCACAAAATACAATATCTTCTGTTTTAAAAGACAAAACTATTATTAATCAATCATCAACAATACTCCAAAGTAATACTGTGCGTGTTGGTAGAGGAACATTGAATATTGATGATATTTCGTACTATTTTGATTTTAAAGGCGTTTATGAGCTTAGATTGCCTAATTTTATTAATTCAAACATAATAAGTGCTCAAATGGAAATTACAAGTACTTCAAACTTGATTTCGACACCACTATTATATTCAATTGATACAATTGATTATGACGAAATTGATGGTAATACTCAATATGAAATATCTTCATCTATTTCTAGTACCAAAAATGGACAGCAGCTCAAATTTGATATATTAGATTCGATAAACACTTCGCTGGCAAATTCGGATAATCGTATTGTTTATGTTCTATGTCCAAGAAAATCATTTGATTATGAAAAAGAGTTCTATTCAACGAAATCAAGTATAAATTCTCCTAAAATTATTTTGGAATTTGATAATTTACCTTTTTCTGACTATGGTAATGCTCCTGATTATGGTCAGGGTGTTTCAAATATCAATACAATGAATTGTTATGGTTATGCTATGTTATTAAACCAAAATCTCATCCCTTATTTATTACCGAACTACAATTCCTCCTCATCATTTTTTGATAATTACTCGTCAATCTTATTAAGTGACATAGGAAATCATTATTCAGTTCGGATAATTAGCAACATTGAAGAACCAATACTTTTCTATGAGCGAAGAATAGCCTTTAGGATAGCATATGATGAACTATCTGGTTATACATTGGATTTCCATTTTATTAGACAAGATTTTAATGGCTATTGGAGTCAAAAAAGTGGATCAATGTCAAGTAATTTAATTGCATCTGTTCTAATAACTAATCAACATTGGGGAGGTTATAATAGTGAAACTATTTATTTTGCAGTCAGTACGATATAGAATATTTAAAAAACTATGCATAATTTTCATTATGCTTGTTTTTCTTGTTTCCTTAATGGCATGTAAACCTAAAGAGAGTGAACCTCAGATTAAATATAATCCAGATTTTATCACTTACATATCAAAGCCACGTATTGTAACTGTTCCAAACTCGATTGAAGCTATACGCATCGATGGGGTTATATCCCCTTTGCATGCAGAAATGTCAAAAACATCTACTCAAGGTTTAGTCAAAGAACATTACTATCAATACTATTTTGACTCAAATGAATATACGATAATCCCGCCTTTCAGCTCTCTATTCGATGGAGAGAAGACGATATCATTTCAATTTTATGGCGGTATCATGAATACCATGACTGAACACCCAACATTTGCTTTTTTTGATCGGGGTACTTCTCCATGGAACGGATATAGTCAAATACCGCCTTATCCGCTAGTACACGCAATAAAAAGCAATGGTGCTTATAGTTACGTATTGTCATTCCTAAACGAAACATGGAACCGACCATCTGGATGGGCTTATGAGGATCTTCTTTATATCATATATCTCACGGATCTCCCGTACAGCATTTATTATGATAATTATTACATCTATTTGATAACGAATGATACCAATTTCTTTGATGGTTATCTTCAGTCGTTTAAGGATGCCTCAGATTTATATTTATTAAAGGTATAAATGCATGAAAAAACTATATATGATTTTGATTTTAGTATATACAATGTTCACAGCCTCTTGTAGTCGTAATCAAATTAATCAAATTCCAATAAACGAGACGTTCATAAACAGTTTTAAAGAAACTATGGTGTTACATGACCCTGGTGTGATTTACATGAGACGCGATGACGTAACACATTTGCCTTTAGAGTCCAATATGCCCCTTAGCTTTAAATTAGAGCCTATAAACCCGATGCACACATTTTATCGATATTTCGATTCATTCATCTATAAGATTATCACCCCTAATTCCACTTATAGTCATCTAAATGGTGAACAAAGATTTTTATTTTATGGTGGTGTATATTTTCCAAATGGATTATCTGGGGATGTTTCATTCACCTTTTGGAATGATGCAATTTATGAACCTCAAAATTACCAGTATCCACCAAACTATCCGATTGTGTTTGCGATAGAAAATAACGGTTCTTACAGTTATGTTTTATCTTTTATCAGAGAAAATTGGAACAACATACAACCGTGGTCTTATAATGAAATGCTATATGTACTATATAGAACCGAAGTACCCTATCAAATATATTATGATAGCAGCTATATCTACTTAATGTCGAAAAATGAGACATTTTCACAACAGTATCTCAAATCATTTAAACAAAACGGTAATATATACCTATTCAAAAATTAGTCATGAATGCATTATTCAATTATCTAATAACAATACAATGATTTCGTCGTTATTTTATACTTGTTGATACCGAATAGAATCAATCCTTCCCTTTAAGTTCTGTAATTTTACTATCGCGCATTTGTGATTCTAATTCATCCTTAAAAAAAGACCGAAGTGGTCTAGAATTCGTCAATCATCCTGACAAGTTCATCATACACTTCGGCTTCTTTTATTTTCTTAACGATTTGTCCGTGTTTAAATATCACAGCTTCACCTTTACCACCAGCCACACCAATATCAGCGTGTTTCGCTTCACCAGGGCCATTGACTTTACAGCCCATGATTGCCACATTGATGTGCTTATTGACACCTTGTAGGTAGGTTTCAATGCGTTTCGCAATATCGATCATATCATATTGGATGCGCCCGCACGTAGGACAGCTGATTAAATTTGGGATATCGTTACGGAGATTTAGATTTTTAAGGATTTCTTTAGCAGCTCGAATTTCAATTTCCGGGTTATCTGTTAAAGAGACGCGAATGGTATTACCAATGCCTTCATGAAGTAATATTCCAATACCCATCGCACTCTTGATGGCACCAGAAAAGGCAGTTCCCGCTTCGGTAACGCCTAAATGAAGGGGATAAGGAAAAGTTTTAGCCGCTAAACGGTAGGTTTCAATCATGAGATTCATGTCGGTTGCTTTTAAAGATAGTGCGATGTCGAAGAAGTTCATGGATTCTAAGATTTCAACATGACCTTTAGCAACCATCACCATGTTTTCTGCTGTGGGTTCTAAATTATCGGGTAAAGATCCACTATTGACACCAATCCGGATGGGGATACCTTTCTTTTTACAAGCATCCACAACCAATTCAACTTTTGAACGGTCTTTGATGTTGCCTGGGTTCAAGCGAATCTTATCGACCCCTTGATTAATGGCTTCTAGTGCTAATTTATAATCAAAATGAATATCCGCGACCAGTGGGATATGAATTTGTCTTTTAATTTCACCTAAGGCTTGAGCGTCTACCTTATCTAACACAGCGACACGAACAATTTCACAACCGGCTTTTTCCAATTGATGGATTTGTTTGACTGTCGATTCGATGTCTTTGGTATATGTTGTCGTCATACTTTGAATATATACATGGTTGTTTCCACCCATGATGAGATTACCCACCTTGATGGGTCTAGTTTGTAGTCTTTGCATAATTATCACCTAAATCGATTATAACATAAGTTATAAGAAAGTGGGTGACCTTGCTTATTTATAATATATCTTTACATTATTTATACTTTGGGGTTGATTATCGAGTATTGAAGCCTTATAATGTATCTCATACGAGGCGAAACTATGCAAATGTTATCGGAAAAACAAAAACGGACTTATCGCGATTTTGCGAGAGAAGAGTCTTTGGCTTATCATCTTTATATGAGAATTGCGAGAAGACAAAAGAAGCCAGAAAACCGATTGATTTTAGAAGGCATTGCGTTACAAGAAAAAAAACATCTGGACATTTTTAATTCCTATTTAGGAAAAAAAGCTGTCACACTTGAAATCAAAAGACCTTCACTCAAACTGATGTTTTATACCATTGTTATGTATACACTCGGTGTCATTTTTACCTTACGAATATTTGAAAGACTCGAAGCCCATTCAAGAAAAAACTACCGTGTTATTGTCGATGAAATCGATGAACTTAAAGAGATTATTAAAGATGAAAAATCTCATGAAGAAGCTCTTATAAGCATATTAAACGACGAAAAGCTATTGTTCGCGAGCTCTGTTGTTTTAGGTATGAACGATGCTTTGGTCGAAATCAGTGGCGCGTTGGCAGGGTTTACACTCGCCATCAATGATTCAATTAAAGTAGGAACTTTAGGCTTGATTACTGGGATCAGTGCTGCTTTAAGCATGGCTGCCTCAGAGTACCTATCGAGAAAACAGGACGACCACGATACACCATTGTTGAATGCGCTGTATACAGGCATATCCTACATCATCGTCGTCAGTTTATTGATTCTCCCCTATTTCTTAATCCAGATTCCACTCATTTCGATGGGTGTCATGATTGGTATTGTTATATTTATTATTTTCGCATTCAATTACTACATCTCAATTGCGAAGAAACAACCGTTACTGAAAAACTTCTTCACCATGGCATTGATTGCGATGGTTGTCGCTTCGATATCGTTCATGATTGGTCTATTTGTAGATTCTTTATAAAATACTTTACAACCTGAAATTAAACTGTTATAATGTGTGAGGTTATAACAAGGATTGAATATGATTTGAGGCAACTCATACTTGATATTTAATTGCTTGTTTGATATACTTTTAATGTAATGTCTGGAGGGAAGAAACATGCGTGAACTTGTTAAATTAGTGTGTACTGAATGTGGCGAAGAAAACTATTACACAACTAAAAATAAAAAAACCACACCAAATCGTCTTGAAATCAAGAAGTATTGTCCTAAATCGCGTACTTATACGTTACATAGAGAAAAGAAATAAGCTATTCTTGGAATAGTTTTTTTTCTAAATAAACCTTATGTACATCAAAGGCAACGACGACTTATCACACGTCTTTATTATCAAGAGATTCGATGGTGCTATGCTCATCGACCCTTCGCATGATGAAGCAAGCATCTTAGAAGCTATCAAAGGCTATACTTTAAAAGGTATACTATTGACCCATGGTCACATTGATCATACGGCATTGATTGATCGTTTTAATGTGCCCATTTTCATCCATAAGGAAGATTACTTGCTGATGCAAGATTCAGACCAAAGTGGTGCGAAAGCATTAAAACTGCCTTTGCCGAAACATATTCAACAATTGGATATTCAATTTATTAAGGACCAAGATCAAATTCCGTTTATGGATGAAAAAATCATGGTATATCATACCCCTGGTCATACCAAAGGGAGTGTATGTTATCTCTATCGTAGCGAGCTATATACTGGTGATACATTGTTTAAAGGCAGTGTAGGACGTACAGATTTGGTTGGTGGGTCTAATTCACTACTCAATAAATCGTTAAAGCGATTGGTGACTGAACTATCCCAAACCGTGAAAGTACTGCCAGGACATGATGCTTTTAGTACGATTAAAGATGAAAAGAACCATAACGAATATATCCAAAAGATACTCAAGAAATGATCCCAATCATGGGATTTTTTTGTTTTTTAGCACATTTGACTTGACAGTGCTAAAATCATATAATACAATAGAGTTGGCACTGAGATACCTCAAGTGCTAAAGAGGTGAATTTGTGTTAACTAATCGACAAAAGCTCATTTTAAAAGCCATCATCGAAGCGTATGTCAACGATGGTATCCCGGTGGGATCGAAAGCATTGACCGATAAACCCTATTTGGGATTTTCATCAGCAACCCTGCGTTATGACATGGCCAAATTAGAAGAATTGGGTTTTCTTGAAAAAACGCATACCAGTTCCGGTCGTATTCCATCGAATATTGGCTATCGTTATTATGTAGAAAATTTAGTTACACGTGACGATAATATTAAAGAAGTATTCCCCATCATCGATAAAATCTTTATGGACTTCGAAAACAATAAAGAAATCGCGGTCAAAGAAGCCATCAATCTTTTATCTGAACTCACTAATTATACATCGATGGCGCTTGGCCCGAACGAGCTAATAGCGCGCATCAAAAAAATCGATTTTATCCCTTTATATAATCAACAAGCTGTGGTCTTAATCGTCACCGATAAAGGTCATGTTCAAAGTGAAACCGTGGTTATTCCAGAGTACATATCCTTGACAGACTTTAAGAAAATCATATCTTCACTGAATGATTTACTTGAAAATCAATTCGTTAAGGATGCGAAACGCATTTTAAAAAACGCATTCATGGAAGAAAACCTCATGGAATATATGGATTACCAAGAGCGGATCATTGATACTGTGGTCAACGCATTTAGACAAATGAGTGAAGAAAACGTGTATTTAACCGGTATGGGCAACATGCTGGTACAACCCGATTTCAATGACATCAGTCAAATCAAAGACTTGATGTATATGCTTGACCGAAAGGAATTGTTGAGGTTGGTTGGTCGAACCAATAAGTTATCGATTAAAATTGGTAAAGAAGCCGATTATATGCCAACAGATACGTGTACCATCATATCGGTGCCCTATTCGATGACTGAAGAAGATCAAGGTACGATAGCGATCATCGGGCCGACGCGAATGGATTACTCCAAGGTAATTCCATTGATGGAATACATTGCGAAAAACATCGCCAAGCTCTATAAAAAATAACTAAAGAGGTGAATTATCGTGGATGAAACAGAAGTAAAAGAAACATCCAAAGAGGCGGCATCAGAAAAACCGTCCAAAGAAAAAAAGAAAAGTGAGAAAGACAAATTGAAAGACGAAATCGAGCAGTTAAAAGCGGAGATCGCCGAGTTAAAGGATCATTACTTGAGAGAACGTGCAGAGCTTGAAAACTTTAAAAAGCGGACACACCAAGAACGTATTATTGAAAGAAAATATGCTGCACAAAACATCGTAGAATCGCTGATTAATCCGATTGATCAATTAAGGATTGTAACCAATATGACAGTTGACAACGATGTATTAAGAAATTATTTGATTGGATTCAAAATGATCAATGATCAGATTATAAATATGTTAGAACAAGAAGGTTTAAAAGAAATCAAATCAATGAACGAAATGTTTGATCCGAATTTGCATCATGCAATCGATACGGTGTCAGACAATTCGAAGCCAAAAGGCATGATATTAGCCGTACAACAAACGGGATACATGTTCAAAGAACGTGTCATCCGACCTGCCATGGTCAAAGTAAACGAATGGAGTGATGAAAATGGCAACGACAAATAAGATTATCGGTATCGACTTAGGTACCACAAACTCGGTAGTATGTATTATGGAAGGTGGAGACGTCAGAGTTATTCCTAACGCAGACGGTTCCAGAACAACCCCTTCAGTCGTCGCTTTCAAAGGCGATGAAATCTCAGTAGGTGAAGTAGCTAAACGTCAAACGATTACCAACCCAAACACAGTCTCATCGATCAAGAGACACATGGGTGAAGGTTCCTATCGTGTGAACATCAACGGGAAACAATATACCCCACAAGAAATTTCTGCTATGATTCTTCAAAATTTAAAGAAAACAGCAGAAGATTATTTAGGCGCACAAGTGAAAAAAGCGGTCATTACTGTACCAGCTTATTTCAATGATGCTCAAAGACAAGCAACCAAAGACGCCGGTAAAATCGCTGGTCTTGAAGTTATGAGAATCATCAACGAACCAACCGCAGCAGCTTTAGCGTATGGTATCGATAAATTAGAAAAAGAACAAACAGTTTTGGTATTTGACCTGGGTGGTGGTACGTTTGACGTATCCATCCTACACTTAGCCGATGGTACCTTTGAAGTATTGTCAACCTCAGGAGATAACCATCTTGGTGGGGATGACTTTGACCAAAAGATTATGGATTATTTGGTTGCAGAATTTAAGAAAGAAAATGGCATCGACTTATCCAAAGATAAGATGGCTGTTCAACGCTTGAAAGATGCGGCAGAAAAAGCGAAGAAAGAATTGTCTGGGGTAACAACCTCACAAATTTCCTTACCATTCATTACCATGGGTGTAGCTGGTCCACTTCACTTAGAAAAAACATTAACCCGTGCGAAATTTGATGAAATAACCGCCGATTTGGTCGAAAGAACCGTTGGACCAGTCAGACGTGCTTTAAAAGACGCTAAAATGGATCCTGCAAAACTTCACCAAGTATTGTTGGTTGGTGGGTCAACACGTATCCCTGCGGTTCAAGAAGCCGTTAAACGCGAATTAGGCAAAGAACCAAACAAGAGTGTAAACCCAGATGAAGTCGTCGCGATGGGTGCTGCAATCCAAGGGGCTGTATTGTCTGGTGATGTTAAAGATGTCTTATTATTAGACGTTACTCCACTTTCCTTAGGTATTGAAACCTTAGGTGGCGTATTTACCAAATTGATTGAAAGAAATACCACCATCCCAACATCCAAATCACAAGTATTCTCAACCGCATCCGATAATCAACCAGCCGTGGATATTCACGTATTACAAGGTGAACGTCAAATGGCTGCGGATAACAAGACACTCGGTCGTTTCCAACTTAATGATATTCCGCCAGCACCAAGAGGCGTCCCTCAAATCGAAGTTAAATTCGATATCGACGCCAATGGTATTGTCAATGTCAGTGCGAAGGATTTAGGCACCAGTAAGTCTCAAAAGATTACCATTTCAGGTGGGTCTGCGATGACAGATGAAGAAATCAAACGTTTCATTAGAGAAGCTGAAGAAAATGCCGAAGCCGATAAGCAAAAACGCGAAGAAGCCGATTTAAGAAACGAAGCTTCCTCCCTCATTTTCCAAGCGAATAAGGCTATTCATGATTTAGGTGAACAAGTCGATAAATCCGAAAAATCTAAAGTTGAAAAAGCGATTAAAGATTTAGAAGATGCACTGAAGGGTGACAATTTAGATCGTATTAGAAAAGCCAAAGAAGCACTTGAAAAAGACGCTCAAGCCATCGCTGTAAAAGCGTATGAAAAGACTCAAAAACAAAATGCACCAGAAGAAGAAACCACTAAAAAATCAGGCGACTCCAACACGGTAGACGCTGAATTTGAAGAAAAATAAAATCCACTTGAGGGGCTACGGCCCCTTTTGATGAAAGGTTAACATATGGCAGATAAAAGAGATTATTATGACGTACTGGGTGTAAGTAAAACGGCATCCGAAGAAGAAATTAAAAAAGCCTACCGTTCGCTTGCAAAAAAATACCATCCAGATGTCTCCAGTGAACCGAATGCTGAAGCAAAGTTTAAAGAAGTTCAAGAAGCATACGATACACTTGGTGAGGCTGATAAGCGTAAACAATACGACCAATATGGTCATAATGGTCCATTTGGCCAGGGTGGTGGCGCAGGGTTTGGTGGATTTGAAGGTTTTGGCGGATTCTCTGATATTTTCAGTTCATTCTTTGGTGGTGGTGGTGGCGGACAACAACGTCGTGACCCGCACGGACCCGTGCGTGGGGACGATTTAGAGAGACGCATGAACATCACGTTTGAAGAAGCGGTATTGGGTACCAAAAAAACCGTAAAAATTGAAACCGAACAATCCTGTCACGTGTGTGGTGGCCATGGGGGACAATCGTCTAAAGACGTTGAAACGTGTGATCGCTGTCATGGCTCAGGGTATGTAACAGTCGAACAACGCACTATTTTGGGTAATATTCGCTCTCAAGCAGCGTGTCCAAAATGTGGTGGACGTGGTAAGACCATTAAGAATAAATGCAAAACATGTAATGGCGCTGGCCGTGAAAAAATCACCAAAGATGTGGATGTCAAAATCCCTGCAGGTATCGACAATAATATGTCATTACGTATGCCTGGCTATGGTGAAGGTGGTGCCAATGGTGGACCTGCAGGTGATTTATACCTAAGATTCTCAGTAAAACCACACAAATTTTTCAAACGAGATGGTGACAATATCATCCTTGAAGCACCGATTTCATTTGTACAAGCAGCCCTAGGGGATTCAATTGATGTGCCTACCATTTATGGGGATGTCACGCTAAAAATCAATCCAGGCACACAAAACGGAACAACCTTACGCATGCGTGAAAAAGGCGTTTCCAATGTCAATTCAGGACGAAAAGGTGATCAGTTGGTTGTCGTTCAAGTCGAAGTACCAACCAATCTGTCTAAAGAACAAGAAAATTTGTTACGTCAATTTGAAAAAGCAGACCCAAAACCAAAAGACAGCCCTTGGGAACGTTTTAAAAACATATTTAAGAGTTAATAACGATAGAAACTGCGATAATCGCGGTTTCTTTTTATTTTTACCAATAATAATAAAGTTCAAACCGTATATCCTATGTAAAACCAAAAAGGAGAATTCACATATGAAAAGAATTAGTCTAGCTTTATTACTTACTTTGGTTGCCTTAGTTGGCTTAGCCGGCTGTGGTATGACCAATGGAGTCACCCCATTAACAGAAGATGACGTATATTCATTGTCCATCATTTCGGTGGGAGATTTACTTGCTCAATCTCAAGTAAATACAACCAGTTCAAGCATGTCGGTAGAAACTGACCTTGAAACTGATCCAGTCACAGATGAACCCGTGACAGAAACAGACCCTGTATTGGAAAAATACCTATTGATGGTTGAAACTTTCTTAAATTCCAGTGCACCTCTTAATGTCATTACAGCAGCGTCTGACCGCATCGAATATGCGTATATGACAACTTATGAAACCAAAGATGTCTTTGGTGAAATCGTCAGTTATACCATTTATTTTAATGAAGTAATCATCGAAGCAGTTGAACCTGAAGATGAAACAGAAGATCCAGTAGAAACAGAAAATGAATCGACCACAGCTTCAGTTAATGAAAACAAACATGGCGATCGTAATCGTGATTATGATCACTTATTTGATGATGAAAATGAAGACGTGATTGAAACAGAACTTGAAGGATTACTCATCGTTAATGGTGTTGAGTACATCCTATTGGGTAGACGTGAAGTCAAAGAAAATGAAACAGAATATAAGTTTATCGCACTAATTGATGAACTAAACTTTATTAGAATCAGTTATGAATCCGAAGACGATGAACAAAAATTCAAGTTTGTTCATATGGTAGACGGCGTTATTGTCAATCGTACAAGTATAAAAGTTGAAAATGAAAATGGCGAATCTAAAGTCATGCTGGTTTATCAAACAGAAACCATCGAAGCTCGTTATTCATTTAAGTATGTTGATAACGAAGACTATGATTTATTCATCAAATATGAAATTGATGAAAATGGTTCTGAAGTTGAACGCGGTATGATCAAAATCAAGATTAATGTCGATGAAGTGACCGGTGAAACCACCTATACTTACCAAATTGTTGGTGAAAGACAAGGCCATGGATTTGGTAAAGACCATGAATTTGAACGTGGTCACCATGGACAAAGTAACGACAGCAAGGGTCAAGATGATAAAAACGAAGGTAATTGGGGACACCGTTAACCAAGTCATCTAGATAGATAGGCGCATAATATGTTATAATCGTCGTGATTGGAGGGGTAATATGACTTTTAATTACGACGATTATATTGATTTAATCATTGCTCGCGATGAGACCGCTTTTAAAACAGTCTATGAAGCGTCGAAAACGGTTATCTACGCGATTATCCGTCAAAAAATTAAAGACCCCAATATGGTTGAAGACCTGATGCAAGAAACCTATATCAAGGCTATAAAACACATCAGAAGCTATACCAAAAATGGAAAATTCATCAAATGGATCAGCAGTATCGCACATAATTTAGTCATGGATTATTACAGGTCTAATGACAAAGTATCTTATGAGACTGAAGAAAATCTCAATCTAAAATTCAAAACACCGGCAGTCAATCATGAAAAACAAGCCCTGGTTGAAGCACTGATAAAAGTTTTAGAACCCATAGAAAGAGAAATCGTTATTTTACATGTTGTCGATGCCTATACGTTTAAAGACATCGCAGCGATGGTTAATAGACCATTGGGAACGGTATTGTGGTTGTATCAAAATGCACTGAAAAAAATGCGAACGGAGGCGACAAAATGAACAGTAAAGATATCACAAATCTATTAAAATCGGAGTTGAATTCTCAAATTCCCGATGTTTTGTCGCGTATTGATATTCACTCAATTGAGATTTTGGATCAACCAAAAACACGATGGATTGTCGCACTAAAACAACGATTCGCTTCCATAACGCTTGTGTTGATTGCTTCAAGTATGCTCATAGTCGGCATCATTTCTTTACAGAACAACCCTCAAAACCCTGTTGAAGTTCCAATGACATTGACTGCAGAAAAAACATACTCATTCAGTGCCATTTCATCTTCCGCATTACTCAATTCAATTGATCTTCAAGTCAGTACACAAGATACCATGGTATTGTTGAGCAATATGATGCAACAAGAGACAAAAATGAAACAACAATTGGGATTATTAAACCCCTATTTTAATATGATTGAGCTTTTTATCAGCAGTGGGACTAATTTAGAATTCACTGAACCTGTAGCATCGACGATTGCAGGCTATGATTTTCAAGTTTCTTATCAAATCATCAATCTGAATCTAGATACAGCAACCTACTTATTTCATTATAAAGAAGAGGTAATCAATGGCGAAGTTCATACCACAGGAATACTTATTCTGGAACAAAAGCAATTTTTCTTGGAAGGTGTTAAGGTTGTCAATGGGGATCAAACCGTCATAACAACCAAAACCTATAGCGATATCGCCTTAAAAAACACCCATTATGTTGAATTCATTTCTACGGAAATTCAAAACTTACAATGGTTTGAATATAATGTTTATCAATCGAGTGAAAGAACTGAAAAATCAACAGTGTATCTTGAGACGATTGGTGAAACCATTCGTATTCGATTGAAATATGAAAATGAAATTTCTGATCTTCAAGTTGAGCTTAAAGCCACTCGAATGGAAGAAAATGGGCTTTCAAAAATCAAAGCGGAATATGAATATGATGATGGTATGTACAAAGAAAAAGGCAATATCCTCGTATCAGTGATTGTCGACCCCATTCAAAACACCAATCAATATTTCTATCAAGTAACCAATATTAATGGCGATAAAGACGATTATATGGGTGGTCGAGGACACATGGATTATGGCCGAGATAAAGACGATGATGACGAAGAAGATGATGACCATGGTCGAAGCGATGAATTTAAACCATAAAAAAAGTTGAGAAGTCTCAACTTTTTGTTTTTAACCATTCAGGTTTAATATAAGGTAACACACCAACGAATAGGACAGATCCAAGTGTGTTAAAAATAAAATCTAGCATGGTATCCTTAAGAGCCATTTGTCCGATAAAAAGTGTTTGCGTAATATCATCAAAATAGCTCTGGGTATTGGATTTAATCAGAAAATCTAAACCGAACTCGAATATTTCCCATACGGTACCAAACAACGCTTGAAAACCGAGAATAAATAAGATCAGTAATGGCATATTTTTCTCTTTTGTGAGTTTCATATAAACATAATAGCCTGTCAGTGATAGAACAATGCCACCAAGAAAATGGATGAAAGAGTCATAAAAAGCAGTGATTCGATACACACCAATGGCTTCACCTACAATCAAAGTCAATATGACAAATACATAGAACACCACAGTCATCAGTGGACTAAAAGTCCATTGAAAGAATCGTTTTAAAAACCAAGGGGTATGGATAACAACGAAAGTGATGATACTATTGGAAAAAGCAATCACATACCAGTTTTTTACGTCCCATATCGGATTGTTCCACAAGTAAATGCCAGAAATTAAGAATAAAATCAGCGCTAGAAATAAAGTAACTAAGTAAAATCCATTGTTTAATCGACTCTGTTTAATCATAATATCACCTACTTTAATCATCATTATAATGCAGAAATACAAAATAATCGTTAAATTTGATTCTAATGACAAAAAAAAGCATAATTCATGATAGTATATTTATGAAAAATAGGTGATATGGATGCAACGCTATTTCTTAGATAACTCTGATCAAATTCAAAAAGACGATAGTCACCACATAAAGCATGTCATGCGGATGAAAACCGGTGACGCGATTGAAGTTTGTGACTTAAAAGGTCAATGTTTTTTAGCTAACTTACGAATCGAAAATGACTCGGTATATTATGATAAAAAAGCTGTTTTGAATACAAGCCACAAGGCAAACCCAATTACCCTCATTCAGGGTATTGGTAAAGGCGATAAAAATGAATTTGTCATTAAATACGCGACTCAATTTGGAGTCGATCACATCATTTTCGTGGAGATGAAGCGCAGTATTTCAAAGATGGATCAACCAACTTGGGATAAGAAAAAGGATCGATACCATAACATCGCTGAAGAAAGCGCACGTTTAGCCCATCGTAATCTCGTACCTAAAATCAGTTTTTTGACTCATTTGAAATTACTGGATACACATTTTGATCATGGATTTGTCGCATTTGAAAATGATCGTAACACCCCATTTATAGACAAAATTGAAGCCATTAAACCCAATCAAAGTGTCGCTTTGTTGATAGGTCCTGAGGGTGGCATCGATGACACGGAAATGGCGTTACTAAGTGATAAGTCGTTTGTTTCAATCGGCTTAGGTGAACGGATTTTACAAACCGAGGTAGCCTGTCTTTATGGGTTAAGTTTATTGGATGCTCTTTTAGAAAGAAAAAGATGATGTTTTCTATTAAAAGGCTTTACAAATCTATATGAATTCGTTATAATGATTACGGCTTTATATTTTAAAGTGCGGAAGGAGGGCAGACATGCCTAAAATCGTAGTACGTGAATCCGAATCAATTGAAGATGCATTGCGTCGTTTTAAACGTGACGTATCCAGATCCGGTACCCTCGCAGAAGCACGTAAACGCGAATTTTATGTGAAACCAAGTGTGGATCGTAAAATGAAGCGTCAAGCAGCTAGAAGCAATAAAAAATAAGCACATCAAATTGTGCTTTTTTCTTTGATAAAATACTAAGTTTTTGACTTTATTATGATATAATAAACCCAGGAGTGGTTAAATGAAATTAAGTATTCAACTGAAAGACCCACAGCTCAGTTACAACATCGTGGGCGCGTTTGACAAAAATTTGGAGGTCTTTAAGACCTATTTTGACTATATGTTGGTGCTCAATGGCGATGAGTTTCATACAGATGCGACCGATCCTAAAGTGATTTCGATGATGGAGTCGGTATTATCAGTTATGATTGAGATTGCACCCAAAGTCAATATCACTGAACGCGATGTTATATACTTAATCAAATTGGCCGAAGCCAATGAAATTGATCAAGCTGCCAATCTATTTCTTAGACGAAAACAAATTATCTTAAATCAACAAGGTAAACCCATATATCCGAAAACATTTACCCAAGCCATTTATGCCGATGCCATCACCCAATCTGATATGGTATTTGGGGTAGGACCGGCAGGCACAGGTAAAACCTATCTTGCGGTCGCCTTGGCCGTTAGTTATCTAAAAGAAAACAAAGTAAAAAAACTCATATTGACCAGACCCGCTGTAGAAGCAGGTGAATCGTTAGGATTTCTACCTGGCGATTTAAAAGAAAAAGTCGATCCTTATTTGATTCCTTTATACGATGCTTTATACGAATTTCTTGGGGTTGAAATGACCAATTCGCTTTTAGAAAAAGGGGTCATTGAAATTGCACCTTTAGCCTACATGCGTGGCCGAACCCTCGAAAATGCCTTCATTATTTTGGATGAGGCACAAAATACAACCCATACCCAGATGAAAATGTTTTTAACCCGTTTGGGATTTTCATCAAAAATGGTCATCACAGGTGATCCCTCACAAGCCGATTTACCCAAAGGGGTACCTTCAGGCTTAAATGAAGCTGTTTTAAAGTTAGCCGGCATCGAAGCCATCAAAGTGATTCACTTTAAGCGTTTGGATGTCGTTAGAAATCCACTCGTTCAAAAAATATTGGAAAGGTACGATGATTAATGGACATTCAATTTTTTAATCAAACCTCTGAGAATACAGAAAGTGCTGAATCGTTGATTATTCAAATCTTTGGATTCATTCATGAAAAGCATGAAATGAATATTGTATTTCTTACCAAAGAACAAATCCAAGAAATGAATCGAAATTACCGAGATATCGATAAAGTAACCGATGTGATCAGTTTTCCAGATCAGGAAGACGATTATATTGGTGACATATTTATCTGTTTGGACCGTGCAAAAGAACAAGCCATCGATTATGGTCATTCCATAGAACGTGAAATTGGTTTTCTTGCGGTTCATGGGTATCTTCATTTACTCGGTTATGATCACCACACCGAATCAAAAGAAAAAATAATGTTTGAAAAACAAGAAGCCATATTAAAACAGGCTTCATTGGAAAGGAAATCCTCATGACAAAAGAACAATTGGTACATGAAGCCATTTTGGCTAGGAAACAAACTTACTCACCTTATTCGAAATTTGGTGTTGGGGCAGCACTATTGATGACCGATGGTAAAGTCATTCACGGTGCGAATATTGAAAATGCATCCTTTGGGTTATCCAATTGTGCAGAACGCAGTGCCCTATTTCAAGCCTACAGTCTGGGTTATCGAAGAGACGATATTGTGATGATGGCGATTACAGGCGATACACTCAACCCAATCAGTCCTTGTGGCGCATGTCGACAAGTCATGAATGAATTATTACCAAAAAATACCCCGATTTTACTGTCTAACCTGACAGGTAAAATAAAAGAAACTTCCATCCGTGAGTTATTACCTTACGCATTCGATGAAATTGAACACCATGAAAACTAATTTTAGGAGTGGATTCATCAGCATCGTGGGCCGGCCTAATGTAGGTAAATCGACATTTTTGAATGCCATCATAGGTAAAAAAATTGCGATTACTTCCCCTAAACCACAAACCACACGGAACCGTATTTTGGGTATCAAAACAACAGATGACTATCAAATGGTATTTGTCGATACCCCTGGGATTCACAAACCAAAACATGAGTTGGGTCGTATTCTCGATCAAACAGCCACGTCATCGATCGATGGCATGGACGCAGTCTTATTTATGGTTGATCAAGAAAAAGGACTCGCGGAGGACCATGTCATCCGTTTGTTTCAAGGCATCACATCCCCAGTCTATTTGGTCATCAATAAAATCGATATGCTGAAATCCAAATTGGACATCGATAAAATCATCATCAGCTATTTGAATGCCTATCCGTTTGCTGGCTATTTCCCAATCTCAGCCAAAGAAAGCAAGAATTTGGAACATTTAATCGAAGAATTGATTACCAGATTACCTGTAGGCTATCCATTATTTTCAAGTGAAGAACTGACCGATCAAAGTGATTTTCAACTGATGTCAGAAATCATTCGTGAAAAAGTGTTATTCCATACCCAAGAAGAGGTCCCGCATGCGGTCGCTGTCATCATTGAACACACCGAGATGAATCAAGGGGTTTATGAAGTTCACGCAACCATCGTGGTTGAACGCAACTCACAAAAACAAATTCTAATTGGTAAGGGTGGCGACATGTTGAAACAAATCGGCACCGAAGCCAGATTAGAAATCAATAAAATACTCGATACCAAAATCCATTTAATTCTATGGGTTAAAGTAAAAAAAGATTGGCGAAATCGACCGTCTGATTTAAAATCATTTGGCTATGACAACCATAACTAAAGGGTTAATCTATAAAACCCAAGATTATAAAGAGTCGAGTAAGTTGCTCTATGTTTATTCGCCACTAGGCAAAGTGACTTTGGTTGCTAACGGTGTTAAAAGTTATAAACATGAGTATCGTGTTCTTGCTCAATACCTGACTGAAATTGAATTCAGTTACCATGAAAAAGACATGTTTGCCTTGGCTCAAGCACGGTATATCGATGGGTTTGATGAATTGAAAACGGATTACATTAAATTATCAAAACAGTCGATTATTTTAGAAATCATCGACCATTTAATAACGAGCGATATCGACCATGATAAAGTCTATGCACTGGCGATTGAAGCGCTTAAACACCCCTTTGGCTATTTGATTTTCACATTAAAATTATTGTTTGCCTTGGGTTATCGTTTGAATTTTGTTGGAGAAAACCCAACAGGATTTTCCATCAAAAATGCTTCAGTAACTACCACTCATGATGGTGACTATGCCGATATGGATATAGAGACGACAATCACGTTAGCTGCCCTATATTTCTATAAATCAGGCGACATGCTTGAGATTGAATTAAACCAGATTAAACACATTGAACATTTTATCAAGACCTTTTATCGTTATCACATGGACTACGATATCAAAGGCTTAAAAGAATAGAGAGGGTCCTATGATCAGTTTAGAAAAATTAGTAACATATGCAAAAGCCACGGGATTTATATTCCAAGGTTCCGAATTGTATGGTGGGCTTGCCAATACGTGGGATTATGGTCCATTAGGCAGTTTACTTAAAAACAACATTAAAAAAGCATGGCTTAAAAAATTTCACGATGAAAATCGCTACAACGTTTTACTCGATTCTTCCATTTTGATGAATTCACAAGTGTGGGTTGCCAGTGGACACGTCGGTGGTTTTTCTGATCCACTCACCGAATGTAAGAGCTGTAATACCAGACATCGTGCAGACAAATTGATTGAAGAACATACCTCTAATACAGTCAATCCAAGTTCATGGTCACATGAACAACTTCACAGTTATATGATGACTGAAAAAGTCGTCTGTCCAAATTGTGGTAAAGTCAACTGGACTGAAATCAAGTCATTTAACTTGATGTTTAAAACCAGTCAAGGTGTGACTGAAAGTGCCGGTAATACGGTGTATTTAAGACCTGAAACTGCACAAGGTATCTTCATTAACTTCAAGAATATTCAACGAACTACCCGTAAAAAAGTGCCATTTGGGGTTTGCCAAGTAGGGAAATCCTTCCGAAATGAAATTACACCAGGAAACTTCATCTTTAGAACCCGCGAGTTTGAACAAATGGAATTAGAATTCTTTTGTAAACCCGGGACTGAAATCGAGTGGTTCAATTACTGGCGTTCTTACGCCGTTGAATTCTTACAAACATTGGGTCTAAAGCGTGGGAACTTAGAGCTTCATGACCATGCACAAGAAGAATTATCTCATTATTCGAACGCGACTACCGACGTTCTTTATCGTTTCCCTTGGGGATTTGATGAATTGTGGGGGATTGCTTCTCGAACTGACTTTGACTTAAATGCCCATCAAACACAATCTAAAGAAAACCTCGAATACCTTGACCCAGATACCAATGAAAAGTATTTACCATACGTCATTGAACCATCCCTTGGTGTAGAGCGTTTGCTGATGGCAATCCTAACAGAAAGTTATGAAGAAGAAGTGTTGGCCGATGGACAAATTCGTGAAGTCCTTCATATTCATCCAGCATTGGCACCATATCAAGTGGCGATATTACCACTCATCAAGAAAAAACATGATCAATACGCATTAGATTTATTAGATCGTGTTTCAAAATTCACCCAAGCTACGTATGATGAAACACAAAATATCGGTAAACGTTACCGTAGACAAGACCAAATTGGTACCCCATTTTGTGTTACCATCGATGATGAGACATTAGAAAATCAAACCGTCACCGTACGTGAAAGAGATTCTATGGCTCAAACCCGAATTTCAGTGTCTGAACTCAAAGCATTCATTCTTGAAAAAACCGCTTTATAACACGTACGAAGGAGGTCTTTTTATGCCGATTGACCGTCATATTATCGATGAAATTAATGAAAAGACCGACATCGTTGCCTTAGTCAGTCCTTATGTGAACTTGGTTAAAAAAGGAAAGAACTATATGGGACAATGTCCATTTCACGATGACAAGAGCCCATCCTTTTCGGTATCACCCGAAAAACATTTGGCCAAATGTATGGCCTGTGGAGAAGGTGGTTCACCCATCACTTTTTATCAAAAGATTAAGAATGTATCATTTCCTGAAGCTGTAAAAGCATTGGCCATCCCATTAGGGATTGAAGTGGATGTTGAGGTTGTTTTAAATCCAACCTTAAAAGAACATGAACTCATGCAAGAAGCTTCGATATTTTATACGTATTACTTAAACAATTCAGCTTACGGTAAAACTGCCTTAAGCTATCTTGAAAAACGTGGATTAACCGCAGAAGACATCGCACACTTTTCGATTGGTTTAGCACCTAAAGAAAAGGATGCATTGTATCAAATATTGAAGAATAAGGGATTTGACCCCACCATGATGATTGAACTTGGGTTGGTTAAACAACGTGAAGATGGGTCATATTATGATCTCATGATTAAACGTGTGACATTTCCGATTCATGACCCTTTTGGTCGGGTTGTAGGCTTCTCTGGCCGCGCACTTGAAGATGACCCAGTGAAGTATTTGAATACGCCTGAAACCAAGATATTCAAGAAAGGCGAAGTCTTATACCATCTATTTCAAGCATCAAGAGACATAAGAATGCAAAAAAAGGTTATACTTTATGAAGGGTTCTTTGATGTCATCGCCTCATATAAGAGTGGCTTAGGTAACGCAGTGGCCACCATGGGTACAGCATTGACAACGAAGCATGCCCAACTGCTTAAACAGGTAACTCAAGACGTAATCATTGCCTATGATGGTGATAAAGCCGGTCAACAAGCAACCATGAAGGCCATCCCAACCTTGGAAGAAGCCAAGTTACGTGTCGATATCGTATCACTTAAAGACGGCTTGGACCCCGATGATTACTTAAAAAAATACGGACCTGAATCGTATCAAAAGGCATTTAAACAAACCATCGATCCGTTGGTATTCAGTTATGACTTTCACAAAAAAGGACTCGATTTAAAAAACTCAAACGATATCAAAGAATTTAAACAACGCGTTAAAAAAATGCTCAAGTTTAAGGATCAAAGTATCCAAGAAATTTATTATAAACGGTTGGCAGAGGATATTGGTTCATCCTATGATTCAGTGATGCCCAAAGAAACCAATTTCGGAACACCAGATCAAAAACTTGTGTTGCCGAAACCTCAACTTGTCATTAACAAATCGTTAAAAAAGTTCTATACAGCCGAAATCCAATTATTCATTGCCATGACCAAGGATTATGATCAAGCGATTCGGATTGATCAAGCCTTAGGCTCAGAATTTGTTGCGGACATCGAACTATTGAAGTTAAGAGCCAGTCTGATGTTAGGCTATTATAAGCAATACGATATCTTTGATTTGAATACATTTAAAAGCATGTTATCACCAGAATACAATCTGGCTTTAGATAATAAAGTAGTCAAATCGATTCATTGGCAAATTGATCCCCAATATACAGAAGAAAACATCACGCAACTGATTCATACCATGCAATCAATAACCCTTGAAAAACAGTATCATCAAATCCTTGAAGCGATTAAAAACGAAGACGAGGCATACACCAAAACCAACCTCGTTGAACAACAAAAGCAAATCAAGAATGCGATGCAAAAAGGTAAGGTGAACACATGACCCCTAACTATGAATGGATTGAAGCCTTTCTAAACACCTACAAAGATACAAAAAAGGTACCACTCAATGACGTCTTAGAATTGACAGAACTAGAAGACCATGAATTCGATGAAATCAAAAAAGCGTTAGACCATGCAGGGTATGAGATTACGTACGATGAAGAATTCATCCCGCTGATTGATACAACGGTTGATAAACCAACCGATAATTACCATCGCTATTTAAAAGAGATGGGTGAAATTAAACTATTAACCCCTGAGGAAGAAAAAGACATCACCAAGAAAGTATTCATGGGCCACGATGCCATGGCTTTGGGTGTCTTAGCAGATCCATTGCTTGAAAAAGAACGCCAAAAGACGATAGGGATTGCAGTTGAAGCGAAAAATCGCTTGATTCTCTCCAATCTTCGTTTGGTCGTTTCCATCGCAAAAAAATCCGATGGTAAAATGGAAATGCTTGACCTCATTCAAGAGGGTACCATGGGCTTGATGAAAGCCGCAGACAAATTTGATTATCGCATGGGCAATCGATTTTCTACCTACGCAACATGGTGGATTAAACAATCGATATCACGTGCGATTGCCAAACAATCCAAGACCATCCGAATTCCAGTTCATTTAGTTGAGAACTTGAATCGTATGGTTCGAATTAAAAATGAACTCAGAACCAAACTGAATCGAAACCCTTCGGATGAAGAAGTGGCGGAAGCTTTAGGGATTACCATTGAAAAGTTAGCTTCTTACGAGCAACTATCTCAAGAAGTGGTATCTCTAGATAAATCGGTGGGTACTGAGGAGGACGCGACACTGGCAGATTTTATTGCCTCCAATGTCATGAATCCTGAAGAGTCCTATATGGCAATGAAAGAAAAAGAGCACATTTCATTGCTGTTGAAACAACTCGGACCTCGAGATGAACAGGTCATGCGTTATCGCTTTGGTTTACACGACGGTAAATACTACACGTTAGAAGAAATCGGTAATCTCATGGGTCTCACCAGAGAGCGCATTCGACAAATCATCTCAAAAAGTTTGGCAACCCTTCGTCAAACCCATAAATTGCTCAAATGATAAGGAGTTAACACATGAATTTAGAAAAAGTCATTGCTGATTTAATCAAAATCGGCAAAAAGAATAACAACGAGGTAAACTTTAGCGACGTCACGAAGCACGCTGCTTTTGGGACTGCAGATTATTTGGCCATAGAGGCAGCCTTACTCGATGAGGATATCGATATCATGAATTTAGAAGTCGAAGAAGACATTCTAGATGACGTAGAAGTCCCTGTAATCAACGAAGTTCATGAATTGGATGATGAAGAAGACGATATCGATGAAGATATTGATTTTGACCAACTTTCGTTATCATCGCTTGAAATCGAAGATATCAAAGAAGAAGAACTTTTAAACATTGAATCTTTACCATCTTCGATTAAGGTCGATGACCCTGTACGCATGTACTTAAAAGAAATCGGTCGTATTCCACTATTAAACAGCGATGAAGAAGTCAATTTGGCTGTTCGTGTGAACAATGGTAGATTTGCTCAAGAACAGTTAGATGACATGAAAAATGATCAAGTCGACATCCCTGAAGAAGAACGATTACAACTTGAAAATATGGTTGAAGATGCCATTTATGCGAAAAACCGTTTGGTTGAAGCCAATTACCGCCTGGTCGTTTCGATTGCGAAACGCTATGTGGGTAGAGGTATGCTATTTTTAGACCTGATTCAAGAAGGTAACATGGGTCTAATGCGCGCTGTTGATAAATTTGACCACGAAAAAGGATTCAAGTTTTCCACCTACGCAACTTGGTGGATTCGCCAAGCCATCACCAGAGCGGTCGCTGACCAAGCGAGAACCATTCGTATTCCAGTACATATGGTTGAAACCATCAATAAATTGGTTCGTATTCAAAGACAATTGGTCCAAGAATTATCTCGCGAACCGTCCCCAGAAGAAATTGGTGAACGTATGGGCATCACAGCAGAACGTGTTCAAGCCATCCAAAAGATTGCTCAAGAACCCATCTCACTCGAAGCCCCTGTAGGTGAAGAAGAAGATTCATCTTTAGGTGATTTTATCTCCGATCCTACTGCACTAAATCCGTATGAATATACTGTTCAAGAAATGGTTAAAAGGACACTAGATGAAGTTTTAGAAACCTTAACAGACCGTGAAGAAAAAGTATTGAGATTGCGTTATGGCTTATTGGATGGAAAAACCCATACCCTTGAAGAAGTCGGTAAAGAATTTGGTGTAACCAGAGAAAGAATTCGTCAAATCGAATCCAAGGCATTACGTAAATTGAGACAACCAAGCCGTCAAAAGAAGCTCAAAGACTTCAACTTAACCCGCAAATAATGACTAGAATCGAAGCACTTAGCCAGTTGACTCAAGGCATCGATACACTTTTAGACATCGGTACAGACCATGGCTATGTCGTCATTGATGCCATTCAAAAAGGCTACATCCATAAAGCAATCGCTTGTGATGTGAATCCTAAACCCCTTGAAAATGCCCGCCGTAATGTGATGAATTCAGGGTTAAGTAATGAGATCAAAGTAGTTCTCAGTGATGGGTTCAAAAACATCGAAGATACCTACGATGGGGTACTGATCGCAGGTATGGGCATGCATTTGGCAAAAAATATTTTGAGTCAGTCCCACACCCCGGCTAAAAAGTATATTTTACAAGTCAATAATCATGTGGATGAGCTAAGATTGTACTTATCCAATAATCAATATAAAATCGTCGATGAAATAACTGTTTTTGATAAATTTCATTATGTCATCATCGTATGTGAAAAAGGACATATGATTTTAAATGAGAAAGATCTATTTGTGGGTCCAATGTTGAAAAATAAAAAAAATGCTTTAGCTTACTATGAAAATCAAATGGCTATTTTAAAACGCAACTTTAATAAAGCAAATGGACATAAAAAACAAGTTTTTGGTCTCAAAATCTCATACTTAAGCGAAATAATAGATTTGCTCATATGATTATAAGAATGCACTCGAAAGTAACCTATTCGAGTGCTTTTGTTTTTAAAAGATGTGAATTTTTAAATTTTAATGACATCTGATTACTTATTCTTTACATTTTACTAAAAAAAACGCTATAATGATAGTGTATTAGTAAGGGGGGAATTACTATGAACGAAAAATTAGTTTTTGCACAAGACTTTGAAAGAGCATTGCAAGGACTCAGAAAGAGTGGAATTTATCGTCACAAAAAGTACGCTTTGAGTGATGCGGATATCACACTACTATTCTCAGTCGCATTTGGTGATCCAACGGGGATAAAGCCATCTGCTATCGCAAAACGTTTAAAGGTCACATTACCAGCAATCACTCACAAGATGAACAAGCTTGTGGAAGATGGCTACTTAGCACGTAGGGACTCTAAATCAGATCACCGCGTTACGTATGTACTTTTGACTGAAAAGGGACAAGCTTTTGTTGAAAGCGTCCAAGAAGTTTATTATGCACGCATTCAAAAGTTGATGAAACATCTTGGCGAACAAGATACCAAAACTTTATTCCGCATTTTAAACAAAATCAACGTAGTTGGAAAGATCTAGTTGTTTTTAAAAGGGATGGCGACATCCCTTTTTCTATTCTATATAATGAAAATTGGTTTGATTAAAGTTTTGTCTTTACAACGGCTATATTTTGGGTTATAATAACCATGCTGTCAAATTTGGTGCAGTAGCTCAGTTGGATAGAGCAACGGCCTTCTAAGCCGTCGGTCGGGAGTTCGAATCTCTCCTGCATCGCCATTATAGACATTATCAAGTCATTGACTTGCTTGTAAATGCCCATCAATGATGGGCTTTATTTTCTTTTAAGGTATAATATATAGAAAAGCAGTGGGTCCGGTAGCTCAATGGATAGAGCAGTACCGTCCTAAGGTAACGGTTGAAGGTTCGAGTCCTTTCCGGATCGCCACTTAAAAATAGGGGAAAAAAATGAAAAAACTCAGTATTATGTTGGTCTTATCTGCCCTTGTGCTCACGTTGATTGCGTGTGTACCTAAACCGATTAAAGTTACCATTGATCCGCAAAATGGATCTGAAGTTACCGTACTTACCATTGAAGTCAATAGCCGCGTTACTGTACCAGAAACGCCTGTACTGCTCAATCACATATTTGCTGGTTGGTATATTGGCGAAATTCCTTTTGACTTTAATCAAAAGTTAGAAGAAAATGTGACCATTACTGCACGATGGACCAAAGTGATGAGATCGATTACTTTTATTACTTATGGGACACCAGTCCCACAACAAAGCATTCCTCATGGGGATAATGCTTTAAGACCAGGTAACCCAACCAGAACACATTATACATTCTCACACTGGGAATACAATGATGCTGTCTACAATTTTGATGTCCCTGTAACTCAAAACATCGTTATTTATGCCGTATGGAATCCGATTGTATTTACCGTGGGATTTGAAACCTCCGGAGGGACCGTCATTCCAAGCCAAGAAGTCAATTCTGGTGGCATTCCAATCAAACCCAACAACCCTGAAAAAGAAAATCACACTTTTGAAGGATGGTTCATTGGAGAAACCAAATATGAATTTGACTTACCAATCATCCAAAATACCATCATCTATGCGAAATGGAAAGAAGTACAATATACAGGTTATTATTTGGGTATGGATGGTTTATCAGGTCCGAATTTAATCATATTCTTGAATAACTTATTAGAACAAATGACGGGTAGACAATATGTATTTGGCAATACAGCACTTCAAGTGACCGATCGTGATCCCAATAATAGTAGTCGATTGATTGAATTTTACACAGGTGCTTCCTACAATGCAACGTGGGATGGTGGAACTACATGGAATAAAGAACATGTGTGGCCACAATCCTTACTAGGTGCCGCTGCTTCCAATACCGTTATCAATATCGCGTCAGACTTACATAATTTAAAACCTTCAAATCCAGCAATTAACACATCTCGTAGTAACAAATGGTTTGGTTTAACAACAACTACAGAGTCCTATTATCCTGAACGCACAGCGATTCATGGAGATATTGCGAGAATCCTATTCTATATGGATATTCGTTGGGATCAACTCAGTCTAGTTAATTTAACTGGCCTACAAAAACCAGCGATATTCCAAATGGGGGATTTACAAACCTTATTATTATGGCACATTCAAGACCCAGTCGATGATTTTGAAAGAAATCGCAACGACGTTCTATTCGGCTATCAAGGGAATCGAAACCCATTTATCGACCATCCAGAGTTGGTTAGTTTAATCTATAATTCGTAAAAAAGTGAAAAGTGAACATCATATAAAATGTTCACTTTTTTGTCTTTTAATTCGTTTCTTTAAAGCGTATAATCTTTTTTAAAGGAGTGATTTATATATGAAAGCTGTATCTCTTCAAACCATTGAAATTATGGACCAATCTTATCAAAAAGATACCCATCAAAAAGCCATGCGTAGAGCCTTATCCAAAAATGCTGTTGATACGATTGCGTTTGTGAGTGAATCTGAACAATCGACTCAATTTCGTTTTTCGATTGATATCGAAACATTACCTGTGACCAATCAAAAAGCCTCAGGTCGTTGTTGGTTATTTGCAGGGTTGAACATATTACGAGAATTGGTTGCAAAAAAGTACAATTTGAAAGAATTTGAATTTTCACAAAATTACCAAGCATTTTGGGACAAATTTGAAAAGATCAATTATTTTTTAGAAGCGATGGATGATTTTCTTCTATGCGATTCCGATGACAGGACACTAAAACACCTACTACAAATGGGGATACAAGATGGTGGACAATGGGATATGTTTGTCTCATTGGTGGATAAGTATGGGGTAGTTCCAAAAGAACAAATGCCAGAAACATTCGCTTCATCCAATACCGCTGCGATGAATCGTTTAATTAATATCAAATTGAGAAAATATGCAGCTGAGGCGAGATTATTCGCTCAAGCTTCTCAAATAGAACTCAAGAATCAATTAAAAACACAGGTTTTATCAGAATTATACGGCTTTTTATGTACCAATTTTGGAATACCACCAAAAGCCATTCGATTTGAATATGTGAATAAAGATCATCAGTATGCGAACGTACCATTTGAATCACCAAAAGCATTTTTCGATCACTTAGATGTGGATTTAAATGACTATGTATCGATTATCCATTCTCCAACCGAAGACAAACCATACATGAGAAGCTATACGATTGCCTATTTAGGTAATGTTTTGGGTGGTAAACCAATCATTCATTTGAATGTACCAATGGAACGATTAAAAGGATTGGTTGTTTCACAACTAAAAGATAACGAAATCGTTTGGTTTGGTGCCGATGTTTCACGTGATGGTGATCGTGAAAAAGGCGTTTGGGACAATCTGGCGTATGACTATGAAACTGCATTTCAAATGAGTTTTTCTATGACCAAAGATCAAAAATTGGATTACCTTCAAGGGGCTATGAACCATGCGATGGTCATTACGGGTGTCAATTTAGAAAATGACTTACCAACCAAATGGAAAATTGAAAACTCTTGGGGAAATGAACGTGGTTTGAAAGGTTATTACTTAATGAGTGGGGCATGGTTTGATGAAAATACCTATCAAGCAGTGGTTCACAAAAAGTACTTAACAGAAGCAGAATTGAATGCTTATCAAGCAGAACCAGTGATTTTAAAACCATGGGACCCGATGGGATCTTTAGCAAAATAAAAAGGACAATTTTGTCCTTTTTTTAATGGATTTGTCCCACTTGGTCGAAGTCTAATCGTACGGAATTGTTTCCAAAATCATCAGCAACACCGATCGAAATGGCCATCACAGCTTCATGATTTTCTAAGCCAAAAGCAAGAGGGGCGTTTAATCGATCAAACCCACCAATCGGGCAAGTGTCGTATCCAAAACTGCGCGCAGTCAACATGATGTTCATGGCGACTAAACCAGCATCAAGATAGGCAGTTTTTAAAACATCCAGCGGATTGGGATTTTGTTTTTTAAAGTTTTCAAGCTGTCTATCACGTACCTCGATACTCATCGAGCCTTGCGAAACAGCCTTATCATATATTTGTGGTGCACGGCTAGCGAATCGAGTATCCACCAGTACAATGATCATCGCAGAACTCGTTTCGTATTGAGAACGATTCCATTTGAATAAATGAGAAAATTGGTCTTTAGCGGCTTTGGATTTAATGACTCGGAAGGTCCAAGGTTGTAAATTGTTTGCTGAAGGTGCACGTAAAGCCAATTCAAAAATAGCTTTAATGGTATGATCAGTAATTTCAACTTCTTTGTATTTTCGGATTGATCGACGATTCTTCATGATGTCATCAAAATGATTGTTTGTAATAGTCATGGGTATCCCAACTTTCAATTGAAGTATAACATAAAAATTTTGTTTGGACAGGTGTTTTAGCAACATAAAAGTGTTTTCACAAACAGAACAAAGTTGTATTTCGTTAACTATAAATTATGGTATACTTTCAGTAGGTGATTAAAAATGACAACATTTATATTTATTAGACATGGAGAACCGCGCTATGACGAAGTTATCGCGCGTGGTTACAAAAATCAAGGTTATGATTTAGGTAAATTAACCGATCGTGGCGTTTCACAGGCAGAAGCGGTAGCTAAAGAGTCAATTTTAACGGGTGCTGAATTGATCATAGCTTCACCCTATACACGGGCACTACAAACAGCAGCTATCATCTCTCGTATCACACAAATTCCCCTCGTGGTTGAAAATGATTTACACGAATGGATGCCTGACACGTCTTTTTCTGATCGTAAAGATTTAGACGAAGCTTACCCAGAATTTATGGCTCAACAAGGGGTTAGACAAGCAGACACACAATTCCCATGGGAATCTTTTGAAACGCTCTCTAAACGGACACATCAAGCCATTAAACCGTATTTAAAATATAAAAAAGTGATCGTGGTATGCCATGGTATTGTCATGGGTACATTTACCCATATCAATGATATGATTCCGCATTGTGGCATTCGCGTATTAGATATCGATGAGTCATTTTTCCGATAGGATTATTCAGTGGTATGAAATCCACAAACGGGATTTACCATGGCGACATACCGATGATCCCTATTACATTTGGGTATCGGAAATTATGTTACAACAAACCCAAGCCATCACCGTCATTCCTTACTATAAACGATTCATTGAGACGTTGCCCACCATCTTTGATTTAGCAGAGGTCGAAGAAGATCGATTAATGAAATTATGGGAGGGTCTAGGGTATTATTCACGGGTTCGCAACATGCAAAAGACAGCCATCGAAATTGTTTCAAAATACCAAGGCATCTTTCCAAATACATATGAAAATCTCATCCAACTCAAAGGCATTGGAGCTTATACCGCTGGCGCGATTCTTTCGATTGCTTTTAAGCAAAAATTCAGTGCGATTGATGGCAATGTGATGCGTGTTTTATCCAGATATTTTGGAGTTGAAACAGACATCACATTGGATTCGACAAAACAAAAATTAGAATCTTTTAATCAAACTTTATTAGAAGATAAGAGACCCGATATGTATACCCAAGCCATCATCGAACTTGGCGCTACTTTATGTACAAAGCACAAACCACAGTGTGAGGTGTGTCCAGTAAAATTAGATTGTGTTGCGAAAGCAAAAGGTCTACAAAGTAGTATCCCTTTAAAAGCGAAAGCAAAGGCTAAAAAAGAACTTCATTTTCAAACGTTTATCTTACAAGACGAGGATAATCGGTTTGTCGTTTGGAAGGTTACTGATAACTTGTTGAAAGGTTTATATCTATTGCCACAAGTGGAATCGGATAGTCTAAATTATGCACTGGATGTATTAGATTCGATGGGGTATACCATCGTATTCACTGAACCCATTTCTCAATTTAAGCATGTATTTACACACTTAGTTTGGACGATGGATGTGTATTATGGCAAAATAAAAAATGAAAAGAAGCACGAAACCGTCACATCCTTTGAGGATGTCCCGATGGCTACGGCACATAAACATATTATTAAGGAGAAGACATATGCCAAGTATTAGAATGGTAGGCACAGGAACCATTGAGCATGTTGCCAGTGAGATTTATAATACCATCGTGAATGGTTCTATTACAGGGGAAGTCATGTTGGATGTAAGCACGACTTTCGATAACGGAAAATCGCGGATGATTGTATTTGAAAAATATTATTATCGTGCTGGTAACCGTGCTAGTTTATCTGTTTTATTAACTCAAATTGAAGATCGAGTTACCGTAGATGCGGTGAGTACAGGTGGGTCAACCGGTGTTTTAATTAAATTTAATTGGGGTGCTGAAAGCAGCTTTGTTGGATTGGTAGAAAAAACATTAAGACGAATCGGTTTTAAATAAGAAAAGGCGCATATTTGCGCCTTTAATCTTCAAATAGAGATTTAAATCCTGCGTGCCGATTCAATAATTGATACAGTGGCATACCGATAATGTAGGTTACACCAAATTCACCAATCGCAACATAAAGCATGGTCAAGAGTAAGGGTAAATCCCAAACTATATTTAAAATATAACCCACGATGATGCCATTGAATAGGGTGGGTGCGAGCAATGCAATGTATTTATTCTTTATCATAACCATCGCATAAACGCTCAAGAAAGTTGCGAGCACACCTAAGGTTAAATCAAAGGGTAGCTGTGGACCTGGGCTATACATGTTGGCAACAAATGTGCCCATCGTCAAACCGAGGATTGCTTTTTTATCAAAAAAGACAATGATCAATAACAATTCAGCCACACGAAATTGAATTTCGCCGAAACTGATAGGTAAAAACAAAAGCACTAAAATAACATAAAGTGCTGCAATCAAAGATTGTTTAATCCAATCTTTTAGGGTAAAATGAAACATTATAAAGTATTCTCCTTGTTTTGGTTTCGCAGGTAACTAGTACTGCGGGCAGAAGCCATAACAAATATATCACCTTTATGGTATAATTTCAATGAAAAGAGGAATCAAAATGTCGATTAGATTTGAACTATTACATACATGCAAACAATCCGGAGCCCGTTATGGCTTACTACATACACCCCATGGGACGTTTGAAACCCCATTTTTTATGCCTGTTGGCACCTTAGCTACTGTCAAAACATTAACACCTGAAGAAATTAAAGAGGTTTCCGAAGGCCTCATTTTAGGCAATACCTATCACCTTTGGCTCCAACCAGGTGAAGATATCGTGAAAGCCCATGGCGGCATCCGCGGTTTTATGAACTGGGATGGGGCTTTGTTAACAGATAGTGGTGGTTTTCAAGTGTTCTCTTTAACGGATATGCGAAAAATCAAAGAAGAAGGCGTGTATTTTAAACACCACAAGAATGGGGATTCACTCTTCTTGTCACCGGAAAAAGCCATTGAAATTCAGGAAAAATTAGGTGCAGATATCATCATGAGCTTTGATGAATGTCCTCCCCATGATGCCAGTTATGCCTATACAAAAGATTCATTAGAACGCACACTAAGATGGGCAGAACGCGGTAAGAGAGCACTGACTACAGACCAAGCCTTATTTGGGATTGTTCAAGGTGGTTTATTTGATGATTTACGTCTATATAGTGCACAAAAACTCATTGAAATGGATTTTCCAGGGTATTCCATTGGAGGATTATCGGTGGGTGAATCTAAATCTGAAATGTATCGTATATTGGATTTACTCAACCCAATTATGCCGAAAGACAAACCCCGCTATTTGATGGGCGTTGGTTCACCCGATGATTTGGTTGAAGGGGTCATTCGTGGCGTCGATATGTTTGATTGCGTGTTACCAACCCGCAATGCAAGACATGGTACCGCATTTACTACCACAGGCAAAATCCAAATTCGAAATAAGCAATTCGAAATGGATATGTCGCCATTGGATCCGAATATTCAAACCCCATTTTCAAAGTATACCAAGAGTTATATTAGGCACTTGTTTAAAGCAGAAGAAATATTAGGAATGCGTATCATGACTTATCAAAATTTGGCTTTCTTGAAACACTTGATGAAGGAAATCAGACAAGCCATATTAGAAGATCGATTGTTGGATTATAAAAAAGAATTTTTTACTCGATATGGCTATTTAAAATGAGTTTTGTTAAAATCGCTTTATATATCTTTTAATTATAAGCCAATTAGTGTAAAATTAACTTAGGTGTTTATCACCATTTTTTAGGAGGGTTACTATGGTATTTGGCGTAAATGACAATTTCAATCAAAAGCCGGTTATTAAAGTTATCGGTGTCGGTGGTGGTGGCGGTAATGCTGTCAACCGCATGATTGAAAACGATGTAAAGGGTGTAGAATTCGTAGCCGTGAATACCGATGCGCAAGTATTAAGAGTATCCCGTGCTGAGAAAAGACTACAAATTGGAAAACATTTAACCAGAGGTTTAGGTGCTGGAGCGAAACCTGAAGTGGGTAAACGCGCAGCACTCGAATCAGAGGATGAAATAAGAGCCATATTGAGCGATGCTGATATGGTGTTTATTACTGCAGGTATGGGTGGCGGTACCGGTACAGGTGCGGCACCGATCATCGCTAGACTTGCCAAAGAGATGGGTTGTTTAACGATTGGTATTGTTACCAAACCATTTGCTTTTGAAGGCCCAGCGAGAACACAAGCAGCCATTGCGGGATTAGAAGAACTTAAACAGTTTGTAGATACATTGATTGTGATTCCAAATGAACGTTTATTATCCATCATTGAACCGAACACGCAAATGCTCGATGCTTTTAGAGAAGCCGATAATGTTTTAAGACAAGGGGTTCAAGGGATTGCTGAAATCATCGCTGTCCCTGGTCTAATCAATGTTGATTTCGCAGACGTGAGAACCGTAATGGAAAACAAAGGGACTGCACTCATGGGCATTGGTATCGCTTCTGGTGAAAATAGAGCCATTGAAGCTGCACGTAAAGCCATTCATTCGAAATTACTTGAAGTGTCCATTGATGGCGCGACAGATGCGATTGTAAACATCACATCGGGAACCAACATCACCTTATTTGAAGTATCACAAGCCTTAGATGAAATCCGTAACGCAACCGATTTTGAACTCAATGTCATCTATGGTACAGCATTGAATGAAGATTTGAAGGACGAAATGATTGTCACGGTCATCGCGACAGGGTATGAACTCAAAGCCAAAGAGTCTACGATTGATGATTTTGCTACTCAAATCTTTAAAAAGACCACCAATGATCAAGTGAAAATCACACCTTCTGGATTTGAAAAACAAGCCCCGATGGTAGAACCAAAAAAAGAAGAAAAGAAACCCAATAAATTGCCAGCATGGCTACAGAGTAAAAAATAACGAAAAAGGGGCGATAGCGCCTTTTTTGATGAAGGAGTTTTAAATATGTTAAGAGCAGGAATCGTCGGGTTACCCAATGTCGGTAAATCCACATTATTTAACGCAATCACCAAAAGTGCTGCACTCGCAGCGAATTATCCTTTCGCAACCATTGATCCCAATGTCGGTGTGGTTACCTTAAAGGATAAACGCCTTGAAGTCTTATCGACCATGTATAAATCAGGTCGTATCGTACCAACCACAGTCGAATTCATCGATATCGCGGGTTTGGTTAAAGGTGCATCTAAAGGTGAAGGTCTAGGCAACCAATTTTTAAGTCACATTCGTGATGTCGATACCATTTGTCAAGTGGTTCGTTTATTCAAAGATGATAATATTATCCACGTTGAAGGGTCTGTCGATCCACTGAGAGACATCGACATCATTCAACTTGAACTCAATATTTCAGATTACGACACGGTTATGAAGCGCATTCCGAAAATTGAAAAAAAAGCAAAAGCAGCGGGAAATCCAGAAGAAAAAGAAGAATTTGAGATTTTAAGTAAAGTCAAACAAAGTTTAGAAGACAATATCCCCATCCGATTGATGGATTTGACCACTGAGGAAAGAACCGTTATTCGTAGTTATAATTTCTTATCAGCGAAAGCAATGATCTATATTGTGAACGTATCTGAATCAGAGATTAGAACCGTTGAAACCAATCCAATCTATTTACGCCTTGTTGAAAAAGGCCGAAACGAAAATGCCGATGTGGTATATATATCAGCACAAATAGAGTCGGAACTCGCGCAATTAGACGACGATGATAAAGCGTTATTCATGGAAGAACTTGGATTGCATGAAGCTGGGCTTGACCAATTGATTCGAACCACCTACCATCGATTGGGTTTACAAACCTACTTTACAGCAGGTCCAATGGAAGCCAAAGCATGGACATTCAGAAAAGGCATGACTGCCCCACAATGTGCAGGCATCATTCATAGCGATTTCGAACGTGGTTTCATTCGAGCAGAAACCGTCGCTTACGATGATTTAATCAAATATGGCTCTTACATGTCAGCCAAAGAGGCCGGACGTGTTAGACAAGAAGGCAAAGACTACCTCGTTAAAGATGGGGATGTCATGTTATTCAAATTTAATGTCTAAACTGACCTTCAATACAGAAATGATAATATCCTCTATGGAATCATTCCCTGAGGTTAAAGTCATCTGTGCTTCAAAATATGTCAATGCGCTCGAGATGAGAGAAATATATCAGGCAGGGATTCGTCATTTTGGCGAAAATCACGCACAAGTGTTATTGGATAAAAAGGCACAACTGAATGATTTATCGATTGTTTGGCATTTTATTGGTCATTTACAAACCAATAAAGTCAAAAAACTCATACCAGAAATCAATTATTTGCATAGTTTGGATTCCATCAAACTGGCAAATGAGATTCAAAAATTCCGTCAGACGCCACTCGATTGTTTCATTGAACTCAATGTCAACAAAGACCCCAATAAAACAGGCTTATCTGTAGAAAAAATCGACGATTTCTTAAAAGAAGTTATGTTTTATGATAAAATAAGGGTAGTCGGTTTTATGGCCATGGGTGTGGATGGGGATACCAACCAAACCAAAGCCATATTTGAGGTATTGAAATCCTTAAAAATCAAATACAACTTACCCTATCTTTCGATGGGCATGACCCAAGATTACGATATTGCATTATCGGTTGGTACCGATTTTGTTCGTATCGGTAGAAAATTCATCCTGTGAGGTAATTTATGGCAATTTTTAGTAAAATCAAAAAATCCGAAAATGTTTTGCCTAATTATCAAGGCGAAACGTTGACCAGCGCGTATGACCGTGTCATATTCGAATCTTTATCGACCGATGAAGATGCGTATATCACATCTTTGGCCACAGAATTGGTTGATGGGCATCCTCTGGTACTTAACTTCGAAGAACTCCAACCAGACCCAGCCAATAAAATCATGGCTTTCTTGTCAGGTGTCGTCTTCGCCATCGAAGGCGAAATCATTCAAATCAATAAAAAAGTGTTTTTATTTGCTCGACAACAAGAATTTAAAGATGGCACATTGAAACAATTCGTCGATGAATACAAAGACTGATTTCCACCGCAGGTTAAAAAACCAAAGAGAGCACTTTCATCAAGACCTTTTATACCGATTTTTAAACCCACCCGAACGGGATTTGGTCAAATCGATATTTAAAGGTTTTCATATTTATGAGTCCAATCCACTGTCTGAATATGCGCGAGTTTACGTGACTGACATAGAACAAAAACCCGCTTTTAAAATGAAAACATTGAGAAGCACCTATCAAGATTCAAACTTATCTCACCGTGATGTGCTTGGGGCTCTGATGCATTTAGGGATTGAACGGGATACGTTTGGTGATATTTTTATCACTGACACCCATATTTATATTCAAGTGGTAGAGGAAATACTTCAAGTCTTTTTAGATCTGCATCAAATCAAGCAAGACTTTATCTATTTTGAAAGTATTGAGCTTTTACCCAATGAGATTAAAGAAAAAAGTGAAACTGTAACCCTGTTCTTGGATAGTTTGCGTGTAGACGCTTTAGTCAGCAAAGCATTCAACATACCTAGAGAAGATGTCAAGGGGTTAATTGACCAAGAAAAAGTGAAAATTAACTACTTTCCTGTACAAAAATATACTGTTTTATTGAAACCTTATGATATAATATCAGTCAGAGGCTATGGTAGAATCATCTTAACAGATGACATGGGAACATCCAAAAGCCTTAAAGTTAGAATCAAATGCGAATTGTTGCGATAACATTGGACACAATATAGGAATCTATGGTAATTAAGCGACTTAGGGGTGGTGTAAGCCTAAGCAAATACTTCTATATGATCACCAGTAAGCAATTGTAGACACTGCGTTAAAGTGTAAGAGGGCTAACTGTTTTTTAGTTAGAACTAAGGTGGTACCGCGACATTGTCGTCCTTAGATATATTCTAGGGACGTTTTTATTTTTTTAGGAGGAATATACATGGAATTAAAAGACACATTATTATTACCACAAACCAGTTTTGAAATGCGTGGCAACTTGGGGGTCAGAGAAGCTGAGTTCCAAGCGGAATGGGAAAAAATGGATTTATACAACCGCGTTTTGAAGCAAAACGAAGGTAACACACCGTTTGTTTTACACGATGGTCCACCCTACGCCAATGGTGCAATCCACATTGGTCACGCACTCAATAAAATATTGAAAGACTTCGTTGTTCGTTATAAAACAATGCAAGGTTTTTACGCGCCATTTATCCCAGGTTGGGATACCCATGGTCTACCAATCGAACAGGCGTTGACCAAAAAAGGTGTCAATCGTAAGGAAATGACTGTTTCAGACTTTAGAAAGTTATGTCATGATTACGCCCTTGAACAAGTCAAAATGCAAAAAGTTCAATTCAAACGCTTGGGTATACTTGGTGAATGGGACAAACCCTATATTACACTAAACCCTGCTTATGAAGCAGATCAACTCCGTGTCTTTGGAGCGATGGCTCAAAAAGGTTTAATCTATAAAGGATTGAAGCCTGTCTATTGGTCACCCAGTTCAGAATCTGCACTCGCAGAAGCTGAAATTGAATACGAAGATGTCACCAGCCCATCGATTTATGTGGCTTTTGAAATCGTTTCAGAAAAACGTGCTGGCCAAAAGTTAATCATTTGGACTACAACGCCATGGACATTACCTGCGAACTTAGCAATTTCTGCCAATCCACTATTAAGTTATGTGGTTGTAAAAGTCGAAGAACAAAAATATATCATCGCTAAATCCTTACTTGAGAAAGTCGCAACTGTACTCAAATGGACTGATTTTAGCGTTGTCGAAAGTTTCATGGGTACAGAACTTGAATTCATTCAGTATATCCATCCATTAAATGGTAAAGTGTGTCCTGTTATTTTAGGTGAACACGTTACCGATACCGATGGCACAGGACTGGTTCATACCGCACCTGGACATGGTGAAGATGACTATAATGTCGGTAAAAAATACAATTTAGACATTCTAGTTCCTGTGGATGATAAAGGTATATTTACCAAAGAAGCTCTAGAATTTGAAGGCATCTATTATGAAAAAGCAAACCCACTCATCGTCGAAAAACTTCAAGGATTGGGTAATTTATTACACGTCAGCTATTTCAAACACAGCTATCCACACGACTGGCGCACCAAAAAGCCAATCATTTTTAGAGCAACCCCACAATGGTTCGCTTCCATTGATTTATTGAAAAAACCATTATTAGAAGAAATCAAAAATACCAACTGGATTCAAAAATGGGGCGAACTACGCATCCATAATATGATCAAAGATCGCAACGACTGGTGTATTTCAAGACAACGAGCTTGGGGTGTACCAATCCCTGTGTTCTACGCCGAAAATGGCGAAGCTATCATCGATCAAAAAGTCATCAATCATGTCGCTTCGATTGTTGAAGTAGAAGGTACCAACGCTTGGCTTGATAAAGAAGCGAAAGATTTGTTACCAAAAGGCTATTCCCATCCGGGTTCACCGAATGGCCTATTTAGAAAAGAAACCGACATCATGGATGTATGGTTTGACTCTGGGTCATCTCACAAATTGCTTGAAAGACGTGGTTTAACATATCCAGCCGATTTATATCTAGAAGGCTCTGATCAGTACCGTGGGTGGTTTAACTCCAGTTTGATCACAGGGGTTGCACTTTATGGAAGAGCGCCTTATAAAGCCGTTGTATCCCATGGATTCGTTTTAGATAAAGATGGTAGAGCGATGAGTAAATCGTTGGGAAATACCACAGATCCACTTAAAATCACATCAGAAATGGGTGCGGATATCCTAAGATTATGGGTATCTTCAGTAGAGTATTCATCTGACGTTAGAATCGGCGATCAATTGATGAAACAAGTGTCAGAATCGTACCGAAAGATTCGTAATACATTCAAATTCCTATTATCTAACTTATTTGACTTTAATCCTGAAAAAGATCTAGTTGAATACAGCCAATTGGGCTCCTTAGATAAAGTGATGTTGCATAAACTGGAAGACTTAAAACAAAGTGTGTATGAAGCCTTTGATGGATACAAGTTTGATGTGGTATACCGTAACGTTACGAACTACATGATCAATGATTTATCCGCCTTCTACTTAGATTATACGAAGGATATCTTATATGTTGAATCACAAAAGGGTCTCTTAAGAAGAAGTGTTCAAACGGTTTTATATGAGCAATTGATGACCCTGTTGAAATTATTAAACCCAATTTTACCACACACGACTTCAGAGGCTTACTGGTCACTACCATTTGCGCGACTTGACGATGTGTATTTAGAACGTATGCCAAACAAACTGTCTTATTCAGACCGTGACTTGGATGTCGCTTTTGAACAATTCATCGTGCTTCGTGATGAATTATTAAAACAACTAGAAGATATGCGTAAGAACAAAGTCATTGGTAAATCTTTAGAAGCGAAAGCCGTTGTTAAACTTCCAAATGCCATGAAGCAATCGATTGAATCACTACAGATTTCATTAACTCAGGTCTTAATGATTTCGAGTATTGAACTGCAAGCATCGGATGTGCTCTCGATACAAACAGAAGTCGCTGAAGGCCATAAGTGTGAACGTTGTTGGAATATTGTTCCAAATGTCAATGAAACACATGTTTGTCCACGATGCGAAGCGGTATTAAAAGGTGAGTAGAATGAATATTTTAATCGTCAATGATGACGGTATTTTAGAGCCTGGGATTGAAGTTCTTGCAAAAGAACTCTCTCCCTTAGGCGATATTTATGTGGTTGCTCCTGAAACCCACCAAAGTGGTCAAGGACATGGGATTACCATCAATGAGCCACTAAAGGTAAAAGACTATGGACATCTCTATGGAGCGAAAAAAGCACTCTCTGTCCTTGGTAAACCCGCTGACTGCACCCGCATCGCTGTGGGTGTTTTAGGCGTTTCTTTCGATTTATGTGTGAGCGGTGTTAATAGTGGTCTGAATGTCGGATCCGATGTACTCTATTCTGGTACAGTCGCTGCAGCAACAGAAGCCCTCATTTTAGGCATTCCTGCAATTGCTGTATCTGGTCCAAAGAAGAGTTTACCGATGGCAGAAAAATCGATTTACAAATTGGTTAAATATTTACTTGAAAATCAGGCTTTGGGAAAAGACTATATTTTAAATATCAACTACCCAAGTTCGAAATATGAGATGTTCATAGGTGTTAAATGGACAACACAAGGCAAACATCACCACGCCGCTAAATTTAACCGTGTTGGCGACCAACTGTACGAAACGGTTTATGAATTGATTGATGGTATTGAAGATGAAAATTCGGATGTGACTGCCTTTAGAACTGGGTACTTATCGATTACCCCGTTATTTGAAAATCGCACCCATAACGATTTACTTCAAATCTTAGAAAACCAAAAGCAATTGAATGTAACCTCAATATATGATAATATAATTGAGTAAGGATGTGTTTATATGAACGTGTTTGTGCTTCATTTTTTTAAGGAAAAAAGTAGAGCTTTTGATTATGAACGCATATTATCTTTTTTCGATGATATTCAAGAAGCCAAGCTAGGGGATGTATCTGAAACGTCGAGCGAAGTGCGCATGGAGTATCGTCACCCCATTTTAAAAACAAAAGCCGATTTTGTGATTTCTCGTAAATCCACTGTTACCGATATTTATAAACTGGACCCGCAATACCTTGACGTTAATTTTAGGTTGGAAATACCTTTAATGACGCCTTTTTATGGCGCAAAAAAGGTTTTCAATATTGTTGAAAGATTATGCAAAGAGTTTAATTTTGCGATTTATCATGACATGTTTGAAGATGTTTTACACTTTAAAATGGAAGTCGTCGAAAAAGTATTTGATATTGTAAGAAAAGCCTATAAAGATAAATATGGATATCAACTCAAAGATTATCATACATTTAACGATCAAAAACTCAATGACTGTTTAAAGTACGTGGATGAACAATACGATTTGCACCGTTATTATAAAGAGTTAGATATCTATGTACCTAACTATTTTGTCGTACTAGATGAAGATCAAAAAGTGCATTTCTCGATTGAATGGCGTGAAAATACCGTCACATTGTTTCCACCTCACATCGATTTTGTCTATTTTAGAACAGGTCTTGAACAAAAGATTATGCCGTTTCATGAAGTCATGGCAAAAATTGATAAAATGACGACTGGTGTGCCTGGGTTCTTACAAAATACCCGTGTTGTAGAACCAAAACACGTCAAAAAAGTGATGAAAATCATTAAAAAAACTAAATTCACCCCAATCAATGGTGCACTTTTACACATTGAATTGGATAAAGTTATCGACATATAAGGGTCAATCTAGGCCCTTTTATATACAAATAAAGGAGGTAAAAACATGTTTAATATAGACCCAGCAATCATCGAAATATTTGGTGTGTCCGCTGGACTTTTGGTTCTCATTTCATTCTTAATGAAGGGTGAAAGAAAGATTCGCTACATCAATATCATTGGTAGCTTGATTTTCATCATTTATGGCGTCTTGATTGGTTCACTATCTGTGACCTTACTCAATGTAGGGCTCACACTTGTGCATATTGTAAAATTAAGTAGAAAAGGCGAAACGGAGGTTTAGTATGCAACTAAATAAATTTATTGACCACACGAAATTGGGACCGAGTGTGGTGGAAGCGGACATCATCAAGCTTTGTGAAGAAGCAAAAATGTATGATTTCATGAGTGTATGTGTCAATCCCAATTATGTAAAATTGGCAAAATCCTTATTGAAGGATTCTACCGTTTTGGTTTGTACAGTCGTCGGTTTTCCGTCAGGTGCACACAGTTTAGAAGCAAAAGCATTTGAAACCAAACAAGCGGTTTTAGATGGCGCAGATGAAATCGATATGGTTATTTCAGTAGGGAATTTAAAAGATCGAAAATATGATTTAGTATTACACGACATTCAATCGGTTGTTCAATCTGCATCGGGAAAATTGGTTAAAGTCATTTTGGAAACTTGTCTTTTGACACACGATGAAAAAATCAAAGGTTGCGAATTGTCTGTTAAAGCAAAGGCTGATTTTGTTAAAACATCCACTGGTTTTTCGACAGGTGGCGCAACTGTTGAAGACATCGCATTGATGCGTAAAACAGTCGGACCAAACTATGGCGTTAAAGCCTCTGGTGGCGTGAGAAGCTATGATGACGCCATCGCGATGATTCAAGCCGGTGCGACACGCATTGGTGCATCCTCAGGGATTAAAATTGTTACACATCAACAAGGAGATAAAACACATGAATCCAACACCACATATTAGTCTTACAGATAAAAACTTAGTTGCAAAAACCGTATTGATGCCAGGCGATCCACTACGTGCCAAAATGATTGCAGAAACATTCTTAACCGATGTTGTGCAAATCAATGCTGTGCGTAATATGTTTGGTTATACTGGCAAATACAAAGGCAAACCGGTGACCGTATTTGGTTCTGGTATGGGTATGCCTTCGATTGGGATTTACTCGTTCGAATTATTTAAATTCTACGATGTAGAGAACATCATTCGTGTCGGTTCTTGTGGCGCATACACTAAAGATTTGAATCTATATGATGTCATTTTAGTGAGCGAAGCTTATAGCGAATCTTCATTTGCTAAAACCATGGGTTTAACCGGTTCAAAAGTTTTAAAAGCGACCAAAGTTTTAAACAATCGTGCGATTAAAGCTGCAGAAAAATTACAAATTCCTATGACCGTGGGTAGAATTCACTCATCGGATGTCTTTTATAACTTGAAGGGATCTGTGCATGAAGCTCGTTTCAATGAACAAGGCTGTATTGCTGTTGAAATGGAATCCTTTGCTTTATTCGCTAATGCCAAGGCATTGAACAAGAAAGCGACCTGTTTACTGACTGTGTCTGATTCTTTAGTGACACATGAGGCTACGACTGCAGAAGAAAGACAAAAATCCTTCACAAAAATGATGGAAATTGCACTTGAAGTGGCTATCAAATCATGATTTTAATCGACCAAACAAAAAAGTTTAAAACGATACTAATCACATTAAAATTTAAAAGAGTTGCGAGAGTCGATGAGTTTGCATTTAGAACACTCTTACCCAGTGTATTAAGAACAAAAACCAATCTATATAAAAATCGTCAACAGTTTAATGAAAAACTTGAAAACCTCTATGGTGCAAGTCTAACTTCTAATACCAACAAAATTGGTACTTTAAGTGTTATCCATGTTCAGTTAAAGCTAATTAATCCGAGTTTAGCTTTAGATCAGACTCTATTCGAAGAGGGGTTAGCATTTCTAAAAGAATATATGTATGGGCATGATCGTTTCAATGAAAATGATTTTATCCTTGAAAAAAATATGCTAATCGAAGAAGTGGTTGCTAAAGAAAATGACAAAACACGCTATGCATTGACACGTTTATTTGAAGAAATGTGTCCAAATGAGCTATATGGCGCAAGAGTTTCCGGAACCAAGTCACAACTCGAGTCTTTAACATTTAAACAGTTTAAACAGTCATATAAAGACTTCATCGAAAACGATGAATTACAAATCATTTTGTCAGGTGATGTTGATCAAGAAGAAGTTAAATTAGCCCAAGTCTATTTTCCACAAGCCTCTTTCAATGCCATGGATTTCTTGGACTATGAAACCAAACCCATTCTAGTTGTAAAAGAATTAGTTGAACACGATAAAATTAGTCAAACAAAACTAAATATTGGCTATCGTTTACCAATACGTCAAGGGGATTCTAAGCATGTAGCAGCGGTATTGTTTAACGCAGCCTTGGGTGGATATGTGCATTCTCGCCTGTTCTTAAATGTGCGAGAAAAACATTCCCTTTGTTATTATGTTTCTTCAGTTTATGATGCATATAAAGGCATTATGTTCATCTATTCTGGTGTCGATGCTAAACGTTTGGACTTAGCTAAAAAAGTCATCGATGAAGAAGTTAGACGCATGTCTACTGAACGCATCAGTGAAAAAGAGTTGGCACTTTCGAAACAAGCCCTCATCAACGATTTAAAAGAATCAGAAGATTCTCAAGGGGCAAGACAAAACCTCATGTACATTCAAGCCTTATTAGGTAAAACCCCGACATTGGCAGAGCGTATTGAAAAAATCGAACAAGTTACACCAGAGGATTTACTGGCTGTTGGCAAACTTTTAGTTAAAGATACCGTGTATCTATTAGATGTGGAGCGTTAATCATGGAAAAAGTATATTACAGTCATCTAAATGAAACAGTCTATCAACATAAATTAACCAACGGTTTACAAGTCTACATGATTCCAAAAAATGATTTCCATAAAGTTTTCGCAACTTTTACGACACATTATGGTTCATTTGATCAAAGTTTTATTTCTCCTAAAACGGGTAAAAAAGTCAATCAACCTGAAGGCATTGCCCATTTTCTTGAACATAAAATGTTTTCGATGCCCGATAAAACCGATGCTTTTGAAACCCTATCTAAATTTGGTGTAAATGCGAATGCTTATACTAATTTTGACCGTACAAGTTATTTATTCTCAGGCACTAAAAATATCGATTCAGCTCTTAACTATTTGCTTGATTTTGTTCAAACACCTTATTTTACTGTACAATCAGTCAAAAAAGAACAAGGTATCATTGCTGAAGAATTAAGAATGTATGCCGATTACCCAAATCAACGCTTATTCTATGGTTTATTACAAAATCTCTATCAAAAACACCCCATCCATGTGGAAATTGGTGGAACCGTGGAATCGATTCATAAGATTACAGCGAAGAAACTCTACGATGCTTATGAAACTTTCTATCACCCATCGAATATGGAAGTCGTTCTAGTTGGTAATTTTGACCCTGAAGTCATGGTGCAGTTCATTGAAACCAATCAAGCTAAAAAAGGATACGACTATCAAGCTCCGATTGAAAGATTTATGCCAAAAGAGCCTAAGAGAATTGTTAAGTCACATGATGAAATAGAAATGCCTGTGGTCATGCCAAAACTAGGTTTAGGCATTAAATTGACACCAGCATCGGGAAAAGAAGCCCTTAAAAAGGACATCGCGTTGACTATTCTACTGGATATGTATTTTGCTAACTCGACGAAGAATTATCAAGAACTACTACAATCCCGATTGATCAATGAGTCTTTTGAATATACAAGTATTGAAGAAGAAAATGCCTTTACATTGGCGTTCTTTGGGGATACGATCAATCCTTCATTACTGGAGTCAAGATTGACAAAAATGGTATTATCATTAAAAAGAAAAAACCATGATATTGCTGTATTTGAGCGTCAAAAGAAAAGTACGTTGGGGTCATTCATTATGAGCCTCAATAGCCTTGAATCCATCTCGATGGGATTTACGAATTATTTAGCGAATGGTGTTTCAATGTTTGAAGTCCCAGAAATCATCGAATCGATTACGATTGAGGATTTACAAGTCGTTGCAAAAGACATTCAACCGAATCGAATTGCATCTTTTGTGGTGCTCCCTGTGAAATCCCAAAAAGACCCAGTTTTATAAAATATTCTCATAATTATAACTAAATCGGAAGTCTATCATGGATTTCCTTTTTTTTTATCAAAATGTATGTTTAATCTATATAAAGATATGAAATCTGCAATTTTGTAATCTATATTATTTCAGTATAATAAAGCACAAGGAGGTTAACAATGCTAAATCAAGTCACACTGATTGGAAGATTAACACATGAACCAGTCGTCAAAACAACCGAAGATGGCAAAAAAGTGTCGGATATTCAAATTGCAGTACAACGCGCTTTTAAAAACATGGAAGGTTTGTACGAAACGGATTTTATCAGTTGTAGTTTATGGCAAGGTTCAGCTGAAATCATCGAAAACTATTGTAAGAAAGGGTCTATGGTTGCGATCCGCGGCAGGCTTCAAACCAAAAAACTCGAACTCATCAATAATAAAGTGATTTCAGTAATCGAACTCGTTGGCGAAAGGGTGATACACCTTTCAAGTACGTTTAAAACAAGTCCATCATGTCCAGAAGAAGACGCCTGAAAAGGCGCTTTTTCCATTTTAAATCAATTGTTAAAGAAGTCAATTGTTGGTATAATAAAACAAGGAGTTGATATTATGAACATAAATTTTACTGAAGAAGTGACAAAACGCAAAGAAGCGATTTTGAAAGACCTCGTAGAGCTCATTCAAATTAATTCAGAATTGACAACATTTGATCCAAATCGTAAACACGCACCGTTTGGTGAAGGCATTGACCAATCTTTGACATTCATGTTAAATTTGGGAAAAAGAGATGGCTTCAATACGTTGAATGCGGATCATTATGCTGGACACATCGAATATGGTGATCAAGATTTATATGTCGGTATGGTTGGACATTTGGATGTGGTTCCTGCAGGTTCTGGTTGGTCTTATCCACCCTATGGTGCAGTGATTGCTGATGGCAAAATGTATGGACGTGGTACAGAAGATGACAAAGGACCCACACTCGCAGCGTATTATGCGATGAAAATACTGAAAGATTTAGGTGTACCTCTATCCAAACGCATCAAGTTGATTTTAGGCACAGACGAAGAAACTGCATGGCGTTGTGTAAACTACTATTTTAAACATTATCCAGAACAACCAGTAGCAGGTTTTATTCCTGACTCAGAATTCCCACTGACATACGGTGAAAAAGGGATATTAAAAGTCGTTGTTAAAGGGAAAATTGAACCTTCCAAACTCATTCGTTTCGACGCTGGACTACGCGATAATATGGTACCTGATCACGCTTTGGCTGTGGTTTCTGATCTACAACTAAAACCTGCCTTCGAAGCCTTCCTAAAAGCTCGCAAACTAGAAGGTAAAACCACCATTTCCGCTGAAGGACTTGTCCTCGAAGTCGATGGTAAGAGTGCCCATGGTTCAACACCAAATGAAGGGGTAAACGCAGCGTATTTAATGGTTCATTTTTTCAATGAAGTTGGCATCAATAATGCCTTTGTTGACGCGATTAACACCTATCTATTAGACGATACCAAAGGGGTAAAGATTGGTGTCGATTACCATGACAAAGAAATGGGACCTGTGACTGTAAATGCTGGGGTCTTTAAACTTCAACAAAATCAATTTGAAATTACACTGAATCCACGTTATCCAAATGGCGTAGATCCTGAAAAATTCATCAAACGTTTTGAAACCGCATTTGAATCTTTAGGGTTAAAAGTCGAATTAGGCAAACACCAAAGATTACTTTACGTCGATCCGAAATCAGAAATGATTCAAATATTGATGGATACCTATAAAAAATACTCAAACGATGTGGATGCAAAACCACAAACCACAGGTGGTGGGACTTTCGCTAGAACCATGAAAAACTCAGTCGCTTTTGGACCACACTTTCCTAATAAACCGAGTTATATTCACCAAAAGGATGAATACATTATTTTGGATGATTTCTTCATGAGTATTGCGATTTATGCGGATGCCTTGTACCGCTTAGCAAAATAATGAAACAGTATCACGATTTATGCCGTCATGTAATGACTTATGGCACTGAAAAAACGGATCGTACCAATACTGGAACTAAAAGTGTATTTGGATACCAAATGCGATTTGATCTATCTGAAGGCTTTCCTTTGTTAACGACAAAGAAAGTCTATTTAAGAGCGATTATCCATGAACTGTTATGGTTTATCAGTGGCGATACCAACATCAAGTACTTAGTTGACAACGATGTTAAAATTTGGAATGAATGGCCGTATGAAAAGTTTAAAAAATCCAGTGACTATCAAAATGAAACGATGGATGAGTTTGTCTCTAAAATAAAAAACGATGCTGATTTTGCGAAAAAACATGGGGATTTAGGCCCAGTTTATGGTGCACAATGGCGTAATTTTAGTGGCGTAGACCAGTTATCAGAAGTCATTCGTCAAATCAAACAAACCCCAGACTCAAGACGTATCATATTGTCAGCGTGGAACCCTAAAGATTTACCTGAAATGGCCTTACCACCGTGCCACACTTTCATGCAATTTTATGTAGCGAATGGGGAGTTATCACTTCAACTATACCAACGTAGTGGCGATATATTTTTAGGGATTCCCTTCAATATTGCATCCTATAGTTTATTTTTAATGATGGTAGCACAAGTTACTAACTTAAAACCTAAGACATTTGTCCATACGATTGGGGATGCCCATATATATAAGAATCATTTTGAACAAATTGAATTACAATTGACCCGAACCCCAAGAACTTTACCAACCATGATCATCAATCCGGCTGTTAAACAAATCACCGATTTCAAGTTTGAAGACTTTGAATTGGTGGGTTATAACCCTTACCCTGCCATCAAAGGTGTGGTGGCTGTATGATTAATTTGATTTGGGCAATGGACCAAAATTGGCTCATTGGGAAAGACAATGAATTGCCATGGCATTATAAAAAAGATTTGGCTTATTTTAAAGATAAAACCAAAGGTCAACCTGTTTTGATGGGGGATATGACCTATGATTCTTTAAAATCGTATTATAAAGATAGACCTTTACCGTTTGGACAACTGTACATCGCTTCGATTTCAAATCGTCAGTTCGATGACGCAATCAAAGTGAATGATATCGATACGTTTTTAGAAAATTATCAAGGCGATCTATTTGTCATTGGTGGAAAAACCATCTATCGACTCAGTTTACCTTATGCTGATCGCTTGTATATAACATTTATCGATGCCTCTCATGAAGGTAACGTCTATTTTCCTCCATTTGATTTATCCGCATACAAACTTATCCAAGAAAATCAAGTGGATGTCTTAAGGTTTTGTGTGTATGAGAAGGTGAAAGCATGATTTCAACACTGTTTGTATTGATTTGGTTTTTAAGTGCTGGATTCTTTTTTGGTTTAACTTCATCAGAGCTGTATCTGATTCCTGTATGGCTAATCGTGGGTTATGCAATTGCGTGGTTATCCATGTTATTGATGATGGTCATCATGATGCCTTATATGAAGTTTACAAAAATAGATAATCGTTTTAAACATTATTACATCCGCAGTATCGCGAAATTTATATCCATATTCGTTTTAAGATTAGACATTAAAGTCGAAAATAAACATTTTATCCCTACAAACGGTAGTTTTGTGATGTATGCGAACCATAAATCCTATGCTGATCCTTTCATCTTATATCAATTGATTGATCGACCTACTGGAATGGCTGCGAAAAAAGGGATTTATAAACTTCCTGTGATTAGAAACTATATGCCATGGTTTGGTTGTATCCAAATCGACCGTGAAAACAACAGAGAAGCAGCCAAATCTATCCTAAGAGGCATTGAACAAATCAAAAATGGAATGATCATGGCGATATTTCCTGAAGGCGGCATTAAAGATCGTAACGATGAACAAATGGTCGCGATGCGTGCCGGAGCATACAAACTTGCTACCAAAGCGGAAGCACCTATTTTGCCTATTACGTTGATTGGAACGACCGATGTAAAGCACCGTGCCCCGTGGAGAATGACTAAAATTAAAGTCATCATCCATGAACCAATCTTCAAGGAAACTTATCAAAATATGAGTACCACTGATTTGGCTGATTATGTCGTGAAACTAGTGAATAATACAATCAAAGTAAAAAATGGGATAAAACCAATAAGTGCTGCCTAGGCAGTACTTTTTTTACGGTTTTTAATACCATATCAGTCATGAGTGAGAAACGCTAATATCTTACTTTAATCTTAAATATTGCATATAAAAAAAATAAATGAAGTTCAATCTCGATTGTTTGGTAAAATAAGATTATGAGGGTGTTCACATGAAAAATGACAACAATTTCTATCAAAAGCTTCACCTACTAATTGAAAAAAACGGAATACCATCAGATTTAATAGAATTTCTAAAGAAATATTTTGATAGTGACTACATATACATATTTGAATATCGGTATAACAAACCGTTTTTTTATCCAGATGAGCCAGTCTATAAAGATATGTTTATCGATGCAGTTCAGCGCAACGAGAATAATCTGAATGGCTTTATTCACTGGTTTAAACTATCTAATCTTGGCTACCTAATCATAGAGACAAATCAAGATGACTTAGAAATGGATATTTTATCATTGACGATGATCGATACCACTTGGAAAGCAGCAAGTTATTATCAATACATGAAGTTTTTAACTATGATATTGGATTATTCACCTGATATGATTGCTTTTAAAGATAATCAACAAGTCTATCGTTATGCAAACAAAAAAGCAAATGAGCGTTGGCCAAACATAGATACACTCATTCATAAACACATCAGTGAAATATATCCAGCAACTGAAGTAGAACGCATTACCTTAATGGATGAACCGGTATATATTTCAAAAGAACCTGTACAATCATTCATTGATATATTGTCAGAAGATGGTTTTTTGACCGTTGAAACGACTCGAATTCCTGTCATGGACAATGAAAATATAAAAGGTATATTGACAATTAATAAAAACATCACTGAAATTCGTAGAATTGAAAAAGAATTAAAACGCAGTTACGACTTTCAAGACATCCTGATTCAAATTGCATCGGTATTTATTAATGTCCCGGTTGAACAAACCGATGAAGCCATTTATAAAGGATTAAGTATGGTAGGCAAGCATATTAATGCTGACCGTGTTTATGTTTTTGACTATGATTTCATCAATGGGATTACCAACAATACACATGAGTATTGTGCAGATGGCATTGAGCCAATGATTGATAATCTTCAAAACGTTCCCATCAATCTAATCGACTCTTTTTGGATGGACAGACATTTACAACGTGAAAGTGTTTATATTGAAGATATTGAAAAATTGAATCATCATTCTGAACTATATAAAGTGCTTTCTATGCAACTCATTAAATCACTATTAACCATCCCTTTATTTGATGAAAATACCATCTATGGGTTTGTTGGATTTGACTCAGTCAAGCAATTCGCAAAGTGGACTGATAACGAACAACAATTACTAAAGGTCCTAGCTGAAATTATTGTGAACCTCAAAGTACGAGAATCCCAACAATTGTTGCTTGTACAAGAAAAACAAAATGCGATGAAAGCCTCACAAGCAAAAAGTGAGTTTTTAGCGAATATGAGTCACGAGATAAGAACACCATTATCCGGAATTACAAATGCGTTATACTTATTAAAAAATACCCATTTGGACACCGAACAAATGGATTTCTTAGATATTGCAAAATCTTCCGTAGAAAGCTTAAGCAGAATCGTCAATAATATATTGGATTTATCAAAAATTGAAGCAGGCAAGTTGGATTTAGAAATGAGTTCTTTTGACTTAGAAAATGAACTATATCAAATCGTGAAGATGCAGGAATATTCAGCTTTGGAGAAGGATATTCACTTGATATTGGATTATGATTACACCATTATGGATGAAATCATAACCGATAGAACTCGATTTAGACAAATCATCTTGAATTTGGTGTCCAATGCTGTCAAGTATACGGAAACAGGCACCGTTACCATTAAAGTTAGAAAACATACGCAGACTGATAATCAAATGACGATCAGGTTTGATGTCATCGACACTGGCATTGGAATCCCCCTCAAATCACTGATCAAGATTACCGATCAATTTTATCAAGTAGATTCGTCTATCACTAAGAAATATCCGGGCACAGGTCTGGGATTATCGATTGTTAAAAACCTCGTTGAGTTGTTAAATAGTGAACTTGAAATCGAATCTGAGGTAGGCGTTGGCTCAAAATTCGGTTTTATTATGCAATTTTCACGTGGTCTTAAAAACTTGTATCAACGATGGTCTGGATTAACTTACAAAAGATTCGTTATTGTCGATCCCAATCTAAAACATATCGAAACATCCAAGCGCTTTTTTGAAAGTATAACACAGTCTTTAGCAGTGAAAAATGCAAATGATCCTAAAGACCCTACGTATGACTTTATTGTGATTCAAAAACCCGTTGAAATGATTGATCGTAAATACACCATTCAATTACGGAAAAGGTTTGGTAATGAGCAGTCTAAAGTGATACACTGTGCGATGGATACGGTTACGCTTTCAAAAGATTTAATGCATCGAAAAGACATTGATTATAGTGTAACTACACCGATTACTCGAGAACGCATTTATCACATATTATCGAATATAAGTACCGAAGTTAAGGCTAAGACATATAATCCTCAATTGATTTTTCAACATAAAAAAATTCTTGTCGTTGATGATAACAAAGTTAATCGTCATGCCATGCAAGTTATATTGTCCAAAGCAGGATTTGAAGTTATACTGGCTTCTTCGGGTAATGAAGCCATTGAACTCATAAAACTTTCAAATGTTGACATCATTCTAATGGACATTCAAATGCCAGAAATGGATGGCTATGAAACCTCCAAACATATTCGTCTCATGGGAAATCGATTCAAAAGTATTCCTATCATCGCAGTCACTGCCAAAGCCACAGAATCTACCACTGAAAAAGCATTGGCTTTTGGGATGAATAGCGCGATTACAAAACCGTTTAAACCTGAAAATTTATTTGATTTGATTAATAAAATGCTGGAAGAAGCCCCACTATCAAAAGAGAATGAAATAGTAAAATTATCAACGTTAAATGTAGAAAAACTTTACGATTCATATGACGAAGATTATAATCTTATACAGGAGATTTTCGAAACATTCAGGGAAGACTATCCAGTTCAGGTAACAAAACTTTCGTCAGCTTTAGTGGATAAAAACTATGTTGAAATTGGTAGAGTGGCACATTATTTAAAGGGATCTATGCATTATATATTTGCAGAAAAAGCAGCAAAATCGTGTGAAGATATCATTCAAATGGTTAAAAACTCGCAATTTGATTCTATTCAAGAAACTGTAGTTCAACTATATGCTGAACTAGAAGAAGTCATGAGTGCCATTAATTCGGTAAAAAAGCCTAAATAAGTCACTCATTTATTACTAATTAATTACATTTTCATAATCAAACTAGTACAAATGATTAATTGTGATATTATAAATGTAAGAATTTAGGAGGTTTATTATGAATGGTCAAATTTTACTGGTTGAAGATAACAAAACGGTTCACAAAATATTACTAGAAGCCTTAAGGAAAGAGAACTTTGAAGTTTTGTCTGCATTTGATGGGGCTCAGGCTATGTTTCATTTTGAAAAATTGTCGATGAATTTGGTCATACTCGACTTGATTTTACCCGACATGGATGGAAAATCCATCATTGAGGCAATTCGAAAAACAGCGAATACGCCGATTTTAGTCATTTCAGCCAAAAATACAGACATTGAAAAAGCAGAAATACTCACAGTCGGTGCAGATGATTATCTTGCAAAACCATTTTCGATGATTGAGTTTATAGCACGAGTCCATGCCGCTATCCGCCGTTATCATATGATTAAAACCGAACATAAACAGGTCAAAGTCATTGGGGATTTAGAATTTCATTTATACAATTATGTTTTTTACAATCATGGTATTGAGATCCCTCTGACAAAAAAAGAAACCCATATACTTGAAGTATTCTTCAATAATCCAAACAAAATAATTACAAAGAAACACCTCTATGAAACCGTGTGGAATGAGCCTTATTATGACGATGAAAATGTCATCAATGTCCATATGAAACGGATTCGTAATAAAATTGAACGAGATTCTACTACACCCGAAATCATCACGACAGTTTGGGGTATTGGATATCAATTTAAGGAATAATTTTTAAACCCACACTACACTTTAAATGGTGTAGTTTTTTTTAAAATTTTGCCCATCTTATGAACTTTTTGACTTTTAATTTAATCACATAAAGCGTATAATCCTAGATGAGCATTATCAGTTTTAAAAGGACCCATTTATGAAGAAAATTATCAAGCATTTAGGCTGGTTTATCAAAGCCGAATGGAAACAGTATACCGTGATGTTCATCCTGTTAGTTGGGATATCGATCATTGCATTAGCACCAGCCAAAGTACTCGGAGATGCCATCGATGTGATTGTCTCATCGAGACTGACTCGAACCAATTTGTATTGGCTTGCGGGCTTATTATTAGCCATCCCACTGACAAGATATGGGATGTCTTTTGTCTATAACTATATGGTGACCAAAGAAGCACAAAAATTGGCATATAAACTGCGTCAAAACTATCTTAAACATCTATTTAGCATGGACTCAAAGTTTTATGAAATGTTTGAAAAAGGGGACTTAATCTCACGAGTAACATCTGACCTAGATGCCATCACACAAGCAGCAACCTCGTTGCTTGAAGGCATTATTTTCAACGTGGGTTTAATTCTATTCGCCATCATTGTGATGGGAACCACCATCAGTTGGAAATTAACCCTCATATCCATCACAATCATGCCGATCGGGATTACGATATTAAATATCATTCGAAACAAAAAACGTAAATACATCAAAAAACACCGTGAAATATATGCTGAAATGACAGAAAAAGTCCTTGAAAGTGTTGAAGGACAAAAAACCATCCGCGCTTATATTCAAGAAGAAAATGATTTGAAACGTCAAAATGAAGCGATTTATAAGGATATTGAATCCTGGCGTTACATTGTTAAATACGAAAACTGGTTTACCCCGATGTTTGAAATCATTTATGGTATCGCCTATATTTTGGCGTTTTCATTCGGAACATTTTATATCATACAACAAGAAATGACCCTTGGTGGGTTGATTACTTTTGTAGCCTATATTGGTCAATTGTATGGACCGATTACCTCTATTTCTGGGATCTTTACACAAATCAATAATGCCCACATATCGATTGATCGCTTCGATGAAATCATGAATCAAAAGCCGGAAGTTCACGATGATATCGACTCTAAACATATTCTTAACTTTAATGAAATTACATTTAAAAATGTCACATTTAAATATCCATTCGATAAAAACCCCGTCATTAAAAATATCGATATAACCATCAAAAAAGGTCAAACCATTGGGATTGTTGGTCCAACTGGCGCAGGGAAATCCACCTTAATCAGACAATTATTGAGAGAGTTCAACGTGACCAATGGAACCATTTTAGTCGATAATGCTTCGATTGAATCGTATCGAATCGAAGACATTCGTAATCTAGTCGGTTACGTCCCTCAATCCCATATGCTTTTTAGAAGAAGTGTGGATGAAAATATCATGATTGGTAAACCGAACGCAACTTCTCAAATGCTCGATAAAGCGGTAAAACTAGCCGATTTTGAAAAAGATTTGATGTTTCTACACGATGGATTACATACGATGGTCGGTGAATCAGGTGTTAGTTTATCTGGAGGTCAAAAACAACGACTTTCGATTGCTCGTGCACTCATAAAAGACCCAGAAATATTGATATTGGATGACTCATTGTCCGCAGTAGATGCGAAAACAGAAGACAATATCATCAATCACTTAAAAGAATTCCGAAAAGGAAAAACAAATATCATTGTTGCCCATCGTTTTTCAGCCATCCATGATGCTGACATCATCTTGGTTTTAGAAGCGGGTCAAATCACACAACGTGGGACACACCAGGAGCTCATCCGTCAAGAGGGTTGGTATAAAACCCAATTCATTGAACAGATGACGATGAGATAAACCGATGAAAACCATGAAAAAAGTATGGCGGTATATCGCCAAATATAAAAAGTACCTCGCCATCAGTATCGGCGCGATGCTCATTGTTCAGGTGTTGGGACTCTTCGCACCACTCATTGTTAAAACCATTTTAGATGATTATTTGGTCGGTATTGAACGACCTTGGTATCAAAATCCAGAACCTGAAGGCATTCGTTATCAAAATCAGTATTACACTCAGGATGTGGTCTCTGATGATGTGATGTCAATCATCATTTATGAAGGTAAATACTATGCTGTGATGGATTTTGTTGAGTCTGGAACCAAATCGATTGAAGGCAACACTTTGACCATTCGAAATAACCAAGGTATGACGTATGATTATTCGATTGTATTGTTGTCCAAAACAGACGTATTGAGTTTCTATCAACCCTTCATCAATCCAATCATTGTTTTACTCATTCTCTTAATTCTCCGTTTTTTCTTACAAATACTGTTCACGTATATTCAACGTATTTCAACCATGATGATCAACGTCAATATCGTCAGAGATGCCCGTTTAGACGCCATTAAATCGCTTCAAAAAATGCCGATGCATTATTTTGAAAAAGAACCTGCCGGGAAAATTGCTAACCGTATTATTAATGATGTTGGTGGGATGATGAACTTATTTTCAACCATCATGAACCTGTTGGTTAACGCTACCATGGCCATCGTGTTTGCGTATATTGGGATGTTTTATTTGGATGCGAAATTGGCACTCATCACGTTTGTGATTTTCCCATTCGTCTATGTCTGGTTACGCTATTTTATTAAAAAACTCAATGTCATCGCGGTAAAAGTGAATGAGCAAAATTCAATGATTACAGCGAACTTGAATGAAATCATCAATGGTATATCCGTTCTTCAAATATTCAACTTTGAAGAACAAACCTCAGAAAAGTTCAATCAATTATCCGAAGATTTTCTCATGGAAAAGTTAAAAGAAACCAAACTCCATTTATCGATTGGTTGGAATATGATACGTTTGATTGGACAGCTTGTAACGGCATTTGTCATTTTATATTTTGGTGTATCCTATTTTAATGTTGCTGGTTTTGTCGTATCTGCTGGGATTATCTACGCTTATAACGATTATCTGTCGCGTTTGATTGAACCAGTCGGTACATTGTTTAGAGAAATAGGTAACTTACAGCACGCGATTGTAAGGACAGAACGGCTATTTGTCATCATCGATGGTGAACAAGAAGATGCGGATTTCCATGAAATTGAGCGATACAAAGGCAAAATCGTATTTGACAATGTGTGGTTTTCGTATGAGAAAAACAACCCTGTGCTTAAGGGGATTGATTTATCGATTGAACCAGGTCAAATGATTGGTTTGGTCGGTCATACGGGTTCAGGTAAAACCTCTTTGATGAGTTTATTACTTCGATTTTATGACATCAAACCGGATGACATGGGACACATCTACATCGATGATGAAGATATATTAACGTATAATAAACGAACCTATCGTCAACATATTGGAATCATTTTACAAGATCCGGTATTATTTAAAGGTACCATAGCTGATAACATTCGATTTGGTGTAGACATCAGTGACTCGGAAGTTGAACGGATATTGCGAGAAATTGGTGGCGATAAATTACTGGATAAATTGGAAAATGGCATTCAATCGAGTGTATCTCGACAAGGCAGTAATTTCTCTGTGGGTGAAAAGCAAATCATCTCATTTGCAAGAGCGGTCGTCCATAATCCATCGATTTTAGTCATGGATGAAGCCACAGCAAACATCGATACAGAAACAGAAATGATGATTCAAACAGCATTAAATAAAGTTAAAGTGGGCCGGACAACCATTGTCATCGCACACCGTTTATCGACGATTAAGAATGCGGATAAGATAGTCGTGTTAGAAAAAGGCATTAAGGTCGAAGAAGGTAAACATAAAACTCTATTAGAGAAAAATGGGGTTTACGCGAATATTTATCGCTCGCAGATTAAATAATGTAAACATTACATAGATAACCGTCTATTTATAGGCGGTTTTTTTATTGACATATGTTATGCACAGGTCTATATTAGAAGATTGGAGGGATACTATGTCTAATAAAATAATCATTGTAGGTGGGGTCGCTGGCGGCGCTACCACAGCAGCCAGATTGCGTAGACTCGATGAATTTGCTGATATCATCCTTTTAGAACGCGGCGAATACATTAGTTTTGCAAACTGTGGTTTACCATATCATATTGGGGGTGTCATTGAATCCAGAGACGCTTTGGTGGTTCAAACGGTCACCGATATGAAAAACAAGTTTAATATCGATGTTAGAATTTTCACTGAAGTTTTACGCATCGACACGGGTTCAAAATTGGTTCAAATTCGTGATGTTAAAACGAATCGAAATTATACAGAAACCTATGACAAATTGGTTTTATCCACAGGTTCATTACCAGTAAAACCAAGAATTCCTGGGATTGAGACTGCCAAAACACTCTTTACCCTTAGAAACATTCCAGACATGGATTTGATCATGCAGTTTATTAAAACAGAAAAACCTAAACACGCGACTGTCATTGGTGGTGGGTTTATCGGCATTGAAATGATGGAAAACTTACATCACCTGGGTCTCAAAATCAGTTTGATTGAAATGGCACCTCAAGTGATGGGGATGTTCGATTACGAAATGGCTCAAATCATCCATCAATCGATTGCCGATCAAGGGGTAGAACTCTTGTTAAATGATGGTGTTAAAGCGTTTGAACAAGAGGGGAAACAAATCATTTTATCCTCTGGACGTGTCGTGAACACCGACTTAATCATCTTCGCGATTGGGGTAAGACCTGACAATATCCTCGCTAAGGAAGCTGGTTTAGACTTATCCGAACGTGGCTCTGTCAAAGTCAATGAGTTCATGTTAACATCCAATCCAGATATTTACGCCATCGGCGATGTTGTCGAAGTGGCGAATCGTGTTTCAAATCAAATGATGATGGCTGCACTCGCTGGACCTGCCAATCGTCAAGGCCGCATCGTCGCGAACCATATTTGTGGGATGAATGAAGCCTATCAAGGTACGTTAGCCACCTCAGCTGCTAAAATTTTCAATCAAACGGTCGCGTCGACAGGTTTAAGTGAAAAACAAGTCAAAGCATTGGGATTCCAATATAAAGTTTTACATATTCATCCAAGCAACCACGCCTCTTATTACCCGGGGTCTGAGCCAATTTCATTGAAGGTAATCTTTAATCCAGAAACTGAAGAAATTTATGGAGCTCAAGCCATCGGTGGTGATGGCGTAGATAAACGGATCGATGTCTTAGCTACAGCGATATTCGCTAAAATGAAAGTGACCGATTTGAGAAACATTGATTTAGCGTATGCACCTCCATATTCATCGGCTAAAGATCCAGTTAACATGGTTGGGTATGTGGCTGAAAACATCATCAAAGGCTTAACCAAGATGGTTTCATGGGCAGAAATCCAAGAGTTAGCAGCCAAAGGTGCCTATATCTTAGATATCCGAGAACAGGCTGAAGTGATGATTAATTATTTATCTGGTTCGGTTCACATCCCATTATCTGAATTGAGATCGAGATTGAATGAACTACCAAAAACGGAAACCATTTATGTCTACTGTCAAGTAGGAACTCGTGGATATACCGCGCAAAGAATGCTCATGCAACATGGTTTCAACGCCATCAATTTAGACGGTGGTTTCAAATCATTTTCGTGTGTATTTGATTCGAACGGGAGCGAGGTTTGTTTCTTTCCAGTCAATGAACTGGGAGATCCTATATCCAAACCAGTTGAACCTGTAAATTCTACAACCAAAGCCATTAAAATCGTTGATGCGTGTGGATTACAATGTCCAGGTCCAATTATGAAAGTGTATCAAACCATGGAAACGATGCAACCAGGTGAAGTATTAGAAGTTAAGGCATCCGATCCAGGATTCATGAAAGATATTCAAACCTGGGCTACCAAAACAGGCAATACATTGATTAATGTCTCTAGAGAGAATAAAACCATTACAGCTAAATTACAAAAAGGAAAACCCGTTAGAAATGAAGTTCAAGAAACAAAGAATGGTTCTACGATTGTCGTATTCTCTCAAGATTTAGACAAAGCGATTGCAGCATTCATCATAGCAACCGGTGCGAAATCGATGGGGAAAGACGTCTCATTATTCTTCACATTCTGGGGTCTTAATATTTTAAGAAAACCAAAACACGCTAAAGTCAAAAAATCATTCATTGAAAAAATGTTTGGCTTTATGATGCCAAAAGGCACAGAAAAGTTACCAATATCGAAGATGAATATGATGGGCATGGGACCAAAGATGATTCGATATATTATGAAAAAGAAAAATGTCGTTTCCCTACAAACACTCATTAAGAATGCGATGGATATGGGTGTAACAATCACTGCTTGTGCGATGTCGATGGATATCATGGGCATCAAACAAGAAGAACTGATGGATGGGATTGAAATTGCAGGCGTTGCTACCTACTTAGGCGATACCCAATCTTCAAATCACAACTTGTTCATATAAAAAATAAACGTCAACTTTTTAGGTTGACGTTTTGTTTTATCATGAAAATTTATCGTAAAATACATTGTGTTGCTTGATATCGTGTTTATTTAAGACTTTAATACAAGCGTTGATCATCCCAGGTGAACCACAGAGATAGGCTTCTGCTTCGGATAAATCCCCTGTGAATTTGTCTACCACATCGGTGATTAAGCCCACTTTACCTTGCCACTGATCTTCTGGAAGTGGTTCAGATAGGGCTGGAATATATTCAAAATTCGGGTATTCTTTTTGGAGCGCTTCAAATTCTTCAGTCATATATAAATCACGTTTGGATTTTGCTCCAAAGAAGTATTTGACTTTACGGTTCATACCACGGTCTTTTAAGAAAAATAGAATACTTCGAATCGGTGCTTTACCTGAGCCACCGGCGATACAAATCATGTCACGGCTGGATTCTTCCTTTAAATAGAAATCTCCAAACGGCCCCGTTAAGGTAATTTTGTCGCCTACTCGTAGTGCTTTATGCACAAAGGTCGTCGCTTTTCCATTGGGTACTTGACGAATGATGAGTTCAATTTCTGATGGATTCGCTGGGTTGGATGCGATGGAGTATGCTCTAATTACATCGATACCAGGTACCACAATTTGTGCAAACTGACCTGGTTTAAATACCATCGATGTTGGATTGATGAGTTTAAACTTTACCAACTTAATATCATAGGTTTGGTCTTCAATTGCTACAACTTTTGTCTTATACGACTTCGCATTGAGTAATTGTTTTGGAATTTCAATCTTCATGTCGTCTTTCACTTTAACTTGACAAGACAAACGAATACCATTTTCTTTTTCAACGGGTGAAAGGAAGGAAAGTTCGGTGGATTTAATCTCACCGCCCCCTTCAATCAATCTAAATTTACAGGTACCACAAGTGGCTTTTCCGCCACAAGCAGAAGGTAAATAGATTTTTTGGTCGGATAAGGTGTTTAAAAGGGTATCTTCATTTTTAACTGGGATGATAATCTCATCATTAATCATGAGAATCTTTTCTTTTCCACCGCCGAGTAATTTATCAACAACAATGAGCAATAGGGTAATGATAACCAATACCCCGACCAATATAATGGGAACAAATATATTCATATGTGGCCTCCTATATGCTCGCTAGGCCGGTTAAGCCTATGAATGCGAGGGCGAGTATGCCAAGCAATACAAACACAATACCTTTGCCTTTTAATCCCTTTGGTACGTCAGAATGTTTCGCCATTTTTTCTCTTAAACCTGCGATTAAAACAATAGCCAACATCCAACCAAGAGAAGATCCAAATGAGAAGACTGCTGTTTCACTAAATGAATATTCACGATTTACAAAGAACAAGGACACGGCTAAAACGACGCAGTTTACTGTAATGAGTGGTAAGAATATACCAAAAGCATTATAAAGTTTTGGCACAAATTTTTCCATCAATAATTCTAAAATTTGGACAGTAGCTGCAATCGTAATGATGAATACCAATAAGGCTAAACTGGTGGTTTCTGTTTGTTTCAATAATTGATAGATTGGATAGTTAATGATCCCTGTCAACGTGACAACAATCACGACAGCAATACCCATACCTTTAGCGTTTTTAACACTGGTTGAAATGGCAATCAATGGACACATCCCTAGGATGTATACGAGTGCGATGTTGTGGTTCAATATGGTTGCAACAAAAATTTCAATTAAACGTTCCATACATTAAACCTCACTTTCGTAAAACTTGAGCCATTCTCTAATGCCCCAAATAAATAGGGCGATGACAAAGAATCCACCGGGTGCTAACGCCATAACTGACCAGTTTGTGAATCCTGCAGGCATGACTCTAAACCCTAAAATCGTACCAAATGCCAAAGACTCACGGATGAGTGAAACCACGACTAGGACAAATGTATAGCCCATGCCCGCTGCGAATCCATCCACCAAGGAATATTTGATTGGGTTCTTTACTGCATAAGCTTCTGCACGTCCCATGACGATACAGTTGGTGATGATTAAGCCGACATACGCACCCAACTGAATTGCGATGAGTGGAAAGAAAGCTTCTAAGAACATTTGAACAAGAATGACAAATGTTGATATGACAACCATGTAAGTTACCATACGGACTTTGGATGGGATGAGTTTTCGTAGTGCGGAAATAAAGCCACTACTTGCCATGACAACGAATGTCACACCAAGACCCATTGCAAGTGCATTTTCAACTTTGTTTGATACAGCCAAAGAAGAACAGATTCCCAATACGGTAACAACGATGGGGTTATTAACAGAAATGCCATCTTTTAGGATGTTAAACCATTTTTTGTATCTTAAACGGATGAGATTCATGATTAAACCCCCACTTCATCCCATTTGGATTTGAAATCCTCATAGGTTGTATTTAAAATTTCCATAAACTTTTCAGATGTTCTGGTACCACCAGTGATGGCATCGACTTCATTGATTAAGTTATCTTCTGAACCATGGCGAATGATGATGTAAGGGCTTGTGGTCGCAAACACAGTGCCAATATAGGTATTCAGATACCATTTTTCAGCGACTACACCACCCAAACCTGGGGTCTCAGATTGTTCCAAAATACCAATATTGACAACGGTCCTAAAATCGCTATCAAAGGTGATGACACCACGAATGGTTCCCCATACACCGCCACCAGAAAATATGTAGGATATGTTTCCTGTGGTATTATCGATGTAAAAGGTGTCGACACCTTCATATTGAATGATGGTAACTTCAGCGTCAAATATATCGTGAATAGTGGCGATATTATAACTGATTTCATAAGCATCCAAAATGGCAGATTTAATTCTGGCTTCTTTATTGAGCGCGATACGATCTTTAGTAATCAAGTCCATACCGACGAGTAATCCGGAGGTTACACCTCCAAGGATGATGACGAATAATAACATACGAATATATTGTTTCATGCGGATACCTCCATAGAAGGTTCTTTTTTATAACTATCGATGAGTGGTGCAACAGCATTCATAATTACAATCGCGAATGCGGTACCTTCAGGGTATGCACCTGCATCGGCACGAATAACCATAACTATAGCGCCAATGCCTATACCATAAATCACACGCCCCCAAGCAAATGTAGGTGCTGTGACTGGATCAGTAGCTACGAAGAATGCTCCAAAGAGCACACTACCAACCAATAATGAAGCGACTGGGTCTCTAAATAAATCTGGCCAAATGAATCCACCAATCCAGTTGATGATGAAAACGGTAGCCAAAAATGATACAGTGATGCGCCAGTCGATGATTTTCAATACAATCAAAGCTAAACCTAAGATGATAATGCCAATCCGGAATGTTTCACCAAGTGTACCAGGCACATTACCCACCAATAACTCCCACAAATTGTAACCTAATGTATTATTATTCAACTGAATGAGCGGGGTTGTGGATGCGACCACATCGGTGGTTGGGTTTAACCATTGCGTATTCAAATATCTCGGAAATGATATAGATACAAAGATGTAACCAACAAGAGCTGGATTAAAGACATTTTTACCTAAACCACCAAACAATGACTTAGCAAAAAACGTACCAAAAACACTACCAATCAATACAACCCATAGGGGAATGGTTGGTGGCATAATTAGTGCGAATATGAGAGGTGTGATCAGAAGACTGTAGTCCAATGAACGTTTTCTCAGTTTCGCAAAAACAAATTCTACCGACACTGAACCAATGATGGCTGTCAGTGCAATCAAAAATGCGTAAAGTCCAAAAATGATACTGGAAGAAACCAGTAAAATAAATAGAAACCCTGTGTAAATCAATAGGTTTCGCTTGCTTAAAACATCTAAATGACTAGATGTCTTCGCTGTTTCCATATGCTATTCACCGCTTTCTAAGATTGAAGTATTTAACTTCATACCTTTGTGTTTAGCGTTATTGTATCATAGCAATTTGAATTTTGACAAATCGTTTGCACACATACGAGCGAATAATTCGTTTAAAACTAAAAAAATAAACCATATCGGTTTATTTTTGATTATATTCGATATTGTATGCCAGTGTTTTCAAGGATTTACCATCGTACTCAAATACGCACATACTGGCATTATTTAACCAGGTTTGATAGTCGTAGTTGATAGGATCAGATAAAATCAACAAAGATTTACTGACATGTGAATGACAACTTAATAAAATATCCCCATTTGGATACTTTAGATAAAGTTCAGAAATACCGAGTTGAATTCGCTGTAATAACGCTTCATCATGCTCATATCCGTTTTTCTTAAATCCTTTTTGATAAATCACTTTCATGGTTTCATCGACAGAATTTCCCTCGAATACACCAAAATTACGTTCAATGAAAGTAGTATTGACTTCGATATCAAGGGACGATTCAAGGATCGATTGAATGATTTCAGCGGTTTTAATGGACCGTATTAGGGGTGAGGATATGATGTGTGTAAATTGGTATTGTTTGGCTTTTAAAAAATGACCTAAAGCGTGTGCTTGTAGTATCCCATGTTCATTCAATGGGTGGTCTGTCCAACCCTGAACAATGCGTTTTAAATTGGGGTCAGTTTGACCATGACGAATGGCATAAATTTTCATTGAGTTCACTCCCTTCGTATTATAACACAAAGCGTTTATACATATAAACATTTATATGCTATAATGATTTTACGAGGTGTAAAGACGATGAGAATGTTAGATTTAATTACAAAAAAGCGCGATGGTTTTGAGTTAACCAAAGCAGAAATCGAGTTTATTGTGAATGGGTATACCCAAGGCAATATTCCAGATTACCAAATGTCATCATTTCTGATGGCGACTTATTTCAATGGTATGACAGATCATGAATCTACCGATTTGGCCATTGCTATGATGCATAGTGGAGACACGTTTAATTTAGAAGATATTTCAGGGATTAAAGTCGATAAACACTCCACAGGGGGTGTGGGAGATAAAGTGACCTTGGTTTTAGGGCCATTGGTTGCAGCCTGTGGTGCTAAATTTGCTAAAATGAGCGGACGTGGTTTAGGTCATACCGGGGGTACTTTGGATAAATTAGAATCCATTCCAGGGTATAACATCGTATTAGATGAACAAGCTTTTAAAGATCAAGTGAACCGGATTGGGATTTCTGTCATCGGTCAATCGAAAAACATAACCCCTGCAGATAAAAAAATGTACGCGTTACGTGACGTAACAGGCACTGTACCCAGTATTCCTTTGATTGCATCCTCCATCATGTCTAAAAAACTTGCTTCTGGGGCTGACGCGATTTGTTTGGATGTCAAAGTCGGCAATGGCGCGTTCATGACTGACCTTGAAGAAGCGAAAAAACTGGCTATTTTAATGGTTCAAATTGGTAAACTTGCAGGCAAGAGTGTTAAGGCGATTTTAACCAATATGGATGAACCATTGGGTTATGCTGTCGGTAATACTCTAGAAGTCATTGAAGCGATTGAAACACTCAAAGGTCAAGGCCCAAAAGACCTTGAATTGGTTGTGCTTGAAATCGGTTCTTACTTACTAGAAGATGCGGGTATCGCTTCTAAGTCGGAAGCCTTGACCTTATTAAAATCAAAAATTAAAAACGGTGAAGCTTTACAAAAACTGGTTGAACTTGTGAAAGCCCAAGGTGGCGATGAATCCTATATTTTAAATCCACAAAAATTTGAAAAAGCGAAACACATACTACCTTTACTCGCTAAAAGTGAAGGGTATATCGATTCCATGGTTACCATTGATATTGGCCTAGCAGCTGCCTTTTTAGGTGCTGGACGTGAAACGGTAGATGGCATAATTGATCCTTCAGTAGGTATCATTTTTAAGAAAAAAATTGGCGATTATGTTAAACAAGGTGACGTCATACTAGAAATCCACGCTAATGAAAAAGGTGTACATGAAGCCATCCAAACGTTAGAAAATTCGATAAAAATTGGACAAACAAAACATGAAGTTGTCCTCATTGAAGGCGTCATTCTATGAGTTATGCATTGATCACTGGTGGTGCTATTGGATTGGGACGCGCTTTCTCTGATTTATTGGCTGACCGCGGCTATGATTTGATCCTTACTTCACGTAGTTTAGACCACTTAGCTTCGGCTCAAAAAGAAATCCAAGCCAAGTATCGCGTGAAAGTTCAAATCTTTGTTGGGGATTTAGCGAAATCCGATTTCCGAGATAAATTGATTGAGTTTATCAAACCATACGATATCGATATTTTAATCAATAATGCGGGCTTCGGCCATAATGATTTATTTATCGATGCACCGTTAGACAAAGAATTTCAAATGATTGATTTGAATATTAAAGCTTTACAACATTTAATGAAACATTTCTATGGCTATTTTAAAGATAAAAGTGGTGGGAGAATCATCAATGTCAGTTCATTGGCAGGATTTGTTCCTGGGGCTTACGCATCGACGTATTATGCAACGAAAGCCTATGTTACCAGTTTAACCAGAGCCGCTGCTTATGAGGCCAAAGTAACCAAGTCCAATGTTGTGATTCAAGCGCTTTGTCCAGGACCATTAAAAACCCAATTCTTTGAAACTGCAGGCACAAGTATTAAGTTTTATAAGAAAGATCCCAAGATGGCTGCTCGTCAAGCACTCGACGCTAAACGCGTCATCATTGTCCCTGGATTTAAAGAAAAAATCGCCCATGGTTTACTTAAAATCATGCCAACCAGCCTATCTGTACGCTTCGCTGGATTTGGTCAAAAACGCAAAAAAAATCAATGAGCCTCCGGGTTCATTGTTTTATTTATTGGCTTCAAATTGCAAAAATCATGAAAAAAAGTTACAATAGAAGTGAGGTCATTTTATGAAACCAGATGAAATTAAAGAACTTCACCAAAAAGAAGTTGAAAAAACAAGAGAAAAACAACTGGATCAGCAAATCAGTAAGTTTAAGAAAGCTGACAAGGAAGTTTTAAAAATTAAATATGAGGAATACGATGAAGAAGAGGATTACGCAGTCATCGATCTAGAAATCAGTCAAGAAAGTGATATCTATCAAAAATTCACGATGTTATCGAGAAGACGTATCAGTCAAGAAATCATGAATCACTTAGAAGAATATGCGAAATACGTACCTCTTTATAAGCCTTTATTGATCAATATAACGATGCCTAATCAAACCATCGCCCCCGATATGTTACAAACCATCGAACTCATGGTTGAGCGCAGTCTGATCAAACGTATCATTGACTTAACCGTCACCATCAAACAAATTAAAATACTGTCGACTTTGATGGTTTTGTTTGGCCTAACAGCGATGATGATTTCCATTTTACTATCAGAACGTTACTTAAACATTTTTATTTTCAATGAAGTGTTTTCGATTGCGAGTTGGGTGTTCATTTGGAAATCGGTAGAAGGTTTTTTATTTGATTTACGAAAGACCACTGAACAAAAGTATAAATTGCTTCAAATATATTCTGCAGACTATGTTTCAAAGTTATGAGCATTCGCATTGTAATTTTATAAATGTGTGATAAACTGAATATGTACTACGGGGAGCCCCTATGGGCTGAGAGGAAAATTTTCGACCCGAATACCTGATCTGGATCATGCCAGCGGAGGAATAGTCATTCAACATGGACATTCTTTTGGCATACCAAAAGAATTTTTTTATTTTTCTAAAGGAGAAAAAACAATGAACAAGGATTTAAATAAATTAACAGAATCAGCGGTTTTAGTGGCGTTAGCTGTCGTCATTGAATTGATTTCAAAAATGATTCCCATCCTCCAAATGCCCTATGGAGGATCCGCTTCACTTGCCATGTTCCCACTGTTTATGTTGAGCTATCGACATGGCTTAAAATGGGGATTAATCTCGGGATTGGTGTTTGGGATCGTCAATTTTTTCATCGATGGGTATGCTTTTTTCTGGGGATCGTTTATCTTCGACTACACCCTAGCGTTCGCTGCCATTGGATTATCGGGTTTATTCAGTAAAAAAGCACTTGACCTCAGTCTAAGTGCTGTATTGTTGGGGATGTTGGTAGGTTCCTTTGCGCGATTTGTCATTCATACACTCTCAGGCATTTTGTTTTTCGCTGAATATGCAGGCGATCAAAATGTCATTATTTATTCGATCACATACAATGGTGGATACATGTTGGCATCCCTGGTTTTATGTATGATATTCGGGGTCCTTACTTACAAAAGGTTGCTGCTAAAAGACCTGGTATAACAAACGTATCGATGATTTTTAAGTAATCGATTCGTGGATTGTATCCGAATTTAATCGGATACGCATCTCTTTGAAATGTCTCATAACTGATGGATTTTCTGCCGCCTTTGAGTGAGTCTTGATAGTGATCATACAAGACATCAAATGGTAGATAATAATACTCGTTAACAGCAGAGAAGTAGACAATCATGAATCCAATTCCACCGGCATCAACAATCCGTTTTAGATGGATGATTTGATGTTCTGGGATATTTTTTAAAGGTATGGATGTTTTTGAATTGGTTTCTTTCGCGTCAAAATCAATATAATAGCCTTTATACACCCCATTGAAATCTGTTGTCGATGGGGTTTTATAATAGGCTTCTGTAATTTTGGCTTTGTTGCGAGCTGGATAACTCACAGTGACGACTTGAACAGGGGTCGGTTTTTTATATATTACAGCGATATTTTTGTCTAAATAATACTGATTTGTGGATTCAATATCGCCTTCAAGTGTCATCCCTAAATTCGATCGATTAATGACTTTAGTCGTTGTTTTCTTTGGATTTGGATAGTTAATCGCCATAAAATTATCACCTAATTGTATATTACCATAACCAAAAAGGGTTTTGCTTTAAAAAGTTTTCATATTTAAATCACGATTGAAAAGGTGTAATAAACTTGCTGATTTTCAGGTTACCATGTTATAATTAATTAAACTTTAACGTTTCTAGTATCGAAAGGAAGTATTATATGAGTCTGATTAAAATTTTCGCCTTGGGCGGTCTCGGTGAAAACGGGAAAAATATGTATTGTATCGATGTGGACAACCAATTATTCATATTAGATGCAGGAATCAAATATCCAACCTCTGAACTGTTTGGTGTAGATGAGATTGTTCCAGATTATAAAGTGCTGTTAGAACACCTACCAAAAATCAAAGGTTTTTTCATGACGCATGCCCATGAAGATCACATTGGTGCGCTATCACACATTCTTAAAGACATCAATGTGCCTGTTTACGCAACCAACTTCACCATGGAGTTAATTAAGGATAACCTAAAAGAAGAGGGTTATGATTTAACCAAATTAAAACTGAACGTCATTAACCAAAATTCAATTATTAAGTTCGATCACGTCAAAGTGACCTTCTTTACAACTACCCACTCCATACCTGAAAGTGTTGGTGTAGCCATCAATACGGCCGATGGTTCGATTATTTATACGTCCGATTATACCTTTGACCAAAGTGCAGACCCAAGGTATCAAACCGACTTTAAAAAAATCAATGAACTGGCTGAAAAGAAAGTGCTTTGTTTATTGACAGAATCTTTGGGATCGGGTTTAGTGCTCAATGGTTCGATTACCAAAGAACTCGATTTTACCATTAATCAAGCCATTTCAAACGCGCCAGGTCGATTGATTGCTTCATTATTCTCGTCAGATTTGCTTAAAATTCAACGGGTTATTGATATTGCATTAAAACATAAAAAACGCATCGCTATTATCGGACGAAGAGCACAACGCATTGTCGATATTGCGATTGAAATGAGCTATTTAAACATCCCGAAAGAATCTTTAATTGCTTTAAGATACATCGATGATAAAAACAAAAACGATGATAAAGACATCGTTGCTTTGGTTACTGGTAATCGCCATGAGCCATTCTTTATGTTACAACGGATGTGTAAAAAAGCAGACCGTTTAATCCATATCGATGAGAATGACACTGTACTTGTGGTGGCTTCACCGATTCCTGGTACGGAAAAAATGGCTGCGAAGACGCTCGATATTCTTTATCGTACCGATGCGAAAGTGACGGTTATTGATAAAAAGATATTAACCACATCTCATGCCACCTCAGATGAAATCAAAATGATGATGAACATGTTAAAACCACGCTACATTCTACCCGTGATTGGTGAGTATCGAATGCAGTTTGCTGTTCAACGTTTAGCCATGGAAATGGGTTATGACAAAGACCAAGTATTCTTAATGGATAATGGCGATGCCCTCGTCTTTAAAGATGGTGAGCCTGATCTTCAAAGAGCACGTTACCGCAGTGGTGATATCCTAATTGATGGTTCAGCCGTGGGTGATGTGAATGATATTGTAATTCATGACCGTGAATTATTATCAGAAGATGGTGTTCTTTTAGTCATTGCGAATATCAATCCTCGATCCAAACGGATTTTGGGTGAAATCGAAATTGTGACGAAGGGTTTCGTTTATGTTAAAGAGTCTGAACAACTATTAAAAGATGTTAAAGACATATTTGTTAAAGCGTGTGATAAACACTTAAAAGGCAAATACATCAATTGGAATGAACTAAAAACCAACGTACGTGAAGATATCAATAAATTCTTATACAAAGAAACCAAACGCAGTCCAATTACGATCCCTGTAATTATTGCGACGGAACTATAATATGTTTAACAAAGTATTGTATGGCATCATTACCATTATTTTACTGGTTGTCATCTATATTACATCGTTGCTTGGGATCATTTATGAGCGTCAAGCCGTTGTATTAGAACGTATCATTGATGAATCGGTAGAAACGAAAGATTTCACTGGTTTCATTAAATATTCCTCACTCTATTATATGGAGTTCAACCCTACACCTACCCAAACTAATGACGATTATTTGATTTCTTACTTTAGAACCGTTGAAATCAATCGTAGCGGTGACACCATCAGTCAACTCATCATATTTGTCATGGCTGAAGATGTAACCATGAGTGAAACGGCGAAAAACCCACTCGATCAAACACGATTAGAGGTATGGCAAAATGGGGTCAAAACGTATGCGAGTAATACGGATGATGCCTATAAAGATTTTTCAATCAGTTATGGTTTAAGAGATCAATCGTTTTATTATTACAATTACTTGATTGAATCGGATACTTTTGAAGTTAAATTGTTTGATTATGATGGGTTTGTTATTGAAATCAATACCCTATCAACGGATATCATCGATCTAGAAAATGAAACTGAAATCATCGATGCTGGATTTCAAATGTCCTATACCGTAGATGAAATCGAAGACTTACTAGAAATCCAAAAACATTACTGGAAAATCTACATGTATATTGGCATTTTTATGGTGATTGATATCGCTTTTGCATTCTTTATTTTCAGAAATAAATCCTAATACGTCTTCTTTTAAAATGGCCATTTCGGCCATTTTTTTACTTAGTAAAGGTGAAAGTCAAAATTAAAGTAGATGTGTAGTTCAAAAAAAATGATCCATGGTCTTATTAAAAAATATACTGAAACCCTTTACAATTCATTTTTATAAGATATAATGGAAGTAAGGAAACCGATTTCCAAAATGACATGAGGTGTTCAAATGGGAACCATAAAAAAACTAAATCTAAGAGGATATAACGGCTATTATTTTCCTCTTTACAATAAAACTGGCCTGATGTCTTACATAACCCCGACTTTATCCGGTGACATCAAATTGGATTATCACCACTATATCACAGAGCCTTTTACTGAAAAAGACCTAGTGAATAGTCTTTTTTCACGCAATATCATCTTTACGATAGATGGTAAACCTTATCACTTAACAGGGAATACCCCACAACAACAAAAAGATACATTGGATTTAGAAGTCGGTCCACTATATCAAGTTTTAACACGCAAAAATAAAAAAATTGAGATTGTTGTAACATCCTTCATCGCAAATGATGATCCGATTGAGTTACATCAAGTCACATTAACCAATAAAACGGACTTACCGATTTCTGTAGATGCGTTGACGGCTTCACCTTTATATGGTAGAAGTGCAGACAATCTAAGAGATCACCGTCATGTCACTTCATTGCTCAACCGTATTTGGGTCAAAGAGGGCTTGGTTGAATTGAAACCAACCTTGTCTTTTGATGAACGCGGACACAAACCCAATGATGTTTATTATGGTTTCCACGCCAATTCAAACGACTTAAACATAGAAGCCTATTACCCTACTTTAGATGAATTTATCGGCAGAGGTAACCTGTTATTTCCTAAACCAAACCAAGCCTCAAACGTAGGCGATTATATCGAAGGTTATGAGGCGATGGGCGGTATTCAATTTTCAAAAACAATCCTTAAACCTCGTGAAAGCTTAACACTCTACATGGGTTTTTCAGCCAGTTATGAAGATAATCCAAGTCGTTTCAATCACTACTTAAATGATACTGCTTTTAATCAAGCCCTCAATGAATCTAAAGCGTATTGGGCTGATGAAGTTTCTCGTTTACAGTTTTCATATGGAAGTGAAGCCAAAACAGCTTTATTAGATATGGTAGCCATTCAACCGATATTAAGAAGATTCTTTGGAAATTCCTATATGCCTCACCATGACTATGGTAAAGGTGGTAAAGGATGGCGAGATCTGTGGCAGGATTTATTGTCACTCATCATGTATAATGACCCAACCGTAAAAGAAGCCTTGGTCAACAATTTTTCAGGGATTCGAATCGATGGATCAAACGCAACCATCATTGGTTCGAAAAAAGGCGAATTTAAAGCCGACAGAAATAACATTGTTCGTGTATGGAGTGACCATGGCGCATGGCCACTGGTTACCACATTGATGTATGTACACGAAACCGGCGATATGGATTTCTTGTGGATCCAGACCCCGTATTTTGACGATCAATTCACACATTATACCAAACAAACCAAAAAACAATTTGCGAAGGACTATGTGCTAAAAATCAATGATAACCCTTATCAAGGTTCGATATATGAGCACTTATTACTTGAAAACGTAGTCGCGTCACTCAATATGGGTGAACAAGGCTTCATTAAACTAGAAGATGCCGACTGGAACGATGGTCTCGATATGGCCGCTAAACAAGGTGAAACACTCGCTTTCACGCATTTTTACGCGAATAATTTAAGATTATTGGCTGAAATCCTTGAACTATCCAATACACCAGAAGTCACATTGTTCAAGAGTTTAGCTACACTGAGCCTATCGATTCATAAAGACGCCAATCTTGAAAAATTCTTTGAAGAAGTAGCAGAGTTTGATGGTGCATTAGTTAAAGTAGATTCTAAACGACTCATCCAAGCCCTCAAAGCCAGAGCGAAACAAATGATTGCACAACTCGATGCCTTTGGTATCCATCCAAGTGGTGCTTTACAATCTTATATTGATAATGATGGGGTATTTTTAGACCGTAAAGATACCTTGTCTTTAACTGGACAAACCATGGCATTGTTGTCAGAAACAGTCACGAAAAAACGTGCTGCCAAGATTGCTTCCATGACTAAAAAAGCGTTATTTGATCCGAGTATTGGTGGATACAAGCTAAACTCCAATTTCCATGAAGTCAAATTAAATATGGGACGGGCCTTTGGGTTTGCTTATGGTCATAAAGAAAACGGCGCTGTGTTCTCACACATGGCTGTCATGTATGCTTATGGCTTATATCAATATGATTTAGTTTCTTATGGACACAGCGCGATGAATGCCTTATTGAATCGTGCAATCCATCCTAAATCCAATATGCTTGCGGGTATACCAGAATATTTCACACCTAAAGGGGAAGGTAAGTACAGTTACTTAACCGGATCTGCATCTTGGTTGTTAAAGTTATTAAGAACAGAAGTATTTGGCATTCAAATGCACTTAGGGACATTAACCCTCAGTCCAAAACTCATGAAATCTGATTTCATTGAGGGAAAAGCTTGGATTGAAACCTATTTATTCGGTGTCAAACGCAGAATTACATACCATAATCCAAAAGGACTCGAAGTCGGTAATTATGCGATTTCAAAAATAATCATGAATGAACGAATCGTGCCAAACTACTTTGTAGGACTAGACGACGATGTGGAGGTATATTTGGATGAAAGGTATTGAAATTCATCAGTTTGAGGGTATTGGGTATCAAAAATTATTCCATTACCAATCGTGGCGCATTGCGATTTTAAATTACATTGAAGAACTTGAACCACAACACATTCATCGATTTCAAGCACACAATTTGACCGATGAGGCTTTTGTGGTATTAGAAGGTGCCTGTACATTATTCATTGTTGAGGACAACCAAATTGTTCCCATCCACATGGAACCACACAAGATTTACAACATCAAAAAAGGGGTTTTTCACTCTCATACGTTGTCGAAAAACTGTAAACTATTGATCATTGAAGAAGAAAATACAACCGATGATAATTCCCCTATCTTAATACTTACTGAAAGTCAAAAACAACAAATAATAGAACTAGCGGGGATGAATCATGGCATTTAAGTTACTTTGGGAAGACACATTTTCAAAAGATGGTAAACCCGATGAATCGATTTGGAATTACGAAACGGGTGGACATGGTTTTGGTAATGGGGAAGCCCAATATTACACAGACAGTATAAAAAATGCTTTTGTCAAAGAGGGTATTTTAAATATTGTAGCTTATAAAGAAAAATACGGAAAGAATAACTATACTTCAGCTAAACTAACGACTTATGGTAAAAAATCCATTTTATTTGGACGCGTTGAAGTTTGTGCGAAATTACCCCTAGGTTTAGGCACTTGGCCAGCGATTTGGTTATTGTCAGATGCTTTTAAAGCAGGTACTTCGTGGCCTTTATGTGGTGAGATTGATTTGATGGAACATGTCGGAAACCATCCTGGATTTGTCCATTTTTCACTCCATTCAAAGAGTTATAATCATTTGAATTACTTACAACCCACACACATCGTGGAAGACCCAAAACTAACTGAGGGGTTTCACGAATATGCATTTGAATGGGATGAAGATGAATTGAAATTTTTCATCGACCAAAAACATCATGTGACTTTCCATCGTGGCGATGAAAATCGTCTTACTGATGAAGGCGGTTGGCCATTTCATCAACCGTTTTATTTAATTTTAAATTTGGCTATGGGTGGTTGGTGGGGCGGTTCGATTGACGATTCCATTTTCCCAGTATCCATGCAATTTAAATACGTTAAAGTTTACGAAAGGATTTGAGTGATTTGAAGCGAACCATTTATACCATCGCATCTGAAATGGGATTATCCCCTGGCACGATTTCTAAAGTCATCAATCGAACAGGCAATGTTTCCGAAGAAACTCGAGAACGAGTCCTAGCTCACATCAAAGAAGTTGGCTATGTTCCAGTGACCTCTGCACGGATGTTGAAATCCAAAAGAAGTTATACCATCGGTGTCATTTTCTCAGAAGATCTAAACATCGGATTAGAGCACCCCTTCTTTTCCTCGATTTTACAACATTTCAAGAATTATGTTGAAAACGAAGGGTATGAACTCTCTTTTATTGTGTCTAAATTGGGACACAATCGGATGAGTTATTATGAATGGTGTATGAATAAGAAAGTGGATGGCGTTTATATTGTGGTAGGCGACTACGGCGATGAAGGACTACATGAGATTGCGAAAAAACACATTCCTTGTGTTTCAACCGATATCTTAATTCCAGGAATCCACTCCATTATTTCTGATAATGCGATGGGTATTCAAGTTAGCTTAGACCATTTATACCAACATAACCAACTAAAAACTGTGGGCATTATTGCAGGTCCTCAACAATCAAAAGCATTTAACGAACGCTATCAAGCGTTCAAAACCTATCACAGTGAACACCAATTAGCGATCCACCCAGAACATGTGGTATTCGCTGAATCATTTGGATTTACCTCGGGTTACCAAGCAGCCTTGAAATTGCTTGAAAATCCATTGCCTGAAGGTCTCCTCGTGGGATCAGATGACATCGCTTTAGGTGTATTAAAAGCGTTTAAAGATCACAATATCAGAATTCCTGAGGATATTCAAATCATTGGTTACGATGACATCGCTTTTGCAAGACATTTTACACCAGGTTTGACAACAGTCAAACAGGACCGAGAATTGATTGCTACGACGGCGGCTAAAAAACTAATACAACTCATCAATAACCCTAATATCAAGGTAGAAGAAGTCATTCGAATACCAGTTGAATTGGTACTTAGGGAAACTACCCAATAAAACAAATAAAAATGCTTGTAAACGATTACATAATGTGATAATATAATAAGTGGAAAATAAGAAACCGATTTCCTAAAAATTGTAAGCGTTTTAAATCGAAGGTAGCACATAGTGCACCTTCAAATGTAAAATAAAGAAACCGATTTCCGGAGGCCAGTATGAAGTCGAATCACCACACAACATTTACTCAAAAAAACTATCAAAAACAAAAACCATTTTCCTCGTTCTTGCCGGGAATCGCAGGTAAAAAGGGTATCCCCCTATGGAGCTTTTATGTCAATCGCGGTCAAGTCATTACCAGTTTTGGTAGACGCGATAAGAACGGCGCTATCCTTGAATTCTTTCCTGCCAATGCAGCCTACATGTATACCAAAACGATTGGGTTTAGAACATTCATTCGTGTGGATGGCATCATTTATGAATTCTTTAAAGAAGATGGACTAAAACAAACACTCTATGTTGAAAAAGATTCTGTATCCATCAGTGAAGTCAATGAAACCATCCAAATCAAGGTTACTGTTAAATATTTCACACTACCCAATGAAAAAATTGGTGCACTCGTTAGAAAAGTCACCTTTGAAAATTTATCCTTTACACCAAAACACATTGAGGTTTTGGATGGTTTAACTCAAATCTTACCTTCAGGGATTGATTACGGCGGCTTCAAAGCCATATCGAATTTATTACAATCCTGGATGGATGTTGAATTTAAAGAAGGTTATGCTTTCTATAAACTCAGAGCTTCAACAGGTGATTCCGCCGAAGTCAATGAAGTCACCGATGGTAATTTCTACATTTCTAAGTTAGAAGACCAAACCGTGAAAATCATTGCAGACATCAAATTGGTGTTTGATACCGATACTTCGTTTGCAAAACCATATGGATTTATGTATCATGCATTTGAAAACTTTATTGATAAACCCCAAGTGGTGGTGAATCAAGTGCCTTGTGCGTTCAGTGCTTTCAGTTACACTTTAGATAAAATTGTCACTTTGAATAGTTTGGTGGGTTATACCTCCGATATTCAGTTATTAGATGAATATGTTACTAAGCTGGATACCAACTATTTAAGAACTAAAGACATCGAAAACATCGAATTGCATAAAGAATTGACCAATGCAATCGATACTGAAACAGCAGAACCGCTTTTCGATGCTTACTTAAAACAATGTTACTTAGATAATTTATTGAGAGGTGGAGAGCCTTTCCCAATTGAAACAAAACAAGGTATTGCGAGCTATCATTTATTTAGTCGTAAACATGGTGACTTAGAAAGAGACTACAATTTCTTCGTCATTGAACCAGAGTATTATTCACAAGGTAATGGTAACTTCCGTGATGTCCTTCAAAACAGAAGAAACGATACCTTGTTCCATAATTTCATTGAGGATCATAACTTATGGCATTTCGCATCACTCATCAGTGCCGATGGTTATAACCCACTGTCGATTGAGGGTTTACAATTTGATTATCAAGGTAAAGTAGTCTATCCAGGACTCGATGGTTTCATTCAAAAACCATTCACCCCTGGGTTGTTGTATAAAAAACTGATTGAACTTGGCTATGAAGATTCTCAAGCAGAGAATACGATGAAAGTCATCCTTAAAGAATCGACACCAAAAATCAAAGCAAGTTTTGGCGAAGGTTATTGGAACGATCACTTTACATACATTTATGATCTCATTGAAGGGTATTTAGACATTTACCCAGAAAATGAAAATGCATTGTTATTTGAGAAGAAAAAATACAAATTCTTCGATAACCATACCGATGTCTTACCAAGATCTGAAAAAACTGTTTTAACCAAAGATGGTAAAGTCCGACAATATGGCGCACTAGCTCATCACCATGGTCATTCAGATTGGGTTGAAGTTCAGGGAAAACCAGTAGAAGTTACATTGGCATCTAAATTGTTAACCCTTGTTTTAAATAAATATGGCTTATTAGACCCTGAAGGCATAGGTTTATCCTACGATGCCAATAAACCAGGGTGGAATGATGCGATGAATGGATTACCTGGATTATTTGGTTCTGGTGTATCTGAAATGTTTGAATTAAAGCGATTGAATGCATTTTTGTTAAAAGCATTTAAATCCCACCCTTCACAAACCATTGAAGTATTATCACCTTTAGTACAACTCATTCAATCTTATGAATCGCTTCAATCTAAAGGATTTCAACTTTGGGATGAGAGAACCACTGCTCTAGAAACGTATCGAGTTGCTTTAAAACAACCCCTTACACTCAGTCAAATCAATACCAAAACTGCGATTCATGTGTTGGAACGTATCGATCAAGATTTAAGGGTAGCAGAAGAAAAAGCCTATCAAATTGATAAAGTTTATCCAACATACCTCACCTTTGAAGCCTTAAAGTATGAACCCATCTTAGAAAATGGACAACCAAAAATTGGCAATTATAAGCTACCACTTGTGAAAGTGTTGGCATTCAAGATGAATCCAATCCCAGCCTTCTTAGAAGCCCCTGCGCGTTTCTTAAAACAAACGAGTGATGTTGATAAAGCAAGAACACTGTATCAGACCATTAAACAAACCGAATTGTATGATGCAAAACTCAAATTCTATCAAACCAGTGTCTCACTCGATGCGTATTCGAATGAAATCGGACGTATCAGAGCATTCACCAAAGGGTGGCTAGAACGTGAATCTAACTTTTTACATATGACCTATAAATATTTATTAGGGTTGTTAAAAGCAGGTTTATACGATGAATTTTACAGTGAAATGGATACCAATATGGTGTGCTTTATGAATCCTGAGGTTTATGGAAGATCACCACTGGAAAACTCCAGTTTCATCGCGACATCTACCAATCCTGACCCAGCAAAACATGGTCAAGGTTTCGTTTCCAGATTGTCAGGTTCAACCGCTGAAATGCTATCGATGTATAAAGAAATGTTCATCGGTAAACACCCATTTGATGTAATTGATAATCAATTGGTTTTGGCATTTAAACCCATCTTGAATAAGCGATTCTTCAAAGAAGGTCGTGTCAGTTTCAAATTTTTCAATACAAGAGTGACATATATCAACCCACTTGGGTTAAATACCTATGATAAATCAGCACGCATTACAGACATTGAAGTCATCGACGCATTCGGTTCACACTGGATTAAAGGTGACAAACTTACACACTTGGCATCAAATGTTCGCTCTGGCGGCATTGATCAAATAAATGTATACATAAATAGGGAGGAAGCCAAATGAAAAAAACATTTATGTTGTTAGTTTTAACGGTTTTAAGTGTTGTAGCCTTGGTAGCTTGTGAATCAGAAGCCAAGCTTACAAAGATTACGTTCACAGGCGCAACTGACGTTTCAGACATCGCTTACGGTGCAGAATTTAACGTTCTAACCGGAGTTAAAGCGATTGGAGACGACAATAAGGATTATTCGGATTTAATTACCGTACAATCCACTGCGACCATTTCAGCTACAGGCGTATTAAATACCCAAGCCGTGGGTGTTGCTGCAATTAAATATTCAGTTACAGTAGGCAACGTAACCGGTGAAAAATGGCGTTATTTAACAGTATTAAACCCAACAGCTGTCGAAGGACAAATGCTTATCAATGGAGACTTTGAAGGCGGTACAGGCGGTTGGACAGACCCAGCGGTCAATTATATTGCGGATGGCGCAGAAATGACTATTACAGCAGATAATGGCACATTAAAAGTTGAAGTTATTGCTGGTTCTAACGTATGGACTCCACGTTTCGGTCAAATGAACGTGCCATTTGAATTAGACAAGACTTATGAAGTTTCCTTTAAAGCGAAATCTTCAGTAGCTAAAACGATTAACCTTCAAGTTGGTGAACTATTAACATCAGCACCATGGTTTACAGATTTCAAACCTGGTCAAACTGAAAATAGACTCATCACTACAGACTGGGCAACTTATTCTTATAAGTTCACACACAAACTTGACAACAAGCGTGGTGGTATCTTATTTGAATTGGGTACTTTAGGTGGCGAAAAGATTGACGCAACACTTTGGTTCGATGATATTGAAATTAAAGAATCTGTTGCTGATCCAGATACAGTTGCTCCAATTTTCTCAGGACTAGTTGCTGAAAGATCTGTTCTCATTGGTGCAACATTCGATCCACTTGCTGGCGTTACAGCATTTGACGTTGTTGATGGCGATGTGACAGAAAATATCGTTGTTGTTATTAAAAACGCATCACAAGCAGTTGTTACAGCTGTCGATACCTCTGTTGAAGCTGTATTCACTATTGAATATACTATTGAAGACGAAGCTGGTAATGACGCATCATTCACAGTGACTCTTACTGTATTAGGCATGTTATTCTCCAACACAAATATTCTTAAAAATGGTGACTTCTCAGCACCAATCAATGCAACTACACCAGAATGGACCACATGGGGCCAAGACTGGGGTAATGTCGCTGCATTTACTGGAGCTATCGTTGATGGCACTTACCAAATGAATATTACTAACCCAGGTGATGCTGGTACATGGTCGATTCAATTGGTTCAAAAAGTTGATTTAATCGAAGGTAAGACTTACCGTGCTTCATTTGATGTGAAATCATCAGTAGCTAGAGACATCGACTTCGTTGTCACTCAAGATGTTACCTATTATGAACACTTCAAACAAGCTGGTATTCAATTAACTACCTCATTCCAAACATTCCAATTCGTATTTACAGTTGACAAGTCCACTGACAATACTAAATTTGAATTTGACTTAGGTGCTACACCAAATGCAGTTGCTTCATTGATTACATTTGATAACATCAAGTTACAAGAAGCAGTACTTGACACATTATTAGTCAATACCACATTTGATGCGCTTGGATGGCAAGGATTCTCGAATGATTGGGAAGGCTCAGTTGCTACATTGTCTGTTGTTAATGGCGAATTCAAATATGAATTAACTAAATATGTTGGCGGATCCAATCCTGGATCTTGGATGTTACAATTGATTTATGGTACCAAGCTAGTACTTGAACCAGAAACCACTTATACATTTACATTCGATGCTTATGCATCTAAAGCATTGGTATTAAACCCGTTCTTTACACAAGGTGAACCTAAAGGTTATAACAACATCGTTACCTCTGGTACGGTTGCTATTACAACTGAAAAAGCATCTTATACAGTGACTGCAACTACTGGTACAGATATGTCATTGCCATTTGAAATTAAACTTGAATTTGGTAATCAATTTGTGTCATTTGATACAGGTTCAGAATTCATCATGTTTGATAACATTTCCTTCAAGAAGACTGCTGGTCCAGAATTATTAGTCAATGGTACAGCTCAAGAAGTATTACATTGGACTTATGACAATGCTGGCGGTGGCGCTGGTAACATGCAAGCAGTTGATGGTAAAGCTGTTGTTACAGTTGAAACTTTAGGTGCTGCATATCAACCTCATATGTATCAAATGCTTTCTGGCTTAAAGGCTGGTAACTACATGCTTAAGGTTGTCGTAACTTCTTCAGTCAATAGAGACCTACGTGTGAACTTTGTTGTTCCAAACTGGGGTTATGCATCACTATTATCTGCTGGTTCTTATGACTTTGCAGTTGTTGCAGGCGTGGAAAAAGTAGTTTATGTTCCATTTACTGTAGCAAATGACGTTACTGATCAAGTTAAGTTTGAATTTGATTTTGGTACACTTGGTGGCACTTTAATTAGTGTTCCTGGTACATTTACAATTTCTGAAATCCTACTTTACCAAGTCATAGCATAGGAGATTAACTATGAAAAAAATCTTTGCATTACTCGTTATTTCACTATTTGCATTGACCCTTGCCGCTTGTAATGGCGGCGGGTCAACGACCAAATATATTGAATTAACTTACGCTGACTGGGGTGACCAAGCATTTAATCAACGCATGATTGATAAATTCATGGAAAAATACCCTAACATTACCGTTACACTTAGACAAGACATTTCTGGTTCTGGTGCAACATTTACTGGTAATCTAGTCACAGCAGCACAAGCAGGTTTATTACCTGACGTATTCGCAACCGATAACGTACCAACTGTTGTAAGAGCAGGCTTAACCCTAGATGTCGCTGACATGTGGGACAATGACCCGGATACAGCTATGGTTTACGAAGATGTTGCAAAAACTGCGGTTTATAATGGCCACAGACTAGCTGTCCCAAGTTTCCAATTCTTAAAAGGAATTTTCATCAATCTAGATATATTTGAAGAATCCGGTTTACAAACCGTTGCTGGCAAATATCGTTTGGATAGTGATGGTTTCCCTGTCAAAGACTGGACACATGCTGAATTCGTTGAAATTGCGAAAGCAATTACCAATTATGATATCGTTAACGCTGAAAACCTAGTTGTCGGTTTTGACACTTGGTATGGTTCACCAGATTTCCAACAAGTGTGGCCAATGATGAATAGTACACGTTTTGGTTATGACACTTGGGATGGAGAAAAGTTCAACTATACGTCATCTGAGTGGATCGCAGCAATGCGTGCTAAGGTAGAAATCGATAACTACGAACTCAACCTTGGTGTAACTTCACGTTACCCTACAACCGATTGGGAAAACACACCTGCATTACAAACTTATGTTATCCAAGCAGGATATGCTGCAATGGACATTGAAGGTTCTTGGCAATTCTGGGTCATCAAAGATGCCCAAGAACGCGGTGTAAATATGGGCTTCTGGCCTTATCCATCGGGTTCACAAGGTTTATACCCACCAACAATTCTTGACTATCAAGCCATTTCAAGTCAAACTAAGCACCCTGAAGAAGCTTATCTATTAGCAAAATGGATGACCTTTGGACAAGATGGTTGGAATGCACGACTTGACTTATATGAAGAAGACAGAGCAGCTTCAATTGCCGCTGGCTTAACACCAAATTATCTTGACCGTTTTCCAGTTGCTAGTTATCCTGGTGTTTGGGAAAGAGTTGCTGATTTAGTTGATGGTATTCCTGGTATTGAATATACTCTAGAACGTATTGAAAACGCACGTCCTGACCTTGACAAATGGTTAGCAGGTTATAAAGATTTCTGGGCATGGGTAAGTGATCCTGAAAATCCATATAGCTGGAGTGCATTACAATTAGCTGGTCCAAATTCAGTTGCAGCATTTGCTGAACAATGGAATTTAAAAGCCAATGAATTGGTACAACAAGAAATTGCCAATCTAGGTAAAGACGAATAACAAACTAATGATTCAAGAGGGCAAAACTCTTTGCCCTCTTGATATCATATCTATTGGAGGAAATCTATGATTAAACGCCTGAAAAAAATGAAATGGGTGCGCTTTTTAAGCGAATATTACCAAAAAGTCAGAGCTTTTTTTGTTGCTTTTGGCTTTAAAAAGACGTTATTGTCTCTTTTATCTTTGGTGCTAGTTGTTTATGTGGTGGCCTCATTTTTTAGAGTAGCTACGAATTCCATTTTTTTTGATGCGCGTGCACTCGCACATGCATATGAGGATAGTGCTACTTTAAATTTAAGTGAAACGACTTACTCAAATGTGAAAAAAGGTTACTTAACCAACGGTTATAACCACAGTACACTCGAAGAAACGTTTAACCCAATAGATATGAGTGGTTCTTTAGTAACCGCATTGGATCCCCGTTACCAAACACCCATCATAGACTATGCAAGCTATCGTGTTTTCCCTGGAGATACGGTATCAGCATATCGAGACCAATCGGATGCTGTCACATTCTCAGTTGGGGTTATCCCAACGGGGTTATATTACATCGCTGTTGACTATTATGAATTATCCGAAAGTGTACAAGCAACGCAAATCGGATTCAAAGTCAACGGTAGTTTTCCATTTTATGAATCACGTACACTCATTTTAGAAAGTGAGTGGACATTTGATAGTACAGAGTTTAAATTGGATAGATACAATAACGAAATTCAACCAGGGTCAACCAAGACACGTACTTGGAAAACCATGATATTGCGTGATTTAAAAGGCATGCATGCAGGATATTTCGAATTTTATTTACAATCGAATGATGAAATCACCCTACAACACGTCTCTGGAGAATTTTTAATTGGCCAAGTATCGTTTGTTCAAGTATCCACACTACCAACGTATGAAAACTATCTCCAAACCCATGGTGACTTACCTGTTATTACAGAATTGATTCAAATCAGTGCTAAAGACATTGCTCAACGTAATGACGCTTCGATTCGTTTACGTGCTGAGCGTGACCCTGCAAGTTTACATTATGACACCCAATATTTAAAAATGAATACCATTTTTGGTGATTCATGGCAAAATGGTGGACAAGCTGTCACTTATGAAATTGAAGTCGAAACCTCTGGCTATTACCATGTATCGTTTAAATATCGTCAATACATGATTAAAGATATGCCAGTTTTCAGAAAAATATACATCAATGGAGAAGTCCCTTTTGATTTATTAGAAAGTTATGCTTTTCCTTACACCACTTCATTTCTTCATCGTACTTTAACCGGCGAAAATAATGAACCTCTGAAGATCTATTTAGAGGCTGGCACGAATACCATCACAATGGAAGCCGTTTTACACCCTTATCGTAATACCATTGAATCCATCAAACAAATTATGTCTGAAATTCAAGATTTAGCATTACGTATAAAAAAATATACTTCTGGTGGTACTGACCGCTATCGTGACTGGGATATTGAAACCTATTTTCCAGATGCTGAAGGCGATATTCGTTTTTGGGCATTAGAACTCGATGAAATGTACAACGAACTATTATCTTTAACCAATACAAAAGCACCGTCTGAAATATTAAACTTGAGAGTGGCTGCAACACGCCTAAGAAGTATTGCAGACAATGTCAATAAATTACCTGGTCGCATGGTTCAATTTTCAGATGGGGACTCCTCCGTGAATCAAATGTTGGGGGACTTAATGCAACGACTCATGAGATCAAACATCGAACTAGAAAGAACAATGGTTCACGGTGAAAATCGTTTACCAAGACCTTATACCAACGTGTTTGTTAGCACTTGGGAAGGATTAAAACGATTGGTTTTATCCTTTATCAATAACCCGTATTCCGCTCAAAGACGCGGTAGTGACGAATTGGTTGTCTGGGTGAACCACCCACGACAATACATTGAAATCATGCAAATGATGATTGACCAATCGTATGACGGAGATATGAAAGTTACCCTATCACAAATGCCAGACCAAAATAAACTCATATTGGCCAATGTCGCTGGTAATTCACCAGACGTTGCGATTGGGGTAGATCACTGGATTCCTTATGATTTTGCAATTCGTGATGCTTCCCTAGATTTACGTCAATTTGAGGGTTATGCAGATTTGGTTACCAACTTTACCAAAGGTGCGATGATTCCTTATGTCTTTGAAGAAGGTGTATTCGGTATTCCTGAAACTCAAAACTTCTGGGTTACCTACTATCGTAAAGATATTTTAAACTCCATTGGTATTACCGAAATCCCGCAAACTTGGGATGAAATTATTGAAATTTTACCACTATTACAAAGCTATGGTATGAACTATTTCGTGCCATTAGCACAATATGAAGGTTTCAAACCATTTGTCGCAACTCTACCATTCATTTACCAATTTGGTGGTGATTTATATGCTCCAAATGGCATGTCAACTGCCATAAATAGTGATGAAACACTCGAAGGCATACAATTGATGAGTGATTTATTTACTCTGTATAACTTGCCTCAACGTGTCGCATCCTTCTATAATCAATTCCGTTATGGTACCTTACCAATCGGGATATCCGACTTATCCAGCTACATTTTATTATCCACAGCAGCATCCGAATTGGATGGACTATGGTCAATGGACTTACATCCAGGTGTTAAAAATGAACTTACCAACGAAATTGTTCGTTATTCCGCTGTTGGTGCACAAGCTTCCATGATTTTAGCATCGACTAAGCATAAAGAAGCCTCATGGGATTTCTTGAGTTGGTGGATGTCGACAGAAGTACAAAGCGATTTTGGGTTCAATCTACAAACCACTTATGGAAGACAGTATTTTTGGAACTCAGCGAATGTCAATGCGTTCATGAATTCATCGATGCCTGACCCATTTAAAAATGTGGTATTAGAACAATGGACTTATGGGATTGAAGCTTCGCGTATTCCAGGCGCATATATGGTGGAACGTGAAATATCTAATGCATGGAATAAGGTTGTATTTAATGGTACCAATGTCAGATTGGCTTTAGACGATTCAGTTAGAATTTCTAACCGCGAAATCCTTTATAAGATGGCAGAATTTGGCTATGTTCAAAATGGTGTCATCATCAAAAATTATACAGTGCCTTCGATTTATAATATCGACTATTGGCTAACGGAGGTAAACAATGCTTAAACGTATGAATCATCCAGCATGGTTTATTCTCCCCTACTGGATACTATTTTCACTGTTCATTATCATTCCTGTATTAATCGCAATGGGGTTATCATTTACATATTTTAACTCCATTGAAGCACCACGTTACATTGGAGTTACGAACTATATCGAACTCATTACAATGGATAACATATTCATGCAAAATGTATTGCCAAATACCGTTAAATTCGCCTTAATTGTGGGACCAATTGGGTATTTGTTATCCTTCTTGCTTGCATGGATGTTGGCTCAAATACCGAAAAAACCGAGAACGGTATTAGCAATTATTCTTTATTCGCCGTCGTTAACCATGGGGGTCGCGTTGGCTTCCATGTGGCGTATTATTTTCTCAGGGGATGCCAATGGTTATTTAAACAGCTGGCTGCTCACTTATGGCATCATTCTTGAACCCATTCAATTCTTACAATCGCCTCAATACTTAATGAACATCATGATCATCGTTTCCTTATGGAGCAGTATGGGTGTGGGTTTCTTAGCGATGTTGGCTGGGGTCTTGAATATTGATCAAACTTTATATGAAGCTGCTTATATTGACGGGATAAAAAACCGTACTCAAGAAATCTTCTATATTACGATTCCTCAGATGCGTCCACAAATGCTATTCGGAGCCGTGATGGCCGTAGTAGGTACCTTCCAGGCTGGTGGTATTGGGGTGGCATTGTCTGGATCTAATCCGACACCACAGTATGCTGGTCAATTGATTGTAAACCATATTGAAGATTTTGGATTTATCCGATATGCCATGGGGTATGCATCGGCCATCAGTGTGGTCTTGTTATTACTCGTCTATGGACTATCTAAAGTGACTCAAAAAATTCTAGGAGAGAGGGATTAAATCATGGCTAGTTTCCAAGGCACAAGAATCAACCCAACAAACTTCCATCGCAGCCAACTCACCTTTTATGCATTCTTAATTCCACTTTCGATACTCATGTTATTACCAATCATGTTTATCATCAACCATGCGTTCAAGCCGATTTCAGAATTGTTTGCATACCCACCCGCGTTCTTTGTTAAAAACCCAACGGTCAATAACTTTACAGAATTAGCACGTATTTCAAGTGGTTCAGGTATCCCGTTTTCGAGATATTTAATCAACAGTTTATTGATTACTTCGATTGGTGTATTTTTCGCCATTACGATTACAGCACTCAGTGCTTATGGTTTATCCAAACTTCACTTCAAAGGGAAGAAGGCATTGTTTGAAATCAATACACTGGCTTTAATGTTCGTTCCGATTGCTGTTCAAATACCGCGATATCTGGTCATTGCACAGATGGGCATCATCGATACCTATTTAGCACACATTTTACCAGTAGTAGTCATGCCAGTCGCGATGTTTTTGATCAAACAATTCATCGATCAAACACCAAATGAGCTGATTGAATCAGCCAAAATCGATGGCGCATCGGAAATGCAAATTTTCTATTACATCATCATACCAATCGTTTCACCGGCGATTGCTACTGTTGGGATTTTAGCGTTCCAAGCGATTTGGAATGACACTTCAACCTCAGTGGTGTTCATTACAGATGAATCCAAACGTACATTAGCCTTCTATATGATGAGTTTAACCAGTGCAGTTGGGAATAATATTGCCGGTCAGGGGATGGCTGCCGCAGCGAGCTTAATCATGTTCGTTCCTAACTTGTTATTGTTTATATTCTTACAAAGTAAAGTCATGAATACCATGGCCCATTCAGGTATCAAATAATGAAAAAACTAATTACACTTGCCTTGTTTTTACTGTTAGGACTCATCCCAGTATCTATTGGTGCGAACAATGGCATTCCCTACTTTACATTTACATATTCAACCACACAAAGACGTATCGTACCGACACAAGATGCCTATTTGCCACTATCAATTACGAATCAAATTGGTGGATATACATTAAATTCTCCAGAAGATATTACGGTAGACCAATTCAATAACGTATATATTGCAGATACCAAAAATGGTCGTGTAATCAAATACAATTTGGATACCAATGTCGCAACACTCATTGGAGATGGCTTCTTAACCAGTCCAATGGGCGTACACGTTGGTCTAGATGGTTCTGTATATGTGGTGGATTTCTCTCATAAAAAGGGATACAAGTTTATATTTGATAGTGTAGATAACGAGTATAATCTCAGTGTTACTTATCAAAGACCTGTCAATTCTCCCTACTTTACATCAACCGATACCTTTGAACCAACCAAAGTGATCACGGATTCTGGTAATAATGTTTACATCTTATTAGCAGGGTCTATCAATGGTTTAGCGGTCTATAAAAATGATGGCGAATTCTTTGGGTTCTTCGGCGCTAATCGGATTCCAAATACATGGGATAACATCATCAAATCTTTATTATTTGACGAAACACAACGACGCGAATGGTTTAAAATGATTCCGAAGGCGTTGAATAACGTCGCAGTTGACCAAAATGGATTGATTTTAACCATCACCAACGGACAATCTGGATATCTCAAATTAAACATTGCGAATCTGGTTTTTAGCCAATCCAACTGGGGTTTTGATAACTTAATGGATCTCTATGTCGGTCCACATAACACCATCTTTACCATCAATGCGGAAGGTTATATTACCGAATATACTCAGGAAGGTCAAACATTATTCATTTTTGCAGGACCAGATAAATCTTCAAATACAAAGGGTTTATTCAACTCTCCGACCGCGATTGCTGTCGATGCTAGAAACAACATATATGCCCTCGATAAATCCACATCTGCATTGCAAATATTTGTGCCAACAGCATTCGCGAACTTAGTTCACGATGCCATAACCTTATACCAAGCGGGTAAATACAGTGAGTCTGAAGAACCTTGGAAACAAGTTCTTAAGATGAACAGTTTATTTGATTTGGCCAATAAAGGCATTGGTGATGCCCATTTTGCTAAAGGTGAATATGAAGAAGCGATGCATTTTTATCAAATTTCTAGATATTTAGAAGGCTACTCAAATGCCTATTGGGAAGTTAGAAATACCGCTTTGCTAGCTGCAGCATCCTGGTTAGTTTATGTATTTATTGGTTTAATTGTCCTTGCACTTGTCAATCGATTCCTGCCATTTATCAAATACATCAAAGCCCCATTCAAAAAAATCCATCTCTTTATGAAGCGATTCACCCTTTACAATGAGATTTTGTTTGGATTCCATGTGTTACGTAATCCTAATGATGGGTACTATGGCATCAAACGAGAAGGCAAAGCTTCTAACCTTTCAGCAACCATTTACTTACTCACATTCTTCTTAATGTACATCGTATTTATTTACACCACATCTTTCTTATTCAATGATCGTATCGTGGCGGAAATCAATGTGGTTCAACAAGTCATTACCGTCTTTGTACCATTCTTCCTATGGGTCATCGCTAACTACTTAGTTTGTAGCATTCGCGATGGTGAAGGAAAATTGAGCGATGTGTATCAAGCCAGTGCTTATACTTTATTGCCGATGATCATATCTTTACCGATATTGGCTTTTATCTCACATGGTCTAACTATGAATGAAGCTTTCATATTTTCATTCTTATTCAATGTATCGATCATGCTGACTGTCATCTATATGATAGTGATGGTTAAAGAAATTCATTTCTATGAGATGAAGAAGACCATATCCAATATTTTCGTATCCATTTTTACAGCCCTCATGATTTTACTCATGGTAGCCATCATATACATCTTGTTAAGTGAAATCTTACAAGTATTCATAGACATTTACAGGGAGGTGACTTCACGTGCTTAAAGTCCTAAAATATTTCATCGTGCTCGTTACTTTCAGTGCGTTAACGTTCACTGTAGTCAACGCTTCAACTCAAAATAGTGCTTATGAAATTGTATTGACTGACAACTTTGGTTATATTGAAGAATTGGTTTTACAAAGTTCGAGATATACCCAATCTGACGCTGTAACGCCACAAGCACTTGCAGAGTATAAAACCGAATACACCCTTAGTTTTACACCAGATGAATTGACATTGTTGGGATATGAAGAAATCCTCAATGACGATCACTTGCGTGTCTATTTTGAACAAAAGTCATTTTCAGTAGTCATTCAAAATAAAGTTTCGGGTTATTTTTGGTCTTCTCGTGCTGAACTACAACACAAAGATGGCACCACTGAATCCCCCGTATTTAGAAACATGATGAATTCAGGGTTATGGATTGAATCTGTCCGCATGCTCACCAATGGTGGTGCACCAATGACAATCAATGAAAAATCTTTATCCACCGAATCTTTATACCGAATTGCAGGGGTAGCCTATCCAAACGATGAAACCTTGATAGCCAACTATCCAGAGTGTCCACTTGGATTTGCTTCATCGAATGTTTGCTCACAAATCATCAATCCTGACCGATACAATACAAGCCGTGTTCGTGTTGACCGTGTGTCAACTAGTTCGAATGCCATAGTAACTAAAATCAATATTTTCGAATATGGATTTTCATTTAATGTTGAACTAAGACTAGAAAATGGCGTATTTAAGAGCAAAATCTTATCAGAAACCTTATTAGAAACCGATCCAAAATTTAAATTAACAGGTATATATTTATTCCCTTATTTGGGATCAACACGCAAAGATAAAACCCCTGGATATTTCGTTATACCAGATGGTGTGGGTGCGTTGGTAAGAATCAACCAAATGCATGGTGATACATTCCAAAGTCGCTATTATGGATCTGATTTCGGTTATGATTCATACACCAACAGTCAGTTATCGATTCCGATCTACGGTATTGTTCATGAAATTGGCGAAAATGGCTTTTATGCCAATATCACAGAAGGTTCCGAACAATCCATTCTTTACGCAGACTTGTATGGGCCAAATACCCGTTATAATTACATGCGTGCTAAATTTTCAATCCGTGAGATGTACAGAAGAATCATCAATGCCAGTGGGGGCGGTTCACTGACCCTATTGGATAGTATGACTAAGTCTGATTTCGCAGTTGAATACCAATTTTTACAAAGTGATGAAGCATCCTATGTGGGAATCGCGAAAAACTACCGTGACAAATTACGTGCTTCAGGTATTTTAAGAGACTTAATTGAGCCTACCGCATCCATCCCAATTCACATGAATTATTTAATGTCTGATACAGAAAATGCCTTTATTGGTGTAAGACGTATCCGGATGACACGTATCAAAGATGTACTAAATATTTATGATGAACTCAAAGCAGCAGGTATAACCAATCAAATGGTCTCCTTGTATGGTTGGAGTAATGATGGGAATGGTGTGGGTTTAGCAAGAACGCAACTAAATGAATCTAAGCGCAATTTTGAAAATTTGGCAGACACTTTAGGAGCAGATGGCAATCAAGTTTTCTTGTATAACGATTATGTCGTTGCTTCAGATTCAAGACGCGTCAATTTCATCAATGACATTTCGAGAAACGTGTCACGTCTAAAAATGACTTATAGCAGCCGCTCATTTAGTGGTGTTGAATCCAATATTCAAGTGCTTTATCCAGAATCCACGGCTAAAAAACTAATTGCTGACCAATCGTTCTATGAAAAATTAGGTTATGGTGCTGAAATTGGATCCATTGGCAGTATGTTATTTAGCTATTATGATGGTAATGTTTATGAACGTGGTGACACCATGGCATACTATCAGGATGCCTTAAGTGAATACGATTCATTATTATTATCTAGCCCTAATAGTTATTTATGGGCGTCTATGACGGGGTATCTCGACATGGCTGTTACCAATGCACAGTATAACTTCTATACGGACTTAGTTCCATTATTACCAATCATTTTGTCCGGTAGTGTTCACATGTTTACACCGTATTTAAACTTTAATGCCTTAGGTACCGAACGTTTATTGATGATGATTGATTTTAATATCAATCCAAGATACATTCTTACCGAAGAAAATACATATAAAATGCGCTACACACGTTCGAGCAATCTATATACTACAGCTTATGATGACTATGCAACTGAGATTGTAGATACATATCATTATTTAAATGATGCTTTAAAACATGTGGTTGGGTCGATGATTGTGAATCGTGAAGTCCTTGGTTTGGGTATTGTTAGAGTAACCTATGCCAACGGTGCAAGCATTTATATCAATTACAGTGACCAAATTTTCATGAACAGTGATGTCATACTGTTTGGTAAATCATATGAGGTGGTCCTATGAGTAAGCAAAAATTGATCAAAGAGACCCCTCAAGTTATTCAAAAAGATAAAGTAAAAAAAGCTACCTGGCTTACACGAAACCAAAGAGAATATGCCTATGGTTATGCTTTCATTGGTTTATGGGTAGTTGGTTTCGCTGGTTTTACATTTTATCCCATGTTAAAATCGCTGTATTTGACCTTTACAAAATCATTTTATAACATCAACCGTGGTATCTATCAAGTTGAGTTTAATGTGGGTCAAGGTAATCTATTTGGCGTTTCTAACTTCATTAACATTGCGAGAAGCCAAGTATTACTACCATTATTTGGGGATTATATTACAAGAATGATGTTGGCAGTACCTCTAGTTATCGTGTTTTCTATCATGATTTCAATGCTCATTAATCAACCGATTAAAGGCAAAGGGATTTGGCGTACCATATTCTTTTTACCAGTCATCATTTCGTCTGGTCCAGTCATCACTGAATTGGCAGCACAAGATGCTACCAGTTTGCCTTCAATCAATGAATCTGCTGCATTACAATTCATATTTCAAAACCTAGGTCCGTGGATTGCAAGACCCCTAGAAGCACTGTTTTCATCCCTCTTGCTTATCTTATGGTATGCCGGGGTTCCAATTCTCATTTTCTTAGCTGGTTTACAAAAGATTGATTCTTCAATATATGAAGCTGCTTCGATTGATGGGGCTTCACCTTGGGATCGTTTTTGGAAGATTACCCTACCTTCAATCAAGCCTTTGATATCGGTTGCGATTATTTATATCGTCGTATCCATGTCGCTGTTTGTGGATAATAATGGTATCTTAGCACTGACAAGAACACACATGTTGGCCGGTGCACCGGATTCACAAATGTGGTTTGGTTATGGTTATGCAGCGACCATCGCATGGGTATATTTCATTTTGATGGTTGTCATCATGATGATCTTCATTGGCTTATTATCGATTAAGCGAAAAGAGGTGAAACGATGGGGTTAATAGATAAGATTAAACATCTATTTAAAGACAAAGAAAACCGTAAAGTCAAAATTAAAAAAGTCCTTTTAGGGATGAATTTGACCGATGGTCTCTTATTCAAGATTGCGATTTACACATTACTCATCAGTTTCGCTTATGTTTATCTTTACCCACTTTTATTTATGTTGGTAAACTCGTTCAAAACTGTAGATGATTTGATTGATCCAGGTGTCAAGTGGATTCCAACCACCATTGAAATGGAAAACTACAACCGTGCATTTAAGGTATTGGCTTTACCACAATCGATTTTCGGTACGTTAGGTTATGTATTAAAAGTATCGATTGCTGCCACGGTGACATCCGCCTTGGTTGGTTATGGGTTTGCTAAGTTTGAGTTCCCACTTAAAAAGACGTTATTCGTCTTAATGTTGGCTACTTTCATCCTACCTCCACAAATCACCATGGTTTCCAATATGGAAATATTCAATGCGTTAGGTAAGTCATTTCCATTTAATCTTTTGGGTGGATTTATGAGTACTCAAAATGCCATGTTGGTTCCTGCCATATTGGGTCAAGGGTTAAATCAATCCATATTTATCCTGATTTTCTATCAGTTCTTTAAAACCATTCCTCAAGTATTGATGGAATCGGCTGAAATCGATGGCGCAGGGCAATTTAAAATATTCACCAAAATCGCTCTACCATCGGCAGTACCATCCATCGTCATCGTATTCTTATTCGCTGTCGTTTGGTATTGGAATGAAACATTTATGACCGCACTCTACGTGGGTGGTAATGTTACCATGCCGTTACGTTTAATGCAATTTGTCTCATCCTATGAATTATTGTTCCCACCAGGTACACTCGGTGCTGAACTCAATGAAGCCATCAAATTGGCAGGAAACATGGTATCCATTTTCCCATTACTCATTTTATATTTCATAGCACAAAAACAATTTACAGAAAGTATAGACCGCACTGGTATCACTGGTGAATAGGAGGTATTAGATGAAAAAAATAAATTTATTGATATTATTCGTTCTCGCAATCGTTTTGGTTGCCTGCACAAAACAACCTAATATTGATCCACTCGAGAGTGCTGAGGATTGTAATGAAAAATCCTTGGACGGCGGATGGGTATGTATTTGGGCTGACGAATTTGAAGGCTCTGAAGTCGACACAACCAAATGGACATATGAAGTCAATGGCTATGGTGGCGGTAACGGTGAGTTACAATACTACACAGCAGACAATACCGTTGTTCAAGATTCCATTTTGAGTATTATTGCTAAAAAAGAAGTTTATCTAGGTAAGCAATATACCTCTAGCCGTATCGTTTCTAAGTACAAAGGTGATTTCACCTATGGACGCTTCATCATTCGTGCAAAAAATCCAGTAGGTGCTGGCACATGGCCTGCAATTTGGATGATGCCAACGATGAATGCCTATGGTGGTTGGCCAAAGAGTGGTGAAATTGATATCATGGAATATGTGGGTAGAATTCCGAATAAAGTGACTGGAACCGTACATACAGAAATTCGTAATGGCGGAAATACCCCAGTGAGAGAATATACATTACCAACAGCCAATTCTGAGTTTCATAATTATGAAGTCATTTGGGAACCAGGTTCGATTATTTGGTACGTGGATGGGGTAAAATTTAACGAAGTTAATTACACGCCACAATTCACACAACAATACAAATACAATCAAGTATTTCCATTTGATCAAGATTTCTTCATGATATTGAACCTCGCGATTGGGGGTACTTTGGGTGGTAATGTGGACGATTCCATTTTCCCAACAGCATTCGAAGTGGACTATGTTAGAGTGTATCAAAGAGACTATGCAAAAGTGGATAAACAAGCCCCAAGCAAAGTCACCGATATCAACCTTCAACAGTTAGCTAATACAATCTATTGGAAAAAAGCAGAAGACGATTTTGCAGTCGAGAAATATAATATTTACATTAATGGTGAATTTAGAGGCGTTTCCAGATTGCATCAATTCACTTTTGGTGGATTAACCAAAAATCAAACCTATGCGATTACCATCGAAGCGGTCGATTTTGCTGGTAGAGTATCTAAAATCAGTGATCCGTTCAGTTTTACTTTTCAATAGTCAACTGAAATAAATTAAATATTAAAAAGGAAACGATTTAATGGATTAATATGTCCATAAACGTTTCCTTTTATTTTATGTATAAAATGCGATTAAATTGTAAAATGGATATATAAATATCATTAAACATATTGACTTTGTGCGTAAAAGCGGTAAACTATCATTGATTATGACGATTCAAAAGCGAGGTGATTCCTATGGTAATGCCTGAACCTAACAAAGATATGTTTGTTGACGATCCTTTGGAATCCTATAAAAACATTTACAAAGATTTGCATGCAAAAAATGTGAATGATTTTTTTGAAGATTTAACGGTTAAATCAGATATAAAAATTGAGCCCAATGTGACCACAGTAAAAGAGATTCGCAAGCTAGAAGGCGAACGTTATTTGGTTAAAAAGAAACTCAATAATCGAAAAGGCCTTAAAGGGTTCTTAATATTTTTATGTGTTATTTCTATAATGAGTCTTGCTTTCAACATTTATTCGTACACGGATATACCTGATGAAATGATGTATTTATATCTCGCCATCGCATCTTTCTTTCTAGGCGTGTTTTCTTTGGTTCTCATTTTATCTGTATTGAATAAGCAGATTCGAGTATTACAACAAATGCATTTTGTATTAGATCAAAAAATCAATACGCTCATGCAAATTGCTTGGACCCAAATGCAACCACTTAATCAACTGTTTTATGAAGGTATGAATAAACAATTATTTCAACAAACCTTGCCTCTGATTCAATTTGACGAATTGTTTGAGACAAAGCGTTTGCATTATATGATTCAAAATTTTGGATTTGTACCCAATAATAATATAAACCGCTCCACAGTTTTTATCCAATCCGGTGAAATTAAGGGCAACCCCTTTTTCTTTGGTCAAACATTGATTCACAAAATGGAAACGGCAGAATATTCAGGGTCGATTACCATCACATGGACAACAACCTCAACGGTTAATGGTCAAAAAGTGACCCAACATCATTCACAAGTATTGACTGCCACGATAAGTAAACCCTGCCCACGTTACTATAACCAGTATTCACTAACGTATGCCAATGATGCTGCACCTGATTTGACATTTTCCCGTGAAGACTCTGATGCAGAACATATGTCAGAAAAGAAAATTGACAAAATGGTGAATAGTCAAATCAAAAAACTAGAAAAATTATCTCAAAAAACCATAACTCAAGGTGGATCCTTCATGGTCATGGGAAATTCCGAATTTGAAGTACTATTTGGTGCAAAAAATCGAAACCATGAAGTTCAATTTAGATTGTTATTTACACCATTAGCACAAAAACAACTGCTTTCTTTGATGAAAGAAAAAACCATTGGTTATGGGGATGATTTTGATTTTGTAAAAGACAAAAAAATCAATACCTTATTTCCAGAACATCTCGATGATTATCCACTTAATCCGCCAAAAGGTTATTTCCAAGGCTACGAGTACGCAGATATTAAAAACCGATTCATTCAATATCAAAATAACTACTTTAAGAGTATTTACTTTTCATTCGCACCACTGTTAGCTATTCCACTGTATCAACAAACCATGCCTAAAGAATATATATACGGTGACTTGTATAGTAGTAACGTCTCATTCTACGAACATGAAAAAACAGTGAATCACATGAATGAAAATCAGTTTAAACACCCTTTATGTTCAACTAGAAACATATTAAAAACCAATCTTGTATCCAGTGATGCTACCAAAGATATCATTAGTGTAACAGCCTATGGCTATAAAACGGAAGAACGAATCGAAATTGTGACCAAGTTCGGTGGTGATGGCCGATACCATCAAATTCCTGTCAATTGGACGGAATATCTCCCTGTCAATCAAACAAAACAGGTCGAAATTGATATTGTTAAACCAGAAGAAACCATGTCTTACAAAGATCAGTTGTTACAGTCTATCAGCCAATTAAAAAACAGAAACATCACGGAAAAAGATATGTTTTTCATGAATTCATTGATTGCTCATGTCATCCATGAGAAAAAATAGAATATAATAATGCTATGGAGGAAAAGAAAATGGCAAATGAATTAGACGAAGTAACGGGGCCAGTAAACGAATCTGGCAGAGATATTAATGTTATCGAGAAGCAAATACCTGTGAAAACAGGTGTCGGTTCAATCGTTTTTGAAGTCATGCTTTGGGTTTTGGGCATATTCCCTGGTTTGATTTTTCTATTCATGAAAATCAGTGCACAAAAGTATTTTAGACAGTTGCAACAACGCATTCAACACAATGCATCGCAAATTGACAATTATTTGGAACAACGCGTTCAAATTCTTCAAAATGTGGTTGGAATTGTTGAAAAATCGATTGATCTCGATAAAGATGTCATGAAATCTGTTGCACAGTTTAGAGGCGGGGTACATCCAAATGATACCAATCGTAATGAAGTAGCCGGTCAATTAGACCAAGCCATGAGAAGTATCAATGTTGCTTTTGAAGCCTACCCTGATTTAAAAGCACATCGTTCATTAGCCGATGCTATGCAACAAAACAGCTATCTTCAAAAGGAAATCACAGCTGCAAGAGAAATGTACAATGATACTGTATTGCGTTGGAACTCTGATATTTTCGCATGGCCTACAAAAATGATTGTTGCTTCTAAGGCTGGTTATAGTACACGCATACCATTCAGTGCTAGTAAAGAAGTAAAAGAACAAGCAAGACAAAAATTTTTCTAAAAGACTATTCAATATTCACATGAAAAAACTGTTAAGTCTAAGTGACCTAACAGTTTTTTTTAGTAATAAATTGGTTTAGGATAGGACTGCCCTTTTAAATCCACAGTGACTGATTTGATGACGATGTCTGAAAGTGGTTTATCCGAATAGTCTCTTGGGGTCATGACAATGGCATCGACAATCTCAATGCCTTTGGTTACCACACCAAATGCAGCATATGCGCCATCTAGATGTGGGGATGGTTTATGCATAATAAAAAATTGACCGGTTGCTGAATTGGGATTACTTGTTCGAGCCATCGAAATCACACCTCGATCGTGTAACAATGGGTTATTGAAACCGTTTTGTTTAAAATCTCCGCGGATGGATTTAAGTTCACTACCCCAACCGCCTTGAATCATGAAACCGGGAATTATACGATGAAACTTTAATCCTGTGTAATACCCTCTCTCTACAAGATCAATAAAGTTGTTTACCGTATTGGGTGCGACTTCAGGGAATAATTCAATTTCGATGGTTCCGAATGCTTCAACTACCATCACAACCAGTGGATTGGTTGGTTTTATAAAAGTTTGATAAGACATCATTAATACCTCCATGTGACTTATTATACTAAATACCAATGATTTTGTCATCTATTGGGTTTTGTTGGTAATTTCTACTTAATTATTATATAATTATAGTGTTGATCATTTTAATGAAAACTGAGGAATAGTATGAACAAATTTAAACTAGCATTTGAAGAAAATTTTGACTATACAGGTAAGCCAAACGCTGACATATGGACATATCAAGTAGGACCAAAATGGGCAAATAATGAAAAACAATGTTATGTCGATTTTGATGAGAATTGTTTTGTTAAAGATGGGGCACTACATATTGTCGCGACTAAAACAAATGATCCTGGATGTCCATACCATTCGACACGTTTGATGACGAGAGATAAGAAACATTTTCAATATGGTCGCTTTGTCGTTCGAGCTAAAATGCCCAAGGGGCGCGGTGCGTGGCCTGCATTATGGTTTTTAGGTACGACCAAAGAACACCGATGGCCAGCCATGGGTGAAATCGATTTACTTGAATTTGCGGGAAATCGAAAAGACCAAGTCACTTGTGCGATACATACACAAACGTATAATCACAAAATAGATACACACAAAGGTGCAACCTTAAAATTAAAAGATGCGGATTCACAGTTCCATGACTATGTTTTAGAATGGACACCAACTCATTTATCTTTTCAAGTAGATTACAAAGAAATATTAAAAGTGGAAAAAGCACCCAATGATACCTTCGCTGAATGGCCATTTGATCAACCTTATTATATGATTGTTAATCTCGCGGTTGGTGGGTGGTATGCAGGTGAAATCAAGGATGTAGACTTGCCATTTCACTTTGAAGTCGCCTTCATTCGTCACTATGAACTCGTCCAAGAATAGAAAAAGCCGTTATCGGCTTTTATTTTTTTTAATCCAGTCCATGCGTTCTTTAAGGGCTTTTTCATAGGTAGATTCGTCTTTCGGATGATAGTACTGCTTGTTTTTTAGGTTTTCTGGTAAGTATGTTTGATCAACGATTGCGAAAGGGTAGTTATGAGGATATTTGTATAAACTGGCATCCCCCTTGATTTCGCGGTTGATGATGTGTTTTGGAATGGGTCCTGATGACCCATTTTGAAAATCTTCAATCGCTGCATCCAATGCGCCTTGTGCCGTATTAGATTTGGGTGACAGAGCACAATCAATGACAGCCACCGAAAGTGGGATACGGGCTTCTGGTAAGCCTAGTTTGATGGCAGCATCACAAGCTGCCATGACTTTAGGACCGATGGCGGGGTTAGCTAGACCAATGTCTTCGTATGCAATCACCATGAGCCGTCTTGTCAATGAAACCAAGTCTTGCATGACAATTAAACGTGCTAGGTAATGTAGACTAGCATCCACATCTGAACCTCGAATTGACTTTTGAAATGCACTGAGAACTTCGTAATAATTATCTTGATCCCCATCCAATTGTAAGACTGGTTTTCCAATCGCCAATTTTGCAATCTTAGGAGTAATGATATCATAATGGCTTAAGAGTAAGGTGGCTTCAAGCATGTTCAATGCAGTACGAATTTCACCACCTGCACTTGAAGCAATATATGCCAGTGTGTCTTTGGTTATGGTCAAATGGGTATCGACTTCATCAGATAGCAGTGCGTTTTCAAGCACTTGAATGATGTCATTCTCCGTGATGTCATTTAATTGGTAAATATGACATCTTGAACGGATGGCGGGATTGACTGTAATATAAGGATTATTTGTGGTTAAGCCAATGATGGTAACCTTACCTTCTTCAACAAACGGTAATAAGTAGTCTTGAATATCTGTTTTCATGCGGTGAATTTCATCAATGATGAGTAAAATATCATGATAAGCAGTCATATCAATGATTTCCTTTAGTCGTTGTTTAGAATCGGTAGATGCTGAAAAAGAATAGGATTCCATTTGAGCTTTTTTTGCTACCAAAGAAGCAATGGTGGTTTTACCTGTACCAGGGTTGCCATATAATATAAAAGAAATGAGTTTGTTTTGATCAATCATATGGGTGATGATCCCATTGGGTCCAACCAAATGATCTTGACCAACCACGTCTTCAAAACGTTCGGGTCGTAGTCTATGTGCGAGTGGTTTCATGAAAAATCAACTCCTTAATCATTAATGATTATAACACATAATGCTTGCATAAGGATGTGTAACAGGGCTAAAATAGAAGCATTAAGAAAGGTGAGTGTTGTTATGATTAGATATTTTGAAACCATCATTGAATCATTAGGTAGCAAACAAAATCCACTGGTGGATAAAACACCGGGCGTTTTTTATCTTTTCAGCAAAGAAGAAGGCATCGTTTCTGGATTGGATGAAATAGAGATACTTTTAAACTTATACGATATGGATATCGAATTTAGAAAACACAAAAAACAAGGACAACCTGTCAAAAGGGGTGAGATTTTGTGTTCTGTTTCAGGGGAAAAAGCATCGATATATCGCATTTTAAACACACTGACCTATATCATCGGAAAAATGATGGGATTGGCTAGTTTGGTAAAGTTATATCAGTCAAAGTTACAAAATGCAGTGGTGATTGATTTGGGTGATTTTTCAGCCTATGAATCCGCGATTTGTGCAAAAGCAATGAAAGACGGCGGTGCCATTTCACTGGACTTATTTAAAATCGATGAAACACTGGTAGAACTTTATGGTAATCGGGTAGATGCCATTGAAAAATCAAACCAAATTCAAACCAAACCGGTGATGATTGAGATTACAGATATCCAGCAATTCTATGAGATTGAATCTACCAATGTCGATTTTGTTTGTATTAAATATTTCAATGACGAGGCGATTCGAAGGGTTGTACTGGATAATCGTCAGAAAAAGCGTTTAATCATCGGTGGACTGATTTTACCACAACGTTTAGATGTCATCGGTTCTTATCAATTTGACTACTTAACAACATCACTATTCACAACCGCATCTAGAATATACGATGTCGGCGTTAAAGTTGGCGTTTAGTCTAGTAAAAAGATGGGTTTTATAGTAAAATAATGATGTTACATGGAGGAATCGTATGAACTTAAAAGATTATATCGCATCAATTGAAAATTTCCCTAAAGAAGGCATTTTATTCAGAGATATTACCCCGCTGATGCTTAACGGCGAAGCCTATAAATACGCCTGTGATCAAATGGTTGATTTCGCCAAAAAAGTAGGTGCAACCGTGATCGTTGGACCTGAAGCAAGAGGCTTTATTTTTGGTTGTCCCGTAGCTTATGCACTCAATTTGGGATTCGCTCCTGTTCGTAAACCTGGTAAATTACCACGTGAAACGGTTACAGTAAAGTATGATTTAGAATACGGATCGAATGAATTATCTTTACATGCGGATGCTATTAAAAAAGGTGACCGTGTGCTCATCGTAGACGACTTACTCGCGACCGGTGGTACGGTAGACGCGACTGTCCAATTGGTAGAAAAATTAGGTGGCACAGTCGTTGGAGCAGCTTTCTTTATTGAACTTGTCGCTTTAAATGGAAGAGAAAAATTATCTAAATATCCTATTTTCGCATCATTGAAATACTAGGTGATATATTGGAAACACTGATGACATTTGAAAAATTAATCGAAAATGTCAAGACCTACATCAGACGTGAATCGGACTTGAACAGACTTGAGGCGGCATATCAATTGTCGTCTTTTAAACATGCTGGTCAAACTCGAAAAAGCGGTGCACCCTATATTACACATCCACTGGCGGTTGCTTATATTTTAAGTGAACTTTCAGCAGGTCCCAATACCTTAATCGCAGCCATACTACACGATACTTTAGAAGATACACCAACCACGTTTGACGACATTAAAAATCAATTTGGTGATGAAGTGGCTCAATTGGTTGAAGGTGTTACTAAAATAGGTAAGATTTCTTATAATCAAGAAGTTTCTCAAGCAGAAAACCATCAAAAGATGTTGATTGCTATGGGAAAAGATATCCGTGTTGTCTTAATCAAGATTGCAGACCGACTACACAACATGCGAACGATTCATTATCAAGCCAGTGAAAAACAACTTAAAATAGCGAATGAAACGTTAGAAATATACGCACCTTTAGCCCATCGTCTAGGGTTGTTTAAAATTAAAGCTGAATTAGAAGATACTTCATTGAGAATTGTCAATGGGCCTTTTTATCATCGAATCAAGAATATGATTGAAAACCAAGAACAAATCAAGAATGTCTCGATCGAGCACATGATGAGTCAAATAAGAGAATACTTGGCAGCACACCATATGTTACATTACGATATTTCTGGTCGCACGAAAAATATCTATTCGATTTTTAAAAAAATGACCAAACAAAATAAGGACTTTGAAGATATCTATGATATATTAGCGATTCGGATCATTGTGGATCGAATCGAGGATTGCTATCAAGTTTTAGGAATTATCCATGCCCACTTTATTCCAATTCCTAAACGTTTTAAGGATTATATTGCTGTACCTAAACCCAATATGTATCAATCTTTACATACGACCATCTTATCCGATGATGGTTCTATTTTTGAAGTTCAAATTAGAACCTATGAAATGGATAAAATTGCAGAATATGGGATTGCAGCACACTGGGCTTATAAAGAAAATAAAGAATACTCTAAAGAAAAAGAACAATTTGAAATTGCTCAAAAATTAAAATGGTACGCTGAACTCTTAAAGATGAGTGAAGATGCTGACGATAAAAATGAAGGCGCTAACGAATTTGTTGAAACCGTTAAAAATGACATCCTTGAAGCGAATGTATATGTGTTTACCCCAAAAGGACAGGTTGTTGAGTTAAATAAAGGGTCAACACCGATTGATTTTGCTTATCGAATTCACTCTGATGTTGGTAATAAGATGGTCGGAGCCTCTGTAAATAACCGTATAGTTCCACTTGATTATGAACTACAAACGGGTGACATCGTAGCGATTAGAACATCAAAAAACCAAGCTGGACCTTCTGAAGACTGGCTAAAAATGGCAAAATCATCCCATGCCAGACATAAAATTAAAGGTTTTTTGAATAAATTAAATAAAGATAACTTACTCCAAATGGGTAAGGATATGATTGAACGTGAATCCGCACCACTCAAACTAGAATTATCACAAATCACCGACGAATTTGTTTATAAATACTTTTCCAAGAATATGACAGAAACTGTCGAAGATTTGTATGTTGAAGTAGGTAAAGGCATCATCAGTCCAAAAACTGTAGTTGCCAAAATGTCTGGTAAAGAAATCGACAAAGAAACTTTATTACAAAGACAACTGGATAAAGCTAAACGCATACTAACCACTAGTCATGAATCTGGATTAATTGTCGAAGGGTTATCTACCCCACAAATCAAAATCGCCAATTGTTGTCTACCTGTACCAGGTGATTCGATCGTTGGATACGTAACCAAAGGCAGTGGTATTGCAGTACATCATGAAAACTGTCCTAATGTTAAAAACCTGACAGAAATGCGCTTTGTTGATGTATATTGGGCGACCAATATTACACGAAAATACCCAACTAGAATTCACATCATCGGTCAAAATCGCGATAATATACTTTCTGAGATCATCGCAACCATCAATGCCACTTCGATGACGATAGCTGAAATCAATGCCATCAGTAATGCTCGACTTGAAAGTATAACCACCTTAAAGGTATTGACTTCAAACAAGCAAGAAATTGAAAATGTCATGGTTAATTTAATGAAAATCCAAAATATTTATCACATTGAAAGAAGATTTAAATAATGAGAGCCGTTATACAACGTGTTACAAAAGCCTCTGTCACCGTGGGTGATTATCACCGTTCTATCGGATTAGGCTATCTCATATTATTGGGCATCCATATCGATGATACAGCCGATGACTATGATTATATGTTAAAGAAAATTCAAGCTTTGCGCATTTTTGAAGATGCCGATGGTAAAATGAATTTGAGCTTATCACAAGTCAATGGAAGCATACTACTCATTTCTCAATTTACATTGTTAGGTTCCGTCAAAGGCAATAATCGGCCTTCTTTTACCACCAGTGCTAAACCTGACAAAGCTCTGGCTTATGTCGAACTTATGTATAAAGATTTAAAGAAAGTATTTCCGACCGTTGAACAAGGAAAATTTGGCGAAGACATGACCATTGAACTCGTCAATCAAGGCCCAGTCACCATCATCATTGATACAAAGGAGTGATTACATGAAAAGTAGATTAAATTGGCGTTATGTAAATGTCTTAGTCTTATTGTTGATTATTTACATGTTGTACGTGTTATCACCTTTATGGGGGAATCTGTTTGAAAAAGCCGTCATGGCTTTGTTACCCATTTTGATCGCTTTTGCGATTGCATTTGTATTTAATCCTATCGTAACTTTATTGGAGCAGAAAGCGAAAATCCCACGGGTGATTGCGATATTGTTTTTATATGCATTCATCATCAGTTTAGTTTTAGTGATTATTTTCGTCTTCGTAAAACCATATATTGAAGACTTAGGTAATTTAACGATTGGAATAACGAACCTCCTCGTCCAGATTGGTGAAGTATTGAATATCGATACATCGTCTGTTCAACAATCGCTAACAGCCATGGTTAATGATATTTATAACAATGTATTTTCATTTTTTACAGCTACAGGCGAAGGGGCCAATTTAGTTGTTGGTGCGATTTTTGGTGGTGCAGTCATTGTCATCGTCGGGATTATTTTCTTGATTAACTTTGAAAACATTAAAAATCGAACCAAAGAGTACTTATTGTTAAGAGAATCCAAGAAAATGTACTTGTATGTTTCACAGTTGTATCATGATTTAACCAATTACTTAGTGGCTGAAATCATCATTGCGACCATCCAATTTGTTGAATATGCTGGTTTATTCTTACTGATTGGAATATTTATTCCTGAGTATATGAATTATGCACTTGTCTTGGGCGTGTGTGTGGCCGTATTCTCGTTGGTTCCATATTTCGGTGGTTATTTATCCTCATTCTTTATGATTTTGATTGCTTTATCCTTACCAGGTGCCTTATATGCGGCTATACCTATTGGATTGTTTATCCTAATATTCCCGAATTTAGATGCTTATTTGATTAATCCACACATTTACAAAAAACAATTGAAATTAAACCCTTTATTGTCAGTATCTGCGATATTATTGGCTCAAGCATTCTTCGGTTTAATTGGGGTATTCATTTCAATTCCAGCCATCTTGTTCATAACCATCACTTATAACTTTTATAAGGATCCAATTAAAGCAAAAATTAGACAATTTAAAGAATCGCTATAGATTGACATTAAGAGATTATTATTGTATCATTTAACTGTAATTTAATCGTCTAACGATTGAAAAGAATGAGTAGGCAGACATTTTAAGCGAGGATGAACGGTGAAAGCATCTAGAAAACGCTACTCAAGGACACTTCATGAAGACATCCTAGATGAGGGCTATGGGTAACCATAGAACTAAGGTGGTACCGCGCATGTTTAGCGTCCTTAGAGATAAGGGCGCTTTTTTATTTTTTTGTGGGTGAATCGATGACAATGAACCGAAAAATGCCAACAATTGAATTAGATCGAGTCATACTTCGTACATTACTTAAAAAAGATGCTAATGATTTTTTCGAAGTTGGAAAAGACCCGCTAACCACTGAATTTTTGACCTGGGGACCCTTTAAAACGATTAAAGAATCCAGAACCATGATTAAATTTACTTATTTTAGACGGTTGGCTCGTCAAGAACCCATTGGTTATGCCATTTTGGATAAAACCAATTTAAAAATGATTGGAACGATTGAGTTTCATACGTTTAATCAAAAGTTAAATACGTGTGAAATTGGTTATGTTCTGGCAAGACCTTACTGGAACCAAGGCATTATGACAGACTGTGTTAAGGCGATGACGGAAGTCGCATTTACCCATTTAGGGATAGACCGTGTCATCATCAAGCACATCAGAGAAAACATGGCCAGTCAAAGGGTAATCCTAAAAGCGGGTTATGATTTTATTGAAATAACGAATCAAGGATTTTTCCATCCGAAAACACATCGTTTTCATGATGTATATGTATATGAAAAATGGAGGCAACAACAATGATTAGTAAAGCAAAAGGTACCTATGATGTACTACCAATGGAATCGTTCAAGTGGCAAACCCTTGAAAAGAGTGCTCGTGACATTTGTGTTCAATTTGGCTATAAAGAAGTACGTACACCGATTTTTGAGTATAAAGAAGTATTTCACCGTCAAAACGAACAATCTGACATGGTGACCAAAGAAACGTATAACTTTATGGACAAAGGCGACCGAGAATTAACACTCAGACCTGAAGGTACCGCTGGGGTGATCCGTTGTTTCGTAGAAAACAAAATGTATGTCGAAAATCCGCTTAATAAACTCTACTATATTGGACCTAATTTTAGGTATGAGCGTCCTCAAAAGGGTCGTTTTAGACAATTTTCTCAATTTGGAGTGGAAGCCATTGGTTCAAATGACCCTGCACTAGATGCTGAAGTCATCGGACTTGCTTACGCTTTTATCCAAAAATTGGGATTAAAAGGCGTAAGAGTAAGAATCAATACCTTAGGTGATAATGATTCACGTACAGCTTTTAAAGAAGCCCTAAAAGCGCATTTTTTACCACATGTGGATACGCTTTGTGACGATTGTAAACAACGCATTGATAAAAATCCACTTCGCATATTGGATTGTAAAGTAGACAATCATCACCCCGCTGTAGTCAAGGCACCTACGACTCAAGATTATTTAAATGAAAGCTCAAAAGCTTATTTTCAAAGCGTATTAACCTTTCTAGATGTGGCTCGCATCGACTACGAGATTGCACCAAAACTCGTTAGGGGACTGGATTACTACACGCACACTGTATTTGAAATTGAAGCCGATATTGAAGGCTTTGGTGCTCAAAATGTACTCGGTGGTGGTGGTAGATATCAATCGCTCGTTAAAGAGTTGGGTGGACCAGATTTACCAGGTATTGGATTCGCTTTTGGGATGGAACGCTTAATCATCGCAATGGAGTCTGAAAATATCACATTTGGCATCGAACCAACCAATGATATCTTTTTAATCGCAACCGATTATAATGCCCGTATTCAAGCGGTAAAATTGCTATTTGAAGCCCGAAACCAAGGTCTCGTCGCCGATATGGATTTTGTTTCTACGTCCTTTAAGGCACAACTGAAAACAGGTTTAAAATCCAATGCTAAATATTTAGGCATCATCGGTGATTCTGAATTACAAAATAAAACCGTATCCCTTAAAAATACAATCACACAACAACAGGAAGAAGTACCGGTTAAGATCGCTATTCGATCGGTTAAGAACTGGTTAGGAAAATAATATGGCCTATACACACCACAACAATGAATTGAATTTAACGCATTTAGGACAATCTGTCCACTTAAAAGGCTGGGTTGCACGTAAACGTAATTTAGGTGGACTCATATTCATCGATTTACGTGACCGTTTTGGGATTACACAATTGCTCGTTCAACCAGGACATAAATCCTATGATATCGCGAGTTCCCTAAAAAGTGAATATGTGATTGATGTTACTGGGGTTGTCATTGCCCGAGAATCGATCAATCCCAATATGGGGACTGGGGAAATCGAAGTAAACATCGATGAACTAAAAGTACTAAATATTGCTGAAACACCGCCTATTGGCATCACCAATGAGGATACTTCACTCGAAGATACACGATTAAAATACCGCTATCTCGACTTAAGACGTCCCATCATGCAAAACTATATGTTAAAACGTGCACAAATCACACAAGCAGTGCGCGAAGCGTTACTCCAAGAGGGTTTTAATGAGTTTGAAACCCCAATTCTTGGGAAATCAACCCCAGAAGGGGCTAGAGATTTTTTAGTTCCCTCAAGATTATATGCGGGTGAATTTTATGCCTTACCTCAATCTCCTCAAATCTATAAACAGTTATATATGGTGGCTGGATTTGAAAAGTATTTCCAAATCGCTCGTTGTTTCCGTGATGAAGATTTACGTGCTGACCGTCAACTTGAGTTTACACAAGTCGATATCGAGACTTCCTTTTTAAGCGAAGTCGAAATCCAATCCATGATTGAACGTGTTTTGGCACATACCTTTAAAAAAGTGCTTAATGTTGAAGTTCAATTACCAATTGAACGGATGTCCTTTGATAAAGCGATGTCCCTCTATGGCTCAGATAAACCAGACCTTAGATTCGGCATGTTAATAAAAGACTTAAATCCTTTATTCGATACTTATCAGATTCCATTTTTAGCCAGCAAAATCATTCGTGGGTTTGTGGTTCCGAATGGAGCATCCCTTTCTCGAAAAGAACTCGATGCTTTTACCAGTATTGTTAAGAAAAATCATGGTGAATCCTTGGCATTTTTAAAAGTATTAAACCATGAATTATCTGGATCACTTTTAAAAAACATTCACAATCCAGCTGAATTCATCACAAATGCACATTTAACTGAAAATGACTTATTATTGATTATCGCGGGTAAAGACTATGAATCAGCATCGAAAGCTGCTGGTGCATTGAGAAAAGAACTCGGTGACTACTTAAAACTGGCAAGTGATGATGATTACCGATTTGTATGGATCATCGACTGGCCACTATTTGACGTTAATGACGATGGGTCACTCACTGCAGCACATCACCCATTCACATCCCCTAAAGAGGCAGATAAAGGCTTATTAGCAACCAATCCGAAACTATGCCGTGCACAAGCCTATGATATTGTATTGAATGGTTATGAACTTGGTGGTGGATCGGTTCGTATTCATGAATCACACATCCAACAACAAATGTTTGAAGCAATTGGTTTATCCAAAGAAATCATCGAAGAACGTTTTGGTTTCTTGGTGGGTGCGCTTAAATATGGTACCCCACCTCATGGTGGATTGGCCCTTGGATTAGACCGTTTGGTCATGCTGATGACGCATACAAAGAACATCAAGGACGTCATCGCGTTCCCTAAAACACAAAGTGCTAGAGACTTGATGATGCAAGCCCCATCTTCGGTTGCTGATGAACAGTTAACTGAACTCAATTTAATCGTAAAAAAATAAAGACGAGCAATCGTCTTTATTTTTTTGTATAAAGGTTATTCTGAATCTTGTTGTGTTTGTTGACGAATCATGTGTTCATAGCGGAACCCAAGTCGTGCTTCAATCGTGATTTGAACCATTTGGAGTCTAAATTGATTCAATACTTGTTGGTATTGTTGTAGCATGGTTTGAAGTTGTATAGTCATATTACCTACGAATAAAGCTTCAAATGCGGCTAAATCGACTTGATGTTCAAGGAACAATTGACGATAGGTTTCTCTAACTTCACGATAATCATCCATGAAGTTTTCGAGTAAAATGATTTCTAAATTACCATTTTGATAGAAGAATACATAATCATGAGGGATGTTTTCTGCATCCACATAAGCTTTTACAAGTGCATCTAGTTCAAGTTTTGTTTCCATGAAATTCATGAATACGAGTTGTGCTTGATTGCGTAAATCCGTTCTCGGGTTTTGATTCCCATTGAATTGATCATAGATATTTTTAAACTCAGCACGATACCCTAGTAGCAAATCATTCTTCGCTGTGATTTCAGCATCCAAATCAAGTTTAGCTTGAATGGCGTCTTCATAGGATTCACCTGAAGGTATTTCAATGGCTTCTAGCGCATCGACATACGCACTGTACAAGTCAACTAACCCTTGAGCATCTAGATCAGAATTAACCAATAAGCCATCAAATCCACTTGGATTGGTTAGTAACATCAAATTAGCTTGTGTTTCAATGTAGGTAACACGCATAGAATGAAAGGCTGCCTTGGCGTTGCTACGAAGTTGAAGATAAGCGATTCTGACGTGATCTGAAGCAAAATCTTGGAGACTTTCGCGATTGGTTTGAATGATTGTCAATAGATCTTTAATACTCATTTCGACAGCAACTTCATAAGTTAATTCTACGTCAAGCGACATCGCTATTTTTATAATGCGATATTTACCCACAGAAATGCCTAAACTTTGTGCTGCATCGATGTCTGCTTGCAAGATACCAGCATTACCATCGATAACATTGATCGGAATTTGCTTTTCAGATAGATACGCTTGAATTCGATTACGAATACGTGATTGAATTTGGTTCATTTGACCATCATCTTCCATGTCAGTCGTTATAACCACTGCATTTTCAGAGTTGGCTTTTAAATATCCAAACTTGCGTGCCAGTTCAGTAATTTCAAGAATCGCATCGATCGCGACTTTGCCTTGAAAATTGGTATCTAGTAAAAGAATTTGAGCGTCATCATTCAGTGGTGTTACTGATGAAACACGGCCACTGGCATTGGTTGTGATCTCAACACTTGGGTTGATATCTATGGTGATGATTGCATTCGCGGCATTGATGGTTTCACTGCACGCAGCTAAAACAAATGCGGTTAATAATAGAAACGTTAAGACAAATGCTTTTTTCATTATAATCTCCTCCTATAATGGATATCTTTCGATGATAGATTGTATATAATCGGATGTCTTCAATGATGAAGAGACCAAATCGGATTCATAATAAAACATGAATTCATTATATGTTTGAGTTAGTAAGTTTTGATGCGCAATGCCAGAACCTGGATTGGTTTGTAAAAGTAAGACATCGAGACGTTTCGCAACCCCTAAAAACAATTGATCATACAGGGATGCATCCACATATAGTTCAATGGATGTCAACATGTTGATTGTCTGATTTGGGATTTGCCACAAACCCAATTGATTTAAGTTCGCATGGGTATCCACCAAATAGGTAAATAATCCTTTGATGTGAGCCTGATATAAAACCTCTACCTGATTTTGCAAATATTGTTCATATCCATCCAATTTTGACTCCAAAGCCACTAATCTTTGATATTTAATACTCGGGAGCAGTGGTATTTGAGCATTTGGAAAGTAGGTAGCAGAGAAGATTTCATATGCACTATTAAATTCACCTAGATTTGAAATATATAGTGATTTTAGGGAGATAACCTCAGTTCTAATTTCATCCATATAATCGTGAATTTGATCAAGTAATTCCGCTTTCTTATTATCCAATTGAGATTTATAGTTTTCAATGGTTTCACGTAGTTCTACAACTTCAGATGCGATGTATGCACGTTTGATTTCATTTAATTTGGGAATATCATAGGCAAGCAGTGTTTCTAAAGTATAACTGGAATCAACGCTTAAGATCGATTGAATGAGGATCCATTTACTAGGAGTTATACCATGGCTTTTTGCTTGATTGAGGATATCATCTGAAATTTCGATGGTTTCAATTCGTTGAGCAAAATACGACTTAATTCGTTCATTTAAAGCATTTTCTTGTTTAATTTGGTTATTGTATGCCCATACACGAACAATCGATGCATCAGTCATGTAACCAAGTTCTCTGGCTTGATTCATAATTTCTTCAATCGCATCGATGACTGTTGTGTTTTGAATGCTCAGCGATTCAATCAAGACTTCGCCATCCAAATTCAAAGCACGATACCCAATGACTTCGTCCTGATTATTCACAGTGAGTTCAATCGATGGATTGATATCCACCGTGATGATCGATGGTGTGACTGGATTTTGTCTAAATAAGGCAATACCAACCACAACCAGTAGGATTATGCTGAATGTCATAGCTAACTTTGGGTGCCAGTGAAATAAACGTGATTTCGTCTGTTCTTGTCTAGGGATTTGGGATAAAATACGTTCTTTATTCACATGACCAAAGGACTTACCTTCGCTCTTTAGTTGTTTAATTAGATCTTTTTTAGTCATGATTGGTACCTCCTTCCAGCTGGTTTCGTAATTTTTCTAGGGCAACATTGAGTTTGAATGTTACACCTGAGGTGGATAAATCCAATAGATTCGCCACCTCTTTGCGGGTTTTTCCCTCAATAATGCATTGCATGACAATGAGAAACTCATCTGCATCCAATGTTTGTGAGGCTAAGTCAATTAAGGGTGTTTCGTTTGTGTTGGTTGAAAGTGTGTTGAGTGATTCGACATCGACAATGGTTTCTTTCATTTGTTTATGGTACTGATTGATAGCTTCATTTTTCGCTATCTTAAGAATCCATGATTTGGGTTGATCTTCTTGATAACGAAGTCGATTCTGATAAATTTTCATGTAGACGTCTTGCATGATATCCTCAGTGACATCGGTTCGTTTCACAATGGAATAGATTACGGAAAACACCATTCGGTTGGTTAAGTCGTAGATTCTATCGATTGCGTCAGATTGACCACTTTTTAAATCACTCATCGCCATTTTCAGTTTTATTTGATCAAACATGTGATCACTCCCAACTTCCCTTGACACCTATATAACAAATGAAGACTATAGTTTTGCCAGTAGAATTTTTAATTTTCACATTTAATTATACTCCGATTAATGGAATACAGGCCAGTCAGTATTTTTATTCAACCCGATAAATCCCATAATTGATGAAAAAGAATGGATTTGTGGTTGGTTTACTAGTCAAAACGACCAATTTAAGGTATGATATTTATAAAGTAATTTGGAGGTCAAAACATGAAAAGAATCATTTTAGCTGGTGGATGCTTTTGGGGTGTCCAGGCGTATTTTAGAGATGTAAAAGGGGTTCGCCATACAGAAGTTGGTTATGCCAATGGTAACAAAGAAAACCCTACATATAAAGAAGTCTGTAATGGGGTTGCAACACACGCCGAAGTAACTTTGGTGGAATATGATGAAACTGTGGTTACATTAAAAACACTCTTATCGCATTTTTTCAGAATTATCAACCCGTATACTGTCAATCGTCAAGGCCACGATGTGGGTGTTCAATACCGTTCAGGTGTTTATTTTGAAGCCGAAGAAGATGCGATCATATCGCGTCATTTTATCGCAGAACGTCAAGCGTTATCTGACCGTAAATTTGCCGTGGTTGTTGAACCTTTAAAGAATTATTATAAAGCTGAAGAATATCATCAGGATTATCTCATTAAAAATCCAAACGGCTACTGCCATGTAGACTTGGGATTATTAAAAGAGGCAGAAAAAAATGAAAAGAACTGATTATATCTCTTGGGATCAGTATTTTATGGGCGTAGCTTCATTATCTGCATTGCGTTCTAAAGATCCAAACACACAGGTTGGCGCGTGTATCATTAATACCGATAAAAGAATCATCGGTATCGGCTACAATGGTTTACCTCAAGTATTATCTGACGATGAATTCCCGTGGACAAAAGATGGGGATTTACAGGATACCAAATACCCCTATGTGGTTCACGCGGAAGCCAATGCCATCCTCAATGCGACTCAATCTTTAAAGAATGGGGTATGTTATGTAACATTATTCCCTTGTCATGAATGCACAAAACTGATCATTCAAAGCGGCATTAAGGAATTGGTCTATCAAGAAAATAAATATGAGGATACACCTTCACATCTCGCAGCCATGCGGATGTTGAATGCAGCAGGGGTAACCATTCGCCAATTCCACTTAGGTCAATTAGTGATTAAAAAATGAAGTGGTTACTTAAGCACAAGTTTATAACAACAGGTATTGTATTAATATACATTTTTACTGTTGTGTCTTTCACATATCGACTTCCCAATCAAAGTTTAACCCTCAAAGGCAACCTCACAGCAGTAGATACATCCATCGGTGAATCAAACGAATCTAATTTTTACACCATTTATGTGGTCAGTATGGATCGTCCTACACTATTTCAGTATTTTATCGCAACACTCATTGACCAAATTGACATTTCAACTTTACCACAAGCGTATGTCGGTATCAGTGCTACAGATCAGTTCAAAATGGGTCAAATCGCAGAGGAAATCAGCTACCAATATGCCATCATTCAAGCGTATACTCAAGCCAATCTGATCGATCCTTCGATTGAGATTAGTTATGTCCAACAAGGGTATATCGTAAGCTATGTGGATCCTAAGCAAACTGGTATTAAATTAGGTGATTTATTGATTGAAGTTGAAGGTGTTTCATTTAGCGACGTCCCACAAAATGAATTTTTCGGCTATTTTAGCACTCAAGACACTGTAAGTATCGCTGTTCAACGCGGGACCAATAGAATTGAAAATACCCTCCATAAATTGGCGTCAATCGACCGTTATGGGATACAATTAGAACCCTATTTTTTAATCTCAACGACACCAAATATTGAAACTTCGTTCAAAAATGATTTTATCGGAGGCCCGTCTGGTGGCATGATCCAAACCCTCGATATTTATACTAAACTAGTGGGTATTGACTTAAAAGGATTGAAAATTGCTGGTACAGGTACCATTGAATTGGATGGAACCATTGGTGAGATTGGTGGCATTGAACAAAAAATCTACACCGCTCATGACCATGACATCGATTTATTCTTATGTGCATCCGCTAACTATGAAGCCGCTCTTAAAGTCTATGAGCAACTAAAAAATCCAACATTTATATTGATTGAGGTAGGTGATCTAAATGAAGCCATTCAAAAGATTATGTCGCACATATCTTGATCTGTTTCACACCTATCGTTCTGTGATATCAAAGTTTAACCGAAAACAACTATATACTTATACCTTTTCAACATTTGTTTTAGCTTTATTGATTGTGTTACCCGCCATTTTGTTGGTCATAAATTTGTTGATGTTTGTTACATTTATTAAAGTTTGGATCGTTTATGGTGCGCTCATTGGGTATGGTTTCATTCATCTGATATTTTTCTTACAGACACAGTACATAAAAGACTATTCAAATGACCTTGAATTTGTTAAAATAAGAAGGCTATTTATAATCCATGCCTATACCTATGGTATACTATGGTTTGGGTTCGTCTATGGTCTTTATCAAATCTTTGGAGGTTACATTATATGATTGCTGGTATTATTATCATCGCACTCGTTATTATATTGGATCAAATCACAAAATACTGGACTGTCACTTACATTGGCAGCAGCACAATCGTTATCATCGATGGGTTTTTCAATTTGATTGAAAGACACAATTATGGCGCAGGTTGGAGTTTATTTGAAGGCAATTGGTTATTTTTAATCTCAGTGACGGTTGTTTCATTAGTATTCTTTGGCTATTTGTTTAAATCGGTTCAGTTTAAGCAAAAATGGGTGTATAGCACTGCTATATCTTTGATGATTGGTGGCACACTGGGTAATTTTATCGACCGGTTGCGTTTAGGTTATGTGATTGATTTCTTGCAATTTATATTTGGCAGTTACGAATTTCCGACGTTTAATATCGCTGACTCTGCATTGACAGTTGGCGTCATATTATTTGCGATCGACGTATTCTTTTTGGAGCAAAAACGATGAATAAATGGGTATTTAGTGTTGAAGAATCACACGTGGGTTTACGTGCGGATGTGTTTGTTGCACAACTATTAACCGAAACAACACGCAGTCAAATTAAAAAATTATTTGATGCGAAACAGGTTTCAATCGAGGGAGAACCCATCAAAGCAAGCTATCCTGTGCGTTTTGACGATGAACTCACCATTTTATCCAGCGATGAAGTGGCTCGCATTGACCCGGTGAATTTAAATCTTGAAATTGTCTATGAAGATGATGATGTCGCTGTGGTGTATAAACCTCAAGGTATGGTCGTTCATCCAGCAGTTAGTTTTAAAGAAGTGACTATGGTTCACGGTTTAAAATACCAAATCAAGACTCTATCTGACATCAATGGCACCCTAAGACCTGGGATTGTGCACCGCATTGATAAAGATACCTCAGGATTACTATTGGTAGCTAAAACCAATTTTGCTCATGAATCGTTGGTCATTCAACTTCAAGAAAAGACAGTAAAACGTGTTTATGAGGCCCTTTGCTTGTATCCAATTGTCGAAGATTCTGGTACCATTTCGACCCCAGTTGGAAGAGATGAAATTAACCGTTTAAAAATGGCTGTTACCAATGATGGTAAAAAAGCAATTACCCATTTTAAGGTCATTAAACGTTTTAAGAAACACAATTACATTGAATGTGTCCTAGAAACTGGTAGAACACATCAAATTAGAGTCCATATGCAATATATCGGTCATCCAATTTTGGGCGATCCCCTTTACGGAAACAAACCTATTTATGGTACCACGGGACAATTTTTACATGCTAAAACAGTGGGTTTCATTCACCCAAGAAGTGGTCAATTCATGGAATTTTCTCATGAATCCCCTGAAATCTTCAGAAAAACATTAGAATTACTCGAAAACAACGATTTTTAAAAGAAAACCTCCACAAATTTTGTGGAGGTTTAATTAATTTTTATGGGTGTTTCGATGTGATTCTTAGTCAAATTTTTGAAATTTAACTTTGTAATCGGTGGTAATGCTTGATAGCCACGGGATTTATAAATCTCAACCAATTGCTTATCGACTTCACTACCGGCACCCTTTAATAGGTTCAAGCCAATGAATTTCGAGAATTGTTGCATCTTCGCTAAAAATGCATATCGAGCGATGATCGAGGCAGCTGCCACACTGATGTGGACACTTTCTGCTTTGGTGTAGAAATTGATATCACGGTAAATTAGTTTTTCTGTTTTTAAATAGTTGAAATAAATTGGTGGTTCACAAAATTGATCTAATATAACCGGGACTTTTTCGGTTAATTTTTCCGAGGTTTTGATGATGGCATGGTTATGTAAATAAGCTTTAATCTTATTCATATTGTAACCTTTACGAACCATTTCATTGTATTTCTCAGGATTTAGAATCAATATTGAGTGTATCAGTCGATTAGCTAAAATGGGACCTATTTTAGAAATCATGGTATCTGTCATTGCTTTTGAGTCTTTAACTCCTAAAGATTCTAAAAATGAAATATCTGTTTTAGAGACATATACACTACAAACAACAATCGGGCCGAACAGGTCACCTGTACCAACCTCATCCGATCCTATAGCAGCGTATGTTTCAATGCCTAAGAGGCTTTTGATATGACTGAGTTCATTCTCATAATCGCCTTGTAGCACGACTTTACCGGTTTTATATGCATGAATTGTTAATCCATTTTTAAAGGCCGAAAACGCAACATATTGATTCGAGTGGTCACGTTCGAACGATTTATATGCATGAATCAATATATTTAATTGTTCGGGTGAAATACTCAAACTGTAATTTGCCATATGTTTTCTCCTAACTGTATATGATTATACCATAAAATTTGATAAAATGTAAGAGGTGATACTATGAGTTACGCTACGAAGGCACTTGAATTTGATGTCGTGTTGACGCGAATTTCGAAATATTCAATGTGCGAAACAACCAAAATGAATGTTCAAAACTTGATGCCCTTGAATGATCTTGAGATCGTAAAGAATGAACTACAAAAAACAAAAACAACCCTGGATTTGATTTCAAGAATGGGGTCTTTTCCATTTATTGAAAATTATGATATCGATGACTTATTCAATGCCATTCAAATCGGCCAAACTTTATCCATTAAAGATGTTTTGAGTATTCGATTATTTATGGTGATGACCAGAGACATTCTCAATATGTTTAAAGATATTCAACGTAATAAGATGAATTTCGATGACATCAAATCCATTTACGAACGGTTATTTCCAACCGATTATCTGATTTCCATCATCGATTCAAAGATGGACCATGATGGTATCATTTTAGATACTGCCTCAGAGGTTTTGAACACCTTACGTAAGCAACAAAGAAGGCTAGATCAACAACGTCGTGAAATTCTCAACAGTCTTTTACAAAAACGCGCAACTCAGCTCAATGAACACGTCATTGTGATGCGTAATAATCGATACTGTTTACCCGTTAAAGCAGAATATAAAAATAGCTTTAAAGGCATTATTCACGACGAATCTTCTTCAGGGACGACCGCTTTTATAGAACCCATTGAGACGATTGAAAAAACCGTAGAATTAGAACGCTTGATATTTGCAGAACAACAAGAAATACTAAAGATTTTAGAAGAAATTTCCAAAGAGCTTAAAATCGATATCGATTATTTAAAAGGCAATTTGGATGCATTACTGATGCTAGACCTTTTACAAAGTAAAGCGAAGTATGCACTTGAAATCGATGGTTATGAAGTGAATATGAACGAGCGTGGATTAATTCGATTGATAGAAGCTAGACATCCCTTAATTGATCCTAAAATCGTGGTTCCGATTTCACTTGAACTGAATGAAATCAAACGCACCATTTTAATTTCCGGGCCGAATACAGGGGGTAAAACTGTAGCGCTCAAAACCACAGGTTTACTCACTTTAATGGCATCCACAGGGATTTTAGTGCCCATGAAATCCGAAGGCGAATTATCCCTGTTTAAAGGCGTTTATGCCGATATTGGCGATGAACAATCGATTCTTCAATCATTATCAACGTTTTCATCCCACATGCGAAAAATTAAACACATTGTTGATATTGCAAGTGATGATATCTTGGTATTACTCGACGAACTGGGCAGTGGCACTGACCCACAAGAAGGTAGTGCTTTAGCCATGGGTATCTTAGATTTTTTAGAACCATTCAATTTACGTATGATTGTCACCACACATTATTCAGAACTTAAAGTATATGCCTATACTCACCCACACATCGCTAATGCAAGTGTCGCATTCGATATAGATACTTTAAAACCCCTGTATCGGATCAATTACGGTATCAGTGGTTCATCGAATGCCCTTTATATAGCGAAAAAACTTGGTTTGAGTGATGCAGTTATCAACCTGGCACAAGGCTATTCAAACAAGAAGGAAAACGATTTAACCAAATCCATTCGAGCTTTTGAAGATGAATCCTTGATTGTAAAGCAGAAGGAATCTGAACTCTCAAAAGAATTATTACGCATTCAAACATTAAGAAAAGACTATGAATCCAAGATAAACACCTTAGAATCCGAAAAAGACGCAATCCTTGCTAAAACAAAAGCCCAAGCGGATAAACAAATGAAGGCCAATTTGGAAAAAGCTCAAGAACTTATCGAGATATTATCGATGAAAGAATTAAAAGATCATGAAATCGCGCAAATCAAGTATGAATTTAAACAACTCGATTTTGAAGGAGTTCCTAAACAACTCGTTAAAAATCTCCAGGTTGGTGACCATGTGTTCATTAAGTCCTACGATCAAAATGGGATCATCACTCAAAAGGTAAAAAACCAATTTAAAGTCAAATTTGGTGTCTTCGAATTATTATTTGATGATAAAGACTTAAAACCCATTGAAGAGCCCACAGTGCGTCCTCGAACGGTTCGTGCCAAGGTCACAGAATCAAAATCGGTGACCAGTGATGTAAAGATGGAACTCGATTTAAGGGGTTATCGATTTGAAGATGTCAAAGAAGAACTTGAAAAGTTTCTAGATACAGCGGTCCTAAATCACATGCGTTCAGTTAGAATTATTCATGGTTTCGGGACTGGTGCTGTTCGTAAAGCGGTTTATGATATTATCAAAAGTTCACCTTACGTTTCAAGTTACCGCTATGGTGGCGAGGGTGAAGGTTTGAATGGCGTTACCATCATTACTTTGAAGTAAGGTTGCTTTAGACTTGAAATAACCGGTTACATACTTTATAATAATCTTAAGTAAAGATAGAAAATTGGAGGATATTATATGCTTATTACGTACGACGGCAGTGAATTCGAAAAAGTGATTGGTAGACAAGGTCTTGTCTTGGTCGATTTTTTCGCTACTTGGTGTGGACCATGCAAGATGTTGATGCCACAACTTGAAGCATTATCAGAAGAACAACCACAAATCCCTTTTGTCAAAGTTGATATTGATCAATTTAGACCTCTCGCAAAAGAAACCTATGGTATCACCAGTGTTCCAACTTTAATTTTATTTAAAGATGGTTTAGAAGTATCTAGACAAAGTGGATTCGCCCCAAAAGATGCTGTCTTAAAATGGATTCAAACCAATAACAAATAAAAAACACGACCGTATATCGTGTTATTAGAATGAGATGTTTGTGCTAAGCACTAGCATCTTTTTTTAATTCCATTTTGTAATGATCAATCCCGTCTACTAAATAAATATCCGAAATCACTTTAAAACCAAAGTTTTCATAAAAATATCGTAAATAGCTTTGTCCCTCAATTCTAATCAGACTTTCTGTCTTGAATAGGTAATGGATGGCTTGCTTAATTAATGCCTTAGAATAACCTTTATAACGTACCTGTGGGTAGGAAACGACACGACCAATCGAAGCGGCATCCTCAAACTTGACTCCATAAGGAATACTTCGAACATACGATACGATTTCATCCTGTTCTTTAATGAAAAAATGGGTGGATTCATAGTCAATATCATCGATATCTTGATATATAGCCGTTTGTTCAACAACAAAAACTGCACTCCTTAATTTCAATATTTGATAAAGTTCAATTGTCGACAATTCAGAAAATGTCTTTTGATAGATTTGCATAAAAACACCTCAAATTTATTATACTTTAAAATGACTTTTTTTCATCGGTTTTTCATTTTTATTGTATAATGTTAAGTGGTGATAACATGGATGGTATCTTCTTAATCGATAAACCCGCAGGTATGACGTCATTCGATGTCATACGTAAATTAAGATCTCAATTAAAAACAAAGGAAGTTGGCCATGCCGGGACACTAGATCCCATGGCGACAGGTCTATTGGTTGTTTTAGTCGGAAAAACAACTAAGCTTTCTGATTTGCTTATGGCTGAAACAAAAACATATCAAGGTTCGATTACATTCGGCTTTTCGACCGACACATTTGATAAAACTGGAAAGATTGTAGAAACCCTTTCCGAATTTGATTTATCTGAATCAAAAATTGATGAGACTATAAAACAATTTTTAGGTCGTATTTCACAAGTACCTCCGATTTATTCGGCGATCAAAATTCAAGGCAAAAAACTATATCAATATGCTCGAGAAGACAAATCCGTTGAAATCGATGAACGTCCAATGAATATTCACAGTTTTGAACGAACATCCAATTTGAATAATCATACTTTCCAATTTGATATTGAGGTATCTAAAGGTACCTATATTCGTTCAATCGCCCATGATTTCGGTGTATCGATGGGTATTCCAAGTCATTTGAGTGCTTTGAGAAGAACCCAATCTGGACATTATTCATTGGCTACTGCTTATAAACTCGGTGAGATTGATGAATTTACTTCACCCAACTTTAGTTTAGATGATTATGCAAGATCGTTGGACAAATTGGTGGTGGATGATTATTTAGTCCCCTTGATTCGAAATGGTGTACGTTTGGATGAAAGACAAACGTGCCTAGAAGGGCCTTTTACTGCCTATTCCAAAGACAATAAGCCGATTGCGATATTTAAAAAAGATGGTAAAAACTATAAACCGCTGATTCAGTTAGGAGAATGACCATGGATTTACAAATCAATGATTTCCATGCTTTTAAAAATAACCGCCCATTAACCATGACCATTGGCAATTTTGATGGTCTTCATCTAGGTCATCAAGCATTGATTAAAAAAACGCGTTATTCGGATACCGAAAGTGCCGTTTTAACTTTTTATCCCCATCCGATGAAAGTTTTACGGGGTATGAAAGATCACGTCATTTTGATGAGCAATACCAAAAAAATCAATTTAATTGAATCCATGGGTGTGGAACATTTGTTTATTGCGAATTTTGACATGCAAATGGCGTCCACTTCTAAAGAGGCATTCATTCAACAACTTAAAGTTTTAAAAGTTAAACGACTTGTTCTTGGGATTGACTTCCGATTTGGATCACATGCCTCAGGTCACATTGAAGATCTAAAAAATCATTTTGAGGTCATAATCTTTGACGACATTACACACCAAGATACACGCATATCGACAACGTATATTAAGGACTTATTATATTCTGGTGAACTTGCTAGAGCTGAAATGCTATTGGGTAGACCCTATAGTATCGAAGGTACAGTTATTCATGGGGACAAAGTAGGTCGAACTTTAGGTATGCCAACCGCTAATTTGGATATAGAAACTTATGTTTTACCCCCAAATGGTGTTTATTATGTGGATGTTTTATACGCTGGCCATCAATACCCAGGTGCGCTCAACATTGGGTATAATCCAACCATAAATTACAGTGTAAAAAAACGCGTTGAAGTTTACATTTTAGACTTTAATGAAATGATTTATGGGAAAAAACTGGAAATATTCTTTAAACTCTATTTACGACAAGAACAACAATTCAAGTCAAAAGAGGCTTTAATGGCACAACTTCAAAAAGATATTGAAGATGTTAAACGACTTTCATCCAAATGATTGATAAGTGTTTAACCGTATGTTAAAATACAATTAAGGTGGTGTATATTATGAAGTTAGTCTTAGCGATTATCTCAAATGACGACGCAAACAAAGTTTCCAAAGGTTTAGTTAAGGAAAATTATTTTGTAACAAAACTCGCAACTACCGGTGGATTCCTGCTTACAGGGAATACAACCTTTTTGATTGGTACCAACGATGAGAAAGTACCACGTATCTTAGAAATCATTGAAGAACATAGTAAAACCCGTGCAAAATTGGTTCCAAATTCGATCATCAGTGAATTTGGCATGTTCTCCAGTTTACCAGTAGAAGTCAAAGTTGGTGGCGCTACTGTGTTTGTCTTAAATGTTGAACAATTTATTAAGATTTAAGTCTTGCAATTTGTTCAATTTGTGTTAAAATGGTTATGGCGTAAACAAGGATTATGGGTGCCTCCTGGTCTTTAGTTTAACGAGAAAGGTATATAAACATGGCAATTTTAAAAGAAAAGAAGCAAGCAATTATCAAAGATTTCCAAATCAATGATAAAGACACGGGATCTGCACAAGTTCAAATCGCAGTTCTAACCGAAGAAATCAATCAGTTGAACGAACACTTAGCTGTTCATACACATGATTTCCACTCGAAACGCGGCTTATTCCAAAAGATTGGTTTACGTAAGAGATTATTATCTTACCTAAAGAAGTCTGACTTGGATGCTTACACAGCTTTGATTAAAAAACTTAATCTACGCGGCTAAAAGATTGCGAAAGCAGTCTTTTTTTTCTAGTAAATGAATCGAATTTAGTGTATAATGATTAAGGCATACATATATAAACAGTAGAAATATAAAATGAAGGAGATTTTTATATTATGAGCGAAAAACGCATTTATGAAACGGTCATTGGGGGCCGTACGCTAAGAGTCGAAATCGGCGAATTAGCAAAACAAGCCAATGCAGCAGCCATGCTTTATTATGGAGATTCAGCCGTATTATCGGTAACTGTAGCGAAAGATAGTGCTTCAACTCAAGATTTCTTCCCGCTAACAGTGTTATACCAAGAAAAACTTTATGCAGCAGGGAAAATTCCTGGTGGATTTTTAAGAAGAGAAGGCCGACCTTCCGAACATGAAACATTGACTTCACGTTTGATTGATAGACCAATCAGACCACTATTCCCAGATGGGTATAGAAATGAAGTACAAATCATCAATACCGTTATGTCATCTGACCATGACGCCACACCTGAAATGACAGCCCTCATCGGTTCGTCACTCGTATTGATGTTATCAAATATCCCATTCAAGATGGGTGTCGCTGGTGTCATCGTTGGCCGTGTGAATGGTCAACTAATCATCAACCCTACCGTCGCACAAATGGAACAAAGCGACATCGATTTAACTGTCGCTGGAACAAAAGAAGCTATCAACATGGTTGAAGCTGGCGCGAAACAAGTTTCTGAAGAAGATATGTTAAAAGCATTGATGTTTGGACATGCTGAAATCAGAAAAATCGTTGAATTCCAAGAACAAATTCAAGCTGAACTTGGTAAACCAAAATCTGCATTTGATGTATTTGTCGTCAATCCTGTGATTGAAGCTGAAGTCAAAGCGTTCGCAGAATCCCGTATGATTGAAGCCGTTTCTGTCAAAGGTAAACTCGAAAGACAGCATGCACTCGACCTCATCATTGAAGAAACCATTGAAAAATTTGATCAAACTATATTCTTTAAAGAAATCCAAGGCATTAAAGTATTGGATGTCGAAGCTAAAGATTTATATATGAAGTCTGTAAAACAAACCCTCGAAAATATCGAAGTAGATGAAATTAGACGCTTAATCACCGTGGATAAAGTTAGACCTGATGGTCGTAAAGTGAATGAAATTAGACCATTATCTAGCCGTGTCGATGTATTGCCACGCGTCCATGGTTCAGCATTATTTACCAGAGGTCAAACACAAGCATTATCTATTACTACCTTAGGTTCATTGGGTGAAAACCAAATCATCGATGGACTATCGGCTGAAGATACTAAACGCTTTATGTTGCATTATAATTTCCCACAATTCTCCGTCGGTGAAACAGGTCGTTATTCTGGTCCTGGCCGTCGTGAAATCGGTCATGGTGCACTTGGTGAAAGAGCCATTTTACAAGTATTACCGAACGAAGAAGAATTCCCATATACTATTCGTGTGGTATCTGAAATATTAGAATCCAATGGCTCCACCTCACAAGCTTCGATTTGTGCGGGTGTCATGAGTCTTATGGCTGCCGGTGTTCCGTTAAAGGCCCCTGTCGCTGGTATTGCTATGGGTCTCATCAAAAAAGGTGATGACTATGCTATACTTTCCGACATTCAAGGGTTGGAAGATCACTTTGGCGATATGGACTTTAAAGTTGCCGGAACAAAAGACGGTATTACAGCCCTCCAAATGGATATCAAGATCGATGGCCTCACTGAAGCAATCTTAAGAGAAGCTCTAACACAAGCCAAGGAAGGCCGTATTGAAATCTTAAATCACATGTTACAAACCATTCCTACTGTTAGAGAAGAATTATCTGAATGGGCACCAAAAGTGGTTATGATGAAGATCAAAGCAGATAAGATTCGTGACGTGATTGGCGCAGGTGGTAAGATTATTACTCAAATCATTGAAGAATGTAATCAAGTTAAAATCGACATTGAACAAGATGGTCGTGTATTCTTAATGCATTCTGATATGCAATGGATTAGAAAAGCCAAAGCAATGATTGAAAATCTAACAAAAGAAGCTGAAATCGGTAAGATTTATGAAGGTACTGTAGTTAGAATTGAAAAATTTGGTTGCTTCGTCGAAATTTGGAAAGGTACTGAAGGACTCGTACATATTTCTAAATTAGCGAAAGAACGCGTTGAAAAAGTCGAAAGTATCGTTTCTGTAGGTGATGTCATCTTAGTTAAATGCATCGGCATCGATGACAAAGGCCGTATCGACTTATCGAGAAAAGACGCTTTAGAATAACATTTAAAAGATGCTTCGGCATCTTTTTCATTTTTAGGGGGTACACGATGATAACAATTGATATCAAATCAGATAAACCAACGGTAGAAATCGCAAAAACACGACTTTTAAATAGTCTACGATCGTATAAAACTGAAAAAGTCATTAAGATCATCCATGGATATGGTTCATCTGGTGTGGGTGGTAAGATCAAAACCATGGTTCATGAGATTTTAGAAGTGCTCAAGGATCAAAACCAAATCCGGGATTTTATCCCAGGGGAAGCTTTGGTTTCATTCATGGGTTATGCAGATCTCATTCAAAAGTATAAACCACTCATCTTGAATGATTCGGATTATAAAAAAGGGAATGATGGTATCACATATGTATTCATTAAACCTTGACATTTATAATAATATACTATAGAATATACCTCGTCAATTGAAGGTAATCGAGCCAGGCAACTGGTTAGGAAAGTCCATGCTAGCACAGTCTGCGATGACTGTAGTGTTTGTGCCTAAGGAAACCATAACTTAGGGGACATGAAAATGTCATGGCGGTTAGTTTTGCTAAAGGAAACCATGCAAAACACCAAAACGTGCCACAGAAACGAGTTAGTCGGAAACGATTAAATGAAACGCGGTAAACCCCACAAGCTAGTAACCCAAATTTTGGTAGGGGCACTTGAAGCGCATAAATGAATGTAGCTTTGAGCTATACAATAGAGATAAATGATTACACTCGAAAGAGAACAGAACATGGCTTATGCAAGTTGACAAAAATAAAAACAGCTAATCAGCTGTTTCGTATACTAAGGCTAGGAG
>DIUU01000017.1 GCA_002423145.1 Acholeplasmataceae bacterium UBA6150 | reverse complement strand
TCCAAAATATAGGGTTCACTACATTTAGGGCATTTTTTGTTTAAAATTGTCATTATATAAATCTATTTACTCATATCGAAAAGATACTTACCTGTGTATTTGTGCTCATTGAAATCCATATAAGCTTGACCTGCATGAGATATATCGTAAACGCAACCGATTTGAACATCTAATTTGGTTTGATTGGCAATGTTTTCAACGGATTTGAGGGTTGGATGCCCCGTACTCGCAATCACACTCACAAAGGTACGATGCTTAAATACACGGTAGAACAAGCCCAATGTCATCGCCCCAAATATTTGTTTTCCACTGCCACCAATGACGATACACTGTCCACCTTTAACCAATGCTTTCGCATACGATTTCAGTGGTTGATAACCATTGACTGCGAATATCACATCATAGGCGTTTTGTGGGAGATTAAAGCTTGGATCAGCATAATCTAGTAAACCTGTCACGCCTAACTGTTTTAAGTCATCAAAGTGCTTTTGACTCGATACCACGGTTACTTTCGCATTTAAATGTAGTAATGCTTGAACCAAGAACCGGCCAACCCCACCGCTACCGCCATAGACAAGCACCCGTTTCTCTTGGATATCGGATACTTTTTGAATCGCCGTCATGGCAGTACCGAGCGCCATCGGCATAGCCGCAGCTTCAAGGTAAGTATATCCCTTGGGCATGAACCAAACTTTCGATTCTGGCGCGATGACATATTGAGAGAACGCGCCAAACCCAGCCCCAGATAAATCCCCAAACACGGTATCACCCACTTTGAATTGTGTGACTTGATTACCTACAAAAACAATTTCCCCTGAAAAATCAGACCCTGGATATATTTTCTTTGGTTGTTTCAAACCATACATCAGGCGAATCATGAACGGTTTACCCAAAGCCAACAATAAATCCGCTTTATTTAACGCGGCTGCGTGGACTTTGATCAAAACCTCAGTCTCTTTTAAATCAGGNNAGCGTTCTTTCTTCAAGATGGATTTTGTCTAATTGGTCATAAAATCGATTTACAACGGTGTTCATGGTAACCTCCTGGATGAATGAAATAGCATAGTCAATTCATAAATCTTACAATCATTTTATAGGATATCACACAAAATAACAAATCGTTCGAACGTCATCGTCACATTTTTATGTCAATTTAGGTATACTATTCACAGGATCGGAGGAAAACCATGATTACAGAAAAACTAAAACTAGAAGCATTCCCATATCAAACCCACGATAAAGTCCGTTATGGGGACACCGACCGCCAAGGTCATGTCAACAACATCCACTTTTCAGAGTTTTTAGAAACCGGTCGTGTGGAACTGTTGTATCAACCGAAGAAGCCATTACACAAGGAACATTGCTCATTTGTCATCGTACAAAATAACCTATCATTGATCAACGAGATTCATTGGCCGGGGGTCGTTCATATCGGCACCGGTATATTGAAATTGGGTAAATCATCCATCACTTTTTACCAACAACTCTTTCAAAACGATGTCGTGGTTGCGACAGCGGAAACCGTGATTGTACATGTCGATCATGTAACCCACCAATCGACACCCCTAAGTGAAGATACCAAAAGAATTCTTAAAGACTACATGTTAAAACTTTAAAGAAACGCCATAAGATCGCATTAAAAAATCATTGTATACATTTAGGTAACATTATGTTATATTCTAATTGTTGAGACGATGCTAAAAATACGACAATAGAAGGTGGCCATTTCAAATGAAAAAAATCGCGGTGGTGTTGCTTGTTTTGCTTGTTTTATCGGCTTGTCAAACCAGTCGTGAACCAGATTATCGAATACTCAATGATGATGTATACATTCAAGTAGAAGACAATCGTTTCGAATTTGAGGATCAGTGGATCATAACGACGGATATGGTTGGGGGATATCGAATGACTTATTCTGTATCCACTGTCATCGTTGAAGTGAAAAACAGTGTGGTTACGGTGACTGGAGATACCTGTACATTCACGAGACAGCCTTCAGGTCTATTTCAAACGGATTGTGACGACACAGAGAAAGTAGTATTGATGACTTATTTGGACTCGGTTACGTTGGTAGCCGGTGAAACCACCCAAAGTGCTTTATTTGGTGGCAGTATCGTTGGCTACATCGCTGCTTTGATTTTCATCGTTATACTGATGGTTATTACTGGATTCTTGGGTTTTAACACAGCCGCTTTGGATGCTTATTTTGAGTTCAAGGCCATGTTTAAACTGAGATACAAAGACCGTCCTGAGTACGCGGACTGGTATAAAAAACAACAAATGTTGATGTATCGTGCGTTCTTTGTTATACTCATTATTTTATTTGTTTTGGTCTTTATCTTCATGCTTTATAGCTGATATGCCATAACCGCCCAAGGGTGGTTATTTTTTTGTTTATGAATGGGTTAGACGACAATCAAAAGCGTCATTTAAGAACTGATTTTATTGTGAATCCCATTTTTTAAAAGAAACCATCACCATTTAGGATCACGATCCTGGTGATAATTTGTTTGCTAGATAGATATCTATTTGATATAATCAATCAATATAGAATGGGAATGGATATGGATGAGGCAAGGATTAGCGACGTTTTTACGCATGACAACTGCATTTTTCCTAGGGATAGTCATTGGTGTGGTCATTTATGGATTTAAATGGGTCACTTTGTTTGCTACTGTGTGGAACTTAACAGTACTTGAAACCATGAAAGATTCATGGCTTTTTGTCATGCTCGTGATTGTCTTGTTGTTAGGTATCGCGATTATCTTAGATAAACTCCTCTACGAAGAACCGAACGCGGGAGGATCATCGATTTCCCGTGCATCGACATTAATTGAACAAAAAATACCGATTCACCCCTTGAAGAGTGCCTTATTCACCATGATCTCAACATTCTTTGTATTTTTAACAGGAACACCCCTTGGTATTGAAGGTCCTTCAATCATGATTGGTACTTCAATTGGAGCCATCAAAACCAAATCATCCAGTCCTGACAGTGAACAGGACTTAAGAAGCAGTGGTGCTGGATCTGCATTTACAGCTGTGACAGGGTCACCCATTGCAAGCATTTTCTTCGTGATAGAAGAAATGCTTGAGAAACCAAAAATGAAAACGGTATGGATGGTCCTATTCGGTTCTTTAGGCGCATTCATTTCGCTATTAGGATTGGAACGTATACTCAACCAACAAACCACCACTTTCTTTCATTTTGAAGACCTAGCCATCATCCCTTTTTCATTCAGTTGGATTTTTCTCATCATTGGAGTATTGGGTTTTTTTGCAGGGTACCTATTTAATCTTCAAGTGACCTTATTCAATCGTTTTTTTGCAATCTATTTGTACCGAATTACTAGAAAAGCACGGTTTTTCTTCACACTATTGGCCATTTTATTGGTGGGATTGGTCTACATCGATTTGTTAGGGAGTGGTCATCACCCCATCATCGATCAGTTATTCCAACATGATTATACACTCTCTTATATTGCCATTATTCTATTGTTAAAAATCGTATTCATTGCTCTAGCGAACGCCGCCGATTTACCAGGGGGCATGTTTGTGCCAGTCTTGGTAGTTGGTGGATTATATGGAGCGCTATTCAATGAATTATTCATTTTACTAGGCATGAACGCGTTTTATACGTCTACACTGATTTATGTTTTCATGGGTACTTTTTTCGCAACCTCAATGAAAGCACCCTTAACGGCAATCGTATTTTTCATCGAAGCGTCCTATTTTAATCCTCAAAGTATTTACATCATTTTATCCGTGATGATTGCTTTTGGATTATCAAAACGCATCCATTATGAGTCTATTAATGATTTGGTCATCGATTCAAATAAAGCACAAAAACTCTACAACAATGCATATACCCAAGTCCGCCTTAGAATTGATTCAAAATCACGAATCATTGGGATGGCAGTTAAAGATCTATTCAACTCAGATGCGATCATTGTGAAAGGCATCATTCATACCCATACACCCAATCACACCGATTTAAACATCAAAGACTGGCGAATCATTGGTGGTGATGAGATCACGTTGTTATGTAAGCTTAAACCAAAAATACTTAAAAAAAGTTTAAACCAAGTGATGGATCATTACGAACTTGAAATCGGATAATATAATTTTTACATAGATTGGCTTGTAATCTCTAAGAAATCGCACTATACTTAAGGTGTAAAGTACGGTGATACAATGAAAATAGCGATGATAATCCAC
>DIUU01000018.1 GCA_002423145.1 Acholeplasmataceae bacterium UBA6150 | reverse complement strand
TATCAACTAATTACACCAAACGTCAGCTTTTTTTTGCTTAAAATTAAAGTAAATAGCAATAATCTGCCTTAATTAAGTTAATTTTTATCATTATTGACTTCGAATTTATGATTTTTGCCATTCGATAATGATGATTAAAAGCGGATCGCGAATTCAATACTTACACGATTTGACAGAGGGGTGCTAAAATTTCTACACGATATGCGGTAGGGGTGCTAAAAAAATACACGATTTGGAGTGGGGGTGCTAATAATTTACACGTTTTCTCTATATGATAAGTTTTTATGTTATAATTTTGATAATATTACACTATTAAAATATTTATACATGACTTGGATAATACTGGTTGGAGTGAATAATGTGAAGAAAATTCTGATTTTATTTGTTACGGTTTTAATGCTTTCTCTTGCTGCATGTTCAGATGGAGATCCATATGACTCTATAATTTCTGGAGATTTCATATATACTAAATGGAGTATGACTGAGGGTGAAATAGCAATCATAGGATTAAGTGATGAAGGAAAGCAAAAAGAAACACTCATTTTTCCTTTTATGCTTGATGGGTTAAAGGTAACTCATATTGGGTCAAAATTCGGTTTAAAAGATAGCGGATTACTTGAAATAGATAACGCAAGAAATGTCTATTTCACTTACAATGCCCCTTATGTCGTAACTGGTATTGAATATGCAAATGGTTCGAATACAGTAAATATCAATGTTTACCTCGGCGATGTTAAGCCTTCATTACATCTTTTTCCTTGGGAACAACAATTAAATAATTCTAGTATTTTTATGACACAATCACTAATACTTGACCTAGAGAGTCGTGGTTTTGGACGTGAAAATTATTTTGCAGCAAACATAGAATATTATATCGATGAATACACTTTATATTTTGTCGACAATGCAGAGGGCACTTTAGTAAATGTAGTGCCACCTACACCTCATAAAGATGGTTATCAATTTGTTGGCTGGTTTAAAGATACCGATTTTAGTCAACCTTTCCTATTCGATGAAGAAGTTATCCCGACTAAGCAATTTAATGATGAAAACTTACTGACTAACATAACAAAGATTTATGCAAAATGGCAGTAAAGTAACCATAGCGATTCCAATAATAGTTCATCTATGTGAAGTGCCTATAAGGCAAATACGACAGTCATTTTGAAAATTTCACTTTGTTAAGCCATTTTTATAAGGTTGTTAAATTTCTGCATAGTTTGGCCTAGCGGTGCTAAAATTCATTAATCTCGTATCCCTTAGACATACTAGCAAAACAATGTTNNGCACTGAATTTTTAAAGTTTTTAGTTTAGGATTTTCTTATTTTTATGAAAATCTACTTATGAAAACGCAAGAGCGAATAAAAACATGAAAGAACAAAATAGGATAATAGATAGGAAGTATAAAAGCTTATATTGTGCCGATAACGGTATAATGTTGTATTGATGATGAAACTATGATATAATTATATTATGCCGATAACGGTATAATGAGGTGGAAACATGGAATATAAGAATATATCTTATTTTGTGAGTAAATGGCATATCAATGAAAGAAGAATCAGAATACTTTGTGCAGAAGGCAGAATACATGGTGCAAAAAAAATTGGAAAGACATGGCTTTTACCCGAAGATTCAGAAAAACCTCTAGATAAAAGATATAAGCAAACCAATGATTTGTTCTTTAATCATATCGATTTCAATGGTATTGATCAAAAAAAGAAAAACATTGATTCACATAGACCATTTTCACATAATATGAATAGACAATTGAGAGATAAACTCATTATTGAATGGACATATAATTCAAACGCCATTGAAGGCAATACACTGACCTTATCAGAAACAAAAGTGGTCTTGGAAAATGGTATAACCATAAAAGGAAAACCATTAAAAGATCACTTAGAAACCATAAATCATAAAGAAGCGATAGAATACATTGAAACAATAGTCAAAGCGAATGCAAGACTGTCCGAATATGACATTAAGTCTATTCATCATTTAATTTTAAAAGAAATTGATTCTTCAAATGCTGGAAAATATAGAAATGAAAATGTATTTATCAGTGGAGCAAAACATGTTCCACCAATGTATATTAATGTTCCATATGAAATGCAAAAATTGATTGTTAAATATCAGGATTGGAAAGATTTACATCCGGTTGTAAGAGCGTGTTACTTACATGGAGAGTTTGTCAAGATTCATCCTTTTATAGATGGTAACGGTAGAACAGCAAGACTTTTATTAAACTTTGAACTCATTCAAAGTGGCTATCCACCAGTTGTAATTAAAACAGAAAACAGAGTAGATTATTATGATGCACTTGATAAAGCACACACAACAAATGACTATACCGATTTCATTAGAATGATTATTGATTTGGTAAATGAATCAGAAGATTCTTACCTTTATTTGATAGGGTAAACTTAAGAGCATAAATGGTGGATGAATTCAAAAATATAGATATAAATCATTAACTAACACATTCCATTGATGAATTTCTAAATATGGAAGCATTTAGTACACTAAGTGAGGCGAAGGTGCTTACAAAACATTGGGTTTTATATTACAATACAATTAGACCTCATCGTTCTTTAAACTATCAACCGCCTGCACCACTTACAATTTAAGAACTAAAGTCTTAAGTCTCTATTCTATTTTGGTACAATTTATGGGGCAGCGCAAATTCATGTAGAAAGGTTGGCAATAATAATGAAAGACAGTAGAAAAAATAAAACAGTTCTGCAAATGATGTTCGATATTTATTGGTACATAAAAAAAAGAATTAAAATTTTCTTTTGGTTAACAACAGTATTTCTCATTATTGCGATAAGCTTGATGATCTATCTTGACACACATTCATTTCGAAATATCTGGATTGCCTTTTTGGTTGGTCCAGGAATAATGTTATTTGTATTTATAGGTTATAAGATGCAACAATATGAAGATAAGCACGACTTAACACACTACAAGTTCTATAATGGTGGATTTATTTATACATCATTTCCAATGAGAAAGCATACTAAAAAGAAAAAATAGGGACTCGTTACGATACTGTAAAATGATTGCTGTTAATATAGAAACTACACACCGGTTTATGAAGTAAAAGGAGTAACAAATGAGACGATTCAAATACCCGTTTACAAAGTCCATTAAAAAGAAATTACTTAAAAAAAGAATTGGATTATTGGATAAATCAGCTCGACAAAGGTACATTTCTAATAGACTTTTTATCTCGTTTATTGGGGGCTCATATTGGGTTTTATTTGTTCTTTTCTTTATTGGTATGATTTTCCTTGAAAAAACGATTGAACCTATGTTTGGAATAAAGCTTAATACGATTTTGAATATCTTAATTAGTCTTGTTATGCCTTTATTGATACTATTCTATCCATATATCAAATTAGAAAAAAAGTATCCACGACAGTCTTTAGAACCTATACCGAGAGAACTCATTTCTACAATTAACACTAAGCTATTTAAATATTACAAAATTCCAGAAAACTATTTGGTCACGAAGTGCTATGATTGTTCAAATCCGCTATGGATTGATAAGGATGTTCTATTGTTCTTTCATAATGAGAAACTAAGAATGGTTAACGATTTTACATCCACAATTAAGGATTTTGGATGCTATGAAATGGATCTTAATGAGTTGGACTTGTCTTATGGAACGAATGATTGTATTATTACAACTGAAATCAGACTAAAAAAGTTTAGTTGTTCATTAGGGAAAAGAGCGAAATCATTCATTTCAAGAAGAGGTATTTCCAATAAAAACAAGTGAATATACTTAACAAAAATGTTGATTGTGTAAGTTGTATTGATCGAGGTATTGAAATGGAATTCAATCGTAATTTTGAAACAATTATCGGAGACACACTGACACTAAAACTGATTGAAACCTGTGATGGTGATGATCAAGTTATTCCTTTTTACTATTATGCTATTCATCTGAACTCGATATCCAACACAATCGGTAAGATTAGTATACGGATTGGACACAACGAACATGCCTATATTAATGGGAATGTAGGCTACGAAATTGATGAACCTTTTCGTGGAAACGGTTATGCTAAAATGGCTGTTATGATGACTTACCCTATAGCCAGGTATCATGGTATGACACATTTGATTATTTCTTGTGATGAGGATAATCATACCTCTAAGCGTGTTATTAACAAACTCGGTGGTATTTATTTAGAAACAATGACGCCACCTAAAAGCTACGTGTTTTATTATGAGGGTATATCCAAACACAGTATTTATCGAATTGATATTTAGTTTATTTAAAGTGGCAGTTGTTTTCAGAATGGGTAATTAAAACTTGACAAAACATAAAATCAATTTATGAATATCTCGTAAAAAATCGTAAAGGATGGATCTAAATGACAAGAGTCTATTTATTCAAAGCGTTGGTGGTTTTGTTTTATGTGTTCGTTTTGGTCTTAAACTATCTAGCTAATACATTACCTTTAAACAATCGAACAACTGGCGCGATATCGGATGCTTACCCATCCTATTTCACACCAGCAGGGTTCACTTTTTCAATCTGGGGTATCATCTATCTCTTGATTGGGGTATTTGTGTTTCAGTTGGTAACTTCTAACCCAAACCAATACTTTTCAAATCACTCTGTTTTATTTCACATGCTATTTTGGACAACCTGTGTAACCAATATTTTATGGTTATTCGCGTGGCATTATGATCGGATTGGGTTATCTTTACTCATCATGACTCTATTTTTGATTTCACTGTTGTTCATCGTGTTTTATGTCAAAGATTTACCCTATTTTACGAAGATCACATTCAGTGTATATGCAGGTTGGATAGTGATTGCTTTTATCGCGAATGTCACCATTTATTTGGTTAAATTAGATCTGCCGATATTTCAAAATCACGAGATTTCTTGGTATATTCTTGTGATGATTATTGGGGTGATCATCGGTTTATTGACGATGCTGATGACCAAAAACCTAGTATTTGTGGCAGTGTTTATTTGGGCATATTTTGGTATTTATATGAAACACCTTCAACAAATGGGTACTTATTTACCAAAAACCTATAACCTTTTCAATCTCAGCTTACTGATGATTTTGGTGATTGGATGGTTGGTTATCTGGATAAGTAACCACTATCGAGTGCTCAGCTAATTCAATTATATATTAGATATGAACCATCCCATGGGGTGGTTTTTTCTTGTGACAATGTGGTGACATTTTCATAAATATATTTAATTCATTAAAGATATATGTTAAAGTAACTTTGAAAGGATGTGTCTTCTGATGAAAAAATTGTGGTCATTATTGGTTATATTGTTTATTGCTATCTCATTTAGTTCAAGTACGAAAGCGATGGAAGCACCCTATCTCGATGCGTTCCATAATTATGAGGCTTTTCTCAATGGAGTGGATTATTATATTGGTGAAGAAAACATTTATTTTACAAGCACCGAAGTGGATTTAAGAGACGAATACTATGTCAGTTATGTCATTAAACACGACATTCGTAATCGAAAAACCTATGAATCGGATGGTAGACCATACTTCATTTATCAGAGTAAAGATACCACACTTAATTATCATTTTGAACTGCATCTAAAATTAAAACCAGACCAAGAAACGATGACTTTAGTCGATCATCCAAATGATTGGTATGAATTATACTTATCAGGTAACCTCAATAGTTTTATCCTAATACGTCGACTTAATGATCAGGCAATACCGAATAGTGAAATCAACCGTATTGTGTCACTCATATGTGCGTTATACAATAAAACATGGGAGATGCCATCATGAGAAAATTGATCTTTTTATCTTTTATTTTAGTATTCAATTTGAACAGTTGTTTTGGTTATTTAAGGGATTCCTATACGTATACAAAAAGCTATCGTTCTCTGGAAGATTTTTACAGTGTTTTAGAGCAGGATGAGTCGATTATCATCCTGGATTTATCACTCAATTCCGGTGAACAACTAGACTATGTGGCCACAATCCAATTTCATACCGAAAGTGATACCATCTATGAATATCAATACACCATTACGCATAGTGGTCTAACCTATCGTAGTATTTTCACTTTACAAAGAGAAGAATCGAGAAGTTCTGGAGGACAATTGTTTAAAGGCGAAATTATAGATGAAGAAATCATCCTTCAGGATTTAATCATCCGAACACGATTAACCCCGCCAAGTAAATTTGGGTCACCACTACAATTTGTCCTCAATTTTTATTTTGAAGCCAAGGGTATTGGATACTATGGTGAGATTAACCATGTGAATGAAATTTCTGAAAACTTTGACAAACAAGTATTTATCGATTATATTATAGAATTGTATGAAGCCAATTTATCGCTTGACTAAGGAGAATTATGCATAATCCGTATTTAGATAACGTTTCTAAAACATTGAAAGAAAAGTTCAAAGTTGATGTCGTTGAAGACATTCTTTTGGTGCGTAAAGATCGCGTTATTTTGTATGGTGAAAGTAATTTATCAGAGGATAATGTATTATATGTCATCACGGGCACCCTAGAATTGATTGGACTCACAGAAGCGCCATCCATCCAACTAACGGATTTGCTTAAACGTTTTGAATATAATAATGCATACGCTGACGTCGCAGGGAAAACGGATTATTATGGCTATGTCTACGGAGAATTGTTCAGTAAAAGACCCCAAACCAGTGTGACCTTCCCAATTCTAACAGAAAAACACCGTGTTTGGATTACCGTTTCCCGATTCGTGGTGGATGCGAATCCGGCATTATCGGCTTATTTTATTACCAATGTCAGTGATGTGATGGACGCCGAAGAACAAAACTATGCGAAATCACACAGAGATTCCTTAACAGGTTTATTCAATAAATATACCCTGGATTTTCATTATGGGAAACGATACAAAAATGAGAACTTTCATGTGATGTATCTCGATGTCGACAACTTCAAAGAAATCAATGATACCGATGGCCACATCGCTGGGGATCAATGCCTCATCGCCTTCAGTAAGATCCTTAAAAACCATTCGAATGGACATAACCATTTCTACCGTAATGGTGGCGATGAGTTCGTGGGTTTGTTATTTGATACGGAAGACATCATCAAAAACATGGCTGAAAGTATTCTAGCCCAAGTCAGACAAATCCAATCACCCATATCCAATACGAGGATGACGGTATCGATCGGTATTGTTAAAGCGGAGATGCGTCAAGATGTGATTCGAAAAGCCGATATGTTGTTGTATAAAGCGAAACGAATGGGCAAGAATCAATATATTTATGAAGTAGAAAAAACAAGACAACAGGAAGAGGCCTAAATAGCCTCTTTTTTATTATAAATATTACAACTATTTAGAATTATTTTCATTAGTGTTGAAGTCTGCGTAAAAAAAGATTATGATTACTATATAAAATAATTACAAATAAGGAGTAATATTCTATGACCATATTACAAGCATTCTTACTGACCCTATTTGCAGGGTTATCTACAGGGATTGGGTCTCTGTTGGCCTTCAATAAAAGAGCAGCTTCAAAAACATTCTTATCCTTCGCATTAGGGTTGTCGGCTGGTGTGATGATTTATGTATCATTCGTTGAAATATTTGTGAAAGCTAAAGACGCGCTTATATTGGATTTTGGTGTTAAAAACGGTTATATATTAACCACACTATCCTTTTTTGCAGGGGTATTTTTGATTGGTTTGATTGATAAATTGGTGCCAGATAAAGAAAACCCACATGAAATTAGAGATGTGAGTGAGATGAAAGCGAAAGATCATAAATTATTAAGAATGGGATTGTTTTCAGCACTCGCCATCGCGATTCACAATTTTCCAGAAGGATTAGCGACGTTCATCGCTGCCCTACAAAACCCGACCTTAGGGATCGGGATCGCAGTAGCGATTGCCATCCACAATGTCCCTGAAGGGATTGCAGTGGCTGTCCCTATTTATCAAGCAACAGGTTCAAGGAAAAAGGCTTTTTTCTACTCTTTCGCGTCTGGTCTATCCGAACCGATAGGGGCTCTATTAGGCTATTTCCTGCTCAGTGCATTCTTAACGGATGCGATGTTTGGATTCGTGTTTGGATTGGTGGCAGGGATTATGGTTTACATCTCGCTCGACGAGCTATTACCAACCGCTGAAAAATACGGTAAACACCACATCGCCATCTATGGTTTAATTACTGGAATGGCCATCATGGCGCTCAGTTTAATTTTATTTGTTTAAATGAATTTCATTTAAGGGGAAGTTTTTGACTTCCTTTTATTTTGCTAAAGTGACGCATATTTATGGGTAAATGTGTGTTTATCTATGCAGATTGTGGGGGAATGGACTAAATTTATGATTTATTAAAGAATTATTAACATCGATTTGACGGTTTTTTTTGAAAGATGGTATAATTTAAGCATTGAAAAGCCCCTTAACATAGTTAAGTGAAAGAGAGGAGAAACCACATGAACCATAAATCCATGAGCGTCACAGTCATCATGTTCATATTGTCATTATTGGTTTTTTCTGCCTCCTCTTTCGCATGGTTCGCGTTATCCGATTCATCAAGGGTCAATGAGTTTGTGGTCCCAGTGAATAATTATGAAGCAGAAATTATTTTCCAAGTCAGTAAGAATGGTGGCACGTACACTACCATTACCACCGAAGCTGAAATGACTGCCTTCTTAAATAACGCCATGCCAGGTGATTTGTTTGATTTTATCGTTACAATAGAAAATTTATCTACCTCGTCGGTAGTAGCGAGCATATACTTCAATGACGTTACCAGTGACAACCCAAATGCGGGTTATGACATGCGTAATGTATTTTATATTGTAGATGGGGTTATCAGTGTCAATGCGTCAACGCTAAATTTACCCCTCAACTCAACCACACCACTCACTTTTGAGGGACAAACCTTCTCAAATTATCGTTTGAATAATCTAATTGATGCTTCACAAGATATTACCATCGTCACCAACGTCAATATTCCAATCAGTCAAATTGTATTCATAGAATTCTCTATTCAGTTTGATCCGAATACCAGTAACCAAGCATACCAAGCAGGGATAATGCGCATCGCTTCACTGCTTGCAGTATTCGATGCCTAGGAGGACATGCAAATGAATAAACGACTCTTAGGATTGACCATCAGCATGGTCTTAACACTGATTTTGTTAGCAACCACCGTATATGCCTACTATTTTGACCGAAAAGAAACCGGCAGTGTGGATTTAACTTTAGGAGAAGTATCTTTCACATGGACTGGTGCATTCATGACCGATTTTGTGATGCCAGCTCAAGAACTGGTCGAAACCCCATTCTCACTGAATAATACATCTTCAGTAGAAACAGAACTTCGATTCAGTGTCACAGCATCTACCTCATTATTGGGTACCGTGGATTTAGAAGACATTTTTACAGTTTATGAATTCAATTCAGACTGGGTGTTGGAAAGTGATGGTTATTATTACTATCGTGGGTCAAACACAGATTCAACCTCTGAACCTGGAAAATACAAAATTCCAACCAATGTGTTACAAATTCCGGTTTTACTATCCTTGAAACTCGATG
>DIUU01000010.1 GCA_002423145.1 Acholeplasmataceae bacterium UBA6150 | reverse complement strand
CCATACCCTTTAGAACCTTCAATGCCTGTGTCATGAATGACGAAATACCATAATAATTGGGCTGCGTGTAAATTCGGATTAAACAACCCTTGGTTTTCATCTTGAACAGATTCAATCTGGAATGACAATTTCAAAGTGAGTGATTTCAAGAAGTCTAGTGATACACTTTCGTTGAAATCTTGTTCTATGAGTAAGTGACTCCAGGGCTCACTACCGCTTTTTCTTGGCCCAAGCGGATACTCTTTAGACCCAAATAAATCCATCTTGAGATACCCTGTTTTTGGATTCACTTCAATGTGTCTAGAAGGGGTGTCATATATAAAACGATCCTCTGATTTTTTGAATGCAGATTCGGATAAATCAAATGGTGTCCACCATTGAGCCATCTGCCAAACAGGCCAATTGGTTCGATAAGCTTCACCGTTGTAATCTAAATATTTGTAAATCTTTCGATGATTGATGGTCGGATTGATTCCAAGCACATGGAAGCCTGTTTTAAAATGCGTGTCTGTTAATAATTCGATTGTTTTCATATCACACCTACTTCTTAACTGCTTTGATGGATATATTTCTAAAAGTCGATGATACATCAAATGTTCCTGGGAGTTCCCAACCTAAGTTCATATACCCAATTTGCATGTTTTCATATTGTGCATTCACCAGGGCATTGTTTTGAATCGCGTATAGGAATGCCTCTTGTAAGTAAGGTAAGACATCAATTTCTATTTGATAGGTTTTACCCATTTGAATCTTTTCATCAAAATAGTTTCTTGAAGACATTGAATAAATGAGTTTATTGGTTGTACCGGGACCACCTTGGTCGAGATGGGCTGACTGTGCTATAAAATCGGAACGATTATCATAAATCGGAATGCCAAACCATAGAAAGTCTCCTCGAGTCCCTACTTCGTTTGGATCAGCATCTTCTGGAACAACATTCCTTAACGTTAAATACCATAAGAGTTGTGCTGCGTGTTTGGATGGATCATAAGCTGAACCCGTTAAGTTTTCAACCGAATTCACAGTGACTTCAAGTTTGAGTATGAGTGCAGATAAGGCTTGCATGCCCACTGACTCGTTGAAATCTTGTTCAATGAGTGCGTGTGTCCAAGGTTGACCACTTTGTCTTGGTTCACTATACTCTTTGGATGCTTTTAGATCAATTCTCAAATAACCGTGGTCACTTGGATTTATATGTAAGGTTCTCGATTCAGTGGTGTATGTGTGAACGCCGCTCACTTTAGCATAAGTTGCGTCAGTAACATCGTGTGGGGTCCACCACTGTGCCATATACCATACATTTCTGGTTGAAGGCAGTGCTTCACCGTTATAGTCTAGATGTCGTTGAATGGTTCTACCATCGACGACAGGACTGATACCTAACAACTGAAATCCAGTGGAGAACGTCGGGTCTTCTAATAATTCTATTGCGCCAGTGTCATCGATGATGGGTTTTTCTTTTTCCTTACATCCGGATAACATAACGAGTGATATCAACATAATGACGATGACTTTTTTCATTTGATGAATGCCTCGTTCGGTTTGACATTAAAAGCTTTCGCAAGTCTAACTAAATCTGCATCTGGTATGAGTTTATGGTTATTAAATGGTTTAATCACCAAATAGGTCATGGCGGCTTTTTCTACTGTTTCAACCAAACCAAAAGTTGAATCTAGGGTGTCACCGGATGCGACTACGCCATGGAGTGGCCATAAGACTATTTTGAATGTTTTAAATTTTTCAGCTGTGTTTTTTCCAATGATCCCGTTCCCTGGAATTTCCCATGGAATGATGCCTAAGCCTTCTGGAAAGATGATGATGTTTTCTGTATTTAATCCCCACAATGCTTTGGTGAATGTTTTTTCATCGAGTTCAGTGATTGCACTCATCATATTTAAATATGTTGCGTGTGTGTGGATGATGACCCTATGCGTTGGGTCTACTTCAAGTCTAGAAATATGTGAAGCAAGGTGTGTCGATAATTCGGATGTCGGTCTTTCGGTCGGTTTTAATCCCCATAGAATTTCGACATGGTCACCTGCTTGTGTGACTTTTACAATACAAGCATTCGCTTCTGGTTGTTCTTTGACATTTTTGAAATACTTACCTGACCCCGTGACTAGTAAGTATTTACCTGCCAACGCTTTCGCATTGATTTGAAGCGGGTATAATCGCCCCATTTTAGATAAGTCTAGGTACTCGGATAATTCGGCTTCATCGAGAATGTATGAAACATTCCCGGCGTTTCTTTCGTCCCAGCCTAAGAGGTACATTCTATCGATGACGTTGGAAAATTCTTGGATAAATCTCGATTCTAATATGTTTTTTATCATGGTCGTTTGCCTTTCATGTTGGCTTCATAAGCTTCTATTTTTTTTAAGAAATCGATGCCAACGGGTTTATGTTCTACTTCACAAATGTAGTCATAAACCAGCCCGAATGGTAATGCTTTTAACTCTTCTAGGTAGGCCAATCTAGCGGTATAGTTTTGTGCTTTTTCTATTTTCTCAATCAATTCTTTCGGTTCTAATAGGGCTTTTAACAACGCTTTTTGTGTATTTCTGATACCAATCACCCACGCTGCAATACGATTAATTGAAGCGTCAAAGTAGTCTAATCCAATCGCTGTTTTCTTTAATAAATCATCTCGAACCAACGCTTCTGTAACACTGAGTAAATCATCGCTGAGTGTAACCACGTGGTCTGAATCCCAGCGTACTGGTCTGGATACATGTAGTAATAAGTGATCAATGTATAACGACATGGCAGAGAGTTTATCCGATACTTGTTCTGTTGGATGGAAATGCCCCAAATCTAAACATAACCCGAGATTGTGCTTAATCGCATACCCCATATAAAATTCGTGTGAACCGGTTGTATATGATTCCGCTCCAATACCAAAGAGTTTCGATTCAAGGGTGTCTACCACACGATCCAATTTGGATGTATAAATTTCATTTAGCGATTTTTGAAGTTGAATTCTTGGTGCTAGTCGGTTGTATGGGGTGTCTTTATAACCATCTGGTATCCATAAATTACATACCGTTTCAATCCCTAAGGCTTCTCCAAAATACTGAGCCACTTTTCTGGATTGTTTGACGTGTCTTACCCAAAAGCTTCTGATATGATCATCATTGGATGATAACGTAAATCCTGAAGCTGCCATTGGATGTGAGAATAGGGTTGGATTGAAGTCCAATCCAATGCCCTCTTTTTTCGCCCAATTAACCCAAGATTCAAAGTGTACCGGTTCGATTTCATCCAGTTCGATCTTATCCTTAGTATCGAGATAAATCGCATGTAAATTCACGCGATGTTTGAATGGAACCAATTGAAAGACAACTTCTAAATCGCTTCGAAGTTCTTCAATTGTTCTTGCTCGGTATGGGTAATTTCCGGTTACTGAAATACCACCAGAGAGTGCTTCATTACTATAAAAGCCTTTGACATCATCCCCTTGCCAACACTGTATAGAAATAGGTGTTTGTTTGAGTGTTTGAATTGCTTGATCGACATCAACACCATATTTTTGATAGATGGATTTCGCTATATTGTATTTTTCATTTTGTGTCATATAATTCGCCCCTTTAGGATGGTTTGATATTTCTGATATACCTTGGATAAGTCATTTTTTGGTTTAAACATGCATTGGTTTTTCCTTCTTAATTCTGATTTACTGAAATTTGGATATTTTGATTGGTGTTGTACTAAAGCATTCCCAATCGAGGTTGCTTCTTTATCACCTTTGATGACGACTAAACCAGTGATGTCGGCGGTCATCTGATTGATGAGGTCATTTTGTGAACCGCCGCCAATGATGATGATTTGTTTTGTTTTAATATGGGTTAATCTCTCAAGTGTTTCTAAATGGTGCTTATACTTGCAGACGAGACTGTAGTTAAATAACGCGAGGTATTCTGCTAAGGTTTTTGGGGTGGATTGATTCGTTTTGATACAGTAATGTTTGATCCCTTCAAGGATATCGATGCCTAATTCAAATTCAGGGGCATCTAAGTCGATGATTGAATTAAAGGTTAGATTTTGATTAATTTCTTGATCTAGTGATTGGTAATCGATTTTATCCAGTTTAAAGGCTTCTATGATTTTGTTTTTTACCCAAAAGCCTGCTATGTTCTTTAAGAATCTGATTTGATGGTTAAATCCGACTTCATTGGTATAAGAAGCGAGATACGTTTCTAAATTGATGAGGGGTTGTTCTAATAATTTACCTATCAAACTCCACGTTCCAGATGAAATATATACATCGTCATGATTCACATCGATACTGTGAATCGCCGAAGCGGTATCGTGTGTACACACCGCAATTACTGGTACATTTTTTAAGTGATACGTATTGACAATATCTTCTTTAAGATATCCATAGACTTCACCAGGTTGAATTTCTTGAGGTATTAAATCCTTATTAAACCCCATACGATATAATGCATCAATGATGTTTTTTTCCTTAGGGTTATAAAAACTGGTTGTAGATAAATTGGTCAGTTCTATTCGTGGGTTACCTGTGAGGTAATAAGCGATGAGATCTGGCATCATTAACCAGGTGCGTGCATTTCTTAGTAGTTTTTGTTCGTATTTTAAATCATAAGCGAGTTGATAAATTGTATTGAATCTTAAGTGTTGAATACCTGTTTGTTCATATAAATCTTCTTTTGAAAAGAAGGCGTTGGTGAGCGATTGTCCTTGTAAGGTTCTTTCGTCACGATAACACACAGGGTTTCTAAGCAATAATCCATCCTTACCGATATAGCCATAATCGACACCCCAAGTATCAATCCCAATCGATTCTAGGTTGGGTTCGATTTCAAAGGCTTTTTGAATACCTAACAAGATTTCTTGTAAAAGGTATTCAAAAGGCCATACTAAAAGAACCGCTTCTTGAATCGGTTGGTTTTTGAAACGGTGAACCTCTTTTTGAATGATTGAATTACCCACAGTGGTGATGATGACGCGTCCAGATGACGCGCCTAAATCCACTGTGAGGTAATGATGATTATCGTTCATAATCGCTCCATGATTTGGATGTATCTATGACTAACCCTTGTTTGAGTCTAGATGTTTCCGCATCGAATGCTAAGTAGTGGCTTTCTACAGCGTAGTTGATGTCTGTTAAGAATGATGTATTGTCTCTTACAGCTCTGACAAAATCGATGAGCAGATTTTTGTCACCACCGGAGTGATAACTAAAATCATCGGTGAGGGCTTTGATGTCAATCTTAAATGGGGTTTTTCCAAATGGCATAACTGTAATGACGTTATCTTCTAAGTCGCCCACAAGTTCCGCTTTGGTCCCTTTAATCTCAATTCGTCGATGGGTCTCATAGGAGAAAGCGGTCATGGTGAAGGATGCGGATGACCCATCTTCGAATTGCATGTTGAGTACTTGGTGATCGACGACGTTATTGTCCATATCATAGACACAACGTCCGTAATTTAAATTCCGATTGGCTAATACTTTTTTAGCGTCTTTTTCTAAGCTGAAGAATGCCATCCAACTTGGATTTTCTTCATAGAACTGGATTGCATTAAATGGACAATCCACCTTACAGTCAATACAGTTTTTAGCAGCATCCTTTGGCATGTTTTCTTTTTTGAAGTAATGAAGGTTCCCAAAAGATGAGATTTTTTCCACACGTTTACCGACTAGGTATCTGATGATATCGATGTCATGACAACTTTTGGCGAGAATCATCGGGCTAGAGGTATTGGAATTGTGCCAATTACCCCTCACAAAGCTGTGTGCGTAATGTAGATAACCAACATTCTCAGTTTGGTGGAGGGTTGCAATACTACCTAGTACCCCTTGGTCAATGAGTTTTTTAATCTCATTGTAAAAATGCGTGTATCGGAGTACGTGAGCAACTGCAATTTTACGATTTAATTTATTGGCTAAATCCTTGATTTCAAAGATTTCTTTCTTGCTTAAAGCAATCGGCTTTTCTAGCAATATGTCATAACCGACTTCTAATGCTTTTAATGCGTGTAAGTGATGATCTTGATCCATGGTTGAAATCACTAAAATATCTGCAAGTTTACCTGCATTCATGAATGTGTCAAAGTCACTGTAGATTTGATTTTCATTCAAATGATAATTCGCTTTAATCCATGCATGCTTATGGGTATTTTTCTCACAAGCAGCCACAAGTTCAATCTCATCTGGGTACGATTTGGCAACATTAGAGAAGACGACGCCACGTTGGCCAAAACCCAGTACTGCTAAAGTCATTTTTTTTATCATTGTTTCATCCTTCATAAATATAAATATAATCGCGTTGTTATCGCTGGAAACGGTTTCATTAGGTTCATCCCAACTATAACAAATGTGACGGATTAAAGTCAACAAATGAACGTTATCTTGACAATTAGTCACGATAATTGTAAAATTCAGTCATATTCAGTCACATTTTTGGAGGAATCTATGATACTTAATGAACGTCAAAGAAAGATTTTTGAGATTATCAAGAAAGAAAAAACCATTTCAAACAAGAATTTACAAAACAAGCTCTTTATCAGTGAATCTACCTTAAGAAGAGATTTAAATGATATGGAAAGACAAGGGATCATCCATCGAACCCACGGTCATTCCTCTTTGATAGAATCTTCTTCTAGAGAGTCATCCATTTTGGTTCGTGTTCAAACACAAGTCAAAGAAAAAAACAGCATCGCAGTGAAATGCGCGACGCTGTTAACAAAAAATGAGTCTTATTTTGTGGATTCAAGTTCGACTGCCGGTTATGTTTTACCACTATTAGATAACCTACCGAATGTAACGGTAATCACCAATGGTTTAAATAACGCTGCCATTCTAACACAAAGTCCAAATGTGCGGGTGTATTTGCCTGGTGGTATCATCTATAACAATACAAACTCTGTTCTAGGAATAGATACGGTGAACTATATTAAAAACTTTAATTGTAACGCTTTTATCTTCTCATGTGGGGGGATATCCTTAGCCTCAGGTATTACTGAAGCCTCCTTGGAGCAAGCTTTAGTAAAAAGAGAAATGATGAACCATTCAAAGGTTCATATATTGCTTGTAGACCATACGAAGTTTGACAAGATCTTCTTATGTAAGACCTGTGAGTTTGAGGATATCGATTATGTCATTACAGATAAGATGCCGAGTGAGGCTTATGTGGAAGCTTTTAAAAAGTCGGGGACGACGTTGTTGATTGCGTAAGTTTGTCCATAATCATCAAACTCTATTCATCCTGTAAAAATTGTGTTCAATCAAACATGTATTCTAACGCTAATCAATTAGTGTCTTTATGTCTTGGCATTCAGCAATGACGACGTTTTTCAAATGGGTTGTGCTATCGATACCATAACTCAAGTATATGATATGCACTTCTGCTGTCTGTGTAGCAGCAACCCATGTGAATGTGGTTTCGATTTTGGTAAACTCATCGCTCAAACTGAAATTTTGTAAGATGATGTTGAAGTCAGTCGGAAATGCACACCAAGTGGATAGGGTTGCGTTAGTAACCAATGTGTCTTTGATTTCAAATTGAATGACATAATCCTTACCCTGTACAAAGTGATATGATTCTATCACTGCTGCATTGATCGTTGTTGAACTATTATTATGATTAAGAATCGCTTCAAAACCATGCATTTCTGCTGGTATATCACCTGTTTCCAAATTTATGCCTTTGATGGTGAAATCACCTTCATTGAGCGATGTTATATTGTTTAGATATTTATCTATGGTGATGGTATTTGATTTCATGCCTGTCCCGTCACACAAATCATATTGATAGGTGACTCGTATTTCGTATGGTGTATCTGGTGATAAATTCGTAAATACATTTGTCGATAAATCGGGTAAGGTTTGCATGAATATATTATCGCTGTATAACTGAATGGCTGTAATTGATCCTACCGAGTCTATATCGATAAAATCCAAATCAAATTCGATACTGTTAGCGGTTGGTATTAGATGGTTCAATATGACCATTGGTTCTGATTTAGATAAGGTTTTTACAGACACAGTTTTTACAACCGTCGATAGTCCATTTCCTTCATTAGGATCATACGTACATGTGATCTTTAGGGTATACTCATGATTGGATTTTAGGTTCGTAAATTCTAATACGGATAAATCAGATAATTGCGTAACAAAGACATCATCTTTTAATAACTCAATGTTTGTTATTTGACCCGTGTCGTCTACATTGGTCAAGGTTATGTCAAATGAAAAACTGTCTTGTGTCGGTGTAATATTGTCTACTTGAATGTTAGGTTCTGGTTTACTTAAGGTGGTTATGTCTTGTGTTAACCATAACGATTGGAGACCTTGTCCATCATTTAAGTTGTAATCATACTTCACTTTAATGGTATAAACACTATTTGACAATAACCCCGTCATTGTTTCATGTGACACAGCCATTACAGAACTCAATAATACATCCTCTTTGTAAATTTCAATAACAGATACATTTCCGATGTAATCATCATCTAATAAAACAACATCAAAAGCGATACTGGATTCTGTAACCTGGGTATTGGCTAATTGAATGATGTGTGGTGTATAAAAAGCTTTTTTGGATAAGATTCTTACAGATGCATTCAAACCATCTAATTGATCAAACTTTGAGATAATGGCGTATTGATATAATGTGTTGTAGTTTAATTGATCAAAGGTGATATTATTTAAACCAATGGTTAAGTCTTTGGATTGGATGATTGAATCACCATCAAATAATACTACTTTATTCATCGTGCTTAAACTGGTTAAATCTGATAAGTTTATTTCAAGTGAGATCGACCCAGTGTCGATTGTTTCATTTTGAATAGTAACATAGGGCAGAAATATATGCTCGATACCTAGTGTCAGTATCTGATCCCCTTCTAATATGACATCCTTCAACACTATCCCGTCATTATATTTAATATCATAAATAATCATTTCCTTTATGCCTGTTAAATCCCCGGTGCCCAACTTCAATATGATGTTTTCATTATTAGACCCATTTTCAAACAAAATGGATTGATAGGTTTTTCCATTTAAGTTGATAGAATAAATGTCAAACTGATCTGGATTACTCAGTTTGACTGAAATATAGACATATTTATTGGTTTTTGTATAAAAATCGATGTCGTAAGATATGGTTGTTGGATAGAGTTCATCGATGAAATCTTCAATGGTCCCTTCATCAAAAGTACCAAAAGGATCATCCTGATTCACTGCAGTGCTCAGTAAACTTGAATCACTGTTACTTGCTTCTCCTAAAGAGGGTAACGTATTTGAAGCAGTCATTCCTAAGTAAGTAGGGACTGTTCGATGATCTTCTTCATAGGACCTTTTGTTGCATGCTGCTAAGACAAATACCATTGTAATAAATAGTAATAACATATACTTATGCTTCATTTCTTTACCTCCAACGACAATCATTGATTTCATTATATCACCAGTATTGATGTTTATATATGGCTTAAACGTAAGCGTCAAATAACGGACGTCAAAAAAGACCTGATGGCTCAGATCTTAGTCGTTACTTAAATAAGGTGACTACTTATCAGTCCCTTTGGTCATATGAAATTTAGAAACCATCTTTTCACTATAAGGCATTAACTCATCTAGTTTTAACTCATTTACTTTTGAGTTAGCTAAATGGTCTAAGATATAAGTGTAGTATTTATAAGGATTAAGCTCATTCATCAAACAACTCTGGGTGATGGAATATAATAAGGCACTTGAATCTGCACCATTTGGTGTGTTAGAAAAAAGCCAATTCTTTCTACCAATCACGAAGGGCTTAATCGCTCTTTCAGCTTTATTGTTATCAATGGATAACCTACCATCGTTTAGATAATTCATGACTTGTGGTAAAGTGTGGATGGCATAAACGATCGCTTTACCGAAACTTGACTCTAATGCACACGTTAGTGATTTATCATCTAACCATGCCTTAAACTCAGTCATGACTGGTTTGATGGTTGTTTGTTTAAATGTGTATCTATCGTCAACTGACAACGATTTTGACTCTTTATCTAGATGATAGATTCGATTACAGTAATCGAGTGCTGTTTTCGTATTACTATCTTTTTTAGCCTCATCAGACAGCGTAACATAGATATCGTAAAACTTGCGTCTTACATGGGCTAAACATCCAACGATGGTGACGTCTTTAACGAGATTATAGCCCTGATAACCATCGACTTGTAAGTAGCCTTTGAAGACACTTAAAAAATCTCTCGTATGTTTACCAGCTCTTGAGGGTTGATACTCATAGATCACCATTTGAGGATCGTAATCTCCTGTGACATAAGTCCACATATAAGATTTCGTACTCGCTTGTTTACCATTTTCTTTTAAGACTTGAACCGTCGTTTCATCGACGTGTAAGATGTCTTTACCTAAAAGCGTTTGTTTCATGTGTTGGTAAATAATGTCTAAAAGCTGACTGGATTTAATCATCCAGTTCGATAAGGTTTGTCTAGATAATGATAAACCAATTCGCTTATAGTCTTCGCTTTGTCTATATAGTGGTAATGCATTCGCTGTTTTATCTGTAATGACTTGTGAGAGTAGACTCGCTCTAGTGATACTACCTTCAATTGGTAGATGTGGGCTTTCTTGTTTATGAAATACGCCACACACCGGACACTTATATGTAATTGTCTTTTCCATCACTTGAATGGCTTCTTTTATCACTTCAATCGTTTCTCTAGTCTTACTACCAACTTCAACTAAAGTAGAATGACAATCGCTGCAGGTCTTTTGGTCCTCATTTAAGTCATAGATGATTTCTCTTTGTTTAACTGTCTTTACTTGTTCTTTAAGTGTCTTCTTACGTGTGATGACCTTTTCAATGGTAGGCTCAACCGCGTTTAAATTCCTGTGTTCTTCTGGCTCATTAAAGTTGAATAAGTTAACGTCATCACTCTTTTTCATCTGTTCACTCTTTTTACCAAAGAGTTCTTTATTGAATTTCGATAGGGTAAATTTAAGGGTATCGACTTGTTGTGTAAGACTATTGATCTGATGATCTTTCTCGCTCAGTAAAAGTGCTAAGTCAGGATTTTCTTCAATTAGTTTTTTGATGTTTTCATTCATAAGATTACCCCATTATAAAGCGCTTTTCTCTACTTAAAATTATATCAAAAAAACGATAAAAAATCAACGTTTTCTATCGTTTTATTATCCGGTATTTTAGTATAAATCAAGCTTTTTTATAGACTCAAATTTCCGTGTTTCAAGTCGCAGTTCATGGCCATTAACGAACCACTTTAACTCTTCAAAACTGATGTTGAATAACCCTTCTTTATCCGGCCACTTGAACTTTCCTTTTTCTAACCTGTGGTAGTATAACCAAAAGCCATTATCAAAGTGAAGTATCTTCAGTCTGTTCTTACCCTTATTACAGAAGACAAACAAACTAGGTTCAAACGGATCTAATTTAAGAACCGTTTGAATCATGATCGAAAGGCCATCGACCTGTTTTCTCATATCGGTATACTCATGACTGATATAGATGTTTTTGACTTTATCCAGGTTGATCAAAGTTAATCACCCAGTTTCCGTAAGGTCTTAATCAGATCAATCAGGGTAGCTTCACTATAGGATTCAGGAATGTTAATTCGTAAGTCTTGAAAGTCTATTGTTAGTGGTTTTTGAACATGATAAATTGGGTTAATGATTTTTAAGAAGCTTGTAGGTGTTAATTCATGCTTAAATTTCTTTGACCAATACTGTAGCTGGTGGATTTTAACATCATGTTTAAGACAAAAATCTTTCATGGTTAAGTCTGATTCGGTGAAGTTCTTGACAAGAACGCGCCATTTGTCTGTTTTCTCTGGAATTGATTTCATTTGATAAACCGCCTTTTTATTTTAATCTTAGCAGTTTAGGATGTACAATGAAATCCGTCTAATATTTGACGCTTACGCTTAAACGTAACTTTTATATGTGTCGTTAAAATCATCAAAAAGAAAAGGTACATTCGTCAATGATTATTTGACGATGTGTACCCATGTTCTGTGTGTTGAATATGATTTAGTTTTAATCTGATAGAGTGTATCATATAGTCTTTGAGCTAAAGGTCCAATGGTATCTGAAATGTGATAATTAGTACCCTTATATTCAATTAAACCTACTGGTGAGATGGTTGCTGCTGTACCGGTACCAAAGACTTCTTTGATTTCTTTCTTATTAATATAATCAAATAGTTCAGTGTATGTCATGTCTTGTTCTAATACTTCATATCCCCATTCTTTTAATAGAGTAATGACTGAGTCTCTTGTAACACCGGCTAAAATGGTACCATCGAGTCTTGGGGTAATGACTTTATTCTCAAAAGCAAACATGATATTCATCGCACCGACTTCTGCGATGATATCATGATTTTTACCGCCTAACCATAAGACTTGATCAAAGCCTTTTTCTTTAGCTTCTTTTTGAGCTAATAAAGACATGGAGTAATTGGCAGAACATTTAACATCTCCAGTGCCTCCAAAGAATGATCTGGAGTAGATTGGATTAATACTGATAGATACTGGTTTTAGTCCATTTGGATAATAATGACCTACAGGTGATAATATAATGATGAATTTATAGGTGTTACTTGGATGAACACCTAATACCTCATCGGTTGCGAACATAAAGGGTCTAATATATAAAGATGTGCCTTTCTCTGTTGGAATCCAACCTTTATCTACTTTAACCAATTCAGATATGGCTTCTACAAAGTCATCTTCTTCGATATAAGGCATCGCCATACGGATACAAGACTTCTTAAACCTTTTTGCATTCTCATATGGACGAAATAAAACTATTTCGCCTTTTTCATTTAAATAGGCTTTTAAGCCTTCAAAGACACTTTGTGCATAATGAAAAACACTGGTGGATGGACTTATGGATAAATCATCAAAAGGAACTATTTGGGGGTTAGTCCATCCAGAAGTCTTATTGTAGTCCATCGTGAACATGTGGCCCGTGAAGTGTTTTCCAAAGCCCCATACTGAGGATTTAGGTTTAGATTTCTTACTGTTAGAGTATGATAAAGTTATTAGCATATAGTTACCTCACCTTATTAAAAAGAGCACATTTAAAAGTGCTCTATGTTAAATCTTATTCAAAAAATTACTGTGACTTATTGGTGCTAAATTGCAATCATTTAGCCCTTTAAGTAATCAATAATAGATGAACAAACCAAATCAATTTCTTTATCCGTTAAATATGGATGCATTGGTAGTGATAATACTGTTTTACACAAATTCGTTGAGACCGGATAATCAATATCTGAATTATCCAAATCTTTGAAAGCGGTTTGATTATGCATTGTTTTCGTGTAATAAATCATACTTGGAATGCCTTTGTTAGCTAAGAATGTCTTTAAACCATCTCTTTGACTTTGAGAATTGAGTTTAATTGTATATTGTGCAAAACTAGACAAATAGCCCTTCGGAATAATTGGAATATCAACTACATTCTTTAATCGCCTATTATACTTTTGATATAACAAGTTCACATCTTTCAGTTCGTGATTAATAAATGCAGACAACTTTACATCTAATATAGTAGCCTGAACTGTATCAAGTCTAGAGTTTACACCAATTCTAACATTATCGTACTTGCCTTGAGGGGTATTCAACAACTGTCTGTTACTATGAAAATCTACACTTAGTACTGTCTATATCTTTGCAACTGTTACATGGAGTAGATCAAAATAACAAAATTTATTCCTCGAAAAACGAAAGACACTTTTAGTCTTGATAAAGACCAAATCATACTATTTTTGATATGTCAAGATGTTTCCCTATTCCGGGTTGGTGCCATCCTGAACTGGCGACTGTCTGTAGTTATGAAAGCCACACTGTTGGACTGTCTATCTTGTGTCATCCGTATGAAAATCTAAAAATAGTTCATTTTTTATATTATGACTTAAGAGTCTATTTTTGTCTTAGTTAAGAGCATAATTCACCCTTAATAACATGTAAATATATTTCCACATACAAGGTTGNNTTGTGTCATCTGTATGAAAATAATATCACTTTTTTTGAGCGAATTTTCGTAGTCACTTATTGTCTTAATAAAGAGCAAATCATACTATTTTAGATAAGTCAATATGTTCCCTCACTCCAGATTGGCACCAGGTCTCTATCGGGACTGTCGGTTGTTATGAAAGTCNNATGAAAATAAAACCACTTTTTTTGAACGATTTTTCAAAGTCACTTATTGTCTTAGCAAAGAGCAAATCATGCTATTTTTGAGAAGTCAATATGTTCCCACACACCAGGTTGGCACCATGGGTATAGTATGACTGTCTATTGGTATGAAAGTCACACTGTAGGACTGTCTTTCTTGTGTCATCGGTATAAAATACTATTATTCTAAGAATCAATCTGTGATTGTTTTTTTAATCCATTTGTTGATGCATAATATGATCCGATTGCCATTAAAACAATAGCAATATAAAAGTTTAATTGTGGAAGTTCGAAGAATATCATTAATGACAATAATGCACCTACAAATGGAGCAAACGCATAAAATGCGCTTGTTTTCGCTGCACCTAATTCTCTTTGTGCAGTGACATAGAAGAATATACTCAACCCATATGCAATAAATCCAAGTAACAAGGCCCATAATATGTAGGATATATTAAAGACGACTTGGCTTAAGGATATGGCAATGATTAATGAACCTAATCCAGAAAATATACCTTTAATGACTACAACCATCAAGGGGTCGTTAAATGATAATCTTCTAGTCAAGTTATTTTCTAGACCCCAAGATAGTGCTGCGAAAATTACAAAGATAGATCCTATCGAAAATTTAAATGCATTGATATCTTCAAAAGATAACAATATACTTGCTAGTGTTACAAGTATTATCGCAAATATTAAACGTTTTGGTATAACTTCTTTAAATAAAAATGCAGCAAATAAAGAGGTTGCTACAATTTCAAAATTATTTAAAAGAGCAACATTTTCAGGTTGTGATGTATTCAAACCAATCATTAACAATATTGGAGCAAGAATATCTAAGATGATCATGCCAACGATCGCCGGTAATTCTTTTTTTGTAAAAGCTTTACAGTTTGTATGTCTAACCTTTTTTCTAATTAGAGCAATCACACCCATACCAATACCTGCACCTAAGTAAAGTAAGGATGCAATAAAAATAGGAGATAGATTATTTAGTAAAAGTTTTGAGATAGGGGTACTGAGTGCATATAAAACAGCAGCAAGTATCGCATAAAAGATATATTTGTTAATTTTCATTTTGCCGCCTTTCATATTATTTATATATTTGATTTTGATTATTTTGTGGTGAGTTCTAGACACTTAAGTTAGATCTGTAGGTTAAATGTATGTCAGTTTGTAACAAGTGACATCTTTATCGTCAAAAAGCTTGTTTTTTTTGCTGATGTTTATACAGTCACTTATCGTCTTAGTTAAGAGCTTAAATAACCATAAATTAATGTTTAAATATGTTTCCTCACTCCAGGTTGGCACCAGGGGTCTATCGGAACTGTCTGTTGATATGAAAGTCATACTCTAGGACTGTCTTTCTTGTGTCATCTGTATGAAAATAA
>DIUU01000002.1 GCA_002423145.1 Acholeplasmataceae bacterium UBA6150 | reverse complement strand
CTTGAAATCACAACAATGACCATGGTTTTTTCTTTATGAGAATAAGCCCCTTCAACCTTAGCTAAAGTCACCCCGCGGTATACTTTTTCTAGTATCAGTTGTGTCAATTGTGCTGGCGATTCTGTGATGATTTCAACTTTCATGAAGTTGTAAGCGGTGTGTAGTTTATCAGTCACCATGGTAGATACAATGATTCGAATAATGGTGTAAGCTGCGACGCTCGCACTACCGAAAATGAGCGCACCAAATAGTGCAATCCCCACGTTTAAAAATAAAGAAATGAAGCCGACAGACGTGCCGTGTTTGAGTGAATAATATTGTGCGATGATGTCGAGTCCACCAGTTGAAGTCCCATATTTTAATGCGCCACCGACGCCAACACCAACGAGTAAACCGCCCATCACTGCTAAAACGAACGTATCGTCGATTCCCATATCCAATACAGGAATAAACCCTAAAATGGTGGATTGAATGACGACTGAAATGATCGAATAAATCGTGAATCTTTTGGAAACACCAAACCATCCTAAAATAAGAATTGGGATGTTCCCCACCATGATAAATATTCCTAGAAAAGTGTTGCCAAGATTGAGCCCAAAATCATCGTTTAGGATGTTTCTAGTCAACTGGCCTATGCCTGGAATACCGCCGGTATAAAGTGGTTGTGCAGACGCTTCGAGGAACCAGCTAACACCGATTCCATAAATGATGGTAAATAGCGTCACTGCAGCAAGTGCACGCAATTCAAGAAAGAGTTTTTCGTTATTCTTAAATAGATTGCTCATGACTTATCCTTTTAAGATTTCTTCAAGTTTTTCTTGAGGATTATAGCGTTCGAATAATACCACTGGAGGATTGAGTTGTGTGCTATCTTCGAATCCACCAAAGGTAAGAATTGAGTCAAATGAATCTTTTGTGCTATTGATTTGGCGTAAGATTTCATTCGCTGTATCTGGAATGAAAGCTCTCAATAAAACCGCAGTGATTCGAATGGTTTCAATTAGTTCATATAAGACCCCATCGAGTTCAGCTTGTGCTATTTCATCTTTGAACAGTTTCCATGGTTCTGTGACATCAATGAATTTATTCGCTTGACGTAATACCTTCATGATTTCTTCAATCGCGTCTGAAACTTTATATTCATTCATCTTTAAACGCACTTGTTCAAGTAAGTTTGAAGTAGCCTGAACTAAAGAAATTTCATATGATTTTTGTGTGTTGGCTTTTTTAATGACCCCACCACGGTACTTATTTGCCATACCAATGGTACGGTTAACTAAATTACCTAAGGTATTGGCTAAGTCTGTGTTGTTGCGTTCAATGAGCAACTCATACGTTAAGTTACCATCAGCAGCGAATGGGATTTCATGCAGTACATAATATCGTAATGTGTCTTTTTTGAAATGTTTTAAAATATCATCGACATACATGGTGTTCCCTAACGATTTACTCATCTTGGATTTATCGATGAGAACCCATGGGTGACCAAAAACCGTCTTTGGTAGTTCTAATCCTAAGGCCATCAACATAATTGGCCAATAAATGGTATGGAATCTAAGGATATCTTTACCAATCAAGTGAATATCCGCTGGCCAATACTTTTTAAATTTTTCTGAAGGGGTTAAGGATTCATCTAAATCTAACCCACTGATGTAGTTTGTTAATGCGTCAATCCAGACATAAATAACATGTTTTGGATCAAAGGTTGGAATGCCCCATTTAAAGGAGGTTCTTGACACCGATAAGTCTTGGAGAGGTTCGCTTAAAAAGTTGTTTAACATTTCATTTTTACGCGATTCTGGTGCGATAAATTCTGGGTGTTTTTGAATATGTTCAATCAGTCTAGGTTGATACTTTTTCAAATCAAAGAAGAACGTTTCTTCTTCTGTCCATACCAACGCGTCGCCATTGGGTCCCTTACCATCGACGATGTCTTTTTCTGATATAAATGATTCTTCAGAGACACTATACCAACCCGCATATTTACCTAAATAGATATCGCCTTGGTCATAGAGTTTTTTGAAGATGGCTTGAACCACTTTACGATGATTTTCATCTGTAGTACGGATAAAATAGTCATATTCAACGCCAACTTCAGCATATATACGCTTAATTTCACTCGAAATTAGATCAGTGTAGGATTGTGGATCGATACCTTTAAGTGTCGCACGGGATTCAATTTTTTGACCGTGTTCATCGGTCCCTGTTTGAAAGTAGACATCGTATCCGTCTAGTCTTTTAAAGCGTGCAATCGCATCTGCTAGAATCGCTTCATAAACGTTCCCCACATGTGGAATCGCTGACGCATACGCAATCGCTGTTGAAATATAAAATGGTTTTTTCATCTTCTTTTACCTCCATTTTTTTCGTAAAAAAATCGTCCTTAAAAACGCTAAGGACGAAAAGATCGCGGTACCACCTTAGTTCTATGGTTGCCCATAGCCCTCTAACACTTAACGCGTGCTCACGGTATGGCCTACCTATCGGCCAAACAGCTCTGAAGTCATCTTCGGATTGTGCCCTGTTTGTTTTCACCTTCCACAAACTCTCTCGCTTAAAATCACAATCGTACTCTCTTCTTCCATGCCTGTATCCTTATTATATATAATACGGTACATAAAAACAACTCATTTATGCATGTATTTTAATCGGTGAGTATCGCTATAAAATCTTTGGTTTTATTTGTCTGAATCATCCTTAAGTCCACCAGCTTCAACAACTTTTTGATAGACCTCATTCTTATGAACACCAAGCTCATTCGCTACTTTTTTAATGGCTTCTTTTTCAGTATATCCCAGCAACACGTATTCCTTAACATCGGTTAAAATATCGCCGGTTGAGTTTGCTGACTCTATTTTACCAGATACCAAGATTACAAATTCCCCTTTTTCATGAATGTCTGATTTTAATAAAGATTCGATGTCGCCTTCATAGAATGTCTCAAATTGTTTGGTGAGTTCTTTAGCTAGCACACAAGTACGGTTACCTAAGACAGTCAGCATATCCGCTAAAGTTGTCTTGACCCGATCGCCTCTTTCATAAAAAACCAGGGTATGTGATAGACCCGATAGCTTTTTAAGTTCTAGTCCACGTTTTGAAGTTGTACGGTCTAAAAATCCAAAAAATGTGAATGGTTGAGGCACCAATCCTGAAGCGACCAAAGCGGCTAAAACCGCACTCGCACCCGGAATCGGAACCACCGGAAAATGATCCTTAACCAAAAGTACCAAATCGAAGCCAGGATCACTGATGGCAGGGGTACCTGCATCGGTGACTAATCCCACAGATTCGCCATTTTCTAAGTGTTTGAAAACTTCGATGGCTGCACTTTTCTTATTGTGTTCATGATAGCTTTTTACTGGTTTTGAAATGTCATAATGAGATAACAATTTTAATGTATTGCGGGTGTCTTCAGCAAAAATCACTTGAACCGTTTTTAACGTTTCAAGTGCTCTGAGTGTGATGTCTTTTAAATTGCCAATGGGGGTAGATATGAGGTATAGTGTAGGCTTGTTTTCAACAAAACTTTGGCGTGTCATGTTACTCGATACAAACGCGTTTGGCTTGTTCGTGCCAATCTCGTTCTGCGTAGATTACACGCATCAATTCTTTGCGTTTCGCTACCCCAACTTTAAATTGTCTTCTCACGTTATCGATGAAAAAGTGTTCTGAGGTATTGTATAGGTCATCGAACATCGATAGTTTTAACAAATTCAATAACACAATATGACGAGTCGCTTTAGGTTGTGTAACAAAAAACGCTACTGTGGCTTCTTTGTCACTTGCGAGTGTAAATGTATATTCCTTATAAATGTCGTCTCCAACTTCGGCCAACATCATGTTTAAAATCCGTTTTTCGTACACATTAGGTGCCCCATCAACGGAAACCATGTGAATGGCTAAATCTAGGAATTTCAATTTTTCTTTACGATTTAATAGACTGAGTAACATATGAATCCCTCCCAATGTTATATATGTTTAGTATGGCTTTTGTCCAGTCACCTTTGTGGTAAACCACTAAAGGGGTCTCGACAATTAAACCACCTTGTAATCTGTTTTTAACCGCTTCAATCAGTACGTGATTGGGTTGGTTGTTTCGTCTAGGTTGAACCAAACGCATGCGTTTAGGTTCTAGATCATGCTTTCGCAGCAAACTTAAAATATCGGTTAATCGGTCAGGCCTGTGAACCAAATAAAATGAGCCACCATTATTCAATAGTGCGTGTGCTTCAACGATGAGTTCCTCAAGTGTGAGCATGACTTCATGTCGTGCGATGGTTAAATACTCATTTTTATTCAAATGGGGTTCATTGGGTACTTTGAAAAAGGGTGGGTTCGCAGTCACGATATCAAAAGATAACTTCCCGACGTCTTTAGCTATCCCCTTTAAATCGCGATGATGTAAATGGATTTGGCTCTCTAGTTGGTTCAATTGAACCCCCTTAAGCGCCATATTATACACTTTTTCTTGAATTTCTACACCATGGATTTCCGCTTTGGTTTTAACCGATAAATACAGTGGAATAGCCGCGTTTCCAGTACATAAGTCCATAATACGCTTGGTATTTTTTTTAATTTTGACAAAATCACCCAACAGGATGGAGTCAATAGAAAATGAAAACATCTCGGGGTCTTGAATGATTTTTAGTCGTGGATAACCTAAAAGTTCATTTTCAATTTGCATTTTTCTTTTCGATGTCCTTCAATAATTCGTAACCAAAACCGCCGCCTTCGTAGGCAACTTTCAATTGTTGTTTGAGAATATTGATACCAATGACAGTCGCGTTGCCTTCTTTGGTTTTAATTTTTTCGCCCACATCAGGCATATTGATTCGTAGTTCTTCGTAGACACTATTTTCGAATTTTATACAACAAAGCAATTTGCCACAATTTCCACTGATTTTTTGTGGATTCAAGGATAAATTTTGATTTTTCGCCATCTTGATAGATACGTTATCAAATTCACCAATGAATGTTGTGCAGCAGGTAATTAAACCACACGGTCCGATGCCACCAATGAATTTCGCGCCATCTCTAGAACCGACTTGTCTAAGTTCGATACGAGTCTTGAAACTTTCGGATAAATCTTTGACGAGTTGTCTGAAATCCACTCGGTTCTCAGATTCAAAATAAACGACCAAACGATCACGATCGAGTGTATATTCAGCAGCCAACAGTTTCATATCGAGTTGATTTTGTCTAACCAAGTCTTTAGTCACTTTCATGACTTGTAATTCTAAACTCTTATTGTAATCATTTTCTTCGATATCGTTATCTGTAGCCAGCCTTAAAATCGGCTTAAGTTCGTTTTGTAATTCTTCTTCTTTAACTTCTACAAGCTTCCCAACTACCTTGCCCAATTCAATTCCACGGATGGTTTCAACAACCACGAGACTTTGGTCATTCACCGTCAATTGATTTGGATTAAAATAGTATCTTTTACCAGCCTGCCTAAACTGTACTTGTGCAACAAGCATGTATTCACCTTCTTAACTTTGGAGTTCGAGCACGAGTTGTGTCAGTGCCATCTCTATATTAATATTATAGTTTAATCTGTACAAAATCGTTTGAATTTGTTTTAAATGCTTTAAAATATCTTCCATAGAGATCAAATTCGCGATGATTTCATAGTCATCTGAGAACACTTCGAAAGCAATAATCTCTTTATTTTTCGTTTTTAATAAGTCCAAATAATAAATCATAAGTAGCTCTAAAAACTGAATTAACAACGGTTTTTCAGAGCGAATGAGTCCCATTTTGGTTTCAAATAATAACCAGATGGACTCTTTTTTTAATAATGTCTTGTGATAATTTTTAACACAATTAGCCAGTTCCATCATTTGATCGGACTTAGCCATATTCAATACTTGAGCTTTATCTTTATTTAAGTAGGGTAAAAATTCTGCCAAATAAGCATCGATACCCTCTAGTTTTAATTCTGCTGAAAGTTCGGATTCACTGCGGGGTTTTAAAAATATAATTTGACTTCTGGATTGAATGGTAGGTAACACTTGCTCAGGGTTGTCCGACAATAAAAATCCAATGGTTTGTTTGGATAGGGGTTCTTCTAAAAATTTAAGTAACCCGTTGGCGGCAGCTGTCGATAGCTTATCGACTTCATCGATAATATAGACGCGTGCGCCACTGGTGAGTGATGTTTTGGAAAATTCGTTCTGTAAGTCGATGATTTGTTCTTTTTTTATATTTTGTCCTGAGGGTTCAATGAACATCAAATTGACATGACCAGATTCTTTGAGTTGTGTCGCCCCATTGGGTTTTTTGAGTAATAATGCATTGGCAATTTCAAACGCCAGTTCTTTTTTACCTGATCCTTTGGGTCCTGTAAATAAATATAGGTGGCTTAGGCGATCTTTGTGGATTGCTTTTTTAAACTGTTCAAGGATGATGTGTTGTTTTATGGTCGGCATAAAAGCACATCCTTTAAATGGGCTTTCACGTCATCGATGACTTCTTGCATCGTTTTATCACCGTCAATGACAATATAACGGTTTGGATACATCGCAGCCAGTTTTAAGTAGCCTTCTTGGACTTTGTTATGAAACTCTAACTTTTCCAAGTCTAAACGATTGTTTTCTCTAGACTTGATTCGTGCCAATCCAATCGATGGGTCAGATTTAATATACACGGTCACATCAGGCATATGTTCTAGGGCAAATGTATTGATTTTTAGAATCGCATCAAAACCGAGTTCCCTCGCATGACCTTGATAGGCTAAAGACGAATCGATATAGCGATCACAAAGTACAATTTTTCCCTTTTCTAAGGCTGGAATGACGGTTTCTTCCAAATGTTGAACACGTGCAGCTGCGAAAAGAAGCGCTTCTGTTCTCGCTCTCATGTGTGTATTTTGTTGATCCAAAATGATGGCTCTAATCTTTTCTGCAATATCCGAACCGCCTGGTTCACGGGTCGCAACACAGTCGACTTTATTTTCTTTCAGCCACTTCACTAAAGCTTGGATTAGGGTGGTTTTCCCTGAACCTTCTCCGCCTTCAAATGTAATAAACATGATTGCCTCCTCCTAATACCAAACTTGTTTCAAATACAGACCTTCCGGTGCTGAAGTCTTGCCCACTTTGGTTCGATCTTGGTTTTCTAATATGATATCGATGACCGATAATGGTAATTTACCTCTACCGATGTCCACGATGGTTCCTACCATACTACGCACCATATATTTCAAAAATCCATCGGCGATGAATGTAAAAATATAATGCGTGTCGGTTTCTTCTAAACTAGATTGAAACAAGGTTTTGATGGTAGGCTTATGTTCTACATACACGCCAAAGCCTTTAAAATCATGGGTACCTTCGAGTTTTTTAGTCGCTTCAACCATAACCTCAAAATCCAATGGGTAGGGGATGTAAGCCTCGTGGTGCCTTCTAAATAAATTATAATCTTTCGCAATCACATATACATAGCATTTCTTTGTGACATGGAAACGGGCATGGAATGCATCATCCACAACCTCCACATCTAATGCTGCAATATCGTTTGGTAAATACGTGTTTAATGCTCTCAACCAGGCGTTGCACGACATTTTATTTAGCGTATCAAAATGACACACTTGACCTAATGCATGTACACCTTTATCGGTTCTTCCTGAAGCAACCACTTCGATTTTTTCTTTCGCAATCTTACTTAAAGTTTCTTCTAAGACGGTTTGTATCCCTAGCCCATTCTTTTGACTTTGAAAGCCTTGGTAATCGGTCCCGTCGTAAGCAAATGTAAGTTTATAGCGCATAGAGTAAACCTGTATTCATTAGTATGACAATGGTTAATAGCGCAAACAGTGTTATGATGGTTAAAACATCTAAATAGCGTATTTGCATGATATCAATTTTTGTACGCTTTTGACCTATTACATACCCTCGAGATTCCATTGCATTCGCCAAATCTTCAGCGCGTTTAAATGAAATGATGAAAATCGGAATCAATAAAGAAATCATTTGTGAAATCTTTTTCTTTAAAGTAGATTCACTAAATTCAACCCCACGAGAGGCTTGGGCTTTCATGATCTTTTGGGTTTCTTCTAATAAAGTAGGGATAAATCTCAATGTTAGTGACAACATCATCGATAGTTCAGCCACTGGGAACTTAACCCATTCTAAAGGCTTCATGACGGCTTCTAATCCGTTATTTAAATCCGTTGTCATGGTTGTAAAAGTGAGTAGTGAAGATAGTATGATTATCACCATGATTCTAAATAATAGGAATCCAGTGCGGTATAAACCATCCGAATAAATCATAAAATCATAACGCCAAATTTGTCCGTAAGGCAATAAATACTGGACTATAAATAAAGAAACGATCATCAGTAAAAACAGGGTTGCGCGGTATTTAAAACGTTTTTTAAAGACGTTGTATAAAACCACGATGGCAATCATAACAGCGATGGAAACCCACCCAAGGGTCATATCCACATCCAGCAATAAATTGCCAGTTCGGATATTAAATATTTGAATGATGAAGGTAAATGTTAATAAAAATAACAAAGCTTTCATCCCACGAATCATCTTTAAAAATGGGATACCTGTGGTCAATACCATTAAGACGGTTAGACCTAGCAATACTGCCATTAATGTGAACGAAGGAATCATGAATGTAATCACCATCGATAACATCAAGCTGATGATTTTTACGCGAGGGTCCATTTTATAAATCCAGGAGTCCCCATGGACATATTGACCAATGGTAATATTATTCATGGTGCACCTCCCTCATATAATCGAGGAGTTCATCTTCGGTAAACACTTGTTTAAATGGGTAGCCTAATTGTTTAGATAGATATTCCATCATGCGGTAGGCATGTGGTTTCGCTAAATGCAGTTTTTCAAATTCGTCTGAAATGAATAGCAACTCTCTTGTGCCGTCAAACTTAATTTTACCTTTATCCATGACCAATATGCGTTTTGCATACTTAGCAACGATGTCCATATCGTGGGTAATTAAAACAATGGTTTTCCCGTGTTTGACATGTAGATCGTTGAATAATGCCATCATTTCATCTGAACCTTTCGGGTCTAAGCCACGGGTTGGTTCATCCAAAACGAGCATTTCAGGCTCCATCGCAAGGATGCCTGCAATCGCGACACGACGCATTTGTCCCCCACTGATACGGAAGGGTGATTTTTCAAGAATTTCTTCGTCTAATCCAACCAACATCGCAGCGTGACGGGCTTTTTCTTCTGCATCCTTTAAAGATAATCCAAAGTTTAGTGGTCCGAACATGATGTCTTTCAAGATGGTTTCTTCAAATAATTGGTATTCTGGAAATTGAAAAACAAGCCCAACTTTTTTACGGATTGGACCAATTTTTGTTTTTCGATCTTTAATCGGAATGGTATGTTCATAGATTTGAACCGTCCCACGGGTTGGTTTCAATAATGCGTTCATGTGTTGAACTAGCGTGGTTTTTCCACTGCCGGTTTGTCCACAAATCGCGACAAATTCACCATCACGGATGGCTATCGATATTTGATTAATGGCTTCGTAAGTCTCGTTTTTAACGCCACGATAAAAGTAGCTTACTTGGTTAAACTGTATGCCCATAGTGCCTTTACCAATGCTTCATCTTTCTGTAGTAATTCATCTTTGCTTGCACGATCAAAAACGCGCATGCCAAATGGGATGTTAAGATCGGTTTCTTCTAAGATGTTTTTGTGGCTGAAAACATCGTCAGGTGTTCCGGTTAATGCAACTTTCCCTTTATTAAGTACAATCATTTGGTCCGCTTTTTTAGCAAACTCTAAATCATGTGTGATGGTAATGATGGTTTTTTTAAAGTCTTTGTTGAGTTTGACAATGAAATCGGTGATGTCTCTCACCCCTTCAGGGTCAAGCATCGAGGTAGCTTCATCGAAAATCATGATGTCTTGATTCATCGCCAAAGCGCCAGCAATCGCGACCCTTTGTTTTTGTCCACCAGACAATTGATGAGGTTCTTTATTTAAGTAGTCTTTCATGCCAACAATATTCACATATTCATCGACCAATTTAATCATATCAGGTTGGGATACACATTGGTTTTCCAGTCCAAAAGCGATGTCATGTTTCACAGTGACACCGACAAATTGATTGTCTGGATTTTGGAATACGATACCGACCTTTTTACGAATCTCTTGAACCGTTTTTTCATTCATTTCTAAACCATCAATCACGATCGTTCCGGCATCGGCTTTGAGGAGGCCAATGAGTAATTTCGCGAGTGTGCTTTTCCCTGAACCGTTGTGTCCAACAATACAAACCCAATCGCCTTCTTGAATTTCAAAAGAGAGATTTTGGATGGCTTCGTCTTTATTGTTATATGAAAATTTGAGGTTTTCAACCTTAATTTTAGTCATTTAATCACCTACTAGAGTACTTATCTATTATAACATAATAATTGTTGCAAACTACTAGATTTCTCTTCGTCAAATATGTATAATAACAACAGTAATTTTATTATAGGAGGAGTCAAATCATGACCGTAGCTATTAACAAAGAAAATTTTAAGAGTGTTGTTTTAGAATCCAAACAACCCGTTTTAGTCGATTTCTGGGCAGCTTGGTGCCGTCCTTGCCAAATGTTAGGACCCATCGTTGAATCATTATCAGAGGAAGTTAAAGGGTTAGCCGTTGTTGCAAAATTAAACGTAGATGACCAATCTGAACTTGCAAACCAATTTAGAATCATGTCAATCCCAACCGTATTGATTTTCAAAGGCGGAAAAGTCGTTAACAGCATCATTGGTGTACGCTCTAAGGAAGAACTCAGAAAAGCTCTAGGCGTTTAATATGTTCGATACAATCATCATCGGCAAGGGTCCATCTGGGATTTCAGCCGCGATTTACCTCAAACGTTCTAACAAGAGCGTTTTAGTCATTGGTAAAGACAATGGTTCGCTATATGATGGCGTCATCATTGATAATTACTATGGCTTTCCTGGGGGTATTACCGGCACGGAGCTTATTGAGCGTGGGGTAAAACAAGCCAACGAGATTGGTGTAGAAGTTTTACATGATGAAGTGATTGCAATAGATAAATATGAGCATTTCACTGTGACAACAAAAAATAGTGTTTTTGAGGGTAAAACCGTTCTATTAGCGACAGGAAAACCGAGAACTACCTTAAGAATCAAAGGGTTCCAAAAGTATCGTGGTAAAGGCATCAGTTTTTGTGTTACCTGTGATGGATTCTTTTTTAGGAAGAAAAAACTAGCACTGGTAGGATACAATGACTATATGTTACATGAACTTAAGGACATGGAGTTTTTAACCGAAGATATCCAAATATTCACCAACGGTAATCCTTTGACTGTGGATGTAGAGTATCCTGTCATTTCTGAACCCATTGTTGAAATTACTGGGGATGAAGAAAGAGCTACCACCATCGTTACAGCCAAAGGTTCATATGATGTGGATGGCATTTTTATCGCCTTGGGTTCACCTGGTGCTGTAGAATTCGCAACTCGCATCGGTGCGATTGTTGAAAATACCAATATAGTCGTAGACGCAAATTTCATGACAAACATCGAAGGGTTATACGCCGCAGGCGATACCGTCGGTGGGGTCTTACAAGTTGCGAAAGCTGTATCTGATGGGATGCACGCAGCGATTGCCATCAAAAAACAACTAAAAAAATAACGATAGAGATCATTTGATTTCTATCGTTTTTCTTTTTATTTAGTTTTTATTCTGAGTAGGCATCCGCAAACCGTTTGGTAATGAGTTGAGGCCTTGTAATGGCACTGCCAACGACGATTGCAAAAGGATTTTGGGCTTTAACTGCTTTGATATCTTCAACAGAAAATATTCTTCCTTCAGCAATTACAGGAATCGTTAGTGCTTTAACACATTTACCAATCAGTTCGACATCCGGAGCATCTTGTTGTGGTGAATAAGGTGTGTATCCAGAGAGGGTTGTAGATACAATGTCAAAACCCAAGGCTTGGGCTTGAAGTGCTTCTTCAATAGTCGAAATATCAGCCATAGCCAAGCGATTTGCTTGATGAATCCGATTTACTTTTTCAATTAAGCTGACATGATCAGGATGACAGCGATTTGTCGCGTCCATCGCGATAATCTCACATCCAGAACTAATTAAATCATCGATTTCTTTGATGGTTGGTGTAATATAAACCTCACACTTTGGATAATCACGTTTGATTAATCCGATGACAGGTAATTGGGTTTCTTCTTTAATCGCGATGATGTCTAAAACACCATTAGCTCGAATGGCAACTGCTCCACCTTCCTTGGCGGCTTTTGCCATTTTCCTCATGATATCTGGTCCATGAAGTGGCTCATTTTCTAATGCTTGGCAACTTACGATGAGTCTGCCTTTAATTATATTTAGTATAGACATAGTTACACTTCTCTCTCTGTTAAAGGTTTAGGATGAATCATAATTTGTTCTCCACCCTTCGCTTGTAGTGCTTCGGTTGTTTTTATGGAAAAGGACTCAAGATTAGGACAAACCATTTCAGTTTGTCTTTGTTTTATGAATGGTACTTTAATCAATTTATCAGTTATTCTTCGATACAAATAAACAGATTCCCATGTCGCTTCTGAAACAGTGGCGTGGGTAGGTTTGACATTAGAACCTTCGTTTCCATACTGATCTATAGAATTAACTCGTTTGAATTCTGCATTCAATCGACCATGACCTTCACTGTAAAATAGTGGGCTAAAATATATCGAAGGTTGGTTATTTTTTAACCCATATAATTCTCGTTGATTTTTGTATTTAGGAATGCTGGTAGGTTCAATGACTTCAATGCGAAGTTGTAGATAATCTTCAATTGGACTGTAGACACTCATTTTGATGAGATCGCCTGGAAAATAGTAGAATTCGAATCGTTTTGGATCAGTCACGTTCCATGAATTAACATTATTTCTTGTCACGTTTCCTTCAATATCGATGGCTTCAGAATAAATATACCGATAAAATGGTCGGTAACAAATCTTCTTGGAACCATAATTGAGCAGTTCAGATGTGTCTAGTGTTTCATAACCAGTCATCCATCCCAATCCTGCATCGGATTCAGATTGAGACTGTCCTCCCATGTAAATCGAAGGGTTATCTAAATAGCGATCCCAAAAGGTTCTACCATCAGATCCATAACGTTTTTCGTCGGGTGTAAATTCTCCTAAACGGATGGTGCCTTCGATACCTAACCAAGCATCTTTTGAGGAGTATACTTTACGATACCATGCACCTAAAAAACATTTAGGTGCGGGTTGAGGACCGAGTTCTTCCATGATTTGTCCTTCGTAAACGTTGACATTATTAAATGCATCCATTGCTGTATAGTGACTATCTAGTGTGGGTACCACACGTTTATTTAAATCTTTTTTCATAATGTCCCTCCAAGACTTCCTTTGGCCATTCAATCAAAATACCTTCGCTAGTAAGTAAATTTTGATATGCCTTTAACCATGTATCTTCTTCGTAAATTTGCTTAGGAAAAATGTTATTTTTTATCGCAAATGCGACCAAATATCCTGCACTTTCACCAATATTCCACTCCACAGGATGTAATCGATAACACCCATTGGTAATGTGGGTTGTTCCAATATTTTTACATGATGCAATTAAATTGGTCGTTTCGATTGGAATCAATGCTCCTAGAGGGATTTGAAATGGATGGGTTTCATCAAAAAAGTAGGTTTTTGTTTTCGTTGTCATATGTAAATCAATATGATAATGTCCGATGCCAATTCGGTCTCTAAAGTGTGGCGCTTTTTTTGCATATCGCTTATTGATGTCTTGTTCCTTGATGGTAAATAATGCTTTTATTCGACGAGACTCACGGATGTATGGTGCCATAGCAAATCCATCGGCGGTCCCTAAAACATCCGGAACAAGGCATATTTCAGGGTAACCAAATCCCCCATCATCTCTTCTCGCTTCAGTTTGTAGCCAATAAATCAGTGATAATGTCAGTTGTTTTGCTGCATATTTATGATATTCGCTATTGGGATCGTCGTAAATATTTCCAAAGAAATAATCGTTTTGTGGCCAGTTAATCAATGTCACAGAATAAGGAACACCTTGTTTAAAATGATTTTTCTCAATCACTTGACGGTATGTAAACATGGCTGGTGTGTTTTTATATTCACCTAATGCAAACATGGAAAATCCCCGTTTTGAACCTTGTTCTAAACCAGCAGCATACCAACTTAGAACCGATTCACCAAAAGGCATCACATGGTTTTTAAACTGTTCGTATAAGTCTGGTTTCTCCAATATTTCTATATTGTTAGGATTATATCCAATCGCTGCAATCCACGTAATGGGTTGCATATCTGCTGGATTTTTTTCTTTTGGTGCATGAGGTTCCTGTGTTTCATCAAAAGATTCTGCACCAGTCACGTAGGCTGTTTCTGTCATTGGTAGTAATTCACCTACATCGGTAGCATCTAGGAAATAGTCCGCTTCAAAAATAATATCTTGGTTTTGATGATGAACAACGATATATTGAATTGTATTATCCTTTTTATTCGCACCTACGACATAAGTTTCTGTATAAATATCGAGTATATTTTGATCAATAAAGGGTTGTAATAGTGCTTGTAATAACTTTAGTGATAATCTAGGATCGGCAGCATTTTTCGAAACCCAGCCATTGCCTGGATTAAAAATAGCTTTATCCTTTAAGTCCTCGATAATATCTGGGTGATTCCTGTAATATTGTCGAATTTGCTCTCGAAAGTGTCTGTATGTTTTTGTTGCACCTGTAAATTCTATATAATCATGTTCATCGCTCGGCACGCCTTGACTGGTCAGCTGTCCACCAATCCATGCTGTTCTTTCGATGAGGGCTGTGTGAATTCCTTGTTTTGATAATGCATAGGCAGCCATGATGCCACCCAATGAGCCACCAACAATAACGGCTTGATATTTTTTTGTCATGATTTACACGTCCTCCTTAGATAATAGAAAATGATAGGCGTCATCGAATTGTACTTGATTGGGCATGTGCCCTGTATCATATGTTTTTACTGTAATATTGTCTTTTGTAAATGATTGAATCAATTGTAATGGGATAACTTCATCTTGAATTCCGGCTGTTAAAAAGAGTGGGCATTTAATTTTATCCATGTGTTCGGATGGGTCCAATTGTGCATAGTAAGCCATATTTCTCTCGTAATAAAAATCTTCTTCCCACCCATATTTTTTTTGCTTCATTTTATAAAAGTCGACCATCGATGGTGAACCTACGATGGATACTGCTTTTTTCAACGGATATAGGGTGGACATATAGATGCTGATTGCACCACCCATAGAAACACCAATTGCATATACTTCATTGGGTTTTACTCTTGGCATGTATTTTAAGTATTTTTCATACAATGATATAGCATCGATTGCAGATTGACATATACAATGATTGATGTCTTTCATCTTTTCTTCATAGCTTTTCGCTTCAAATGGTGCAATTCGTCGTTCACCATGCAATATGGAATCCAAACCGACGACGATAAAACCCAGTCTGGCTAAGTCATCTTCACGTTTGAAGTAATCGCCATCTTTATATCCATCAAATCCATGAAATGAAAAAATAAGTGGTTTATCTGTTGTATCTTGGGTTTCATAGATTGAAATAGGAATACCATCCAAATGTAGCTTTCTAACAATGATTTCTTTCATGAAAAGCCTCTTGTTCTATAAAGTGATAACTATCTTCAAGCATCTCTTGGGTGGAGATGTGTCCTGTATCATAAGATTTAAGTATGGTTTGAGGTAATAATTCATGGAGTTTAATTGCGTATCGTGGATTAACCACATGGTCATGAATACCAATTGCCATGAATATTTTTTTATGTTTGAGTTGTTCAAGGTGATTCATTGGGTCAACCATTTTATAGTAATCTAACTTTTTTTCATAAAAGAACCCTTCATTAAAGCCATACATAACCGCTTTATCTTGATAGTACTCGAGGAAAGAAGGGGTACAAACAATCCCTGTCAATGCTTTTAATTTATCATCGATGGTGGCTAGATAAAATGCGGTCAAGCTTCCCATAGAAACGCCGTATGCATAATAGGCGTTGGAATCAACCTCAGGTAAATATTGAAAGTATTTATGAAATAATCGTTTGGCGTCATGGGCTGTATGCATCACAATTTCGATGATATCTTGATATTTGTCGATGTTGGAGCGTTTAGTTTCCAGTACACTCATGCGTTTCCCATGAAGATATGCGTCGATTGCGACCACATAAAATCCGAGGTTTGCGAGAACTTCACCTCTACCCATGATGTTTGCATCTTTATTTCCAGAGAATCCATGGAAAAAATAGATCAATGGTTTGATGATTTGATTGTCTTTTTGATAAATCGTTAGTGGAACCCCGTCCATGAGGTGTTCACTAATCTTGATCGACATGTACTTCTAGCCCCGTTTCAAACATCCGATTCCAAGGTGAGTAAATATCATCGATGATCACTTTAAATCCTTCTACATTGAGTTCTTTTTTAACAAAAGATGTCAATGCTTCTTTGATGTTTTTCACAACTTGTCCACGTTTACCATCTAACATAAAATAATGGTTAGGTAAAGTCAGGTCTTCCGCTATTTGTTTTCTAACAACGGAACAATATCCAAAATCCTCAAGATAACGTAAACCTAAGAAATTTGTGTTTTCTTTGCGATTTGGGAAAATGAAATCCAATATTCCTTGTGGTATACAAGTGCCTAGGGTATTTGAGGATGTATTCCACCCTGCATAAGCTGAAACTTTATATAATATACCTTTTTGTTTTAGTAGTTTCAATAGGTTTAAATCGCCACCATTCGCATAAGCAACATCGGCTATGATGACTTTTTTACCCAATTCTATGCCATAACTTGCGAGTTCAACATATTCTACAAGGTTTCTAAAGGCATCGTATTCTAGTGATGCTTCATGTTGATTTGAAGCTTCCTTCATGTGGCTAGAAGGTGTATTAACCAACAATAGAATGTTTGCTTCTGATATACAAGACACCAACAATCCACCAGCTGCCAAAACCTGATACTTGATGGTCTCGTGAAGTAGTCTATCCTCATACAAAGGAATTTGTTGTCCACCTGTGATTGAAGCGTACTGTAAGTAAAACAAAGGTCTTACACTCTCGTAATGATTGATCATCCTTGATAGTAATACATTGGTGACTTCATCGGCTCCTGGATACATATAGCAGTTCAGTTCAATGTTTAATTCTTTGATGCGTTTTCTTATGATTTTTTGGTCTATTGCTGTCAATCCATAAGGACTCGAGTCATCTTGAGGAACGATTCCAAAATCAATGGTGTGATCAGCGATCAAATCTAGAAAAGCCAAATTCACTTCAATATTTTTCTTTCGTCGTTCTAAATAATCATTTAATGATGATGAATCGATGGTCGATTTGATGGTTTCGAAATGGGTCTTTTCAGTATCGGTCAAAATGCCTAAGGATTGTTTATGTTCATAAACCCCATAAAGATGGATTTCGCGCCCACAATACTCATAGTAATCCGGTTCTTCTTCTGCACTAGAATACTTCGGATTACGCATGATTAAATTAAAGGCAAATATTTTCAGTTTTGGTTGTCGTTCTCTAATGGTTTTTAATATATGGAGTCTATCTAACAGTGTATTTGTGTCATCCATATGTAATCTCGATGGCACAATTCCACCATAGACTAGTGTGTCCACAGCACATACAATACCATCCACTGATTTCGAGATTTCCAACAACCATGTTTCGATGGCTTTTAAGTTACCTTTTTGCTTTTTATCACCCAATATGGCTTTATCAGGCGATACAACTTCATAAGGTGTGCCTTGAATTAATAATTGATTAAAACGAAAATTACAAGGTCTTTCATCTAACGGTAATATAGCTATTTTTTTCATAGTGACCCCTTATTCTTTCCTTTTATATGGTGCAGGTAAGTCTAGTGTTGGTACCCCTGCCGCATAAATACTGACGGTTTCCCCCCCGGTTAATGCATCGATACCAGAACTGAGGAATTGTGATGCTAATGGACAGTTCATAACTGCTGCACGGTTCATATTCATTGGAACACGGTAAGTCAAACCATTTATTTTTCTATACAAATAGGTGTTGTGCCAAACGGCTTCACGTACCACAGTTGTAGAAGCTTGGGCTGGTTTGCCTTCATTTGCTACTTGGTCAATTGCATTCACACGTTTAAATTCCGCCTTCATATCACCGTGTCCTGAACTCGGAAATATCGGTGAAATAAATGATTCAGGTTGCTTCCAACCATTGAATGTCCTTACACCTACTGAGTAAGGAAGTGTGGATACTTCGATGACTTCAATTTGAAGCTGTAACCAGTTGGGTTTCGGTGAGTAAATGATCATTCTGACACGGTCGCCTGGGAGGTAATAATATTGGGTATCTTGAAAATCCCAGTTTGCGATACAGTTTTTGGTGGTTCCACTGCCCGTACAGGAAACACTATAAAAACGTCCGTTTGGACGATCATAAGTCCCAGCATCATAACTGTGCGTCGTAATATAACGCCAGAATGGTCGAAACGCATAAGAACCTACAGATATCGCATTTACGCCTGAACTATTTCTAAATAAGGCGGTTTTTAGAGATAACCCCACATCGGATTCGGTTAAGGCATGTCCTCCCATGTATAACGATGGGTTGTCTAAATTCCGCGCATTAGGGTCAATATCTAGAGAATCATTGTAAGACGATTCATATCGATTGATATCTGGCATCGGCAATGTTACTTCTGCTTCTATGCCTGTCCAATAGTCTTTTGATGAGAAAACTTTATGATAATACGCCCCTTGGAAACAGGACGGCGGTGTAGGCGCACCTACTTCATTCATGATGATTTCCGTATAAATCGGATGTTTTGCAAGAATCGAATATACTGGGGTAACCGTAATGGTTTTATAGATAAAATTCGAAGCATTTCCAGCGCGATCTGTAACAAAGAATATTACCTCATAGGTGCCTGGTGTACTGATATCAAAATTGACTATATCAACTTCGATTTTATGAGAGATATCACCTTCTAAATTATCGAATGCTCTCAAACCCTCAAAAATATTGAAGTCACCATTTTGAGGTACTGAAACATTTCTTTTTGACGCGTCAATAAATGACAAAAGCGGTGCAATCTTATCGTTCAGTAGTAGTTCATCATTTGGGTCAGGGGTTGGGTCTGGATCGATGATCGGAGTCGATTGACAAGCCACCAGTCCAGTCACTAATATACATAAAGTCAGTATTAAAATTATTTTCTTCATAATGTCTCCTTACCTTTGTCTTTAAAGAGTTCAGGTTCAATCGCTTTTAGGTAATTCAAGTAAACCGTATAGCCTGTTTCAGATAAATGAATCCCATCGATGGTATACGTTTTGTGTAGTAGCCCATCTTGTTTGAAAATTGAATTCAAATCCAAGTAGGTGCATTTATACGCTTTTGATTTTTGAACAATGAATTGATTAATCACATCAATCTCTTGATTAAATCGATAGACATTTTCTTCTACCAATAGTCCTTCACTGCGTCCACTCATAGGTAAAATAGAGGACAAGTAAATTTTCGTTCTTGGCAAATTGGTTGTTATTAGATCTAATAACACGTCGTATGTTTTATCAAAAGGAATGGTATAACCGTGGGGCCAATAGCGCTTATTACACAAAAAATCATTGATACCTATCATTAAGAACAATACGTCGGGCTGTTCCCATCGGAGTTCTTTTACAAGTGGAATCAATTCTGTAGATTTATAGCCACCTATTCCCATATTTTTAACATGAGAGAATTCATTGAGTTGTTTGAAACCTGCAGTGATAGAATCACCCATAAAAACGACTTTTTTCATTTTTAACCTCACTATTTAGACACAAAGATAGGCGTCAAAGCGACAGGCTTTGACGCTTTCTTTATTAATTATTGTAATAATCTGACCCTAAATTAAAGCGTTCTTGTAAAAGAGCTCTTAAGTTGGCTTCAGTGGATGTCATAATCGAGCGCACTTCTGCTTGACGAATTGACTGTTGAATCATGATCATAAAAGACGTATCTGTTTGAGCTTGTGACTCAATGACACTATAGAAATAATCAGGTTTAGTAATACTTATTAAATCTAGATGGATATTACGAGATAACTCTGTTGTGTAATTCGCGAGTAAACGAACGTTATAAAAATCATCTTGTATTTGTTCGACAGTCGCTGGGAAATACTGCATATCTTTCCAAATCTTGAATATGATTTCATCGTGAATCAAGAGATCTTCGTATCCTGCTGGAATATTGGCTTTTGAGAAGGAAGATGAAATCACATGTGTAGATTTTCCACCGACTTGAAGCACTTTATATTTCGACATGTCTGAACCGACATTTGGTCCAACTGGGTATGGCACATAATCGATTTTAAAGTTTGCACTTCCCCATTTATTAGATGCGTTGATATGCCAAGATTCCCCATCTTGAAATACAACGTTACCTGCTGTAAATTGTGGTTGTGAAGTATTGGATAAATTAGCATTATCAATCCACATACCTTCGACTGCATATAATCCTGCTAAATATTCTAATGTATTTAATACGGGTTGAGACGTTAAATGTGTTTTAAATTGTGCATCGACCAATTGGCCACCATTTGCACCAATAAAACCGTATGCCCAGTTGTAGGTTCTACCACCAAATACGTATTGTGCACCACCGTTTTCATCGGTTCTTGTGTGATCGAGTTTGGACTTTAATTCATTTGCTAGCGCACTGAATGTTGTCCAGTTCCAATTACCCGCAGCCCATAGTTGTGCTGGTTCATTCTTTCTAGATTCACCTAAAACTCTTGCTAACAAATCGATATTGTAATACAAACCTTTGTCTGCAATTGGATATTGATCGTCATAACCATAATGTTTGCCTTTGACTTCACCATAGGCTTTTTTCTCTGGCCAAAATAAACTTGAACCATAGGCTTCGATATAATCATCTAGAGGTACGATAGCACCTTGTTGTGCAAGGTTAGGAATCGAAGTTGAAATGATTTCGTATACATGAACTGCTTGGGTTTTTAATGCCGATTCCTCGATAATGTAACGTTCTCTAGCTCCACCCCATGATGCATTGGTTGGGTAATTTCTAAATACAACTTTGACGTTGTACTTTTTTTCTACGGCCGTAATCTTATCGACTTTTTCTTGTTTAAATAAGCGTTCATATGATGCACTTCTTGGGTCACACTTGATTGCTAAATCACACATGACAACAAAATCAATCCCACCTAAATCATACGTTGTTTCGGTTGGATCTGGATTTGGATCTGGATTCGGATCTGGATCTGGTATGGGTTTTGTGGTGCCACAACCAATCAAAACGAAAACCATGACTACAAAAGACAGTAATGCAAAAATCTTTTTCATGTTTGTTCTCCCTTATATTATTTTTAACTAGCCTACTAGGCCACTACGTTCAATACCTTCTGTGAATAGAATCTTTTGAACCAACAAATAGAAAATCAAAAGTGGAATCATCGATAACATTGCACTTGTGTTTAATACCATCGAAGTGAAGAGTGGGTTTTGTGTCACATCTTGATCAAACAATTGCCACACTCCAGCCTGTTGAATCGCCCCTTGAATGGCGTTTCGAATCGACATCATTTTCGTGGTTAATGTCGCAAAATTGCCATTGATTTTTGAAACAAAGTTCGCTGTAAAATAGGCGTCATTCCACTGCCAAACAAATGTTAATATACCCACCAAAACCATTGCGCCTCTGGCATTGGGTAACATCACTCGGAAAAATACTTGAATCGGGTTTGCACCATCCACGTGAGCTGCTTCTTCTAGCTCTTCTGGGATACCTCTAAAAAACTGTCTAAATAAATAGATGAAAATACCCGACTTAATCCCCATCCCAGTAGCTGCAAAAATGTAAAGAATGAGCGGTGTTCCGAGCAACGATTGCCCAGTTCCTAGAAAATTCATTAACGTCATCTTTAAAGGCAATTCGATGGTACTTGGTGCGACGATAATGGTTGCTAAAACCAAGCCAAACAGGATACTTTGTCCCTTGAATTTTAATCTAGCAAAAGCATACCCTGCGAGCGCTGTGCACAGGACTTGTAGAATGGTTACAATTCCAGATAGTAAAATTGAATTTTTTAGTGCATTCCAATAATCTAAAACGATGATTGAAATCTTGAAATTCATTAGCGAGAATGTTTCAGGAATCCAGAGCACTAAAGGATTATTGATGTCTTCTGGTGCTCTTAGGGCTATTGCTATTTGTTGAATCAGTGGGTATAAAATAACAAATGCTAACCCATACAGTAAAAAGTATTTAACCATCAATGCCATCCACCCAAGAATGCGTTCAAAGGTCATTGTGCGTTTATATGGTGTACTCAAGTGTTTGTCATAGACCGTATGAGACTCCAGTTTTAACTTTTGAAATGTTTGATTCAAAAAGCGGGATTTATTTTCTGTCGTCATAGTAGAAAACCCTGCCTTTCATTGTTAGGAATACCAAACCAATGATTGCGACATTGATTGCAAAGTAACTGACTGAAATGGTTGCTGCTAAGCCGTAACGATTTTGTGTCATAGCGTAATCTAAGAAACGGTAAATCGGTGCTCTGGTAAATGAATCCACAACGGTAAACACTGCAGCGGTGAGGATCAATGGGGTAATCATGGCTATGGTGATTTTCCAGAACATTTCATATTTTGTAGCACCTTCCATTTTCGCTGCTTCATACAGTTGATTAGGAATCGACTGAATCGCAGCGATGAAAATGAGAATTTGAATGCCCGATAAATTAACAATCATGAATATCCGCTCTACGGCGTTGAGCACTATGGCCATTAAACTAGTACCAATCCCAATATCCATGAAAAATCCAGCCAACTGTTGTACAAACATTTGATCTGCACCCGTAGAAGCGTCGATGTATTGACCGAACCCTTTCGATAAGGTATCCGATATCAATGTAAAGTTGTATATGACAGGAATGAAGAAAATGGCTTTAATGAGTTTATGTCCTTTAAATGGTTTGTTTAAGAATGTTGCGATCAATATGGAGAAGATCAAAATAATGGGTAAATCAATCACTAGATTTTGAACAAATAAGTATAGTTGAACAGAGAATACATTATTGCCATCAATCACATAGTTTCTAAATAATTCAATGTAATTGGATATTCCGTTAAATGTTATGGTTAAGCCATTTGAAGTTGGTGCTACACGATTAAAACTCCACCATATCGATTGAATGAATGATGGTAGGAAGAACAGGGCCATCCCCACCATCCATGGAATTGTAAAAATAACGCCCCAAATGTATTTTTGTTTTTGATAGGGGATATTTGAAAACCATAATCTAAATCTATTGTGCAGTGATTCTTTCTCTAACGATTGTGAATCGATGAGTTTCATCCTTGCTTCAAGTCTAGATAGCTTGATTTTATTTTTTTGAACGAAATCTGCATATTTAACTATTTTACGGATATGATTTTGTTCATTTTGACTCATCCATTGCTGAATTTTTAGGTCATATATTGAGTTTTGCAACACACACTTTTGAATCCGTTTTTCGACTTTTAATCGTTCTTTTTGAAGTGCTTTAGTATCATAGAATTCTTGTTTTAAATGTTTCATGATACCACCACAAAACTTTCTGTTTCATAATTGATTCGAATCTTTACATTGTTGTCGTAGGTTACTTCAATCAGAGACCCTTGAGCATTTAATATTTCGTGATTGATGATTCGTTTGTTTCGAATTTGAAGTCCTTCAATAACTTGGTTGATCCGTTCAACATCATTTAGCCAAAATACGTAGTACGTTGAATAGAGGTAGTTGTATTCTGTTTTTACAAGATCCACTGTATTTCTTTCAGTGAAACTCCACTGTACGTTTGCACCAGTTTCAATCGTTTTTAGCAGATGCCAGTTAACTGTTTTGCTATCATATAAGTTGAAGGCTGGACCGGCATAATTGAAATAACCATTCAAAACTAGTTGTATGAAAGGAATATCGTAGTCCACGATTTTGTGCAATGTGCCTGCAATACTCAAATCTAAAATGTTATCTGCATAATTTAGCGCATATAGATTTGGATTTCGTAATTGAAGATTTTTATCTTTGATCATTTCTAACATCTCAACTTGACTAGTTACCACTTCGTTTCTAAACATAATGGAACCTTTTTGTAAGTTCGATGCGATTTGATTCCCAAAATCAGCCAAACCGATATTGGTTTGTAGTCTATCTGTGGTTCGAATGACTTGCTGAATCACTTTCTTTTGGGTTTGGATATTCAACATATATCGAATGGTTTTAGTTCGATCCGCAAGAAAAGTTGCCTCATCGTATGGGTAACGATACACAGGTTTATGGAAAATATTTTGGGTGACTTCTTTATCCAAATTGAGGTTATTTTTCGTATACGCCTCGGTTGCTAAAAATTCTAGATAAAACGGTATATTTTGGGTAGACAGCCTACTAGAAAGCTTATTCAATTCCTTTTCCGTGGCTACAGCACCATTAAAGTTTAAATCTTTATATACCGTTGGTTTAATCCCATCATTGGAAAAACCATAATATGTTAAAGATAATTCATCCATTCCGCGTTCAGATAGAGCCATTTGAATGCGTTCTATCCCTGCGGTCGATGTCAATGCTTTTATTCGCGTGGTTGGAAATCCAAGGATGTATGTTTTTTCTTGATATCCACCCAGTAGTGTTATGGATGTTCCAATTTGTTTTTGAATTGGTTGCCAATCAAATCGTTCGATTAGGTAGTTTTGATAGGCTTGTGCAACATCAAAATAACGCGCATCTACTTTATCGATAAATTGATAATTAGCCACAAAATCTTCTGTATTATAGTCTTTGGTATAAGATGTTACCCGTTGAGATTGTGCTGAGGATTGAAAAATAAACGCATCCCGTTCTCTAAATGCATATCGATAATGCACATAAGGTATTTTATGTACATATACCCCGTTACTAGTTTCAGTTAGAAAACCAGCACGTAGGGTACTCATGGCGTCACCTTGTTCAACGGTATTAAAATAGGCATATCCATTTCTTTGATACCCATACATAGGAAACCCGATTTTTTCGCCTTGGTCTTGTTTGATTGCATGACCATTGCCAATCGATAAGTCAGGTCCATAAATTCTTTTTTCATATACGGTGAAACCATACTTTTGATTATTGTGATCAATGTAAATACCAGAACCATCAGGAATAACGGTGTATCCTTCATCGCCAAGGTTACCTGCACCAAAGAATGGCAAAACATCGATAAATGCGAGTGGAAAGTCTTCACTTTCGACCACAGCATCATTGACCAACGTAACTGAAAATCCTTGGTTATTTAATGCGTATCTTACAGAAAATTCGAAATATGGTAAGACTTTTGATGTTTCAAATCCATAGGTTAAAGCATCGGATTCGTAATCATCTATTGTATATAGTGATTCATTAAAAATGAGGTTATAAATGATATCCAATGAGTCCTGTGAGGTCAATTCTTTCAAGTAATATCTTTTTTCTGATTCCACATAATTGAATTGTGCTCTTAAAAAACTCAATTGTCTACGGATTGTTGAGTCCGATTCGGCTTTTTCTTGAAGTGGAATCAAAATTTTCTCATCGAACTTTTCTTTACCAATTTGTCGTGGTAAATCCGTCATCGCAATATTATGTTTTCCGCCAACTTTATACAAAACCTCAACAACATTGGGTTCAATTTTAAAACTGTATCGATCATATTGGATCGATTCTTCATTTACACTGACACGTTTTGAAGCTTCAATTTTTCGTTCATAATATAGAACAAACAATTCACGCGCATCGGCTGGAATCAGTAGTGTGTCATGTTTTGGATTAGAATACCACGTTTGAAGTGTGGTTTTATCCATCAAATCAAATGTGGTGTTTTCTGGATTTAATGTCCATTTAAACCGACTGTTTTCGAGTACTATACTTGACTGGGTGAAATCGGATTTGTCGATAAATCCAGTCTTATCATAGACTGGTCTTGGTTTATAAATCGAACGATACCCCATGACTTGAGACATGATAAACAGGGTCCCAGCTGTCATGATTAATATTAGGGTGGCTAGTTTTATGATTTTTCTTTTCATATGCCCTCCTAAGACAACCGCATAATGAGTTCTTCATACACCTGTATGATGAACCCATATAGTTGTTGGAATAACGTCAGAATTAGTAGCCCAATGAAAATAATAAGAGCAACCGCTACTGCAGTAAAAGCCAGTGTTATGATGGTCTTTAGTAGGCCATATTCATGTATAACTAATAGACCGAACAATACCATATATCCCACAAAGAAAACTGAAATTGCATTCATGGCTGTGTAAATGGCGAGTTCTTCTTGGATTAAAAAATTAGAGAGAATGGTCATAGGAATGCCGATCCAAACCAATGGAATGAGGGCGTAACAAATGACTTTAAATATTTCTATCATTTTTCCTTTACCTTCAAACAAGGAGGTGATTGACCAGTTGCCAATGGTGATTAAGACCACTGGTACAACGACTAGGAAGAAAGTTCTCACAATCGAAAAGTTTTCGATATAAGGAGCGGATACTAAGAAACCAGATGAGGTTACACTGACTGCGTTGGCAATAACCAATAACATTAAATAGACGATTGCGACAGAAAGTTTTCCTTTTTTCTCCATTTTAAAGTCATCATAACCTTTGAATGGATGCGATAAGATGTATAGAGGAAACTTCACATAATCTTGGATGAGAGTTAGAAAAAAATCTTGATAATTCACGGTTTTTATGTTTTTAATCCATTGTTTAGTATTCATGAATCAATCATCTCCTTCTCTCTTGATTGCGTTTTTCACTGACTTACCTATGAAAAAACCAAATAAGATGAATCCACCAACAAGTACATATGGTAATGTTTTTGCTAAAGATTCGTTTCTATATTGTTCATATGCTTTTGAATAGTTATAGTAATCATAGCCTAATCTAAGGTTATACATAGCCTCTTTATAGTTACCTTCACGAAGCTCTGCACGTCCGATGCCAGCATAGGCGAGGAAATAATTGGAGTTCATTTTCAGAACTTCTGTCCAGGTTTCCTTTGCACCCATGTAATCCATATCATAGTATTGTGCGATTGCTTGGTTGATTTTAGAACCAAAAACGATTGGCTCAAATACCATTAAACTCTTTGAAACATTGTCTGTCACCAATATCAGTTCGTTGTAATAGGCAATTGCGGTGGGTCCAGATAACTTATTTTGCTCTGTTCCCATACCACCAGATATATACAGTAAATGGCCATCTAGATCGTATGTAAATATTCGACCGCGGTTATTATCCAGTATGGAATAACGCTCGTTGTCTTTGTGTACTGCAACATCAATGATGGATGACGGTCCAACCGTTGTCCTGGTATCGGTTCTCTGATATTTAGCGTCACCAACAACAGGGACATAACCTTTCGTTTCTAAAATGTTTCGACCTTTAAAGTTCAGTTTTTTTACAGGTGCCCAAAACTCCAAACGAGATGCCGTATAAATGTAACCGTCATGATCAATATCCATGGATGTGAATGAGGTTTGTAGTTTTAACGCCATTTTATCTCTTTGTTCTTTTGTAGAAAAACGGTATATTAAGGCATCCAGCACTGAAAGTTTGATGGTGTTAGTTCCGAAATAGCGGTTAAAATTACCCTCGATATCGAATTCCATGATACCCTCATAAACATCATAGGCTATGACATTCATGCGTCCTGTACGATCTACTCTGACTTTTAATGGTTTAAATGTGAGATTATCAAATATTGCATCGTCGGGATTTTTAACTTCTTGGACAAATAACTCATCTTCTAAATTAAAGATGGCGATGCGGTTGTTATTATAATCCGCAACGTATAGCATTCCATTGAATATGTGGATTCCTTGCGGACTATTGAGTGTACCTTCTGTATCGCTTTGGTGCGGTAGAGATTTAACATACTCGAATGCCGCATTAAAAATGTGGATTTTATTGGCAGTAGCGTCCGAAACATAAATGTGGTCATCATAAGCAAATACATCTCTCAAATCGCCAAGAATAATCGGTTTTGCTTGTCCTAGAGTATCGGTAATATTTGAGTTATCAATCACTCTTAAGACACGGGTAGCTTCAGCAGAATCAATTTGATCCCAATAGGCATAATTATAGGATGCCTTGATGTTAACGTTAAACATGAGACAGGATAGCATCAGGATTGTCAAAATAGATATTTTTTTCATGTGTTTCACCTACTTAATCCCTGAGTGAGCCATGGTATCGATGATCCGTGACTGACTGATAATGAACACAGAAATTGGTACAACCAACATCAACAAAGCAACTGCTGCTGAGGCACCGGTTCTAGCAATCCCACCGGCAACAATTTGTTGTAATGCAAATGATAGAGGTTTTAGATTTTCTGTAAAAATATACGCACCACCATCGGTTGACCATAGTTGTTGAAACAACAAAATGATGACTGTTAACCAAGCCGGTTTAACCAGTGGCATGACAACTTTGAAGAACACTCGATATTCACCTGCACCATCCATTTTCGCTGCTTCAAGTAATTCTGTTGGAATGGTAACCATAAATTGTCTCATTAGGAATAACCCTAGGGTAAATCCCCATGATGGGATGATGATAGCCAAATGGGTATCGATAAGCCCTAGCCAGGAAATGACTAAGTAGTTTGGTACTGCTGTGACAAGGCTAGAAAACATCAATGAATATACAATCAATTGGTTAATGAGTGCCTTGCCTGGAAATTTGTGTTTTGCTAATGGGTATGCTGCTAGTGCTGCCAGTAAAACGTGCCCTGAGACACCGATGACCGTAATCACCAATGTATTATAAAAATATCTTGAAATCGGAATACGTGTATTTCCAATCAAGTTAAACAAATCTGTGAAATTATCAAATGTAAAATTTCGCGGGAACAGTTTGGGTGGAAATAAAAAGATTTCATCCAGGGGCTTAAACGCATTTGCAATTGTGAAAACGAGCGGATAAGCACTGAATAGGCCAAATCCGATCAATAGCAAACTAAGAGCAAAATCGCCTTGCCATGAACGGCTCAATCGTTTTGTACCTCGTTTAACTGCTTTCTTACCTTTTATATCCTTTAGTTTAATCTGTCTTAATTTGGATAAGTCTTTAGCGTCCATTCTAAGTACCCACCCTTCTTAAGATTTTTTGGACACCTAGATTCGCTATCATCATAATCAAGAATAATATCGTTGCAATCGCACTGGCATAACCCAACTCCATGCGCTGTGAACCTGCGCCAAAATCGATGAGATGTGTCACAATCGTATGTCCGCTATATTCTACCGAAGGAAACCCCAGTAGTTGAGTAGAAACCGAAGCAATCCCAAAAGACGATGTAATCTGCATCAATGCGCCAAACATCAATTGAGGCATCATTTGTGGTAGGGTAACATACCACAATTCTTGCCAGCGATTTTTAATACCATCGATGGCAGCTGCTTCATATAATGATTTATCCACCGTTTGCAAACCGGCCACGAAGGATAAGAAACTGATGCCTAAGGATAGCCATAATTGAACGATAATGATGATCATTAGTGCATATTGTGGTGTTTTTAACCATAATATGGGGGCGTCTATGATATTCATGTTGATTAAAAATGCATTTAAATAACCATACATGTCACCATTAAATATGAGTTGCCATAATAAGAATGCTGACCCGCTGATTGATGGGGCATAAAATACAACGGTTAAAACCCATCGGATTTTAGGCGGCAATTCATTAATAAGCCATGCGAATATGAATGAAGCCGCATAACTGATGGGGCCAATGATAATCGCCAAAATGAACGTATTTCTTAAAGCGATTAAGAATACATCATCGTATAACAATAAGGTAATGTAATTTTCCAACCAAACCCATTTAGGAGGATTTAGCATATCAAATGTTGTAAAACTTAGAAACAAACTCATCAGAACAGGGAAAATGGTAAATGTGAAAAATATCAATAAAAATGGTGCCATCATCCCATAATAAACACGCTTTATTTTCATTTGTTTGAAAAGCGATTGTTTGAATTTTGTATTTATCATCATAGGCCTAATTCATTACGCTTTCTCGTGATTTCTTCGTTAATTTTTAAATGGTAATGATATAGCGCGTCCTGTGGTGAAACACTGCTATTCAGTACAGCTCTAAATGCATTATCGATGTGTCTACCGACAATGTAATCGCCTGGAACGGTTGGTATACCTACCGCTTTTTCGCGTTGTTCTTTCAACATTAAATAGTCCTTTATTGGCCAAGGTAATTGTTCAAAAGCTTGAAGATTAGCCGTTGGATATCGAGCTGCAGAACCAATGATTGCTTCCATCCCACGTGCATAATCGACCTGGGTATCTTTGCTTAACCACCACTTCATAAAAGTCCATGAAGCTTCTTTATGTTTAGATGCATTCATAATCACAGTAGAGGAAACCGTGGATGTGGTCTCTTGATGTAAAACACCATCACGATAAACCCCCGGAATTAATGCATAATCCCATTGTCCTGCGATTTCTGGGGCGAACACACTCAATGTATTGTATAAAGAATAATTGGCTATTCCGATTGGCATTTCACCACTTCTAAACCGATTAGCGAAGTTCGCTTCTAGAGCAAACCCATAGTCTGAAAATAGTCTTGTAAAACGGAGGAATGCATCAATATTGGATTTTTGTAACATGCCCGATTCTGCACCATTGTTAAGATAGAGTTCTCCACCATTTTGACGCATCATAGCATACAATACGGTCGATAGTGATCCTTGTGACACAGGCACATAAAACTCTAAGTATCGCTTTTGTAGAATGGGTGAAATGTCGATAACTTCATCCCATGTTTTTGGTATTTCATTGATCCCGATGTTTTCTAAAATATCCTTACGATAAAACATCACTAAGAAGTCTTCTGTATCCGGAAGCGCATAGGTGCTGCCATTAAAAGACAACGCCTCTAAAGCAGACGGACTAAACCGCGTGTATACATCATTAAAGTCACTGAAAGTTGTTAAATCCACAATCGCGTTTCGAATGCCCCAGTTCACTGGCATTTTTTGATCAACACCGATAGCCACATCCGGACCATTGCCAGATAAGGTAGCTTGTAATAACACGCCCATGTTGACCATTTTTAGTTTGACGTTGATGCCTTCTTGTGTGGTAAATGATTCATCAATCAGTTGGCGAAGCAAAGTCGTTTGATCTCTGCCGGTTCCAATCCATACTTCAATCGTTGGTCCGTCGACTATTGCTCCTGAACCCAAATCGGAGTCATCCATAAATGATCCGAAAAACAAGGTGATTTCATGCCATATTTTTTCAAAAAAGTTGACTTTTATATTGGGTAATTTGTATGTATCTCCTGAGACAATAATTTGGTCTAAGGTCAATGGTTGTTCGGATACCGTTATAACCCACGATCCTAGTGATGAAATGTTTTGCTCAAATTCTCTGAGCCCATTTTGGACGTTCTTTTCATCTACAATGAATTTTCGAATTTGATTTAACGTACGATCGAAGGGAGAAATGAGTGAACTTCTTCCTCCAGAAATATCAATAATCTCTGATTTTAATACCATCAACTCGGTTTCGAACTGCATTAATCGAGATTTAAAATTGTTCACATATCTGGATAATAAATAATCTTGATATGGGTCTGGATTGAGTCCGGTTCTCATAACAACTTCGCGATAAAAGGTTCGGAAAGATTGAATGAGTACATTCACGCGTTGAACAATATCGCCGTAGGTCCCGATGTTTGCTTGTAGAGTTATCAAGTTATCCCCTGCTTCAAGATAGACATACGTTGGCGTTTTCTTCCCTCCAAGGGTAACATATTGAAGATTTGAGTTATATTTAAATTCCACTTGAGTGGCTTCACTGAATGGAATTTCACCGTTAATCTTTAAAGTGCGGGTTGAACTTTGTCCGTTTGAAAAGTTTTGCATCGCTTTAAATGTGATTTTGTAAAAACCACTTTGAGATACATTGACATTCCAAGAAATTTCGTCACCAGCGATACGCCAGTTGTTTCCCCCAATCGCGTTATATCTTGTAATAAACGACTCGTATGGACTAAATTTCATGGTTGAATACTCAGCAATTGGGTTCAACGAAGGTGAACTTTTCAACAACGCTTCTTCGGCCTCAATGGTTTGGTGTTGTTCTTGAACGACTGCACCTAATTCTGTATATTTCGCATGATATTCACTATAAGTAGACAGGGGCTTTGTTTGAAACAATTTCATTTCGCCAATAACTACAGGTTCTCTTTTACTGGTTAAGGTGATGGTATTGTTGCCTTGTTGAAAATAGAAATAATAGGATTCATTGTAGTAACCAACCCGATCTTTAAACGTATCTTCTGCCCATTTATGGGTTTCAAGTTGTTTTGGACGAATATCGGATTTTCCAGTTTCACGATCGGTTGATACAGGATAGGCATCTCTAAAAAATCTCAATAATGAAATACTTTCCGCTTCGATGAATGGATAGGTGTCATTGATTTTGATGCCCTTTTGGATGGTTGAACTTCTACCTGTTATTGAAAAATAGTCCACTCCGATTTGATAATATCCCTCGGTTGGGACGTTCACATAAAACGTAATGTCCCCCGATTCTGGGATATATATCCCCAGTTTGGTAACGCCTAAATCATCAGTAAAATTAGAAAGATAAGGGGCTTCTTCTGGTAATAATCCCCCAGTGTATGTGAAAATATCCAAATCCACATTAAGTGTTAGATTTGGAAAAGTTCGAGGATGTTGGTTTCTATAATTGCCATAAGATAATTCCGAGGTTCTATTTTGGATATTAAAAATAGATTCGTTATAATTTGAATTTAACGCTTTTACCTTGTTAGGATTTATCAAACCAATACACATTGGGATTGCAATCAGTAAAAATAATACAATGATTTTCTTCATGGCTTACCTCTTCAATTAGGTTGTATAGTCAATTCATTTTTAGTATAGCATTTATAACTTGACTAGTCAAGTAATAATATACCCCTTACTTAAAGTAAGACTCCAAACTTTCGTTAAAATCTTGTTTGAGCGTTTCAATCTGTTGATACGGTTTATTCAATAACCAGAATGCCAATAATAAAGCACCACTAAACCCGATGAGCGCACTCAAAATGGGAATCCAAATAACCAACAATGTATACATTATGCCCATGGTGATCGCAGCAATACTTCTTAATCCAAAACCGATTGTTAGTAGGTATCCATGTTTTATGATTGATACCCATTTGACATCGTATATAATCGATAGAATCATTGTGTGGTAAAAAGCGATAATCGTAAAGAGTAACATCCATAAACTAATGATAAAACCAAAAACATAATATAGACTGAATGGTTCTAGTCCATAATAGAAGAAAACCACATTGAATCCTAACAAGGCGATGAGAATTTCTAAAACGATTCCTTTAACCATGACTTTACGATAGGTTTTTCTTAGTAAAGTGAAATAGGTAGATGTCACCTCTGTCGACGTTTTCTTTAAAATCAAGCTTAATGTGGTAGCGCCAGCTGCTATTGCTATAGGGATACCGATGATGAAAAAACCACAAATAATGGTGATTATCATATAGAAATTAAGTAACATGATTTTGAAAAAAATATCTGTGTATTGGTAAAGTTTTGAATTTACATAACGCTCAAAAAACGACATTTCTTCGCCTCCTATAAAACACAAGAACAAGCAACTCGAGGTTGCTTGTTCAAAGGTTTTATTATTTTAATTATACAACTGGTGCAAATGCAACCACTGTTGTAGACGAATCTTTAAAGCTTGTAATTGGTGCTCTCCAACCGCCATCTGCAGCACTCGCAGTGGTTGCTGGGAATTTCGCCCAAGGATTAATGAAATGATAAGCGATGAAATCTCTGGCAGTTACCGATGCCGCATTACCATTGACTACTGTTTGAATGGTTAAACCATTTTTACCAATTAACAACATGTCGCCATCAGCCAATTGTGCGCCTAGACCTACCAATTGTGCACTATTTACTGTGTAAGTAGTATCATCGAACCAACCTGTACCCTTGATATAAGTTTGTCTTGCAAGAATATTTCTAACAAACTTCGCTTGGTAATTGGAATCGAGTACAGCAACGGTACTGAATGCTTCTGTATATATCCCACTCCATGCTGCAACTGCTTTAATGTCTGTTACTAGATATAAGTAGTTACCTAGTTTCGAAGCATCGGTCAAATTACGACGATTGAAATAATCTGTTGCATTTGTAATAACAACTTGTGCAACCATGCCATCAAAAGTCATATTTGTAACCACGGTTTGATCAATAAATACCACATTAGAATTTACAGAGTCTGTATGTGTTGCTAAACCGATTCCTTTAATTACGTATCCATTTACGCCATTAAATCCAGCGATGTCGGAAACATTGAATGCATTATTTTCAGTTGTACCTACCAACTTTAAGAATGCACCTAACTTTAAGTAGACTTCATAATAGTCTGTACCCTCAACTGCATTCCATGTAATATTTTTAGCATTCTCAACATCAATCGAAATTACTGGAGCAGATAGTGTTTGAATTTCTATTTTCTTGTATAAAATTTCATTTGAAGGTAATGATGAACTCCATTTGAATTGGTCTTTTGTATTGGCTACCACAGTAATCAAATACCCATCATTGGTGGATAAAACTAAATCTAATGCGGATAAGTCAATCACTGTACCAACGATTGGGTTACCAAAAGCAACCTCATCGACATACAACTGATAGTTTAATGCATTTGGAATAGCTGTCCAAGATAGTGAATGTCTGTTTAAGACAATTTCTGGTGAAGCAATTGGAGCAGGCATTGGAATGAGGACACGGTAGTCTTCTTCTAACACCAATTCTATATTGGTTAATTCAAAAATGTCTTGTAAATCTTTAGTAACTGCACCACCGGTATAACCTGAGTAGAATAAATTCGATACTAAGAAAATTCTAGCGGCTTGCGGTGCAATTGGACTGATGAACATAACAAATCCATCGGCTGGAATTAATTCGGACACACCTTTAAATAAGTCTCCACCAGCACCGTTGTTCCAAATGACATCGGTATGTGTAAACACCGTGACACCATCTACAACATCCATTTGTAAATATACACCAGTTTGGAAACGTGCATGGATGATGTTGTAATCCTTATCAGTTATAATTAACGAACCATAAGGCAGTAGCGGTAAATTATTATTAGTCGGATATCCTGCACCATGTTCAATGACTTGTGCATCAAAGAAAGTTTTTGACATAACGTGTAATACGTCTTGTTGTCTGAATGTAGCGCCACCAAATACACTATCAAACTTGAATGCGTCTGCTTGATTGTATGTATAAGGAATCCAATTATTACCAATACGCGCTGCATTCACGGTGATGTCTAGTGCATCAATAACAGTGATATCGCGGAATACAGTGGTTGTATTATTAGATTTGTCAGTTGCTGTATAGGTAATGACATAATCTCCTGGAACATTTTTATCATAGTCGCCTAAGTTATAAGCAATCACTACTTCATAGCCATCTCTGTTGTCTCTTGCGACAACTTCAGCTAAGAAGTCAACATCAAGTGTTTCAAGATGGGAAATCTTTGGTAATTTACCATTGACTAAGCCAAGGAATGCTGGCGCAATCGTATCTGGTGTAGCAATGACTGTGACTTCAAATATCTTAGTCTCAGAAGCTTCACCATAAGTCACAGTTGCAGTTAAAGTAACTGGTTGATCTTGGTTACCTCTTGTAACCACACCAGAATTCGATATAACCGCAGGGGCACTGGACGTCCAAGTAATGGTCACCGTACCTACTGTGGTTGGCAATGTTAAATTTTTAGTTACAGAAGCTGCACTATCGCCTGCTTGATATGTAACTACTACTGAATCTAAAGCTTCATCCACATACGCTTGATCTGATTTTTGATTACATGCTACTAATGCCATCACAACAATCAAAGCCATTACAAGTGTGTAGATGCCTTTTTTGAATCCAAATTTTTTCATTCGATTCTTTTCCTCCGTTTTAATTGTATATACATCTACACCCATTATAATCATCTTCAAATGTATAGTCAAGTGTTTTTGAAAGCGTTTTAAACATAACGTAAAATAGGACACGCTCATTAACGTCATTGTTTAGAACTATATGCTAAGTCTGAATGTTTAACACCGATATACGGCTCTTTGGTGATTGTTTCATCAAAAAATGGTATACTTTCGACTTCTTTGTTTGTATATGCACTAATCCAGTACATCGCTTCATCGGCGCGCTTAATTTGAGCGTACAATCTGCTTTGTAAAACTTCTAAACCAAATGGTTTATATCGCTCATGCCACATAGCATCAAACGATAAACACAACGACTTAATACTTACCTTAAATCGTTTCAACAAGACCATTGTATGACTAAAGTCATAGGTTGTAAAGCATCCCTGTAAAAAAGATGCTCTAATTTGTAGTTTTAAGTGTAAAACTTCGCCTATTAGTTTATGATGTGTCTGATCGATTTCTTTTAGTCTTTGTATGTGTTTCTTAGTACGATTGATCCATGGTATGAGTTTTTTTTCATCATATCCAACTTCGTCATTCAAATAAATTCCAAGTAACAAATCGTCCCACAACAGGCGAACCGGATAATATCCTAGTTGATTAATCTGACTGATGATTTGATAGTTTTGATATGAATTGTTCGTAAGATACATCAAGTAGTGTTCATCGACTTGATTCCCACATGCCCACTGTGTGACATCAAACAATCCTTGATAGCTGGTTTCATAATCGACATAAGCCCCATCATCTTGCCACTGAGTAAAAATAATTTCTTGTATACCTGTTTTTTTAGCGGCTTCAATCGCAAGTTTTGCTGTTTTTTTCGTTTGCTCATGGTCATAAGCCAACTTAGTCCAAATCCATACACCGCTAGCCATGATGATTCGGCGATTCGTTCGTTTGTGTATTTCAAGCATTTTTTCGTAGATTTCTACTGAAAGATTATAATAATCCCAATACACCAGTCCGACATTTGTCGGTATTTTATTGATGAAATCCTCTTCAAAGTGTATGGTCGTGTCATAGTAATAATTGGCCTTAGAACGGTGTCTAAAAAACATATCTGACCACATAAGAACCGTTTGATAACCCGCGTTTAAACAAAGTTCATTCACCGTGTTTAGGTGTTGTAAAAATAGTTCTTCTGGGTTTGTATAGCCATATTTTTTATAATGCTGCCCAAAACTAAAACCGAATGTTTCATCCATTCCAATATGGATTTGATTTGATTTGAAGGCTTTTTTGCAAAAGCGGATCATTGATTCGATGAATGGGATGCTTTCGTGAACCATTAATACATCACTTTGATCTTTGAATGTTTCGGATGATGGCCATCTGAGAAATTGACCCATGTGTCCTAGTGTTTGAATACAAGGTACCAGTTCGATGCCCAAATTAATCGCATAATCATCGAGTTCTTTAAGTTCTTTAAGCGAATAACGTCCTCGTAAATAACCGAATTTTGGATAGTTTTCGAGCTCGTATACGTCTTCCATATAAAGCCACACAACATTAAATCCCAACAATGCTTTTTTTAGCAATACTTGCTTGAAATAGTCGACTTTAAATACTGCATTGCGCGATAAGTCGACCATTGTCCCTTTAACTAAAAAACCATCATCTGCTATAGATTTTCCCGTGACTTCCAAATGTTTTAAAAACAATAGCGCACTCGGAATATTCTTATAGAATAATGTTTTCCCTTCGAGGACTGTTTTGTTCGATAAAACAAAACGTTCCACTGGATGCTTGATGTCTAGTTCTCTTAATATGTTATCTATCATGCTTTTTTCCGCCTCGACAGTAGCCAAATGATACTCAATATAAGACCTAAGCCTATGGTTGATGTTGATAGAGTGATTGCCCAAGGAAATGATTGACTACTTGGCTCATGATTGGGTTGTTCTAACTCATATAATAATTGATACTCGATGGATTCTTTACTACCATCCTTAAGTTCATAGTGGATAATGTAGTGATTATCACCTTCAGATAATGTGTCAAACACTGCTTTTCTTAAACCTGAATATTGAATGAGCGCAACTTTTTGGGTATCTGTTTCAAGATGAATGACATACATTCGATCAATCAGCCGATCTGGATCCTCAAAATGAATTGAAATGCTTACCTTATCTTGAAGTATCTGATGTTCTATCAAGGTAAAGGTGGGTAGAATAATTTGTTTAACATAATAGGCATAAATCACTTGATTGTGTACAGCCATTTGTGTTGTTAAATCGACAATGCTAATCGTATTGTCACGTTTTGAATCGATACTCACCGATAGGGATGACGAGGTAATATTTTGCTTTACCCCTTGAAGAAATACATCATAGTTCATAGATGGTAGAGTAATCGTTAAAGATTCCTGATTTAAATTTGTAACAATATTTGCTTTACTTCTCGGTTTAATGAAAAAAACAGCATTCGATACTGTTCTATAGGATGATGGTCCCCCTTCCGAAGGTCGATTAATCATTCTAAAATCATCCCCATCTTTGATGATGGCTTGAGTCGAACCCCCACCATCCAAATTAAACCCGTTAACTATACCATGAGTATGCATGATTTTCGCAAACTCACGCAAGTTAACCCCTTGAGAAAACCCCGTTTGACGACCGTCGACTGTGATTAAAATGGGCCGATTGTTGGCATCAAATCCAATCCCGGTCCTAGGGTGTCTAGACTCATTATTGGAAGCACTTTGTCCACCAATTTCAGCAAACGATTTAATGATTTGATTTTGAATGACTTGTGAGTCAACGCCCAATAATGTGTGCGATTCTTCGACGGTCTTAACTTCTTTTTGAACTTTAATATACCCCTCACTGAGTAAGGATTCGATGTGTTCATCCTTTGTCAAAACAGAAATTTTCGAACTCGTGGTTTCAATGGTAGAGTTTTTTTCTATTGGATTTTTACCCAAAAAATAGAATTGATTGTTGGTGGTTGTTTTCATGACTACATCAAAACTATAGTGTTTACCAGAAGCTTTTGAAATGGAGTCATAGTTGTAATAAATGCCTGTTTGCCCTACTTCAATGGTGGAATCATTGATGTTTTCGAGGTTAACTACAGCCATTAACGCATCGGTTGTTTTATGATAAATATACAGTTTATATACATCCCCTAAAGCGATGGTTTTGATGGTTGACTGATAATAACCTTTGGCATCCAACTCAATCGAGAAATATTTGTCGTGGTTATTGGATTTCACTAATTTAGATCCAAAAATCATATTCGCATTGATTGTCGATCCCGTTGTGAAGTAATCCCCATTCACACCAGCGATGACTTCATAATTCGGATTCTTTAAATTGAAGTCGCGTGCTAAACTTAAAACATCACGATTAACCAAATTTCCTTCCCCGTTAAAATAACTCCACGTGGTTAAAAAAACATCGTCGCTGCCTTCAATCACTTGAATATTTTGGATAGACTCTGTATTGTTGTCGTTATATACATTCGCAGTAATGGACTTAACCTGTACGCCATTTGAAATGACAATTGTCTCATTTAAAATTGTGTATCCCAAATTGGATGCATACACATGAAACGAAAATGTTGAAACTATCAAAAGTATTATAATCCAAATTTTTTTCATTTAATTACCCCACGAGGACAGATAGAAATCATTTGGCTACCTGTGTTCTCATTTATCTTTGTTGTAGAAAACGCCAAAGGGTTTGGACATTGCATCGTTATCGAGTTTGTGTCATTCATCGGTGTTTTATATAGTTTGCCATCTTCTTTATAGTAAAGAAAGCACTCTCTCCAATGTGCGTTTAAGACTTGTGTGTTGCTTACAATGGCTTCTTTTCCTTCATTTTTAACTTGATCAATTGCATTGACACGTTTATATGTTTTAGGCAGGTCGGTACCGTGGCCTTTAGATGAAAAAATCGGCGATAAAAATGTTTTCGGTTGTTTCCAGTGGTATTTTTTTCGCATCTTAATGGCATAGGGTAACTTAGAAATATTGACCACTTCAATCATCATTTGCATAAAATTGGGTTTCGGGCTAAATAAGGACAATTTTACAGTATCCCCAGGGAGATAATAATATTCACTGAATGATGGATGATATTGAGCGTAAATGTTTTTCATCCCTTGATGGTTTGATAGTAGTGTGGCAGCATAATTTCGATTGTTGAGTAAATCGTACCCACCGATATCCTCGAACTCGTCGGTAATATAACGCCAAAAAGGTCGATAGACACAAGCCCCAACCGAGATCCCTTGATTTAATTGTGCGCGAAATAATGCCAACCCCACGTCAGACTCATCTTTTGCATGTCCACCCATGTAGATAGAGGAGACGTCCAAATTTTTATGTTCTAAGTCGAGTAGACCTTTTTTGACTACGTAATTTTCATATCTTCTAATAAAAGGCATTGGAATCGTAATAATCCCTTCTATGCCGTAAAACGGATAGGTCATGCTCATTACTTTATGATACCATGCACCGCCAAAACATACTTGTTTAACTGGGGTTTCTTGGTTTTCTAATATTTTGATGGGTATCATCTTTGAAATCCTCACTTTTATGGTCATTATAACAAACAAATCTATGCTTGTCTATACATATAAAAAACTTAAAAAAAACAAACGATTGCTCGTTTATCCTTTTATGGCGTGTTGAACAAATTTGTATTGGTCAGCCCTATAGTAAGATTTGACATACTCGAAAGGTCTACCATTGGACAAAAATGTATTTCTCACAATTAACAGTGTGGGTACATTTTTATTGACTTCAAGTGCAACAGACACTTTGGAGTCTGCACTTATCGCTTCGATCGATTGAATGCAATAAGATATTTGCATACCAAGCTCATGTTCGATATAATGATAAAACGATCCCAGCAAGTTTTCTTTTGTGATAGACTTAAAAAGTTTAGCTGGGATGTATAACTGTTCAAACAAAACAGGTATATCGTTGCCATAGCGTACCCTTTCAATGTATATAATTTCGTCTTTTGGGTTTAAGAATAGCTTATCTGCAATTTCAATAGATGCTTCAATATTTTCAAACGAAATGATTTTATTCAACACTTTTCTGCCGGTAGCTGTCATTTCTTCTGTGAATGAGCGGACACCGTGGATGTTCTTTTCAATTTTTCGCTGAGAAATGAATGTTCCCTTGCCTTTGTGACGGTATAAATAACCTTCATTCACAAGGTTGTTTAGTGCTTGTCTAACCGTCATTCGAGATACATTGTACTGATCCTTTAGTTCATTTTCAGAAGGGACTAAATCACCACTTTTTAATTCACCTTGATTAATCTTTGCTTTAATGTCTGTTTCAATCACTTTGTAAATCGGCGTTATCATAATTTCACCTCAAATGATAAGTAATACTTATCGGTTTTTATTTTTAAAATACAATTGTTTTTTATCAAAACTCCCCTTATAATATCAAATAGTATTGAAAGAGGTGTTTTTATGCGTTATTTTTTTGTTTTTGATATCGGAGGTACCGAAATCAAGTATGGTGTCATCAATTCTAATGGTGACTTGGTTGCTAAAGATAGAATGCCGTCAAGGGGTTCATTGGGTGGCAAATTTATTCTAGATGATATTACCACCGTAACTAGACTGCTCAAACTATCCTATCCAGTTGAAGGTATTGCCATATCTTCTGCTGGTGTTATCAATTCTGATACTGGAGAAGTTTTATCCGCAACCAACGCCATTCAAGACTACATTGGTATGAATATAATAACGTATCTACACACACGTTTAAATCTCCCCATATCGGTCATGAATGATGTGAACTCTATGGCCTTATGTGAGTACCATAAAGGTGCTGCAATGGATTCTAAATCCATGGTTGCGTTAACTGTCGGTACTGGGATCGGTGGTGCAATTTTGATTAATGGACAATTACTTCAAGGTCAAGGGTATAGTGCTGGTGAGTTTGGACTAATGCGTATTGAATCCAAAGAATATGAAACCATAGCTTCGACATCAAGCCTAGTGCGACTTGCACAAAAACGAATCGATGAGACCATTCAAACTGGTATTGATGTTTTCAGATTATATGACAGTAATCACCCAGTGGCTATCGAATTAGTGAATCAATTTTATGATTATTTAAGTATTGGAATCGCAAATATTGCTTATGCGTTTAATCCCGAAATCATTGTAATCGGTGGTGGAATAACTGGTCGTTCAACTTTCATTACTGAATTGAATAAGTTTGTTATTCCGAAGTTAAATGATCATTTACAAAAACATACAAACATCAAGGCAGCTACTTTTAAGAATGATGCTGGAATGATTGGTGCATTTTATCACTTTCTCAATCAACATCCTCAGTATAAGTAAACCTTAATTAATATTATATACCGCTTTAGTTGACTTTACAAGTAACGTTTTAAAGCCATATCTAGGACTCTGTTCGGGTCCTTTTTTTAATAATTTCAACTTATCTATACAATTAAAGTTGCCTTTTTATTTTTTGGTGTTATGATATATATAGACAAGTGAAAAGGTGACTAGCATGAAATTAACGGATGTATATATCGTTATGGAAAATCGAATAGTATTTGGAGATCTTGTAATCGATAATGATACCATTATTTCGATTGTTGAAAAAGACAATACTACCCAAAGGCCAGCCAAATTTGTTGTCCCCGGTTTTATAGATTTGCATACGCATGGGGCGGGTTCTTATGATGCGATGGATGCAAATCCACAAGCCATCGAAGAATTTGCATTGTCCCTTGTTCGTGAAGGTACCACAGGATTTTTAGCTACTACCATGACACAAACTATCCAAAACATTACAACAGCCTTATCTAATATTTCAAGTTATATGAATAACCAAAATCGTAACTCTTCTATTGTTCTAGGAATTCATCTTGAGGGTCCATTTATCCATGAAAAAGCTGCTGGTGCACAACCGATAAATTGCATAACAAAAGCAAATACCAATACTTTTAATATCTTTGAGATAGCTTCAAATAACCAAATTAAAAAGGTTTCTTTAGCGCCTGATAATCCCGCTTCATTAGACCTCATAACTTATCTAAATCAAAAGGGAATAATTGCTTCTATCGCACATACAAAAGCGACTTATAATGACGTTCATTTGGCGATAAAAGCTGGCGCGAAATCAGTCACTCATATGTATAATGCAATGACTCCACTTCACCATCGAGACATTGGTGTCGTCGGCGCCGCACTGCTACACGATGAGTTAAGTGCTGAACTGATACTAGATAAAGTGCATGTATCCATTCCAGCAGTGAAACTCTTACTTAAGAACAAAGGGCTTTCTGGTGTTATCGTCATCACCGATAGCATGCGAGCAAAATACATGCCTGAGGGTGAGTATGATTTAGGTGGACAAGTAACTATAGTTAAACAAGGCGAAGCTAGACTGAGTGATGGCACACTGGCTGGTTCAATCTTAAAAATGAATGAAGCTTATAAATATTTAATACAAGATTTCAATCTTTCTTTGAGTGAGGCTAGTGTTTTATGTTCATTAAATGCAGCAAAACAATTGGGTATTGAAAAATCAGTAGGTTCGATTGCACCTTTTAAAAAAGCAAATCTTGTTGTGCTTAATGAGTCGTTTGAAGTCCTTCAAACAATCATTAATGGTCACTTAGTGTATGAGGTAGAGTAATGAATATTCACATTTTGAAGTCAAAAAAAGATATCGATCAAGCAGTAGCAAACGAATTTATTAATTGCATAAAATCCAATCCTAATTGTGTGCTTGGGTTGGCTACCGGATCTACACCGTTGGGTATTTATAGTTTATTGGTTAAAGACCATCTACTCAACAACACAAGCTATAAAAATGTAACAACCGTGAATTTGGATGAATATATTGGTCTACCATTCACACACCCGGAGTCTTATCATCAGTTTATGCATCGCCACTTGTTGAATCATATAGATATTCAACTATCCAATGTACATATCCCTAATGGATTATCGAGTAACCTTGAACAAGCTTGTTCAAATTATGATAAACTTCTAGATTGTTTTGTGCCTGATATTCAATTACTTGGAATCGGTGCCAATGGTCACATTGGCTTTAATGAGCCTGGGACATCTTTCAATTCAACCACGCATATCATCGATTTAACTCAAAAAACTCGAGAAGATAATGCAAGGTTCTTCAATTCGATTGATGATGTACCAACACAGGCAATTACCATGGGCATACAAAATATCATGTCAGCTAAGAAAATTATCCTTGTGGCTACAGGCGCATCAAAAGCAAAAGCAATCCATCAAATGATTACTACTGATGTTCAAGAATCACTCCCAGCATCGATTTTACAAAACCATCCGTGTGTTGACATATATGTGGATTCAGACGCTGCAAAACTACTATTAAAACAAAAATAACAGATTCTTCTGTTATTTTTTTATTTATTACATTTAAAGTTTTTCGCATTTAACCCTAAAGTTTTGAGCAAGCCTTGTAGCATATCTTGTTCTTCTTTAGATAATATATTTAGAACAGTCATCATATTTTTTTCATGTTTAGGATAGATTTCAGACATGAATTCAACCCCTTTATTGGTCAATTCCACTTTGAATATACGTTTATCGACAGGGTCTTTAGTTCTGGTGATCAAATCTCTTTTGGTTAGGTTATCCAAGACATATGTCATTGAAGAATTCGCAATCAATACTTTATCGATGATTTGTTGGACAGTCAAAGCACCTTTGTGATAAAGGGCTTCTAAGGTTCCAAATTCACTGGGATTTAATCCATAACTTTGAATGTCCTGTTTGATCAGATTTTCTAAACTGTTTTTAGCGCGAAATAATACTGTGATGGTTTTTAAATCGTGTGACATTTAGACCCCTTTCTCGAATTATTATTTTAAATTCGAAATAACTATAACCATTATAACAAAAAAACCTGGGTTTTGTCCCAGGTTTTGCATAGGTATTAAAGTTTTGTATCATCGATGGTATTTAAGAATGCTTCCAATGGTTGGATGGTTCTCAAAATGGTACCGTCTTCAAATGGACTATCGAGTTTCGCATCTTTCATCAACTCGACAAATCCCTTGGATCCACCCAATTGACATAATTTGACATAAGACTTCCATGCTTCCTTGTGGTTTTTGTGATCTCTAATCCAATATTGAAACGCACATACTTGAGCTAACGTGTAGTCAATGTAATAGAACGGGGATTGAAAAATATGGCCTTGGCGGAACCAATAAGTACCTTTTTCCATGAAGTGATCATCATCATAATCTCGCGATGGAATATATTGCTTCTCTAGTCTTCTCCAAGTGGCCTTACGTTCATCTTTAGACATGCTTGGGTTTTCATAAATTTCATGTTGGAATTCATCCACCAGCGCACCATAAGGTAAGAATGAAATGGCACCTGCTAAGTGAGAGAAATAGTACTTTTGAGCATCTTCTTTAAAGAATAATGGGACCCATGGCCACGCAAAGAATTCCATACTCATTGAGTGGATTTCACATGCTTCATACCCTGGGAAGCGTTGCATTGGGTTAATGAATTCACGTGATTGATAGACTTGGAATGCGTGTCCCGCTTCGTGAGTCAATACGTCCACGTCATGGGATGTGCCATTGAAGTTTGCGAAAATAAATGGGGCTTTATACCCAGGGATGAATGTACAATACCCACCACCAGCTTTGCCTTTTTTCGAATCGAGTTCGAGTAATCCAGCGTCTTTCATGAATGTGAAGAATTCATCGGTTTCTTTAGATAATTCTTTATACATGGTGGTCGCTTGTTCAACTTGCCAGTCTAAGTTCCCTTTAGGGGTTGGGTTACCTGATAAGAAAGAAATCGTATCATAGCTCTTTAAATCTTTGATTCCTAAGCGTGTTGCTTTACGAGCGATGAGTTTTTCTACAAACGGCACCACATCGCGCTTAATTTGCTCTCTATAGGCTTTGACTTCGGTTGAACCGTAGTCGGTTCTACCTAAACGTTTATAGCCTAATTCGACGAAATTAGCATAGCCTAAAGTTTTAGCTGCTTCATTTCTCACACGGACTAAGTTGTCATAAATATCATCCAGTTCTGCTTCTTTGGATTCAAAGAATTCAGAAATTTTGAGTTGGGCACGATGTCTGATGTCGCGGTCTTTGCTTTGAGTAAATGGACTCATTTGGGATAAATTATAAACCCCGCCATCAAACTCGATTTGTGCAGAAGCAACCACCTTGGAATACTTACTGTTTAGCTTGTTTTCTTCTTGTAAGAGTGGTATTAATTTTTCATCAAACGATTGTAAAGAGACTTCGATTTGATTGAAATAGTGTGCTCCAAAGGCTAAAATGAGTTCCTTTTTAAACGATGAAGCATACACCAATTTATTGAATTCGTTCACATCGTTTTGAAGTTCTGGTGCAGCTTCGTCAATAAAGTTCATTTCCCCTTCATAGAATGGGTCTTGTGTATCGAGTGAATAGCGAATTGAAACCAATTGGCTCATGGTATCTACTTCATCGATTAAACTAAAAACACGTTTAATAATTTCAATTTGTGCAGGGGCATCTTTGGCTGCTTGAAAAGCATCTTTTAATATCCCATATTTCGCCTTGATTTCATCGATATTGGGTCTTTGATATACGTAATCTTTAAATTTCATTGGATTACCTCCTATTATTTTATGAATAGTATAACATTTTTAATGGTGTTTTAAGTTAATATCCATTTAAACCACAAAAAAACACAGAAATCAAATGACTTCTGTGTATGTGTTTGTTTAAACTATTCCACAAACTGGATGATAGCCATTGGGGCTGAATCACCTAGACGTGGCAACGTTTTGATCACACGGGTATAACCACCGTTACGATCTTTAAATTTAGGGGCAATTTCTCCAAAAAGCTTTTGAACTGCAGTTTGTCCTTCTTTGACAAGTTCGTTTCTCACGATTGTGATCGCTTGGCGTCTAGCAGCTAATGTGCCTTTCTTACCAAGGGTGACCATCTTGTCAGCAAGTTTGCTGAGTTCTTTAGCTTTAGCTTCTGTGGTTTCAATTTGTCCATGAATAATTAAGTCTGTAACTAAATCTCTGAGAAGGGCTCTTCTTTGAGCACTGTTACGTCTTAATCTGCTATATCCTGCCATAGTAGTTCTCCTTATTCGTTGTCATCGTCAGAAGCAACGTCTAGCTTTCTACCGTTAGCATAACCAGCAGCAAAACCTAAACCTAAATCTTCTAACTTCTCTTTTACTTCTTTTAATGACTTACGTCCTAAATTACGGACGCGCATCATTTCTTCTTCAGTCTTCTTTGTTAATTCTGCGAGTGTATTGATACCGGCTCTCTTCAAGCAGTTGAATGAACGAACGGATAAATCCAATTCTTCAATCGGTTTTTCAAGCTTGTGAGTATTGGTTTCACTAACTTTTTCAGACATAAAACTGATATCGTGTGTGGTTGCGTCCAAATCAACAATGACGGATAGGTAATCAATCATCATTTTTGCTGCTAATGATAAAGCTTCATGAGCTTTCACTGCGCCATTGGTTTCAACTTCTAAGATCAATTTGTCATAATCAGCATCGTTATTGACACGGGTTTTTTCAACTTCGTATGCAACACGATTAATCGGCGTATAGATCGAATCGATCGCGATAACCCCGACTGAATTGGAGTATACTTTATTCTTTACAGAACCAACATACCCAATGCCACGTCTAACAGTCATGTACATCGATAATTTACCACCTTCGACCACAGTCGCGATGACTTGATCTGGGTTAACAATCTTTATATCACTGTCATGAATAATATCTGAAGCGGTAACGACACCTGCACCGTTTTGGTGGATTTCAATTTCTTTTTCGAAATTAGGATCTGTTGAATCAACAGATAAAACCACTTTTTTAAGATTCAAAACAATACTCATCACGTCTTCCATTACACCTTCGAGTGTAGAGAATTCGTGTTCAGCTCCTTCAATCTTGACATTGACAATCGCAGCGCCTGGTAATGATGATAAAAGCACACGGCGAAGTGAGTTACCAATCGTAATCCCATAGCCTCTTTCGAGTGGGCTGATGGTGCAAATTGCTTTGGTATTATCGCCTGATACAGACTCAACCTTTACTTCTGGTTTCGAAAACTTAAGATCTTGCAAAATGATTACCTCCTTTATTTGTTATAGATATTATCCACGAGGACGTTTCGGTGGGCGGCATCCGTTGTGTGGTACTGGTGTGACGTCTTTAATCGCTGTGATTTCAAGACCTGCAGCTTGGATCGAACGGATCGCTGCTTCTCTACCTGGACCTGGACCTTTAACGGATACTTCAACTTTGATTACACCATGTTCGATAGCGGCTTTAGCAGCTGCTTCGGCTGACATTTGTGCAGCGAATGGGGTTGACTTACGGGAACCTTTAAAACCTAGTGCACCTGCACTGCTCCAAGCGATTGCGTTACCGCCTTGGTCAGTGATGGTGACGATTGTATTATTAAACGTGGTATGAATGTGAGCCATTCCAAGCGGAATATTCTTCTTTACACGACGTTTAGTTGTTTTTTTACCTGCCATGATGACCCTCCTTATTTCTTCTTGTTCGCGATAGTTTTAGCTTTACCTTTACGAGTACGCGCATTAGTTCTAGTGTTTTGTCCTCTTACTGGTAAACCTTTTCTATGACGAATTCCACGATATGAACCGATTTCCATTAAACGTTTAATGTTTAAATTGACTTCTCTTCTTAAATCGCCTTCGACTTGGTATTTCGCAACTTCAGTACGAATGCGGTTTAGTTCATCTTCTGTTAGATTTTTCACTCTTGTATCTTCAGATACGTGAGCGTCCTTTAATATTTGTTCTGATAGACTTCTTCCGACGCCGAATACGTAAGTTAAGCTAATAACTACGCGCTTGTCGCGTGGAATGTCAATACCTGCTATACGTGCCATATTATTCTCCTATTATCCTTGACGTTGTTTGTGTTTTGGATTTTCACAAATAACCATTACTCTACCCTTGCGCTTTACAACCTTGCATTTGTCGCAAATAGGTTTTACTGATGCTCTAACTTTCATTTGATTTCCTCCTACTTTCGGCGATACGTGATTCTGCCGCGTGTTAAATCATATGGTGATAACTCAACTGTTACGCTATCACCAGGTAAAATGCGAATGTTATTCATACGGATTTTACCGGAAACGTGTGCGAGTACTACATGCCCATTTTCAAGTTCAACTTTAAATTTGGTATTTGGTAGTACTTCGACTACTTTTGCTTGTACTTCAATTAAATCTTCTCTTGACATAAATAGCCTCCTTTAAAGTTCGGTTAATATTTGATAGCCCGCTTCTGTGATGGCAATCATATGTTCAAAATGCGCGCTCTTCGATTTGTCCATTGTTACTGTTGTCCAGTTATCTTGTAAAATCTTAACGCGTTTTGTCCCGATATTAACCATGGGTTCAACACAGAATGTCATGCCTGGTTTTAACAAGGCACCCATCCCAGGTTTACCGAAATTTGGGATGTAAGGATCTTCATGCAATTGCTTACCAATGCCATGGCCGGTGAATTCTTCAACGATACCATACCCGTAGGGTTTGACATAAGTTTCTATCGCAGCGGATATATCCGATACTCGATTACCAGGAATCGCTTGTTTGAGCCCCTCAAATAAGGATGCAAGCGTAACATCTAAAAGTTGTTGATCGGCTTTTGAAATGGTTCCCACAGGATAAGTCCATGCACTGTCTGCATGATACCCTTTGTAGTAAACACCAATATCTAATGTAATGATGTCTCCTTCTTTTAAAATCATTTTATCGGAAGGAATCCCATGAACAACGACTTCATTGACCGATAGACAGACAGACCCAGGAAACCCATGGTATCCCTTAAAGGACGGTACGCCCCCTAGAGCCACGATGTGGTTTTCCGCAATCTCATCTAGTATCTTTGTTGATATGCCTGGTTTTATGTGTTTTTTTACTTCTTCACGGGTGAGTGCAACCATTCGGCCTGCTTCACGCATGATATCAATTTCTCTTTTTGATTTTAATGTAATCATTTTTTACCATCGAGTTCTTCTATTACACGATTAGACACTTCTTCAATGGAGCCTTTACCATCAATGCATAGAATATTGCCTTTTTTGCGGTAGTATTCAATGATTGGTTGGGTTTGGTCATGATAAATGATTAAACGTTCTTTTGTAATTGCTACTGTATCGTCTGGACGTTGAGCGAGTGGGGTTTGGTCATTATCGCAAATCCCATCGACTTTAGGTTTGTTGTTACGTACATGGTATGTTCTACCACATGTTGGACAAACTCTACGGCCTGTTATACGGTCGAGAATAATTTCTTCTGGTGAATCCAAATAGATTACATAATCCACTGTCCAACCATATTGCATCAAAATATGATCGAAATCTTCCGCTTGTCTAAGATTGCGCGGATAGCCATCCATTAGGAAGCCTTCCTTGACGTCTCTTGCTTGTAAGCGAATGCGTACGATGTCATTGGTTAACGAATCGTTGACAAACTTGCCCGCATTGATCTGATTTTGAACAAGTTTCCCAACGGGAGAACCTTTCTTGATTTCGGCGCGAAACATTTCTCCCGTTGAAATATGAGGTATATGATAGTGCTTTGTGAGATCGCTGGCTAGCGATCCTTTACCAACGCCCGGTGGGCCCATAACAATCAGTCTCATGGTTCATACCTCTCTCTTGTTTGGCTAAAATATGCCTTTATATTCTTGATTATTTGCTTCTGTCTCAATTTGATTGGTGGTTTCCATCGCGACCCCTACTACGATGAGTAAGGAAGTTCCCCCTAGGACAATGGCTTGTGATTCTTGAGCGTTAAAGTTAAATACAATGGCTGTAACGATCGGCATTGCTGCTAGAATTACCAAGTATACTGTACCTAATAAGGTGATTTTAAACATCAATCTTGCAATATAGTTTTGCGTATCCAATCCTGGTCTGACGCCTGGAATGTATGCATTGGACTTCGATAGGTTGTCTGCTACTTTTTCTGGATTCAACATCAAGAATGAATAGAAGAATGTGAACACAACGATGAGTCCAATGTATAATACGAATCCAATCGGTTGTTGATAGTTGAAGATTTGATCCAACCACGAACCGAGGGATGTTGCCGTACTGAGTCCAAACATACCGGAAATCGATAACGGAATACTTAAGATGGTTGCTGCGAAGATGACTGGGATAACACCAGCTGTATTTAACTTAATCGGTAAATCAGAAGTTGTCTTGCCTTGACCGGATTGACGGTTTGCGTATTGAATTGGAATTCTTCTTTTAGCAAGTTCAAGGAAAGTAACGCCTAGAAGTACGGCTAAGTAAATCAAGATAACAGCGATGAATAGAACAATGTCCCATCCACCATTACCGTTGGTGATGTATTTGCCCCAAAGTAACGTTGCCATGGATGGCAATGAAGTGATGATACCTGCGACGATTAAGAAGCTTGTACCATTACCGATACCTTTTCTAGTGATTAAGTCAGCGATGTACATTGCAAATGCAGAACCCGCTGTTACCACTAACGACATATAAATATATAAGATTGGGGATGGTGTTAAGATATCCGGTAAGAATTCACTACCTGCGACACCTAAACCAAGTAATAATACAAGTGACTGAACAAATGCCAAGATTAAACCGAGGATACGGGTTAATTTATTGAGCTTTCGCTTTCCAGTCTCGCCTTGTTCGCTCCATTCTTTAAGAACAGGCACGATATCCATTTGTAGCATTTGAACTACGATGGACGCCGTAATGTAAGGCGATATACCCATAGCCATGATGGAAAAACGTCCTAGTGCATTACCTGTGAAGTTATTTAAAATGGCTAAGAAGTCATTACCGCTGATAAACTCAGAGATACTTGACGTATCGATCAACGGGATTGGAATCCACGTTGTGACACGGAAGATAAATAAAAACGCGAGGGTAATACCGATTCTCTTTAAAAGTTGTACGTTTGAAAATATCGCTTTGATACGGTACATGTTAGATTACCTCAGCCGTTCCGCCAGCTTGTTCAATTAAGACAATGGCTTGTTTAGAAAAATGATTCGCTTTGATGTTTAGTTTCTTTTCTAACACACCATTGGCTAACACTTTAACGCCTGATTGTAATTTACCAATTAATTTTGTTTGTAATAATAATTCTGGTGTAACGACTGTGCCATCTTCAAACACATTTAATTGTGTTAAGTTGATGATTGCGAAGTCCTTACGGTTCACGTTAGAAAATCCGCGTTTTGGGATACGTTGGAAGAAAGGAATTTGTCCACCTTCAAACCCTAAGCGAGTACCGCCTCCGGTTCTAGAGTTTTGACCCTTTTGTCCTCTACCAGCAGTTTTACCTTGTCCAGTAGCTGTACCACGTCCGAGTCTCTTACGATTCTTACGTGCACCTTCATTTGGTCTTAATTCATTTAACATAGTATGTTCCCTCCTTACGCGATTTCTTTAACAACAACCAGGTGAGCAATGGTTTTAACCATACCCACGATCGCATCGTTGGATTCTTTAATAACAGTTTGGTTTAATTTCTTAAGACCCAATGCTTCTGCTGTTTTAACTTGATTTGGATTGCGCCCAATTAAAGACTTCTTCAATGTAATTTCTAATTTCATAGAGTTACACCAAACTTTCTACTGCAACGCCTCTAAGCGCAGCAACGTCTTCTTTAGTCTTCAATGTTACAAGACCAGCAAATGCAGCTCTAACCATGTTGATAGGAGCTTTAGAGCCTAAAGATTTAGACAAGATATTGTTGATACCAGCAAGTTCACAAACAGTACGAATCGCACCACCTGCAATGACTCCAGTACCTTCAGAAGCAGGCTTTAAGAATACTTTCCCCGCACCGTATTCACCGGTGATTGCATGTGGAATTGTATTGTTAACAACTGAGACTTTAATTAAATTCTTTTTAGCGTTTTCTACCGCTTTTTTGATAGCATCAGGTACTTCTTGTGCTTTGCCTAAACCAAAGCCTACAGTACCATTATGGTCACCAATAACGACCAGTGCGGCGAATCTGAAACGTCTACCACCTTTAACAACTTTAGTTACGCGGTTGATGGACACCACGCGGTCTTCGAATAATTCGACTTCTTTTTCTCTAACTTTACGCATGATTACCCTCCCTAGAATTTCAATCCAGCTGCTCTAGCTGCTTCGGCTAACGCCTTTACGCGTCCGTGGTATAAATACCCACTTCTGTCGAATACGACCTCAGTAACGCCACCTGCGATAGCGCGTTCTGCGATCAATTTACCTACGGCTTTTGCAGTTTCAATATTAGAACCTTTTAGGTTAAGTTCTTGGCTTCTCACTGCGAAAAGTGTGGTTTGTTTCTCGTCGTCAATAATTTGTGCATAGAAAGCTGTATTAGAGCGATATACACTTAAACGAGGTCTTGCTGCGGTACCAGAAAGAGTTTGACGAATACGTAAATGTCTCTTTTGGCGTGTTACATTGCTTGATTGTTTATTGATCATATATATATCCTCCGACTACTTCTTAGCAGTCTTGCCTTCTTTGCGACGAACAGCTTCACCTTTATAACGAATACCTTTGCCTTTGTAAGGTTCTGGTTTACGAATAGCGCGAATGTTTGCGGCAAATTCACCAACGACTTGCTTGTCTGCACCTGATAAGATAACTTCTGTATTTTTAGGTAATGCAACGGCTACGCCTTCAGGGATTTGTAATTCAACTAAATGTGAATAACCTGCGTTGATAACCAATTTTTTACCATCAATAGAAGCTCTATAACCAACCCCGATGATTTCAAGGGACTTAGTAAATCCGATTGAAACACCAGTCACCATGTTTGCTAATAAAGCACGTGTGGTGCCGTGTAATTTACGGTCGTTGTTGATATCAGACTCTCTCTTAATTGAGATGTGTTTGTTTTCTTGTTCGATTGTTACACGATCAGAAAATTGAAATGATAAAGTACCCTTTGGGCCTTTAACTGTGACTAAGTTCGCTTCTCCTACAGTGACGGTAACGCCAGCAGGAACGATGATCACTTTATTACCTATACGTGACATATTATCCTCCTATTACCATACGTAGGCGAGCACTTCGCCACCGATTTGTTGTTTTCTTGCTTCTCTATCTGTAAGAATGCCTTTTGATGTCGAAATAATCGCAATCCCAAGTCCATTAAGAACTTTAGGTAATTGACTAGCTTGTGCATACACACGTAAGCCCGGTTTCGATATCCTCTTTAAACCTTTAATAACGCGTTCATTGTTTGCGGCATACTTCAAAGTAACTACTAGTGTAGAACCCACTGCTTCATTCTTAGATACGAAATCTACGATGAAACCTTCTTGTTTTAAGACATTTAAAATGTCTGATTTAAGTCTAGATGCAGGGATTTCAACCGTTTCATGACGCATTGAATTCGCGTTGCGGATACGTGTTAGTAAATCCGCGATTGGATCAGTCATAACCATATTATTTCCTCCTTCTTACCAGCTAGCTTTTTTAATGCCAGGTAGTTCGCCTTTATAGGCTAATTCGCGAAAACAAATACGGCAAATTCCAAATTTTTGGTATACTGCGTGCGGACGGCCACAACGTGTGCATCTTGTGTAAGCTTGTGTTGAAAACTTAGCCACGCGTTGTTGCTTCGCAATCATAGATTTTTTAGCCATGTTTATTCTCCTTATTTCTTGAACGGTAATCCTAGTGAAGAGAGTAAAGCTTTACCTTCTTCGTCAGATTGTGCCGTTGTTACGATGACAATGTCCATGCCACGTACTTTTTTCACTTTATCGAAATTGATTTCAGGGAAAATAAGTTGTTCTTTAATTCCAAGTGTGTAGTTACCACGACCGTCGAATGCATTTTTAGAAATGCCACGGAAGTCTCTTACACGTGGAAGAGAGACTGAAACTAATTTATCCAAGAAATAGTACATTCTTTCGCCGCGTAATGTTACTTTGCAACCAATCGGCATACCTTCACGTAATTTGAAGTTTGCAATCGATTTTCTTGCTTTAGTAACAACTGGTTTTTGACCAGTAATTACGGTTAATTCTTCTACAGCATCGTCGAGCGCTTTAGGATTAGCTACTGCGTCGCCGATACCCATGTTAATAACGATCTTCTCGACCTTTGGTACTTGCATGACGGAAGTGTAGTTGAATGCTTTCATTAATTCGGGTTTGGTGAGGTTTTCGTATTTTTCTTTTAATCTACTCATAGTCAAACTCCTTCTTATTTATCAAGGCTAGCGCCTGATTTTTTCGCATAACGGACTTTCTTACCGTCTACGATTTTGTAACCAACGCGAGTTGGAACGTTCTTCTTTGGATCGAGAATCATCACGTTAGATACATGGATTGGTGCTTCGACTTCCACGATTTGACCTTTTTCGTTTTGTTGGGTTGGTCTTTGGTGTTTTTTAACTTTGTTGACGCCTTCAACGATGACATGGTCTTCACCAGGAAGTGCTTTTAATACTTTACCAGTTGTTTTTACTTTTTTGCCTTTTTTATCGGTAGTGAACTTGTCTTTACCAGCAATGACAACAACTGTATCTCCAGCTTTAATGTTCATGATGTCCTCCTTATAATACTTCTGGAGCAAGGGATACGATCTTCATGAAGTTCTTATCTCTAAGCTCTCTTGCCACTGGTCCGAAAATACGGGTTCCACGTGGGTTCAAATCTTCTTTAATAATAACAGCTGCATTGTCATCAAATTTGATGTATGAGCCATCTGCGCGTCTTAAACCAGTAATGGTTCTGACGATAACCGCTTTTGCTACGTCACCTTTTTTTACAATGCCACCTGGAGTTGCTTTTTTAACTGCAACTACAACAACATCACCGATGTTCGCATAACGACGGCGGGTACCACCTAAAACTTTAATGACCAAGACTTCACGTGCGCCGCTATTGTCAGCGACGATTAATCTAGTTTCTTGTTGAATCATGATAGTCCCCCCTTATTCTGCCTTCGTAACAATTTCTACTAATCTAAAACGTTTAGTAGCGGATAATGGGCGAGTTTCCATAATGTTAACTACGTCGCCTACTTTCGCAGCATTGTCTTCGTCGTGTGCATGATATTTTTTGGAAACTTTTACGCGTTTCCCGTATAAACTGTGTTTTTTGTATGTGTCAACTACCACTGTGATCGTTTTTTGCATTTTGGTTGATACCACAGTTCCTGTGAACACTTTTCTATTGTTTCTTTCCATAGTATCCTCCTTTATTCGTTACGTTCACTAATGATTGTCTTCATTTGTGCAATTAATTTTCTGACTTGGCTTATGCGTGCGGTATTTTCTAATTGACCAACAGCAAGTTGAAAACGCAAGTTGAATAATTCAATTTTTAATTCGTTAATGCGTTTATTTAAATCAACTGTACTGATTTTACGAATTTCGATCGCTTTCATATTATTGGTCACCTACCTTACGAATAATCTTTGTTGAAACTGGAAGCTTATGGGAGGCGAGTCTTAATGCTTCGTGAGCGATTTCGTCAGAAACACCAGCAACTTCGAACATGATTTTGCCAGTCTTAACAACAGCAACCCATGAATCTGGTGCACCTTTACCGGAACCCATACGTACTTCTAGTGGTTTTTTAGTTTTAGCTAAATGTGGGAAAATGTTGATCCATACATTACCTGTACGTTTCATATGTCTTGTAATCGCAATACGGGCAGCTTCGATTTGGCGGTTGGTTACCCAAGCACCTTCAGTGGCTAATAAACCCCAGTTGCCGTTTTGTAATTCAAGATTACCTTTTGCCTTACCTTCATAACTTACGCGATGAGGACGGCGGAATTTAGTTCTTTTTGGCATTAACATAATTACTTGCCTCCTTTACTGCGCTTGTCTCTTCTTGGTGCAGCCTCAGTTCTTACCTTTTGTCCAGGTAAAACTTCGCCCTTAAAAATCCATACTTTAACGCCTAACTTACCATAAGTGGTAATCGCTTCTGCAGTTGCATAATCGATGTCAGCACGTAAAGTATGTAGCGGCACGCGGCCTTCAGAATAGCCTTCGCTACGAGCAATTTCAGCACCACCAAGACGTCCAGACACAAGTGTCTTAACCCCTTTAGCTCCGGCTTTTAATGCTCTTTGCATAGCCATCTTTTGCACACGGCGGAAAGATGCACGGTTTTCTAATTGTTCAGCAATGCTTTGCGCAACGAGTTCTGCATTGAGTTCTGAACGTTTCACTTCAACGACGTTAAGGATGATTTCCTTTTTAGTCATGTATTCAAGTGTTTTAACTGCTTTGTTTTTAGATTCTGCATCTCTACCGATGACAACGCCAGGTTTAGCAGTGTATAAAGTGATTTTCACTCTGTCTTTTGCTTTACCTTTAAGACGTTCAATTTCGATTTGAGAAACAGACGCTTTTTTGAAAGTGTCTTTTAAATACTTTCTAATTTCAATATCTTCTTTTAAAAGAGCCGGAACTTGATTTTTTTCTGCATACCATTTAGCATCCCAGTTACGGGTGATCCCTATGCGTAAGCCGACTGGACTAACTTTTTGACCCATCGTGTATCCTCCTAAACTCTTTCTGCCACAACAATAGTGATGTGGCTAGTTTTTTTAACGATAATGTTGCCTTGTCCCTTAGAATTTGGCATCATTCTCTTCATACGTACGCCTTCGTTGACGAACGCTTCTTTAATGTATAAGTTATTTACATTCATGTTGTAGTTATGATCTGCGTTTGCGACTGCACTGTTTAGCACCTTTAAAATAATTGGAGCGGCAGCTTTCGGGGTATATTTTAAGATCGCTTGCGCTTCCTTAATTTCTAGACCCTTGATGAGATCAATAACTAGTCTTGCTTTTCTTGGTGCAATACGCACCGTATTTGCGTTAGCTCTAGATTCCATATTAACCTCCATCGTTATTTCTTAGCTGCTTTCTTGTCAGCGCCGTGTCCACGGAAAGTACGTGTAGGTGAGAATTCACCTAGTTTGTGACCAACCATATCTTCTGTAATATATACAGGTACATGTTCTCTACCATTGTATACTGCAATCGTTAATCCTACAAAGTCAGGGAATACAGTTGAACGTCTTGACCAAGTTTGGATTACTTTGTTATCTTTTGCCTTTTTAGCGACTCTTACCTTATGTAATAGGTAGTCGTCACAAAATGGACCCTTTTTAATTGAACGTGCCATGATTACCCTCCTACTTTGTACGACGTCTTACGATTAAATCGCTCGATGCCTTCTTAGAATCTCTTGTCTTAATACCGCGACCAGGTTTACCCCAAGGCGTCATTGGTGATTTTCTACCGATTGGGTTCTTACCTTCACCACCACCATGTGGGTGATCGTTCGGGTTCATAACAGCACCACGGACAGTTGGGCGAATACCCATATGTCTAGTACGTCCTGCTTTACCAATTCTAACAAGTTCGTAAGTTTCGTTACCAACTTCACCAATGGTTGCGCGGCAAGTACCTAAAATCTTTCTCACTTCACTTGAACTTAAGCGAACAAGGACATAACGTTCTTCTCTACCTAAGATTTGTGCTGAAGTACCAGCGGAGCGGACCAATTGTCCACCTTTACCAGGGTGTAATTCAATGTTATGAATGACAGTACCTACTGGAATATTGAAGATTGGTAATGCGTTACCTGGCTTGATGTCAGCATGTTCACCGGATTCGATGGACATCCCCACTTCGAGGCCTTTAGGCGCAATGATATAACGCTTTTCACCATCTACATAGTTGATTAAAGCGATATTTGCACTTCTGTTTGGATCGTATTCGATTGTAGCAACCTTACCTACGATACCATCTTTGTTTCTCTTGAAATCAATTACACGATATTTGCGCTTAGCGCCGCCGCCTTGATGACGAACCGTAATTTTACCGGAGTTATTACGTCCACCATTTTTATGAATTGGCTCGAGTAGTGATTTTTCAGGAGTGGATGTTGTGATTTCTTCGAACGTTAAAACGCTCATGTTGCGGCGCCCTGCGGACGTCGGCTTATAAACTTTAACCGCCATAGTTAATTCTCCTTTAACTTTTCACTAATCTTAAACTGTGAATTGGTCAATTTTTTGACCTTCAGCTAGTTTTACGATTGCTTTCTTATATGCTTGTTTGTAACCTTCGTACTTACCCATTCTTTTGAACTTAGGTAATACGTTTACGGTGTTTACTCTTACTACTTTAACATTGAAAATCGCTTCTACTGCTTTCTTGATTTCCACTTTGTTTGCTTTACGATCGACTTCGAAAGTATAAGCATTTTGGGATTCAATAATTTTAGAAGATTGTTCAGTGATGATTGGAGCTTTGATAATGTCGTAATATTTTGTCATTATGCAAGCACCTCCTCGAAGTATTTAACTGCATTTTGAGTTAATAATAGTTGTTTGCAGTTTAGTAAGTCATAAACGCTCGCATGAGAAGCTTGAACTAGCATGACATTCGGTAAGTTACGTGCTGCTAAGAACACGGAGTCTGCGAATACAGTGTCTACGATCAATACTTTTTGTGTAATGTTTAGCTTGCTTAGTAAAGCTGCGAATTCTTTAGTCTTTGCTTCGCCAACGGATAGGTTTTCAACAACGACTATTTGGTTATTTGCTTGTTGATAAGATAACGCAGAACGCATTGCAAGTTGTGCAACTTTGCGGTTAACTTTTACATCATAACTTCTAGGTGTAGGTCCGAATACGATACCACCATGTCTCCATTGTGGGCTTCTTGTAGAACCTTGACGGGCTCTACCTGTGCCTTTTTGCTTCCATGGTTTTTTACCGCCACCGGAAACTTCAGCTTTTGTTTTAGTATCGTGTGTCCCTTGACGCATAGCCGCTCTTTGTGCGTTTACAACGTCATATAAAACTTGGTTATGTGGGGCAATACCAAATACATATTCATTTAATGTAAGGTCAGTTACTTTTGAACCTTCTTGATTTAATACTTGTAATTTAGGCATCTTGGTTCCTCCTTACTTCGTACTCTTGATAGCTGTTCTAACGACCACTAAACCATTGTTTGGTCCAGGTACGCTACCGCTAACGAGTAGTACTTCTCTTTCGGTGTCAAATGCTACAACAGCTAAGTTTTGAACTGTAACTTGTTCAGCACCCATATGCCCTGGTAGATTTTTACCTTTCATGTTGCCTTTGATGGCACCCATGGAACCTGGTGAACGGTGATACATTGATCCGTGTCCCATTGGTCCTCTGTTTTGATTGTGACGCTTGATTACACCGGCAAAACCTTTACCTTTGGAGGTACCAGTTACATCGATGACTTCGCCCGCTTTGAAAATATTTCCAGAAACGACAGTCCCAACCTCTAACCCCGCTAATTCGTTAAGCGTTTCGTTAAAGCGAATTTCTTTAATGAAGCGCTTAGGTGCTGTGTTAGCTTTTGCGACGTGCCCTTGTTCCGGCTTGTTGCTTACTTTTTCCCTTTTGTCTTCGAAACCTAGTTGAGTCGCAACGTATCCGTCAGTTTCAACAGTTTTTTGTTGAAGCACTACGTTTTGAGCAACATCGATTACAGTTACAGGGACTAGTTGACCATCTGCATTCCAGATTTGGGTCATGCCTAGTTTTCTACCTAAGATTCCTTTGGCCATGTTTCTTTCTCCTTTTTAGTCTTGTTTTTGGATTCTTACTTCTTTAATACGATATCAACACCTGAAGGTAAGTCGATATGCATTAAAGCTTCGATTGTTTGTGCATTTGGATCTAAGATCTCGATTAATCTCTTGTGTGTACGACGTTCGAATTGTTCACGTGAATCTTTGTTAACGTGAGGGGAACGTAGAATGGTGAAAACTTCTCTTTCAGTCGGTAGTGGGATTGGCCCGTGTACCTTTGCACCAGTCTTTGTTACACTTTCGATAATCTTCTTCGCAGATTGATCAATTAGTCTGTGATCATATGCTTTCAAACGAATTTTGATAACTTCTTTTGCCATTTTAAAATGTCTCCTTTCGCCTATAATCTTGTCATAGACTTGCTCCATGGAAAAACCCTTCACATAGACAACGGCTATCCGTGTGCCGACAACCTTCCATTTCACAGCCTTTTGCTTGTGCGTAAGCGTAACTATTATATGATAAACAAAAAGAATATGCAACCCTTTTTGCATGTTTTTTAGAAAAAACTTGCTTAAGATTTCATATTCTTGTTTTATGTTGTTTAATTATTTGTTTTGCTTCTTTCAAAAACGGCATTGGAATGCTGAAATTGTGAATATCTTTTTCTAACATCATGCTAAGGGCAACAGGACGACTGGCGATATCTCCACAGACAGTACAAGGCATTTGATGGTCTTTTGCGAACTGAACAATCTCTTCGATGGCTTTAATCATCTTTTTCGCATATGTCATTTCATCAGTAGATTGACTTCGATCTAAATGAAATAAACTTTTTCCTAAGTCATTGGATCCTATCGAAAAGAAGTCAGCTGATAGGAAATCACTAAGGTGCATAAAAGCTTCTTCCGTTTCAATCATGACGCCAAGCGGTGGTAGCGGACTACTGAAACCAAACTTGTGATGTAGTTTAGACAATAAGGTTTCTACTGCATCCAAATCTGCTTTTCTTTTAACCATCGGAATCATGATTTTGAGATTATCATAGGTTTCATTTAGTACCAATAAAGCCGAAAGTTGTTCAACAAAAGGTTTTTCATACGTGATAAAGTAGTCAGATACCCCCCGTTGAAGTGGACCTAAATTCAACGGATTTTTATCATCACCAAAATCATAAGTTCTAATGATCACTGATTTAGGATGAAATTGTTTTAAAAACTTACCATATACTTCAACTTGTTTATCGATAGAAGGAAAGTTATTGCTTTGAAAGTACAAAAATTCTGAACGATATAATCCGATACCGTCTGAAGCATCGACAAACTTAGGATCGATTAATGTTTCACCGGATACATTGAGACACAATTTGTTTGGATAATGACTGATGATTAAATCTTCATCCGCTTTAGGCGTTGATCTTAACCACCCTTCGACTTCTTTTTGTGAAGGGTTAACAATGACCTTTGCGTGGTAACCATCGATAAAAATATAATCTGTGTCTTGGACATTGAGCGTCTTAGAAATGATGCATGGGATATTTCTTTCTTTTGCAAGAATGACTCCATGGGATAAGTTGCTGCCGTCTTTGACGATTACACCTTGGATATAGGGTTCATATTCAAATAAGTAAGAAGGGTACAAAACATCAACACATAAAATGATGGGTTCAAGGATTTTAATGGGTGTTTTTTGGTCGAGTGCGAATGCCAAACGTTCACGTAAGTCTGCTAAATCGTGCATGCGTTCTTTCAAATAGGCATCCTCGAGATTCGCTAGAGAGTCCATATAGTTTTGAACCGCTGATTTGAAAGCTTCTTTGGCGCACATATGTTTGGTGCGTATTTTAGTCTTAACCTCATTTTCAAGCAGTTGATCCATCAAAATAGCTTGTTGAAATGAAATGATTTCGTCCGATTGAATATTTGATTTTAAGTTTTCTAAAGATTGATATACATTTTTCTTCGTTTCAATGAAGCGTGTGATTTCTGTCACTGGGTCGATGGTTTCTGATTTGATATCGTTTGTTTTTATTATTTTAAATGCTTTTCCGTATCCCATTCCTGGCGATAAGACCGATAGACTCATGCTTGAAGTCCTTGTATGATTAAATACGCTGCCCCATACATGCCTGCATCATTGCCAAGGGTTGCTAGTTCAAATTGCATGTTTCGAAGGGATGAAAATGCATATTTAATATAGTGTTTTTTAGTAGCATCAATTAAAATTTGTCCAGCATTTGAGATGCCACCACCAATAAGGATGGCTCTAGGATCGGTGGTTGCGGCCAAATTGGCACATGCCAACCCTAAATAATAACCTGTTTTATCTAAAACAGCCAATCCCACCGGATCGTTTTCTTTCGCTGCAGTGAAAATCCGTTTTGGTGACAGTGTTTCATCATCAATCAATGTGGTCTTTAGTTTCTTTTCACGCATGATTTTGCGAGCTCTCGCATTGATACCGCGGATGGAAATTTCTGTTTCTAGACAGCCTTCTAGCCCACAGGTGCACAATTGTGGTTCAACAAATTCAACACGGATGTGGCCAATTTCACCGCCAGCACCATGAGCGCCATCAATGACTTTGCCGTGAGCGATGATGCCGCCACCCACACCAGTACCTAATGTTATGAATATGATGTCACCTTCGATATTTTGTTGCCAGTACTCACCAGCAGCTGCGACCGTAGCGTCATTGCCCGCTTTAACTTCTACTGCTTTACCATAAGCACGACAAAACTCTTCTTTAACATCAACGTTTTCCCAGCCTAGATTAACACATTTTATGGCGATATTATCGACGATTGGTCCTGGTAAGCCAAACCCAAAACCCAAAATATCGTCATCTTTTAACGATTTCATTTCTAAAAATTTTAATATACTGGCTGCGGTATCGCTTAAGATATTGCCGCCTTGATGACGTAAATCGGTTGGAATATTCCAAGATTCAATGAGGCTACCTGTTTGATTTAAAAAACCAATTTTTACCGATGTCCCGCCGACATCAATGCCAAATACATATTTCATATAATCACCTTTTATTATGCGTTTTTTGTTCAAACCCATTATAACATGAAGGCTTTATAATGTCATTATTTCGAAAAAAAGAATACCTGTTTTGTGGGTATTCTTCTGATTTTAGTATTTGGATTTAAAATAATTGCTGATGTTTTCTAAAGACTTCACCAAGGCTTCGTCTTTTTCTAACTCCAAATCAGTCATCACGGATTCAATCATTTCTTCATGGAATCCTTCGTGAATTCGTAAGGTGTCAATGGCTGCGTCGGTAAGTTGTAAAATAACTTTTCGCTTGTCTTCCTTTGCGCGGTTTCTCATCACATATTTTTTTCTCACCAATACGTCGATGGATGTGGTCAAAGTACCTAGCGTAATCCTAAGTCTTTTTGCAACATCACCCATGGTTTTGGTTGGTGAATTTTTAATCGCTTCAAGCACGTGAACTTCACTCATGGAGAGTTTGACACCACGTTCTCTTAGCGTTTGTCCTTCAATAGACAATATGTGGTTGAACACTTCGACCAACAATTCATTAATTACATCTTTTGCGCGACTCATCTACTTACCTCACTATATAACCGACACCTAAAGTACCTGGGCCTGCATGGGCACCGACGACTGGTGTTAATGGCACCAATTCGACTTTAACATCGGAACGTTGTTCTAAAATTAAACTTCTGATTGCTTCAGCATCCGATTTATTGTTTGTGTAGGCGATGAATAGATCTGCTTTCTTCCCTTGAATTTCTCCAATTAGAATTTCTAGTAATCTTTCTCTTGCTTTTGAAGTGGTACGAATCTTTTCAAGTGGTACAAGTGTGCCATCTGGAAGAACATGTAATAAAGGTTTAATCTTTAAAAGTGTGCCTAAAAACCCAGATGTCGCAGATAAACGACCATTCTTAACAAGATACTTCAAAGTATCTACTAATACAAAAATCTTAATGCTTTCACGTAATACTTCTAATCTAGCAGCAATCTCTTTTGCAGATTTGCCAGCTTTGATCATGTCGATTGCTTCTAATACAAGGTAAACTTCGCCTTGGGATAAACTTCTTGAGTCTACCACATGGACATTGATACCTTCAACCATGGAAGCGGCTAAAACTGCACCTTGATAAGTCCCTGATAATTTTGCAGAAATCGTGATTGCTACAACATCAGTATAACCTTCTTTTACAAATTCTTCATACACTTCTGCAATCTTTCCCGTAGGGGTTTGAGATGTTGAGATCGCAATCTCAGGATTGTTTACGACGGTTGCGTAAAAATCATCTGCAGTAATGTCTACGAAGTCTTCGTACTCTTTACCACCCAAGTTCAATGTGGAGTGAATCACTTTGACTGGGTAGCTTAATTTTAGGTAATCCACGCCGGAATTACCACATACCATAATACCAATTTTTGACATATTTTCTCCTTATTATTTTGATATTCAAACTACTTATGTAATAATTCTATCATAACTATGAGTTAAGTCAATACATATTGCTTATAAATAAGAATTATGTCAATATTTGGAAGAAAATGACGCGCTTATGGTTGGTTATACCATACAAGATTATAACAAAATACCATTGTTTTGTAACTAAAAAACCATTATTTTCGTTAATTTCGAGTGTAAAATAAAAAAACCATCAACGATGGTATTTATCATATCAGACTAGCTGATGTGTGTTAAGTGGTGGCTCCGGGCGGAGTCGAACCGCCGACACACGGATTTTCAGTCCGTTGCTCTACCTACTGAGCTACAGAGCCAAGCCAAATAATGGCGGTCCGGACGGGAATTGAACCCGCGATCTCCAGTGTGACAGACTGGCATGTTAACCACTACACCACCGGACCAAATTGGTTGCGGGAGAAGGATTTGAACCAACGACCTCCGGGTTATGAGCCCGACGAGCTACCAGACTGCTCTATCCCGCGATATTGAAAAACTATTTAATAATGGCGGAGAAAGAGGGATTCGAACCCCCGCGCCTTTTACAGCCTGTCGGTTTTCAAGACCGATCCCTTCAGCCGGACTTGGGTATTTCTCCTTGCCAATTATTGATGAAATTGTGTTTGAAACAGGTTTGGTGGACCCGGTAGGACTCGAACCTACGACCAACCGGTTATGAGCCGGTGGCTCTAACCAACTGAGCTACGGGTCCAAAATTGGTAGCGGCGGGGGGACTTGAACCCTCGACCTTACGGGTATGAGCCGTACGCTCTAAACCAGCTGAGCTACACCGCCATGTCCTATAATATGGGTATACCTTATTCATTTGGTGAATCTATATAGCAAAAGTGTATCTCTACACTTCGAATAATTAAAATGGTGGAGCTTAACGGGATCGAACCGTCGACCTCCTGCGTGCAAAACAGGCGCTCTCCCAGCTGAGCTAAAGCCCCACTTTAATAAAAATGTTTGGTACCTAGAGTCGGACTTGAACCGACACGGACTCATCGTCCATGGGATTTTAAGTCCCACGTGTCTACCTATTTCACCATCCAGGCATTTTTTGTTGTAAAACTTGAGAATGGTGTCCCGTAGAAGGCTCGAACTTCTGACCCCTTGATTAAAAGTCAAGTGCTCTACCGACTGAGCTAACGGGACTACTTTGCAAATGGTGCCGAAAACAG
>DIUU01000003.1 GCA_002423145.1 Acholeplasmataceae bacterium UBA6150 | reverse complement strand
ATGGGGATTTGAACCCCAGCGCCGTTTTACCGACCTACGAGCTTTCCAAGCCCGCCCCTTCAACCACTTGGGTATTTCTCCAGAAAGCCATTTTATTATAACGTAAAATGGCGGGTTAATCAATCCTATTTTTTAGTTTTTTTATAACTTTAAATCGCCTGGTTGAATGATGTTAGATTTCCTAAATAATAAATCCACAATAAAGACTAAAATGATTGGTAATACAATTTGAAGAACGAGAATAACTAAGTATGTATACCCGTTATTTCCCATAGCATCTAGGGTTGCGAATTGTCCAACTAACCCTGAAGTACCCATACCAGAACCCGAAGGACTGGTTTGAGCCTTAAATACTAATGTAGAAATTGGACCTAAAATTGCAGATACTAATATTGTGGGTAGCCAAATGATAGGCTTTTTCAAGATATTCTTGAATTGAAGCATCGATGTACCAATTGCAATCGAAATGACTGTACCGATATTATTATCTTTTCTTGACATGACAGCAAATCCCAACATTTGTACAGAACAACCAACCACAGCGGCACCACCAGCGATTCCACCAAGTGAGATAGAGATTGCGATTGCTGCTGACGAAATTGGTGCAGTCAGAGCCATGCCCATAATGACAGCAATAATGACGCCCATCAATAGCGGTTGAAGATCGGTTGCGAAATTGATAAACTGGCCAATCGCAGTCATGGTTTGTTGAATGGGTGAACCAATCAATGACGCGACTAAATAAGCAACCAATGTCCCTAAAAGGGGTACCAATAAAATGTCAATCGGTGTTTTTTTAGCTAATATATATTTGAAAGCAAGATAAACGGATATCGTGACTAAGTAGGCAACCATAGGATCAAAGAATAGTTTAGTAGCAATCCCCCCAGCGACCCCTGCAACCACGAGTTTAATGCCGTCGAGTTTAAGTGCGATTGCAACCCCAAACCCAATGCCAATACCCATCAATGGTTTTAAAATATTGGATAGATCGAGTAATCCTTCACTGGCGAAATCAAACCCTGGAATGTATCCTAAAAGTTTTGAAAACTGTGCTAAAATGACCGCGATGATCAGTGTTGAAAATAAACCAATCGCCATCCCATTAAAACTGGTTATGAAAAAATTGAGTAATTGTTTCTTACGACTTTCCATATTTCATATACCCCCGTATATATGTGACTCATATATTATATCAAATCATTTCAATTGTGTTTTAAAAAATGTTTGAACATGTTCAATGAATAATCTAGGTTGATCCAAAAATACGACACGCTTACTCTTATTGAATCCTTCTAATATGGCATTGGGCACTTTTTGTTCAAATTGAAGCGAAGCATCCTTAATGACTTCTTCTTCAAATTCGCCACAAATCACATAGGTTGGGTAATTTTTTACTGGTTTATCCCAACGATAAAACCGGTTTAATCCTTTAAATGCACGCATTCCTGAACGTTTAAATGACTCTTGAGATTGTTTGAATTTAATCAATCCTGCTTCTGTGATGGTTGCTAAATTGGCATAATGATTTAAGTAACTCTTAAAGTTAAATAGCCACTTTATAGATAACCCAAGATGAGATAAAAAATGTTCTTGATTTACTTTCTTACATGAATCGTGGTAGATTGAAAAGCTTCCAATCGATACCAACGACTCCATGTGATCTGGGTATATATGTCCAAACCCTTGCCCAACCACAGCCCCCACATCGACACCAATTAAATGGATTTTCGATATGTCTTGATAGTCTAAAATACTCTTAAGGATTTCAGGCATGTCTTTTAATCCAACAGAACCTGAAACACCACTTTTCCCGTGTCCTGGTAAATCGATGAATATCAGTTGATAATCCTTTTTAAATGTCACCACAATCGATTCAAAAACGCTTAAACTCGATGTATATCCATGTAAAAAAACCAACGTTGGTTTTGACTTATTTTCATGCATTTCATAATATATTGAACAATCTTTAAATCGAATTGTATAGTCCTTCATAAAAACACCTTCTTCTTAATTAGTATATCATGTTATCGATGCTTATTTACATAGTAAATGGGCAAAATGTATTGAGCTATTTTTCCCGTTTTTCCGTAAGATTTTGAATCACCCAAACGATCTATTTTGACTGATTTTATACACATCATCATGACTTTGGATTATAATATCCTTGTAATCCGATTCATTCCTGGTGAATGTAACGATAGAAATAGCGAGGTCATATCATGGAAGTTTTGTATTTTGAGAATGTGAAATCATTTGATAATTATTTAAGAAATCATATCCATGGGGACTCTTTTTGGTTAAAGATTTCGAAGGAAGATAAACCAAAATTAACAGCAGATGAGGCCGTTGAAGTGGCATTGTGCTACGGATGGATTGATAGCACCAACAAACGGATAGATGAAACTCATTATATAAAGTATTTTGCGAAACGTAGACCAAAAAGCGTATGGTCGACAAAAAACAAGTTGACAATCGAACGTCTTATCGCAGATCATAGAATGCACCAAGCAGGACTGGAAGCCATCGAGATTGCGAAAAAGAATGGGTGCTGGGATAAAGCAGATTTACCACCAGAGGACTTTAATATAGATCATTTTAAAACCCTTCTACTCGATACACCTAAAGCCCTTGAACATTTCATCCATATGTCGAATTCAGTTCAAAAGACGTATGCCTTAAGTTATTACACCTTAAAAACCCTAGAAGCCAGAGCTCGTCGAATTAAAGTCATTATTGAAAGGCTTGAACAAAATCTAAAGCCGATGTAGTTCAATATACTTCTATTAATGTTTCACCTTCATAAACCAGATGCATTTCAAAAAATGTCTGACTCTCGGATAGTTTATTCAAAAAATAGTGATCGCCTGCCCACATGGGGAGGCTTTTTAATGCGTTTTTATTGATCCAAACCAAATCGCCTTCGTTCGATGAAATGACTTGACCTGAAAAAGCATTTGACGTAAACAAATACATTTTTTCTTGATAGTTACCACTGGTGAAGTATATATTTGCGCGATGTACAAAATCATGTAAGGTAAGTCCCGTTTCTTCTTTAGTCTCTCTTAATAACGCATCCTCAATGGATTCGCCTATTTCAATCTTTCCACCAATCCCTAAGTACTTACCTTCATTCATATCTTTCTTTTTTTTATGAATGAGTAAATACTGTTCGTTTTCTTCAATGTATACCAATACCGTTTCTAGCATAAATCCAGCCTCATTAGAGTCCAATCTAAATAGCGATCTGGCAGTTTAATGGCTTTACTCACTGACCCATAGGATTTGAATCCAAATCTTTCATATAATTTTATCGCACGAATATTTTCAGAAACGACTTCTAAAAAAATCGATTCAGTGAACCCTGTGCTTTTTGCATAATCAATCAATGTTTGCATCAACAGTTGGCTTACACCTGTGCCCCAATAGGTTTTTAGTACAGACACTGCGATTGTAAATTTGTGACCTATACGTGCTCTAGGACTGCCATAAATATACCCATTAGCAATCACTTTATCTGCATCCTTAATCAAATACATTCGGCTATATGGGGTCGAGTTTACTGTACTTAAAAATGTTTCTTCTTGTTCAATTGTCATGGGTACACCTTGATGATCAAATAATAAATAATCCGTTTCAGCCCCGACTTGTTTTAAATACTCTAAAAGAGATTTCGCATCTTCCTTTTGAGCCAATACAACTTGATATGACATATTTTTATATCCCCCATACTTTACATTATAAAAGAAAAACGCCTAAACGGCGTTATAATTCTACATTTCTAGACTTATGTTCCTCTTTGATAAAAGTCATTTCTATCGCGACATTTTCAACATCGGCTACCCCATCGATGGCATATCGACCATTAGAGGTTCTGATAATGATTTTACCAAAGGTATAACGCAGGCCTCTGGCTTGTGCGATTCTCGGTGTAATGCCGACGATGCTTGACATGGGTATAGTGATTGTTTTTGTTCTGTATATAAAATAAAAATGATCGTTATCATATTTGATGAGTTCTTTAGGTCGTATGGCTGTTGTGACTACATAAATGATACAGAAAACCGTAAATAAGCCGCCTGTTATTAGTATGAGGTTTTGATTCCCTTCCATGGTACTCGTTATGGCTAAAGCCGATAAAAGGACAAATAAGGGTAATACAATGGCTGACAATACTATAGCGATGATGAAGTCCCCATGCGATTTTTTTCCAATGACTTTCATTTAATTTACCCAACCTTTATATGGTTTATTATACAATATAATTTAACACAAAACAATGGGTTTATTCATTGATTTCATTGTGAATGTGTTGATCTTTCAACCATCGAATTAATTGTTTTCTGTTTTTAAATACCAATTTAGTTCCTTGGGTTTTATTGAGATTAGAATACATCTTTTGAATGCGCTTTTTGGTTCGACCTTTCCATAAAATCCATTGTTGAAACTCCCTATCAAATTTTTCAATACAAGGACAATCTAATCGGTGTTTTCCTCGATGTTGTCGGTATCTTTTCAAGCAATTCCAATAACAAATCAAACGATTGTAAGCTAAAAAGATGGTGACGTCACTCAGTTCAAATCGATTCGACGCAATCATCGAATAGTTTCCATCCACAACCCAATCTTTGTTTTGGTTTATAAAGTCTAAGACGATGTCATTTTGTTCTTCTATTGTACGTTCTTGCCAATCCCCATAAAAGTGGACTGAATCCAAGTGTAAAACTGGGATGTTATAATGTTTCGATAGTATTCTAGCTAATGTCGATTTCCCACTACCACTAAATCCAATAATTTGTATTTTCATCTTTTTATCCTTATTACTTATACGTATGAATTAATTTTACATTGTTTTGGTCAGATAGTACAGGTCTCGAAAAAACAATTATAGTAAATACCATAGAAAACATTTACAGTGCAATTTATTCATTTTTATGCACTGTATTTACATTCGTGTTTTTCTATACTTTGCGTTTTTGAAATTACCTATCTTTTGAATTGTACCATCGTTTTGAAGATCAATAAGTACTTTCTTAATTGTGTCAATTGCAATGTCTGGCCATAATTCCATTAGTTCTTTACGACTTAATGGTATTAAACTCTTTTCAATGGTCATTTTAATGCGCTCTTTCTTGTTTGTAACTTTTGATGACAATATACTTATCCGTTTGTCTAATTCATTAAAACAACGAACTAGTGTGACTAAAAAATGATTGATAAACGGATAATAATCGTTATTACTGTTATTCCAATTATCTGAAGACAACTTTAATGATTGATAGTACTCTTTTTTATTTAAGTTGATTTGGTTTTCAAATGAGATGAATTTTCCAATGGTAAACCCATTTTTATAAAGTAAAAGTAAACTCAGTAGTCTGCTTAATCGACCATTACCATCTGAAAAAGGATGGATAGATAAGAAATCTAAAATTACACATGGTATTAGCAGTAATTGATTGATACTAGAATCATCTCTCGCATCCATGTAAGCTAATATCATTTGTTCCATCGCCACTTGTGTTTCTTTAGCTGGGGTTGGTCTAAAACGAACACTCCTCGTACCATTTTTCGAAATTTCGAGAATGACATTGTCAGATGTTTTATACTTACCCGCATACATAGGGCGTTCATATGATAATAACAATTGATGAAAAGCACGTATTTGATCTTCTGAAAAATCGTAATCTTGGTAATTATTATGAATCAGGTCAATCACATCTCTATATCCTAGAATTTCATTTTCATTATGATTGATTGGGGATACTGATCCGTTTAATAGACCCTTAATTCGCTCATCCGTTGTTACTATACCTTCAATAGCATTTGATGAGATAATCGACTGTACAATAGCTATTTTAGTTAATTCTTCAAATAACTTCGGGTATTCATCAACTACCATCCTTCTATCAATTGTAAGTTTTTCAACTGTGGTCAATAGATTAACGGTATTTGCAGGTATCGATTTATTTTTAAGAAATGAATAATCAAAGGTTCTCATGAAATCCCCTCCTTTACAGTGCATATTTTACCATTTTATGCACTGTAAATCAAGATGTAAAATAAAAAGACTATAATTTTTGAGTCTTTTATGTTTGTTATGGTGTCATAGGAGCACAAACAAACTCGCGTTTTTTGATGAAAACACTTAAGAGTGTTCTTTTGTCCATCAACATACCTTTTAGAGGACAACAGACGAAAGTGTAGGACGATGAAAGAAAAGTGTTCTTTTGTCCACCAACATACCCTTTGGAGGACACAGTGGGAAAGTATAGCCAAAAAAAAACTTAGATACAGTCAAATATATTATTCTTAATCTCTACATGGAGAACTTTGTTTATTCAATTCTTTTTTACTGAATGCTCCAAATTTAATAGAATCATCGCATTCTAAATGATTAAATATCAAAAATTAGAAAGCCAGTATTCCCCATTGTAAGTTCCTTGATTATTTTTCCACCTTTAAAGAAATAGCAACCACCATAACTTGTTTTTGATAAATTGTTTATCATCAAAACAGGTTGTTTCAACTTACTGGTTTGTATCAAATAATCATTTAAACTAGTTTCCCATTGTTCAATACTGTAATCAATATGTAGTGGCCAATACAATATCTGTTTCTATACTATTTATGGCGTCAATATTTTTTTCGTGCCATAAATCACCACAGACAGCTACTAGAATATTTCTTCCCATAAATTTGAAAGTGGAAAACGCTTTACCCTCTTTGTAATGACCATCACATTTAGTAACTTCTTTCCAACCAATAGATACTCGTCTATAGTGATGTAATATTTCACCACAATGATCAATAACGATGTAACTAGAATAAATACTATCTTCAAATACTTCATAGAATCCAAAAGAAACTGATATTTTATGTTCCTTTGCTGCTGTCTTAATATCTGTTAAATATTTAGATTCAAGATTTATGGCTATTTCTTTATCCTTTTGGTAATTCCAATATAACGCATTAAAATCCATGCAAAAATGCTTCTCCAAAGCAAACTAAATCTACATGACCTTTATGCTTCACCATGATGCGCATGATTAATTCGAAATTATTTTCTGTTTTTTCATTACTAAACTGTGATGCTAATGCAATTTTCATTTTCTACCCTTATCATTTAAACACTCTAAAAATCTGCACTTTTCACAAGTTCAAACAACTTGTGATTGATATATATCTTATCTCTACCAACCATTTCAGATACTAAAACACCAGCTTTTTCTAGTTCTAATAAATATGTCGATGCTGTTTTTCTACTGACTCCAAGACCTTTTTCTACATAGCTAATTTTCGTATAGAACTCGTGAAATAGTACATCAACAAGCTCTTTTGAGTATATTTTTGGTAGTTTTTCTTTGATTTCAAGTTTGATAATGTCAATTAGTTTTACAATATCTTTCATAACATCAAGCGTATTGATTGAAGTTTCTTCTATACCTTTTAATAAATATAGAATTAGAGATTCCCAATCATTTTTATCTCTAACAGATTGTAGATTAACATAGTATTGTTGTTTGTTTTTGTTGATGTATTTACTTAAATAAAGAATGGGTGAATCTAATAACCCCTTTAGCACCAAATATAAAATATTAATAATTCTTCCTGTTCTTCCATTACCATCATAGAAAGGATGGATGGATTCAAACTGATAATGTATGATCGCTAGTTTAACGAGATTATCTACCTCATCTTCTTGATTGATGTAGTTTTCTAAATTAGTCAGTAAATCCATGATTTCGTCATAATTTGTTGGAGGTGTATAGATGATTTCTTTCGTCTTATCATTTATAAGAACAGTACCAGGTACTCTTCTAATACCTGCATCACTACTTTCAATAATACTCTGTATCGTGACGATCATATTGGTTGATATGAATCCGTTTTGACTTACTAGTTCATATCCTCTCCACAAAGCTCGTCGGTAGTTGATGACTTCTTTTGAAGGTCCTGTCTCCTTTGCTCCACTCATCGCTTTATATAGTTCGTCATGTGTTGTAATGATGTTTTCAATTTCTGAACTGTTTTTTGCTTCATTAATCATTGCAGCATTAATTAAAATGTTTTTATTTGGAATGACATCAGAAAACCCTTTAAGTTCAGCTAACGCTTTATGTGTATTTAATAGTTGCTTCAGGATAATAATAGAATCAAATTTTTCATGTGGTGGTAATTTCGAGAGTTTAAACATTTTACCCCTCCTTTTATTCCATTATATAGGAAGTTTTTACCTACGTCAACATAATGTGAGTAAATTATTCTATATTTTACCCATATAATAGAGATTCAAGTAAAAAATGACCCACTAGGAGTCATTTCATTTATCTATGGTGCCCAAGTCCGGAGGTGTTTGTTCATGAAAACGTGTGATATTTATCGTTTTCTCACGAAAATAAGCATGTTTTCTTGTTGTTTTTCATATACAAATTCAGATTTTTTTGTGAAATGTGTAATGGTGATCATTAATACTACCAAATAAATTGTTACAATTTTGTATGTGTTAATTGAGTATCAATCTTCTTTGTAAAAATATTTTTCTATTATTCAAATACCTTATTTTAATTTTTCTATGATGGGTTCAAAATTCAAATCAAACTTACGATTAAATTTCGTTAATACATCATAATAATATGATTTGCTATACATTCCTTCAGTATCAAAGTTTTGTGGGTATGTATTAATCATGTCCACGAATTTATTAATCAAAATGGAAAATAATTCAAGTTGTTTAATTTGATATAATTTGGGTAGAAATCCTGAAAATAATTCATCATTTTTTAGCAATTTTGGTAAATAAAATAGAAACATTTCTCCTTCTCTACAATCAATATTTCGTTTAGCTTTATCAGTAAAATCCGGTTCTTCTGTTAACTGAATAAACTTCTTAGTTAAATCCACGATAAAGTTATCGGTAAATTGATCGAGAATACCAGATAGTTTTCCAATATACCATACCTTCTCTTTTATAGTGAGTGAATCATATTTTTTAATATCTTCTTTATAATAATCTGTCGTCCATGAAATGATGGTTTCATTCGGTATATTTAGTTTTCGAAAATCTTTAATCCTGCCTTCCATATGATTTGGATTACATTCAAAATCATAGAAAAATTCTTTAACATTATCTAAAGTAAGTTCAATATTGTGTTTGAGTTCAACATTATGATAGTTGTCTTTCGTTATTTTTTTCAATTCTGATTTTGGTACTCCAAACCATCTATTCACATCTTTCATTATAGAATCATCCTCCTATAAGATTTATTCTGATATCAATAAACTTGCTTATTGATATATCTAGAGAAAATCTAATCATTTTATTCTATCCTACTATTATTGATTTCATTAATTAATTATATTACAAAATGTCTCAAATTATAACACCTTAATAAGCTTAATGTTCCCATTGTTTCACACTATGAGCGTACGAAGTGTGCAATTTGGCTATAGAATAAAAATAAAACGGCTCAACAGAGCCGTTATACACTAGATGGTGCCCAAGGCCGGACTCGAACCGGCATGAGTCTTACCCCACTGGATTTTGAGTCCAGCGCGTCTACCAATTTCACCACTTGGGCATTAGAAAAAGCTTATTCAGCTTTTTTAATTTCAATCGCTTTTTGATAAGCTTTGAGTGCACTACTAGAATAACATTCTTGAGAATATTTTTCAATAGATTTATACGCATTCTTTGTAAGATTCTTTCTTAAATCCGCATCTTGGTAAATACGCTTCATCAAGATTGGTAGTTCACTGTTTTGTCTAAAGAATAAACCGTTATCAAATTCTTTAACAACTTCCAACAAACAGGTATCATATTTTACAATTACAGGTAGACTTGCTGCTAATGCTTCAATATAGGTTAACCCTTGAGTTTCAGTCACCGATGCATTTAAGAATGCGTCGCCTACTTGATAGTATAATCCCACATCGTTCCAGTTGATAAAGCCTGTAAAGATCACTTTATTTTGTATACCGAGTTCTTCTACTAAAGACTTCAATTCAGCCATGGCTGGACCATCCCCAATAATCAAAAACTTCGCATTTACTTCTTTATGGATTTCAGCGAACGCATTGATCAATACGGGTATCGATTTTTCTTTCGAAATTCGCCCTAAAAATAGATAGACGAATTCCTCTGGTTTGATACCTAAGGAAGCCCTAAGTTCTTTCACTTTATCTTTAGGATAATTATCACCAACAAATTTATCCAGTTTGATCCCCGTTGGAATAATTTCATAATGACCATTGATGTCATAACTCTTCATCAAATCCAACACTTTTTGAGTTGGTGTTATGGTAACATCCGCTCTTAAAATAAAACGTTTCATCAGTTTTTTTAGATAATGCATCAAAGGCTTTCTTAAGAATCGTGCTAAAAACTTAGAAACATAGTGAAGATACTCTTCATACATGGTATGTACTGTAAACACCATAGGAATTCCATACTTGTCTCTCATATGAACCGCAACCGATCCAATCGAAAATTCCGTATGAACATGCATCACGTCTAAATTAAGTGCTGCGATCTTTTTGATGTGTGCTTTTGTAAAAGGTACCACTCTAAATGTTTTCAAACCCTTTTTAGGTACAGGCATGCCTTTTAAGCGAATGACATAGGGTTCTTCCACGACATTTTTCCCTGAAGTCGTAATGATGTAGACTTCATGGCCCTCTTTGCGAAGACCCTCAGCTAACATATAAATCGATGTTGTAACGCCACTAATCAGTGGTAAATAGGCATCGGTAAATATCCCAATCCTCATGATTAAATTCCCCTTTTGCGTAAAATCATGTACGCGATGAATCCAACAAACATACCTAAATAATAGGTAACAAATCGCCATATTAACATAGCCGTAACCAATACTGCTGTAGACCCAGATACCAACACTGTGAAGATTACAGTAAATGCCCACTCAGTCCCACCAGATGCGCCTGGTGTTGGTACCCACATCATGAATGTGGTTGAAAATAAACTCATGGAAATAACAAAGATTAAATCACTCAAATCCAAACTGACACCCAAGGCTAAGAAGACAACATAGGGTACCGAATGCAATAATGATAATCCTAATACGCGTAGGAGGGATGCTCCAATTAAAACGCGCTTCCGTTTAAATAACAACCCAATTCCGATTTGAAATTCTTTAACAAAATCAAATGTACGTGTTTCTAGTTTTCTCATCAACTTGGTTAAGAATTTAACTTTACCAACGGTTCTGAAAATCCATTCAAATATTTTAGAAATGCCAGGTACGGTGGATATCGAAATCAATATACCTAAGACAGACATATTCGCAATATATCCAATCAGGATTAAAACCATATAGTGATTTAAAACTGTTTTAATTTGCCCATAGAACAACAATAACCCGATGGTTGATAGGACAGTCATAATGACTTGATATACGATGAAATTCGACATTAAAATCGACATCGCGTTGTCACCACTGACGCCTTTTTTCATATAGAAATAAGCTTGAAATGGTTGACCACCAGAGGAAAAAGGCGTAATCGCATTAAAGAAATATTCAGCTGAACCGATGGCCATGGTGTCAAGAAAATGAAGTTTGACACCCAAACCCGTCGTTACAAAATGAAGGGCTAAGTTGGTTGTTAACATATAGAGTAAGAACACCAAAGCAGCTAGGGCTATCAAGCCCACATTAGCCTGTTTTAGAGCTTCTAAAATTAGGCTAATATCATTTAAACTGAATACTACCGTAAGGACTACTGCAAGCATGATGAATACAAATAATAAGTTTTTGGCTATGCTTGTCTTTTTCGCTTGTTCCATTACATTTCATCGAGTGCAATCATACCTAGTAATCTCATACCTTCATTCAAAACGGTTCTGACCGCTTGAATCAAATGGAGATTGGCTTGTTTGAGTGCTTCGTCCTCCGTAATGATTTTATATTGACCATAAAATTGGTTAAATGTTTGTGCAAGTTGTAACAAATAACGGCTAATGACGTGAGGACCATTGAGTTCAGCAGCCTTGTCTAACGCATCTTCAAATGCAGAGAGTTGCTTAATGAGTTCAAATGGTAAATCAGCTTTGAATGATTCGAATGGGAAGTCATTAGACAACACTTGGTTTTTAAGAATAGAAGCGATTCTGACACTACTGTACTGTAAATATGGTCCGGTTTGGCCTTCAAAGGCTAACATGGATTCTAGATTAAACTCTATGTCGATGTTACGGTCATTTTTTAAATCGTTGAAAATGACTGCACCGATTCCAACTGCTTTCGCAACCGAATCTTGGTTGGCAAGATTGGGGTTCTTATCAAAGATTGCTTTAGAAGCACTCAAAATAGCTTCTTCAATGACGTCGTATAATTTGACAACACGTCCACCGCGGGTAGACATCTTTTTACCATCTTGCATAACCAGGCCAAAATTGACATGATGGATGTCTAACTCATATCCCATCAATTTTGAAACTGCTTTGAGTTGTTCAAAATGCAACTTTTGTTCATTGCCAACGACGTAAAGCACTTTATCAAATGTATAGGTTTTATATCGATAAAATAACGCCGCTAAATCACGTGTGATGTATAAGGTAGCCCCATCGCGACGTTTGATGAGTGCCGGTGGTAGAGGATCTATTCTCACAATCATCGCACCATCGTCTTCGACAAGTAAACCTTTGTTTTCTAATTCCAAAGCGATCGCTTCCATTTTATCGTTATAAAAGGATTCGCCATCATAAGAATCAAAATTAACACCTAAAAGGTCATACATACTCATAAATTCTTTGAGTGATACTTCTCTAAAATAACGCCATAATTCGAGCATCTCTGGATTGCCATCTTCGAGTGCCTTGAAAACCGCTCTTGCTTGGTCTTCTAATTCTGGATGATTCACAACTTCGTCATGAAACTTAACGTATAATTTTTGGAGTTCAACTATGGGATTCTTTTCAATATCGGATTGGACTCCCCACTTATGGTAGGCAACAATCATTTTTCCAAATTGTGTGCCCCAGTCGCCAAGGTGGTTAATGCCTACGACACGGTATCCGAGTTTTTGATAGATATTTTTAAGTGCATTCCCAATCATGGTTGAACGTAAATGGCCAATGGAAAAACTTTTCGCAATATTCGGTGCAGAGTAATCGATACACACCGTTTTATTAATGGATTTGTTCCCGAAATTGGATTGCTCATTCAATACTTGTGTTAAGACATGGCGTGCGAATAACTCACGATTGATCGATATGTTTAAAAATCCATTTAAGAATTGAATATCGCTGACCATCTCATAGGTGCCAATGGCTTTTTTAATTTCTTCCAAAACCACAGGCATTGGTTTTCCTAATTGCTTCACAAGCGCAAAAAGTGGAATTGCTAAATCCGCAGTTCCTCTTTTTGGTTCTTCTACGACCACATTTAGGGAGTCGAGTTGAAAATATTCAAAAACACGATTTTTAAGTGTTTGTTTTATGACTTGAATCATGATGCACCAATCTTTCTTTTAGTAGAAAAAAAGCACGTGTGTGCTTTAATCTGCTAAATCATTTTTAACTGCTACGAATAAATTCTTAATTTGTCCAGCCATCGGGATTGTTGTACTTGTAAAGTCTGAACGGCGATAAACGATTTCACCCTCATTTAAATAATAAAGCTCTGGGGTGCTCGTTAATGTCATAGCATACGTTTGTTGAAGCTTAGTAATATTGCTTTCAGTTAAATCTTGCGTATTGACATAATAAATGACACCAATGTTGGCTTTTAGACCAGCACTGATAAATTCTTGATTGTACCAACCAATTTCACTAACACAAGCGGTACAGGTAGGTGTTCCGAAGAAAACAACGACAGGTCGACCAGAATCGATCACTTTAATCAGTTTTGCCACACTGATGGATTCAAAAACATGGTTTTCAGTAAGGTTTGGAGAACCAGCGCTATGATATGCTTTGTAAATTTTTGCTTGATCTGTAGGTTGAATAATGACAATTAATGCTGCAAATATAAATACGATTGCCGCGACAATAATGATGACAGCGGGCTTAACTTTGTACTGTGGTCTTGCATACGGTTTTTTGGACATAAATTGAATCTCCTTTAAATGACTAGTAACATTATAACACGGGGTTTTTCTTTTATCAATTCATTTATGAATATGGTAAAACTGTGTGCACTTTCGTAAAATCCTTAGGCGTCATATTGTGTAACCCGTTTCATTAGGTTATAATAAAGTAGAGGTGACAATATGCGTATTTTATTTTGTTCCAGTGAAGCCTACCCATTTTCAAAATCTGGTGGATTGGCAGATATGGCTTCTGCTCTACCAAAGATTATGAATCAACTCGATCAATTCACAGCCGTGATTTCACCTTTATATGATTCCATTTACTCAAAACTTAGCACATTTAAATTGATTGGTGAAAAAAATGTTAAAATCGCTGATGAGTCTTTTAAAGCGAAATACTATGAAACAATTCATGATGGTGTAACCTATATTTTTGTCGAAAATGAACATTTTTTCAAACGTGCGAATTATTACGGTTATTACGACGATGATAAACGCTTTTTATTTTTTGATTTCGCCATATTAGAATATATTGAACTTATCCAAAACCCATTCGATTTACTACACATCAATGACTGGCAAACGGGTTTAATTCCCTATTTATTGGATGAAATTTACCGTCAGAAACCCTTATTTAAAACTGTTAAAACACTCTTAACCATTCATAATTTAGAGTATCAGGGATCATTCCCAAAAGATGCCTATCGTCTGATTGGTCGACCATTCAACTACGCTTATATTCATTTTGATCGACTTAATTTCTTAAAGGCTGGAATCATGCGAGCAAACCACATCAATACCGTTTCACCGTCTTATATGCAAGAGGTTCAAACCGAATATTATGGTTTCACCCTAGATGGTGCTTTAAAATCTAGACTCAATAGTTTCTCAGGGATTTTAAATGGCATTGACTACGATATTTATAATCCTGAAACCGATGCCTATCTAGATAAAACTTACAATGAAAAACATTTTGTTTTGGCTAAAAAAAGAAATAAATACGCCTTACTTCAAAAACTCAATTTAGACTTATCCACCGACACCGCATTGGTTGCTTATATCGGTCGATTGGCTAAGCAAAAAGGCATCGACTTGATGATGTCAACCCTTGAAGAGGCGATCGCAGAAAGCACAGCCAAATTCATTTTCATCGGTAGCGGGGATCTTCATTACGAAAACTTCTTACGTTATTTACAAGATAAGTATCGCAACCGTGTTTACACCTTTATTGGATTTAACAATGCTTTAGCCCATCAACTGTACGCTGCAGCAGATATTTTACTGATGCCAAGTCAGTTTGAACCGTGTGGCTTAGGACAACTGATCGCGATGCGATATGGCTGTTTACCACTGGTTAGAGAAACGGGTGGTCTCAAAGATACCGTCATACCTTACAATAAATATACAAAAGAGGGTAACGGCTTTAGTTTTGCCAATTACAATGCCCATGAACTAAAACAAGTCTTATTGGATGCGATTTTATTGCACACCAATAACCCAAGTGATTGGCGATTACTTGTACAATCCGCGATGCGCGGTAATCATTCACTCGAGCACATGGGTGAATCATACTTATCACTATATCAACACATATTAAATAAATAGGGGGAAACAACATGGAAACGTTAGCACTCATTTTAGCTGGTGGAAAAGGTTCAAGACTCGACTTACTGGCAGAAAAACGCAGTAAACCTGCTGTACCATTTGCAGGGAAATTCAGAATCATTGATTTCTCATTATCCAACTGTGCCAATTCTGGTATTTATGATATCGCTATTTTGACACAATACTTACCACTTTCATTGAATGAACACATTGGTTCTGGAAAACCATGGGACTTAGACCGACGTGACTCACAAGTCACTTTATTACAACCCCACAATGAGTGGTATATGGGTACAGCCGATTCCGTATTGAAAAATATTGAATTTGTTAGACGCAGAGAACCAAAATTTATTCTAATTCTATCGGGTGACCACATTTATAAGATGAATTATCGTAAGATGATCAATACCCATATCGAAAAAGGCGCTACCCTCACGATTGCAACTCAAAAGGTACCACTCGCTGAAGCACACCGCTTTGGTATTATGGAAACCAATGTAGAAAATCGAATTGTTGGTTTTGAAGAAAAACCTAAACAACCTAAATCTGATCAAGCCTCCATGGGTATTTATGTATTCGCTGCAGATGTTTTATATCGTGCATTAGAAACCATAAAAGATCCGAATCTAGATTTTGGTAAGCACATTATTCCAGCACTCATTAAAGAAGAAAACAGTAAGGTTTATGCTTATGAATTTAATGGTTATTGGAGAGACGTTGGTACGTATGATTCATACCTACAAACCAATATTGAGCTTTTAAATATGTCTGAACCGAGATTGGATTTATATTCAGACGCTTGGAAGATTTATACCCGTTCCGAAGAAATGCCACCGGTTAGAGTAGGTTCAAATGCACACATTGTAAACTCTTTGATTTCCAATGGTTCTGTCATCGATGGTACGGTTATCAATAGTGTTTTAAGTCCTGGTGTACGGGTTGAAAAAGGCGCTATTGTAAGAGATTCCGTCATTTTAAACAATACCATTGTATCTGAAAACGCCATCGTAGAACGTGCGATTTTGGATAAGAAAGTCTATATTGGTCGTAACGCCATTGTAGGTTATTCAGATGATTATTCACCGAATGAAGAAAGACCAACTGTACTCTACTCAGGTATCAATGTGATTGAAAAGCACGGCTTTGTTCCAGATAACGCAAAAATCGCGAGAAACTGCCGAATTTATCGACATGCGAAATTTGAATCACTCTTTATTAAATCTGGTTCAACCATTCGCTAATTACATAATCAAAAACGAGCAAATTAATTTTGCTCGTTTTTTAATATTGATTTCATAATTTCCATATCCATCGGTGTTAAACCATGACTGGCTTCTATTTCAAATACTTGGGTATCTGCACCTAATTGATTGAAGTATTGATTTAATAACTGAGGATGATTTTTAGGTACGATGGTGTCATACTTACCTGAAATGATCACGACTTGAGTTTTAATTAATGATGATGACTGGATGTCATGTGTCGGTACCATGGGTCTAAGTAGGATAGTTCTCTTGACCGTATGATTAAAAGTGAACAACATCGATATCGCAATGTTCGCACCATTAGAGTAACCAATCACAGTTGAATCAGTCAAGCTAAAACCATATTTTGAACTCGCCTCTTGAATAAATTGCTGTAAATAAATGGTTTCTTGTTTCAAACTCTCCATATCAAAAACGCCTATCGACAATCTTTTAAAATACCTTGGCATGCCATTTTCTAGTATGTTTCCTCTGATGGATAAAATGGATGCTTTTGGATTGAGTGTTTCTGCTAAAGGAATTAAGTCAAACTCATCTCCGCCCGTACCATGCAATAAAATCAAGGTTTGCTGATTGCCTTTTTTATAAATATGTTTCATGTTAAAACTCATACTCTTTTACAAATGTTTTATCGCTTCGTTTCGTATCTATATGACGCACTAACGATGTGATTTGTGCTCTTTGATTGCGGTACTTGGGTGGCAAGGCCAATAATTCTCCTAAGGTTTCATAGGGTTCTTCATCATCGATAAACCCTGGGCCTTCTGTAGCAAACTCAAATAGAATGCCTGGATACATCCGAGAATATAGTGATTTAAAATAGAATCTGTCTACCAATCCTGAGTGCATTACTTGTAAGCCATTCAATCGCTTAATCCACTGTTCAATATCTGTTGTATTTTCTACACCAAAGGCCACATGGTGAATACCACCATACCCTTGTCTGGCTTGCGGTATATCTGTGGTGAGTTCAACAATAATACTACCCCCATTACCACCTAGACCTGTTTCAAAGCGGGTAAAAGGGCCTTCAGTTTCAGTTTTATTAAATGTCAGTCTTTCCGTCAATACTTGTGTCATCCAATCCAGGTTATTCACTCTAAAGAAAATCGGTCCTAACCCATAAATGGCGAACTCATTGGGTATCGGTCCTTTTTTCCATGGAATCCCAGGTTTAACGCCTGTCGTATTTTCGTCTGAAATCAATAGATATTCTTGATCATCGAAATCCTTAAAAGGTAGTATTTTCATGCCAAACAGGGTTTGAACCGGTTCTACATTGACTTTATAATGTTTAAAACGTTTCTCATAATAGGCAATCGCGGCGTCACTTGGAACCCTAAATGCTGTTTTAGATATTTCATTGGTTCCCCGTACTGCTTTACCTTGACCTTTAAAATCAAAGAATGTCATATCGGTCCCAGGACCCCCAACATCATCCGCGAAGAATAGATGGTAGGTACCAATATCGTCTTGATTGACTGTTTTTTTAACCAGTCTTAACCCCAATACATAAGTAAAAAATTCATAAATCTTTTCTGCACTGCTTGTCATTGCTGTGACGTGATGTAATCCCATTAATGGTTTCATAGATAATTCCTCCATGCTTCCATTATAGGGGGTAATGTATCGATACTCAACTATAATGCTTCGAATTCGAAATATTATGGGTGAAATAAAAAACACCCGAAGGTGTTTTATCTTGAAGTGGCGAAAAAGAATAATGCAATCGTATCTGGTCCAGAATGCGCACCAATGACTGGTCCGACGTAATTGATGAGTTCAACATTACAATCCAGTTCATTTAAAATCATGTTCTTTAGTAAGGTTGCGGCTTCGATGTCGTCTCCGTGGCTGATAAATACCGTTTTAGAGAGGGTTGGGTTATAGGTTTCTTTCATTTTATTGAACAATGTAAGCAATGCTTTTTTTCGACCTATGACTTTGGTTCTAGCAACTAATTTACCTTCATCGGATACATGAAGAATCGGATTAATATTGAGTAAATTCGCGACAACAGCGGCAGTTGAACTGATTCTTCCCCCGCGTTTTAAGTGGTTGATGTCGGATACGGTAAACCAATGGGCAAGGTTTAATTTGGTTTTTTCCATTTCATCCCTAACTTGTTCAATACTATACCCTAACTTACGCATTTTCCCAGCGATTGAAACGAGTAGCCCTTCACCCAATGAAGCTGCCAAAGTATCAACCAGTAGAATTTTAAATGTCGGATAGGTTTCACTCAATTGTTCAACAGCAAGTCTTGCACTATTATAAGTACCCGACAGTGCACTGGAAAATGTCATAATCAAAATGTCTTTTTGTGTCTTGATCAGTTTTTCACACGCATCCACATATTCTTGGACATTGACTTGTGCAGTCGAAGGCATCATGCCTTTTCTAACACGGGCATAAAAGTCTTTTGGATCCATCGAACGGTGGTCTAGATAATCTGGGTATTCAACCCCATCCACAATGAACTTTAGTGGTAATACAACGAGGTCTAATGATTTTGCTAAATCATCCGATAAATCACTGGCTGAATCGGTAACAATGATGAAATCTCTCATAAATGAATTCTCCTTTGTTTTCTATAAATATTATAACTAAAATTTTAAAAATCTTTCAACTATTTTTCACATCTGACTCTAAATTGGGATTATAAATGCGATTTTTAACCATCTGAATCTCATATTTGTACGGGGCTTTCTCATCAATATATGGGGTTTCTAGAATCTTAGGTACATTTGTAAAATCAGGGTGATAAATCACTTTTAATAAAGCTTCAAACCCAATTTCACCAAAACCCAGGTTGGCATGTCGATCTTTCGCTGCGCCTCTTGGATTTTTAGAATCATTCACGTGAAATACCGATATATATGATTTACCAACAATTTGATCAAACCGTTGGATAACGCCTTCGAAATCATTTTGTATATCATATCCAGCATCGGAAGTATGACATGTATCGAAACAAACCGATACTCTCGATTTATCTTCGATTAATCCGATGATATCCCTGAGTTCTTCAAACGTTTTTCCCATTTCATTGCCTTTACCTGCCATCGTTTCTAAAGCGATTTTCACTGGCAATGCCTTGGTGTTTAAAATGACTTTATTGACGCCTTCAGCAATCCATTTTAGGGCTTCTTCTCTATCTTTACCAACCGCTGAACCTGGGTGTAAGACAATTTGTCTCACATGCATAGCGAATGTTCTTTCGACTTCTTTGGTAAGAAACTCGATAGCGAACGTGCGTTTTTCAGGATCCGGATTGGCTAAATTGATGATATAGGGTGCGTGAACAACCACATTTTCAAAGGATAACCCATGCGCTTGCATTTGTTTTTCTGCCCCTGAAATGTTTAAGTCTTTAATGGATTTTCGGATGGTATTTTGAGGTGCACCCGTATAAACCATGAATGCATTCGCACCATAAGAAATCGCTTCTAGCACTGAACCTTCGTACATATCATTGCCAGATAATCCGACATGAGAACCTATTTTAAGCATTATTTACCTCCAAATCGCACCGTATTTCGTGCTTTTTTAACGAGTTTTTTATTCTTCTTTTTATAGTTTGGGGATACTTTGGTTGGTTTCTTCACTTTTCTAATCGCGGCCATTTCATCTTCTGAAAGACTGCCTTTAGATTTCTTAATGACTGGCACCAATGAGTTACCATCCAATTGGAAACGTTGAAAATGAATGCCTTTTTTGACTAAATTTTCGATTTTTCGAGAATTTTCTGTCGTGACTAAAGCAATCGACATGCCGGTTTGATTGGCTCTGCCGGTTCTTCCTGAACGGTGAATGTAATACTCTAAGTGGTAAGGTAGTTCATAGTGGATGACGTGAGATACACCGATGATATCCAGCCCACGACTACCCAAATCTGACGATACAATATAAGTGTATTTTAATTGTTTAATGTCATCTAAAATGGTTTTTCTTTCACGAGAAGGGGTATCACCCGAAATTCGAATGGCTTTGATCCCGACATCTTGGAGTTGTTGGTATACGTGGTCTACTTGTTCTTTTTTAGAAACGAATACCATACACAAATAAGGGTTAATGGTTTTTACCAATCGTTTCAAGTCTTGATCTCTCGTATCAAAACGGGTATACACTAAGCCATGCGTGATTTTAAGGACCGAGGGGTCTTTTAAATCAATCATATACGCTTTACCGAAATATTTATCTAAGAATTTGGTTAAACCATCGGGTAGCGTCGCTGAAAACATCAACATTTTCGCGTCCCTAACGGCGTAAAATACGCGGTCTAGTGTAGTCATGAAATCCATGTCTAACATCATGTCAGCTTCATCTAATACGAATACTTTCGTGGTATGGATTTTGAGTTTGCCTTCTTGAATGGCGTAATCTTCTAAACGGCCCGGGGTCGAAATGACAATTTGTGGTTGTTTTTTGGTTAAAGCTTCCAATTCTCTTGAACGGTCTTTAGAAGAGGTATATGCTTTAACTGAAAACCCTGGATTGATGCCTTTTAACATCGTCTCGACTTGCATGACTAACTCATTGGTAGGCACACAAATAACGGCTTGTACGGCTTCATACTTCATATCCATGTCATTTAAAATCGGCAATAAATAGGCATGGGTTTTTCCCGTACCTGTAGGTGCCAATCCAATGATATGTAACTCTTTTGGGTACGCTTTAAAAACCGCTTCTTGAATCGGTGTAAACGTCTTAAATCCCAATGCATCTATTTTTTCTTGTATACTTAATTTGAACATAAAATCACCGTTTATATTATACTCTATTTTGTCCTTTAAACCTAACATTAGAATAATCGGGTGTTGTTTGTTATAATTAACACAGGTGATATCATGAAAATCATTGATCTACGACCAAGGGGCTACTGTCACGGTGTTGTCAGAGCTTTACAAATGGTCAAAAAAGTAATCCAAGACGAATCTTATCCAAGACCCATTCATATATTGGGTTTAATTGTCCACAATAAAAAAATAACCGAAGCCTTTACCCATTTCGGTGTCATATCCTTAGATGACGCTTCAAAAACCAGGTTAGAGTTACTCGATCAAATCACACAAGGTACTGTCATCATGACAGCACACGGGGTATCGGATCAAGTAGTACAAAAAGCAATCACCAAAGGTTTAACTGTGGTTAACGCGACGTGTCGAGATGTCACAAAGGTCCATGACGCCGTTAAAATCCATTTAAATTTAGGTTATGAAATTGTTTATATCGGTCATAAAAATCATCCTGAACCTGAAGGTATTTTAGGCATATCCAGTGATATTACATTCTTAGAAAGTGCTTTGGACGCGATGAACTTTATCCAAAAGTACCCAAACAAAACTTTATTCGTGACTAACCAGACAACACTATCTAGATATGATATCGATGTGGTCTTAAATGTGTTAAAAATGAAGTGTCCGGATCTTTTATTTGATGACGATATTTGTGACGCTACCACAACCCGTCAAAAAGCCGTCATTGAACAAGAACCTGTCGATTTATGTATCGTGGTTGGTGATCAGTTGTCGAGTAACTCAAATAAACTCGCTTTCGTTTCTGTTCAAGAAAGAAATATCTTAAGCTATCGTGTTGAAGGGGTATCTGATATTAACCCAGAATGGTTTAAATCGGTTGAATCCGTGTCTATCACTTCTGGAGCATCAACCCCAACCAAAGTCACCAATGAAGTGATTGAATATTTAAAGCAGTTTGACTACAACAAAAAAGAAACGTGGGAACACGTCTCTTCTTTAACTTATTTAGATATTTTATCTTAAACCAAGTGACCCTTGGTTTTTTTTATGCATCATAAGAACTCATGATTTGGGCTGGTGTTTTAGACAATAATCCCCACACTGGTATTAAACCAATCAGTTGACTGATGCCATAAATGAATACACCCCCAAGAATCATCAGTGACGCTGGGAAAATAATAAAATTATTCTCGTACAACGTCGTGTTCATATTGGTGAAGTAATATAACCCAAACAGATAACCTACAATGAATGAGGTGGTGGTTATAACGAATATTTCAACCATAAATGTTTTTATAATATCAATTCTTCTTACACCCAAAGCACGGAATACTGCAATCTCTGAAATGCGTTCTGTGAGTGAAGCTTTCAAGACAAAGAATAATGCAATCAGTGTAATGGTGACGATGATCAAAGAGAATACCCATAAGAAACTATAAATTAGGGCCATCATACTTAAATAACTGTCACGATATTCTAGAAATGGGTGGGTGGCTGTTGCGTTCGTATTCAATCCTTTAACAAAACGAACACTTTCGGCTGGATTACTAGAATAGACAAATACTTCTACCCCCGGGAATGTCATCATATTGATGAGTTCAGTTCGTAATACTTCAACTGTTTTTGTCCCAGTATTCGTTAAAACGGCACGGTAGTAATCGATTTCTCGCATCACAACGGCGTCATACCCACGGTCTGTAAAGCCCACCAAGGTATACGGTTTCTGATTCAAATATACTGTGGTATTGATGAGTGCCATTGGTGATTCAATCCCATACGCTCTAAGCGTGGCTGCTAAACTATTAAAGTCACCTTTAAATAATTTATAATCTAATAGGACTTCTCCATCATTTTGAATGTTTCGACCATAGAAAATATCTTGATCATCCACCATTTCTGCGAAATCTAATGGTAGATACGATGATGATAGATAGGTTTCTTGATAATATATTGGTGTGTCAAAATCCAATTGAAAACCCGCCCTTGTTGTAATAAAAACGGTATTTTCATGATTCAATATCGATTCTAATTGCGCCTTGGATTGAACGTTTTGAACAATGACATAATCACGGTCATATGGCATGAATAGCTTTTCATCTAAGATCAGCATACGCGAAACAAACCCAAATGCGATGAGTAATAAAAATCCCGCAAGAATGAATCCGAAGAATAGAAATTTGCGTTTGGTTGTAGAATTGATAATTTTGTCAAACGCTAGCCTAAATGCGTGTTTCCATGTAATGACTGGTTGTGATTTATGTACCTTGGATTCATCGATGATCGATGCGAATTGGAAGGAATCCAATGTTCCTATGTCTGTTTTGTCAAAGTCTTTATAGTGGTCATTGATGAGTTTTACTTCACTCTTTTCATTCAATAGATTCACTTTTTGTGCGATGTCTTGATTGACATCCAAATACAACGTGCCATTTTTCAAGACCAATCTCACTTTAATTTGATTCACTGGTTTATCTGAAAATAGTGACACATCGATCTGATCATTGGATAGTTCAGTGGTCTCAAGGTCTTTTAAATAGATGTCTGTTTCATGCTTTAGATCGAGACTACCACCTACCGTTGTGTTTTGTGTATCCGATTCAATGATACCATCTTTAAGTTCAATGATACGGTCTGCGTAAAAAGTCGCCAATTCACGTTCGTGTGTAACCAACAAGACCAACTTTTCTTTTGAAATGGTTTTGATGATATTCATGATTTCAACGGTATTCTTTGAGTCTAGATTACCGGTAGGTTCATCCGCAATAATAACATCCGGATTTTTTGCTAAAGCTCTTGCAATCGCAACCCTTTGTTGTTGTCCACCCGATAATAACCCAGCTTTACGTTTTTTATAATTTTTTAAACCGACTTTATCGAGTAAATATTCAACACGTTTATTGATCTCATCCTTATCAGTTATGCCAACCATGTTCAAAGTCAACTTGATATTTTCATAAATCGATAAGTTTTCTAATAACATGTAGTTTTGGAAGATGTATCCGATGTGTCGATTTCTGATTTGATCCCACTTAGACATGGAATAGCCTTTGATTGAAACATCGTTAAATTGAATTTCGCCATTGGCACGGTCTAATCCACCTAGTACGTTTAATAATGTCGTTTTACCAGACCCTGAAGGTCCAAACAATACGACCAACCCATGGTCAGGTAAATCCAATGAAATCTGGTTGATGACATGAATATCATTTTTCTTACCGCGATTAAAGTGTTTATCCAGTTTGATTGCTGTTATCATGATTTCACCTACTCGCTCTTTAATGTCGTAATGACACTCTTACCAAATAATTTATTGGCGAATTTATTATTAATGCTCAACAATACCAAGAGGAAAATGGTAAAGAATACCATATAGATCGGAACAGTAATATATCTCATCACCTTGAACAAAGGAATATATGTATTCATAACAATCAGTGGGATAAAGGATAAAACAAATCCAAATGAATTATATAAAACCTGCTCTATTGATAATAACTTTCTCAAATCATTTTTAGATGCCCCAATCGATCTAAATATGATGAAATCTTTACGTCTAGATTGGATAATCGATTTAATAACTAGATTCAAGATGATGTAGATAAAACCACCGACTAGAAAATACATAAATCCAATCAATCCACCTAAACCAATATCATAAGTATCTCCTACATATTCAAATGGATGGACTACTTGATAGTTTGATCCTAACGAAGCCATGACTTGTTTAGCATCAAAAGTATCTCTGACTAAGATAGAAATCTGATATGGTCCCTCTGCGAACAAATCTAAATACGTTTGGCTATTGATTTGAACCTCAGTAATCCACGGATCTCGGGCAAGCTTATCAGCGACTTGTATATCGATAGATTTAAGTGGTGTAAACTTGATGGCAGGTTTCGTCAGTTTGAATACTTGCGCCTGCAAATTGCCATTCGTCGTATATCTATCTAATAAAACATCATAGAGGTTAGTAGATAATAGCATTTGACCATTTGGTAATGCATCATTAATGTTAATACTTGATTTAAGCAGTGGTAAAATTACTTCTAAATCCGAGGAGCGGTTAAGTGTAATTTCCATATTGCGATTTATATTATATGCCGCCATAATGTTGGTTGTATTATAGACATTCGTAATAGTTCTATTAAAAAATGACGGGTGTACGACGCCAGTAAAACCATAATAACCTTCTTCTAAAATGCCAACAATGGTCATCGTAAAAATCGTATTTGGATTGGTGTTTGGTTCCCCATCTCGATTATTTGAAAAACCAATATCAACTGTATTTCCGAGCGTATACGGTTCACCCCAATAATAAGGATAAACCACAATTTCGTTCATATTTTCCGGCATTCGACCTTCCATAATCGGAAAAGTTTGACCTGTATAGGGTAATAAAGTGCCCTCCATAATTACGGAACCACTTTTAAACTGAAAATAGGAGTCTAGTAGTACATCATGATGAATGACACTCAATACCTTACTCTTGTTAAGTAAATCATTGAGTTCTATTTGTGTAAATACCGATAAATCGGATTTCGTCACCACAATCCGCCCTTCAAAATTATTTCGGAATACTGGGTTATAATTATTCCCACCACCCATATCACTAAACCATCCATTTAAACTATAGATTGAAGCGATGGCTGTAAAAGCAAACATCAATGTGATGAATACTAAAAATGTTTTTTTAGGGACACTAAATAACGAAACAAAAGCCAACTTAAGAACATCTTTTGGACTTAAATTTTTGGATACAATCACTGGTTTTTGAGTGTTGACTTCCACTGGTCGAATGGTCTTATCTTCGACAACTTCACCATCAAACATACGAATTTTGCGGGTAGCGAAAGCTTCTACTTGTTCGTAGTTGTGGGTGACGATTAATACCAGTTTATCTTTCGAAACTTCTCTTAATAGTTCAAGGATTTTTTTACCAGTCTCACTGTCGAGATTCCCTGTGGGTTCGTCTGCCACGATAACCGGGCAGTCTTTAGCCAGAGCTCTAGCGATGACAGCTCTTTGTTTTTGACCCCCAGATAGCTTACTCGCACGGTGATTTTTATGTGAGGTTAAACCGACACGATCAATCAGTTCTAATGCCCGTGCTTTCCGTTTTTCAGGGTCATAGCCTTGAATCATTAACGCTGCCATGACATTTTGATAAACCGTATAGGAATCAATGATGTTGTAGTTTTGAAAAACGAATCCGATGTATTGTTTACGGTACTGTTCAAACTCTTCAACGGTATAGTAACTGGTTTCTTCACCATTGACGTAGAGTTCACCCTCATCGTATTTGTCTAAACCAGATATGACGTTGAGTAGTGTTGATTTACCAGAACCAGATTCCCCTGTTATCGCAACAAACTCACCTAAATTAAAATCTAAATTGACCCGTCTTAAACCTAAGACGACATTATTATCGGTATTATAGTATTTCGATACGCCTTCTAATCGAATCATAGATTCACCTCTTTTAGTTCTATTATATACTTTTTTTATATTTTCAAGCGATTCAAATCTTTGGTTCTTTCAATTTCTTTTCCTTTAAATCTTTTAAAGCACCCTCGATAAGACTTTTTTTATCTTCCAATGCCTGATATTCAAAGAGATCAAAAGGCTTTTCTATCTGATCTTTGGGTTTCAAATTATTCAAAGATACCCCAATCAATCTGACGGGTTTTCCCGTATATACATTTTCAAATATCTCCAAAATGACGTCTTCGATTTTTTGATAATCGTCGGTATATTCTGAAAAGCTCACTACTTTTTGGATGGTTTCAAAGTTATGATATCTCAAACGAATACCAACAGTCTTGGTTTGAAGTCGATCCTGTCTCATGCGCGGGTGCGCTTCTTTTAATTGACTGATGAGTGTTTCCTTGATAACCGATTCCATATCGGTATCAAAGGAAAGCGTGGTTTCATTGGATATACTTTTGGGCAGTGCATATTTATACGGATCGACTTTGTTTGAGGATAACCCATGGATATCTAATATATAAGCATCGTAACTCTTTTGACTGATGACTTCTAAAATTTTAGGAACCTGTTCTGGATTAGAAAAATCACCAATGGTGAGAATCCCCATTTTTTCTAGTTTTGGATAAGTCTTTTTACCCAGTCCATAGAGGTCTTTAATGGGCAGTGGGTATATTTTTTGTTTCACGTCACGTTTACGGATGATGGTTATTCCCATGGGTTTTTTCATATCTGACCCCATTTTTGCGAGAAATAAGGTAGGTGCGATACCAATCGATGATGGCAATTGAAACCGTTCAACCAGTTCTGTTTGAATTTTCTTGGCCAGAGTCAAAGGATGGATACCTTCAATATCGGTAACATCCATATAGGCTTCATCCACCGATACTTGCCACACCAGTGGGGTGTATGTTTTCAAATAGTGAATAAATTTGATTGAGTATTGATGGTATAGACCATGACGATTGGGTACCACGATTAGCTTAGGGTATAAATGAAGCGCGTTTGATATGGTCATCCCACTACGGATGCCATATTTGCGCGCTTTATACGATGCCGTGGTTAAAACACCACCTCGGTTAAACCCTAGGCCGCCCCCTACCGCGAATACTTTATTTTTCAAACTGGGATTTTCAATCATTTCGACCGATGCGAAAAACGCATTTAAATCGATGTGAAAAATGATTCTTACGTTACTTTTCATGGAAATCTCTTTCTTTTTCAGGGCTTATGTATTATAATCATAATGATAAATCAAGTTGAGGTGATAATTATGGCTGAAAAGAAAACAAATAAACCAAAAACGAAGAAACCAGAAACCAACATAAACACATTCGAAGTACCAACCTTAAGAAATCCTCTGAAGACTTGGTGGGGTAAAACGATCGTGGTTGTTCTCGTTTTGGGTATGATCATTTTACCGTTTGTAGCATTAATCATTATGTTAATCGAAAAAAGATAAGAGAAGGCGAAAGCCTTTTTTTATTTTTCCAATAATGATTTTGCATGTTGTATCGCATAACTGTCCATCCGTTCACCGGACAACATTTCAGCGATGACTTCGATTCGTTTTTCAGCATTCAACTGTTCAATTTGAGTCACGGTTCGATTATCTTTGATTTTCTTTAATATGTGGTAATGGTAATCTGCCTTCGCAGCGACCTGTGCCAAATGTGTAATGGTGAGCACTTGTGTATGTTCACTCAAAGCGTGAATACGTGTAGCCACCTTGGAGGCGGTTTTTCCAGATATACCCATATCGATTTCATCAAAAACAACCAATCCTAAAGATTGGAATTTCACAAATATGATTTTTAGTGCCAACATGAATCTAGACAACTCACCACCAGACGCTGTTTTATACAACGGTTTTAATGGTTCCCCTTGGTTTAATCCAATATAAAAAGAGACGATGTCTAAGCCATCTTCATACAGCATTGGGGTTTTTTCTAAAGGGTCAAAAAGAATTTCAAAACGGACTTTTTCCAAATCCAATTGTTGAAGTTCTTCAATGATTTCTGTTTCAAGTTTTTTCGCGAGTTTAAGCCGAGCTTGATGGAGTTTCAAACCAGCTTCGATGGTCAGTTTGTGTTTTTCATCGAGGTCCTTTTTAAGGGCCTTCAAATAACCTTCATAGTCCTCAGTCATGAGGATTTTTTCTTCGATTTCTCTTAAGTATATAACCAATGAGTCGATATCTTTATGGTATTTCTTCTCCAGTGAATGGATGGCGTAGAGTCGTTCTTGGAGTTGGTCTAATTCAAATTCAGAGCGGTATTCGAAAATATCTAAACTCTTCTTTAAATCGCTTCTTAAACCCTCAAGTTCATAATAGACATTCTTTAAGGATTCACTGCCCTTCCCATACAATGGGTCATACATCTGAATTTCAGACAATAAGTCAGCGGCTTCGTACAAATCGCCTTTTTGATACAATTCATCTAATATGTCGTAACTCCTCGATACACGACTCACAATTTTTTCTTCGTGGGATAGTTTTTCGATCTTTTCATTGAGTTCTTTTTTCTCCGAAGGATTTAGTCCGAATTTTGTAAGTTCGTCTTTTTCATCTTTCAATCGTTCAATTTCGAGTGTTTTAGATTGTTCTTCTTTTTTGGCTTGTTCATATTTTTTGAGTTGAACAAGGTAGTTTTCTTTGTTGAGTAAGTAGGGGTTAAATAAAGGTAAAATCCCATCGGGATCAATTTGATCGATGAGTGATAATTGGAGTTTTGGATCGAGCAATTTCGAGATGTCGTGTTGTTCATGGATGTCTCCTAGAAAAAACGCGATTCGCTTCAATTCACTCAAAGTAATGCTTTTTTGATTAACTGTAATTTGATTTTTATTATTACGACTCATCTCTCGTTTGATGGTGAGTGTATCGGTGTTGATATCCAAGGTTTTTAAATGATTTTCTAAGGGTTTACGAATATCTTGAAACACCCCAGTGACACTGGCGTAATCTGACCCATAGCGAATGAGATCGGAGTCTGCTCTCGCACCAAATAATAATTTTAATGAGTCTATGAGTAGACTTTTACCTGCACCGGTTTGTCCAGTGAGCGCAGTCATCTCCGGATTAAAGTCAATTGAGAGGTCTTCGATGATGGCGAGATTTTCAATTTTAAGCGTTTTTAACATGATATCACCCTACTTTGTGAGCCACAGTAAATATTCTAAATTCCCCATTTTTCCAAGTAAATCTGAGGTCTTATGGGCATGGATTTGAAAATTCAACATGGTAGCATAATTAATAATACCGTTTAGTGCTTGTAATTGCTTTTTTGGGTCTTTAACGATGCCATCTTTAATGTAATCTGGACCGACTTCAAATTGGGGTTTAACCAATACGATGAATTGACCTGTTTGATTTTCAATGTGTTTTAAAATGGGTTTAACGGAGGTGAAGGATACATCGATTGTATAAATGTCGATGTTATTTGGCAATTGAACATCCAATATATTGGTTTGTTCATGCAGTTCTACTTGGGGGTGTGTTCTTAACGATTCGTGCATTTGATTCGACCCCACATCGTAAGCATATACAAATTTTGCTTGATGTTTTAAGGCACAATCGGTAAAACCACCGGTAGATGACCCAATGTCACAAACGATTTTATCTTTGAAATCGATGTTAAATGTTTGAATGGCATCCAATAACTTTAATCCACCACGGGAAACGTATAAATTGTCTTCCAAGATGGTAACCACTTCATTTTTAAGGTCATAGCCTGTTTTGGTTACGATTTGTTTACCCACCATGACTTTACCTTGACGGATGAGGTCTTGGACCTGTGATCTGGTTTTATGATAGGTTTCTACCATGTAGTGGTCGAGTCTCATAAGTTTTTCAACACCGTCATGAGTGTATCTATATCGAGCTTCGCATCTTTTTGGTTGTGTTCTCTGGTGCCGTGGTGAATGATGTCGTTCACAGCCATATGTCTAATTTTCACGTGGTAATCATTTTCTGCCATAAATGCCAGTATGTGATGGTATAACGTCCCTGAAGCGAACGCTTCTTCGTAAACAAACATAGGCACATTCAAATCCAACACTGCTTTCAACATGGTTTGATCGATTGGTCGAATGAACCGTGCATTGATGATTTTCGCATCCACACCTAAAATCGATTTTGCTTGTAATAACAAATCCAGCCCTGGTCCATAGGATATCCAAATTTGGCTTTGACCTTCACTCAAAACTGTCCAAGAAGGCGTAATGACTTCAAAAGATGGCAATTGCTTAGGGTCAAATTCAGTTTCAAGTCTCGGATATCGGATGACAAACGGGTGGATTTGACTGAATCCATAGTGAATCAAATTGAACGCTTCTTGGGCATCGTAAGGCATGGTGATGACAACATTGGGCATCGAATGAAACATCGATACATCGAATAACCCTTGATGGGTTGATCCATCATCGCCTACAAAACCAGCACGATCAATACCAAAAACCACTTTCGTGTCACTTCTCGCAATATCGTTCATGATTTGATCATAAGCCCGTTGGCTAAATGTTGCGTAGAGTGGTAAGAATACTTGGACGTTATTTCTTGACAGTGCGGCTGCCATGGTGGCTGCATGTTCTTCAGCAATCCCAACATCGATTAAGCGGTCTGGGAATTGTTGATAAAATTTTTCAAATTTGGTACCCACCAGCATGGCTGGCATAACCACGAATGTTTTTTGAATGGCCTGATATGCCATCATCGCTTCGCTAATGACTTCGCTATAAGATTTCATCCCTGTATGGTTGGCTTTGGTTGGAACGCCTGTGGTTTTATCAAAAGACCCCACCCCATGGAATTTACCATCACTATCAGAAGATGCCACTTCATAGCCTTTACCTTTTTCAGTAACGGCGTGAATGACGACACTTTTTTTCATTTTTTGAGCTTGTTTTAATGTTTTTATAACGGTTTTTAAATCATTACCATCGATGGGTCCGATGTATGCGTACCCCAATTCTTCAAAAATATTCCCCGATTGGAAGAATGCTTTAATCATCCTTTTGAATCGTCGATAAATTCGTACAAACAAGTTGGGTGTGACTCTCGCAATCCCGTTTCTCAGTTTCATCAATAACCGATTACCCCGAAGTAATGTCAATACTTTGGATAACGCACCGACATTTTTAGATATCGACATATTGTTATCGTTTAAAATAACAATCCCTTTCAGTGTTGGATCTGAACCCAATAAATTGAGTGCTTCAAAACTCATCCCTGAGGTAATTGACCCATCCCCGACCAGCGCTATCGCGGTACCGGATTCGCCTTTGAGTTGTTTCGCTTTTAACACGCCGTGTAGCGCCGATACTGCCGTACCTGCATGACCGGATTCCCATACATCATGAACCGATTCTTGATAGTTGATATAGCCAGACAGCCCAGTGTGCTGTCTTAAGGTATTGAATTGATGTGCTCTGCCTGTGAGTATTTTGTGTGTATAAGACTGGTGTCCAACATCAAAAATGAATTGATCGATTGGCGAGTCAAAGACATAATGTAAAGCAACCGATAGTTCAACGGCACCTAAATTAGAAGCGAGATGCCCGCCTGTTTTACTAATAGAATCCACCAAAAAAAGCCTGATTTCTAAAGATAGGGCTTCAAGCTCTTTGATCGATAATTGTTTGATGTCTTTTGGATTTTGAATATCAGAAATATGCATAAGAACCTCTTATTCTAGTTTAAAGTCTTCGCTACCTTGGGGGGTGATTGTTTTAACCACCAATTTCTCAGATTCTGTGAGTAGTTCATAACACAACTTCGAAAGTCTTAACCCTTCATTGTAGAGTTTAACCGCTTCATCGAGTGCGATGTCTTTGTTTTCTAACGCTTTAACTGTTTTTTCTAATGCTTGGATGGCTTGTTCAAATGTCATTTCCATGTGTGTGTCTCCTTTTGTTTTACCACCGAGGTGAGTTTACCATCTTTCAACGTGGTTTCAATGATATCATCGATTAAAACCTCGTTAATAGATTCAATTCGTTTTTGGTTTTTAGTTGTATATGTATACCCTTTATCCATAAGGGATAATGGGTTTTGATGTTTTAATGATTGAATTAATAATTGGAAGTTGTCTTCTTTTTTCGTAATGATTCTTTCATAGGCATGGTTCAGGTTATTCGATACATAATCGCATTTCTCGGTTTTATATTTTAAGAGTGCGCCAACATCATACGTTTCGATGCGTTGTGATAACATGCGATATTGGTGTATCTTCCCCTCGATCAGTGTACGCATGGTTTTCATCAATTGGGTATGTGTTTGAGTATACCGCTCTTTCAATTGTTTGATGAGTGACACCGGTGAATGGACCATCAACCGTTCATCCAAATGCATGAGTTTGGTTTTTTGTTGTTCCATATATTTTTGACTGTATATTTGGATTTGACTGCGATAGCTTAACACCATTTCAAGTAAGTTGTCTTTACTCGGTGTCGCCAATTCGCCTGCAGCTGTCGGTGTGGGAGCGCGTAAGTCTGAAACAAAGTCAGCCAGTGTAAAATCTGTTTCATGACCCACCGCAGAAATGATTGGGATGGATGATCGATAAATAGCTTCGATGACAGGCATTTCATTGAATGCCCACAAGTCTTCTATAGACCCACCGCCACGACCTACGATTAAAACATCGACTAAACCATCTTGATTGGCTTGTTTAATTTGCTTTTCAATCGAAAATTTGGCTTCTTCCCCTTGAACCAGCGCTGGATATAAATACAGCCGTGTGGTTGGATAGCGTCTTTCAATCGTATGGATGATGTCTCTAATCGCAGCCCCTGTAGGCGATGTGATGACCCCGATGGCTTTTGGATACATTGGAATCGACTTTTTTCGATTGATATCAAAATAGCCTTTATCTGAAAGTTCTTTTTTTAGTTTTTCATAAGCCAAATACAAATTACCTATACCATCTAGTTCCAAAGTATAGGCATTGATTGCATATGACCCACCCGCTTCATAAACAGACATGGAGCCGAAAAGCCTCACTTTGTCGCCATCTTTTGGGTTAAAGTTAAGGTTTTTAACATAGTTAGCAAACATCGTCACGCGGATTTGTGCCCCTTCATCTTTCAATGTAAAGTAAAAATGACCACGGCTGTGTTTGGTCAAATTTGAAATCTCACCCTTGATGTAGATTTGACTTAAGTGTTTATCGTTTTCAAGGATTTGTTTGATGTATTTGGTTAGTGCGGAAACCGTTAGATATCTAACGTCTTGCATATGATCACCCTAATCGTTTGGAGATATTTTCAAGTAATCGGTTGGTAAATGCGGATTGTTTTTCATCTTCTAAATTGGAGTAGGCTTTGGTCAGTTTAATCGCTTCATTGATGACAATCGGTTTTGGTGTATCGGTATACATCAACTCATAGACTGCTAAACGAATGATGGCACGGTCGACAAAAGAAAGTCTTTCCAGTGTATAATTCACGAGCGTATCTTTGATCATTTGATCGATTTCACTTAAGTGTGATAAGATTGCGTGGTATAGGTCATAACCCTCTTTAAATGGCTCGACGACAACATCCCCTCGTAAGTCTTGTTGGTATAAAAATATCATGGTTTCAATTCTAATTTCATGTCTTGTTTGCATAAGTAAACCTCAATTCTTATCTATTTTACCACAAGAAACGTTTTTTTTAAATTCAAACCTAAAAAAAGGACGTCACTTTAGTGACAGTCCTAGATGATTTATATTTAAAGGGCACGAATCCGAATCCACGCATCGGTAACGAACGCTTTGATCGTTAAAGAATGTCTTAGTACTTCGTCATTCGAGTTTACACTTACCGCATAGGCTGATCGATAGGCATAGAAATCCCCAGTTTCACTGATCATCGCCTCATAGACATCTTTTCTGGGGCTAGAATACATGACATAAGCGCTATTCATTTGAGCTGATGTTTGAGTACTCACATAGTTTATAAATGCATAGGCTAATGCTGTGTTTTTCGCATTCTTCGGGATGACTAGTGCATCTACCCACACATTGGTCCCTGTTGTGGGAACAAAGAATTCAAGACTGTCTTGTTCGCTCATTAAATAGACTGCATCCCCTGAATACACCAAAGCGATGTCATAGGATAACGAAACCATGGCGTCGCTGATATCACTTGTGAAAAAGTCAACATTTTTCTTTCGCGCTAATTCAAGTAACCAGTTTTCTGCTTCATTCAGTTCGATTTGAGTGTTCGTATTCATCGAATACCCTAGACTCTTCAAAGCGACCATGAAACTGTCTCTCGCTGAATCATAAAACGCAATTTTATAGGTGTTTGACTTAAAGATGTTCCACTCTAATGTCTCTAGTTCATTGAGTGTGACGATATTTTTATTGTACATGATTCCCACGTTACCCCAAAAATAAGGGACCCCATAATCGAGTAAATCAAAATCCAGTGCAGAGAGTATGGTTAATAAACCGGGTGTCATGTCGATAGTTGGATTAAACCCTGTAATTTTCTCCCAATCGAGTGATTGAATCATATCTTCTTCGACCATTTGTTCTATGGCATAATCACTCGGTACAATCACATCAAACGATTGTGTCCTTAACTGTTCAATCGCTGATTCATTGGATTCATATGTAGATAAAATAACACATACATTGTTGGCTTTTTCAAACCCAGATATGAGACTTGGGTCGATGTATTCCCCCCAATTAAATAGGTTCAGTTTTTCTTTTTGGATGCAGGTCATGGTTCTGACTAATCCACATCCAGATAGGGTATAAGATAGAATCCATATTAAAGCAATTATTCCCATTTTTTTCACGATAACCCACCTCTCTTTAAACCCACTATTCGTCAATGAATCATAAATAATGAAACTTGTCTCCAATCTATCTGCTCAGTGAGTAGGTATCTTTGGTGTCTTATTACTACTATTATATAGTACGTCATCCCATTTTGAGCCAGTAACCTAGCATCCATTGTGATAAACTGCGGTTTATTAATAAAACCAAGCTAAAGATATCACTTTGATTAGCCATATACCGAGTTCTCCCTAAAGGGATATTTAGTTATTCTTGATTTACTTAACCATTTCCTATATAATGATTGCGCATGGGGATGTTTTCTGGATTCGTCAGGGTTTTAAATGTGATATAAGCATGTCTTGGTTGTGCAAGTAAAAACACCGAGGTTATTAATAACCGGAAACCAAAATTTACAATTCGCTGCTTAAGAAAAAGTGCGAGCCACCACTAGGTTTTCTTACGACTTAGTCTATGGCACAAATCAGTAAGATATATTTAGTTGTTGCCACCTTAAGCAACTAAACGAATCAACAAGGTTAGTCGAGTGGTAATGTGTCAATCTATGACCGCTAGATGAATTCAACTGATTGACTAAACATGTAGAAAGTATCACAGGAAAAGTCATGCACAGGGGTTCGACTCCCCTCATCTCCACCAAGACGAATAAAACGGCTTAGCTAAGCCGTTTTAATGTTTTTATAGAGTGTTTTTTCATAATTATGAATTTACTTATTAATCATATTTAATCTATTCATGATTTTTTTGCGATACATATAACTCATTGAAGTTTATCTGAATAATTTAATATATCCTAACCTATATTATTATGTAATGCTATTTTGGAGTAACTGTGTCATTTTGTAAGAATTATTTCTCGAATATATAATCCTTATTATTAATATAATCTCTTATAAGGATATCTTCTCTTTGTTTTTTGGATAGAATCGTAGATAAAATCCCATAAAATCTGGTTGTACACTCATCAGTAGGTGGTGTAATAGAATAATTACCAAGGTAAATCAAATGATTGTAGAATCTATTGGACGCCTCCCAAAGAAACGATCTATATTCAAACTTTTTATCGTCAAAGTTTCGATCAATTCTAATATATTCAGAAGCTTCTATTTCATTGACATTCTTCGGAAGATTCTTATCTGGTGTGATTTTCATGTAGATAATAGGGAAAACATCCTTATCGATTCCTTTATTAAAATCATGGTCACCGATTTTATGAATGATAATATACCTACCTTCAAAACCTTTATCTTTTGCGAAATCTCCATTTAATTGGTATGCATATGTATCGCCCAACTTCCAATCATTTCTGTAGTATTTGTAAGGAGATATCTTTTTCGTTTCTGGCATTGGAGAGTTCAGTTGATTCATTAATTTATCCAAGACTTCTTTTCTCTTTAATCCTAATTTTGGATTTTCTTCAGACCACATTTTTAGATGTTCGCCGTCTTGCATGTATTGTAAGGCTTTTTCTTTAACTTCAGGGAGTAATCTACCTAATTTCCATTGTGTATCCGCTAAAACAAACCAAAATACTGGACCATCATACATATCATTGATCAGCCATTGGCTATCCTTGATTAGTTTTTTGGTCGCTTCTTCATTTGATAATCCTACCATTAGTAATTCTTTGTATAAATATCTAACATCATGTGCAACATCATCTGAATATAATCCTGTACCCCATGCTCCCATAAAACTTATCTCCTATCAATTTACATTATTGTTTGTTAATAAAATCTCTCATAGCCTGTTTAGTAGCTTCTATATCTAGAGTATATCCAAACTTGATTATAAACAGGCTCATGATGAACATGAATACTACTAGAAGGTTAAATAAACTAAACTCTTTATTCATAATGTTATATATGTCTATAGCAAGCAATGCAATGAAGAATAGACACATGAATACCCACATTGCGTAAATAAATAATCTAATACCTTTGTCAATGTGATATACAAGATTAATTTTTGTTTTATCATTAATTGTGGATAAAGTGCCTGAAATCACTTGATTGAATGAGTTGCCATGTGTGATGTATCGCATGATATGAAAACTAGACCAATCAACATAACCGTGAAATAATTTTGATTGATCGAGATTTTTCATGAGTATTCTGATTTTTCCATGTCTATCTGTGGTTTTAGACAGTCTTTCAATAAATTCATCCATTGGTTCATCCAAGATATATTCTTCTTCTAATACAGGAAATAATTTCATTGATTTACACCCTTAAGACTATACCAAATCAATTGAACAACCACTTCTAGATTTGTTTTGTCTGTTCATTTAATATCCCTAATATTTGATATATTTGCTTCTTTGAGTACTTATTGATTACCAAACAGTCGACTTTATCCCCATGTGTTATTTCAATACATTGCAAAGGGCTACTGCCATATATAAAGGCTCTTTCGTTACCATATTTGAATCTAAATGCCAATTTCTCACCACGTGTATTGATGTGATCACCAAGTGGTTTTAATTCAAATTGTTCGATATTCTTGTAGTATATAGTCGTTCTTTTTTGAATTTGATCTTTCAATACACCAAAATCACCACGAATGATGAAGTGATCTTTTTTAAATCGTACATGGCTAAATGACATAAAAATGACAACAATATATAGATAAGTGAAAACAGGTATGAAAACAAATTTGATTGGATCATTATTATTCATTAATTGATATAAAGCAAATGATATCAATACCGTTCCAAGTGAAAACATTAAAATGGATCTGATACCTAGAGTAATGATTGTTTTATTCATGATTAATACCTACCTTGCTAATGATTCTTTCTTTTTATCATCATCCACTATTTTAGTTTCAGTCATCGCTTCTATCATATTAACTATAGCAGCAAAGTCCTTATTAAGTAAGGGATGATAAGTAGCTTCATAAAATTTCCTCATGATTAGTGCTTTTAAAAGTTTCTTTTTGGATTCTATCTTTGTTACAATTTTGAGTTTATATATTCTCTTACCAATACTTCTATGAAACATTAAATCTTGTGCAATATTTTAAAATAAAGCTGCTTTTATGTCAAAAAATGGACACTTAATGAATGGATACCTAAATTTCAGTCATAACTTTGATGAATTATAAAACTATTGCGCCAATAAATACTTGGACTTAACCGATGTTTAGTCCAATATTTGGATAACTATCTAAAATACGAATAATCATCTGTTATAACAAGTAGTGCTTTTTCTTTAATATATGCCATAAATGCTTGTAATATCTCGTGAGTTGCGAAATAACAAATCGCATTCCAATCATGGTCATGTACACTCATGAAAAATGGTATTCCATTCATGATTTCTGGATTTTTCTTAACCAAATCAAATACTTCTTGATGAGAGTAATTAAATAGATTAGTTTCACCGTCATTTATGATTAGGACATCAGTATTCGTATTTTCAATTTTTGAAAACTTAAACCTAGATTTAATTCTCTTTTTCTTTAAGATTGAAAATTTATATGTACATTCGCCATCATCATTTTCTGGAATATCAAAATATATGGATATGTTTTTATACTTTTTTTTAAAAAAATAATATATATCAGTAACACTAATCCCTTTAGATTCATACCAATTCTTGTTGAAATACTCTGAAGAGTCTATCATGTAAACCGTTTTTCTCATTAATTTATCCCCCATCTAAAAATTAGGTTTGATTTGGATTAACCTCTTTAAACTTCGCTCAAATTCATTTTTCACTCATGATATCAGAATCATCAATATATAATGGCATGTCACTCATACTTTTCCAAGCCTTCAATGATGCTTTGGGAGGTATGTTTTTTAGAATGACAATTTTCGTGTCTTCTAACTCTAATCTCTTTATGTTATTCATTATTGCTAATAAGATATTTTCATATTTAGAGCAAATTTCAATGTTGTTGTAATCATAAGAGACAATAGATAAAATACAATCAGATTTTAAAAAATCTTCGTAAGTACTAATTGTATTGTGCGTATTACTGATTTTATCATATACAAATAATTCCATAAATTCAGGGCTAACCTTTAATGTATCATCAAAAAATTTTTCTTTAATCATATCTGATGATATATCCTTTAGAGTGTTAAAATCATACTCTGATTCATCAATATCATCAAAGTATGACTCCCAATAATTTAGATAAAAGCATAAATTATTATTGTCAATCTCTTTCAAAAGTTCACTCAGTATATTTTTAACGTGACCGCTAAATTAAAAAATCAAACCATTCATTTGTTTTCATCGTTCCTTTCAAAAATGATACCTAAATCGAAAATAATTAATGCAACAACTACTGGAATTAATGGATCATCCGAAATATCTACACCAGATACGTCATTTACAATCAACCATACCAATAATAATGTCTTACCTAATTATCCATAAAAATGAAACTATAATTCACAAAATCTGACATGTTTGATATAACATCATAGTCCAAATCGTAATAAAACATATAACAAACTTGGACTAAGTGTTTTTTAAACAGATGGTTCTAAACGTTCAAATTCATACAAATAATATCCTTTAAGAGGCCGATATAAAATTTTGATTTTAAACTCCTATAATCATCGTCAATTTTAAACTTTCTGAAATGATAGTTTTATCCTTATATCCTTTACCCAATTGATTGCTTTCACTTCCATAAAGTGGCCGTAATAGGAAGACATGATAGATTAAAAAACTTACATATTTATCATTGTTTTATTTTGCCAATTGATCGTGTTATATTATACCAGTTAACATAACCATCGGGTAATTTCCCATTGTTCAATTTTTTATTTAGTCTGTAAATTGACTCATTTATATCTAAGTTTGTAACTATGATTGGAATATTTTCAAGATGAGGTTTTCTCATTAGTTCGTTTCTTCTCAATTCTTTAACCATACTAGCTAATATTAGAATGAAGCTTTTACTTTCAATCAAATCTTTATCAGAAATTTGCACTTCATCATCTTGATTTCTCCAAATCTCAAAAATATTACGTTCATCCTCTGTTTTTAGTAGTGACTCACTATGTTGAACCCAATAACTGTAGTCCCAAGTATATTGTTCATCCACGTCAACTTTATCAGAATCGATCGCGTAATCTACTTCAATAGTCGATTCATTATGAATAATAAGTGAAATCGCATATATATTATCTAGTGGCCAAGCGTGTAGAATTGATAAGATATTATTGAGCAACATATTTTTTATAATACTATTTTTAATCCTTTTGAAAGATTCAGGTATGACATTCTCATTTAGTTTTGATAAAGGAAATGTGAAATCACGGGATGCTGTTACGTTAGTGAAAAAATTGTAATATGAGTGTTTTCTAAAAACAAATTCGCTTGTAGAGTATTCATATAACTGAACCGAATAGTTGCGAATATGGTCACCAGATATTCCACCATCCAAATATTTAATCAGTTGCCCACTTTGATTATATTGACATATTTTTAATCCAGTTGGCATAGAATCAGAATTTGCTACGAAAATATGATAGTCAACCAAAATTCTTGAGTTGTCAAAATGATGAATTATTGTCACTTTCCGTTTTATATTATTTAAATATCTTTCAATCATGATTAATTCTGCTCCATCGAAAAAGTACTTATAATTATAACCAGAAATTGGATAATTAAATAATCTTCCTTTTCGATAACCATCGATAAAAAGTTTTTGTTCAAAATCAAATGTATAATACCCATAAGGTAAGACATTACTACCTTTACCATACTCTATGCGTGTTGTTCTATCACATAAACGACCATAAACTGAGTCCAGATTGTAATTGTACTGATTTCTAACCTCATTAAGTATTTTTAAGTTTTCTAGTACTGCACTATTATCCGATAACATTGCTGACTCCTTCGATGACTGCCTAAATCCACTTAATGCATCAATTACGTCGTTTTCCCCAATTAATCCTATACACTGTCCAAATTGTCTCAATGATAATCGAGCAATACACTCAGTCTTACTATGAACAAAGAGTAAGAGAAAATCTTAGATGTTTAACTTTGATTCAATTCCTGAATCATGCCTTTTAAATTGAATTAAAGAATTTATATGCAGTTAATTTGCTTCTAAATCTTCTTCAAAAGATTCACAATAAAAGCTAATCATGCCATTTTCATAATCATCAATATGAAATTGATGCTCTTTTTCATAACTATTATTCTTTGTGATTCCAACGCTAGATAAATAATTAAAACGCCCGCCAATATATTTTAAATTTAAATCTGTAATATTATAAAACATTATTTTTAAATCACGATTATTTATTGTCTTGAAATGGATGAGTAAATTTGATTGATACTCATAATGCTCATTTAATTCAATTTTATAATTTATGCCAAAAATACCAGTGATATCATCCAGAAAATAGCCATTTTTTGTTGATTTTTCTGTAATTTTCATAATTCTATACCCTCCAAATATCCCATTTTAAATCTTTACCAAATTCATATCCAACAGATTTAGTCTCTGAATAATATAAATCCTAACTTACACCTACATCAAAACCACCAAACAATGAACTCTTTGATAATGATCCACCCACTGTTGCACCAAATCCATTTAAGTCAAATTGATTGGTACTAATTTGATTGGTTTTTAGCCATTTAAAAACAATACTAGGATTATTAATGTCATCATTAATATTATTCTTCTTAAATATACACCTGTGAAATGTTATACATCAATGTCGGTTCTGATCAATTCAAATGATAAATCGTCATATGAAGCAATACCTGTGTAATTTACAATTGTGGTTAATCTCAATCTATCGCCCTCAAAATTCAACATTTCGCAGTCAAAGACGATGAGTTCAGTACCATAATGGGTTCTTTCTCGCCAGTGTTCGAATGGTGAATCAGGGTAAACTTCAATCTCCATTCTTGGCATCGCGAAATATATAATAACTGTTATATATTCATCGCCTTTTTTAAAAGTACCGGTGCCCAAATATTGCTCATCACCAATGATTTTAAATTCGAGGATGTCACTATCGGATGTCCACTGAACATTTTCTTTAATGACCTTCATACGATCAACACAACCTGTTAATGTAACAAACAAAACTGAAATGATAATTAAAATTGACATCTTAGTGAGTCTCATAAATGTAACACCCTTTCCAGATTCATATGATGAAAGATTTGCAATCTATTGTTCCACTGACCATGTAATCATTTTATTCTGATGATGTCTTCATATATAAGATAACGTCTCTAGTTGGCATACTAGTAAAATCAAACAATACCTCTGAATCTAGTTCTGTCCAGCCAATGAAAGTGCTTGGATAAATAGGTTCATATGGAATCAAGATATCACCTGCTTGGAAGTTAACGACTATCTGAGATTTTTGTGATATGTAATAGGTTAATGTATAGATTTTAGGAACCCAATTACCATAAACAGTGATATGCTCGACTAACTTAATTGCATCCCCAACTTTATTCGTTAATGCCTCATCATAATACCAACCCTCAAATACATATCCTTCTTTTACTGGAATGAATTGTTCTAGATATAAAGAAGAGTAAATTAACTGCATTGGTGCTATATAATAATCACTATTGGTGATAAAAATAACTGTATACATATTTTCAACAAAAATAGGTAACAACCAAGTGTTAATTGAAAAAACTGTGTTTTGATCCACAACATCTCCTGCTAGCGTTATCCACGCGACAAACGTATAACCAGGGATTTCAGGTTTAAACCAATGTGAAAGTGCAGCTTCACCTTGAGGAATTTCAACGAATCTTGGAGAGAATGGCAATAAATCATTCGTAAAATGAATTTGAATGGTTTCTACGGGTTCTTCGGGTTTATTTGTACAACCCACCAATAAAAATACTAAGACTAAAATCAACATTTTCTTCATCACAAAACCTTCTTTCATTTATGTTTAAAACTAAATCATATAAAAATACATATACTAGATATTTATTATATTTCATTTCAGCATTTTATGAATAGATAATTTTATCTTTTTGCTTTTATGTCAATAAAGTGGACACGAAGAGTGAGAATCCTGGGGTCACGATATTTACTCTACTCTGATAAATATTTGATAATTAAGCTATCGAACACAGCGACATCAAGAGATATTCTATCCTCTCTTAAAAGTTTGTTATCTCCATTACGATATTCCATATGATACTTAGTGATTATGTGGTAATAACTATTCTTATAGATTATTTTGATGCCATATCCATCGAGATTTCCAGGTGCTCCAAATGTAATCTTAATATATAATTTCATGAAATCATCAATGAAAGACGTTACATCCACATCTTCAATCACTGAAACAATGTCACCATTTGTAGAATCATTATAGTTTATCAATTCTATTCTATTTGCATCATTCTTTAAATTATCTAAGGTAAAATTTGCTTTTTTGGAACAACTCGACATAAAAATTGAGGTCAAAATCATTAACACAAAATATACTTTTTTCATTGTTAGTTTCTCCCTAATTTGAACCAACTAAGCTTGTCTACCTTATGGATATATAACCATGGTGATATTGTCATATTTAGTTGATATTTAAGAATTATTACTGCTTGCTATTGAATTTAATTTTATTTCTTGATTGATATTATTCAAACACTTGTTTGATCCATAAAATTTGGGTATGTTTTCGATTTTACATATTTCAATATTATCATACCTAAATGATAAAAACTAGGATTTTTTGAAATATAATTAAGGTAAATTTGTGTTTTTCTTATAGGATAATTAAAGGACTGAAAAATAGAGAAATTATTATAAATTGGATTTGTTTTTGAATTTAACCCTTAGTATTAACTAACATAGATATTTATTATATTATTTTATCCATTAGTAGACTTTAACTTAAAAAACATTTTGATTAACTTGTGCTTTCTTAAGTGGATGTTATTTATGACTACACTAATTTAAACCCGATAGTGAATTGTCGATATGTACAGGCATTTCAGATAAACACATGGTTAGCATGTACGATTACAAATTGAATTGTTATATTTCAGATTTTTTGGTAATATACCAAGGTAAGGAATGATACCATGGAAGAAAATAAACCAAAAAGACGTAAAAGATACTCGGGTAAATACCCAAAAACCTTTGAAGAAAAATATAAAGAACAACAACCCGAAAGATTTCAAGAAGTGATTGCTCATGTCATGGAAAAAGGCAATACCCCTGCAGGTATGCACCGGTCAATCATGGTCGATGAAATCCTTACTTTTTTAGACATTAAGCAAGGTGAAATCGGTTTGGATTGTACCTTAGGCTTTGGTGGACACAGCCGTAAGTTGCTGGAAAAATTAAACCATTCTGGACACCTTCACGCGACCGATTTAGATCCGATTGAACTACCTAAAACCGAACAACGATTGAAGGATGCTGGCTATACGCATACAGATTTTTCCCTTCACAATATTAACTTTAAAGACCTCGATCAAATTCCTGTCGAAGGGTTTGATTTTGTCATGGCAGATTTGGGTGTTTCTTCGATGCAAATCGATGATCCTTCTAGAGGTTTTACCTATAAGTTTGATGGTCCATTAGACCTTAGAATGAATCCACATATGGGCATTCCTGCCAACATCCGATTGTTAGAGTTGACTGAGGACGAACTTGAGGGTATGCTCACAGAAAATGCCGATGAGACTTATGCCAAAGAGATTGCTGCTGAAATCACTAAATCTACCCAAAGTGGTCATTTGATTGAAACCACCAAGGATTTATATCGAGTCATTCAAAAAGCATTGAGTCGGTTACCACGATCAATCCAAGAAGAATCCATAAAAAAGGCCGCACAGCGTACTTTTCAAGCTTTAAGAATCGATGTTAACCAGGAATATGAAGCATTGTATGAATTGATGGAAAAATTACCAAATATCCTCAAACCAGGCGGACGAGTCGCTATTTTGACATTCCATTCCGGTGAAGATCGTTTGGTTAAAAAAGCCTTTCAATACTACCAAAGACAAGGTGTATACACGTTTGTTACTGGACCTGATTTACCTTCTTTACAAGAAGTTCATGATAACCCCCGCGCTCGTTCAGCGAAACTGCGTTGTGCCATTAGAAAATAAAAATGTCATTTTCGAATGACTTTTTTTATCATTTGATCCCTCAAAAATCCATTTTAAATCGACTAAAAATGACATTTATTTATTTGAATTAATGCTATATTTCATACTATTAGCATGATATAATGATTTCATTGGAGGATACGTTATGTTCAATTCAGATAGACACTTAACCCTAGGTGATTGGTTTGTTTTTCATTTACTGATGGTGATTCCTGTTGTCAATATCATCATTTATATCATTCTTTTGTTTAGCGGTGATACCAACCCCTCATTGAGATCGTACTTATGGTTACCCATCGTCATTATCGCAGTTTTTTTAACCGTTCTACTCATTTTGATAGCCATTGGGGTTTCATTACCACAGTTGGGAGGGGTTATGCTTGTTTAATACCGATAATCTTTTATTCTCGATTTTCACTATTTTCTTTTTACTGTGTATCCCTTTCGCATTGGTTGGGGTCAAGGTATTGGTTTTGAGGTACTTTGAATTCAACTATACAAAAAAGACACTCATCCACTATTTAGTCATGTATGGTGTCTTAATGATATTGGTGATCATAACATTGTTTATTTTCGGAAACACGATGGATTCTAGAGAAATGTTTAAAGTGATTTATTTGCCACTACTCCTTCTAGCCATCCTCTATGAGTATATTATCATACACAAATATGAGTTTGATTATGAGCCTAAAGGTCAATTTTCACTCATGATGGTCATCTCACACGTAGCCGACGGTATGGTGCTTTCAATTATATTTCCAATCTATCTATTACTTCTGTTATGGATTGGAATTATAATCAGTGCATTCTAAACGCCCAATTGAGGGCGTTTTTTTATTCTTGGCATTTGACTGAGAATGATTAAGGAAATCATCATTAGTCCAAATATCAATCCATAAATGTAGGTTGTGTTACCAAAAAAATCCATAATATATCCCGATACAAGGGTACCTAAAATCGCACCGATGCCATAACCCGTAAACATGATACCGTATTTTTTTGAGTATTGTTTTATTCCGTAAAACTCTTTTATGGTTGCGGGTACGATGGCCAACCACGCGCCAAGGTTAAACCAGTATAATCCAAAGGAAACACTGAATAAAATAAAGTTCTCTCCGCGATTGATGAATCCAACCACACTCGCGAGGATGATGAGTGAAACACTCAGTGTCGCAGAAAATTTAAATCCCTTTTGATCCATCCATCGTCCAAACAAGGGTCTCGCTACCCCATTTAATATCGCGAATATGGATAACGCCATCGTGACAGATCTTTCATCTAGTTGATAGTACCTAACCCCGACTTGATAGGTAAGTCCAATCATCATTAAACCTACTGTGGTAGAGATTACAAACAAAGCATAAATCCGCTTAAATGGTTTTAACTTCTCATGAACCCGTAAATCTGCGATTTCCTTTTTAAATGTATCCCTTTCTTTTAGGATAAATAAAAAGGATAGAGGCAATTGAATGATGAGGAATAGTGCGCCTATGATGAAAAATGTATGACGGATGCTGGTGATTTCAATGAGGTATTTTGATAGGGGTGCTGTGATTAAGGGTGACATGCCAAACCCCAGTAGAATGATGCCTGTCATCAGTCCACTTTTTGATGGGTATAGCTTTTGAACCATATAAATGGGTACCCCATAAACCATCCCTACACCGGTTCCAATGAGTAACCCATAGGATAACATCAATATGTATATACTTTGTGAAATACCCGATAAAAACCACCCTAAAACAATCAATAATGTGCCATAAAAAACAAAGCCACGCAATCGATTGGGTTTTAGATGTCTACCTGATATCATCATCGATAGCGCATAAAAAAAGAGGGATGTCATGTATGGCAACCCGCTTTCTAGGGTATTGGTTTGGTATAAATTCTCTATGTGATAACGAAAAACACTGTAGGCATATACGGTGCCCATAAGTAACATCATGGTGATACTCGATATGATCATTAAGGTATGTCTTGTTTTCATTGGTGTGTGTGTCCTTTTTTCTATTTTTCTCATTATATCATAGATAATTTAAACACACCAGTATATTCATTTGAACTTCAAATAATATCATCCACCATAAGGTGACATGGTCCATTTATAAACATTAAATCAGCTCGTCATACAAAGTGAAATACTCGAGCCATTCGGGTTTAAAATGCATGCCTAATGTGGTTTCAATTTTTTCTAAATAATCACTTTGAAACCCATAATTATAGACTAAACTTTTGATTAATGCTGAAACATCACGCTCTTTGGGAAAATAACCCATATACCCAAAATCAATCATCCCTGTGATTTTTTTACCATCAAACAAAATATTGGGTAAATAATAGTCCCCATGTGATAATACGATGGGTGCTTGATCCGGATAGTTGGCTTCCAGATAATCGTATAATGACTTTGGCGTTTTGAATCGTTGTTTCAATGTATCATCATCCCAATGGTCTTGATAAAATGGGATGTTGTTTTTAATCGTTTCTAGGGCGTGTGCTTGATGACTAAATACGGGGTGTGCAATCTCGATACGCCACAACCATTTCAATCCTTGACAAGCCACTTCAATCGCCATTTCCATTGGCCACTGAAACAGTGGCTTTCCACTTATCCGTTCCATCAATAAATAACTCTTCTTTCGAGTTTCGATGTAGCAGATGACGCGGGGTACAGGGATATGCCCTTGAAGTGAAATCAATGCCTGGTATTCTCTTTCTGCGTCGATGTTTCTAGTGCTGACTTTCAACACCATCGTTTCATATATATAGACTTTCGATGGTGATTCTCCCACGCGATCGATGGTATAGTCTTTTTTTTCAACATATTTTAAAATTTCAAAAGGGAGTTTTCGCATATTTTTATCCTTACTTTGAATGGTCATCCATGTCATCTGATTTTATTATAACAACATCCGGGTATTCTAAGTTATAATTGTTGATATAGAAGGTGAAATCATGATTAGTTTTAAAAATGATTATAGTGAAATTGGACATCCAAATATCCTCGCATTACTACAAAAATACAGTCACACCCAATTCAATGGTTATGGTCTAGATGTGTTGAGTGATTCGGTCAAGACCACACTAAAGCAGTGGATTCAAGAAGACGTCGACATTCACTTTTTAGCGGGTGGTACGATTACCAACAAAGTCTTCATCAGTCATGTCCTCAGACCCTATGAAGCTGTCATATCTGCCGATACAGGCCATATTTATGTCCATGAAACCGGTGCGATTGAATCGACTGGTCATCAGATCATATTGATTCCCAACCAGGATGGTAAACTCACCGTTCAAAGCATCGAAGAAACCATACAATCCTATGGTGATGAACACCGCGTCATACCTAAACTCGTATACATCTCTAACGCCACTGAGACGGGAACATTTTATTCCAAAACAGAATTACAACACTTATACCATTATTGTCAATCCAAGGGTTTGTTTTTATTCATCGATGGCGCGCGTTTAGGCGTCGCGTTGGCTGCTTCGGGATTGAGTTTACATGATATGTGTGTATACTCTGATGCTTTCTATATCGGAGGCACTAAAAATGGGGCCATGCTCGGTGAAGCTTTGGTCATCAAACACGGTGATTTAAAAAGATATGTTCGTCATTCGATCAAACAAAGTGGTGGTTTGCTTGCGAAAGGGTTTTTGGCTGCGATTCAATTTGAAGGGTTATTTCAAGATGACTTATTCCTCAGTCTTGGAAAACACGCCAATACCATGGCAGCACAATTGTCCAAAGGTTTATTAGATTTGGGTATCAAACCTCTATATGAAGTCAGTACGAACCAAATATTCATCACATTGAATACAACCACCGTTGAATCGCTCCTCAAAAACTATACCTTTGAAATATGGCATAATTTGGGTGAAACACAAACCATCCGTTTAGTCACATCCTGGTTTACACAACCTGCCATGATTGAACACTTATTAAATGATCTAAAAAAAATCTTATAGAAAAGAAAAAACTCAGGGCAACCTGAGTTTTAATCTTCTTGTAGGGCTAGATAACATTCAATAAACGATTCCACTAAATACGGTATATCCTCAATCTGGGTATCGGTGCCAAAACTGATCCGAATAACGCCATTTGAAATAGGTGCATCAATCGCTTGGATGACATGTGAAATGCCGATTTCATTGGAATGACAGGCACTCCCTGTTGAAACATATATGCCTTTTTGATTCAATTTATATTGTAGACTTAGGCCCGATACATTGAAAAACCCAATGGATAATAACCCCGGCAACCTGGTCTCGTTGGATTCAGGTCCATTCAAATGACAAGGGATGGCTTTTTTTATGCCTTGATAAAACAATTCAGCTAACGATTTCAAATGACTTTGTTTGGTTGAATATGACTCATACTGTAAGGTGAGTGCCTTTTCAAATCCAATGATGTTAGCAACCGCTTCGGTTCCTGAACGGTAATGAAATTCTTGACCTCCACCATGAATGAGTGGGGTAATTTGTGTTGTCATTTTTTTATATAGCATCCCCGTGCCTTTAGGACCATGGCATTTATGTGCGGAAAAAGACATTAAATCGACATTTAGAGCAGATAGATCGATTGGATAATGTGCCACCATTTGAATGGCATCGACATGTAAACAAACCTGTTTGGATGAAACGATTTGAGCTATTTTAGCGAGATCTTGAATGGTACCAATCTCGTTATTCGCCCAAAGAATACTCACCATTAACGTCTGTTGATTTAGTTTTTCTTCTAGGTCGTTTAAATCGATGAACCCTTGTTTATCGATTTTTAAATAGTGTATGGTATACCCCATCTGTTCCATAAATAAGCACGTGTTTAAGGTGGCTGCATGTTCAATTGGGGTTGTGATAATTTCTTTTTTATCCAAGTGACTTAATGCGTATCCTTTGATGGCCAGGTTGGTGGCTTCTGTCCCAGAGCCAGTAAAAATGAGCTCATTGAAATCACAGTTAAGCAGGTGAGCCATATGTTTCTTAGCGGTGTTGATATCCTTTTTGTTTTGCATCCCTAAGGCATGCATCGAGGAAGGATTGCCATACGAATCGAATAAATAAGGCAACATCGCTTCCGTGACTTGTTTGTCTATGCTTGTGGTCGCTGCGTGATCCAAATCGAATATTTTCATGACTTCACTTCCAATACAAGGGTATGGTTTTTGTAACTAGATAAATCCAAGTCTTCCATTTGTTGGATGAGTGAATCATCCAATATGATTTCTGTTTTATGCATCAATAGCAGTGTCTTTTCGACTTTACTGGCGAGATGCTCTACTGCATAAGACTCATGGATGATACATGGATTATCATCGTTGAATAGTTCTAGAGCGACACGTTTAATGGCTGCTGTTTTGAACTTAAGGCTAGACAGTGTCCCTTTAAACACTTGTTTTCCTTGAGGATTGATGATGAATACTTTTTTAATGGTCATAGGCTTCACCCGATAAACACTTTATAAATGTAGTATAACGCAACCGCTAAGAAAACGATAGCGTTAACCAGCTTAATGAGATCCATTCGGGTACGTATAAAGTTAGAAACAACGTGGATGTTTTGTGAACGTAGGGTAATCACACTGATGACCACCAAGGGGGATACAAATAATAACACATAGACGAATAACAAGGCATTGAATAAAAATACATGGGCCGTTCGATCCACTACAATCGCAGTCCAAGCGACAAAGGCTTGACCACTACATGGGAATTCAATGATCGCGACGAACATCCCAATCAAAAAGGCCAATAAGTATACCGTGATATCACCAGATTCAACCCTTTCAGAAAACCCATTCATTAACTTTTTAGTGATGATAAAAAAGCGTCTTGGCAGTTGATTTTTAATCTCACCATAGGCTTTTCTTCTAGCAGCAAAAAAGTCCATAAAATTCAGTATCGCAATAAACAGCGCTAAGACAATGATGATACTATAAAAAATGATCATATAAGGTAACAACAAGGACAAAGCTCTCGATAAAAACGTGCCTAAGATGAAGTAGGTAACAAAAATGGCCGCGATATAAGAAAGACAAATATACAAGATTGGTTTTGATCGTTTTTTATCGGTCAAAAACGATAAGAACATCAACAGCATCGCAATCGCACATGGGTTAAACGCATCGAGAATGCCTAGTACAGCTGTTGATCCCATCAATACCCATAAATCACTTAGGGTGATGTCACCATACACGAACTCAATGGGGTCTAACATCTGTTCATTGTCCATAATGGATTGAACTTCATTGGATTGAATGCCTTGAATAATGGCGTCTGCTCCTGCATAATAGGTACTTCCTACATACAATATGGGCACTAAGTTTTGGTTGTTAGGGACACGATAAGTTCTGGCATAACGCGTGAACATCGATTCAAAGAAATCGTAATCGTCTTCACTCATATATTTGGTCAGTACGTACCCTTCGTTTTGAAGGTCTGTTAAAACGCCTGAGGATTCCACTTGTTGACAGTTTAAACAGGTATAAGATCCAAAATAGACCGCATCCACAGTAGAATCGGCCACAATTTGGGTGGATGTAACTATAAAAAGTAAGAGTGTTATCAAAATAAAGACACCCCATTTAAATCTATAATGCATATGCGTTACCTCTATTCAATTAGCATTGTCATGAAACATATCTCTATGAGATAGTTCAACTTCACATTTATAATAACACAAAAAATGGACAATATCTGTATAAATAGTGGTTGTGTAGACTTTTACAAAAGAAAAAAAGTATTTTCAATGTCGAAAATACTTTTTCATGGTTATTAACTCCAGCGACGAGGGTCGCCTTTGATTTCTTCCAATATGGCCATGTCTTCTGGTTTAATTTCAAAATCGACTTGGGTATTTTGGATAATACGTGCTTCGTGGATGGATTTAGGTAGGGGTGCTGTATTCTTTTGGATACAGTAACGAATGCAGATTTGTGCTGGGGATACATCGTATTTTTTCGCAACCTCACCGATTACTGGGTTACTGAGTAAATATCCAATCCCTAGCGGTGAATAAGCTTCAACAACGATTCCTTTGGTTTCACAGTACTCCAAAGTCTTCTTTTGATCTAGTCCGATGAAATACCCAATTTGATTAACGTGAGGGATAATCTCACAATGTTTTAGAATGTTTTCAATATCATTTGGATCGAAATTCGAAACACCTATGGCACGTATTTTACCCACTCTATAGAGTTTTTCCATGGCTTTCCAAGCTTGTACATTGCCTTCTCTACAGTCTTTGCCAATTTCACTCCATGGCCAAGGCGCGTGGATTAAGAATAGGTCTAAATAGTCAAATTGAAGGGCTTTTAGGGTGTCTTCAAACGCTTTAAGCGCACCTTCATACGTTTTGATGTGTGATTCCAATTTGGAAGTAACAAAGATTTCACTTCTTGGAATACCCGAGTCTCTGACGGCTTTACCGACGGATTCTTCATTACGGTATCCTTCGGCTGTATCGATATGACGATACCCGTTTTTTAAAGCTGCCAATACAGCGTGATACGCTTCATCGCCATCTTTGACTTGCCAGGTACCCAATCCAATTTTAGGCAGTTTGACACCATTTTTTAGAACAAATACTTGATCTAATACTTTCATGATTTTTCTCCTTTTTGTAAATCCAATTCTATGTCAGATTTGATTTTCGCGAACAATGCATAATCGATTTTATAGAATGTTCGGTAGACCAAATAGGATCCTAATATAAATAATAATGGTAAGACGATCATCGATACCCTTAAAGCAACCAACATTGTCTCATTGACGTTGCTCGCGATGAATGCTCGTGATTGTTCAGCAGTCCAAGGGGTGCCTAAGGCTGCTGCTGCTTCTCTAGCTTGGGTCAATGGTTTGATGACTTTATCGTTTAATCCTGACCAGGCTAAGGTTAAGGTAACGACCAATATTTGAACGGATGTCGCGAGTTTCACAACGAATGGATTAATCGCGAACACGACCGATTCATTTCTGGTTTTTAATTTCCATTGTCCATACTCGATGGTATCGGCTAACATGACCAATACCGATACTTGAATGAAACCTTCACCAAAGAATATGAAGAATCCTGCCAAACCAACGACAATCATCGACATTGGTAAAACATTACCGACGGTTAAAAATAATAGATACCCCACAACAATGAATCCAATGGCCATTGTAAATATGTTTCTTCTGCTCATCCTTTTCGCCAATACAGGGAATAGCGATAGTGCCGATAATTGACTGATGGCTAGGATGGCTGAGAAAATCGTAAATTCGGCTCCCCCATATTTATTAAAATCGTAATTGAAGAAATATATCCCCAGTGACGTTGTTATGTAGTATCCTGAATTGAATAAGAATATCGCAACGATGATGACCATCAATTGGTCATTCTTGGTGATGATTTTAAAGACATCTTTTAGAGACGTCTTAGGCTGTTTAATATCTGCTAATGGATTCTTTGGTTGTTTCACAAAAAAGAAAACCATGACTTGTGATAAAAGATATATCGACGATATTACCAGTGCAATCCAAAAGAAAGCTTGTTTAGGACCCCCAGCATAATTTTGATAAATGATGGGAACTAAAGCAATCGTTAAGAACATCCCCAAATTCGCAAATATTCTCGCTTTTGAACCAATCGATTCGCGCTCTTTTGGGTCACTTGAAAACGTCGGATACATCGACCAATAGGCGATGTCATTCATTGTGAATGTCATGTCAGACATCACATAAATGATGGTGAATACAAAAACAAACCACCCACCCGATAATCCAAAATCTTGGAATAATAAGAAAAACATCAAAGCTGAGGTGATGGCCCCCAAAATCAACCACGGTTTAAACTTCCCATAACGGCTCTTGGTATTATCAATGATGATGCCCATCAATGCATCATTAATCGCATCCCAAATACGTGCGACAGCGATGACTACCCCAACCGCAACCAACTCCCAGTTAGATAGCCCTAAAGCATCTGTAAAAAAGACGATTAAATACGTACTATACAACGCATACATCATGTCTCTGCCTAGACCTGAAGTGGTGTATGTCCATTTTGAACGTTTCGATAACATTTCTGACATGGTTTTTATCTCCCTATGAACCTATTATACAAGATATCTCTTGGATTTGTTTCATTTAAAACTCAATCTTTTGGGTGCTTTGACACCATCTTATTCCAAAAATCTTCCAGTAAATTCTTTAAATATGCGTCGGTTCTAACCACCACTTTTGTTTGCCATTCCTTCGGCATTAATCTTTTGTATAAAGGCGTTACAAAGCGATCATCCATCAACAACGCAATACCGTAATCATCGTCTCTACGAATGACTCTCCCCACGGCTTGAATCACTTTATTCATGCCTGGGTATGTATAAGCATAATCAAAACCCCGTTTGAATGTATCATCATAATACGCCCTTAACTGTTGATTTTCTTCATTTACCATGGGTAAACCCACACCCACAATGATGACCCCAGATAGCATATCACCCACATAATCGATGCCTTCTGCGAACATCCCACCCATCACGAAAAACGCGATTTGAGAACGACTCAGATTTCGTTTAAATCGACTCATGATATGGTCTCGTTCTACCGCATCCATTTGTTTAGACTGGAGTAGGATATCCACATTTAAATCGTGTGGTAAAGCCTCCTTGACTTGATTTAAGTATTGATAAGAGGGGAAAAAAGCAATGTAATTCCCTACCTTAGACTCGACAACGGTTTGAATCGATGAGGCGATTTGACTTAATGAGTTTTCTCTTTCTTTATACCGTGTATTGACTCGATCATGGATCATGATCTTTAAATGATCTGGTTCAAATGGCGAAGGTATTTGAATGACATGTCCTAAACCTTGTGATAGTAATGTCTGATAATAGTCAACCGGATAAAGTGTCGCTGAAAAGAATACAGACCCATAGGCCTTATCTTTTAGGGTAGACCGGATGAACTTGCTCGCATCCAAACATTGAATGGTGATATCGATATCTTCTTCGATTTTGGAGATATTAAAGCGAAACTCTTGATCGTAATAACCGGCGATAACCGATAGCGTCAATAGTTTCATGTAGCCATCCATCACATCGGATTTTTTCCCATATTTGGGATTTTCTTTGATTGCGTTGGTGATTTTCATCATCAAGTTACTCACCAGCTCTAAATAGGTCATATCGACTGAAAGATAACTTTTGAATGAGCTTCCTTCGAGTTCTGCTTCGTGGTGATCGAACCGGTCAATCAACTTATTCACTGCGTGTCTAATGCTCGGTTTTAATTTCGAACCTGCCCGTCTCAATGTAATCAAATCGCTCTTCAAGAGTGTCGCTGAAAACATGTCACGTGAACGTGGAATCATGTTATGGGCTTCATCAATGAGTAGTTTTGGTTTATACGTGTCGTCATCAAAATACCGAATGAGGTGAATTCTCGGGTCGAAGACATAGTTATAGTCACAAACAATTAAATCCACATAATAAGACACGAATAAAGAGAATTCAAACGGACAAATGGTGTGCTTTCTCGCATAGGTTTCGATGACATCTCTTGTCATCAGCGATTCGTGTGTAAAGATGTCTTGCATCGCCACAGATAATCGATCAAAGAAGCCTTTCGCAAACGGACATTTTTCTGGGTCACAATCCCTTTTTTCTAAAAAACAAATATCATCTTTTGAGGTGATTTCAATGGTCTTGGTTTCTAAGCCTTGTTGATGGAGGGTATGCATCGATTCTATCGCAATCTTTTTACCTTGGTTTTTAGCGGTACAATAAAAGATTTTTTCATTGTCTTCTTGAAGTGCTTTAAGGGTTGAAAATAGGGTTGCCATGGTTTTTCCAATGCCTGTTGGAGCGATGGCGAATAGGATGTCTTCTTGTTTCATCGTGTGATATACCGACTTCATCAAGTCACGTTGTCCTGTTCGATAGGTATCAAATGGAAACTTCATTTTTTCCAATGTTTGTTTTTTTAATAAGAGATGGGCTTCCAATTGAATCAGCCACTTCCCATAGGTTTCGATTGATCCTTCGAAAAACGATTTGAGTGTGGCGTAATTGAATTCATACTCAATCGTTTTGGTTTGGTATTTAGCAAGTTCAATATAGGTTAATCTACCTAAGATACGATCCAGTCCTTCATTATGCATGAACATAAAAGCGTATATTTTAAGTTGGGCTTCGTGTTCTATATTAGGGATAAATAACAAGTCAAAAATATCTTTTCTCGTCGATTTGATTTCTTCAATCCAAATACCTTCGGATTCGATTAATCCATCCATTCGACCATTTAAAAGATAGGTTTCTGCTTGGTGTACATAGGTTGTTTTAATACTGACTTCTTTTTGATCTTTTGAACCATATTTACTTTGAATAAACTGATGGGCTTTGATGCCTTCAAGTTGGGAAACGTTTTGAAATGTCTCGGAGGTTAAATCTCCCGAGGCATATAAAAAAGAAACCATTTCACCCACACCGATTTTAAGTGCCATAATATCACTTCCACCCTCAATTATAACCCATAAAAGGGTAATGGTAAAACATAATCCAAAAAGCGATGCCTGGGGTGAGGACATCGCTTTTGGATAGACTAAGTAAACAGGGGTTGTGATAATCCTTAGTCTTTATGCATTAAGTTTTTCGCTTTGATCACAAGGTTAACAAATTCACTTCGGTACTCGTGAGGGTCGAAACCCAAAGCCAACGTTGCACGTTCTATGATGGCGTCAAAACTTGCATTTGATTTATAGGGTGAATCTCGTAACAATAACCCAAACTCGACAACAGCACTGGCGAATCCAAACTCACTTGAATAAGTCTCTTGATTGCTAGATGCGAGAACCACCGTTTCGATCAACATCGATGATTGTTGTGTCGGTTCCTTGTATCGAATAGATAAGGTCAATATTTCAGTTAAATGGTTATCACCGGTATATTTTAAATTTTCAATAGGTTCGTATGTTTTAGACGGGATGATTTCATCGGAATCGGCTTGGATGATTTCATAGAATGCGATCACCACATGGCCAGAACCCATATCCCCTGCATCTTTCAAATCGTCTTCAAAATCTTGGTTATTGAGAACTCGATTTTCATAACCAATCAAGCGATACCCTTTGACCAGTGCAGGATTGAATTCAATCTGAAGCTTGACGTCTTTCGCAACCGTAATCATCGACCCACCCAATTGATGGATGAATACTTTTTCGGCTTCTTTTAGGGAATCTATATAGTAATAGACACCATTCCCATGATCGGCTAAGGATTCCATAACATCATCACGGATATTGCCTGTACCAAAACCAAGTACACTTAGGTAAACACCCGTTTCTTTCTTTTCCGAAATCAATGCTTTAAGCTCATTAACGGAACTGGTTCCCACATTGAAGTCACCATCTGTCGAAAGAATGATTCGATTATTTCCACCTTCGATGAAGTTTCTTGTAGCTACTTCATAAGCCATTTGAATCCCACTGCCACCAGCAGTTGAACCACTGGCGGATAGGTTGTTGATTTTAGAGAGAATCGAATCTTTCTCAGTTGAGTCTCCCCCTTCTAAAATCACCCTTGAAGACCCGGCATAGGTGACGATTGAAATCGTGTCCATCGGTCTTAAGTTTTCAACCAGGATGCCTAAAGCTTCTTTGAGTAGCGGTAATTTATCGCTTGTATTCATACTGCCGGAAACATCGATTAAGAAAACCAAATTCATGGGCTGTGAAGTTTCAAATACGATGTCTTCTGTTTTAAGTCCAATCATCAACAACTGATGACTGGGTTGCCACGGGGCGTAACTCAATTCTTGATAGACGTGAATTACTTCATTCTCCGTAGGTCCAGCGATATTGTATGTAAAATAATTGACCATTTCTTCAATTCGAACGGCGTTAGTTTCTGGTAGATACCCTTGGTTGATCATCCTTCTGATATTCGAATAAGACGCTGTATCGACATCTACTGAAAACGTAGATACCGGCATATCGGATGTATTGATAAACGGATTGTCGATGATTTCAGCGTAGGTTTCCCCAGATTCTTGAATATAATCGGATTCATACCCTGGATAATACCCTGTACAACCAGTCAAGGTGACTGCCATAAGAATTAACGTTATAACGAGTGTTTTTTTCATGATATACCTCACTTAGTGCGTTGTGCGTTACGTTTAGCAATGCGTTTTTGATAGTTTCTCTTATTTAGATAGATGATGCCAAATACCGAAGGCACACCTACAGCAGCGAATGGCAATAAGGCAAGTAAAGCGAGAATCAACGTTTCAACCACAGTGACGAACGCATCGATGCCACCAAAGAAGGCTCTTTGAACTTTTTGACCAAAATTGAGCGATTCATAAGGTGCCGATGAATTCATATAGATGGTGACTTGACTGTATTCAATATAGGCATCGGTTTGATTGTTTTCATTGTTTAAATTTCTCAATTCTGTTTCAATGACCGATAGACGTTGATTGATGAGAATTTGTTCTGAAATACTGGCTACTTGAAAGAGTTCAATCAGTCTATCTTGTTCAGCTTCTAACCCTTCGATTCTGGTTTGATTGTTGGCGTAATTCAATGATACATCGACTGAAGTGGTGTTGAAATACGTCACTTCGTAGGCATCTCTGAGTAGGGTTGTGAATGCTTGAAGTCGTGTTGTTTTGATTCTAAGAACCAGACGACCATTACGCGTTCCCACTTGTTGAGATTCGATCCATTCATCGGGATTGAGCAAATCAACGATTTCATCGTATACGGGTAATAAATGTTTTGAACGGATGCCCATTTCCACCGTGTAAATCACTTTTCTAGTTGAAGATGTCAATATAATCACGGAAGACTCTTCTGTGGTTCCCCCATCTTCACTGGGGACATAGGCTTCAGAACAGCCTACCATCAACAAACTTAATAACAATAAACCCATGACAACCGCTAATTTTTTCATACGATAACCCTCTCTTTTCGTTTTGACACCCTCAGTATAGATAAAAGTTGTGTCAAACATTTGAATTACTTATGACATTGTTGTGACAAAATAAATGGATTGGGTTTCGAATATGAACGGTTTATGTTATCATTAAGTAAAGCTTCCCAAAAGGAGACGATACGATGCGCATACTCATTGTTGAAGACGAAAAACATTTGAATGATCTTTTGCACGACTATATTATGGACACTTACCCAAACGCCTTGATTACACAGGTTTATGATGGTTTGGTTGGACGTCAAACCGTTCAAACACAAACCTTTGATTTGGTGCTTTTAGATGTCATGTTACCCCACGTAGGTGGGTTTGAAATCGGTGCCGAAATCAGAAAACATTCTGCTGTCCCGATTCTCATGTTGTCAGCGTTAAGTGATGAAGAAAATCAATTAAAAGGCTATGCTCTGGGCATCGATGATTATATTGCGAAACCCTATAGCCCTAAAATCGTTTTAAAGAAAATCGAAGCGGTATTGTCGAGGTATCAAAATGAAACCCCAGATACACTATCGACTTATGGGGTCATCCATTATAATTTTGAGAAATACAAAATCTTAATCGATAAGACGCCTGTTTCATTGAATAAAAAAGAATGGGAATTATTTACCCTATTCATTCAAAATATTGGACGCGTCTATACACGCGAAGATTTGCTTAACTTGGTTTGGGGTTACGATTACTTTGGTTACGACCGAACCGTAGATACCCACATCAAACGCTTAAGACAAAAACTAGGTTCCGCAGCGGATTACATTCAAACAGTCTATAAATCAGGCTATAAATTCGAAAAATAAACATTGAGGAGGTCACCATGAAAATCAATATTTTCTTCAAAACATTTTTCATGCTATTGATCTCTTTTTCTTTGGTCTTTTTGGGTAGTATGTATTTCTCATACAGTCGTTTTTCCCCGATGTACATCGATGAAAACATCCAAAGTGTTAAATCCTCGATTGTTTCTAACGCGAGTGCGATACAAAATGGCACCCCGTTATCCAATACCGCGCTCATGGATTTATCCAGTGAGACGTCTTTCGTTCGATACCAAAATCTAGCCATCACTGAATCGATTGGTCCAACATTTTTGACCAATGATAATGTGCTTGATTTTGTCATTGGGATTTATGACAGTGCTGCTTCTAAACAAGAAGGCAAGCTCATCTACTATGTTGAGCTTCAAGAGGATATCTATCAAATCAATTATATATATCAATTCGAATTGGGTGACTATTTGATCGTTTCTACCAAAATCCAGTCCTTAAGAAATGTCGATCAAGTCCTAAACAACATCAACGTAACCCAGTCTATTTTTATGTTGATTGCGATAACACTATTGTCAATCATCATTTCACGGAGCATTTCAAAACCAATCAAACAAATTGGGGTATATGCGAAAGACTTATCGAATTTAAACTTTAATAAACAACTCAATTTAAAACGTCAAGATGAGTTTAGAGATGTGATTACTTCCCTCAATGAATTGACATTCCATCTTAAAAAAGCCTTCAGCGAACTGAACGAAGCCAATTCAAAATTAGCTTCTGATATCGATTATGAAAAAGCTCAAGAAGCGAAGAAAAAACACTTAATCATGACCATTAACCATGAGATTAAAACCCCACTGGCTGTTATGAAAGGCATGATTGAAGGGATGATTGATGGGGTGGGTCGTTATAAAGACAAAGACACCTATTTAAGGGAATTACTGATTCAAATCGAATCGATATCCACCATCACTCAAGATTTGACGTATTCACTTCGTCTTGAAGATAAAAAAACCGATAACGATGTGGTTTCTACCGAAGTATTCGACCACATATTATCGCCACTTTTAGAATTAGCCAAACAAAAAAAGATCAAGCTTCAAAAAACCATCGAGTTGACACACATTCAAATGAGTGAAGAATTGTTGAGCATTCTTTCTACCAATCTCATTAAAAATGCCTTATTATATACCACAGAACCCCTCGTCAAAGTTGAAGGGGTCATTCGTGGTGAACAATTCTTATTATCCATTCGTAATCGAGGGTTCATCCCTGAATCTGAAATCGGTAAATTATTCGATTCGTTCTACCGTTTGAATACCCAAGCTGAAAAGGGATCGGGTTTGGGTTTATTCATTGTCAAACAGATTTGTGAACTGTATGGGTATCCTTATAAATTATTCAACGATTCAGGGGAAGTTGTCTTTAAAGTATTAATTCCGATTAAAAAATAGATTTGTCATATCTTTGTCAAAACAAATTGATATGATACCCTTAAAGGAGGTGCATTATGAAAAAAATAGCTCTGTCTTTCGTTTTAGTCCTATTGGTCTTTTTCATGCAAGCTTGTGCCATGGCACCGATGGCAGGTAATGTATCCTTCGATGACCCCCTTTATTTTAATGAACTGACGATGACGTTTACCAATACCAGTCAAGATGATATATTATACCAAGTAGGCAATCCAGCCGATGATTTCATTTTACTGTACCGCCTTCACGCAGATACACCCAATTCAGAAGATGAAGCGGTTTATTTCACATTCATGTCTACTTTATATCAATTATCGATCTCACAAAACATGTCCATGGGACAACTGTTTAACTTGTCTTCATCTGAACTAAAAGATAAATTTGATCAGGCATCTATCACATTTAGTATCAATGATGTTGTCACATTCAATACGATCAAAACAGAGATTGATTTCTACAAACAAAATCAAAGTTCACCAAGGGTGAGTAAATCGGCATACATCGAATATCGATTATCGATTGACCTATCCAATGATGCCTATCAAAGTTTAGTCTATTTTCAATCCTTCTTTAATGAATTTAAATATGACAATTCAAGTTTTTACATCCGCGATTATGACTTTGAAACCTTCTTGTCGATGGCAGAAACCTCTCAATCGTTTTCCGAAGATGAAAGCCTAAAACTCGAAACAGCCTATGGTCTAATCAAAGCTATCCTCGAACTAAATTAAACAAACCCCCAGAACTGTGATGTTCTGGGGGTTTTTTATTAGTACTGTTCAGATAAAGCTTTCGCAACTTCCATAATCAGATCGTAAGGGATGGGTTTCTTAATACTGAAAATAAGATTGCCCTTTGGATTCTGGTAGGCCTTGGTTTTTTCTTGAAGTGGTGAATCTTTGGATAGGGGTGGAAATACACTGACATGGGCTTTGAATGCGCCATAGTAAAAGAATGACTTTTCATTTTTGAATGCTGGTACACCATAAGATAAGGCTTCTTTTGCTTGAGGGAACGCCAATTTCATTCTTCTTCTGATTTCCTTCATGATAGATTGTTGTGGTTCAGGTAAATCTAAAATGTATTGATCCACTGTCATGATGACTTCTCCTTTTGGTTTATTACCCATTGTTCATGTAAAACTTCACCGAGTAAAACGAATTCGGTTGGTAAATAGGGGTTATTAAATACAAACTGGTATAACTGATGACCTTCATAAATTTGAATATTCCGTCCAATATCGGATGGACAGGTTGACACATCCTTGATATCAAAGTGGTACTTCGTTTCATTACCCCGTACGATACCTGAAAAATCATATCCATGAACCGATAGGGTCAGGGTGCCTTCACCAATCGTTTTGACTCGTTTGTGTTCATAGCCTTCGAGGATGACTTGACTTTGTAAAGTATGGTTGGGATTATCTTTAAGCCGTTTTATAAGTCTTTGACGTTGTGCCTCATAAAGCACATCCACCCCAACACCATCGATGCGTCCATACCGATCGTATTTGAATACACTTTGACAGTGTGGACAATCGAGTTCATGCTTATCTGAAATCAACCCTGTCTGATGACATTTAGGGCATTCTATTAAGACGTTTTCTAACCCTTGAATATCATTGAGTTTATAGGTGTATTGTTTGATGAGGTTATCTTCATACGCACTGTGGTAGAGCCCTTTGACAATCGCATCATAAATCGATTTTTCTGATAAATTGGGGATTTCGGTATGGTCAAACAATTTAATGATTTGTGTGTCCATCCGCCCTCTAAATGTTCTTTTAGTCCAGGGTGGATTCACCAAATAAGGAAATTGATGTTTGACAATAAAGACATCTACTTTTGCTTTTTTAATCAGTTTCGCCACTGAAAACGTTGGATTCATAAACCTGCCAGACGGTGAAATTTGACCTTCTGGAAATATCGATAAAATGCCTTTATTTTTTAAGACACGGAGTGCTTTGAGGGTTGCTACAGCATCTGGCTGTAACAATGCTTTTGGGATGGCTCGAGATAACCTTAAAAAGAACCCAAGGATGGGATCGAAAAACATTTTATGCGCAGCCAAATAGTTCATTCTTTTTGGATATAGCGCGGTAGTCGTGTATATAAAATCATAAAATGACGTATGATTGGACAGCGTAATGGCGGGACCGTTGATTTTATCTTTTCGAATCATCCTTTGGCCTTTACCGTAAGCAAATAGCTTTAGTAACGCCCCGAGTGGCCAGTAAAGGATGCCATTCGGCTTTTTCATTGGATTGAAGCGAGTACGTCTGCTTTGTTTTCAGGGTGATCTATAGCATATTTAATCTCTGCTTGTTTCTTCGCATCGATTTTATATTTAAGCGAAATAATGATCCCAATGCTCATGAATACTAGGGGTGCAAATGCCATAATCAATTTGATCGCGTTCATAGCCGAATCCGGTTGGGCAAGAATTGGGTCTGCACCCGGAGCTCTTTCTTGGAATCCAGCGAGTCCAATCAACCCCATGACCAATGCCAATCCCAAGGCTTGTGCGACTTTATTGATGAAGTTTGTAAAGCCACTCATTTGACCGTCTAAACGGTCATTGAAGTACAATTGTCCTGCATCAACAACATCCCCATACATGGTGTGTGGGACCAATCCTGGGCCACTGATGCCAAGTCCCATCAAGGCTGCGATTACATAGAGAATGACTGGGTTAATATTGGCAGGAATCACCAAAATAAATAGGGCTGTAACAATCCATAGTACCGCACCAAAACGGTAAGCAAAGGTTTTCCCTTTGCGTTCAATCATCTTAATATAGATGGGTAGTGCAACGATTTGCATCGAAAACATCAAGGCAGCGGATACCAAACCGACGATGGTTGGTTCTTGTAAAGCGGTTTGGTCTTTGGTGATGTAAAAATCAACAAAGAAGAAAAACAACCCACTCATGATGGCCATCGCCATTTGAAGCACTAAAAACATGCCTAAATATTGTCTAAATGGTTTTAATACCAAGGGTTTAACCATATCTTTAACATTGAATTTGGTTTGTAAAGCTTTGGTTTGGATTTCTTCTTTAACAAAAAGACCTGTAAATAAAACCGATAGGAAGAATAATGTCCCAAACGATAAACTCATCAATTGGTAACCGATGGTTTCATCGAACATCGCAACAATCATCCCTGGTACTGCGACGCATAGGATGGAGGCGAAAATGGAGAACCCAAGACGATATGAATTATAGCTTGCACGTTGTTGATAATCCGATGAAATCTCAGACGATAACGAATAATACGGAATCATCACAGCGGTTTGAACCGTTGTGAACAATAAATACGATGTCAATACGGCTGTGATTCTAAGTCCTAAATCGGATATGTTGTAAGGAAAGAATAGTAAGTACATCGATACTAAAATCAATGGGCTGGCAAATATCAGATAAATACGACGTTTTCCCCATCTCGATTGGGTTCTATCAGAGATATACCCCATCAATGGGTCGGTCACTGCGTCCCAAATTCTTGCAATCAACATGATGAGTCCAATCCAATAAGGTGATAGACCCACAGTTAATGCGAGAAATCCTGGGTAAAGAAAGTTGATGATGTTGAACGAACCACCACCGAAAATGTCTGCTGAAGCAAAAGCGAGTTTACGTCTAAGTGAATGTGTCATAGGTTGCTCCTTCTATGTAAGTGTATTACCCACATTGTAGCATAATTGCGCCAAAAAAAGAAAAAAAACAAGCCCTTAGGCTTGCTTAAGATTACATATATAATTCGTCTGCCGATGGAATTAACGTGATCTTGACTTGCTCGATCCGTTTTCCATTCATTTTTACGACTTCAAATTTGATATTGTTGGCTTGATATACTTCTTTTTCAGACGGAATATGACCCAGTGCTTCAACCACCCAACCATTGACGGTTAAGACATCGAGTTCTTCATTTCTGCCAATGATTTCAAAGAATTTCTCTACGTTGGCATTACCCATAACTAAATATTCATGGTCATTGATTTTTTCAATCTCATGAATGATGGTATCGTGCTCATCCCAAATTTCGCCTACCAATTCTTCTAAAATGTCTTCTAAAGTGACCAACCCAACGGTACCACCAAATTCATCTAATACGATGGCGATATGCATTTTCTTCAATTGAAGGTCTTTTAACAAAGCATCTAGTTTTTTATTCTTGGTAATATATAGGGCTGGTTTAATGATGTCTTGGATATTTTTGTTGGATGTATAAACGTAATTATAAAAGTCTTTATGATTGATGATCCCTACGATACGGTCGATGTTACCTTCATATACTGGTAAACGTGAATAGCCCGTATCGACAAACACTTTTTGAATTTCTGCATTGGTGGATTCGATGGATACACACTCAATATCAATACGTGGGGTGTAAATATCAACGGCTTCTAATTCAGAAAATTCAATGGCACTGCGAATCAATGTACCTTCATTCGCATTAATGCCACCACCCTCTTGAGCTTCATCGATAATCGTCAAGAGCTCTTCTTCGGTGATACTTCTATCTTCATTCGGTTTAACGATTTTTGACATGAGGATTTTCCATTTTTTAAAGAAAAAATTAAATGGCATAAATAGCTTTTCTAAAAACAATACCATGGGAGCTGCGAACATCGCGAACTTTTCAGGGTATTCTTTCGCAATCGACTTGGGTGTAACTTCACCGAAAATCAAGACCACGATGGTGATGACGATGGTTGAAACGGTCGCACCAATCTCTTGTCCAAGTAAACTAACAAACAAGATGGTAGCTAAAGAGGCACTCAAGATGTTGACGATGTTATTACCGATCAGTATGGTCGACAATAAAACATCATATCGTTCAGATAATTTGAGTGCAAGCGTCGCTTTTTTGTGGCCTTTCTCACTGATGTTTTTCATGCGAATTCGATTAAAAGACGAAAACGCGGTTTCAGTTGCTGAAAAGAATCCAGACAAAATGATGCTTAAAATGATTAATATAAGATAAATACTGCTACTGTCACTGTCCATATATGGGCTTAATGTTCTCCTTGATGAATAATTTTATAACAATAAGCATTATATCACAATGAAGCATAAAATGATATATCCTGCAATATATTCAAAAAAATCTGATAACTTTTTCAAGTGTGTTTCTAACAACGTCTAGTTTAGTCGCAAGATTAGACAATACATTAGGATCATATTTCATCAAATTGACCTCCTCTTGTCGACCACTTTGGAACAATTAATCGAAACGCCTTAATAAATACACCCTCTTGTTTAGCATCCTCTGATAAATAGGCTACACTTTTTCCGGATTTCTCTTGAGTAATCCTAAAAAAAGATTCACTTAATTTCAATGTGTCATTGAAAAGCAATAGTAGGTACCCTGTTTTTTGATAAAGTGCTTGAATGCTATACGCATCTAAGTATTCGATAAGTTTATTCTCGTCGAGCTTTGGTATCATTTCAAGACTATAGATGAGTTCTTCTAGGTTGATTATTGAACCGATGTTTTGAATCGAATCAATAACGGTTTTCTCTATATCTGTAATTTTCATCATTTGAGTGTATGGAGGACTGATAACACCCTTTTTTGATTTGATTGAAACTTGCTTATAAGTTATGCCTTCAAACTCAAATGAGTTGAAACGATTTGAAGATGAAACATAGCATACATAGCTGACTTGATTTTGATATCCATAGTACTCTAGTGCAGTAGTATGGCTAATATAAGCCGTCTTGTTGATGGAAGATCCAATTTGATATTTAGTTGCAAAAGCCGTTTGAGTCACTGGGTTCATACTCACATATAGATTGTTTCGTATTTTCTTGATGAATCCTTGTTTTTCTAATCGATTTAAAGCGCTATAAGCTGTCGCTTTGTTCTTAAAGATATCTACTGCATCCTTAATATTAAAGATTAATTTTTGAACTAAGTCTTGATATCCTTTCATAGATTCACCTTCTTTACTTTAATTTTAGCACGTTATTTGCTCTTTATCAATATTTTTGTGCAATATTTAAAGTCTATGGAGTGAAGACGATGGATTTAATTAGAATTAATCTAGAAAAAAGGAAATATATGGGTATTGATTCGTTGTAATTCAATATTCTATATCTAGCTTATATTTTGAGTAAAAAATTAACAGCATACTGATACGGCATTTTGAAAAAAAAACACCTGTTTAGGTGTTAGTGTTGATGTTTGCACTCGCAATCTTCGTGATTGTGACCACAGCCACAGTCTTCTGAATCTTCATGATTATGTTTATGACCACAACCACAGTCTTCTGAATCTTCATGGTCATGATGATGTCCACAGCCACAATCTTCGGAATCTTCGTGTTCATGGTGATGTCCGCAGCCACAATCTGAATCCTCTGATTCTAACAGTTCTGCTTCATCTAAGAACATGAGTTCTCCGTTTTCAACATATACAGTAATGAGGTCTGTTCTTAAGACCGTTTCTTCTTCCATAACAACTGGAATGTCATTGTATGTATAGACTTGATCTCCATCTTCAATATTGCCTAATCCAAATTGAACGGTAGCGTCTCCACAAGAACAGTGGTAGTGTAGTCCTGCAATGATGCAGTTAAAGTTTTCTTTTTTTAATATATCTTGTAATAAGATTTTTGCTTCATCGGTTATTTTCATTTTAAGTGTCCTCTCTAAATCCAATTTATTATATGATATTTGTTGTTTTTTTACAATCGAAATCCACTGTGTTTTTTTAAAGTGCCAAGCAATAGTGTTTGAATGATTCAAGGATTTGTTGCCAACCAGCCCTTTGGAGTTCAACACTATTTTCAGATTCACCTTCAAATATGAGTTCAATGTGCACCGTTGGGTGCATTTGAGTAAACTTTATCTCAACAACTCTATCGTCTAATAAGCGATACTTTATATACTTATATGGTTCAATTTGTAAGAACTCACCTTCAAAATCAAATCCAAAAGAACCGTCTTTTGCACGCATAGGATATTTGAAAAATCCGCCCACTCTAAAATCGCTGGTAGATCCCACGGTTTCCCAATCCTCTGAAGCATGATTCCATCCATCGATGTGTTTAGGCGTTACATACACTTCCCAAATGTGTTCGATGGGTCTTGCTATGTCTGTATTTATGGAAATTCTCATATGATTCACCACCCAATTGTATTGTAAATGATTACTGCCATTTATACTCGTATTTTTGCATGAAAATGAATCCATTCCTCGATATTTTATAAATAAGTCTTGAATGTTCGCAATATCTTCACATTTTTAGTATAATGATTTCGGTGATAACATGGAACATGCAAAAAGATTAACTCAAGTTTTCCAAATGGAAGACATCAAAATAGAACACATCAAAGAAAAGGGCATTTCGATCAATAAATACATCGCAGATTCTGGTTTTTGTTCTAGAAGAAAAGCCGATGAATTGATTAATTCAGGGATCGTCACTTTGAATGATCAACCTGCCAAATTAGGTATGCGTGTTGAAAAAAATGATGTCGTAAAAATTGACGGAGAACCCATTAAACCCATTCTCGATAAGGTTTACATCGCTTTAAACAAACCTGAGGGTATTGTTTGTACTACCGAACTGTATATCGAAAATAACATCGTTGAGTATATGAATCTCGATGAAGTCATTTACCCGATTGGGCGACTCGATAAAGATTCGAGAGGCTTAATTCTACTGACCAACGATGGTGATATCGTCAATAAGATTTTACGTGTTGAATTCGGTCATGAAAAAGAATACCGTGTCCAAGTCAACAAACCACTTACCCAGTCTTTCATTGATTATATGCAAAACGGGGTGGTCATTTTTAATCTTAAGACCAAAAAGTTTCAACAAACAGAACCGTGTCACTTGATTCAAGAGGATGAAACACACTTTAGGATTGTGTTAACCCAAGGGATGAATCGTCAAATCAGACGGATGACAGAAGCTTTAGGCTATGAAGTTGTTTCTCTAGAGAGAATCCGCATTATGCACATTACCAATACGGATTTACCCGTAGGCTATTTTAGATATTTGACCAATGATGAATTGAAAAAACTCAACGAAAGTATAAATTCAAAATAAAGAGATGCCGAGGCATCTCTTTTTATATTATTTCTTCCATTTCATATCCCTTGTTTTTCGCGAATATCATGAGTCTTCTCGTCGTCATGGGTTTAACAAAATCAATTTCAATGGTTTTTTCTTTAAAATTAGATTTTACACTTACGATATCTTTATGACATTTTAAACCAATCAATAACATTTGAGCACAGTGTCCACAACTACAATCTTGACACGTTAGGTTAGGTACTTTAAATTTAACTTGCATTAAATAACTCCTTCAATAATGACACGATTTCTACCTTCTGTTTTAGCCTGATACAAGCGTTGATCGGCACATTCAATCCAGTTTTCAGTGGCTTTGGTACATTCACGATTGACAAATAATCCACCAATCGAAATGGTAAGTTTTATCTCATGGCTTTGATAAGTAAAGGTATAGTCCTCGACTTTTTTACGTAACTTTTCAGCAACTTCTTTGATTGTGTTGATTTGATAGGCATCCATGACATAAACAAATTCCTCGCCGCCATATCTCGCAACAAAATCTTGATTGCTGTGTTCTTCTTTTAGTAATGAAGCTATTTTAACCAGCATCTCATCACCACAAGCATGACCATAAGTATCGTTGATATTTTTAAAATAATCGACATCGATCATGAGGATCCCAAAAGGTTGTCTGGTTTTATCAAATGATTGTTTCTTTTCTTGCAGGAAAGCATCGAATGCGACACGATTGTTTACACCGGTTAAATAGTCTGTATTCGCGAGTTTTGACAATGCTTTTTGAGCATCACTGGCTATCCTAATATAATAATAAGCCGAATTCGCTACCCCTATGATGTTTAATATGAAGTTCAATGAATGAAGGAATACAATCCAACCCAAATCGAGTGGATACAGTGGTGGATTGGTAATGGCGTAAGCAAAAGTTAGTCCGAATAAAACGATTTGGGCTAAGACACCCACGAGTTTTAAACTGGGTTTCCATTTGGTATAAACAATCAATACGCTCATATTGAAAAAGTAATACATAAATCCTGATGCTAACCCAAACAATAATACTTGGGTAACCCCTAATGTGGTTATGGTCAATATGAATAAGAATGCAGAAAGTCCATATTTCTTCTTTTTATTTAAATAAACAGCGATCCCTGCAATAATCATTCCAATCAGGTTACCATAAAAAGATACCATACTCCCGGTAAAAAAAATGATGGGGACAATGATAAAATCCGCTGCGATGGTTGATAAATACACCAGATTGGCCTGATGGTAATATTGTCTAGTTTCAATATCGACGTTTTGGGTCTTGGCTTGCATAAAGTTATCCTCAAACACTAGAGTTGTGTTTTTTTCTTTTTAGGTTTAACGACGATAAAAGGTAATAACGCATCGATGGCTTGTTTTGTAAGATGATCATCATCGATATCCAATAGATAATGGAGTTTAGCCCCTTTGTAAGGGTATCCTGTTTCAGTATCTTTTAAGATGGGGGTTGTCGATTCATGAATTTTGATATAGGGTTGGTCATCACATATTAAAAGGATGGGTTTGGTATCGATATAAACCATATACTCCCCAAACATCTTCCGATAATTGACATCGTAAAACCGTCTTAATTTTTCTACTACATACGTAACATAATCTTGTGAACTGGACATGGTTTACCCCTTCGATACGATATGATTGGCAGCGAGTCTACCTGTAGATAATGCAATCGTGATATTAAATCCACCGATGGGTCCTTGTAAATCTGTCGATTCTCCAACAAAATACAAGCCTGGATGGGCAATACATTCCATGGTTTTTGGATTCAGTTCATCGACCAGAATCCCACCAGCATTGACAAATGCTTTTTCCTTAACCTCAACGCGGTCAATCGGAATCTCAAATGCCTTTAACAATCGATTGAGCGCTTCAACCTCGGTTTTTTTCATGTCCGATACCCGTTTATTGGGTATCCCCGATACATCGAGGACTTTTTTAGCTAACCGCTTCGAAGTCATCGATTCAAGCACACTCAAGACCATGTCTTTGGTTGTTCTTTTTTGATTGAACTCGAGGATGGGATCTTGTTCTGTCAATTCGATAAATAACGTCACAGGTTCTTTTTCTAGCCTGTCATAGACGATTTCTGAAATGTGTAAAATCAAAGGTCCAGAGACCCCAAAATGGGTAAACAATACATCGCCTGGATGGGTTTTTTTATCTTGATTAATTCTCACTTGGGTTGTGAGAGCTACCCCCTGTAAATCCAAATCTTCGGTCTTGACTTTATTTGAAAATAGGTAGGTTTCAGCCGGTGTAAATGGTTTATATAATACGCCTAAATGTTTCGCAAACAACAAGGCATCTCCACTCGAGCCCATCGAAGGATAGGCATTCGATCCCACAGCGATGATGACTTGTTTTGTTAAGTAGGTTTCCTTATCCGTTTCGATTAAAAAGGATGTCTCTTGTTTGAATATTTTCCTGACGGGTTCATTGTAGTGAATTCGTTTTTCATCCATACCCTTGAGTAATGCTTCCAATACAGACGAGCTTTTACCTGTTTTAGGAAAGAATTTAAAGTTTTGTTCAAGTTCGAGTTCTAACCCACGACTATTAAAAAACTGAATCACATCCTTGGGTCCGAATTGTGTTAATGCCGGATATAAGAATTTTTTGTGTGATACATTTAAAGATTCAATAAAATCCTTAACCGATAAGTTATTGGTGATATTACAACGTTTTCCACCAGTAAGTAATAACTTTTTACCGACTTTATCGTTTTTCTCCAATAAAATATAGTTTAGGTGCTTTTCTAGTTGGTTACAAGCCATTAACCCGGCTGGTCCGCCCCCTATAACGATACAATCATATAGCATAGTCATCACTCCATATTTAATTATAACTTATCTTCAATAAAATGAAGAAAAAAACACAGAAAAGTCTGTGTTTTATGTGGGAGATGCTAGTTTTTTTAGTCTAGCATATCATATACGTTTAACTATCTCACTTTATTGGTAATTTTAGAAATATTTCTATATAAGACTGTGCATATGTTTTGAATAAGTGTCGACAATTCCTTATAGTATAACTATCGTATTGGAGGATTTTATGCAAGATTATCGTGTTTTACTATATTATCATTATGTTTATATCGAGGATCCTCAAATCCTCCGTGATGAACATTTAACCTATTGTAAAAGTATTGATTTATTGGGTCGAGTATTCATATCCGAAGAAGGCATCAACGGGACAGTATCCGGTTTGATAGCAGATATCGATACCTATATAAACTGGATGGAAAACCACCCCTACTTTAAAGGGGTTACGTATAAAATTGATGAAGCTGAAAGACATGCTTTCAAAAAGATGCATGTCCGGGTTAAAAATGAACTCGTTAATTTCAGTTTAGAGGACGACATCAATCCAAAAGAACTCACGGGTCGATATGTCGAACCCAAAGAATTCTTTGAACGGATGTTCGATCCTAATACCATCATCATCGATGCGAGAAACGATTATGAATACGATTTAGGTCATTTCAGAGGGGCGATAAAACCTGAAATCAAGCGTTTTAGAGACTTGCCAGACTGGATTAGAGCTCATAAAGAACAATTTATGGGTAAAAAGATCCTTACCTACTGTACTGGTGGGGTGCGTTGTGAAAAGTTCTCTGGTTGGCTTAAGCGGGAAGGTTTTTTAGATGTTGGCCAGCTTCATGGTGGTATCGTCACCTATGGAAGAGATTCGACGGCTCAAGGGGCTTATTGGGATGGTCAATGCTATGTATTTGATAACCGAATCGCCGTGCCTATCAATCAAGTCAATCCAGTGATTGTTGGTAAAGATTATTTTACGGGTGAACCGTGTGAACGCTATATCAATTGTGCGAACCCTGAGTGTAACAAACAAATTTTATGTTCGATAGAAAACGAAAAAAAATACCGTGGTTCTTGTTGTGAGCATTGTCGCGTTCACCCAAGAAATCGGTATTCAGATCACTAAGACCTTTTGAGGTCTTTTTCTTTTATAAACTGTTTTAGCTTTTCAAGACTAGGCATCGCTTCGATGGCACCATAAGCGGTGGTAGTGAGGGCGGCGTAAGCGTTGGCGATTTTTGCATAAGCGGTCAATGTAGGGATGTCGGTTGGAATCTGTTCGTGTAAGGCTAATTGGGATAGAAACGCGCCAATCCAAGCGTCACCTGCACCGGTAGTATCTACAACATCCACTTTATAACCTGGAACAAGACAGGTCCTTTCTTTGGTCATCACTGTTACCCCATGACTACCTAAAGTGATTACCAACACTTTCCATGGGTATCGATTCAACCACTGGATTTGCTCATCATAATCGCTTTTACCTGTGATGAATGAAAGCTCATCAGAGGCTATTTTTAATATATCTGCGTACCCTAGAAACGATTCAATCTGCTTTTGATAGGCGTGGTCATCCTTGGATAAAGCGAGCCGTATGTTTGGATCAAAACTGATGGGTATCTGATGTTTTTTCGCGTAATCCAATAGTGATTTATGGGTAGTTCTTATTGGATAGTCTTCAATCAATGAGACACTACAAAAGTGAATAATGCTGTCTTTTAACATATCATAATCGGCTGGTCCTTCATAGAGTTGATCCGCACTGGGGTTACGATAAAATACAAAATCTCTTTCACCCGATGTCGATAGCGAAACAAAAGCGAGCGCTGTATTCGCACCTTTGCTTTGTATGATTTGAGTCGTATCAACTTCTACTGTTCTTAGTGTATCGATCAAAAAATCGCCAAAAGCATCTTGACCGACTTGTCCTAAAAATTTACTACTTGTGCCCATTTTACGGGCAGCAACACATACATTTGCTGGTGCGCCACCGGCCTTTTTAGAGAAGGTGTCTACTGCATTCAGGGCTACCCCTTTTTGATTTGGTATAAAATCAATCAAGAGTTCACCGATTCCAATGATTTTTTTCATCTAAATGTCCCCCCCTTAAAAATAAAACCCGTATCCGGGTTTCATCCTATTTGTCTTTTTTTAACGCGATGATACAAATGACTTCAAAAATCATTAGCAATATCAAATCTCTACCAAAAGTAAGCACCAAAGCTACTTCTAAATATAATGACTCGACCCAAGCCATACTGAGTTCAAAGTTTTGAACCACAGCGACCAGTGAACCGGCGTTTTCAATTAACGGTAAAAAGTAGAAAATTGCAGTTAGTCCGAGTAGTGATAATAAAACCAATTTCAACAGTGCTCTCATATAAATCCCCCTTATAATTCGATGCTTTTGCTATATTATAACGCTAATAAATGAAAAAAACCATGTATTTCATAAATATTTCGCACATTATTTACGAAGCGTAGTAAATTTGAAATTAGTCATTTATTTTTTTGCTAATGTGATATGATGAATGTATCGAGGTGATTCTATGATTCGATTCGGTATCATTGGTGCTGGTGCGATTGCCCATGCATTTTCAAAAGCTTGTTTAGACTCTCAATTCCCACTTCAAGGGATTGCGAGTCGTGACATCGAAAGAGCGAAAGCCTTTCAAAAACAGTACGGTTTTAGAGAGGTTTATGACAACTATGAATCGCTTTATCTAGACCCTTTGGTAGATGCGATATATGTGGCTACCCCTCATGGACTACACTATGAACACATGTTGGCTATTCTAAAACACAAAAAGCACATTATATGCGAGAAATCATTTACATTGAATGCCAAACAGGCCAAACACATTTTTGAAGTTGCTAAAGCACAAAATGTGTTTGTCATGGAAGCGATGTGGACACGATTTTTACCCCTCACCAGAACCGTTTTAGCGAAAGTTCAACAAGGTGTGATTGGACAAATAACATCACTTAAAGTAGATTTCGCTTTCGCGAGTCAACCAAGTGACGCTTCACGATTATTTAATCCAAGCTTAGGTGGTGGAGCACTCCTTGATGTTGGTATCTATCCCATCACTTATGCCAATTTATTCTTAGGTAAACCAGATAAAATCGTATCCAAGGCGAAACTGACTTCTGCTTTGGTCGATGGTACGATTGACTTAGAATATCTATACCCAAATAAAAAAGCTTGTCTGCATGGTTCAATCATTGAAGAAGGCGGAAAAGATGCTTATATCTATGGTGATTTAGGCTATATCAAAGTACCTTTCTTTTGGGGTGCCCATGAAGCTTTTATCTACGATTTGAAACATCAACTGATTGAACATATTCATATACCTCACAAATCAAACGGTTATGAATATGAAATCGAAGCGTTTATTGAAGCGATTGAAAATAAAACCTTCAGAACCCCATATATGAATGTTGAAGATACCCTTTCTATTTTAGAACAGATGGATACGATTCGAAAACAAATTGGTGTTGTTTATCCAAATGAGATTTAACATACGCATCAAGCCTTGGGTAATTCTTGGTATGGGTTTCATACTGTTTGGTATCTTCTCTTTTGTTTTAAATCGCTTTGGAATATTAACCATTCTTGATGTCATAACCCCATTCAATAGTTATGTGTATTGGATCCCCTTGGGCGGGGCTATATTCTTTGTAATAATTTTCTTTTCAGCTAACCTACTGATCAAAGTCCTCATCACTTTATTTACTTTGATTTGTGCTTATGTATTTATATTCATAGTCTTTTTCGAAGATAAAGACCATAGTTTAATCGCGAATAATCAGTTCATTATTGAAGATCATGCGCTATTTTTCAGTGGTGATCGACGTGTTTATATACGTAATACCCTATTTTATGTTGAAATATTTCATTGTCAATATGGCGATGATTATTACTGTCATTATGAGATTATCGATGATCAATTGATAATCGAATATGGTCATTACAATCAAGAACAACCTTACATAAAAATAATTCCACTCAAGGAGGATTAGTGTATGTCCAAAATTCAATTATCATTTTTTTCAAAGGCCCTTGAAATGAATACCGCACTGACGGTGTTGGTGCCAGACGATTTAAAAAAGAACGAAAAGCTTCGCCCATTCTACGTTTTACATGGCTACAACGGCGACCACCAAGATTGGACCCGGTTAACTGCCATCGAACGCTATATGTGGCCTTATCGAGCTTGTGTAATCATGCCTTCAGGATACAACGCCTACTATACAGACCATGTGATGGGTTTACAATACTATACCTATTTCACCAAAGAATTGGTTCCTTTTATTGAAAACCTATTTCCAGTTCAAAAAGAAGCCTACATTTTAGGTTTATCGATGGGCGGTTATGGTGCGATGAAATTCGCGCTTAGTAACCCTAAAAAGTTTGTTAAAGCCGTTAGTCTTTCGGGCGTCATGAATCCCGATTTCATTCGGTCTATCCCTTGGATGGAAAGCCGATTACCACAGTTTGATTTGATGTTTGGAAAAACCACGACAGGTAAGAATGATCTACGTTATCTGATTAAAAAAGATATCAAACGTAATCAACTACCAGAACTCCTATTCACTTGTGGTGAGGATGATTTCTTAGTCGAAGATAACCGCAGTTTTGAACAGTATCTAAAAGAACAAGGCGTTTCTCACACCTACATTTTCGATGCTGGTGAACACGATTGGGCTTATTGGGATCGTGGTATTCAAAAAGCTTTACCTTGGTTATTTAAATAGAAAAGCACTTCGGCTGAAGTGCTTTTTTTATGCTTGAGTCCATATTTTTAAACTGGTTGTCCCGCGATACAAAGTGTAGTTTGTTCCTTGTTTTAATTGATCTGAACTGATAAAAATTTTGTTATAGGTGTAGGTTGTCGTTGTAAATGAAATGATGGTGTTTCCGCTCGCGTCTTTGATAGTATACAGTCCTGGAGTAATACTAATTGTCATGGAACCTGTAGAACGGTTATTTCCTGATGTTGTCGGTATCCGTTCACTTGATCCAATACCAATGAACGTCCCACCTGTGACACTCACACTACCATCGGTATCGAGTGCGCCACCCATACCTCCAGATAAGGCACTCATCGAAACAACAAATCCCCCGGTTTGAACATACGTTCCATTTGAATCAATCGCATCCGTGTCCCCTGTTCCAACCGAAATTTCTAAATACCCACCAGTGACTTCTACTTTTGAAGCCAATGTCCCCGCAGTAGCATTTACCCCATCATCTGTTGAATTGACTTTGATAACACCACCAGATACTTTAACCACATTGCCTTCAATGCCTTCATATGAGGTCAATATTTCTATTGATCCACCAGAAATGTGTACTGTTTTGTCGGCATGAATGCCATCATCTTTCGTTGTAATCACAATTGAACCACCATCGATACTCACATTACCTAACCCATATATTCCATTTTCCAATAATACATCGCCATTCGCGTGAATTGCATCATCATATGATTGGATTGTGATTACACCTCCGGAAATGACGATTTCATTGTCGGCTTTGATACCCTTGGATGAATACTCTAGCGAAGAGGATGTGTAAATGCTAAAACCATATGTAATATTCGTTCCTGAAATCGTCAAGGAGACCATATTATAGTTATCGTTTAATTTGGCTTTTTCTGATTTAGAAATATAACTTGTCGTAGAGTTTATTGATGCTGCATTAAAACGATATATCGAAAAGTATTCGAATGATGAATCGAGTGTTATTTCATAAATATAATAGTTACGACCTGACATATTGACTAAACCCATCATAGTCGCATTTAACCAAATCGAACTACTTGAATCTGTGTTTTCTAAATATACAGCATAGCGATCATTTACACTATACACATTGGATTGGATTCTTATATATAATTTGGATGCTGTGTTTTCAATAGGATTCCCCACACTGGTTGTGTAAGTCTTCGTTGTAAAAATGGTTATGGTGGGATTATTTTCAATGATGACATCATAGGCCGCATCTATCCCATCGGTTGAGGCGTGGATGATGAATTCACCACCCGATAGGGTGATGGTTCCACGTTGGTTGCCTTTACTAGATATGTCTGATTTGGTTGTTTTTAACCCATCTCCACCTTGTGCAGTTAGATGATATGTTCCACTTAGAATGGTAATTGAATCCGATCCTTTGATCGCGTGATTTGCCGATTCTACTGTAATATTTAAACCCTCAATGGTTAAATCATCTTTGGTACCAATACCATTATTATAAGAAGCATTGACGATTAACAAACCAGATCCCGATAGATTTAAATCCGCATTTGCATATAAGGCTGCATTCGGTGTATCATCGGATTCAGATAGTTGAGTCGACCTGAGATCATTCAAAGTGACGGTTATCCCAAAAGGTATAAAGATGTTGACTTTATTGGCTTTGATTATTTGGATTGGCGCATTTAAGGTAGATGATAATGTCAATTCACCAAACTCTAAATCAATATTCGCATCCGCAGCGTTCACTTGAACAGACCCTTCGGATGATTGTCCATATATAACATAATGACCGCCACTGGTTATGATAACCAAGTCATTTTGTAGGGTAACATAACCATTGTTGTTACGAATAACGATACCAGTTTCTGTAAATTGAATGGTCGTCGCTTCATTGGCGTTATATGCACCATCGATTTGTATCGTTGTGATTGTGATTACAATATCGCCTGTGATTTTAGTAATTCGATAAGTATTATCGCCAAGTTCAGCGGGGAGTTTTAGATTTTTATAAAGATTAGGGGTAATTGAAATTGTATGGATTTCATAGCCTTCATCTAGAATAACTGAGAAATTAATCTGCCCTTCACCTGAGGTAAGGACCTCACCAGTGGTTCCGTCTTTCGCAATACCGATGAGATTGGATTCACCATTTTCCAATACTTGTGTCGGATAAATGAGAATGGACACATGTTCATCCAATACGAAAGTCCCTTCAAATGTGTCGTTGTTAACGATATCCTCTTCTATGGTTTTACTAGATATCCAAATTTGACTTTGTTGTATAGGGATGGTGATGGTGTAAATAGAAGATTCTTCATTAATCAGTTGATAATTGATCACTGTATCTCCCATTTTGATTGTGTCTAGTTCATATCCAGATTGGGTGTTTATTTTAAGATAGAGACTCACTGATTGGTCTAGGGCGTTAATGTTGTTATCCACTCTGAACTGAATTGTATGTGAATTTAATACTTGATCTAAGGTTTCATCCTCGTATATCATTAAATCGATGTGTTCATCTGCTTCAACTTGAATATCAATGGTATGAAATGATGTTGGATTTTGACATGCAGATAGAATCCATAAAGGGATAATTATCGCAATGATGATGTATATTTTTTTCATTCTGGTATCTCCTATATTCCTTGATAAAATCACTATAACATAAAATCATTTAGGATGAAATCTTTTCTAAACATTTAACATTACATTGTGATGATTGTCGTCGAATTATGTAAAAAAAATGAAAAAGACCATTTCCACCAATAAAATTGGACTAGAAACAGTCTTTACCTTTTATAAAATTTTCTTTAGATGGTGAATATCCGTAATTTGATAGGTAGAACCTAAAAATTCTGAATCACTACCATACCCATACAAACAAGCGACGGTGTCAATGTTATTGGCATGTCCCGATTCCATATCATGAATTCGATCGCCCACCATTAAAATGGGTTTTGGTAAGGTTTCTTTCAGTTTAGCTAGAATATCCTTTTTTGGGATATAGCCATACATTTCAGAAGATACAAATAAATCAAAGTAACGATCTAGCTTAAATTCGTTTTTATTGATTTCCATGTAATAATTCTTTGAATTCGATAAGTATACCAAGTAATAGCCTTTTTCTTTTAAGTAAGCAAGTGTCTCTAGTGCACCATCAAACAGCACACCTTCATGATGAAGGATCGAATCCCGCATCGCTTCACCAATCATTTTCGAAACAATGGCGATGACTGATTCTGGTAACGCTGGTGTGAAGGATGCCCACATTTCAGGTGGGTTTTGTCCTAAGAAGCGTTTGACTTCATCTTTGGTCCAATCTTTGGGTGCTTGATACCCTGCTTTAACCAAGTAGTCATAGGCTTTTAAGAAGGCTTTGTAATAGATTTGAATGCTATCATGGATGGTGCCATCATAGTCCAAACAAATGGTTTTATACGTCATACCTTATTCCTTGAATTTGAGCATGTGGCCCATTTTGTCCTTCTTGGTTTTCATGTAAAATTCGTTGCGTTCATTGTGGTTAAGTTGAATCGGTTCACGTGAAGCAATTTCAATACCATACCCTGTTAATCCAGATAGTTTTAATGGGTTGTTGGTCATGAGTTTCACTTTTGTTACACCCAAATCGCTTAAAATTTGAGCACCAATACCATAATCTCTTAAATCTTCAGCAAACCCTAGTGCCAAATTCGCTTCGACGGTATCCATGCCTTGATCTTGAAGGTTATAAGCTTTAATCTTGTTGATTAAACCAATCCCACGCCCTTCTTGACGCATGTAAACCAGTACGCCTTTGCCGGCTTTTTCAATCTTATCCAAAGCCGCTTGGAGCTGTTCACCACAATCGCACTTCATCGAACCAAACGCATCCCCGGTTAAGCACTCTGAGTGGACTCTAACCAAGACTTCATCGCCTGGTTGGATGTCACCTTTGACTAACGCAACATGGTGTTCACCACTGATGGCATTTTCAAATCCAATCATTCTAAAATCACCATGGCTGGTTGGTAGATTGGCTTCTGCTGCACGCTTGATGAAGTTTTCACTTCTTTTACGGAATTCAATTAAACTTGAAACCGCTGTGAACTTCACATTCAAATGGTTGGCTAAATCTCTAAGTTCATATAAACGATAAGGTTCTCCCGATGGTTTTAAAATCATCGATGTCACACCCGCTGGGTATAGATTCGCAAGCTTGGAGAAATCCACAGAAGCTTCCGGACGACCCGCACGCTTCAATACACCACCTTGACGGTATTGGATGGGGAAAATGACCCCAGGTTGTAAGAATGTATTGGGTTTGGTATCCTTATTAATGATCGCTTGAATGGTCTTCAATGTCTTGTGGGTTTTATCCCCGTGGCATTCAAGTTCAACAGACATGACTTTCGCAGTTTGATACGCCGTGATGGTTTGTTCGTAAAGGGCTTGAATTCCCAACGCTTGAAATCGTTCTTTATCGGTTGTGATATTGATGATGCCTTTGGAATAGGATTCCATCAACTTCAATGTTTCAAGATTGATTTTTTCTGCTGCTACGACAAAATCTCCGGTATTATCGACATCATAGTCGTCGACCAGTATGACTGGTTTACCAGCCTTTATATCTTCCAGTACCTCTTCTACTGTATTAAATAAATTATCCATTATATTTTCTCCTTGATGATGGTTCCTTCCATCAATATATCGTCACCAAATGGTGTGTATTTTACATGTTTAAGTTGATAAGCATCGCTCATGAGATCGACACCTTCACTACCCACCGGGGTAAGGGCTTGTTTCCCACCAACCAGTTTTGGTGCGATAAATACATATACTTTATCAACAATCCCTGATTCTAGTGCTTTACCATGGGTATAAGACCCACCTTCGATGAGCACTGAATCGACTTTTTCTTCACCCAGTTTTTTCATTAGAGCGACTAAGTCAATGTCAGGCATTTGAATGATTCTAACCCCTAAATCAACCAAACGTTGTTCATACTTCTTAGTCACAACCCAGGTAGGTTGGACTTGGGCTGTCTTAACCACATAAGCATCTCTTGGGATATCTAAATCCGGGTCGATGATGATACGAATAGGGTTTCTGTGTGGTTTATCTAAACGTGTGTTTAAACGGGCATCGTCATGAATGATGGTATTTACCCCCACCATAATGGCCATGTGGCGATTACGTAATTCATGCACATAGGCTCTTGAGGCTTCATTGGTAATCCACTTCGAATCCATCTTCTTCGTCGCGAGTTTGCCATCAGCAGTCATCGCGTATTTTATCGAAACAAACGGTAGTTTGGTTTGAATATATTTCAAAAATATTTCATTTTGTAACTCAACTTCATCACTCAAAAGACCGTACTCCACTTCAATACCCGCATTTTTTAACAATTCAATGCCTTTCATATGGACCAAAGGATTGGGGTCTGTTTTAGCAATGATGACCTTTTTAATCTTCTTTTCAATGATTTTAAGAGCACATGGCGGGGTTTTTCCATAATGCGCACACGGTTCTAATGTTACAAACATCGTGGCGTCGGTAACATCTTCTGTGGCGTTATTAAACGCATTGACTTCAGCATGAGGTCCACCAAATTGAGCATGGTAACCTTCACCGATGATTTTGCCATTTTTGACAATGATGGAACCTACCAATGGATTCGGATTCACAAACCCTTCGCCATGTTGTGCCAGTTCAATCGCTTTTTTCATATATATTTTCTTATCGGTTTCTGTCATTTTTTGTCTACCTCTTGATATTCCTTGTACACATCTTTGAGAATGAAATATAAGCTTTTGGCTTTTTCAAAATCAATCTGTATGCATTGTAAAAGTTGCTCAGGCACCACTTTGCAAGCTTCACCTAATGCTTTACCTGCGGGTGTTAAACTGATGTACACTTTACGTTGGTCTTGATGGTCTCTCACACGGGTGACGCGCCCATCCTTTTCTAATTTTTTAAGTAGTGGTGTTAATGTTCCAGAGTCCAGTTGGAGTTTGTCACCCAGTTCAGATACCAATTGATGGTCTAACTCCCATAACGCAATCATCGTAATGTATTGAGTATAGGTCAAATTAAACGGATCTAAAATATCTTTATAGGCTTTGATGACATTACGCGAACTGGCATACAGTAAAAAACACAACTGTTCATCGAGTTTCCAATTCACTTATAACAGCTCCTTGATGAAGGATTCCATCTCTTCTGGGGTAAAGCTTGGACCAAAACGGTAAACGACTTTGCCATTACGATCCACTAAGAATTTCGTAAAATTCCATTTAATTGCATTTTTACCACGAAGCACATCTAAAAATGACGATTTGGTTTTTGGATAATCGACTGACTTCTTCGCACGTAGGTATTTAAATAAAGGATCGGCATTTTTGCCATTCACATCGATTTTATCGAAAATTTCAAATTTAGTTCCGAATTTGAGTTTGCAGAAGGATTCGATTTCTTTACCCGATTCAGGGGCTTGGTTCATAAATTGGTTACAAGGAAAATCCAATACTTCGAGTCCTTGTTTATTGTATTTTTCATATAACGCTTCAATGCCATCGTATTGTTTGGTATAACCACATTTGGTTGCACTATTAAAAATGAGTAGTACCTTACCTTCATATTTACTGAGTGATGCTTTTTGTTGATTTAATCTTTTCACTTCAAGTTCATAAATTGACATATTAAATTCCTCCATTTAATTGTATTCAATTTAATTTTATCAAATATACTTTTTATTACAAGCAACTTGCTTCGAATAAAAAAGACCCTCGCAGGTCTTAGTCAATATCTTGAAATATTAAATAGTAAAATCCAATGACTGGAATGAATGCGATGTAAGGTTTTTTATAGACTTTATAGGACAAAAATACCGATAAGCTATATAAGAATATCCAGTCAATCGTCATGATGTGAACAAATGAATCGGTTATAAAAGCGTCGTAGTATTGGCTAAAATCACCCAATATAAGGCCATACCCTACAACCAATATAGATACAATCAAACCAATCAAAGCGATGATGTTCACTTTCTTGGATACGGCTTTTGGTTTAAGCTCTCCACCGATAAAAGGTACAGCCAACGCAAACCCACCCAACATAAAACCCAAACCAAGAAACCCCCACGTAAACTTATTCATATTCAAATATTTCAAACCAAACAGGATGAACGCCAGTGGGAATAAACCCAATAGATTGAATACCATGAACAAAGTAGGGTCGGCCTTGTTTTGGAGCAAGTCATTTATAAACGAACCATTTTGAGAATTAAATAGGAGATGGTAAAGCGTATAGGATAACAACAAAATATAGCCATACAAAACCATTTTTTTCATGTGATCACCTCTACTATAAAGTATAGCTATCTCCAAGGTATTTATCAAATGATTGGTTTCAAACATTAAATATACGAACTCATGCGTATAAAAGCGATTTCATTTGATTTATTATATACAACCGAAATCGAGTGTGCTAAAATTGGGTTAATTAAATCATACTATCAAGAAGACGGGAGAGATATAGCTCGATGAACGTCTACCAACCAGAGTAATCACGGTGGTAAAGCTATAAGCGATGGAACGCCTAATTTATAAAGGTTATGCCTGTCGCTGTTGCGATAGGCATTTTTATTTTAAAGGAGCTTATATGATTGAACTAAAAGCAATTTCAAAAAATTACACTCATAATAAACAGACTTTTCATGCCTTATCAGACGTCCATCTCTCCATTCAAGATGGTGAAATTCTGGGGATTTTAGGCTATAGTGGGGCAGGAAAAAGCACGTTGGTGCGAATCATCAATGGCCTCATTGAACCAACCCATGGTACAGTTACAATCGATGGTTATGTACTAGATATGCAAAAACAAAAGGCCATCGATCGAATGCGTCATTCCATCGGTATGATTTTCCAACATTTCAATCTAGTCCATGCCATGACCGTCTATGACAACATCAAGTTACCACTAGATATTGCAAAATATCCTTCTGATAAGGAAACCAGAATCCTTGAATTACTCGATTTGGTAGGACTCACAGATAAAAAAAACATGTATCCAAAATCATTATCCGGTGGAGAACGACAAAGGGTAGGGATTGCGAGAGCATTGGCCAATCATCCTAAAGTTTTATTATGTGATGAAGCCACTTCAGCTTTAGATCAAAAAACATCCAACGATATCCTCAATTTACTTAAAATAATCCATGAAAAAACCAAGGTAACGATTGTTTTTATCACCCATCAAATCGAAGTGGTTAAAGCTTTATGTGACCGTGTCGTCGTGATGGATGGCGGTAGGATTGTCGAAGATACCCCCATCAAAGAATTGTTTGTCAATCCAAAATCAGAAGTTTCTAAGTCGCTTTTACAAGCCTTTAAATATGAGACTACTGAACCCCATGTCTATGAACTCGTCTACAACCATAAAAATAGTGATGATACCATTCTTTCGGATTGTATCAAACAGTTTCATATCGATGTTAACATCAAATACGCAAAAACGTTGGAGCTCAAATCAGAGACGATTGGATTTTTATATGTTCAGTTCTTTGGTAAACAAACCGATGAAGCCATTGCTTATTTAAGGGCTCATCAAGTGGAGGTAAATCCATATGCTATCTAGTCACGATATGAAGCAATTTCTAAATGCATTGAATGAAACCTTGTTCTTAACCTTTGGCACAGGTGCCTTCGTTCTCATCATCGGTTTATCGATCGGGTTTCTACTGTATATTCTCGATAACGATGTGATTATTAAACCCAGTTTGCAAAGAACAATCACTTATCGTATACTATCTACAGTCAATGACATCGCCAGGTCGATCCCGTTCATCATTCTACTCATTATGATGATACCCATCACTCGGGCATTGGTTGGTACCATGTTGGGTGCCAGAGGTGCACTCCCTGCGCTGATCGTATCGGCTTCCCCGTTTTTTGCCAGGGTTGTGAATAACGCCTTAAAATCGGTCAGTACCGACACCTTAGAAGCCTTAAAATCGATGGGTGCGTCCCGTATCACTGTATTGAGAATCGTTTTTAAAGAGGCCTTATCCTCCTTAATATCGGGATTCACACTCACCCTCGTTACCCTCGTAGGATTCATGTCTGCTGCGGCTGTCATCGGTGCGGGAGGCTTGGCATTCTTAGCTTATGAGAATGGAAAGTTTGGTAATAACTACCTTTTAATGTACGTATCCATTTTCACCATATTACTACTTGTATTCATCATCCAGGTGACTGGTGATTATCTATCTAAAAAAATAAACCACAACTAAACAGGAGAACCTTATGAAAAAAATCACAGCTTTACTTGTATTACTATTGGCTAGCCTTGTATTATCTGCCTGCAATGCGAATGAAAAAACCATCAAAGTCATCGCAACTTCCATTCCCCACGCGGAAATTCTTGAGTTTGCGAGACCTTTATTAAAAGAACGTGGTTTTAACCTCGAAATCATCGTTACTTCAGATTACTATTTTCCAAATCCAGCCGTAGCTGCTGGGGACGCGGATGCGAATTTCTTCCAACACGTACCATTTTTAACCAAATACAACAATGAAAACCCCAATAAAACGTTGGTCATCGCTTCGTATGTACACATTGAACCGATTGGTTTATACGCCAATACGATCACTTCTTTAGCAAACATCCCGAATGGGGCGACCGTCCTTCTATCGAATTCAACTTCTGACCATGGTAGAGCACTCAATCTATTGGCTCAAGCTGGACTCATTGGTTTATCAGAAAATTTCGATATTTTAGCGTCATCAATCAATTTTACTGAAGCGATTGTTTCCAACCCGAAAAATTTAGTCATTCGTGCGAATGTCGCCCCTGACTTCTTAATTTCAGCCTACAACGCTAAAGAAGCCGATTTGTATATCATCAATTCAAACTACGCATTAGAAGGTAATCTAAACCCACTAGAAGATTCGATTTTCATTGAATCCACCGGCAATAACCCTTATGTAAATGTCCTCGCTGTAAAAGCCTCTTTACTCGATTCTGCGAAGATCAAAGCCTTAGCAGAAATACTGAATAGTCAAGCGGTTAAGGATTTCATCACTTCGACCTATGGTGGATCAGTCATTCCTGCATAAAAGAAAAAAGGAAACTTTTGAGGTTTCCTTTTCTTTTTGGATTAAACTATTTAATGAAAGAGAATACTTTTTCGCCTAAAAATTCAAGTACAACAGATAACAATACAAATACGATTTGTAGATAGAAACCTAGACCTAAACTCATGGTTACGATGCCACCAGCGATTGCGCCTTCGAGTGCAGCTGACTTGTCAATGAATACTTGGAAGTATACATATAAGACAACGCCTAAACCGACAACTACGGCTGCTAAGTGAACATATCTGCTTAGTGATTCTTTATAAAAGAACACCACAACTGCAGCTACGCTTACAAGCAAGGATAATACAATCAATAATAATGGTGAATCTGAAGAACTACCTAAGCGGGTTGCGAAATCTTGTACGTTCCATAATGAGTCGCTATAATTCGCAACCCCTACTCTACCCACTACGAAGGGTAAAAAGAAACCTAACGCAAACAGACCAAGTAAAACGGATTTTGAAACTTTGAGTAACAGTGATTTATTCATATCTTTAAAAGATCCCCCTTTCACGTCACATCTCTGCCTATTTTGACAGACTAGGCACATTGTATCACATTTATTTAGAACTTCAAAGCATTTTTTAAAATATTATTTTGAATTTCCAACTATTTGAATTTCAAATGTTTTTTTGATGGCTTTTTTAAGGCATTTTTTTGTCTTTCTTATAAAATTATTAAAAAAGAAAAACCCTTTCGGGTTAATCATTTTTAGCTATTTTTATGAGTTCAAGTGTCAGTTTTCTTAAATCTTCCAGGTAGGCTTCTTCTCCTAAATGAGTGCACATATTTTCAATTATTTCAGCCATATTGGATGGTTTCAGTGGTAACGATAGGGCTTTTTCAAGCATTCGTTTTTCACCCGGATGGTTTACCTGATTGATTGCGAATAGGGTGTCAAAAAATAGACTGAGGTATTCTGTCAATCGGTGGTTCACCGCGACTAAATCCTGCCGTTTTACAGCTTTCACGATTTGATCGTAATAACATGGCTGGGTGCCATAGAGTAAAGGGATATTTTGCTTTACAACCGTTTGATAGATTTTACGCTTATCTTTAAAACGATACGTTTGTTGTAAAGCCTTGTATGATCCATTTCGATCAAAAATTATTTTTGTTGTTAAAAGATTGTCTAAAAAGCATGTGCTATAACCCCGATTGACTTTGAGTTCAAATAGATTTTCCATCATCTGTTTAAAGTCATTTAAGTTACGATAGATAAATTCAATGCCAATACCATTGTTCAATATCCCATCGTCTTCGGTTTCAAAGAAGGTATGATTATATTCCATCAAAGATACATAAGGATCGATGATTTTCTTACGCGTCTCTACAGGGATGGTGGTTGTCGTGTACACATAAATATCATAATCTGAAAGGGTATCGCCTTGTTGTTTGCCTCTAGAACCCCCTAAAACAATGGCTTCAATGGCGGGTAACTGTTTAAGTTCATCCAATAGAGATCTTAATGTATCATCACCCCTATGAAATTCGATGGTTTGGATAGCCCATGTATAGTGTCCACCCATGCATTCATAGACGAATTCACCCAAGGTAGATGGGGCAGTAAAGGGATACAAATCCGGTGTATTTAAATCTTCATCGGACAACCCTTGAATCCAAAGCATCATTCGTTCATGACTTTGTTTAAACAGTTTTATGACGTCTTCAAGGGAGTAAGCTTCCGCTGAAGTTTTTAAATCATAGTTGAGTTTTTCAAGATTCTTCCACGTATAACCTGGTTTCAATTCAATCGGTGGTTTAGGATTTTTCGCTATTAAGTCCATCAAAATGTTATGCCAACCATACAAGTGATACAAAACATCTCTGACATTTTCATCTCTACCTGAATATAAAAAAGGGTCTGGATGCTTTTTGATACAATCAAAGAGGTCATCGGCCCTTTTTTTGGAATCTTCAATGATGGTTTTTACACGATAGTTTGAACTCATACTCGTCTTTTTGAATCCTTTTCATGGTACATCATCTTATCAGCGACACGAACCAAATCCTCAAGTTGAACACCATCTTTAGGATACATTGAAAATCCAATGCTCGCACCAATGTCGATGGGTTTATCGTTTAAAGACTTCATATTCGTAATCTCATTTCTCGTTTTAATGATCAATTTGATGATTTCTGTCTCTTGACTCACATTTTTTAGTAAAATAATGAATTCATCGCCACCCAGTCTCGCCACAAAATGGTCTTTGAATATGAAAGACAATCTTTGTGAAATATGAATTAATAATTGGTCACCTGCGTTATGACCATACGTATCATTGACTGCTTTAAATCGGTCTAAATCGATTAAAACCAATGAGAATGGTTTGAGTTCTGTGGTAAATATTTCTTTACGTTCTTGAAAATAGCGTTCTAGTTCGTGGCGGTTCAGTAATCCCGTGAGTGAATCGTGGGTTGCGATGTAAATGAGTTCTCGTTTAGCACGACCAAGCAATGTCGTGTCAGACGCCGTAGAAAGTAAGAATTCGTCTCCAAACATTTGGATGACTTTACATGAATAGATGGTTTCTACTGGTTCACCAGTTGATTTATAAAAAGTCATCTCCACATGTTCAATATTTTCACGGTCTAATATGCGTTTGATCAGTTCTTGTCTTCTAGTAATATCAGGACCCCAAATTTTGATTTGGTTGGTAGTTTTACCAATGACATCTTCACGTTTTTGTTCAAAGGTTTCTAGAAAGGCATGATTAACATCATAAATTTCACCTGAAGATAACCTGGAAATGATCATAATGACTGGGGAGTTATCAAATGCATTCTTGAATTTTTTCTCCTCTGTATCCACTTCGTCTATTACCCTCTTATTCACCAAAATGATGAATGCTAGCGGTAATATGATGGCGAAAACAGACACGAATATGTTTGATAAAACATCGCGTGGATGGTTACTGAATAAGTTTTCAGTATCTACAGGATAAAATAAGGCCGCAATGATTCTAACCATATTGCCAGTCACAAATAGAATTAATACCAACTCGAATTGTTTGGTAAGTCGTTTAAAATAGGTAGATAATTCAAAATGTAGGTAATAGTACATACTACCAAAAGTGAATACACCTAATAATCCAATTAAGCCATTTCTCGCATTTAAATCCGGTTGGAAGAAGGTAAAATACGATAATAACGCGGTGTAAAATAATCCGAAAAACACATGATAATACAGATGAAATCTCAACATGAAAAACTTAACCAATCCATAGATGTTGAATTGGAATGCGACCATAATGATGATATTAGCAACCCAGATGGAATAAAAATCTGGAATAATTCCACGTAACATGATCAATAAATTGCCTACGAATACCAAGACAATGGAAATCAACCATTGGAAAAGGCCTTTATACCGTTTTGAATTGGTTTGCCACAAAAGTGCGATGGCGAAAATATTAATGCCATAAATAATCATATTCGCTAAAAATAATGTTCTGACATCGAAATTCATACGTACCCCTCCCGTCTTTACTATTATTATAACTCATGCACAAAATATTATAAAAAAAAATACTACCAAATGGTAGCATTTAGCCTCGAATTGTCTTTAAAGCCGTTCCCCATTGAATGACTTGTTCAATTAAAGCGTTCAAGTTGGCTTGGTGTAAGGCTTGAGGTTTAAAGGTTTGTCCTTCAAAATCGGTAAATAAAGACAACAATACATGACTTCTCACATCTGCGATTTTCAACTCTCCTAAAATCCCTCTTAAGTGTTCTGCTGCTCTCGCACCACCGACACTACCATAGGAAACAATGCCTGCTGATTTGTTATGCCATTCATCTCTAGCCCAATCTAGTGCATTCTTTAATGCCCCCGTGATCGAGTGATTGTATTCAGCAACCACGAAAATATAACCATCCATTTCCTTGAGTTTATTTTTATATGCAGTGACACCTTCATTGAATCCTGTCCCTAAGAATGGTAAATCAAAATCCTTAATATCAATCACTTCAAAATGAGCTAATCCATGTTTGCTAGCGTAGTCGAATACCCAAGAAGCAACTTGAGGAGAGACTCGACCCTCTCTGGTTGAACCTGTGATGATGCCTATCTTCAATTTGTTCATATCATAACCTCCGTGTGTATGTAAGTATATGCCATTATTCATTTTAAATCAAACCATTTGATTCGAATTCGAATTAATTATCATGAGTCCTTTGTTGGTAATGCTTTACACCTGTGTTATAGTATTCATAGGAAGGATGATGATTATGCAAATGCCGATTTTATCCAATGCCCTATTAATTAATACAGGTTTTTCATTAGGCATCATTATTTTATTGATTATATTATTTTTAATCGAAAGCCGTTTGATTAAAAAGCATGAGGATCATTTAACAAAATTATTCATTATAACACTCTATATTGTGTCATTTTTAGTCATGACAGCTGGTTTATTGTTAATTTTATGGATTTGGTCATTCGATTATTCAGCACTCATACAAGACTTCCAAAACAATACCTTAGCTTATATTGAAGCTTCACTAGGCCGATTGGTTGGTTCAATCTTGGTGTTTTTCATTGGTATGATGATTACACGTATCGCTAAGATTGCATTAAAGAAAGTCGGGGTTAGACCTTCATCTACTCAAAAGCGTAAAAAAACCATGGCTAAAGTAACGTTAAGTATCATTCGTTATGCCGTTGGTTTAGTTTCGATTTTGATTATTTTGGCGATTTGGGGTGTCAATGTAGTGCCTGCATTGGCCGGACTAGGTATCATGGGTTTGGTCATTGGATTGGGTGCACAAAAATTCATCAACGACTTGATTGCAGGGTTTTTCATCATATTTGAACAACACTTTGATGTCGGAGATACGGTGGAAGTCAAAGGATTCAAAGGACAAGTTTCTGACATTGGATTAAAAACTACCCGCATCCGTAATTGGAAAGGGGACGTTATGATTCTTTCTAATGGTGAAATCACCAACATCATCAATTATTCTAAGAATCAATCCGTCGCTGTGGTTGATTTCGGAATTGCTTATGAGACAGATGTTCAATCTGTGTTAGATATTTTAAATAAAGAACTTTTGATTTTAAAACAACAATTCCCACAAATCATTGAAGACCCGACCGTGATTGGCGTGACAGGTCTAGATGCGTCACAAGTGACACTCAGAGCGATCGTGAAAACACGAAATGAAGAACACTACGCGGTTGAACGTGGCATGCGTAAACTCATCAAAGAAATCTTGAATGCGCATGAAATTGAAATACCGTTCCCACAAGTTGTAGTTTCACAAAAACAATAATGAAAGACTCACCCACTGGATAAAACCCATGGGTGAGTCGTTTTTTTTAGCTACCCGCAGATTCGTAATGTTTTAAACCTTTTTGCCAAACCCATAAACCTAAACAAATAATAAAGGTTGTTATACCAAAGAGGTATAGTGTCAATTCGATGAGGTTCACTTCACCGAATAAGTACATGGCTGGATAATAGGATACCAAAGCGTAGGGGATGAGATAGGTTAAAATCAGTTGCATCACCTTTGGGAATATGGTGATGGGGTATTTCATGAAATCACTTAAGTTGTAAGTGACTTGAATGAGTGGGTAACTGTTTTTTAACCAAAATGAAGTCGACGCCGTGGCGAGTTTTAATCCTGTGAATATAAAGATGCCAATGAATAAGGTTAGACCAATCACGACAAATTGAATCCAATGGAGACCTAAACCTAAATTAGTTAAGGTCGTAATGACCAAGAATGTTCCGAGTATGATTTCACCAAAAGCATCTGGTTGAAACCGCTCAATTAAGAAAACATATAGGGCATTGATCGGTCTAAGCATGTACCGATCCATCCCACCTTGACGAACATATCGAGGTAATAACCAGATGTTATCAAAGAATAAATGATCAATCCCTTTGGGTATTAAGGATAACCCATACATCAACAGTATTTGATCGAGTGAAAACCCGGCCAAAGCCTGTATATTTTGAAAAATGATATATAAGAATAGTAAACCAGCCCCTTGGGTAAATAAGAAACCGACCATGCCAATTAAGAAGTCTACCCGATATTCCATCAGGCCTTTTAAATATTGTTTGAAGAATATGCTGTATATTTTTAAATATTTCATATTAACCACCAAACACGACAATCTTCTTCATGGAAATCTTAAAGATGAACTGACTGAAGAGATTGAAGCCCACAACCCAGATGGCAAGTACGAGTAAACCAATCAGCGCTTCTTGTGTTGAGACTTTACCCAGCAATATGAGGGTTGGATAACTGATGAATTTGAATGGTAAGTACTCAATGATACTGAGGATTTGTTTTGGATATAAGGATAACGGGATGAGCTGACCCGATATGATTCGAATCGTGACATTCATCAGTATGGCCAATCCAAAGACATTGGTGGTATGGATGGATATCGTACCAAAGAAATAGGAGAATTCAAACATTAACATAAAAATCAATGGGATGAATAATAATGTTAACAATACTTGAATCAATGTGATTTCAAACGGGATATGGAATACCCATATTAGCACCCCTGCTGTGATACCCACAATCGGTAGTGTCAATGAGAATATACCAATGACACGGCCAAAGACTTCCGCGTATAGCCTTGCTTTATAAGAGATGGGTTTAATCAGCATCATACTGATCCTACCCTCTCTAATTTCTTCGTTCATAATGTACATTGCTTCGGTATCTGAAAACACATACAGAATGTTAGTAAATAGATAGTACAGTAACATTTCGTTTAAGGTAAACCCTTGTATACTCTGATTGTATTCATAAACACTCATCCATAAAAAGACCATCATAAAGAATTGGAATACGTCTAATAGTAGCCATAATAGAATCGTACCCCGATAGATGAACATGTTCATAATACTGGTTCTAAAGAACGGTAAATATTTTTTTAATGTTTTGATCATAGACCGTTTTTATAAATCGCTTTGATGATATTTTCGAGATGATCATCGGAAATATCGATGTCTAGTACTTCGGTTTGTGCCAATACAGGGCTAATGATATCGCCCACTTTGATTTTGAGCTTATTGAAAATCACTGTCAATGCTTTATTTTCAAGTTTACAGGTTAAATCCTTATCGATCTTTTTTAAAGGTTCAAAGGACTTCATATCAATATCAGACTCATTTTTCAATGTGAAACGAACGATCTTTTTAGAACCAAACTTGGCTTTGATGGTTTCAAGACTACCATCGTAAATGATTTTCCCTTGGTCAATCATCATAATACGATCACACAACTCTTCAATATCTGCCAAATCGTGTGTCGTTAAGATGATGGTTGTTTGGTATTTTTCATGGATTTCTTTCAAAGTCTTTCGGATATTCTCTTTCGCAATGACATCGAGTCCGATGGTAGGTTCATCTAAGAACAGCAGTTTCGGATTGTGTAATAATGAAGCTACGATATCGGCCTTCATCCGTTGTCCAAGTGATAATTGTCTCACGGGTTGTTTGATGAATTCATTTAACCCGAATAATCCACTAAAATAGGCCAAACGTTCTTTATAATCGTTATCACTGATTTCATAAATTTCTTTTAAAACGGTGAATGACTCGATGAGTGGCAAATCCCACCACAGTTGTGTTCTTTGACCAAAAACAACACCGATCTTTTTCGCATTCACTGTTCTCTTTTGATAAGGAATCACCCCATCGACATGAACTACCCCAGAGGTGGGTGTGAGAATGCCTGTTAACATCTTGATGGTAGTCGATTTCCCAGCGCCATTGGGTCCAATGTAGCCTACAATCTCGCCTTGTTGAATGGTAAATGAGACGTCATCGACTGCTTTTTTAATGATTTTTTTCGCATTATAAAAACTTTTAATGACCCCTTTTAGTCCAGGTTCTTTTTCATATATTATGAATTCTTTTTTTAAATTTTCAACTTTAATGATTTCCATATAATACACCCCTTTAGTTGATTACTATTTTTGTTGATGATGGTTAGATTTACATGATATCTACTGCTATTTTCATTTTCAACACCTTAATTCTAGCTGTCTTTTTATGATTTGTCACGCAACGTTTGGTTGCATCACATCACCCTGTTTAAATCCAATCCCATTTTAGCACATTCATTCCCAATTATTACTTAATTTTTAAAGATTTTAGATTGTTTATGGTGGAATTTGCGGTATAATAGCCTTGAAAAGTAAACGTCATCATTTAGACGTTTCCCTTTGAGGGAGAAAGGGGATTTATGCGATTCATTCAGTACCATATCGATGCTTATAAGCTCGTATTTAAGAAGGGCTTCATGAATTTAGTGAAGCTAGTATTGTTTTCAATGATCCTTGTGATTTCACTTGTGATACCCGTTTTAACACCCATCGCTTTAATCGCTTCTGTGTCATTTTTTAAATCTTTCCTTGAAAAAGGCGAAGCCGATTTGTTTGAAACCTTAAAAGGTGTCGATATGACCGCCGATCGCTATTTAAGATTATTGATCGCAGCATTGCTTCAATTGGTTATTATGGTCGCAGGGTTCGTTTTGTTTTTCGTTCCAGGTGTCATATTCGCATTCGCACTCGCGCCATTGTTTTATATCATTACATTGAATCCGGATATCACAACTTCTGAGGCTTTTAAGTCCTCATTTGATATGATGAACGGCAATAAACTCAATCTATTCATTTTAAGAATATTGGGGTCGGTAGTCCCTATGGCTGTTAGTATATTCATTGCTATATTGGTCCGTATCGCTCCAAGAATCGCAGCCCTCTTCTCATTGGGTTACACCATCATTCTACCGTTAATTTTCGCTGAAATTATGATTGTCGATATGATGTTCTTCAGAGATATCTCAAACGCTAAAGCCGTTATTGCAGAACCTATTCTAGTCGAAGATAAACCTGTTAGAAAGACTAAATTACCAAAATCCATCGAGGCACCGAACAGTGAATCTGTGGTGGATGGAGAACCAACCGAACCAGAATCTCCGAAAGATTTAGAATAAAGGGGTGCGAAAGCATCCTTTTTTTGATATACTTTTTAATAGAGGTTATTTAGTTTGAAAAATAAATTATTGAAGATGCTATCTATTTTATTTATTATATGAGACATGGTGGCTAATACCTACTTTCTAAAACATATAATAACCAATAGACATTGTCTCAGAAAGGCGTTCATTATGAAAAAATCCTGTTTAAAGTATAGTGGATTCATCTATTTTGGTCTGATCATTATATCTGCTGTCTTACATTGGTTTATGATTACGAACTATCCAACGATTTCAAATATTATTAACTATGTATCTACATTAATACTCTCTGTAATCATTGCTTTTTTGATTGGGGTTGCTTTGTATAATGAGAACAAGAATCTAATCCTTGGGGTCTTCATTTTTAGTACCGCAATCGGCATCATTCAATCAATCTCATCGATGATGAATGTGATGCGGGTGTATCCGAGTATGTGGATTGAGAATTTGCTCATCTTCTTATTTCCCATCAGTCTATCGATTATCGTTCTCATTGGTCTAATTTTCATTCATAAACGCTTTGGTCAATGGATAGTAATTATTGCGAAATTGATCGTCATTATTCATACCTTATACATTGGTGTTCTATTCTTGATGAATCGCCAACTCAATCCCGTTAGCCTTCGCTTATATTCTTTGTTTAATGCACTGATTACTTTATATATATCTGTTTTATTGATATGGGTTGTGCTTCATTACTTTTATAAACCTTCATATTCAAAGATTGCCCAAAGCGAGTCATCAGACATTTCATTTGAGTAACTACTAAAGCGAACTAATCATTCGCTTTTTGTTTTTTTTAAGTATATTCAGTATAATATAAGTATGGGGAGGTGATATCATGAAAATCATTATCACAGGTATGAATGGTACGGTAGCACCATGGATTGCGAAAGTATACAAATCAAAAGGCTATGAAATTGTATCCTATGACCGTAATCAAGTATCGACTGAAGATTATGAAGCCATATTGAAGTTTATTGAAACCATCGATCCTCGGGTGATTATTCACTGCGCTTTAGGTCCTCTTGCTTGGGCAGAGACCTTAGCGAAAATATGTCATATGTTGGATATTACGTTCGTTTATACATCCACTGTCTCTGTTTATGGTAATGCACAAAAAGGACCGTTTGTGGTCTCTGACCCAGTCATACCAAACGATGATTATGGCACCTACAAGAAAAACTGTGAAGATGCTTGTTTGGCTATCAACCCTAAATCCTATATTTTAAGATTGGGTTGGCAAATTGGTTACGATGCCAATCAAAATCAAATGCTAAACTTTATTTATGAAGCCATGAAGAAAGATGGGGTATGTAAACTGTCCTCGAGATTTTATCCTTCTGCTTCCTTTTTGGAAGATACTGCCAAAGCCATCTACAATGTGGTGCTGAATTTACCTCCAGACATTTATCTTGTCAACAGCAATCACAAATACAGTTTGTACGAAATTGGTTTGTATTTAAAGAAGCTTCATCCCCTCATTAAAATTGAAGAGGATGTTGAATTTATCTATGATAATCGAATGTTCGATATACGCGTTCCGATTAAAAAACTATCCGAACTTATTGGATAATACGATTTTTTTCTAATTCATTTCAATCGACACGCTAATGTCGTTGATAAAAATGTGACAATACACTATAATGAGATAAACTAAAGGAGGATTTAATTTCATGAAATATGGTTATGGTTGGGTATTAAAATTTTTATTAGCTGCCATCCTGCTTGGGGTAGGCATTTACATGGTTTTCGCAAACGATGTTGTCTATTTGATTACTGGGGTAGTCATCGTTATATTCTCGTTGTTTAGAGTGATTCCTTTATTAAAAACATTGAAAAAAGAAGTTCTACGTACCATCAATTTGATCGAAATCATTTTCGATACCATCATTGGTGGTGTGCTCATATATGTCGCAGCGACCGGTCAAATGGATAGCAGTGAATTATGGAAAGAAGTCTACCGTTATTCATTGGCGTTCTTCTTCTATGCTAGAGCGTTGGTTTACTTCAATTCTGTTGTATTCCTAGGTGAAAAATCAGAAATTCCTAAATTTTGGATTCATATTCTCGCGATTACTTTAGGTACTTATATCGCTGTTAGACCAGATTTCTCTTATGAAACCGTTGGTCTATTCTTACTAGTCATTTCATTGATTGGTGCAGCTTACCTTGGCGTCGATGGTTTTGGTGGTTATAAGAAGTATCGTCAATTCCAACTTGAACTCAATGAAGGCAAAGAAAAACAAAAAGCCGTTGAAAAACAAAAAGAAGTTATTTTGGATGAACAAAAAGAAGAACGTCCTTACGTTAACTAGTAAAAAGGCTTAAATACGCGAAAAACCACTATTTTTTAGTGGTTTTTATTTTTTGTCAAATAAGGTAAAATGGATGTATCCACGATTCATAGACTCATTCTAGTTTCCATGGATAGTGCAAATTTGGGTATGACTATATACTATAAGTGAGGTGCAGATATGAATACAAAAACAACTGGACAGTTTATTGCGAAAAAACGAAAAGACAAGAAAATGACACAAAGCGAACTGGCTGAATTACTACAGGTAACCGATAAAGCCATCTCTCGTTGGGAGACAGGTGAAGGGTATCCAGAAGTTACAATCCTTCCAAAACTGGCGTATACACTGGGTGTAAGTGTGGATGAGTTATTGAATGGCGATCAATCGACGGATTGTGAAACCACGTCAGTAAAAGTGGTGTCACAGTTTGAGATGATATCACGCATGTCACTCGCGACTACACTATTTGGTTTATTGATGGGCATCGGCTTGATTTATTTAAAAGACGATAAATTCATGAGTTTGATTCCGCTGTCGATTGGTTGGTTTATTGGATTTATACTATATCAATATGGTAAATACCAATTCATCAAGTCGGCTGTGTACAATGATTTAGATAAATTCGTCATATATCAACAATCAAAACTTCAAATCATCACATTGATTTCTGCGATTGCAATCCTATTACCTCAATTTGTTTTAAAATATATAATAGAAAAAACCGGATATGGTCAGATATATGTTATTGGGGATGACTATGTAGATTTCTTAAGCTTTTTTTGGTCAAGTTTGGTCACACTGATGTTATCCATACCATTGACTTTAATCGTTCTAAAGATATATAAATCCATCACATACAAACACGAGAGTATCGTTCATAATAAAAATATTTATCGATCGATCATGGTTGCTGTGTTCTTATTTGTTTTCATCTTCTTTGGTATATTAATCTATGATTTTGTTTGGGGAACCGTGGATCGTTTGATTTTTTTCATACCGATTGTGATTTTGTTACCCAATGTCTATCTATCCATCGTGGATAAAAAAGGGGTTATTGGATTACTGATTTCAATCATCTTATCGGTTGGATTAATTCTTACTGGCAGAACACATGATTCCTACGAGCCATTCGCAGAAATGGCTAATTTTATCGAATATTTTGATTACAGTTTCGCATTCTTCTTGGTAACTCTGATTGGTTCTATCGTGATGGTTGTCGTTGAACTAAAACAGGAACAACAATACAATGAACGCTTCTTCAGCTATTTAAGAAACATCATCATCACTTTAACGTTCGTCATACTCTTTTTCACTTATACCACAAGAAGTATGCATGCTTTTTCTGGATACATTACCATACCAGCCATATTGATTGGTTTTGGATTTGAATTGTTGTTTAGAAATACTCAATACTTGAAAAAGGTGTTCAACATACTATTAATCAGCATGTTTCCTCTCTTATTGCTCAGCTTAACACAACCTGTGTTGTATACTCAGTGGCGCATTGATGCTTACATTTGGGATGTCGTTAAAGGCTTTAGTATCGTTAATCCGCTTTTTAACATCCATGGCAATTATTATATTTTGATTCCACCGGTTGGATTATTGGTGTTACTCATTCTTTATGGCTTAAAACATGTATTACTGAAGAATAAAAACATCCACTTCATGTTAGATACCCTATTCTTCATTGGCTTCTTCGCTTTATCGTTATTCACCTGTATTATTTCATTTGATTATAGTAGTATGATGTCTATTGTCATCGATTATAGTTTATCTGGATTATCCGTCGGTGGTTACCTATGGATTTCAATTGGTTTATCGATGTCCATCTTGGTTTGGATCAACACAGCCATTCGCATGGTCGATCAAAAAGAGTTATAACGTTCACTTTCCCCTGAGGTGTCGTTGTCATAACAAAGGTGCAGAACACCTGAATTCTGCACTTTTTATTTTTTTTCATTTTAGGTATTGTGTTTCGCACAGTACTGTTATATACTGGTATTGTGTAAGACACAGTAGGGGGTATGTATGAATTCACAATTCAAAAAAGGGATCCTCGAAATGTGTATTCTAAAACTCATCGATGATAAAAAGATGTATGGCTATGAAGTCATTGAAACGTTATCGCGAATCATCGATGTGTCAGAAAATACCGTTTATCCCATTCTCAGACGACTGACTACTTTAGGGTATTTTGATATCCAGATGGAAGAAACCCAAGTAGGTGCACCACGGAAATATTACGTAACAACGAAATCTGGAAAAGACGCATTAAAACTATACCAGGATGAATGGAGTTCATTCTTATCTGGAGTTACAAAAATCATGGAGGCAAGACAATGAAAGAAACTTATTTATTATCCATTAAAGAAGCATTAAACCGATACACCAATAATTTCGCAGATATCAAAGATATTCTCAAAGACTATGAAGAAATGTACGATGACGCCATTTCATCTGGTAAATCACCGGCTGAAGTTGAGGCTATGTTAGGCGATCCTAATGACATCGTCGACGCGTTAAAAGAAACCTTAAGTGTAAAAAGAGAACGACGAACACGAGGCAATAAAATCGTTGCGATATCGCCTTTTCTCGCTACCATGTTGTTTTTCATTACTGGATTTTATCTCAACAGTTGGCAGTTTGGATGGATGTTCTTCTTGATGATTCCAATCCTAGGAATCTTGATTAATTCGCCAAGAAGAGATCGCATCGTTGCGTTATCACCGTTTGCTTCTTTGATTGCGATGATGTTGATTGGATTTCTAACTGAACGTTGGGAACTGGCGTGGTTACCATTTCTATCGATCCCTGTTCTTGGGTATTTCACCCATGGTAAGCGTGTGGATGCGATTATATTCTTTATCTTAATTGGATTAGGCATTGGTTTTTACATAATCTATGGTGAAACGAATGGTTATCAATTCTCTTGGTTGGGATTTGCACCAGCCACCCTCTATTCAGTCATCAGAGGTGATATCACTGTATCCTTTGGTGATTTAAGGGGCCAAGACAAACGTAAAGCATGGTTATTTGTTTCATTTGCTTTAAGCATGATAGCACTATTCATATTAATTGGCTATTTCTACAATGCTTGGGGATGGTCTTGGCAATTCGTTTTATTGATTCCGATGATGGCTATTGCGTTATTTGGTAAAGCAAATTTGGTTGCGTTAATGCCATTCATATCCGTGATTCTATTTTACTCATTGGGATACTTCTTCGGGTTATTTCATATCTCCTGGATTGCATTTTTGTTAATCCCAATGACAGCCATTCTTACATCCAAAACAAACTAGAGGTGAAAACCTCTTTTTTTATTTTAATTGTATAAAATTAAATTGTATTCAATGCAAATCAATAGATATTACACTGATCTTTATGATAGACTGGTAAAGAAAAGCACCAAAAAGGTTATAATATAAACAAAGTATTCCTACAGGAGGACCCTATGAATCTCTATTATCCCGCATTTTTAGAACTCGTCAATCAAGAAAACAAAGATGACGCCCTATTGTATGTTTTAGATTTATTGAAAGAAAAGAAAATTGAACTCTATGATTTATATGATTTCTTTTTGAAACCCGTACTGAATGAATTCGAATGTAGTTCTTTAGATGAAGAGATTTGTATTTGGAAAGAACATGTGAGAACCTCGATAGTTAGGACCATTTTAGAATCCACTTATCCTTATTTAATCGAAATCAAAAAATCGGTGGTTAAAAATGGCAAGAAAGTCATGGTCGTTTGTCCCAGTGAAGAATTCCACGAGGTGGGAGCCATCATCGTAACTAACTATTTCTCCTTAGCTGGTTTTGATGCACAATATATTGGTGCGAATACCCCTAAAAATGACATCATTTCGGCTGTTAAAGCTTTAAAGCCAGATTATTTGGCTTTATCTGTCACCAACTATTACAATTTGGTGGTCACGAAACAAATCACAGAACAAGTTAAGGGACAATTTCCAAATGTTAAAGTCATCGTCGGTGGTAGTGCATTTAAAAAACCGGGCGCACTAGACCATTTGGTATACGATTACCACCTAACCCATAAAGATGATATCTTTAAGCTTGGGGGTAAACACTAATGAAGTTAGCCTTTCAAATTGCTGCTCGATTCTTAAAATCGGGTAAGCTTCAAACCCTGTTCATCATATTAGGCATTGGTGTAGGTGTTTCGGTTCAAGTGTTCATTGGAGCATTGATCTCTGGTCTTCAAAAAAGTTTAATTGATACCACGATTGGCAACAGTTCACAAATCACCATCACACGTGCAGATGAAGGGAATATAACCAATTATGACGCCTTAATCGAAGATATTTTAATGAGTGACTCTCGAATTAGAGTAGCTGCTGGTAATTTCAATGTGGCAGGCACACTAGAAAAAAATAGTGAAACCCTCCCTGTATTGGTCCGTGGTTTTGAATTAAGTCAAGCCGATGGTATTTATAAATTAACCGATAAACTCACTGAAGGTCGTCTGCCAAATGCATTGAATGAGGTCATCTTAGGTAACTACTTTCAATCAGCATTTAACTTATCCATTGGTGATACTATAACCATTCAAGTCCCACTCAAAGGCAATACCACACTGACTGTGGTAGGATTCTTTGATTTTGAAGTAAAAGTCATCAATGAGCTGTGGGCTGTTTCTACATTAGAAACCACACAAACGTTGTTTCAAGTGGGCAATGTCGTTTCTTCTATTGAAACCCAAGTGAAAGAATCTGCTTATTTTGATGCAGATGAAATATCTTTATCGATTCAAAATAAGATTGGATCCACCTATCAAACATCTAACTGGATTGAAAATAATGCTTCCTTATTATCTGGATTACAAGGACAAAGTATTTCTTCATTGATGATCCAAGTATTCGTATTGATTTCTGTTGTACTTGGGATCGCTTCAATACTAGCGATCATTGTTTTACAAAAATCCAAACAAATTGGGATTTTAAAAGCGATGGGTATTAAAAACCGTGACGCATCGATGATTTTCTTGTTTCAAGGTTTAATCTTAGGGTTCTTCGGTGCACTCACCGGGGTATTGTTGGGTATCGGCTTATTGTTATCCTTCCAAACCTTCGCTATTGACGCTACCACAGGAGACCCGGTGATTCCTCTCAATATCGAATACAGTTTTATCGCCATATCCGCTTTAATCGCAGTCGGTGTATCCACTGTCGCGGCTTTAGTCCCTGCACGTAAATCTTCTAAACTATCCGTCATCGAGGTGATCCGAAATGCTTAATCCGGTTATGGAATTAAAAGGCATCACCAAGTTCTATGGTGAAAAAATCAAAACCCAAGTGTTGTTTGGTGTTGACTTAAGTTTCTATGAAGGCACCTTCAACGCCATCATTGGTCAAAGTGGTTCTGGTAAATCCACTTTAATGAATATTTTAGGGACACTCGATAACCCAACCGATGGTGAAATCTACATCAATGGTCAAAATACCAAATCGATGAAACCCAATGAAATCTCATTTTTAAGGAATCAAAATATTGGGTTTATCTTTCAATTTCACTATTTATTGCCTGAATTTACAGCCTTAGAAAACGTCTTAATGCCTTACAAGATTTCAAAAGAGAAAATTACCCCTGAAATCTTAGATCGAGCGAATGAATTACTCGATTTCGTGGGATTAACCAAAGTCAAAAACAATCTCGCGAAAAATATGTCTGGTGGTCAACAACAACGTGTGGCGATTGCGAGAAGCTTAATCAACAACCCGAAAATCATCTTAGCCGATGAACCTACCGGTAACTTAGATAGTGATTCTACGGAACAAGTCTATACGTTGTTAAGAGAAATCAACGCGAAGTATAAAACCACATTCATCATCATTACCCATGACAGGAAGATTGCTGAAAAGGCAGATAGAATCATTGAAATTAAAGATGGTCGTATCAATATCGATGTTATGAACTAAAGAGAGACGACAGTCTTTCTTTTTTGTCCTATTTTTGTATATTGAATATAATTAAACATGACCATGTGCAAACCTTCTGAATGCTTGGCTTTGACAAGCAGCCAAGAAAAAAGAACCCTTGATAGAATTATAAAAATCAGTTTCCCTAAAAAAACGAAACTATAAAAAGATTTTGAATTAGGATAAAGAAAAATCGGAGCCGCTCTTGGGCTCCGATTTCTTATTTAACGGCTCTTCTGTTTTTGTTGTTTTGATTGCGTTTAGGTTGTTGTGCGCTTTTGTAAGCTGCAACTGCTTTTGCAGGGGCGAACTTTGACTTAGGTGCTAAGTTTTTTAAGGAATTCATTTCATTTTTCTCCGTTTTATCTTCATTGATGTATGGTTTTTTGGTGGATGGGGTCTTTCTAGGTTTAATACTATAGTCTGGTTTCAAACTATTGAATTGCTTGTTTGAAGTTTGTGGTTTTGAACTTTTTTTAGTGGATTCACTCTTCGGTGTGTTATCTAGTACAATCGCATACGGGTGAGCGACAACCGGGATTTCCATTTTGATGTGTTTTTCAATGTCATTGAGTAAACTACGTTCTTTAGGATCACATAGAGAAATAGCTTTACCATCTAAACCAGCACGACCTGTTCGACCCATACGATGAATGTAGGTTTCGCCTGTTTCAGGTAAATCGTAATTAACAACAAAGCTTAACGCTTCGATGTCAATCCCTCTGGCTGCGATATCTGTGGCTACGAGTACCGTGGTTCTACCCTTTTTGAAATTCAATAAAGCACGTTCTCTCGCACTTTGTGATTTATTTCCATGGATTGGTTCAGCCGATACATTGGCTTTAGTCAATTCTGTAACCAATCGGTTGGCTGTATGCTTTGTTCGCATAAATACCAAGACTGATTTCATCTTATATTCACTGATTAAATCCAACAATAGTTGGGTTTTCTTTGTTTTATTGACGTGATAAATCGATTGTTCAATGACATCAATGGTTTGATTCACAGGAACAATGGATACCCTAATCGGATCTTTTAAGATCGTTTTCGACAACATTTCGATTTCTTTCGGCATGGTTGCTGAAAAGAGCATGGTTTGTCTTTGAGTTGGAATGAACTCGATGATTTTATTCACATCTTTGATGAACCCCATGTCTAACATACGGTCTGCTTCATCCAATACCAGATACGATACTTCATTCAGTTTAATGATTCCTTGATACATCAAGTCCAATAGTCTACCAGGCGTTGCAATCAAAACATCGACGCCTTTGGCTAAAGCTTCTTCTTGTTTCTTTTGTGATACCCCACCATAAATGACTGCACTTCGTTGGTTCACGAATTTTGCATATAAGGTAAAATTTTCATAGATTTGGCTTGCCAGTTCACGTGTCGGCGTTAAAATCAACGCTTTGGTGGTTCTTCTTAAGGTTTCTTTTTGCTCTAAAAAGAGGTTTTGTAAAATCGGTATAGCGAACGCTGCTGTTTTACCTGTACCCGTTTGAGCACTGCCTAAAATGTCTTTTTTACTTAAAAGAACAGGAATGGCCTCCACTTGAATGGGTGTCGGTTCTTTATAGCCAGCGATGGCGATGGATTTTAAAATCGGGTCAATAATGTTTAAGTCTCTAAATGTCATGTAGTTTCACTTTCTTCAAAAAAAATATGAGGTGTTTGGTAACACCCCATAAAAATTGCTTTTATATTTTTGTTACAACCCAGTATATCACATCATGGATGAAAAGCATACACTTTTGTTATTTTATTGTAATTCCAGTTTTCGATCGATAATCAAATACGTCAATACGTAAAAAGCTGCACTGAGGATACCATAAACCCCAATGAATACCCAAACCGATGAAAAGTCGGTTAAGAATGAGGTTGCGAAAGACATGTAAGCCCCTAAGAATATCGATGACACCAAACTGGCTACTTGATTGATTGCGAAATACAGTAATATCCCAATCAGAATCTTCTTCTCACCTTTATAAATCATATTGAGTAGTGCGAATAAGAAGAACAACATTGAAATAACATATAAAGCATACGTAATCCCTGCAGAAATGACAGTGAATGTTTCATAAGGGCTCTGTATCATAATGACGATGAGTTCTTGAATGAGTTTAAACACGTCTTGTCTAAAGGCTGAAAGGATGAATAAAGATGCTGCGAACACGCTGACAATGATCGAAATCAATAGCCATAACATATTGATGACTACCTTAGATACCATGATTTCAATGGTTGTTGCAGGTGTTGTAAATAATAAGTACCCTGGTTTACCAAATACCCGTTGTCCAAGATTAATGATGATGGTATACACGGTGAATAACATCGTGATACTGATTAGTGTGAATAATAACCCTGTGAATGTGGCTGAAGCAGCTAAACTTTCCACTTTATAACTAAATGAGGTAATGAGGGTTAATAAGATAACGCCTGCATAAATCGGTAAAAATTTGCGATAAGAAGATAATATTTCATGCTTCATCAATTTACCTAGCATATCTGAACACCTCCTTAAAGATTTCTAATAAGGATTTATTTCTTTCAAGAATGAGTTCATCTAAGTTTTGATGTAACATCACTTCGCCTTGTTTTAAGAAGACCACTTCATCAAATAATTGTTCCACATCGTATATTTGATGGGTCGATAATAAGATCGTCGCTTCTGTATTTCGATAATTCATGATGGTTTCTAATATGATTTCACGCAGTGCTGGGTCAACCCCACCAATGGGTTCATCAAAAATATACAATCTCGCATCTCTCGATAAAACCAAAGCCAGTTGAAGCTTTTCTTGATTGCCTTTAGATAGTTTTCGAATCAAGTCTCTCGGTGGAATTTGAAATTGATACATCAATTCTTGAAATCTTGCTTCATTAAAATCACTGTACATGTCCATAAAGTAACGCTTTAAATCGTCTATCTTCATCCATGAATCAAAATAGAGTTGGTCTGGTAAATAAGAGACAAAACTCTTGGTTATTTCAGAGATAGCTATCCCATCTATTTTTACTGAACCATCATACTGTTGTAAAAGGCCTGTAAGAATTTTGATGAGTGTGGTTTTTCCTGAACCATTCGGTCCGAGTAATCCAATGATCTTGCCCTTGGTAAGTTCTAAATTGACATTTTTTAGCGCTTGGGTTTGACCGTAGGATTTGTTTAAATTGTGAATACTGACAATATTGTCCAAATCGATCACCTCTATTAAAGATTATAGGCTTTTTCAAAAGTAATGTATACATCAAAATTATTTTAAATAATAAATCACAAGATTGTCCTATAACTATTCTTTCTATACTATTGATTATACAAATCGTTGTGTCAAAGTTATGAACTCTTTATCAAAATATGTATTAATTTTGGATTTTCACTCATCAAGCATGATTTCTCGTTTCTTAAAACAAAAAATGTGTCGAATTGACACATTCTAGTCGATTTTAATGGTGAAATCTTTATTCACCCAAGACTCAATCCAAGTAACGTCTGTGGGTTTAAGTGGTTTAGGTAAAGTCGTTCTTGAGTAAAATGCCAAACCATGAGACTCTTCATCTTTAATCAGGATTGGTTTTGAATGTAATTGCGTATAAAATACGACGACCACATAATAGGTGACATCCCCATTGGGATAGACTGTCACTTGGTTTTCACCTGAATAAATCCCAAATAAGGATAGGTCTTGAACTTCAATACCTGTTTCTTCAAAGAGCTCTCTTCTCGCAGCGTCGATGACTTTTTCATCGAGTTCAACATTCCCACCTGGCGTACCATAATCATGGGTATCACTTCGATGTTGGAGGAGAATCTGATCGTTATATTCGACGATGATACCTGTAGAAACGCTTCTAATGGGTGTGTTTCCAACGATTTTACGGATATCTTTTATATAATCACTCATAGATCGCTACCCCATCAAAGGTGACTGTAGACATCTTCTTTAAGGAATAATTGAAGGTGTGTCCATCGATTTCAACTTGGATTAACATATCGGTGTTGGTTTTGTTGTGAGCAACCACGATGACACTGCCATCTGGATTGATGAAGGCACTGGTCAATAAGTTATTTGAAGTGGATTTCGCATCAATTCTTCTGGCATCTTTATCGATGAATTTTGAAAAATGTCCGATCATATAGTATTCTTCATTCAATGTATAACTATTTTCATTATTGACTGTAACAACGCCTCTACAGTTGGTACAACCCCCGTTTTGTGGACCGTCAGCTTGATCTAGTGCTAAATTCCATAATAAAACGGATTTAGAACCAAAATTGAGTGAACCTAAAAACACATTTTCTAAGTTCCAACTGATGTTGGATCCAAAGTTGGTTGCCCAACGTCCGCCCGAACATTCTGTGAACCAAATGCCTTTGTCGGGATAACTGGTTTGAATCGATTGTTGAGCCGTATAACTACCTGCATAACAATGAAAGGCTACCCCATCGATATAAGGGGAAATGTCTTCATTATTTAAAAGGGCTTGAGGATAAAACGTATTATCCCAGTTGTGATCATACCCAATAATTTTGGTATCGATACTGTTTTCTTCAAATTTAGGACCTAAGACTTTTAAAAAGTTGATTTGTTGGGCGACCGTCATCAACATCGAAGGGTACCCATTGGTTTCGTGTAATGGTTCATTTTGTGGGGTAATGGCGTAAATCGGTAACCCTTGTTCTTGATACGCTTGGACAAATTTAACAAAGTAATCTGCATACGCTGCGTGATAGATTGGATTCAGTGATCCCCCATTGAGTTTTTGAGGTGATTTCATCCAAGCCGGTGCACTCCATGGTGAACCCATGAGTTTTAAATCCGGATTTAAAGCCATGGCTTGTTTTAAACGGGGAACGACGTATAATAAGTCTCTTTCAATTGAAAAGTGTTCTAAAGCGGTATCAGTGCCACTGGTGATGTCATTATAAGTGTAATTATTTAATGAAAAATCAGACGCGCCCATCGGAATACGAACAAAGTCGATACCGATGCCTGTTTCACCAAATAAAGCTGACATCACTTCATTACGTTTAGATTCAGATAAACCAGATAATACATACGCAGCGGATTCAGACATCGCAGCACCAAAACCATCGATGGTTTGATATTTCTTTTTGGAATCCACTGTAATTTTAAAGATCGATGGATTGGATTCATCGGTCGTGATGGATAGGCCTTCAGATAAAAGTGCTGATTTGTCACCAGCGGTTAAGTAGGGTGTAAATGTATAGGCTTTAGCGGTTTTTGGTTGACAACCAGCCAAAACAACTAACATGGCACACAAAGAACATAAAACGATTTTTTTCATAATTCACCTCATAGAAATAAAAAACTGCTCGTTTTTATCATAACATGATAGCGAGCAGTTTGGTTCATTTTTTTAAGCAGTTTGACCTAAATTGAATGCCTGTTTATTGACATCAATCAAGTGCTCTTTCTTGGATCCAAAGAAATATTTTAACGCTTCGATGATGGTTTCTTCGTTAAACAAGTTGTTTTGTTTGAGATAAGCTCCCAGTAATACAAAGTTACTGGCTCTAGATTCACCAATCGATATCGCCAATTCATTGGCTTTAACGCCTTTAAAATGATATTTCGGTTGTTCATCCATATGAATCAGTGACTCGTTATATATCATAAACCCTTCCGATTTCACGGTATGTTTGAATTTTTGGTAGCTGGGTTCATTTAACACAATGAGATCATCAGAATCTTTAAATACAGGTGAATAAATAGGCGTGTCAGATATGGTTACCATACAGTTGGCTGTACCACCTCTGGTTTCAGGTCCATAGGTAGGTACCCAAATGGCATGCATCCCTTTTAAAGTTGCACTATAAGCCAATACTTGTCCAAGTAACATGACACCTTGTCCACCAAAACCGGCAATACGAATGGTTTTAGTCATGTTTAGTCACATCCTTATATACACCTAATGGGAATACAGGTACCATGTTGGTATCGACCCATTTCATGGCGTCAATTGGCGACATACCCCAGTTGACTGGGCAGGTAGATAATACTTCAATCATGGTAAAACCTTTCTTTTCTAGTTGTAAAGTGAATGCTTTTTTGACGGCATTTTTAACTTTTTTGACATGCTGAGCGCCAGTCAAAGCCACTCTTTCTAAATAAGCTACGCCTTCAATATGGGAAAACATTTCAGTGACTCTAAGTGGATAGCCTTGATTATGTGGGTCTCTACCGCCTTGTGAAGTGGTTGTTTTTTGACCCACAAGACTGGTCGGTGCCATTTGACCACCGGTCATTCCATAGGTAGCGTTATTCACGAAGATGACAGTGATGTTTTCTCCGCGGTTCGCCGCATGAATCGTTTCAGCAATACCAATCGAAGCCAAGTCGCCATCGCCTTGATATGTAAATACCACATTATCAGGCAATACACGTTTGATGCCTGTCGCGGTTGCACAAGCTCTACCGTGTGGGGCTTGTTGCATATCACAGTTGAAGTATTCATACGAATAGACTGAACAGCCTACCGAAGCGACACCTACTGTTTTACCCAATACACCAAGTTCACTCAAAACTTCAGCTACGATTTTATGCAAAATGCCATGCGTACACCCTGGACAATAATGCGTTTTATGATCTGTGAGACCTAATGATTTTTCGTATTTAATCGTCATGATATCACCCATTTCTTAAAGTTTATAATGGCATCTCTGATTTCAGTTGGATCTGGAATCATCCCGCCAGTACGCCCATAAAAGGCAATTTCATGTCTTCCTTTATTCGCGATTTCGACGTCATCTAGCATTTGTCCTAAAGACATTTCAGTGACTAAAATACCTTTACAAGTATCTGGAATCATGTCAAATGCCTTTTTTGGAAACGGCCATACCGTAATGGGTCTAATCATGCCTACATTGATGCCGACTTCTTTAAGCATTTCTATCGAACTTCTCGCAATTCTCGCAACGGATCCATAGGCTACAATGACGTAATCTGCATCTTCCATATTGATGAGTTCGACTCTAACTTCTTTTTGTCTAATGATATCATATTTCGCTTTAAGGTCTAAATTATGTTCTTCTAGCTTTGGAGCATCTAAAAATAACGAATTGATAATGTTCCTACCGCTATGATGTTCTGTTCCAATCGTCGCCCAAGGTTTAGCCGGAAGGGTACGTTTCGGACTTTCTTTATCCATATCGACCGCTTCCATCATTTGCCCGATGAGTCCATCGATCAGTATCATGACTGGGTTTCTATAGGTATCGGCGATATCAAAACCTTCTTTGATGTAATCAACCGTTTCTTGAATCGATTCAGGTGCAATAACGACGGTATGGTAATCACCATTACCACCACCACGGGTAGCCTGATAATAATCTGCTTGTGAAGGTTGAATGCCTCCTAAACCTGGGCCTCCACGCATCACAGAAACGATTAAGCATGGCAATTCAGCACCTGCGATGTATGAAATGGCTTCTTGTTTTAAAGCAATCCCAACCGATGATGATGACGTCATGACGCGCTTGCCGCAACCTGCCGCACCATAAACCATGTTGATGGCAGCAATCTCAGATTCGGCTTGAACGAACACTTTACCGGCTTCAGGTAAATACTTTGATAAGTATTCTGGTACTTCATTTTGTGGGGTTATCGGATATCCAAAATACGCATCCACACCCGCTTTAATCGCAGCCAACGCAATGGCTTCGTTACCTTTAATGAGTTTTTTAGGCATCGTTTTTTACCACCGTAATGACAGAGTCTGGGCAAATGATGGCACAAAATGTGCAACCAATGCATTTGTCGATGTTTAATACATCCACGAGTGCGTAACCTGAGGCATTCATACGGGTATTAGACATACCGAGGATTTTAACAGGACAGTTGTTCACACACAGTTCACAACCTTTACAAGCATCGTCGTTAAAATCAAGTTGATACTTAGCCAATAGAATCACTCCTTATCTTTTGGGTATATAGTTATCGTGTAAGTTCTTAATGGTTTCAATTCTGTTTTTAGCAAATACTTTCGCTGCGAGTTGTGTATGGATATCTTGTGTTTTAGCAATTTCATAAATTTCTAATAGACGATCATAAATCAATTTAACATCGGCATTCGCTTTTTCTAACGGCCAATTCATGAGTTCAACATATACGTTGATGAGTCCACCAGCATTGATTACAAAGTCTGGAGCATACAAAATGCCACGTTCTTTGATCATTGGTCCATGAATGTCTTCATCGAGTAATACGTTATTGGCAGTTCCTGCAATGATTTTCGCTTTGATTTGTGGGATGGTTTTATTATTTAATACACCACCTAAGGCACATGGTGCGAATACATCCACTTCCATACCATAGATTTGATCTGGGTTTACAAATTCCACTTCAGGGTGTTCATTCTTCATTCTTTCAATGTATTTTGGATTGATTTCAGAGAAATATACTTTCTTCGCACCCAATTCTACTAAATGATTGATTAAATAATAACCAGTTTGTCCTGCGCCTTGTACAGCGAAGGTATATTTGGATATGTCTTCATTTCCAAATCGATACTTCAGTGAGGCTTTGATGCCATATAAAGCACCAAGTGCAGTGACTGGAGATGGGTTACCAGATTTACCTTCTAGACCCACCACGAAATCTGTTTCCATATGCACATAACTCATATCTTTCGTGCTGGTATTGACGTCTTCAGCGGTGATATATCTACCATTTAAGGATTGAACATATCTACCTAAGGCTCTGAAATACGCTTCGCTCTTGACTTTGGTTGCGTCTCCAATTAAAACGGTCTTTCCACCACCAAGGTTTAACCCAGCGGCTGCAGCTTTGTAAGTCATCCCTCTAGCCAATCTTAGGCAGTCCATGACTGCTTCATCTTCCGATTCATAATTCCAGACTCTAGTGCCACCAAGGGCTGGCCCCAATGTGGTGTTATGAATCACGGTAATACCTTTCAATCCTGTAGTCCTATCATAGAAATAGACTACCTGTTCGTACTTGTGTTTTTCCATGTACTCGAATACTTTAAAATCACTCATGTAAAATTCTCCCTTCGAAATAAAAGCGTTTACATTGGTATTATAACATAGTTATATCTTTTTTATTACCACTATCTAATCTAGTGTGAAATTTTATATATAAAAAGAAAAGAGGACTTCTTGGTCCTCAAATATGATTCATTTATCAGTATGGAGCAAATTATTAATGATTGGCAAATCAGCAGCTGCAAAATCATAATTTCCAATTTCTTCTAGTGTTACCCATTTCGAATCTAGGTGTTCTGAAATAATGAGTTCACCCTCAATTATTTCACAATGATATGCATGCATGGTAAGTATAAAGCCATTATATTCGTGAACAACAGTCATTATGAAATCATTGACTCTAATGATCGCCGATAGTTCTTCTTTAATCTCTCTGGCTAAAGCATCTTGATGTGTTTCATTTTCTTCAATTTTTCCGCCAGGAAACTCCCATTTTTTCGCTAATTCGCCTTTGTCTTTTCTTTGTGCGCAAAAGTATTGATTTCCTTTACTAAATACAGCTGCTACAACTTCAATCTGTTTTTTCATCATTTTTATACTCCGAAGTCAACTTATAATAAATATCTTCTGGAACTTCATGGTGCAACCTAAATTTAAATCTGATTGGTTTTTCAAATTCATTACTAATCTTATCAACTTTGCCAAGGTACATCATTTTCTTACTGTAGATGTCAGAATTCTTACCGCCCTTTTTAACAAAGAGATGGATCGAAGTGTTTTTTTCTATGTGATTTATTAAATTCGTTCCAGTAATACTAGTGTTCGTCGTATTATTTGGAGATTCCCATTGAAATGTCTTTCGATCAATGAATTTGTCTTTGTAATTAACACTCTCTTTTACATTACCTTTGTCGAGTGTTACGAACAAGTAGTAATTGTTATTAAACGTAGAAACCCCACTTTGAATGACGTATATACTTTCATAACGTGCGATTTGAGTTACTTCTCGAAGTTGGTACTGATAGTAAAGATTGAAAGCAGGGTAGAATAATTCAGGTCTTCCGAATTCATGCTGATATCTTCTGATTCCATAATCAATGCTCTCTAGAATTTGTTTTTCGAAGATTTTATTCGTTAAAAGCACATCGAAATCATTATTAAAAGCAATTTTATCGCTAATGATTAGTGGTGATTTAAATCTTTTCCTGTCTGAATCTCCAAAAAGTAAGCCCTTCAAATGCTTAATGGCATGTTCTAAATCATTAATGTCTGGATTAACTATGTACCTCGATATTTCATTTGTTAGTGACTCAAAAGTTGTTGTGGTATTTTTCATAAGATAGTCAAGAATTACGAATTCATGAATTCTCTTTGCCGGTAACAATGAGTCAATAAATCTAAAGTATGAAATTGCATCCTGATTGTCAATTAATCGATTAATGTCCTCGTCATCTTCCATCTTAGCAACAAATTCAATATATGATTTTGATTTTTCAATAAATCTAATCGGATCAAACCCATCAAAACTAAAGTCTAGAAGTGATGGTATTTTATTCTTTAATCGCTTAATTTCAAAATAGAGTTCTTTTAAATTTTTCATTTCATCGAAATTGTATCTTTCAAGTTGATGAAGGATTCTTTTTTTGGATATTTCATCCAATCTGATAAACGTATCACCTGGAATACTCATAAAATCAGATAGTGTATCTAACATGATGTCATCTTTATCAAACGATCTATCTCCCGAAAGCGCGATTGGGATTAAAAATGACTTATTATGATTTCCAATAAAATCCAATACAGTTAAGTATTCCTTATTAGGATGCAGTCTTAACCCTCTACCGAGTTGTTGGGTAAATATGATTGGTGACTGTGTTGGTCTTAGCATTAACACTAAATTTAAACTAGGAATATCAATACCTTCGTTAAATATGTCCACTGTAAATATAAAAGATAATTCTGCCTTGTCATCTTCGAGTTGTTGAATATACAGTTCCCTATCATCTTCACTACTCTGGCCCGTTAAAGAAACAGATTTAAGACCTCTTTTATTAAATTCATTGGCCATATACTCTGAATGCTTAACACTAATGCAAAAACCCAGTGCTTTAGTTTTCGAGCCACTGTTTCCATACTTGTATATGTTTTCAATAATTAAGTCTACTCTAGCTTTTATATTAAGTCTTTCAGCTACTTCATCGATATCTCTTGTAACATCGATTCCTTCATAATCAGTTACTGCATCTGTAATACCAAAATAGTGAAAAGGGACAACTAAATTTTCTTGCAATGCATCTCTTAAACGAATTTCTGCTGCGATTTGATTATCGAATAATTCAAAAATACTGTTCGAATCAGTTCTTTCAGGTGTTGCAGTTAATCCTAAAATGAATTTCGGTTTAAAATACTTCATTACTTTATGATATGTCGGTGCTGCAGATCTGTGAGCTTCATCGATCACAATATAATCAAATGCATCATCAGATAGTTGATATAAATTTTTATCCCGACTTAATGTCTGAATAGAGGCAAAAATATAGTCTGCATCGATTGTTTTCTCGTTTCCGGTAAATAATCCCATTTTAGCATTAACAACATTTTTGAAAGATTTCATTGCATCTTTCAAGATTTTTTCACGATGTACAATAAAAAGAAGTCGTTTTGGATTTACTTGAAGTGCATCAAAAGCTGCAAGATATGTTTTGCCTGTTCCTGTCGCAGCTATTACTAGCCCTTTATTTGACCCTAGTTTTCTAAGATTATATAACGACTCTAAGGCCTTTTCTTGCATATTATTGGGTTTAATTTCGTTATTACTTATAGTGTAGTCTAGTAAATTTTGAACCTCAGATGCATCAATTTCAAAGGTTTCTGCTATTTCATTTAATAAATCAGATTCAACATGATCTTTCAAAAACTCTGCCAGTTGCTTAAAGAGCTGTTGTTGATTAGTTTTTGAATATCGATCTGTATAATATGTTTTTTCGTATTCAACCAAATAGTCTTCATTTAATTCTGTTACATTAGTATCTTCCCACAATATATCAAATTCAGAGTAAACCCTTTTAATGAGTTCATCATTATTTTTCGAATAATATGTCATATTCCATTCATGATTATACTTCAATGCATTTGCAGTTAAATTTGAAGATCCAATTGAGACTTGAATATCATTTTGATTTTCAAAAATATAGCCTTTTGTGTGGAATCCTCTCGTATGCTTGTCCAGTGTCTTGTATACTCTGACTTCAACATTAGGAAAACTCATCAGTCTTCTCAATGCTTTAGGGTCCGTGCCGCACATATAATCGGTTGTCAAAATTCTACCTTTTACATTCCTTTTTTGAGCATCTGTAAATGAATCAACTAACAGCTGTACAGCTGAATCTGAGATGAATGCAACCGAAAAATGAAATGATATACATTCCTTAATGGAGGTAACTATGTGATTATAAAATACATGTTTACTGTCATTATTTAAAAACTTAATTTGCTCCATATTTACTCCTGATTAATCAAAACAGCTTATGCATACTTGCTGTTTTATACGTTTTTGGCTACTTTTTCTCAAACAAGTTAAAAACAAACTTGTTAAATGTCAATTTGTAATGCTCATCATCAATCGATGTTGGTAGAACAACCACACAGGATAGATTCTCTTTAGAATTAGCAGACACAATCACTTCATTATCGAAGATACGACAGTTGATAGGGTATCCAACTTCATTGGATAGTCTTGTGATAAATAGATTTTCTAGTTTTAAAGTTATCGATTCATCTGTTGTATTCTCAATTGAGATTCTAAAGTGGGTGTTTGCGTTTAATTCATAGAAGCTATCCACCAAATATATGAGTCCATTTTGTTCTATTTTTAGATCATCCGAATAACGAACGATCAAATCACTTTTTTGACACCCGCTTAAGGTGAGTGTTATAAGGATGATAAATATATATATTTTTTTCATTGGTTTAACCTCATCATTGATTTAATTATATCATTCTATCAAGAAAAAAACCGTAACATTTTACGGTTTTATATAAGCGAAGCCTTGATTTTGTAAAAGCACAATTTGATAGACCCCACTCTTCACGACTTCAGTACCTGCCAATATATCATTGGGGTTGAGATTTCTCGTTTTAATCGAGTTCTCACATAAGTAGTATTTCACATTTGGTTCGAGCTTAACAGTCGATTTGATAAAGAGTTCAACCGCTTCTGAATTGATGACCACAGCGATGTTGCTGACGGGGCAAACCTGTTGAAGATTTTTAATATTCATCGCTAGTAATGGCCATTTATGTCTTTCGTCAATATGAAACAATGCTTTCATTAATGCCTCCTATTTGAAATTGTTTGGTAATAATCCCGCTTGAATCAAGCGTCCTAAGTCCCAATTTAAATGTGACTCACGATCAATTCGATAACTCCAAAAATAAAATCCAAAGGCTTGGTTAAATACGTATAGCTGTGCATCTGCCAATAGTCTCACAAAGATGTCATGAGAGAATGTGTCTTTGAAATCCATCGCAGATTCTCTTAAACCCAATGACCATTCACCTACGATGACCCTAACAAATTTAGATATGGTTTGAATCATTTGGTTTCTTTCTTCTAATACCACTTTGAGGTGATTTAATTCACCCCCATGGACGAGTTTATCGTCAAAGCAGTGGTATAAATGTAAATCAAAAGCCACGTTTTTTTTGTTTTTAAAGAATCCTTCCCATACTGGTAATTTGGGTCTAAAAGCATCATGAAATACAATGAGCTTTTGGGTAATTTTGCGGATAGCTTTATAACTTCTTTCATAAAAATCTAAGATGATATCGATATCAATAGAACTATGTGGTTCGTTCAATACTTGAATCCCATAAAATGCTTCATCGGTATGATACAACGTAGTTAATGTTTTCAATACTTCAATGGTTTGATCGATGTTTTTCTTATCTTTTGGCCAATCAATCACACCGGTGATACCCCCATTGTCAAAGCCATTTTGACACCCTGGTGCGGTATGAAGATCAATCAAGATTTGAATGCCATATTTTCTCGCATAACCAAATGCCCTATCAATGTGTTCTTTAGAACGGTGATACAAATCTGTCCCTAAAAACCACCAAGGCACAGGTAACCTCACTTGAGTGATGTTAACTGAACTTAAATATTGAAAATCTGCTTCTGTAATGAATGTTTGATAATGCTGTTCTAATCTTTCATGTGGGTTCTTATGGTGTTGCATAAAGTGGGTTTCATCTGGTCCGGTAAGACCTTCAAATAAATCGGGTTTCATCCACTGTTCTAATACAAACCAACCACCTAAATTGACGCCTTTAATTTCTGCCATCTTATCCACTCCCCTTTGTATTATATCATGTTATGATCTGTTGATTCTTTGATATAGCATTTCAAAATCCACCTGAAGGAAAGGTAAATTTTGTTGAATTGAATCTAAGTATAGACCATTGTATTTCATGGTAAACGGGTCTGTTTTTTGTGTACTTCGTTTTAAGGCGAGATATAAGACGATTGTGCGAAATCGTAAAAATAGGGGTATGGTTAAAAAATCTGCTTTTGACATAGGGTGTGTTTCTTGATATCCCTGCATCAATTGAAGTATAAATGCTTCAGCTACCTCATCCTTGTTTGGCATAAAAAATAATGTATAGAATATCGCAATCGCGATATCACTCATGAAATAAAAGTACGCTGCGTCATCAAAGTCAAATACCGTAAGTGTTTGATCCTCTTGAACCAAAAAGTTTGAACGGTGAATATCGGTGTGTATCAAGCCATAATTGGTCATGGTTTGAGGGATCTTTTGGATTTGATCCATGACTTTAATCATTTCATCATACACAAAACCATCCGATTCGTCTAAGTAATTTCTACATTCTACAATCAAGGGATCATCCACCCAAGTGAATCGTTTTTCGATTGAGATCTTCGGTTCATAAGACATCGTCAAGTGATGAAATAACCCAATGGTTTTGCCATAATTGTGCTGTAAAACACGATTGGTTAATAAATCAGTTGGTCGATTACCTAAGGCTTTCTCTGTCGATGAAATCGTAAAATACCCTTCATCCAAAAGGTATGTATGGGTGAAACGATGATGACGATTTAAAATGGGTTTCGATACACTGGCACCTTGCTGATACAAGTGATTCACGAAATCAAACTCAGATTCAATCTGTGATTGTGTTCGGTGAGAGCTGTGGCTGATTTTTAAGATAAAGGCTTTATCTTTAAATTCATATTCATAAACAAAAGACTCAAATCCACCCAAAAATTTAAATGAGTTTAAGTCCATATCATATAAAGTTTTCGAAACTTCAAGGATATCATCCTTAAATAATGCTTTGATTTTTGGTTCCATGGTTACTCCTTAGAAAAAATATCCCAAAAAAACGGGATATTTATATTAGTGGTTAACTTCCCATTTACAACGGACTTTAGACACGATTTTTTCTTCTTTTTTGAGTGTTTTCATCGCTTTATCGACGACTTTCGAATCCAAACCTGTTTTGGCTTCGATTTCTTTTTGAGATAAAGGTACATTAGAGGTAGATAATGCTTCTAAAACTTTGGTTTGATCGTCCATATATGATTACCTCTTTTCGATATCCTTTTTAAACTTTTTAACCATTTCAACATTTAATAACAGTAGTAAAGGAATGGCGTATACAGATACTGCGAGGACGGTTTCAAAATACCCATTCAAAGCAGCGAGTTTGGCGGGATAATAAGCCCCATCTACCCACAAATAGTAAATAGCGTATCTTGGCAATATAACTGCCCCTTCAGTTTCAATATTGAAGAAGGCTACACTAAACCAGATGAAATAAAATATACTGAGTATCATGGCTGAAGGGTTGGTTTTAACCCTCAAGGCATATACCCCATATAATATATTGAATAAAATCATGGTTAGTAAAAACAACACAATACCGGATGCACCATCATAGCGCATAAATCCGATCACGAGTTGTAAATAAATGAGCGTAAATAGGGTATATAATGCTACATAAATCCATTTTTCATAACGTTTCATCGTTCATACCTCCTACCCCTATTATACTAAAAAACGTTTAGATTTTTAGGTCTAAACGTTAAATAAGTCATATTCTTTTTTATCTTTCTCTTTTTTATCTAAATACATGTTTAAATCGGCTTCATAGATGACTTTCTTTAAATCGCTGCTGTGTACTAGTTTCGCAATCCCATAGGATATCGATACTTTGTAAGGCAACGATTCACCGACTTTAATGATTTCACTATTCAATCGACTCGTAATTCTATCTGCAAGTTCAAGATCACAGTCTTCCAAAATGATGATGAATTCGTCTCCCCCAAATCTGAAGAATAGGTCATTCGTACGTAAAGATTCCTTGATGAGTTTGGATACACTTTGTAAAACAGCATCCCCGGCTAAGTGTCCATAGGCATCATTGATACTTTTTAAATTATCAAAATCAATCATGACTAAGCTTGCCATCCAACCTTTTGAATAGCGTTCAGGAAAGGCACTTCGGTAACGATCAAAATAACTTCTCGAGTACGCACCTGTTAAGGAGTCGATATCGGCGATTTGAGAAATCTCATCTTTTTGACTGTTGGTTTCTTTGATAATTAAACCTGCTTTTTGGTAAACCAAGGTATTAAATATGACAAATGAAATAATCACAATGAGCACTAAAGCGATGACGCTATACTTAACAATTGAATTTGAATTGCCATAAAGATTGGCATTATTAATGGAAATCACATAAAATATTTGGTTTCCATTAAAGGCACCTACGTAATCTGTATGGTTGTCATGAACATACAGGGTTTTACCTTCAACGACTAATCGCCTAGACTCGGCATAAACCGATTGAAGTAAGCTATCATTCTTTAGCAATTCTAGTGTTAAGTTTTGACTTGTATTTATGGCAGCGGTTAAATCAAAATAGATGACGACATAACCAATATTGGTATAATTCATGGTTATAGGGAAGGTTACTCTTAGGACATTCATGGTTTCTAAAGGAATCAATTCGTGGTCATAAAAGTCATAAATGATATCTTCATAGGTATAACTTTCGACCGGGTTACCATAACTGGATAACATCAAATCATTGGCACCAATTTCAGCGTAAATAACATGATCAAATAACGCCATATTTTGAGAAAAAGACACATTTAAATAAGCAGTGATTTCTGCTTGTGTTAAACTGCCTTCCCAATACCTTCTGAGTGTCGTTTTGGTATCATAGTTAGACGCGATGACATTCGCGTCTTGCAAAGAAATTGAAATGAACGTTTGAACCGAATCACGGTAGATTTCTGCTGCCGTGATGAAGTTGATTTGTTTTTCTTTTTCTATCGTGTCTGATAGTGGACTATAAATACCAAAAATCGTGAGGAGGGAAAGGACACTGATAAATACAACCAAAAAGATTTTGATTCTTTTTAACAGGCCATCCATAGGTTTCTCCTATTCGAATAAGTGAACAAATATCTCAACGATATCTGGATCAAATTGTGTTCCTGCGTGCTTCTTTAGTTCTTCAATCGCTGCCTCATGAGACTTTTTAGGTCGATAAGGACGGTCTTGGGTGATGGCATCATACGCATCGATGATGGAAATGATTCTCGCAATCAGAGGGATATCTCTACCGCTCACTTTGTTTGGATAACCTTTACCATCAAATCGCTCGTGATGACTCAAAATACCATCTGCGATGGGTTTTAAATCCACAGACGAAATGGCGATTTGGTATCCGATGAGTGGGTGACGTTTCATGACTTCCCATTCTTCTTCAGTCAAAGGTCCTGGTTTGTTGATGATATGAAATGGTACACCAATTTTACCGATGTCATGTAACATCGCTAATAAATAAAGGTCATCCATCGTGGTTTGTTTTAAACCCAATTTAATACCCACTTTTAACGCAATTTCTCCCATGCGTTCCATGTGGTCTTGGGTTTCTTGTGAGTTCGCGATCATGGTCGCTTTAATCGAAGATAAGGAATCTCGATTAGAACGGCTATGTGCAATCAGTTTTCTACGATGCATGAAATCTTCTGCACTGCGGATGATGTCTTTAATGGTGGTTTCATCACTTGTTTTGGTTTCGAATCCACAAGACACAGACAATTGATAACTGAGTCCATAGACGTCTTCACGTTTAAATGCTTTGGCTTTATCCTGAATTTCAATCATGGTATCGTAAGTCAATTGACTGTTGGCGTTGGGAATGATTAAAGAAAATTCATCTCCACCAGTTCTTGTTACGATGTAATTTTTCTTTTCGTATGCTCTTAAGATATTCACAAAATCAAGAATGACTTGATCTCCAGCAGCTCTACCATATAAATCGTTGATGGTTTTCATATTGTCGATATTCGCAATCATAACACCAAATGGATAAGACTTAGACTGATCCCATTTTTCAACGGTTTCATCGAAATATAGGCGATTTTTAAGTCCAGTTAATTGATCATGATAAATCATGTGTTCAATTTCTAAATCGCGTTCACGACGTTTATTTAAATCAATGATGATGCCTTCGAGTGCAATCGCCTTACCAGACTCATCGTAAATGGGTTTTCCTTGTTCATAGACCCACTTATTTTTGCCTTCTTTGGTAATAATCATATATTCTTTTTCAAAGTTTGTATGATCAATAATGATTGGTTTCCAATCATCAAACAACATTTCCCGATAATTAGGATGAATGATGTCATTGAATGATACCAGTTTATTATTGATTATTTCTTCAGGTTCGTATCCTGTAAGTATTTTTACACCTTCACTGACGTATTCCATCGTCCATTGTTGATCCACTTTACAGCGGTAAATCATGCCTGGTAAGTGGTCAACCAAAATCTTCTTGGTATGTTCGCTTAATTCTAATTCCCGCTTTAATCCTTCTAATTGAGAAATATCTTGGAAAGAGATGACAAAACCGATATCCGAATAACTACCTGTTTTCTTTAAGATGGAGACCGAAACCTCTACCCAACTGCCATCATTTTTTTGGAGTTTAGTCATTCGGTTATATAAAGGTAAACGGTCGATATTTTTGGTAAATAAAGCTTGTTTATCTTCTGACTCTTGATGAAACAACACACTGAAGACATTTTTGCCTAACAGACTTAAGTTTTCATCATAGCCTAAAATATCATTAGCTCTTTGATTGATATGGGTAATTTCATGTGTTTTCGAAACAACAACAATCCCTTCAGCAATCGCGTTTAAAATTAAATTTTGTTCGATTTTGGATTGTTCAAATGCCTGTTTATAAGAGTCATACAAATCGATGGTCGCGACAAATTCATCTTCGCTGATTCTAAAAGCACGGACAAAAAATGTTTTTCTCAATAACCCAGAATACTGGATGAATTCAACCGTATCATCGGTAGAAAAAACCTTTTCATAGGACTTAATCCAACCTTCTAAATGATGGTTTGCGTTCGTTCCTAAAAGGCTGATGGGTTTACTCAATAATTGTTCTCTTGTAGCGTTCATTTGATTTAAATAGGCTTGATTCGCATTCACAATGATGAAGTCGATGGCTTGATGGTTTTCATCAAAAATCATTTTGTTATGAACAAAGCCCAAACTCGACTCTTCAAAAAGTCTTTCATAAATATTTCTGTACACTGTGATTTCCCCGGTTTCATAAATCCTAACAATCATCATTATAAGGGAAATTAAAGGTTTTTACAATAAATTATATGATTTAAATCATAGAACTGCATTTTTTTACCAAAATGGTTATTTTTTGGTACAATGGATTGAAGAGGTTTTAATCATGAAATCCATTTATTGTCCACATTGTGGATTGATTTTACACAACAGAATCATCGGTGATGAGGGTCTTGTTCCATACTGTGACCACTGTCAAAGACCGATTTTTGATCACAGTCCCGTGTGTGTTTTGACGATGGTCATCAACGAGTTTAATGAGGTTGCGTTACTCAAACAAGATTACGTCACCAAACAGCACTTGGTCTTCGTTGCAGGATATTATAAACCAGGTGAATCGGCCGAAGATACTGTGCGTCGAGAAGTATTTGAAGAGATTGGTCAAACCGTTTGTGGTTTAACTTTCATAGAGTCGTTTTATCATGAACGACTCGATACGTTGTTTTTATGCTACATATCGCATGTCCAAAAAGCGCCTTTTAAGTTATCCAGTGAGGTAGACGATGCCCAGTGGTATTCTTTACCCATCGATGAATCGTTATTGAACCCTCTAGGTGTAGCCTATAGAATTTATCAGAGGTATAAAACGTTATGATGAGACTCGATAAGTATCTCGCCCATGCCGGGTATGGTACACGCAGTGAAGTTAAGAAAATCATTCAAAAAGGCTTGGTTGAAGTCAATGGTTTGGTCATTAAAAAAGATGACCAAAAAATCGATGAAGTCAACGATGAAATCATCGTCGCTGGTGAGGTTTCGAATTACATCAAGCACGTCTATTTGATTTTGCATAAGCCTGCAGGCGTAATCTCTTCGAATTTCGATACAACCCACAAAACCACCAAAGACTTGATCGTCGGTTATGAACATTATAAAACCTTTCCGGTAGGTCGGTTGGATTTAGATACTGAAGGGTTACTGATCATTACCAACGATGGGTTATTGGCACATCAACTACTGTCGCCAAGATACCATGTCGATAAAACGTATTATGTTGAATTTACGGGTGATTATAAATCCATTTATACAGCTTTATTTGAAACAGGCATCACCCTAGAAGATGGGTATCTTTGTATGCCAAGTAGAATTGAATTATTAAACAGTCAACAAGCATTATTAACCATCAAAGAAGGCAAATACCATCAAGTGAAACGGATGTTTCTAGCACTTGATATGGAAGTAACTTATTTAAAGCGGATATCCTTCGGTCCAATTCAATTGGATGATACTTTGAAAAAAGGGACCTTTAGGCCCCTGTCTGAAAGTGAAGTTGAAGCCCTAAAAAAAGTGGTTTCATAAGTGTGTTTTCAATATCATTTTGATATACAATATGATAGAATGATTGCGGTGGTGATTTTATGTGGGAGAACATCCTAAACCTATTAACGGTAACGCCGTTTTATGAACTATTATTTATCTTTTTAGCCAAAATCGTTGAAGTATCGATTGGTACGATGCGCATCATTTTAATCTCCAAAGGCTACCGTAAAATCGGTACGTCTTTAGCCATAGTTGAAATCTTTTTATGGGTATTTATTGCCAGTTCGGTTATCAACGGCATTACCGAATCCCCAATGAAAGGGGTCGCCTATAGCTTTGGTTTCGCAGCAGGCGTCTATGCAGGTTCATTGATTGAACAAAAGCTCGCCTTCGGTAAAGTCTTGATTCAAGCCATTACGACCAAAGTCTTATCGGGTGAGGTTGCGAAAGTATTGAGAGAATCTGGATTCGGTGTGACAACCCTACAAGCGATGGGTAAAGATGAAGAAAAGACCGTCTTGATGATTTATGCTAACCGCAGAGACTCCTTAAAGGTCATTCAACTCATCAAGCAAATCCATCCGAAAGCCATGATCGTATCCAATGAGATATCCAATGTTTCTGGTGGCTACATCAATCCAATGAAAAAATTATTAAAATAAAACAGGTTTGGCCGCAGCCAAACCTATTTTTTTCGTGTCAATGTAATTTCAACTTTCTCGTTGGTTTCAACCACGGTCATGGAATCGATAAAGATACCCAGCAACTCTAAATCTTCTCTCGAATCCAAATCCCCTAACAACTCAAAATAATACGCTTCGATCGACTCTTCTCTGGGTTGATCGATTTGTTTTTGCATCTGATCAATCAAGGCTTTATTCATATCAGGTAAACTCACAATGAAGGTTTGATCGAGGTCATTCGAATCAAAGGAAATGTCATAATTGTTGTATCCGTGATACATCAAAAACAAGGCCAATTCTTGAATGATTTGTGCAACCACTTTCAATTCTTGTTTTGGTTTCATGGTGTGTCCTCCCCGATTTTATCTTTTCTAATGAAATCAAATAAAGGTATCATAATCGCAGCGACAAAGCCTGCTGCGAAACCGTTGTTGTATAAGTCAAATCCCCCTTGAAATGGGTAAGCAATCGGTGTAAACATCACATGGGTAAATCCAGCTAAAATCCCAACCCATACGCCGTGTCTACCGGCGATTGGTGCGATCGCTGTGACGAATAGCACTGCGATTTGTAAACCTGTCCCTACTGAGCCTGTGGTATGTCTAACATATAAAAACCATAGTGTCGCTCCCAACATCACGGGGATTGAATTTTTAGGGTGTTTACCAAAGGTTGCGAAACCAACGACGGTCAGGATACCCGAGAACACTGGGCCGTTGATTTTGATGTCTAATACGGTGATGAACAACAACGATACAAGTCCCATGATGCCAACATTGAGCATTGCGGTTTCTTTAGACGTTTCACGCATGAAGTCAGAGGCCAAGCGACCACTGCTTTTTAGAATTTTAGGGTAATCTTTATAGGCTTTTGGATTGCTGATGAATGAGAGTAGTAATGTTAACAACGAGGCTGCTAATATCAACCAAAACAATAAGGTATGATAATCTTCAGAGGTACTCACATCAAATGAAAATAAATCGAGTTTGAATACATTTCTCAGTATGGCTGAGAAAAACAGTGAAATGATTCCCATCGTAAATCCGATATTGTATAAGTTATAGCCTTTATGGAATCGTACCATGTGGGCAGATAGTATCGGTAATACAAACCCTGTAATGATTCCTACGACGATGCCGGCTGGAATGGATAGGTAGTATGCCCACCCGGTACCGAATATGAGGTAACTCACAATCGGTCCAATCCCCGTAGAAAACAATAATACGATGATGAGTGATTTGAATTCTACTTTTTGAAATTTACTGTTTAAATAAATCCCTAAATAGATCGGTAAAGCATTGATGAGGTTTTTTCCAAAAAAGGCGAAACCTGCAATCGTGAGTAGGCCAGCAAAAATTGGTCCATTGAGCTTTAACTTAAGCATTTTAATTAAAACAATATTCATCACCATCAACAAAGCCAAGTTGAGTAGTGACGCCCCTAACCCACCAATTCTTAAATAATCTGAAATCAATAAAGACGGGTGAACCAATATGGCATAAAAACCATCGATGATGGATGACAAGTCATCGACCAAAAATGGTAATATCAGTAAGATGATTAAAACGATGTAGGTGAGTGGTTTGGTGTGAAGTAAAGATTTCATAAAGTGCTCCTTGGTTTACTTTCTTATTATAACATGGTAAACACTCTATAACACTTCCATTATTTTTGATTATCTTCATTAATATTAAAAAAAAACCGAAAATGTCCGGTTCTTTTTTACTTTTCTAAATGTTATTCATTAATCCATAAATCGATATCCAATACCCATTTCAGTAATGATGTAAGTTGGCATCTTTGGATCGTTTTCTATTTTTTTACGGATAGAAGCCATGAATACCCTAAGGCTTTGAAAATCATCAAAAGAGTCGTAACCCCATACTTCATTTTGAATGAATGAGTGAGTTAGCACTTTACCTTGGTGTTTGATTAAGAGTGTCAGTAGTTTAAATTCTATAGGTGTTAGGTGAACCTCTTCATTGGTGATATATACCTTATGTTTATCAAAGTCTACTTTTAACTCTTGAAATTGAAACACATCTGGTAACACATTTTGACTCGTTTTCCTTATCGCAACACGAATGCGTGCTAATAACTCAGAACTGTTAAAGGGCTTGGTAACATAATCATCTGCGCCACTATCCAAAGCCAAAACTTTTTCGGTATCCTTACCTCTCGCGGAGATAATGATGATAGGGACATTGGATTCCTTACGAATCATCGCCAATACATCCATGCCATCAATATCTGGCAATCCCAAATCTAATAAGACTAAATCTGGCTTTTCTCTTTGGAAATACTCTATGCCTTCTATGCCAAAAACAGCTACGTATGCATCATGTTGATTAGTCTTTAGTGCCATTGATAAAAATTTTCCAATCACTTTATCATCTTCAATAATCAAAACCTTTGCCATGGCTATTACTCCTTATTTGGTATATAAAATCTAAAAGTTGCTCCACCTTGATCATTGTTAAAGCCTTCAATAATGCCACCATGTGCATCAATTATACTTTTTGAAATCGATAAACCTAATCCACTGCCACGATGGGTATCGGACCGTTCTTCAGAGTGAGAAGCAAAATCAACAAATAACTTATCTATCATGGTGGTTGCAATTCCACCACCATTGTCTGAAACATTGAACCAAACACCATGGTCATCACATTGATATGTTATATCGATGTGGCTATCATCTTTGGTATGTTTTAACGCATTATCGATTAAATTGATAAATACTTGTGTAATCAATAGGGAATCAATATAGATATATTCTAATTTTGAGTCTTTTTGTATCTCTAGTTGATGTTGTCCGATTCTTTTATATACCCTTTGATATACATCATTCAATATATCCATGATTAATTCATTTTTTCGATTAATAGTCAGTTTCCCTGAAGATATTTTCGTCATACTCAATAAGTTTTCCACATAGTCTGCTAATTGGGTGGTTTCCATATGAATATCGTTAATAATCGACTTAATCATAGCATCATCCAGTTGATTATAGCTGTCTAAAATGAAACTTGATCCTGCTTGAAGTGAGGTTAGTGGTGTTCGTAAATCGTGAGATAAACTTCTAAGTAATGAAGATTTTAATTTTTCTCGCTCAATATCAATTTTTGAAAGTTCTTTTTCGCGTTCAATATGTTCACGTTCTAATGCCATTAAGATAAGTAGCATATTCGCTACTATAAAGTCTTTTTCATATTTGTTTAGATGATCGTTAGTAACATCCATGATGATTGCGCCATTGACGTGGTGATTTTTCTTAAATGGAAAAATAACAATCGGAATATCACTAAATTTATTCTCATTCTGACCACAAATAATGTCTTGTTCAATGGCGTAATGGATTGCATTTTTATAGTTATCGATGTCGATAAACGGTTTTGGCTGAGAATAAGTTTCAACCTTTCGTTGTTTAAAATAAAACATCACGGGGTGTTTAATAACATCAAAAAGATAAGAAAGCTCTTCTTGAATGATGGATTCTTTTGAGTTTAAATTAAGTAGTGTTTTGCTATTCCTATACAGTTCTTTAATTTTTTCTTCACTTTTCTTTGCCTTATTAACTTCTGTTTGCAATCGATTTGTTAACATATTTACAATAACTGCGACAATGAAAAAAATCAATAACATGATTATGTAGTTTGGATCGTCTATTACAAATGTATACTTTGGATTAATAAATAGAAAATTAAAAATGAAGACCGATAAAATGGCTGCGATCAAAGCATAGATAAATTTCTTAGTTTCAATCATAACAATCATCATTCCTACGATTTGGATCAGCATAATATTTTCAATTCGAACTTGAAATGCTTCGAATGCATATGACAACATGGTTGCGAGGAAAACGATTGTTAGTAAAATTAATACATTATACCATTTTGATTTTTTCATAAGTGTCCCTTAATGTTTTTTAAATAAAGCAACTATTCCAATATAAACTACATAAAATTCAAGGCGGCCTAAAAACATTCCAATCATGCTTGTCATTAATATGACAGGATGCGCGCCTTTTCCAACGATACCTGTGGAAAGGCCAACTGTGGATAAACTGGATGCGAATTCAAATAACGAATCTTGAAAATTGTATCCGAATGATTGAATAATCAATGTCCCTGTGATTAAAATCAATAAATAAATCGATATAAAACTATAATTTGTGTAAATTGCTCTATCAGTAATAAGATATTTTTGTCCATATTTATCGATAAAATGTGGTTTAATGACATTTTTGTTTGTCATTTGAGCTTGCAGATTCCAATAAGTAGCCTTGATTGCTAGTGCAACCCTATATTGTTTAATCCCACCGGCTGTGGAACCAAATCCACCGCCAATTATCATACATATTATAACACTTGTAATGAAACTTTGTGGTATCGCATTGATAAAATTAGGTATGGTTTGAAAACCTGTGGTTGTCAAAGCCGATACCAGTTGAAAAATAACAATACGCATAGCCTCCATAAAGTTAATTTGAGCATAGGCGACGGTTAGAGCTGTCATGATTGGAATAGAAACCAATAAAGTAATTGCTACAAATCGAATTTCATTATGCTTAAATAGTATTTTCCATTTGCCCGTGAGTAACTTTAAATGGATTAAAAAATTAGTGCCCCCCAAAAGCATTAATACGATGGTAATAATTTCAATTGAAATGCTATCATAGTAACCAATAGATTCTGCTTTTGTTGAAAATCCACCTGTAGATACACTAGCGATAGCATGATTGATCGCATCAAACACTGGCATACCTGCAAACACATAAGCAATGATTCCCACTAAAATATATAGCATATAAATAGATAAAATCAATCGAGCTGATTTTAATAGATTAGGTAATAGTTTATCATTATGTCCCTCTGCAAAATACAATCGCATACCCATTTTATCAGATATTGCAGATGTTATAATTAAAACAAATCCAATACCCCCAAAAAATAAAAGAATGGTTCGATAGATCAAAAATATGTGTCCCACATTTGTCACATCCACTACGGATAATCCTGTGGTCGAAAACCCAGAGGTCACTTCAAATAAACTTTCTACCCATGTGTAATTGCCTGTTAAGTAAAATGGCAAACTACCAATCATTATCGCAATAATCCAAACAAAAACAACCAGTATTGCATCTTGGTGTTTTTCGAGTGAACCTTTGGTTGTATTTTGAAAATAAAACTGTATCACATAGCCTAAAACCAATGAAATAATGCCAGGCAGTATGAAATATTTAGCTAATACAATTTCATCTGGATAAAAAGGAATAATGATTAATGGTAACAATAGTATTGCTCCTATCATCATAATAAAGACACCTAAATAATACGTAAGTAGTCTATTTCCTTTGATAATTTTTACTTCGTTCATGATGATTTATAGATGAACTTTACGATTTCATCCTGTTCCTCCGGTTTTGATATAATAATCAATTTATCGTGTGCCTTTATAACCGTATGCCCGTTTGGAATGATGACTTCAGGATCTCTGAATACACAGGATATGTTGATGTTTTTTGGGAAAGCAATATCCATAATTCGTTTTTTAACAATTTCAGAATTATCTTCAACCACGATTTCAATCATCACAATCTTCTCATCCTCGATTGAAAGTGTTCTAAACCATTTTTCTACATTTAGTTCTGTTTTTACGGTTTGTCCTAGTAAATAAGTAGATGAAATCACAGAGTCGATGCCCATCTTCTTAAATATACGTACGTTTTTTGGATTCGATACAATGCAAACACACTTTTTAACATTAAATAGTTTTTTAGCCAACTTACAAATGACATAGTTTTCAGTATCTTTATCGGACAAAGCAATCAATATATCTGAATTCTCAATGGCAGCATCAGACAAGGCGTATGCTTTTGATGGATCTGCTTGATACACTGGTACATCATTTTCAGTACTGATATAGTTTGAAAAAAACTCGTCTTTGTTAATAACTATTAGTTCATGTTTTTCTGCTTTAAACATTTTTATTAGGAAATCTGCTTGATGCTTCCCACCTGCGATAACAATTTTCATTTTTGTTCACCAACCATGTCTAAAAAAGCACTCAATGATAACTTAAATGGGTAAATAGGTTTTATGGTCGTGTTTTCGAAAAGCGTCCCTTTGTCATTATCTGTCAGTCTAACGTAAATATTTGGAATATCGTATAGATAGAAACACACATGGGCGATAAATATATTGGTATTGTCATTGTCTGTCGTCAAAACAACGGTATCTACACCTTTAATATTCGCATTTTCTAATACTGTTAAGTCTGTTCCATCACCAATCTGCTCGTATCCACTAAAAGAATCGTTCAATTTTCGAAATGAGTCTGGATCAGAGTCGATGATGATAACATCGTGTCCAAACTCACTCATTTTAGTTGCGATGGTTGCTCCTAAACGACCAGACCCCACAACAATAATTTTATGCTTTTTCATTTTTCTCTACCAATTGAATCAGTTTGATTGCGTTTATGGGAATATAAACGACGTTGAGATTGGTTTTTAACACAATGAATATATCATTTGCTTTAATTATGATTCCACTCATCAAAATAACACCTGTATTATTAATAAAGGATATTTTCGCATTTAAACCTGTTAGTTCTTCCATGATTCATTACCTCCTGATACAACCAAATATTACTGCTATTTTGTATTAAGATGCTATATTCAGTTATCAGTTATTTGTTAAGATTTTGTTAAGGTCACCATTAGATGACTTTATTTGAAAGCATTTTAGAATTATCAATACTCACTAACAAAAGAGTTATCAAATTATCAAAATGCGCAAATCAAAATTAGGTTGATTTATGAAAAAAAAGCTAGGAAATCCTAGCTTAAAAACGGTAGTTTTCAGTTTTTGATCGTACGTCCCAAGACTTATATATTTTCATCTGGAATTGATATCTTGGCGTTTTAGACTTTACCTTAAAACCGATGGCTTCATAAAAGGGTTGGTCTCCACCCGTCATACTTAAAACGTGTGGATAGATTTGTTTCAAACGATTACATAACTCATAGATTACCGCCTTACCTAGCCCTTTTCGTCTTTCCCACCAAACCACTGCCATCGGTTCAAGTTCTGCATAGGGCATTTTTGGATCCATCCACGCGATGCCAAACGCGACGGGTCTTTCATCTAAATCCAAAATCACTACTTCGAGTTTTTCATCGTGGTGTTTCATCTCTCTTAGTTTGTTAAAAGCGGTTGATCCCACTTCGGCGTAGGGTAGTTCATACCCAAAGGCGTGACGGTGGATATGGGATAGATAAAATGCTGGTACACTCTCTGAACTGAAATGATACCCCTCTGGTAGACTTACTTCGAATGGTTTTTGCGAGATTTCGATGTGCATTGAAGCTTCTTCATAGTCTTCTTTAATAAATCCCATGCTCAACACCACATCTCTTAAGGTCGTATGCCATGTCGGCACATACAGATGTAAGGTCCTTGTGATCTCATCGGATTCGATGTGATATAGATGGGTGATGGCGAATTTAACCATTCGTTTTAACAATGTTTGGTTTTCACCACGCGCTTGGGTATCAAACAAGAAAAACGCATCCCCATCATACGCACCTTCAGAAATCACCGCGGATACGATCTGATTGTCTTCTAGGAACACGCCCATCGATTCGGTCCATACCTTGTGAGTGCTTTTAAAATCCGGGTGTAATGCTCTACAAAATTCATGTCTTGATAATCCCCAAGCAGGGACATCGTAGTTGTAGCTATTTAAAATGAATGATTCTATCGTATAAAAATCTTTGTCTTCGTAATATTTAAATGTGATCATGTATAATTTCTCCTTATCACTAATCATTAATAAGGCTAGACCAAAAGCAAAAAAAGATGTTGTTTTGATTGTCTATCCTTACCTGTAACACAAAAAAAGGTGTATTTCGGTAATGCCTAGACTAAATCAACATCTTCTCATCTCCAGTTTCTAGATTTATTATAATTAATAATCCCTATTTAATCAATAGCGATAAAACATAGGCATTTCATTTTTCTATAGAACACCTGAATGCTAAAATAGTTTTCGGAGGAATACATTATGTCAATCAATTTCAAAAAAGGTTTAGCAGAATTTTTAGGTACCTTTGTGTTGGTACTATTCGGTACAGGGGTAGCTGTGATGTCCGGTGGCGACCGATTAATTACCGCCTTGGCTTTTGGTTTAAGTGTGGTTTTAATGGCGTTCGCTGTCGGTCATGTTTCAGGTGGACATTTTAATCCAGCCGTTTCACTTACGATGTTTTTAAAGAAGAAAATATCTTCTATTGACTTAGGTCTATATGTGGTCTCTCAGGTATTGGGTGCCATAGTTGGGTCCGCATTATTGGTTTTATTCTTAGGTTCAAATGCTGCACTGGGTGCTACATTGGTATCCTCAGATTTACCACAAGAAGGTTTTATTGAACTTCTTTTGGGTGGTTTGGTAGAATTATTAATGACGTTCTTCTTCATGTTGGTTATTTTAGGTGCCACCCGTTCTGAAAAAACACAACCATTCGCAGGCTTGGTCATTGGTTTATCCTTGACTGGGATCATCCTATTTGGTTTTGGTATCACAGGCGTAGGGATCAATCCAGCAAGAAGTCTATCACCAGCGCTATTTCAAGGCGGCGTAGCTTTTCAACAAGTTTGGGTATTCATCCTATTCCCATTGTTGGGTTCTGCATTGGCCGCTTTTGTTTCAAACGTATTAGAGTAATCCTAGTTCAAAAACATCCTTCATTGTTGGATGTTTTTTTTATATGTGGTTGACTAATTCAGCCTTAAGTTTTATAATATAGATGTCTATCAATATTTATGACTATCTATATAAGGGGATTGAAAATTATGCTCACAACAGAACAAGCAGCCAACCTATTTAAGGTATTATCCGATACCAACCGTATTACAATCATGAAACGCTTGATTGAAGGTGAAACGTGTGGATGCACCCTCATTCACAATTTACCGATATCCCAGCCAACACTGTCTTATCATTTAGAAACTTTGACCAAAAATCAGTTTACTGTAGCCCATAAAGAGGGTACATGGAAAAAACATCATGTCAATAAATCACAGCTCGATGAACTCATTTCATTTTTAATCGATTTACGTGATTCCAAAGAAAGCTGTGAAAGACAATGAATTTGTGGCAATCTTTCAGTGATGTATTTTTAAAAATGACTTGGTTAAGTCAGTTTTTCGAGTGGTTATTCGAATCGATTGGCATCGACTCAAGTTCCCCTCTATTCGATGGTTTGGTATTCTTCTTTTATGATGTGATCAAAATCTTTATCTTATTGTCGATACTGATTTTCATCTCAAGCTACATTCAATCCTATTTTACCCCAGAAAAAACCCAGGCTATCTTAGGTAAATTCAAGGGGATTTGGGCCAATACCATCGGTGCTTTATTGGGCACTGTGACACCCTTTTGTTCGTGTTCTTCGATTCCGATTTTTATTGGATTCACGAAAGCGGGTTTACCGATTGGTGTAACGTTCTCTTTCTTAATTTCATCGCCTTTGGTGGATCTCGCATCTATCCTGCTTCTCGCAACCATTTTTAATGGGTGGGTGGCTTTAGCCTATGTCGTGACTGGTTTACTCATCGCCATCATCGGTGGTACATTGATTTCTTTATTAAAGATGGAAAAATACGTCGAAGACTTTGTCAAAGAACCGAGTCCGATGATGATGTCCGATTTGGGTGAACCGATTGAAATGACCAAGAAAGACCGGGTTAATTACGCCACTTCACAAGTCAAAGAAGTCATTCATAAGGTATGGTTATATGTGTTGATTGGGGTAGGCATTGGAGCGATTATTCACGGTTATATCCCACAATCCTTCATCGAAGCGATTTTAGGAAAAGATAATCCATTCTCTGTGGTTCTCGCAACCCTCGTTGGTATTCCGATGTACGCCGATATTTTCGGTACCCTACCGATTGCTGAAGCGTTGGTGTTAAAAGGGGTCGGTTTAGGTACCGTACTTTCATTCATGATGGCTGTAACGGCGTTATCTTTACCATCGATCGTGATGTTGAAAAAAGTGGTTAAAACCAAGTTACTGGTGACTTTCGTTGGCATCGTCACTGTCGGTATATTGTTGGTTGGTTATTTGTTTAATGCATTCGGTTATTTATTCCTATAGGAGGATTTAGACATGGAAATCAAAGTATTAGGTTCAGGTTGTGCCAATTGTAAAAAGCTACATGAAAATGTAACAAAGGCCGTTTCTGAGATGGGTTTGGATGCGACTATTCTTTATGTCACTGACATGAAGTCAATCGCCCAATCCGGGTTATTGAGAACCCCAGGATTGATCATCGATAACGTCATCATTTCTTATGGGCGTGTGTTAACGACCGAAGAAACCAAGCGTTTGATTGAAAACTTCCAAAGACTTAGAGTCAAAAAAATATAGCATCATCCCTATAAAATACCTTTAGTCGAATTTGTGATTGAAGGTTTTTTTACGATTGTTCTTCAATTTCAATTCCAAATAGGCGGATATTTGCATATTAAGGCGAAAACATGTTACTATATGTATCATGTGTTTTGAGGTGTCTATGAAGAAAAGTATTATTATACTCCTAACAATTATATCCATATTTACGTTAGTTGCTTGTTCCAAGTCCCCTTCATATACCATTCAATTCGTCAGTGATGGTGTTATTTTATATGAGGTTAAGCATAACCATAAAGATTTCATTCAACCGGTTGACCCGTTAAAAACAGGTCATACATTTTTGGGATGGTTTACCATAGATGACGAATCCAACGCATTTGATTTTTCATCCTTACCCGACGATGATATCTCCTTATATGCTAAGTGGCAAGCCAATACCTACCGATTGACATTATATCGGAATGATTCTGTCTATATAGAACGAGATGTCACGTATGGAGACCCGATTCAATCACCCACGTTAAGCGCACCTTTTGGGTATTATTTTAAGGGTTGGTTGGATACACTGGGTGAAACGTATACAACCATGCCAGATAAAAACTTAGCCCTTTATTCTACCTTTAAAATACGTACTTATGCGCTACCAGTGTTATCCATTCAATTACCTCATTCCATTGATTTTGTAACAAAAGACGACTATGTGAATGCTCAAATCTCCATCATTAATCCAGATGAAACTTGGTTAATTGAAAATGTATCTGCTGAATTTAGAGGCCGTGGTAATGGTTCATGGTGGAGCTATGAACAAAAAAGTTATCGAATAAAATTCAACGAAAAACAATCTGTGTTTTCTGAAGAATCATCACGTCATTGGGTCATCGTGCCCGGTGGTCATGATTTCAGTGGTTTAAGAAGTCATTTAGCGTTTAAAATAACCAAATCGGTTTTAGATAACATTGAATATACGAGTGAAAACACCCTGGTTGAAGTATTTGTTAATGGACTATATCACGGTGTGTATCAATGGATGGAACACGTTAGAGTCGACAATGGTAGAGTTGATATCGACTCTGATTATGGCATCAACGATACAGGCTACTTACTTGAATACGATTCTTACGCATCAGGTATTGAAGGTATCGACTATTTTTGGGTGCCTGGTTTAAGATACGCCTTTACAGTACATTCGCCAGACCCACAAGATTACCCAGCTTTTACCGATGAATCGATATACCGCGGACAAGTAACCTATATAAAAAACTATCTGACTCAAGTATCCAATGCCATCCTTAATAACGATTTCAATACCTTATTAAACTTAGTCGATATGGATTCGATGGTGGATATGTACATCATCCATGAACTCTTCAAAAATACCGATACGGGTTGGAGTTCATTTTATATGTACAAAAAACCCAACGGAAAACTCTTCTTCGGACCCATTTGGGACTTCGATTTCACCGCTGGTATTTCTCGAGGAGACAGTTCAACCAGTGGCATTTATGTCGGAGATTCTGCTCGATACCATACCGATTTCACCAGCAGTGAATGGTTCATCTCATTGATGACCCAACCCGCATTCATTTCACGCTTTAAATCTCGTTACCAAGCCGTTACCAGTGATATCACAATGATTATTAACCATACATTTGAGTTAACCGATTTATACCACCAATCGTTTTCTAGAGACGCTTTAAAATGGCAATGGCATAACAATTATACCAGTGATCAACGAGCCGTTAAACAGTGGCTCATTTCACGCAATCAATGGCTCAACAACTACACTAAAAATTAAAACAAAAATACCAAATCGGATTACTCAGATTTGGTATTTTTTTATTAAAATGTGACTAATTAGTGATGAGGAATCCAGCCATGGAGTGTATCACACCATTGGTTGCGAGCATATTAGGCACGATGATATCTTTGCCATTAATGAAGAGGTAATCCCCTTCTTGTGTGATGACTAGTGGTGTATTGTTTAAAGTATAAATGGTATCTTGACCACTAAGAAGTAACGCTTTAAGACTATCCGCGTCCCATGTCCCTAAAACAATGTGAGATTTTAGGAATTCTAATAAACTTGGGTCAGCTAGTAATGTTTCTAAAGTGATTTCTTCTAGAATGATCTTAACTTGGAAATACCCATCGAGTGGTGCGAATACAGTATAGCTATCGGTACCAACCAATAATAAATCTAATCCCGTTGTTTGAAGAGCTTGAACAAATATTTCAAACACGCCACCTTCAGTCAATACTTCTATGAGGTTGCCCATTACAGGTTCTTCTTCAAATGGTTCAGGGATGAGTACAGTATCAATGAAATAAAGATAACCATTATCTACAGCGCCATGTATTGGACTTAAATTAAAGCCATTCAATGTGATTTGGTTTTCAAAGTCTTTATCGATGAGGATGAATCTATCATTGAGTAAGGTGTTTAAAGAAGTCAAATCATCATTGTATAAGGTGTTAAGAGTAGCCATGGAAACCACACCTGGGATGAAGTGGTATCTCAAGATGTTTTCTAACCCTTCCAAAGCAAGTAACGTTTCTAAATTAATTTGAAGTTCTAGCATCAGGTTTTCAAACGCTTGATTTGTTGGAGCAACCACGGTATGCATTGGGGTAGGTTGTGTTAACAAGTAGTCAAGAGATGCTTGTTCCAAGAGCTGAATAAAAATACTGAACGCACCTGCTAAGTTTAAGTTATCCAATAGCGTATTTGTTACTTCTGGTTCTATGGTACCATTCAATGTATGTACCGCGCCATTGATTGCGTCATAACTATCCACAATAAGGACATCATTCGCATAGAGATTGCCTTCAATGTCTTGTGAAATCGTGATGAATACATCCGGTATTAAGGATTCAATGTTTAATGGTTGATTCAATGACAATGATAGTAATTCTTGTCTTGTGTAGACACCTACTGCTGTATGTGCATAGACAAAGGCGACCACTTGATCAATGTTATTTGGACTAAAGATGTCGATATTGGTTTCGATCATCCAATCCAATATTGGATCATTGAGTGGTGTGAAGAATGTATAACTTTCACCATTGAGGAAAATCGCGTTTTGAGCAAGGATATCCAATAAGTCATCAAAACGTGAGATTTCATCGAGGGAACTGATTAAATCAAAGATGAGGATTGGTTCTTGAGGTATAAGAACATCATCTATTTCATACACAAATCCATTGGAAGCTTCTTTAGGTTTGAATGGAATCAATACACCATCTGCGTACAATGCTTTTTCTGCATCCTGAGATATGGTGATGAAGACGTCTTCTACCAGTGTTTCAAATTGAACTGGTGCATTCTTGGTGATCTCGAGTAATTGTTCTTTAGAATATGCGCCACCGATGACTTGAGATAGTATGGTTTCGGTGATGATATCATGATCGAGTGGGTTATCGATTGACAATCCACTGGCGGATAGCCAAGCTTCATAACCTTTCTTAGTGGTTGCTAAAATGGTTAATTCATCTGTGGATAATTGAGGTTCTAAGCCTAAAACTTCAATGTGGTTAACCCATGTCAACAGATCTTCAACATCGTCCATCACGTCTACAAAATCATAACCCAATCCACGATTTCGGTCGTATAAAATACCTTTAATGCTATGAACAAACCCATTTTTGGCTACCATGTCCGGGTTAGTTAATTCATAACCATTGACAAAGACCCGCCTGCCATCTGAAACGACACGCAACTTATTGCCAGACAACGATTCTAAGGTGAATGGTGCCCTGTCACGCAATTCTGCGAAACTATAACTACCAGCTACGGTATGGTCGCGTATGATTTGGTCACCGGCATTGCTGAAATCTCTTTTTGTAAATGCATTGCGATCTTGATCTAGTGCTTCTTTAATCACTGTGTTGGTTGGTGCGAATGTGGTATAGGCATTCTCACCATTTAATTCTGTTAAGGTTGCTGCATCCTTGATAATACCTTGGAATCCACTGGTTTCTGTTTCATATTCAATCAGTTTAGGTACACTACAATAATTCCCCGGCGCAGGTAGTTCTACACCACTTGGCCAGAAAATTTCGTTTGGTACAATATAATGACCATATTTATATTTAACGACATCAATAAGACCAACCGTTCTTTCTGCTCTTTCAAGGAGCAGTGCGTCGATTTGTTCGAAGGTATACTTTTCGTTAAAATGTTCATAGTACATCTCGTGAGTAAATATGCCCTCTTCATTTGAAAAATCAGCAAAATCAAGGTTGGTATGAATGGAACCGCCACCAAATTTTCCATTTCCCAATTCAGTATATCTTCCTACAGTGAAACGATCACCATGTAGTGTTGGAACGTCCACAAATTGCGCACGAAAATCTGTAATGTTTAAATACAAAATAAAGGATTTACGAAGATGTTCTGAATCCATAATGGTATTTTTCATGAAGGTATCAAAACTTGGTAAGCAATAGAAATCCCTTTCTTTGATACCGAGATCTAAAAATAGTTTTTTGTATTGTACATCGGTATAAGCGAAAATTCTTCTGTTCACACCATACGTTTTAGGTTCGCTATCACCTTCAAATTGTGCGGTATAAGTATGGTAACTGTCTACTGTACTTAAATACCCAGAATAGGTTAAAGCTTTCAAGTGAATCGAGTAATCCAATGACTGTTCTTCAAAGGATTTTTGAATGGCTGATGGTTCTCTACAGGCAGCCAAAATCAAAACAAAACTCAATACAACAAACAAACCGAACACTTTTTTAATCATGTTCATTTCTCCAGTCCGGTGATATCTTTTGATATGTTCACCATTACTCGAAATTATACAACGATATCTTTTTTTAAAAAAATACTTTGCACCACAAACTATTAATATTTTAGTAATAAATGCGGAATATAATTATTTAAAAATAAAACACCCGTTTAAATGGGTGTTTGGTTTAAGGATTATTATTCAAGAAAATCGTAAGGTGATAGTTCTACTGCCACCGATTCGATGGTTTCATTCAAATAATGAGCCAATCGTGTTTGACGTTTTTCATTTAATACTTTAGATGCCTGTTCAATGAGGTTTAAGTCTCCTAATAAGGATAGATGGGTTTTGGTTCTTGTAATCCCTGTATACAGGAGTTCCTTACGCAATAAACGCATGTAAGCTCTCACTAGGGGCATGATAACGACTTTATATTCACTGCCTTGTGATTTATGGATAGAAATGGCGTAGGCGTGATTCAAATCCTCTAAATCGCCTTTTTGAAACGGAATCACGTGGTCATCAAAGGAAATATAAATGATGTCTTCATTGTCTTTAGATTTTGATATATCTTTAATGATTCCAATATCCCCATTCATGATACCTTTTTCAGGAGAATTCGCTAATTGAATAACTTTATCTCCAATGGTAAAGACTTTTTCACCATACGTGATGGTTTTCTTAAAATCCATTAAAGATTCTTGTAAGACTTTATTCACTGCATCGATGCCTAAAGGTCCTTTATACATCGGAATCAAGACTTGAATATCATCGTATAAGTCATAGCCTAAATCGAGGGCGGCTTTGACGGTATATCTAATCGCGTCTATGATTTTACTAGACTCTAAATTCATAAATTTGATGTCTTCTTGAGAATCAAAATCGGTATCTTCCACCCGTTGTTCATTGACCACTTGGGCCAACGATATGATGTTTGAATTTTTCGCTTGACGGTGTATTTCTTTGAGCCTGATGACTGGAATTTGGTTGGAGGCGATGATGTCACCTAAGACATAGCCTGGTCCAACCGAAGGCAATTGGTCTTCATCCCCCACGATGATAAGCTGGGTATGTGCAGGAATGGATTTCAGGAGATTGTCAGCCAAATAGATATCGATCATGGACGCTTCGTCCACAACGATTAAATCCTGTGGCAATTGGATGTTTTCATTGTAATAAAAAATGCCATCATAGTTATAACCAAGTGCCCGATGAATCGTCATCGCTTTGACGTTCATCACGGCTTGCATCCGCCTTGAAGCTCGCCCCGTTGGAGCAACCATCAAGATATCTTCACTTGCCGATTCCATCGTCAAATCGATCCGGTGGAGTTTGGAATACACGTATAATATCCCTGAGATCACCGTGGTTTTCCCTGTACCAGGTCCACCTGTGATAACCGATATGGATGAGGTTAACGCCGATAATATAGCGTCTTTTTGTTTTTCTGTGTATTCAATACCCAAATCAAACTGAGCCCGTTCAATGAGGTTAATGATTTCATTGGAGCGGTCTTCAATTTGAACCATCAATCGCTTGATATGATTGGAAACAGACAGTTCTGTTTCATAGATTTGTTTTAAGAAATATTTGTTATCCACACACAACAGTTGGCCTTGATCGATGAGGCTATTTAAACCCTTTTCTATCTTCTCCAGGCCGATGTCTGACAACATCATTTGGTAAATATAATCGAGTTGTGTATCAAAAATGAAGGTGTCACCCTTCGAGAATGAATAGGTTTTGATCCCGTATAAAATCGCCGCTTCAATGCGTCTTGGGTCGTCTTTTTTAATGGTAAATAAAGCTGCGATCGCATCGGCTTTTTGAAACCCAACGCCATCGATATCTTCAATCAAACGGTAGGGGTTTTTTTGTAAAACCGACAGTGTTTCGTCTTTATATTTATTGAATAATTTCATCGCCATTCTGGAAGATAACCCATAGCCATACAACTGAACGAGTGTCGATTCAATGACTTGGTTATCATACAGTTGTTGGTAAAATCGTTCTATTTGAAGTCGGTTTAAGCCCACTTGCATGAGAATCAGTTTATCATCTAAAATTTTCTTAATGGTTTGATCCCCAAAAAGTTCAACCATTTTCCTAGCTTTGACAGGTCCAATCCCTGTGAATAAATCCGATGATAAATAGGCGATTAAACCTTCTTTATTTTGAACATTGGCTTTATCAAATTGAATGACTTTATATTGAATCCCATATTTTGGGTGGGTGGTTTCTTCACAGTCAAATGTGTAGGTAACATCTTTGGATAACTCGGGAAAATACCCGGTCATGATGACTTCTGTTTCATCCTCTAACATCACTTTCGCAATCGAATAGCCATTCTCTTGATTTCTAAATAAATAATGGGTGACATTACCGATTAAAGTTCTCATACTTTCACCCGCTTTAAATAAAAGAATAAAAGAAGTGCACTAAACGCTAAAATCCCAGAGAGTACGAGAAATAAATAAACTCCAATGTCATCGTATATAAGTCCCGCAACCAAGGGGCCAATGATCGCTCCTAATGAAATGGCACTTTGTCGTGACCCCATCAACACACCAGGAGAGACATCGGTATATTTGGATAAATGATACGCAATCGTGGGTTCATATACGGCTTTCCCTGCGATATAAATCATGAAAAAGGTGTAACCCCATAACAAGAACTGTCCTTGATTTAAACTGAAAGTAAAGGCTGTAAAAATGGCTTGGATGATGACCACCACCAAGATGGTTTTGGTCTCTTTAAAGTGTTTGTTTAATTTAGGTACTACCAAGAAACTCATGATGAGCGTGATGATTCCTGTGGTAAACACCAATGACCCAATTTGAGAAGGTGAATACCTCAAATCGGTCATGTATAAATCCAAATATTTCGAGAAATTGGTTTGGGCAATCGAAACCAACGCGATGATGATGATCAATAAGAATAACTCTTTGGAGAGTTTTTGAATTTGTGAGAGTTGAGCAAACGCACTTTGACGTTTTTTGACAACCTTGACTTCTTCGTCCATTTTAAGGAAGAGTAGTGTTAATATCGCAAGTCCCCCATTAAATACGGCTTGGGTATACATTAAAATGTATTCTTGACCGACAAAGTGGTCACCGATGAACCCACCGATGTAATAACCTAGGGTCGATCCGATGACATTAAAAGCCACAAACAGGGAAATCAATTTAGCTTTATGGGTACCGAAATTTTTATTCACAGAAATGTGTGCTAGCCCATTGGATAATATCGCACTCGCGAATATCCCTGCGGTAAAGCGGACTAAAATGACTAAATAGACATTGGTAACATAACCAAAGAAAAACTGAGAAATAGCGTATCCAACCAAACCAATAAAAGCGACCATGGTTCGATTCTTTTGGTCACCTAGGTTTCCCCAAAATGGGGCGAATAAAAATTGACCTAAATTCATGCTGGCGAATAAAACGCCAAACAGGGCTTTAGGGATTTGGATGGTTTCTAAATGGGCTGGTGTGACAGGGTGAGCTAAGTTCATCCCCAAACCAACCAACAGTGAAAAGGCCAACAATAGCCACGCTTTTCGCATCAATAATGTCTTCTTTCTTCGTTCATATATACTGTGTCAATGAACCCACCTGCAACACAAACATCACCTTCATAAATGGCGCATGCTTGTCCTGGGGTAACGGCTCTAACGGTGCTAGGATACGTGACTTCAAGGGTGGTATGATCCAACCATTTTAAAAACACGTCGGTATCTTTTTGACGGTATCTAAATTTCGCAGTAAATGTCCGATTCTCTAAGGCCGAATCATAACGCCAAACGACGTCTTTGACAATACAGCGATTGGAATATAAATACGGGTGATGGAACCCTTGTTCGACGAATAAAATGTTTTCAGTAACCTCTTTACCCACAACAAACCACGGTTCTAAATCATAATCCTTTAACCCACCAATGCCCAACCCTTTACGTTGTCCAATGGTATAATTCATCAAACCCTCATGGGCTTTGATGAATGTCCCATCGAGCTTGGTCATTCTGCCTGGTTTTTTATAGAGATAGTTACTTAAAAACTGGTTGAATTGTCTTTCCCCAATGAAACAAATCCCGGTCGAATCCTTTTTCACCGCTGTAGCGAGTTGGTGTGCTTTCGCAATCGCTCTGACCTCTGGTTTATCGATATCTCCTAAAGGAAATAAGGCTTTTTCGATTTGAGTCTCTGTCAGTTGTGAAAGAAAATAGGTTTGGTCTTTATTGTCATCGTGTGCGCGTTTTAGAAGCATTTTTCCGTTAACCATCTCTGTTTTCGCGTAATGACCCATGGCGATGTAATCGGCATTTAAACTTTTCGCGTAATCGAGAAAGGCTTTAAACTTGATTTCTGTGTTGCATAAAATATCTGGATTGGGGGTTCTCCCACGGTTGTATTCGCTTAAAAAATACTGAAATACTTGATTCCAATATTCTTGTGTAAAATCGACTTTATGAAGTTTGATGCCAATTTGATTGGCTACTTTTAGGGCGTCTTGGTAATCGACTTCTTGGGCACACATGTCATCGTTGACGGTTGGGTTTCCATACACATCCTGATTGGCTGCTGAATCCCAGTTACGCATGAATACGGCTTCAACTTCATACCCTTGTTCTAAAAGTTTAATGGCAGCGACACTGCTGTCGACGCCGCCAGATAAACCTAGTATGACTTTCATTTAATCACCACTTTGATATCGCTAGGCATTCTGAAATCCCCTCGTGGTGAGAGCGAAATGTCTAGAATTTTTGGACCGTCTGGTAAAACTTGACGTTTGAATTGTTGGCTATAAAAGCGATTTAAGAAATAGGTTACTCGGGTAACCGCTTCTTCGGTTTCTAAGTTAAACACTTGTTTTAATAAGAAAGCCATTTTGGCTGGTTCATCGCCACAACGCAATAGACGGTGTAATAAGAAATCGTTGATTTTGTATTTACCAAGGATGTCTTCTGTTTTTTGATCTTTGATGAGTTCTGGGGATACCGGTGTTAAAACGATGTCCATCAAGAGGTCTTTTAAATCCACATGGACCGTTGAATACATTTCAACCATAAAACGAACCAACGTTTTAGGAATCCCTGAATTGATGCCATACATACTCATTTGATCGCCACTATAGGTCATGAACCCTAATGCGATTTCGGATAAATCACCCGTACCTAAGACAATCCCATGGTGCTTATTCGCTAAGTTCATGAGGGTCATGGTACGAATTCTCGCTTGGGTATTTTCATAGGTGATGTCAGTTTGATCTTTATCTTGTTTAATCATTTCGAAGTGTTTATGCGTTTCTTCAACAATCGAAATTTCTTGGTGGGTAATACCAAGCTTTTCCATCAACAATACCGCGTTATTTTTGGTGCGATCAGAAGTGCCCAAGCCAGGCATGGTCACACCTAAGATACCTTTGGAATCCCAGCCTAAAAATTGATAGGTTTCATGGGCAATCAATAAGGCTAACGTCGAATCTAATCCACCAGAAACACCGATGACTAGAGTTGGCATATTGACATGTAATAAGCGTTTCGCAAGCGCTTGAACTTGAATGCGTTTAATATCCTCAAAGGCTTTTTTAGCCTGTTTTGGTTTCGGTACGAATGGTAAATCATACAACGGTTTTGAAAATGTAAACTCTACATCATCACTAAATTCAACTGGGACTCTTGTGATATCCATCTTTACACGATGTAGTGCATCTTTTAAATTGGTGTCATGACGTCTGGTAAAATGAATTTCACCAAAATCAACCTCAGTCAACAAAACTTGTGTCTTTGGTGTATTAAAGAATTTTTCATCTCGTAATTGCCCATTGATGGCCACCATATTGTGTCCAGAAAATACCGTATCGGAAGACGATTCCATCATCCCGGAGGACACATACACATAAGCGCCAGCGTTACGTCTGGAGTTTTCAACGACAACCATCCGTCTCGATGCTTCTTTATCTAAATATTCATTGGAAGCGGATAAGTTCAAAATCATATTCGCCCCGTTGAGTGCGAGGGCGTTACCTGGGGAAAAATTGGTCCACATGTCTTGACATATTTCAACACCAAAACGGATGTTTTTATCGTTATCTTCAAAAATCAAATCACCAAACGGAACCACTTGATTGAGTAGTTCGACTTCTTTGATTTGAATGTCTAGTCCTGAATTGAACCAACGTTTTTCATAGTATTCATAGGTATTCGGTAAATACTTTTTAGGGACGATGCCTAAAATCTTATCTTTTTGAATGACAATCGCGGTGTTATAGAGAACGCCTTCGATATCTAAAGGTAAGCCGACGACCAAAACACCTCGGTAAGTCGAGGTTTCAAGTAATCTGTTTAATTGTTTTTTAGCGGTCATAATGAGACTATCTTGATAAAATAAATCCCCACAGGCATACCCTGTGATCGACAACTCTGGTAATAAAGCAATTCCCACAGAGAGTGTGTTGATTGTCTTTACTATTTCATCGACATTATATACTGGATTACCCACTTCTAAGCTGGGGGTAATCAACGCTAATTTTAGAAAACCTTCATGGTACATAGGAATCACACTCCGTATAGGTGATGCTTGAAAATATAAGCGAGGATGGCATCATCGATCATATCTTGGTTTTTTATGGGATCATTTCGAAAGGCTGTGGATGACGATTTAATGTCAAGTTCAATCACATCAAAATGGTTTTTGTGGTTTGGATAATGGGTACGAATGGCTTCTAAAGCCGAACCATTCCGATCGATCGCAATGAATTCATTTTCCGATAGTAGCCTACCATATTCAATCCAATTGGGTAAGTCTAAGAGGTTATCTAAACCTAGAACGAATTTGACAGGTTCCTGGTATGTTTGTTTGAAATAATCCAACGCTTTGACTGTACCTTTGAATGCCGATTGTTGTTCGATATCGGAAATCAAAACCGAATTGCTGTGTTGCGTCATGAGTTCTAACATCGCTTTTCGATGTTCAAAATCGACAAGATTTGATTTGGGATAACTAGACCCGACAGGGATAAAGACAAAAAGCGATGGCTGATATCGACTTAGTAGCGTTTCAAAAATGGTTTTGTGTGCTTTGGTTGGCGGATTAAACGCCCCACCATATACTAATATCATAGCCTCACCCAATTCATTATATCATAGAATATGACTATTTATAGTCACACATGAATGCGAAAACCTATGATATAATAAATAAGAAGTGCACAATATTTAAGGGGTAATCATGGAACCGAACGACGACTTGAAACCCAAAGATGAAAGCGAACATACGTTTAAAACGATCGATGCGAAACCAGTCGAGCTAGACGATAATTTCGATTACTTTGGCCAAAAATGGCATACACGCATATTGTCAAAAATCTTGGTATTTGTAGCCAAGATTGTTTTTGTCTATATTTACGGTTTCCTCTTCTTAAGGTTTAGAGTTCGAAACAAGCACATCTTTAAAGCGTATCGTCATAAAGGCGCAGTGATCGTATCGAACCATGTCCATCAATTTGACTCTTTCCTATTAGGAGCATCATTCTTTCCCAAACGAATCTACTACACCATGTTAAAAACAAACTTGGGATTACCCATCGTTGGTAAACTCTTCCATATCGTTGGTGGGGCACCGATACCAGACACTAAAGTGGGTATTTTACGTTATCAAACACTTCTAAATGAACAACTTCAAAACAATAATATGATCGCAGTATTCCCAGAGGCGGCCCTAAGACCGTACTGTGACCACATCCGTCCATTTAAAAAAGGAGCATTTCGTTTCGCATTTAACGCGAATGTTGATATAATACCTATGGTATTTATATTTAAGAAGCCAACCGGGCTTTATAAGTACTTAAAGCGTAAACCATGCGTAGAACTGCACATTTTGTCTCCCTATCAATTGAAGCATTTAGAGACTAAATACGAAACATTATCTTATAACACCGAAGAACTTCAAAAGATAATTACTGCATACTACAATACGCATAGTGACTACGTAGGAGGTAATTAAATGGATTCTCGAGAAACCTATTTCAATAAGTTACGCAAAAAAAATCTTCGTATCACCAACAGCCGTAAAGCGATGATCGATGTCCTTGAAAATAACCATTTAACCTTTAAGGAAATTCAAACAGCGCTCGCGAAAAAAGGGTTTACGAATATATCTACAATCTACAACAACCTCGATTTTTTAATCGAGCAACGGATCGTGGTTGAACTATTCATTAACGATACGAAGTACTATGACCTCGCTATTGATAACCCGATGCATAACGCCGATAGCCATATCCACGTGGTCGTTAAAGATACGAATAAAATCACCGAAATCAACAATACCGATGTCTTCGAGTTCATCCGTCAAATTCCTGAACTTAAAGAGTTACAAATCGATTATGTCCGTATTACCATCGGTGCGAGAAAGAAAAAACAATACTAATCCAATAAACCACATCTAGCCATGTGGTTTTTTTATTAGATAAAGAAAAAATCGTGTTTCCACGACTTTTAGTTACCAATGATTCACAACACGTTCAGCAAATCCCATGACGTCATGTATTTCAATTTTACGCTTATCTGGTAGTATAAAATAGCCGCTGAATTTACCAAATACTTGATGTTGAATTGATTTAATAACCACAACATTGGACGCACTATGGCGATCGAGTATCGGCTGAAACCACAATTCAATGTCCCCTTGTTCAGAGGTGAATGTCCACGGGCTTAAATAATCGAATTGATCATTCTTCTTTGGAATATTGAAGACAACCTGTTCAAATTTATAACAAGCACCATCATAATAAAACATATTTTCACTGGCTTTGGAAGTGTCTCCAAACCCATAGCCTAAATTGAATCCAACGCGCTTACTACCACTGATACCAGAGGCACTTGACCAATACCACGTATTTTTATATGTCCATACCCCTCTACCCCAATCGAGTGTACCAAAGGCATCGATTAACGGATAGGTGTCTTGTCCTATGGTATAGCTGCCTTCTGTCGTCATGAGATTGATTTTGTGGTTGTAATAAAAGTACCTTTTGATTTCAAATGGGGTCGCGATGACCATCGATGTGTTTTCTTTTTCAGTTAAAATAATATCCGCATTCAATGTTTGATTGTCTTTAAATCGATCCATGTGGACTTTCAAATGGCGTTTGTCATTTTCAATTAAGAATTCAAATGAAAACCCCTTCTTTTGAAAAACCACGTGACCTAAACGCGATGAACTCGGCATATTTAATCGCTTCACAGGGAAAAAACCCATCAAGGATTTGGTGTGTTCTTTTTTCGAATCAAAGTCAAACGTGGTAATCGAAACCAACCACATATAAGAATTATCTGCCACCGTAAAAGCAATCCCATGTTTTTGATTACCAATATAATAGTAATCCCATTCTTTGATCCGCATGCCTTTGACGGTAATGTCTTTACGGTCATAAGCACGGATCAAATCTTCGTGATAACCCGCTTCGATGAGGTTCCCACGTTCATCTAATAAAGGGCCTTTGGTGAGTCGTTGTTCTGCCAAACTAACACCTCTTTTATACTTTTAGTATACCATAACAAAAATAAAAGCGTGAAATTGTCACGCTTTTAGCTCAATAATCGTTCAAATAAGGCTTGAATTTTACGATATTTAATGGGTCTTACGACAGTTGAATTTTGAATGATTTCTGCGTGGGATTGAAGAAAACTTTGAATGATAGAAAAATCATTTTTAACCACCAGTGAGCATTCACCAAGCTTGTAATACGCTGCGTTGTTTAAATTGGTAGACCCGACAATCAAAGTATCATCGACCAAGAGTGCTTTCGCGTGAACCAAACCTTCATATAAATACACTTTAGCGCCTTGATTCTGAAGTTTATTCATCCAATAGAGGTTATATTCGGTTTGTAAGTTCGATACCTTTGAGGTCACGATGACCACTTCAATCCCGCGGCTTAACGCCGTTTGAATGGCGTTCATCGCGTTTTTTGCACCAAAATAAGCCATATGCAGGATGATCCGTTTTTGAACATTTTGTAATAGAAGCGTTAAATCATGGTCAACCTTATAATCTAGCTTGCGGTTCATAATATAGTCGATTTTACGTGCTGAGTCATAGGGTACTTGTTGGTTAAATCTGGATAAGAAATAGTCAACTTCGATTTTTGAATCGATTCTTACCATGTAATCTAGGTAGGTTCTACCTTGAATATCTTTTCCATTTTCTTTGTCTTCGATATTGACACCACCGATGTAAAGAATCGTATCATCGATGACATAAAACTTGGTATGGTCTTTTAAAATGGTGGTTGAGATGGTTAGATTGGGGTGGTTTAAGAATGAAGACAACTGTGGATTGTGTTGTTGTGTATATCCCCGTGGTTTTCTGGAATCCGCATAACCCCAGTCGATGATTTTTGTTAAAAAATGAATCCCTTTTTGTTTTTCTTTATGGAATAGGCTTTGTTTGTTTTCTTCTGCTTTTTCAAATATCGATCCATAAGCATCTTTTTGAATGGTGACTAAAACACCCCGTTCTAACGCTTGATAAAGATGGTTTAAAAGGCGGTTGCCAATGGAATCATCTCGCCATATGAACATTTGAATAAAAATATGTTTTTGTGCCTGATCGATGTCTAAAATGATTTCATTGAAAGCATGTTTGCCATAAGTGATGAGCTTCATCTTTTAACCTCATTTTTAATCGCGACACGGAGTTTCGCACTGTTAGACCGACTGTTCTCAGACAACTCGGCTTCAGAAGGTAATATCGGTTTTCTATTTGCTAAACGAAGGGGTGGGGTAGGTAAGTTGATCATCGGTATCCCTTTGGGTATATGGACTTCACTGTAGGTCTTAAAAAAGTGTTTTACAATGCGATCTTCTAGCGAATGGAATGTGATGATTGACAGCACACCTTCAGGTTTTAATATGGTTAGTAATTTAGGTAAAGTGCGTTCTAAAACCCCAAGTTCATCATTGACAGCAATCCTCAAAGCTTGAAAGACTTGTTTAGCGGAGTGAGATTTCGACATGTATTTATACATATCGGTAATTTTCACCAAATCAAATGTTGTTTTTAGGGGTCTCAATTCGATGATTTTTTTCGCAATCGGTTTGGCGAAGTCTTCTTCACCATACACCTCAAAAATATACACCAATTCCTCATATGTAGCGTGATTCACAATGTCATAGGCGGTCTTGGTTTGGTTTTGATTCATTCTCATATCCAATTGTGCATCTCTCATATAAGAAAAGCCACGACTCGCATCATCGATTTGAAAGGATGACATCCCTAAATCCATGACAACACCATCGATTTTATCGACACCCAGTTCAGAGAGTTTTTCAACAATAAACTCGAAATTAGAATCTATCGCTGTGAAGTTTTTGAAGAATTTTAAACGGTTTTTCGCGGTGTTTAGCGCATATTGGTCTTGGTCAAATCCATAGACATGACCGCCTCTTAACGCCAATAAAATGGCTTCACTGTGTCCGCCACCACCTAGGGTCGCGTCCACGTAAATGCCATTTTCTTTGAGGTTTAACGCTTCAATCGATTCTTTTAGTAATACACTGTAATGTTTCATAGGATGGGTTTCTCAAAATAACGATATTTCAAAATCGCATCGTTAATGAGTTTATATTTTAAGAACCAATCCGCGATGCTTTGAGCATCCGATGCATATGATTCGTTCGATACATAGAGCATCGGGACAATCATGTGATAATCGTCAGTGAATAAATCTAGCGTCATCGGATTATAACTAAATGAACGGTTATTGGACGTGATTTCAACACCAAAATGATACACTTCATCGAGATTGAATAAGTTACTGACAGTACGTTTAATGTCGGCTTGACCACGGACCATCGATGTATTTAAATTGTATTGGCTTAAATCCATCCCTGGAGCGTAAATCATGAATGGTACATTGTGTTGTAAAGCTTGATAATCCCCGTGGGTTAGTTCTGGAAATATTTGATCTAAATCGGACATCGTCATATTCCCGTGGTGATCACCATACATCATGAATATCGTATCTTCTAATAGACCCATGGATTCTAGATTATTGAAAAATGCCTCGAAAACCATGTCAAAACGGCGATTAAAGTCAAAGTAATTGCCTAAATCTTGTAGAATGACTTCTTCCCACACATTGATGCCTGTGATGCCATCCACATCGAAGTAAGGTGTATGGGTGACAGTGGATAACGCAAATATGAATTGGTCTTCGTCTTTTTGTAAAAGGTCTGTTACATAATCAAATATGATGGTATCGTCAACCCACCCATTGATGGTTTGGGTTTCAGGATCCCAGTAGTTTTCTGCCAATAATCTTTCTGCTGGTACAAATTCATCAAACCCAAGAAGCTCATAGTTAACAAAACGTTTGTAAAAGGATTCATTTGATCCGTTTACGCCATAGGTGGTATAGCCTTTATCTCTAAAAAGCGTAGGGATGGTTTCAAAACCGTTGGTTAAATAATCAAAGTAGGTCACAATTTGTCCGGTTGGGTATAACCCTGTCAATCCGGCAAATTCAGCGTCACTGGTTTTTCCTACACCAAAATTGGAATAAAAATTATCATAATACAAGGTTTCACTTGAATTCGCGATTTGATTCATAAATGGCATGATTTCATAATCTACGCCATCGATTTCAACCGATAGGTTTATCATATAGTCATTTAAAGCTTCTAGTTGGAAAATCACTAATTTTTTACCTTCAAAAATCCCAGTTAGTTCACTGTTGTCACAACTTGGGGTATTTTCATAATTCAAAGGACAATCCAATTTCGAATTTTCAATGAATGTATCGATATCCGCTTTTAAATCGGGTTTGCTATCCAACACTAAATTGCCTTGAGGAATGACAGTGTAGCTGATTAAGTCGACCAAATAATAATTATAGATTCCCATGGTTTGAACGCCTTTTAATGCGTTACGGTGTTCTGCATAAAAGGTATTTTTAATGTGGTTATAATAGACCAATTGTGAGAATGTGGTCATCAGTAATCCAGCCATCAACGCACTCAATGCGATCTTTCTGCGCTTCGCAGAATATGACCAGTTGGGGTTATCTTTAAATGGTTTATGCATAAATAAGACAACTGTGAGATATATAAATATGAATGCTGGAATTAAAGCGATGTATTGTCCCATTCTGAATAGATTTCGCCACAAGTGGATGGTTAATTGTTGACCTAGTACTGGGGCACTATTGGAGAATGTTCTTGCATTAAAGAACGAAAACGCAGTTCCATAATAAAATTGGTATATTTTAAGGGAGAAAACCAATACCGATAATAAGATACCGAGAACCAATACCGATAATGTAAATGTTTTTTTGTTTTTGAATATGAGTAAAAACAGCCCTACCAATAAAAACAGTAGACCCAAATCACCGACCCAAGCATTGATTCTTATACCCATCGTTTCATAGTATAAGTTCATCCCAGGATTGAAAAATTGTGTTGTCACCATCACTCGATTTAACATTGTCAAGACGACGAATGTGAGTATGGTTAAAAGGATATATCCTTTGTCTTTAATACGCTTCATGTTAAAAACCTCTATTTTTTTAAATTCATGAATATCTTATAACTTATCGCTTACTTTGTAAAGTCATTTAGATAAGCGTGTAACGTTTGTGTAAAGAAAAAGATGCCCATCGGCATCCTTCTTTAAATCTGATTATTCAGATTCTTTGACGTTAACTACTTTATTGCCTCTGTATTCACCAGTGATTGGGGATACTCTGTGAGGTAATACTAAGTCACCAGTTTGTGGGTCTACCACTAAAGTAGGTTTGCTTAGTTTGTAGTGTGTACGACGTTTTCTTTTTGCAGTCTTAGACGTGCGGCGAAAAGGAATTGCCATCTTCACACCTCCTATTTTTGGTCAAAATGGTCCTTTAATTGAGCGAATACTTCATTGACTTTGGGTTCTTCTTCATATAAATCTCTTGGAGCATCTTCGGCGTAGACTTGCATTGGGATCATTGGAATGATGGCTCCCCATACGATGTTGCCTAAATCGATTTTGTCCGTAACGATTTGATATTCAGTTTCACTGGTCTCTGAAACATCTTCTTCAATTTTAAAGCTGAGTGGAAATTGTACTGGTTTTAATGTAATTGCACAAGGTAGCGTCAATGTCGTTTCAATATGCAAATCAAAATGGACAAAACGGCTCTGTAAAAACTGGACCTGCCCCGTTACACGGACCACATCTATGTCATACATGAGGGTTTGTTCTACCAAGCGATTTTTGAAATCCAATGTGAGTTCAATGCCCTTGTTGGCATATTCAGTTTTTAGCTTTTCAAGTGTTAAAATCATACAATCACCAGCTTGATTAATTATACATGGTTTTATATCGATTGTCAAACATTATTCCAATCCGATATTTTAAAAGAAAAAGCCCACAATTTGTGAGCTATAATCCACGTTTGAAACGTAAGAATTTCATGATGTTAATGAGTACGGTTTGGGTATCTTCAGGGATAGAAACACCATCTTGTAGTTCTTTTCTTTCAACAACGACATCCTTTAATCGGACTGTAATGGCGTGGTCGTTCACTAAGTAAAGTTGAAGGTCAATGTAATGGTGATTGGTTCCACGTTCATAAAAGCGAATCGAATTCGTTTCGATCGAAACAATCGAACTATATGGGATTTCAACGGTGTAATCATCTGAAAAAGCCCCTCGTTCATGATCGATTAAAGCGGTATAGTAATATAATTGATGTTCACTAAAAAGCAATACCGTTACTCTGGCTTGATTGAAGCGAATATGGTCATTCTTTTTTGACATTTTAAAGAGTACACTAGACCCCTTAAAGAAGGCTTCAGGTAAGGATACAACCAACGGGCTCAAATCATTGGTGTCGGCTTCGACTAGGCCTAATAAACCCCTTGCGCGAACCAGTGCTTGTTCATAATCGGCTCTTGCATAAGCATCGAAATCTTGTGCACCTTTGATCTTTTTACGAAAATACTTTTTCATGAATTTGGCGCGGTCCATAAGTCCATCCCCCTTTGATGGTGATATCTAGGTTTATTGTATCAACTAAATGATTTTTAGTCAATGAATGCAGTCCTATATTGATAACATAATATCCTCAATAAAGGCTATTTTTGAATATTTCATTCAGATTAACCAAATCATTGTGTAGGGTATGATGTATTATTTCCAACTTTATTTCACCATAATCATGGACAATCCTATTTCGTAATCCAATGACACTAATCCATGGAATTTCAGTATGTTTGTTTTTGAATTCGTCAGTGAGTCGTTTGATATTTTCAGAAATTTGAATAAACCTAAATAAGACTGAATCGACAAGAACCTCATTCTTTTCAAGTGCTTCCTTGGTCATGCCTTGTGTGTGTGTCAGCAAGAATTTATTATCCTTAAGAATCTTTTCTACATAATACTGATCATTCTTTGAAATTCCCAACAATTTTTATACCATCCTTTAAAACCGCGTATATTAATTCTGGATTGGTTTGTAAATCTGTCCAAAAAAGAACATCCACTTTTTTGGATAAGTGTTGTCTTATGGTTTCAACTAAGCCATAAAAATTAAGTCCCTTAATAGAACCCGATACGACTAAATCTACATCACTAGAAGGTGTAGCTTCATTTCTAGCATATGACCCAAATAAGTAACAAAACTCAATATCATAGCCTTGGACTGCTTCGTGAATGGTTTTTTTAATTTGATCTAGGGTTAATATGCCATGTGTTTCATCCACTAATCCATAATCAAGCAGTTTGCTTAATATATACTTATATTTGATTGAATTTACTTTATTAGGATTATTCTCATATTCTTTATAGGTTCTTAATGGTATTTCAACCATTTTAGATACTTCATATTGTTTCAACCCTAATTTGAATCTGTACTCTTTTAAAGTCATGTTTATCACCTTTATGCAAATTATATCACGTTATTGCACTTTTGATTATATATATAGTGCTATTTTTACACCTTAATTAGTATTTTTGGTGCAATCTATCTTTTCTAACGACAAAAAATCCCTTAATTGAATAAGGGATTTTGATTTTGTTTTTGAGTTGTAGTTATTTTTAGTGGGTAAGAATGGATGTAATAACCATTGCCACAAATAAAAAGGACACGACAGCTGTGAATCTTACTAAGAAGAGTTCTAAACCTCTCGCCTTTGAATTTTTAAATAACTCTGATTTTTCACCAGAAAATGCACTTGCGACATCGTCTTGTGAAGATTGTAAAGCAACTGCTACGATTAAGAATAAACCTAATGCCATAGCGATGTAATCAGCAAAATTCATGTGAGTACCTCCTAAAATACACTTTATTGTATCAATATTTCACTTGGATGTCAACAGGAGTTAACTAAAGATCGCTTTGGTATCGTTAATCATCGTGAGGGTCGATCGATAACCTCCGGTTACGATGTACCACGCGATGGAATCTAGTAAAATAATACGGTTATTTTTCGCTGCATTCGTTGAATTTACCAAGGCGTTGTCTAAAACCCCAATGGAAGCTTCTCCGCCAATGGCTGCGGCACGGTCAACCACAAACATGACATCTGGGTTTAGCGTTTGAACATATTCAAATGAAATGATATCTCCGTGGGTATTGGCGTCACCATTACCAAACGTCACATCTGCTGGAATGAATCCCAGTTCGTTATGAATAAAACCAAATCTCGACCCTACCCCATACCCTGAAATATCATCACCATTGGTCATGACGATCAAGGATTTTAAATTGCTGGCTTGAGCAAGCAATTTAACTTCATCGGTTTTGGTTTGTAAGGTATCGATCATGGTACTAAATGTTTCATTACCACCAAAGATGAGTTTGAGGTTGTTCATGTTTTTTACAACACTCTCTAAATACTTGGTATTATTGACTGAAACATTCAATACAGCTACCCCACCCAATTCTGCTTTTAATTTGTCATATGTCCAAGCACTACGACTGGAGATGATGACTAAATCTGGGCTAAATAAATCTAGGTTATCGAAATTTGGTTCGAATAGCGTTCCTGCGTTGATGACGCTATCGACATTGAAATTGCTTAAATAACTGGGGACATTGCTTTTCACAATCGCTAATTTTTCAATGCCTAGGTTTTCAATACCAATATAATCTAATATATCTAGCACCCCAAAATCGAATATCGCAACATTCTTTGGGTTTGTCGGAATGACTTCATCCACAGTTTCTGTTGTAAGATTCGTATCGGTTCTTGAGGTTGCATGAGTGACAGTTTGTGTAATCGTGACAGTTTCTGGGTATGTTTTGTTGTCATCCACGATGGTACACGCTGCTAAAACAAAACTTATTGTCATAACCATAATTAAAAATAAAATCTTTTTCATATCTTTTCCTCTACACTTTCTTGATAATAAATACAGTATTTTTTTCCATTGACACCTGCGATACAAAACTCATGATCAAAGACATAATCCAATACGTCTTTTTCCATGATTTGATCGGGAGTGCCTTCTTTGATAATCTTGCCATCCTTCATAGCGATGATGTGATCGGAGAAGGTGGCTGCGAAATTGATGTCATGTAATACAATCATGACGGTTTTATTGAGTTTTTTAACCAAATCCTGGAGAATGAGCATCATATCCACAGAATAACGCATATCGAGGTTATTGAGAGGTTCATCGAGTAAGACATATTTCGTGTCTTGTGCAACAATCATCGCGATGTATGCACGCTGCTTTTGTCCCCCTGAGAGATGGTTAATATTTTTATGTTCGACTTCTTTGAGTCTTAAGAACCGTAAAGCTTCTTCGATTTTAACGTCATCCTCTTTGGTAAGGTTACCTTTCGAGTGAGGCCATCGACCGAAACTAACCAGTTCCTTGACCGTTAAATTGACATTGATTTGATTCGTCTGTTTGAGGATCGCTATCGCCTTAGCAAAACCATTGGGCTTTATTTTTGAAATGGATTCCCCATCCAACAACACAGTACCCGAATCCGCTTCGATGAGTTTTGAAATCACACCCAAAAGCGTCGATTTTCCTGCCCCATTGGGTCCAATGAGAGCCGTAACCGCACCTTCTTTGATGGTTAAATTGATGTCGTCTAAAACGACTAAACTACCATATTTTTTGGTGACATTTTGGATTTCAATCATGCCTTTTTTTCTCCTTTAACTAAAACCGTAATCATGTATAATCCACCGACCAAATTGATGAGCGTCGATAATGAGGTATTCAAATTGAGTGTGGTGAGTGTAAACTGACCCAATACCAAGAATACAATCCCTAGCAAACTACTCATCCATAAGAGTGGTTTATGATAATCGGTTTTTAGAATCTCTCTTGCGAGGTTGACAGTAATCAACCCTAAAAACATGAGTGGACCAACCAAGGCTGTCGATACTGAGATGAGTATCGCAATATAAACCAGATGTCGGTTCATCAGTTTGTGATAGGATACACCTAAACTTTTGGCTTGGTCTTCACCTAAATTCATGACATCAAACGACCTTGTATCTCTGGCCATTAAAACAATGACTATAGCCAGGATCGGCAGTGCTAAATACCACAGAATCTCAGTGTTCATATTGGTTAAGGAAGCCATGGTACGCGAAGTTACCACAAGAAAATCGTCCGGATCGATGATTCTTGAGATAAATGACGTGAGGCTACCCATGAGGGTTCGAAATACCAACCCAACCAAGAGGAGTAAAGCGAGGTTGTTCTTCCCTTTCTTTAAGACGAATCCATATAAGAGAAGGGATGAAAAAACCATCATCCATGTCGATAAAATAAAATTATAGTACGGGTTGCTGATGAGTACTGTGCTACTTCCAAATATAAACACGATGAGTGTTTGAGATAAAACAAACGTCGAATCAAACCCAATGACACTCGGGGTAAGAATTCGATTTTGTGTTAACGTTTGGAAAAACAATCCAGTGATACCCATGGTTATCGCCACAACAATCATCGCGACCACCCGAGCACCCCTTCGAGATAGACCTCTTTGTAGTTGCCCGATGGTAATCACATCGATACCAATGAGCCAGTACGTGAGATAAAGTATCACTGCAACTAGAGCAAACAACCCTACAATCATCACGGGTTTAAAGAATTTATTTGGCATAATACACCCTCCTATAAATGAGATATAAGAAAATGATTGAGCCTAAGACTCCCATGGTCAAGGACACAGGGATTTCATATGGGTAGATGATGACTCTAGAAAGAATATCACCGATTAAAACGAATACTGAACCAAACAACGCGATGTCAATCGCGTTCTTTTTGACATTATCCCCATAGTATATGGAAACCAAATTTGGAACAACCAACCCAATAAAAGGGATGGAACCAACAACGACAAATATCGCCGCTGAAACCATCGAAATGATGACTAATCCCAACATCATCGTTCTTTTATAATTGACCCCTAAATTCTTCGCGAAGTCTTCACCAATCCCGATGATATTAAACTGTACCATATAGATAAATGCGAGAATGAGTGGTGGAATAATCACATATAAGAGTTCATAATTACCTGCAATCTTGGTTGTAAAGCTACCTACCCCAATCGTATCGACAAACTGTGTCGCATTGAATTGAAAGGCTAAGAACGATACAATCGCAGCGATGATACTACCAAACATCATCCCAATCAAAGGCACATATATATCATTTTTGAATTTAATTTTATTGAGAATGGTAATGAATACAAATGAGCCTAATACTGCAAACCCAAAAGCAAATACCAATTTAAAGGTTAAACTGAGTGTTCCAAATAATAAATAAGCCAGTAGTATCCCCAGTTGAGCACTGTCAGTAACCCCAACAATCGAAGGTGAAATGAATTTGTTTTTACTGATGGTTTGTAAGATTAACCCTGAAATCGATAATCCAACCGCAGTCAGTATAATCGCGATGGTTCGAGGGACTCTTGAGGTCAGTAAAAGAAACCAAGTATCTTGATCTAGTTTCAATACATCGATGAAATTGATATTAGAGACGCCAATCGATATGGATAATATCAAGAGCAGCGTAAATAGAATGATTAAATAAAGTCTTTTCTTCAAGAGAAACCCACCCTTTTGTTACAAGGCTATTATATTTTTTTGATGAACCCATTTCAAAAGATATAGTAAACATTATAAATAAAGGCACCTGAGCGCGATTTTAACGCTCAGGTGCCAAAATGATCAATCTATTTGGTTTCAATTTGTTTTTGTAGTTCTTCTAGTCGTTCTTTGAGTTGTGCCAATTCTTGTTTCATGATTTCACATTCACAGGTAGAATCATAGACACGTTTACCATCGATTGAGATGAATCGCATAGGATTCCCCACAACAACACTATGTTCAGGTAAGTCTTGTTTTACAATGGTGCTCGCACCAATGATAGAATCGTCCCCGATTTTAACAGGACCCACCAAGGTCGCGTTCGCGTAAATTGTAATCCGATTACCTAAAATCGGGTGACGGTTGCCTTTCGCGTTGGTAGAATTTGATCCTAAAGTTACCCCATGAAATAAGACACAATCATCGCCAATGATGGCTGTTTGTCCAATCACTACCCCAGCCCCATGGTCGATGAATAAGCCATGACCAATGGTCGCTCCTGGGTGAATATCGATGTTGGTAAATGTTCTTCCGATATTGGAAATAATTCGTGCCAACCCTGTCAATCGAATGTGATAAAAGAATCTCGCTACACGATAATACATCAAAGCATGAACACCTGGATAGGATAATAATATCGTCAATTTTGAAGGCGCGGAAGGGTCGTTTTTCTTCGCCTGGTTGATGGTCAATCTGAGTTCTTTAAAAAACATGTCAATCAAATATCCCAGTGGACAAATAACGTTCCCCTGAATCTGGTAGTACTACCACGATGTTTAAGTCTTTATATTTTGGATTTTTCGCTACTTCTACCGCAGCTACCAAAGCAGCTCCGGATGAAATACCAACAAATACCCCTTCTGTTCTCGCAACCAATTTCGCCATTTGGATGGCTTCATCGTTCGTCACTCGGATGATTCGATCAATGATTTTAATGTTTAATACATCGGGAATGAATCCCGCGCCAATCCCTTGAATGCGGTGAGATCCTGGTTTTTCCCCGGATAGTACCGAAGAATCGTAAGGTTCAACAGCGACAATTTCGACTTGTCCTAGGGTTTGTTTTAAAACTTCGCCCACCCCTGTGATGGTGCCACCTGTACCTACCCCTGCAACAAAGGCAGCGACTTGATTGTCGGTGTCTCTGAGGATTTCAACCGCAGTGGTTTTTCGGTGCATTTCAGCATTCGCTAAGTTCTTAAATTGTTGTGGCATAATGTAATTTGGATTTTCTTTAAGCATCGCTTCTGCTTTCGCAATCGATCCCTTAATCCCGAGAGCGCCCTCGGTTAATAAAACACAAGCCCCCAGAGCTTTCACTGTCATCACTCGTTCTTTCGTGACCGTTTCCGGCATAATGATGACCAATGGGATGCCTTTAGCGGCACAGATAAAAGCAAGTCCAATGCCGGTATTACCTGAGGTAGGTTCAACCAAGATGGTATCTTTATGAATCATTCCTTTTTGTTCAAGATCTTCGACTAAAGCTTTCGCTAATCGATCCTTGACACTTGAAAGGGGATTAAATCGTTCGATTTTCGCAATCAATCGGCCTTCGGTATGGGTTTCTTTTTCTAATTTTTTGAGTCTAAGTAACGGTGTATTGCCCACCAACTCAGCGTAATTTTGATAGATATTCATCGATATATCCTCCACAGTATATTCTATGCTTAAAATGACTTTTTTACAAACGATTTAACTGTATTATTCTTAAGAAGGCTTGTGAAATCGTTATTATCATCGATTACTTATAGACGTACGTTATTACGTATGTTATAGTATATACACAAGGGGGAAATACCTATGCCATATAACACAAATATTACAAATGCACGTAAAGATTTATACAAACTTGCAGAGATGGCCTTAGACAATGGGGTTGAAATCAATATAAACACCAAAAAAGGCAATGTGATTATGATTTCTGAGGATGAGTATCGTTCCTTACTTGAAACCATTTATCTGAGTCAAAATGAAGATTTCAAAAAATCGTTGGTTGAGGGTTTAAATACACCTTATGAACAGACGGTTGCTGAAGACAAAGTCAAATGGTAACATCTCATGTATGAAATCCGTTATACAAAACTTGCCATTAAAGACATTGAAATGCTCAATCAAGCTGGTTTAGATCAAAAAGCAAGAAATCTGGTTGACATCATTCGAAAAAATCCATTCGAGACTCCACCACCCTATGAAAAATTAGTTGGTGATTTAAATGGTGCTTTTTCTAGAAGAATCAACAGACAGCACCGTTTAATTTACAAGGTGGATGAGAGCCACCATGCCATCATCATCTTGAGACTATGGACACACTATGAATGACACTTTGCACATCTCAGGATGTGCTTTTTTTCATTCTAATGTTTGCGTGTTTTACTTTACCTTTTTTTATAAAAAGATATAATGAGTGTGAGGTATTGAGGTATGGAAATTAAACGTTTTACATTGGGTGATATCAAAAGCAATTGTTACATCCTATATAAAAACCAACACGCGATGGTTATTGACCCTGGATATGATTCAATCGAAGTCAAAGAATTCTTAGCCGATCATGATTTAATGGTCGATATCATCTACGCAACCCATGGACATTTTGACCACATCGGTGGCATTAATCCTTTGAAAAAACTATACCCAACTGCAGAAGTTATTGCTCCTAAAGTGGATGAGGTCTTTTTTGACCCTGCTTATGGGATCTCACGCTTGGGTTACAAAGTCATGGTGGATACGTATTTAGAACCCGATATTGAACAAGAAATCATATTCCAAGGTTTGACATTTAAAGTGCTACACACCCCTGGACATTCCAAAGGGGGTACCTGTTTATATACCAAAGATATTTTATTTTCAGGTGATACCCTGTTTTATATGACTGTCGGTAGAACCGATTTATATCTATCGTCTTATGAAGATTTAAAAGACAGCATTTTAAACAAACTATATACACTGCCTGATGATACCATTTGTTATCCCGGACATGGTAGAACAACCCACATTGGTTTCGAAAAGAAATACAATAGCGTGGTAAGAAATCATTAAATTTGTTTTATAATAGTAATACTGAGGTTGATTCATGAAGAAAATCGAAGCCTTTTTAAAATCAAATGTATTTTTATTTATGGTCAATGCTTTGGCTTTTTTTGGTTTCATTTCTCGAGGTGAAAACCAAATATATAACCTCTATGTGCTATTCGCTTTTCTAATCATTCTCGCCTTGTTATTCATATGGGTTGAAAATTCGATTTATACCGTACCCATCGCTTTTGGTATCATGTATGGATACAACATGCAAAACCCAAATTTAACCACCATCAGTGCTTTTTCATGGGTTCATTTAATTCCGATATTTGTATTTGTTGCGATATTCATACACTTATTGCGTTTTAGACCGAAGTTCAAAAAAGGGATTCTCACCAAACCTTATTTATGGATTGCGATTGCGTATTTCGGTTCAATTCTTTATGTGCCTGTAACCGTCACTTACGTTCAGTTGTCATTGATGGGATTACTTTATTTGATGGGTTATCAATTTTATCGTCAAACGATGAAAACCGAAGAGTCCTATATGATGCGTGTTTTGTTTTTTGCTTCTCTACTTTTAATCGCTGAATTATCTTATAATATGGGTTTAGGATTCTTCCTAGAAAACCTTGAAAAGCCTTTAAGAGAACGGATATCTTTAGGGATGAAATCTTCTTGGTTTCATGGTGATTTCGGATGGGGAAACATCAATGATGTGGTCATTCATATCACCTTATTGATGGGCGCACAGTTTTATTTTATTATTAAACATCCCAGAAATATTCTATACTGGATAACCCCTCTATTAACCGGTTTTGTCGTATTTGTTTCAGCTTCACGAGGCGGGTATTTGGGCATATTTTTATCCTTCCTATTCTACATTCCTTACGTGATAAAGAAGACCAATAAATGGGGCATACTCAATATGATTTACGCATTTATTTTGGTCAGTTTATTATTATATGAATTGCGTCTTTTGATTGAAATTGCCTATGAGATTGCGATTCAAGGTGGGTTCGATGATTTGGATAGTTTCAGTTCAAGTCGATTAACTTTATACCGCTATGCACTGGATATCTATAAAGATTATCCTGTATTTGGTAAGGGTTGGGAATCGATGGTTGATATCGGTAATCCCAATCGAATGCAAGTCTTCCATTCTACATTGTTCCATACACTTGCAGTCATGGGCACATTTGGACTAGTTGGTTTATTCTACTATTTCTATCAATCATTTAAATTTTTACTCACTAAGCGCTTCGTGGTTAAAAGTTTAATATTCATAGGTGTTTTGGTATCCCAAATCCATGGGTTAATCGATAACACCATGTACATGCTCACATACACAGTAGCGACCTTCATGATTTTCTCTATGTTAGAAACCATCGATGATAAAACGGTAACCTTCAATTGAGTTTGAAAGTTACCGTTTTCTTTTTTATATAGAGTTTGTTTGTTTAGTCATTCGCACGAAGTGCTTCTACTGGGTTCTTCTTGGCTGCCAATGATGCCGGGAATAATCCTGCAATGAAGGTCAATGAGATGGATACAGCAACCATAGATAATACATGGACCCACGATAGTTGCATGATTCTGGTCATTTGTGCATTGAGGTTTTCAACGATGATGTTGATTGGGAAAGATAGCACATAGGTAATGACAGATCCCAACACACCTGCGGTTAAACCGATGAGGAATGTTTCTGAATTGAAGACACGTTTGACGTCTTTCTTTCTCGCTCCTAAAGCACGGAGTACCCCAATTTCTTGGGTTCTTTCAATGACCGATACATACGTAATGATTCCAATCATAATCGATGATACCAATAAGGATATGCCAGCGAAAATGACCAATACAATGGAGATCATATTGACGACACTACCCAAAGCTGACCCGATGGTTTCAGCGAGGTCTAGATAAATAATTTTATTCCCTTCAGCGGCGGTCTTATTATACGTATCGATGACATCGATGATGCCTTCTTTGGATTCATAAGATACTGGATATATACTGATGGATACTGGTTTTTGATCGACACCTAAGTATGACTCGATGAGAGGTCTTTCTAAAGATTCCACGAAGAAGTTCGCACCCGCTGGTCGTGTACTTTGTCCAGAAGCTTTAAATTCAATGACATAATAATTCGAATTTTGTTGGGCAATCCCAATATCACTGGTTAATGCATTATTGAGGATGGTTTGATTAAAATCTTTTAAGTGGTACACACCATCACTAATGGTAAATACATTAGAGGTTTTTGGTGCCAATACAGCAGATACTTTCAAAACCATACCCCCATTGAAAGCCATGGATAAGTCTGGGTTTTCATGGAAAATGATTTTACCTGGCAGGGTGGTTGAATCGGCTACATAATAATCATTGTAATAGGGCGATACCAATGTTTTACCAATCAAATCGCTGTAACTCACAGACCCATCGATGGGTAGATTAAATGCTTCTAGCACGCGTTTATCAATACCAAATTCATCATTGAGGATGATGAATATTTCATAGACTGTTGGGTCATTTACATTTAAAGACCCTGCCATCACATCAAAATATTCATTTAAGAATGGTTTATTGGTTTGGGTTAATGAAATTTCCCGTTTATCAATGGTTCGATAGAGCCCATTTTGAACTTGTAAAAGTAGTGTTTGAATCGCGTACTCATACTCGATGGTCGTGTAATCATTTGGATTCAAATTGGATTCGATGTATGAAATGAACTCTGGGGATAAATTGTTAATATAAGCTTGTTGAGGGATACTCGAATCATATGGCTTAAGCAACCCATCTGAAACTGGGTCTGGTGCGTTGAAATCGGGTGGTCCAAAAGTCACTGAATATTGATTGATCATGATTGGAATCGAAACTAAAGCCCCACGTTCGAGGTCTGAGACGGTTTTATTAAAACCATTTCCCACGCCCAATACCAATAAAACGCCAATGATCCCTATAGACCCTGCAAACGCAGTAATGAGCGTTCTCGCAAATTTGGTTCTTAAGTTATTGAAGGATAATTTGATGGCTTGAAGATAAGACATCGATGTTTTTTTAGGGGTATAAATGGTGTCATCTTTCAAAGTGGAAACTGTGGTTTTCGAGTCTGAAACCACATGACCATCCAACAACCGGATGGTGCGAGTGGCGTAAGTATCCGCTAGGTCTTGGTTATGGGTGACCATGATGACAAGCTTTTCCTTGGATATTTCTTGAATAAGTTCGAGAATTTGTACAGATGTTTGTGAATCGAGTGCCCCTGTAGGTTCATCCGCTAAGATGATTTCTGGGTCGTTTGCTAGAGCTCTCGCAATCGCAACCCTTTGTTTTTGTCCACCAGAAAGTTGGGCAGAACGTTTATACATTTGGTCTTCAAGGCCAACACGAATCAATACTTCTATCGCTTTTTTTCTACGTTCCTCTAAAGATTTTCCCGCCAAAGTCATCCCAAGTTCAACGTTTTCAATGATTGAAATGTGATTAATTAGGTTGTAGTTTTGGAAAATAAAACCGACTTTATTGTTTCGATACGCATCCCAGTCACGGTCATCGAAACGTTTGGTGGATTTGTTTTCAATGATCAAATCCCCTGAGGTGTATTGGTCTAATCCGCCGATTAAATTCAGAAGTGTTGTCTTCCCACAACCCGATGGTCCTAATATCGCAACAAATTCACTGCGGTCAAATGTTAAGTTGATATCATTAAGTGCGGTGAATGGTTTTCCCGCAATCAGATAATCCTTTTTAATGTTTTCCAGTTTTAGCATAAATAAAAACCTCATTTCTTGGATGAGGTCATTATATCACTTTCAAAAGGGTGTATATCAAAAATGACCCTTTTTTTACATTTGATGAAATTGTTTATAAAAATGTATTAACTTTCACATTTTTTCTAATCTGACAATCGTTTCGGTTTCCACTGTATGGAAGAACATTTTAACTGGTGTAACCGAAGTTACTTTGTATCGGGTTTTTAGGGTATTGATATCTCTAACCAATGTCTTTAAGTCACATGATACATAGATGATTTCATTGACTGGTTTATCTAACAACAACGCTTTGGTGACATCATCCAACCCACTTCTTGGCGGGTCAAAGACGATTGTATCGGCGACACCTAAATACTGTTCAATGGCCAATTCAATGTCGTTTTCAATGACTTCAATATTTTGGATGTTATTGTCTTTGATCGATTGAATGGCGGATTTTACAGCGTCGTGGTTGGATTCTATCGCGTAGACTTTTTCCACATCTGAAGCGATAAACTGTCCAATCGAGGCCATCCCCGCATACGCGTCAATGACAATCTTTCCTTGAATCAAAGATTTAACTTTTTCATACATTTTTAACGCAACTGGTAAGTTTACTTGGAAAAAAGCACTGGGTTCAATCGGAAATCTCAGTCCACCAAACGTCACTTCTAGGGTGGGTTCGCCTGACAATAAAATCGATTCTTTGCCTAAATTTTCAAAGTCGTTGTCTAAAATATTCTGGTAAATTGAAGTGATGTATGGCAAATTCAAATGGTAGAGTATCGCATTTTTTTCTGACCATACTTTTTGTGTTGTAGAGAAGATCAGCATCACTTTTTGTTGATGATTACGAATGGTGATGTGCTTAAGCACGTCATCTTGTAAAGGGATCATCTCGAAAATCTCATTGAGTTTATTCAATGCCTTTTGGATTGCATCACTCGCTAAGACCATCTGGTTCAAAGGGTATAAACGGTTGCTAGAGGGTGCGAATACACCGAGTCTTAGGCGGTCTATTTTTTGAACATGTACCGTGATTTTATTACGATACCCGAAGTCTCGTTTATCGTATATGATCGGATCTACTTGAACATCCATTTTCGCAATCTTTTTAAATGTATCTTCTGTAATTTTTTGTTGCCATTCGAGTTGTGCGTTCGTATTTAAATGTAATAGCGGTGCGTAATGTAGATCGTCTGGATTATCGACATTCACCCGTAAAACACTGATGGTTTTCAAATTGGCTAATTGGCCAATAAAATACGATTTTTTATCTTTAAGGATTCGAACCAACCCGGTTTCACCCTTTAACATACCACGCACAAAGACGACTTTGTCTTGATAACGACATACCCCTTGACCTTGATAATCGAGGTCAAGTGCAGTTAACATAATGGGTTCGTTCATTTCTTTTGTTTATAGAAATAGGCCATCCCAGCTTCGGCCGTTTCTTTGTATTTTGGATGCATATCTAATCCCGTCTGATACATCGTGTGAACGATCATATCGAATGATATTTTTCGTGTATCGCTTAAAAAACCAGCGAGGCTTGAGGCGTTGATTGCGCGGATTCCGGCGACAGCGTTGCGTTCGATACAAGGAATTTGAACATACCCATCGATGGGGTCACAGGTGAGCCCTAAATGGTGTTCCATCGCGATTTCGGCTGCGTATTCAATTTGTTCGAGTTCTAAATCTGATAAATAGGCGTGGGCTGCTGCGGTCATTGAACAGGCGGACCCGACTTCGGCTTGACAACCACCGACCGCCCCACTGATGGTGGCGTTTGTTTTAATGATGTTGCCAATGATGCCAGCCACAGCCAATGATTCGATGATTTTTTGATCAGTTATCGATTGGTGGTGTCTCATGTAATACAACACGGCAGGTAATACCCCGGAAGCCCCACACGTTGGTGTGGTAACAATGATCCCACCTGACCCGTTTTCTTCGGAGGCAGCGAAAGCATAAGCAGAAACCAGGCGATTTTGTTTTTGTGCCTCGGTTTCGGTTGCTTTTGCACGATCGATGAGGGTTTTGGCTTTCCTTTGGACTTTTAAATCCCCAGGTAATACCCCTTCGGTTACCAATCCTTTTTCAACGGTTTTCTGAAGTTGGTTCCAAATCTCACTTAAAAAGACATCAATCGATGGTCCTTCAAAGGCTTTGACATAGTCGTATAAACTGATGTTATTCGATAAACAATACGCTTTGATGTCATCAAAGGATTGATGTGGATAAACCGTTTCAATGTGGTTCTCCTCATTGTCATACAATATGTCTCCACCACCAATGGAACGGACAGAAACTGTGTCGATTAAGTTATCGGCATCGTAGACTTCAAACACAAAATAGTTCGGGTGTAATTTGATATCCACATTGAATTTGAAGGTCACTGGTTTAGGTGCCAAGGTGGCTTCAATGATGGCATCTGTCAAATGCCCTTTGCCCGTGAGGGCCAATGAATTATATAAAGTAACCACATAATGGGTTGCTTTGGGGTGTTTCTGTTTTACATAAGTAGCTGCGAAACCAGGCCCCATCGTATGTGAAGATGAGGGACCGTGTCCGATTTTAAATAGTTTGCGTAAGGATTGCATAAACCCTCCTAGGCTTCCATGCCTAATATCTTCGTATACTTTTCTTTTAAATACGTGACATAATACTGCGGATTAAATGGTTCTTGTGTGGATTGGATAATCAAGTCTTTAGGCTCAATGGTTTTACCATATTGGTGGATGTGTTCTTTAAGCCATTGATTGATTCTTTGGATATTATTTTCACGAACCACGGATTCAATATGGAAGTCTTGATTCATACGGTGATAAATTTGTGCAGAAATTGCAGACCCTAATGCGTAGGTTGGGAAATAACCAAACGACCCAAATGCCCAGTGGATGTCTTGTAAAACCCCTTTGGTATCGGTTTTCGGTGTTAGACCCAAGTATTGACGGTACAGTCTATTCCATACTTTAGGTAGATCTTTCGCTTTTAGTTTGCCATTGAAGAGTTGCTTCTCAATTTCATAGCGAACCATCACATGTAAACTGTAGGTGAGTTCATCGGCTTCAACGCGGATGAAGTCACGTTTTACTTGATTGATGTATTTCACAAAAGCATCCTTCGTGATGCCTTTAAATTGTTTAGGGGACGTTTCAACGAGCTTTTCATAATGAACATCCCAAAATGCATCACTTCTTCCAATCATGTTTTCATAAAAACGGGATTGTGATTCGTGGATGCCCATCGATACGCCACCTTTTAATTCGGTGTAGTCGTATTCTGGTTTCACTTGTTGTTCGTATATTGCATGTCCCATTTCATGAATGGTTGAAAAAATCGCACTTCTTAGGTCGTCTTCATGGTAGGCAGTCGTAATTCTGGTATCGACACTCGCGACCCCTGAAGTGAATGGGTGGGCACTTTGTTTTAAAACACCTTTACTTTGATCGTATTTAAAGACACTTAATAAGTAGGTGTTAAATGCGATTTGTGCTGCTTTTGGAAAGTGACCCTTGGTGAGTTTCCTAGTGAGGGTTTGTTTGACTTTAGAAGCTTTTAATACAAACGGCACCAAATCGGTTTTTAGTGTGTTAAAGAAATGATCATAATCCACAACCGTCATGCCTGGTTCATATAAATCCAGTAAAACGTCATAACCCTTCACTGTATCGGTCGCTAAGTATTTGACCAATTTTCTTTGGTAAGTAATGACCTTTTCGAGGGTTGGCAAGTACGAAGCGAAATCATTATTCTTTTTCGCATTTGACCAAATATGACCTGCCGAAGACAATAAAACTTGGAAATCAATATATTCTTGTTTTGGAATTTTTCTAAGTTGATCTAAATCTTTTTTCACCCGCTTAATTTCCACCTTTAAATCATCGGTTAAAGATTCTGGATGGGTAGCTAAAAAGTCAATGGCTTCGATGCGTTTCGAATCCATTTCCACTTCATAAGCGAGGGTGGATAATACTTCGATTTGATCACTGCGGTATTGCATCGCACCTTCAGGGGTTTCTGTTTCTTGGTCCCAAGAAAGTAACCATAAGGCATATTGATACGCCAGTTTTTGTTTTCTAGATGCTAAGTAGATTTCTAAATGGTTCATGTGTTATTGCTCCTTTTATAGTAGTATGAGGGTTGCTAAAGTGAAATAGATGGTTAAGGATAAAACGTCATTTAAAGTGGTCATAAACGGTCCAGAAGCAACCGATGGGTCAATCTTCATTTTTCTTAAAATCATCGGTATAAATGCCCCTGTGGCTGCCCCAATGAGCAATGCCACAAACAATGATATACCCACAGTAAAACTGATCATTACATCGGCATTTTGGTTTTGGAATACCCATAAGAATATAAAGCTGAAGGTAAATCCTACCAGGGCTAGGAATCCACTGTTCATCATACCGATGCCGATTTCTTTAATCAAAAATGATTTCATATCGGCATCTGGGTTTTCATTGATAACCAGAATCCCCTTCGCTAATGACTGTGTTGATATATTCCCAGCGGAATCTAATATCATCGGTTGAAATAATACCAAAATAATGACGGTTTGTAAGGTCGCTTCAAAAAACGACAATACCGATGCTGTAATCAAAGATAATGCCAATAACAACAATAACCAAGGGAGTCGTTTCTTACTCCGTACCAGTGGTTTAGAATGGACATCATACTCATTCAAAGAAGCCAGTTTATGATAGTCTTCTAAGGTTTCATCGGCGAGTAAATCCAATGCCACTTCTGCGGTGAGAACGCCTAATAATTCTTTGTTTTTTGTTAGAATCGGAATCATATGACGGTCATACTTTTGAACGGTATCGATGGCCTTGAAAATGGGTTCATCCTCAAAGACAAAATGATAGTTCTTACGCATGATATTTTCAACCAAGATGGGGCTTCTCGCGATGATTAAATCCTTTAAATCCACCGCACCCAGGAGGATGTTGTTTTCAACGACATATAAAATATCGATTAAGGTGTCGTCATTGGATCGTTTAACCACACTCTTCATCGCATCCTTAACGTCCATGGTTGGACTTAAGGTTAAGATGTGGGTATTCATGACTTCTCTTAGTTTCATAATAACACCCCAATCATGATAGTGGCGATACCGTAATAAATTAAAATGGTGGTAATATCAATCACTGTGGTCAATAAAGGCCCCGATGCACTGGCTGGGTCTAAGCCTGTTTTATGGATCATCACCGGAATGATGGCTGAAAAGAAGGTCCCAATGATGAGTGACAACAATACGCTCATCCCTACGATGGTTGCGAATAGGATTGGGTCTTCAGATAAGCTTGGGTTTAATATAATAAATAGAATGGTTACAATGAATGAAATAATCGATAACAATATGCCCGATAACGCAGCGGACGATACTTCATAGAATATGTTTCTTCTAACCACATTAGAAGGTTCTTTGTCTGCAATCATAATCAAACTAAAGGTGAGGGTTTGAGTACCCGCATTCCCAATCATGGATAAAATCAACGGTTGTAAAATAATGATGATGGTATAATCACGCAACACACTTTCAAATTGCATAGCAAGGTTTGCGATGGGTAATGCAAGTAATAGTAATGCTACTAGCCATGGCAAGCGTTGTAATGCACTATAAAAGGTGCTATCGGTGTTGTCTTCTCTCAATGCAGTCATCTTTTGGAAGTCTTCAATCATTTCATCTTCATAGGTATCAATCGCGTCATCGACGGTAACGATGCCTTTGATGATGTGATTTTCATCGAGTACAGGCAATATGTTCAATGCATTTTCTTGCATAAGTGTCGCCGTCTGTTCTTTATCGTCTGTATCGATTGCGAATAATGAGGGTTCATAAAGGGATTCAATATCACAAGGCGATTTCGCTTTAATGAGTTTTTTCAAAGGCACAATGCCTAGAAAGGTGTCATGCTTATCAACGACGAATAGCTTTGAAATGGTTTCGACCTCTGGTGCTTCCGCAATCAGTTTTTTCATCGCTTCTTTGACATCCAAATCGGTAGTTAATGTAATAAAATCGGTGTTCATAATCGAACCCGTTTCGTATTCTTCGTAAGCTCTTAGGGAGATGATGTCTTCTTTTAGTTCTGGTTCGAGTCGATCAATGAATTCTTGAGTTTGTTCTTCTTCAAGTTCATTGATGATGTCCATCGCGTCATCGGGATCCATCTCATTTAAGATGTCAGCCGTTTCTTCAGCGTCTAAGTTCTCAACAATCGATACAGCGTCATCTACGTCCAAATACGATAACAAATCTGCTTTTTGCGTGTCATCCAATAAATCAAACAAGGTTTCTTGGGCAGATTCATCTAACGATTCATAGAGTTCTTTCAGATCATAACCATGAAGTGTTTCTAAATATAATTTTTGTTCGTCAATCGATAGTGTTTTAAAATCTAACATAGTTATGTCCTCCCTCTATAGTATAACTCAAAACACGCATAATTGCGCCAAGAATGACAATTATGCGTGTCTTAATCAAACAGGATTTACATTAGTTTTTTAGCCGAAAAAATCAAGATGCTTATTTGGATTAAGTGATTTGATAAATACGGTTTGTTAAGTTACCCATGGATGAATTTACATTACCATCATCATAACCGAATATCTTTCTAAAGACAATACCCCCAATCGATAGTTCAATATTATTTAATCGTTTTAACGAATCTGTATCATAGTTGAAATCATTTTTAATCAACGTACCAGTCCACTACACACATAATCTATTTTTAATCCTATCATATCTAAACTTTTAATAATAGATGTATTTGTGTAAAAATTAACTAGATATAATGTTTTATCAGTAAATATCAAAAAAAGTGACAATATATTCGTAAATAAATGAAAAACACTGACTTATTTTTGACTTAAAAAATCTACAATAAACTCACTCAAAAATACATAAATCAACAAAAACTCACTAAAAACAACTATAAACCCCCATTAAAACACTTAAAAACATTTAACTCATACCTATTTAGAGAGCCCCTCATCTCCACCAAGACGAATAAAACGGCTTATATAAGCCGTTTTTATACTGTTATAAGGATTAGAGATTTAAAAAAACTCATTTTAATAAATAAAAATTACATTTATCTATTTATTGCATAGATTTAGAATAGCTTCTAAATCGCTTACTTGCTTTTCTATATTAACAACAATATAGACATATTATACTGAACAAAATTGATTGAATTTACTTATTCTTTATGAACTCATTAATTTTAATTCTTTCATAGTGATTTACACTCATGATGTCTATAGGAAAACCATAATTTTTATGTTGGATATCATCACTAGGCTGAATGATTTTATAATTACCAATGTATATCAGTTTCTTTTGAATATTGGGTGAACTAGTGTCATTAGCAGTCCTATATTGATAAAGTCTTATTTTATCACTTAATAAATATCGAACAAAGTCACATGAATGAAAATCAGCTTCTGTTTTAGGTATATCGATTCCCTCGGTAATCTTAGTATACACAACTGGCCATAAATCAAAACCATCCCCCTTTTCATAACGATACTCATCTATTTTTTGAATCATTAAATAACGCCCCTCAAAAGAGTGTTCTTTTGCATAATCACTATCTAATCGATAGGCATACACATCTCCAATCTTCCAAGTACATTTAAAGTATCGATATTGAGATACCTTCTTTTCTACAGGCATAGGAGATTTGAGTTTAGCCTCTAGATCAGACAATACTTTTTCTCGTTGTTTGTAATCCTTGGGGGTTGCATTTTCCCATTTTTTTAGATCTGTTTTAAGTTCTATATGTTTAAGTGCTTGTTCTAATACACTTGGTAAAAGTCTCCCATAACACCATTGAATTTCTGCTAAAACAAACCAAAATACTGGACCATCTGCTTCGTCTTCAATCAAATCTTTGTTAGACTGAATGAGTAGTCTAGTTGTTTCTTCGTTTGACTTACCTTGTTTTAATAAATCGATATATTCACTTTTGATATCTTGTGCAACATCATCTGAATATAATCCTGTACCCCAAGCTCCCATATGATCCTCTTTCTATGGATTAATCAAATTCCATATTTCATTTTCTATATTGTTTCTAATATATCGATATCCTGCTTCTAAGTAATAATCCTTGAAAGGATTTCTTAATCCGATGCCGTTAATTTTATTACCGTTCGGATTAGTTTTGATGTCAAATACTGATGTAGATATTGAACCCATTAGTATTTGTTCGAGTCCTCTACATTCCCAATAGTTTAAATGATCAAATTTCTTACCAGGTCTTAATCCTTTCGATTTGAAATGTTGTTCCATTCTATTCATATAATTAACTGTTTTTACCCTACCAACATATTTGATAGTCCCACTATCATCGATTAGTGTATAAACAGTATATTCTTTAGGGGCATTATGATTATACTCCTCAACTATCCTTGCAATTGTATCTATAATTTTGTATGTGTAATATATAATAACTAATACTGTAACAATGAAGACAGTTGCTGAAATCAAATTGGGAAACAGTAGAGTTCCATCATTTCCTAATGAATCAATCTGCATTACTGGATTGTTCTCAGTGTATGCGTACATATTTTCACCAAGAATACCATCATTTACTTGACCATCAGCACTAATAAATCTGCCAATTTGTGGATTATAATATCTTGATTGTAAGTAATAAAAACCAGTTTCGATATCAAATCGATATCCCCGATATCTATATGGGTTAATATCTGCTATTGTACCACCTGTTTTATAGACTATATTTCCCCATGCATCATACTTATAAGTTACCACAGAAACACCATTAATATCAACCAATTCAATGACATCACCTTGTAAATTGGTAATATAAAAGTATTCAGTACCATTGTAGTTCATACTTAGTAAACTACCATCAACATCATAGGTGTAATAGATTGTAATCCCATTACTTCTGGTTTCAACCAGTACTTGATCACCATTCATTACATAATTAGTTGTGATATTACCACCACATGTACTTTGTATCTTTTGGGTTCTAATACCTTGATCGTTGTATTTAAATGTTAATGAATTACAATACGATCCATAATTGGTTAATTGTCTCCCGTCCCATTGGTACGATTTATTGTAATAGGTGTTTCTTGAATCTATTAGATTGATGATATTTCCACTATTGTCATAGAACATGGTTTGATAATAACTTAAGGTACCGTTATTATAGTACTCGACTCTCGTAAGCTGGTCTTTCCAAGTGTTTTGGTAGTACATCTTCTTTTCACTTAATGGCGTACCGCTAACATTGTAATAATCATAGGTTTTAATCGAAGTGATATTGTTTTGTGAATTATAACTGTAGACTAATGTTTTTTCTAATTGATTCACGATATTTATATCTTCTCTAATCAATTGATTAAATCCATCATAGGTATATTCATATTGTTCTATGAGAAATCCGGATTGCGACTTTATCTCAATTTTGGTGATATTATGATTGGCATCATAAGAATATTTATGGATATTTTGAGTTACATTATCCTTTTGATAAGTTATCTGATAAATACGGTTAGTTGCGTTACCCATAGATGAATCTACTTTACTATCGTCATAACCGAATATCTTCTTATAGACAATACTTCCAATCGATAGTTCAATATTATTTAATCGTTTTAACGAATCTGTATCATAGTTGAAATCTTTATTTATTTCAGTAGTGCCAACATAATATTGAGTATAGTCATACTGACCAGTTGTTGAGTTATAATGATAACTTACTTCTCTTGATATACCTGATATTTCATAGTTAAATGTTAGTTTATTGCCACTTAAATCATAGTCAAAATGGATTAAATTGCCATTTTTATCAGTAATACTTTCTAATCTTCCGGATAAATCATATGAATAGAAATAAATGTTATTATTATGAATGTCTTTGAATATTGATAAATTACCAAACGAGTCGTAAACATATTCATACCTAATAATACCGTTAAAACTGATTGTTTTAATTTGTTTTTCGTCTGTATACGTAAACTCAACATAATCTAAATTTCCGTATGTCTGTTTTGTTAGTAAACCCGGATGATAGATACCTGCAGAATCTTGCCAATATTCATATGACATCACAACCACATCAGCAATTTTCACAGCTGTAATTTCACTTAAATCGTTATATATAAATTCGTATGAGTAGCCTTCTCTATCAATCTTCCATAATCTTCCGATTGAATCATATTGATACTCGCCTTCTAAGAAGTCAGTTGACGTACTACTATCGATCACTACTCGTATAAGATTACCATATGCATCATACTCAAATGATTGAATGTTTCCAATCGCGTCAATCATTTCTGAGATTGTCCCAATCTTTTTATCCACATTCCAAGTTGTCGTATTTCCAAATTCATCTTTTATTGTATTGATGTACTGATTATCTGAAGTATAAGTTGTAGATGATTTAAACCACTTATCTTGAGAACTAGAGTTATTCCCCACGGTTACTTCTTTTAGCTGTCTAGTAACAGGATCATAAGTGAATGTAGTTCGAACATTATTCTCAGATTGGATTTGTGATATTTGTGTGGAGGCATTTCTCTCAATCAATATAGTTTTACCATTCTCTGTGATTGATATTAGGTCACCATTAGAATCATAATTGTAGTTTTTAGTCGTACCATCAGGTTTTGAAACGCTTAATAAATTACCCGTACTTTCCTCATACATATATTTAGTACTTGTTTCATCGTGATACAAATGAATATTATCAAAATATGCTGTACCTTCACCATTATATATTATATAGATTCTTGTACTATAAACAGTTTCATTAATATTGATCGAATGGGATTGGTACTGCCAATCTTCGATATTAGAATTAAATGAAAAATAATAAGTTTCGAATACATGACCATCTTTGGATTCATTGTCCATTTCCACAATAACTTTTATGCCAAAGAATCGATCATCATATTGAAGACTTCCATTTAATAAGTAGCCTTTATTTGGCACAGCATCTGCCTTTGCCCATCCACCAACGATTATAGATTTGGATTTAAATCCTCCAATATGGTTAATATACTGTGTCGCCTGACTGTTAACTTGACCCTCGCCTACAATAGTGATTGCTCGATTGCCTAAAATGTCTTTTAATAGTCCTGTTTCATTTAAAACTGTTGTACTTACTCCGACTGAATCCCATCCCGATAATCCTGTTTCGAATGAGTTGTTGTTTACCGCATTATATCTTGAATCAACAAAACCTTTGCTGATTTGAATATTATCAAAATATGCACTAGAACTATTACTTTCATTAATTAGTTTAACAGTAATGGTCACTGGATAAATGATATGAAATGTTAATTCATATTTAGTCCAATCGTTTTTTTGATAGATTTTATTTATTGTCCCTTTACTTATGGCATTTTCAATATCTATATATGCACCAGGTGCTGATCCGCTATTTTTAATCCACCCCTCTATTTTATATTCACCTTGCGTTAAATATATCTGTTGACTGGCATATATGTTTGTACTTAGTCTTGTTATTTTTAAAGAGCTCTCACCTAATAAAGAAACATCATCAGTAAAAACGATAGTTCCATTTCCTTGATTAAGTGTCCAACCGTAAGAACCCTGTTCAAAACCATGATTTTGTATGGGATTATGTATTTGTTTTGTGACATCCGAACTTTCAATTAATCGATGATTATTATAATAGTTTGGGGTTAAATTTGTTAAATCATAACCATATATGTAAGGTCCTTGAGTATCATCAAAACTAAACAAACCACTGTACCTATAATATGCTGTATTACCAAAATCATCCATAATGTTTACTGTATGTCCATAAAAATCAAATGAATAATATACATTTTTATCATTATGATCTGTATAAATTGTTCTTGAATTTTGGTATGCAATTGTAGTTTGATCAATCAGTTTATCGTCAACTTTTGTTTCTACATAACTAACTCTATTTTTAATGTCATATGAATAATCAACTTTAAACAAGTCTTTTTCATTATAGACGTTTATTAATCTGTTATTTGCATCAAAGTAATACTGAATACGGTTATTTATGTCTGTTGTCCAGGCGGTATTTTGTTCATTACCGTATCGATAATCGTAATCAATATAGTCTAAATTACCCCCTGAATCATACACATAATCTCTTCTCTCAACCTCATAATATGTATTATTATCTTGTTTCAATTTGAGCAGTGTTTGTGACATACTATTCGACACATATGAAAAAACAACTCGATTATCAGCACTGTCCTTAATATAACTAATTCTTAATGAAGTTGAATCCATATAATAAATCCATAGTTTATGATTCGTTTTTAAATTACGTATCGTTGTTAATCTACCTGAAGAGTTGAACTCATATTCTATATCATTTTTAGTTTTAACAATCATGGATTCGATTGTTAAATTATTTATCACTACACTTAATCTCATTCTAGACCCGTCTTCAGATAGATAGTCACAAGTGATTATCTGATTATCATCCGCTATACAGTCAAGATTCATAAAGAAAAGTTTGCTACCATCTGATTTAATCATATAATAATTGGAACTAATTGAATCATATTTGATTTCTAATGAATAATTTGTTCTCCAACCTTTTCCATACCCAATGTCAGAAGTTCTGTTATAACTATTATGTAAAAAGGATAGGGTCAAAGGCATGATTTCGTTATCTAGTTTATACTCATCTCTAACAAAAGTTAGATTACCTGTATAATCACTTATATAACCTGTGCCCGCCATGCCTAAATCCTGAGAGGTATATGTCCAATAGTCTTTTAATCCAGACGGATCTTCATAACCGATTTTTATAACAGGTTTCTTAGTGTAATCTGAAATATCCATTTGATATACTACATTTAGTGATCCAAAGTCATCATCATGACTAATAGTAAAACCTGGTACTGTATAAATCCCTTGTGCTTGCCATTCTTTAACTGATTCGGTTATGTCAAATACAAAAGGACTATTGGGATTAATTATATGATAGTCTACTACGGATAAATCATATGTTTGACTTGAGTGCCAACTATTCCAAGTGACATTACTGCTAAAACTTGTTGTATTCTTATAGATATTCAATTGTGCATTTGCTGTAACTTGGTAGGGAACAAATGATATATTAGCATAAGTAATGACCTGTGTTCTTACCGCCACTGGAATTCGGAAGCTGATTAAACCTTTATATCTTTCTGTTGAAGCAATGTTACTTATGTACATGTAATTTGTATTACCATAACTTGTATATGGATGAACTTCAGAAACATATGTATCATAATAATACATTTCTGTCATATTACTCTTTAACGTTGGATCAATCTTTACAGGATAAGCAGCACTACTCAACCAATCCAAATTTGGTAGTACTGTTACTAAGTATGTATCTTTCTTCGTTTCGATAATCTCTATTTCAACATCATTCGACACTTCATTGTTAGAATCAAACATAAACAAGTCTTCTAATTCAAAGACTTTTTCACCATTAAGATTAACAAAAAATATACCATCACTCAGTTTAACAAGTTTCAAGTTCTTCAGTGAATACTCAAATGATATACTGAAGTTATCGATAAAATCATTGAGTATAATGTACTCTTTGACATCAGACCCTTGTAGGATGTATTCTAAATCTACATTAGGTCTAATATTTGAATAGAACACGGATTGATCAATCGAGTTAAGTTCATTCTTGACATTTTGTTTTTGATTGTTCGTTACATATTCAGCACTTGTTTTATCGATATCAATAACACGCCAATCAATCGAATAATCCTTGGTCTTGATTTGAATCGACTTATTTTCACTTAAATTCTTAGGAAAGAGTGTTTTAAAGGCGTTTTGTTTATTCTCAAGCTTATTACCATCATCAATGAAACGATTATCAATATCGTGCCATGTCCCATTTTCATAGTAATGAACTTCATTATCGTATAAAGCGACTTCATAGGTGCCATCCAATTTCCTGAAGTGCTTTTCATTGGCTGTTCGTTTAGATACATCTTCTTCAACAATAGGTACTAAGGATATGTCAACATCGCTACTTTGATAGTAGTCTTTTTCAACCGTTTCAGGTTTAGTCTCTATTTCTTCAGCTGCATAAAACTTTTGGTTTGGAAGTAGACTAAATAAAATACCAGTTAAAGCTAGGATAACGAAAAAGCGTTGTGTCGTTTTATAAAACTTATAAACCATCAAAATCTGTTTTTCACTTAGTTTCCTACGTAATCTCATAATATCTCCCTTCATGAATTACATAATACTTCTTATACACAACCACACATAATCTATTTTAAATCCTATCATATATAAACTTTTAATACTAGATGTATTTGTGTAAAAATTAACTAGATATAATGTTTTATCAGTAAATATCAAAAAAGTGACAATATCTTCGAAAATAAATGAAAAAATAGGCTTTGTTTGATGTACGAAAAAACCCCTCTAGGTAAACTTCTACAAACTTTAATTATTTGTAGTGTCTACTTTAAGGGGATCATATCACATAGAGTGATTTTAGTTATTTACTTCTTTTGATATTGTAGTTCGTATAAATGATAATACAATCCTTTTTGTTTTAATAAAGCTTGGTGTGTACCTGCTTCTTTGATTTCACCCTTTTGCATGACTATAATTTTATCAGCGTGTTGGATAGTAGACAATCTATGAGCGACAACCAGCATCGTGGATAATTTCATCATCTTTTCTAAGGATGTTTGAATCAAGGCTTCGGTTTCTGAGTCAATATTCGCGGTCGCTTCATCTAAAATCATCACCGTGGGTTCATAGACCAAGGCTCTTGCGAAACTGAGCAGTTGTCTTTGACCCGTTGAGAAGTTGTTTCCACGTTCTCTAACCATGTGATCATACGTACCATCGAGTTTATCCACAAACGTATTCGCACCGACATATTCACTCGCTTCAATGACTCTTTCTCTTGAAATGGTTTCGTCATTTAGTGTGATATTACTTTGAATGGTACCCGTGAATAAGAACACATCTTGTGGCATTTGACCAATGTTCGCTCTTAGACTGGCGCGTTTGATCTTTTTAATGGGTATACCATCAATCAAGATTTCTCCTTGTTGAATATCATAGTTTCGCACAATCAAACTCATGATGGTGGTTTTACCCGAACCGGTTGCACCAACAAAGGCGACTGTATCGTTAGGGTTAACTTTAAAGGAAACATCCTTCAATACCCATTCATCTTCAACGTATTTAAACCATACGTTTTTGAATTCAATCTCGCCTCTAAATGTATCCAGGTTAATGGCGTCCATCTCATCTTCGATCTCTGGTTTGGTATCCAGAACGTCAAAGATTTTCTCGGAGGATGCCATCGCACTTTGTAACACATTAAATTGTTCAGCGAGTTGTTGAACAGGTTCAAAGAGTTGTGAGGCATATTGATACATCATGACCAATAAACTGACTCGTAAAATGATACTGGCTGTAGATGCGCCAGCCGCTGTCATATCGATGATTGAGGAAGCGAAATAGTATAGAACAGTGATGGTTGCGGCCATCGAGAATAAATACATGAGTGGTCGATAAATGGCGAAAACCATCAATTCATTGAAATAGGAATTTCTTAATTTTTTACTATGCTTTGTGAATTCTTGTTGTTTCTTTTCCTCTTGGTTAAAAATTTGAGTTAATCTCATCCCTGAGAGATTTTCAGACAAAAATGCATTGACGTTTGAAACATTGTTTCTCACTTTACGGTAAGCATTTCTTGAAAACTTTCGGAACAACATGGTTGAAAAGAACACAAACGGGAATACAACACACATGATCAATGTGGCTTGAAAATCGATGACAAACATGATGGTTAAATACGTCAACATCATTAAAATATTTCGTATCAAATTCACTATGACCGATGAATACATTTCGGATAAGGTATTGGTATCGTTATTCACACGGGTGACAAGTTTACCTACCGGAATTTGATTGATTTGTGCATTAGATAACTTATGAATATGGTTGAATACATTCTTTCGAATGCCATACACAATCTTTTGTCCAGCTTCTTGTAAAAGCCAGTTTTGATAATAAATGATGAAGGATACCCCGATGATAATGCCTAGAAATAGAATGGATATCCATAAGAAATTGAACATCTTATCAGAAACACTTTGGTTGCTATCGATGATTTGAATCGTATAGCCAATGAGGATGGGACCAATCGATGAGGCTGCGACATCTAAGATCATCATCAGTGAAGCGATGATGAAATTCTTCTGGAACGGTTTAGCATAGCTTACCAAACGTTTAACAATTTGCCAGTCGGTTTTGGTAATGGTATTTTCTTTAAAGTCTTTCATACTATCCCTCCACCATATGTTCTAATTCTTGTTTTCGAACCATCTCTTGATAGAGTGTGTTTCTCGATAATAATTCACTATGTGACCCGACGTCTAACAGATGACCTTGGTCTAATAAAATGATTTTATCCATTTTCTTGATGGTCGATATTCGATGAGCAATGACGATGGTCGTCTTGCCTTGTCGAATCTCTTCTAGATGCTTAATGATCGATTCTTCGGTTTTGGTATCGACCGCAGAAACAGAATCATCCAATATCAATATCGGTGCGTCTTTCGCCAGTGCTCTGGCAATTGAAATTCTTTGTTTTTGACCTCCAGATAAGGTAACGCCACGTTCACCAATTTCGGTTTGATACCCATAGGTAAAATCTACGATATTATCGTGAACATCGGCGAGTTTCGCGTAGTGACTGGCTTTGTCTTCAGTCATCGATGGTTCAGAGAATCCAATGTTATTCAAAATGGTATCCGAAAACAAGAAATTATCTTGTGGTACATAAGCGATTTGGTCTCTGACGTTATGAATGGCTAAATTCATGATGTCAAAATCATCCAAATAAAGTGTTCCTGGTTTTACATTATGTAGTCTTAGTAACAAATCTACGAACGTACTCTTACCACTACCGGTTCGACCTAAAACACCGACCATTTCGCCCTTTTCAATCGATACACTAATATCGCTTAAAATCTTACCATTCGGGTCATCTGGAAAACTGAAATCCAAGTTTTTAAAAGTAATTCTACCTTCTAATTTTTGATTTGGCAGGGTGTTACCTGCATCCTTAACTGTCACTTTCGCATCCATGAATGTTTGAATACGCTTATAGCTCGCAACCCCTTGGCTACGGATGGATGCGAACTGTGATAAGGCCATCACAGGCCAAATTAAGGTTGTAAATAAAGTGAAGTACTCTGTGAGTTGTCCTGGGGTGAAATCCGATGTAATCGCAATCCATGCCCCATAAGCGATGATGGTTAAAATCGTCAAGTTGATGAATACCGTAATGACGATATTGATCAAAATCATGGTCTTAACAAAATCCACATGCTTCTTATAAAAGTCGTCGTTTTTTTCTGCGAAGAATACCGCTTCTTTGACTTCTTTAACGAACGCTCTAATGACGTTGATACCTGAGAATGATTCTTGGGTGAAATCGCTCATGTGTTCAAACGAGTCTTGTCTAAGTTTGTATTTCATTCGCATTTTTTTAATGATGAACATCGCGACCACACCCATGAGGGAGAGTGGTATAACCGCGATTAATGTCATTTCACCAGACAACTGAGTCATCCGAATGATGACGATGGTACCCAAGAATAGTGAGTCAAATAACATTAAAATCCCTGGACCAAACGCTTGTCTGATGGCTTCAAGATCATTGATGAAGTGGGTCATTAAACCACCCACTTTGTGTTCTTTATAAAAATCCACACCCAGTGCTTCGGCGTGTAAAAACATGCTCATGCGCAAATCATGTTCAATGAATCTTGCTGAACCAAAGACAAATACGCGCCATAAAACACGCCCAACCACCATAATTAAAACAATCCAAACGAGCCTGATGACAAGCTCGTTTAGGATTGGATTAGTTAATGTGCTTTCTCTTAATTTATCGATGATACCCGCAAAGATTCTTGGAATTTCGATTTGAACATAATCTACGTACAGTAAAGAGATGATTCCCAATAGGAAGGGAATCGCGTACTTGAGATAGTACTTATTGATGTGTTTTCCAAAAATCATATGCTATACCTGGTTTCTATAATTATTCGATGCAGATTTTAACCACGTCACCGTCCGCGGAAGTGATATCGACAAGATCGCCTACAGCGCCTTCTTCGATCATTTCTAAGATGGCTTCGATGTCGATGTTTTCCATCACATCTGACTTACCACTAAAGTTAATTTTACCACTCTTTAGGGCAGTTTTCGCAAATTTTACTGGAATATTGATATTTACTTTATCACCATCGGATGATAAGATTCTAACTTTAAACATCAAGTTCTTTGGATCGGTCTTATACTTCGGTACCAAGACTTCTACTTTTGCATTATCTGGTTCTTTTTCAAGCGCTTTTAATAATCTGTCAGCTTCATCAATCGAGATGATGCCTTCTTTAAGCATTTCTAATATTCTTAATTTGTCGTTCATAATTGGTCTCCTTGTTTTTTATGATGGTCACGGCTTCTTTTGGTGTCAATTCACCCCTGGTAACTAAATCGTATAATTTAACGTGTCCCATGGTGTGTACCTATTTTAGTTTCTTAAGTTGTGATTCTGCTTCTTCAATCGTAAGTTCGCCTTTGCGAATCTTTTCAAAAATATCGATGCGTTTTTCATCGTCTTTCGAACCTTCTACTTTATACCCTAAAGCTTGAGTGACTTCTTCTAAACTCTTTTTAACGGTTGGGTATGAGATACCAAGTTCCTTTTCAATTTGTTTGATGTTCCCTTGGTTTTTAATGAAGACTTCGATGAAATACTGTTGTTCTTTCGTGAGGTAATCGAATTTGGATAATTGGAATTCCCCTCGAACGGTAATGTCTTTCTTTTTACTTTGAATTTCGGTGACGACTAAGTCTGCGCCGATGAGTTCAAATGCTTTGGTTATGTCTCTCATGTGTGATCCTTTCTAAACGCCCCATATTTCAAATAGGAAGTTTTCTTTGGGGGATTCGACCCCGATGAGTCGATTGTTTTTACCAATCGTTTTTAATAATGGGATGAGTTCATTGATATTGAATGACTCGAATTGAACTTGATCTCCTGACGGTATCCGTTTGATGAATGTACCTAGGAAACGGAAAGTCCAGAAGGGAATCTTTGGTGTTAGAAATAAGAGATTGCCTTTAAGGAATACCAATCTAAATCCGCGCGCTGGTTTAAATTTGTAAGGTCGGCTCAATGCTTTTTCTCTGAAATCTAAGTAGGCACCTACGGAAATTTGTCCTCTTTCCACAAGTGCAAGTGCTTTTTTCTTATTCATTTTCATCACCTACACCCATATATTACAACGTCTTTTAAATGTTGTCAACACTTTTAATCAATATTTTTAATTTCGATATTGATTATATTGATTTTTGAATTGATTATATTGATTTAAACTAGGATTACTTGATTTTAATGTGAATTTTGAGATTACGTGTTTTAAAATGGTTTTTGTATTATAATGAATGGTGGAGGTTATCACTATGAACTTATTAGATCGCTTTTTAACTTATGTCAAAATAGATACACAATCCGACCCTGAGGTAAACACTTGTCCTTCGACTGAAAAACAAAAGGACTTAGGACACCTATTGGTCAAAGAACTATTAGAACTCGGTGTTTCGAATGCTTATATGGACAAACATGGCTATGTCTATGGCTTAATCCCATCCAATAGTCAAAGACCCATCACACCCATCGGCTTCATCGCACACATGGATACGTCACCTGACGCACCTGGCGCACACGTGAACCCGCGTATTATTAAAAACTACGATGGTGGGATCATTCAATTAAACGATACCTTATCGATGGATCCAAAACAATTCACCGCTTTAAAATACGTGGTTGGGGACGATTTAGTCGTCACCGATGGTAACACCTTGCTGGGTGCTGACGATAAAGCAGGGGTCGCTGAAATCATGTCCATGGTTGAAATTATGGCATTGAACCCCTTTGAACATGGCGATATTTACATTGGGTTTACCCCTGATGAAGAAATTGGCCGTGGGGCTGATTTATTCGATTTAAACTTCTTCAAAGCCAAATTCGCTTATACCGCGGATGGGTCTTTAATCGGTGGGATTGAATATGAAAACTTCAACGCCGCTTCAGCGAGAGTCTCTTTTGTGGGTAAATCCATTCACCCGGGTTCTTCTAAACATAAGATGATCAACGCTCAACACCTCGCATTTGAATTCCATAGTCTTCTTCCCGTATTTGATAACCCTGCGTATACCGAAGGTTATGAAGGGTTCAATCACTTAAGTAACACCGAAGGTTCTGTAGAATTCGCGAAACTATCCTATATCATTCGTAACCACGATATGGTTAAATTCAACAAACAAAAAGACGACTTCAAACGTGTGGTCGCCTTTATGAATGACAAATATGGTTATGAAGCCGTAAGCTTAAAGATTACTGATAGCTACTTCAATATGCTTGAAGTATTGAAGCACGACATGTCACCTGTTGAACTTGCGAAACAAGCGATTACCAATGTCGGATTAACGCCACATAGCGAAGCGATTCGTGGTGGTACTGATGGTGCGAGATTAACATTCATGGGTCTACCTTGTCCAAACTTAGGTACCGGTGGATTTAACTTCCATGGCCGTTTTGAATTCGCGAGCATCCAACAAATGGAACAAGCCGTTGACGTGATGATTGAAATCATTAAACTCATTTCAAAATAAATCTTAATCGTATAGAGAAAGCACCCACATTTCGAATTCCGGTATGTGGGTGCGTTTTTTTTATACAATCACAATTTCAAAATTGTTGATCAACAAAATTTATGATTTTAATCTTAGAATTTACTCTATTTTAACGCTTCATAAAGATCGGTTTTGGTATTTTTTCCATCTCATAAATATCTTCACTGATTTTTTCATAAGTATAGAGTCGATTTGATCCGGATTTTCCGCCTAAACCAAGAATACCATACCTAGATGATATGATTTCTGCAATCAAGAAACTGACATTTGTTTGATAGCCCTTTATTATGGACTTACGATAAATCTTTTTATCATAAATAAACTCAATATTTAATTCTTTAATCTCAAAACAAGGTTTGACATTTAAAGGTTCAAGGATTCTTCTTAACGGTAGTTTCTCTTTATTAACAATGGCAAACTGGAATTGCCTAGTAATAAATGACTTAATATACGTTTTTTGAAACATATAGCCTGACATATCCATTTTGATGTTTAATTCATAACATTGCCATAAACCTTTAGTTAGTCTAACAAACGATATCGTGTTATGCCTTATAAGATTTAAATCCGTCTTCAAATTCAAATTGTATTCAGTTTTATCGTTTATCGGGTAATTTTTGGTATAGTCACAAAAAAATGCATATAGTAAAATAACGGAAAGTGCTAATAAAATCGTAAACATAATGATTGACAATAGTTCTAATTGATTTAATAAAAGAATAGGCGACAAAATTGAATTAAATATTAATAACAACATGGAAATCATCAAAATAAGTTTTTGTCTCAGTGTCATTTAGTACCTCTTATCTACCTTAGAAAATTTCAAGTGCTATATTGAATGATGCTTCGATACCTTGAGTTAATATTCTTTTAAAACTCATATCGAGTTGAAATACTTCTGCAACATTTCATCAAATTTTGGAAGATCAGCAAATCTTGCGATATGTTCTATAAAATGACTATCTGAGTCAAATGTAGAAACAAAACTATATGCTATACCATCGATTAGTGTACACGAAATCACAATCATATTGCCGTTAGTTTGATGAAGGATTAATGTATTTCCTACCGGAGAATTTGAACTCTTATTTTGAATGTGAAAAGTTATCAATGAAAGTTCTAAAATGAAAGATTCTAACAACGATGAATCGAGTGTTTCAATAACTGTAGAACTCCCAAACTCAAAGTTAGGAAAATCACTTTGATCAACTACTATCATTTGAGGTGCATCATTTTGATAATACACAAGATCAATTTTGATTGTATTATTCAATAAAATGTTTGAATCAAAATAGTAGGTATTTGGATCTGAAACACATCCAAATAAAGTAAGGGTGAATAACAATGTTATAAAAAGTATTAATTTCTTCATAAATTCTCTCCCGAATCAGTTCCAATATAATGACGTAAATGGAAAACAAAATAATCTAATCGCATAATAACTATAAGCATTTCTTATTTCATCATTTGAGTGTGAACGGCTAATCACACCACCTAGAATATCCGCCATTGTTTCCCATGGAGCGCCATAATAATTACCCGCTCTATCCCATTTACCTAAATATAATGGTGATGGTATGCCGACTGTAAATCCGTATGTACCAATACCCATCATCATCAACTGAGTGTTATGACCTCTCTCATGTCGTAATGTGTCTATGTCACTTCCTTTGGTCAAAAATATCCCACCAAATGACCCTGATCGACCATTTGAAGTAGTGCGAAAGATAGGAACACCTTTATAAAATGATACTTTTTTAGAAATTAAGACTGCATTTTCATTTGTGTTAAATGGATTCCAACTAATCGCATTCATATCGTTTCGAATATCCTCATCAAAAATGGCCAGAATAGCAATAGCAGCATAACTTATTACTGAAGTTGAGACTTGCAAAGCTGTACCACCTATTGGGGTAAATAGTAGTAAGGCAACCAAAATAAGCCAAGGAAAATTCCCATCTGGATCAATAAGATTCACTGGATTATTCGCAGTATACGTATATAAGTTCTCACCACTATTACTCATTGGATTTAAATAGTTGATGCTATCGGGACTAATGAATCTACCTATCTGTGGATTGTAATACCTTGATTGCAAATAATAGAACCCAGTCTCTAAGTCATATCGATATCCGCGATATCGATAGGGATTGATGATTGATAATGATATTCCAGATGTGTCTGTTGTATTAAGGGTATTACCAAAAGCATCATAGCTATAAGTAACCAATAGAATACCATTATGATGTTAACTTTTTCTTTTTAACATATCTTTTACTCCACTCAAGTGCTCGGTCGCTTTAAAATAAGTGGCTTCCTCATAAGTTGGATATTTACAAGCAATGTAGCAAAGCTTTTCTATCTTTTTTTCATTAACAACCAAAGATATTAGTACTTTGTCGAAAAAAACTCTATCCTCTTTTTTTATCTCTTTATCATCTTTATCTAAATAACGAATTTCCATTTCAATGCTTTTGTTTTTTGCTATATTAATCAATTTCGATATGTTTTTCTTAGTTCTTTGATAACTAAACAGTGTTTTGTGTTCAATTTCTTTATCACATGTGCCACAATAAAATAAGTGATGTCTAATATCTGAATCAAAATTTCCTATTATACTTCCGCCATCAGTACTGCTATATAAACTTTCATATTTTTTCGCTTCTTCTGAATTTGAGTTTAAAATTTTGTGATTCAGTTTTTTTGACAATAAATTACCACACCATGGACAATAGTGTTTTTTAAAAAGGAATTTAATTATATTTCCGTGAAAATAATAAGATTTTCTCATTTGATCTCCTTTACCACGTCAATCTAATATAAAAACTTACACCACTAGGACCAGGATTTCCTAAGGCAAAAACAAATCCATTGCTTCCAACTCCAAGTTGAAACTCTCCTGTTGTCATAAATTTAGCAGAACCACCAATCTCAATTCCAAATTGTCCTAAATCAAATTGAACGCCACCCCTTGCTGAAGCAATTGAAGCTTCTGCACTCAAACCAACAAACCAACCATTGTCGGTCTTCATATATCCAATAAGTAAAGTAAAAGTTCCTACATCAGCAACACCTTTTAATGCGACACCGTACCCTCCTGCTTCAAAACCTATTTGACCAGAAGCGTTTAGAATTGATATTTTTGCAAAATAACCAATTTGAGTTTTTTCACCTCTTTTGCCATTTGACCATTGGAATCTAAATTGACTAGTACCATATAAAAATGTTGCTTCACCTTTAGCATAAAATGCACCAGATATTACTTCACCTGAAATAGCAAATCTATTTAATAACCCGCTCTTTGATGAGTTGATCTGAGTAGCAAAGGCAACACAATTACTACCTATAGAGTTACTTGAACTGACAGAGTTATGTCCAGCGCTATTTAGGTACAACACCGGATTATTCGCAGTATACGTATATAAGTTCTCACCACTATTACTCATTGGATTTAAATAGTTGATGCTATCGGGACTAATGAATCTACCTATCTGTGGATTGTAATACCTTGATTGCAAATAATAGAACCCAGTCTCTAAGTCATATCGATATCCGCGATATCGATAGGGATTGATGATTGATAATGATATTCCAGATGTGTCTGTTGTATTAAGGGTATTACCAAAAGCATCATAGCTATAAGTAACCAATACATTACCATTGATATCAATTATCTTTATTATATCACCTTGAAGATTGCGGATGTAAAAATATTCATTACTGTTATATTTAAAACTGATTAAGGAACCATCCACATCGTATGTATAATAGATTCTTTGATTGTTACTAGTTCCCCAAGATTCCATAATAACCAAATTGCCACTCAAGGTATATTTGGTTGTTTTACTGCCACTACATGTACCTGTTGTTTTTTGAGTGCGAATGCCTTGATCATTGTATTTGTAGTAATTACTTTCACAATACTTGGATATACTTGCGAGTTCTTTTCCATCTTAATCAATAAACTGTATTATCAACTCAGATCAATAATAAAACCTATACAGTTGAAATGAATTTTTTTAATATTTATAATAATATATCCTATATTTGAGAAAATATAAAAATTGTAATATTTTAGTTATATTAGTAATTTACAAAATAATTATTTCATGTTATATAAAATTAAGGAGGATTATTATCGTGAAATTTAAAAGAAAAATATCGAATCGATTAATTATTATTATATTTACAATTTGGAAACATTTCACCAAACCATTGATCATTTTTTTAGTTGCATCTATGATTTTCGGCTCATTGCCAATTCAAGAAGTTAATGCAGCTCGCCAGTTAAACACTGATGAGTTAAATGAGGTTAGTGTTCCTTACAGTGAAATCACCAATCAAGAAGAAACATACAGTCATGAAGATATCAAACTACGCAGTGAAAATGTTTCATTGCGAACTAGCACTGAAAAGCACTTTATCAAAGAAAATGGCTCTTTTGAGGCATATATACGATCTAAACCATTTGCAAATGATGATTTGAATCCGATTTTAAGTAATTTTGATTCGCAAAAATCAAACGATTTCAGTTTTAGCAATGGTGAGATATCGTACCGTTTTCCGAGTACACTAAATTCTAAGACTAATTTTTCGATTCAAGTTGGTCAATCCAAATTGAAGTGGAGTATACTCAATCAAATAGGAGAGGTAACTTCAATAGTAAACCATGAAAAAATACTCTCAAACGAAAAGTACGCAGTATATGATGATATAAGTACAATCAAGTATCCATCTATCATAAATAACTTAGATTTAGTATACGAAATAAAAGACGGGTCAGTAAAAGAGTTCATCATATTTAATCAAAAAACAGAAAATTCAAGCGTTTCTTTTTATTATCAAACGCATGATTTGGAGTTACATGAAAATGATAATAACATTCAATTAGTGGATCCGAAGACTGGCAATATGTATACTTTTGATCCACTCTACATGGTAGATGCTAATGGTGATACATCACATGAGGTAACTTATGAGATTATTGAAACAAAAGGTGGTTTTTTTTACACTGTAATTCCAAATAAGGATTGGTTATCTAGTGCCGAGTTTCCAGTTATTATTGATCCATCAGTAAAAATAACCAATGCTAGTAATGATTATCAAGATACCTATACATCAGAGTATACACCTACTGCTACACTTTACAATGATGCATATATGAATGTCGGTATGGATTCGTCCTATGAGCAAAGAGGATTTGTTAATATTCAGTTAAATGAAAGTACTTTTCAGAATAAAGTGATTTCATATGCTTTTCTAGTCATGAAAGTTGGTGAAACCTCCTATAGTAATCAGGTAAATTTACACGAAAATTTAACGACTCCCAATGTCACCAATTTGTCATGGAATAATATGCCTGCAAACAATAATTCAGTCATTGACTATGTTACCGCATATAACACCAGTGATATTCTTCGATTTGATATATCGCAATACTTAAGTAACAAGATATTGTCAGATTCCTCAAGCTATGACTTAAGTTTTGTCTTAATTGATGATGATGGTATTGGAAAAACAAAATTCTATCAAAGCGGAAGCCATGAAGAGCCATATGTAATTATCGGTTATGAAGATGCTAATGGATTAAAGAACCATTGGAGTTACACGAGTCAAAATGCAGGATTACCAGGCACTGGATTTTTATCTGATTATACGGGTCATCTAACTTGGGTTAGAAATGATTATCAGCTGAACACTGAGATAATGAGTATTGGTCTAGATTTTATCTACTCAATCAATTCCATATCATCCAATGCCAATGATGTTGCTTATGGAAATGGATGGAAGACTGGTTTTGATTACAAACTGATGCTCGGATTGGATTTAGAATCATACTACTTAGTTAAACCTGATTCAAGTGTAGTACATTTTTACGACGATAAATTCCATAATACAATTTCAGTCAAATCACAGTGCAGCTATATTATTGGTACCGATTGGACATGCATGTATATAGCTGAGGATGGTAGTAACGCCGAATTGCATTTAGGCGCTGACTTCCAGCTCATTGTCATGAATGGTCTATGGTATTATTTTGATGCCTTCAATAATGGTAAGTTAATACGCATAGAAGATCCCAAATCTGATAACAACATTAGTTTGACATATTCAAATGTATTAAATATACCTATGCTATCAAGAATAACAGATAGTGTCGGTAATTACATAGAATTAAATTATTCAAATGGTTTATTAGATTCTACAAAATTGGTTTTAAAAAAGTTGGATAATCAAGAAAAAATAGTGGAAGAAAGATTGTATAATTATTCACTATCCAGCGACTTCACGATTTTTGAATTGTCAACTGTAAATATAAAAACCAACTATTCAGGTGATTATGGTCAAACTCAAAATGCAGCCATCATTTCCTATACTTATCTGAATCACTTATTAGAATCAGCCACAGAAGATAAGTCTAACTATAAAGTGAACTACACATATTCAAGTACTCGGGTGAATTCAATCCATATTTCAGACAATAACACACGTTTACAAGATATTAATATCACTAGAAATTTTAGACAAACCACATATACAGACCAAAAAGGGAACATGGTTTTATATACATTTGATCAATATGGACATTCGATTAACATAAGAGATTCATACGATAATATTATGACGCAATCTTATCAAGGGTTATATAGTTATTTAGAACTAGATAATGTTGATATAAATGATTACTACAAAGGATTAGAAATTGTTAATGCATTTCCGAATTATCGAAACAATCACAAGCTTAGAAGCACTGATGGTGTTACTGCACAAATGACAAACCCTATATTCAATCATAGTTTTGAACTTGGTATCCAAGGTTGGTCGGTTAACACGGGTGTTACAATATCAAGTGAAGAAAGAGCTTTCGGAAGTAGTTCATTGAAAATTGTCAATTCTTCCGGCACAACCACAGCAAAACAAACCATCGCATTACCTGCTGGATTATATACAGTTGAAGGGTGGATTATGAACAATTCATCTACTCCAGGTGCATTTATTGATGTTTGGGATGCCCATACTAAAGGAATAATTACAAAAGTAAAAGGTACAACATGGACAAAGTATCAGCTAACTTTTCAAATATTTTACCCTAAGACCGTTGAGATTCAATTGAAAAATGAATCAATATCATCCGCATATTTTGATTCAATTCAAATCAATTTTGGATTTAATGATAGCAGGAATAATTTGCTTCAAAATAGTGGTTTTGAAGATTACAATTTATCTGATTATACAAATGCGGGTTTGATTAGGGAGTATATTACACCGCCATCCCATTTATCTAAAATACTAGGGTCATATGTTATGAAAGCACTTGGTGATGGTTCACAGGAAAAACAAATTTTTCAATCTTATACTTCATCGAGTTATTATTCTAAGACATTCACAATATCAGGTATGGCAAAAGCAAATGCTGTACCATACAAAGCTCAAAAGAGAGATGATGAATCCCTAATTTATGATGGTAGGTTTTTTGGAATTGAAATAACCATAACAAACGTCGGAGAGGATACTCAAGGTTACTATAAAACATACAGATTCCCATTTGTTTCTTCTGTAAATGATTGGCAAAGTATCGTAGGATCATTTAGCATTCCAGCAGGTGACTACTCTATTACTACAGCTATGATTTACCAAGGTGAAAACACAGCTTACTTCGATAATATTCAACTTTATGAATCATCAGAATATACTGAATATGGATATACCGTAGGGGGTTACATTTCCTTTCTATCCAAACCAAATATGACAATTAGCCAAACTTATGATGATTTAAATGATGAATACGTTGTCACGAAAGAAGCAATGGGAATTACTCGAGAGGTTATACGTCTATCAATCGATGATAAAAATAGATTACTTTACACCATTCAGGATAACGTGATAACCTCTAATTCATACAATTCGGACAATCAATTGTTTAAGAAAGAAATTAGATTTGATGATGGTAATGGAGATTCAACAGATGATCTCTGGTTTTCAAGTTCAAAAACATATACCAACAATGGTCAATATATTAGCAGCATCATTGATGAATTTGGTAATGAAACTGAATATACATATAATGAACTTAATGGCTTAATCCAACAAATCACAGATGCTAAAGGCAATATTAAAACTTTTGTTTATAATTTAGTAGGAAATGTTAGTCAAATTACTCATGAAAATGGTAGCGGTGTAATATCCTCAATTTCTAATTACGCCTATGATACTAAGGGTAGACTATCAACAATCACCAAAAATCTCATGACATATGAATTCATTTATAATGATTTAGATCAAATTACCGCAGTTAAAATTGCCGGAACAACAATTTATACTTTACAATATGTCATGGAAACCCATAATAATCTGAGTTACGCAACAAACAAGATATCATCTATTAGTTATGGTAATTCAGATGTTATTCAATTTGAGTATGATAGTAATGATTATGTTAAATTAATAAGATTAAATGGAACTGCAAGGTATCAATATGAATACAATCAAAATGGGAGTATCGCTGTATATGATAATTTGCTTAATAGTACCAAATATTTTTACACTTATGATTACAATGGGAGACTCGTTTCAATAACTGACCATAACAGCAATCTAATATCCTATTCGTATGATTCAAATGGTAATATAGATCGTATTGGGTACAACATCGATAATGTTAGTCAATCTGTATATTATCTATATAATCCCAATACAGGTAGATTTGAGTCAACTGTTTATCACATCGGAAGCAGTACAGCATCAAAAAAATACGATTATGAAAGTGACGCTTTTAAACGCTTAAATTCGATTTATTTTAATTATAGGGAATTGGATTTTAATCAAGAGTTTACTTATGAAACACCATCTAATACTCAGTATGGAACAACTTCAACACGGATTAATCAAGTTCGATACGAAATTACTTATAATGACATTTCCAAATTAGACGAAATACATAAGTATAAATACGATGCTTTACACAATATTATTGAAATTGAAATATCATCCAATTCTATCTTATTGTATAAATACAACTACACTTACGACCATTTGAATCAATTAATTCGGGAAGACATATTTGTAGATAATAGTTCAATTTCATCGAAAACAATCGGATACTGGACTAAGTGATTTTTAAACAGATAGTAATAATCGTTCATATTCATACAAATTATATCATTTATGAGGCCGATACAAAAGCCTGATTTTGAATTCTGTAGCTAATTGGTGTCATATAATTTAAGGTTGAATGTATTCTTTTCCTGTTATAGAAAAGTTCAATGTATTCAAATAGATCCTTTTCGACTTCAGATGAATCTTTATACGACCTTCTATAGATGCATTCTTTCTTTAGATAAGCGAAAAAACTTTCCATACATGAATTATCGTAAGGACATCCACCTTTGCTCATGCTTTGAATCATTCCATAGTCATCTAAAATTGTTTTGATGCCTGCACTTGCATATTGACTTCCACGATCACTATGAAATATGGTTCCTTGAACTTCTGGATATCTAGCAATCGCGTTGGTGATTGCCTGCTTAACGAGTTCGGTATCGATGTTCTTACTTGTCGAATAACCAATGACTTCCCTGTTATATAAATCGATAATCGCTGCGAGATAGTACCACCCAAGTTTCGTTTTGATATAAGTGATATCACTTACCCATATTTGATTGGGTTCAGCTGCGTCAAAATCTCTATCAACGATATTATCTGTGTATCTATGTGCTGCTTTCTGGTTTGAATAGGGTCTAAACTTTTTTTGAATCACAGAGTACATCCCGTTTTCTCTCATGATTCTTCGAACCTTCCATTCGCTTATATATGTCCCAGAAGCTTCTAAATGCTTTTGAATCTTTCTAGCTCCATATATTTCTTTACTATCTGTAAATACGTGATGAATAGTTTTTACTTGTGTTCGTTCTGATGCTCTATGTGCATTTCTTTTTTCTTCTTGTTTTTTCCATTGGTAGTATGCTCTATCCATGATACCTAAGACTTTGCACATCTTCCTTACGCTATGCCGTAGTTTAAGCCTATCGATGGCTTCACATTTCATGCGCGTTGTTCCATGAAGATGTGCAGGGATTTTTTTAGAATCTCTACCTTCTCTTTTTCTTCTTCTAGTAGTTTATTTTTGATCTTAAGTTCTTTCTCTAGTTCTTTGATTTTTAACCAGTTTTCATCTTTTTCTACTTTAGGACCTTTAACGATTCCTTTCTCATCTGAGTAGGAGGGCATTTTATGCTTCCTTCTATAGTCTCTTACCCATCTGCACACTGTGTTGATGTCTATTCCTAACTCTTCAGCGACTGATGTAGCTGACTTACCGGTTTCAATGATAAACTTCGATGTTCTTTCTCTCATTTCTTCTGAGTACTTACTGTTATTGCTTGGCATGGTTACTAGACCTTTCAGTTTTCTATGCATATGGTATCATAACCCTCTGTTTAATTTCCATACCAATCCAGTAGATTCATTAGTCCCGATAGCATCAACTATTTAAATCCAATGAGTAATAGTGGTGAGAACTTATATACGTATACTGCGAATAATCCAGTGAATCTGATTGATCCTGATGGTAATTTTGCTTTATCAATTTTTATAACAAGTGTAGTTGTTGGTGCATTAATTGGAGCTGGTTTAGGCTGGTACAGTGCAGTACAAAACGATAGTGATATCCTTACTGGCATTATAGTAGGAGCATTAATAGGGGCAGCAGTTGGTGCTGTTGCTGGAGCAACATTTGCAGGAGGAGGAGCGGGCTACTTGATGGGCGGGTTATCCTCTGTAGGGAACAAAATAATTTCAGACACGGCATCTTCTATCTTTTTTGGTACTAATAATTTTGGTACATGGGAAGATTACGCGATAGCATTTATTATTGGAGGACTTATTAAAGGCAAAGATTTAACGGGGACAACAAAATGGTTTTTCGACTCTGTTGCAAGACCCGGACTTAACCAATTAGCAAAATGGGGATCAAGAAACGCCAGTCTTAGCGGTGAAAG
>DIUU01000008.1 GCA_002423145.1 Acholeplasmataceae bacterium UBA6150 | reverse complement strand
GCGTGAAAGGTTGTTTTTTTATTGGGATAGGATTTAGATATGTGTTTGAGTGTAATCATATAATTCTCCTTCAAAACAAAAATGCCTATCGCATCGCGACAGGCATGTATTTATGATTGAATGCGTCCATCGCTTATAGCTTTACCACCGTGATTGTTCCGGTTGGTAGACGTTCCTCGAGCTATATCTCTCCCGTCTTCTTGATAGTGATATTAAGTTAATCCAATTTTAGCACACCCATTTATAAATGTATACCCTTATCCGGATGAAATCGCTTTTATGGATTTCTTACGTTTATTATATCCAAAGGGCTATTTATTTGAAATGAGCGTTGGGGATGTCTATACTAAGAATAGGGGTGATAAGATGCGAAAAGGATTATTCATCGCACACGTGGGTCTGGTATTATATGCAGTCTTCCACTTAATAACCAATTTTCAAGCGGGTACATTTTTATCGGATGTGGTATCGAATAACATCGATCCAACCCTATTTATGGTGTTCAATTTACTGGGGTTATTCCCCCTCGCGTTTTTATTATATGGTTTTAAATACCTTAAAATGAACAAAAAGCAGTGGGTGTTCTTATCGATGGGATTCATGCTAGGTGGGTTTATATTAACCATACCTTTCATTGATGGTCAAATGGGGTCCAAAAAAGTATCCAAACAAACCCATATCGTCGCGTTGGTAGGACTCATCCTTTCTGTGATGACCATTGGCTATGGGGTCATATTAGGTGATTTCTCAGCTTATTATCAGGCGTTTCTATCGGACTCTTTTGTCCACATTATGACCATCGACTTTATATTCTTGTATGGTTTATCCATCTATTTAGCCAAGATATCACATCAAAAATACTGGATTGCAGGCATCCCAGTCATCGGATTATTCTATCTATTATTTCAAGACACAGATTGATCTTCAATTTGTGTCTTTTTTGTAAGAAGCGTGTTGCTTGATTTTCAAAGTATATTTGATAAAATTAAATTGAATACAATTAATTGGAGGATAAGACAATGTCAATTTATGAATTCGAAGTCAAACGTTTAAACCAACAAAAAACATCTTTAAGCAAGTATGAAGGCAAGGTATTACTCATTTTCAATAGCGCAACCAAATGCGGCTATACCAAACAATACGATGGTATTGAAGCGCTCTATGAAAAATACAATAAGCAAGGGTTAGAAGTATTGGACTTTCCTTGTAACCAATTTATGAACCAAGCCCCAGAATCGGGCAAAGAAATCGATGCGTTTTGTAAACTCAAATTTGGCACGAAGTTTGAAACGTTCGACAAAATCGATGTGAATGGTAAAAACGCCGATCCTTTATTTAAATACCTACGTGCGAAAAAAGCAGTCGATTATCCAAAGACCAAATCGTCTTTATTGGATCGCATCCGTGGTGTGAATTCAATCAAATGGAACTTCACCAAATTCTTAGTGGACAAACAAGGCAACGTCGTGTATCGATTCGGACCAAGTTTTACCCCAGAAGAAATGGAGTCCTTCATCAAGGAGTTGTTATAAATGAATTGGAAACTCGATGAACAATTGTGTTTCTTACTGTATGCGAGTTCGCGTAATGTGATCAAAGCGTATAAAGACATATTAGACCCGTTTGGACTAACCTATACCCAATACATCACCATGATTGCATTGTGGGAACAAGACCATCAATTGGTCTCAGAACTTGGCGATAAACTACAACTCGATTCAGGCACATTAACCCCTTTATTGAAAAAACTCGAAAAAGATGGTCGTGTGACACGTGTCAGAGATCAAGAAGACCAACGTAAAGTCTATATCAGTTTAACACAAGCTGGAAAAGACTTAGGGGTCGCTTGTCAAGTCGTTCCTGAGCGTCTTTTACAATGCGTGCAAATTGACTTTGACAAAGCGAAGCAGTTGTATTTTATCCTCAAAGGGGTATACAATGACTACCTCGAAGGAGATAAATCATGACCGAATTAGAAAAAAAAACCTATATGCAAAAAGCGATTGAACTCGCACAACAAGGGGAAGGCTTCGTCAATCCAAACCCATTGGTGGGTTCCATCATTGTGAAAAATGGCAAAATCATCGGTGAGGGTTACCATGAAAAGTACGGTGGACCACACGCCGAAGTGAATGCTTTTAACCACGCCACAGAAGATGTCGAAGGTGCAACCATGTTCGTTACCCTAGAACCATGTGCACACTACGGAAAGACACCGCCATGTGCCTTAAAGATTGTTGAAAAGAAGATTAAGAAAGTGATTATCGCGAAAACAGATCCCAATCCTTTGGTCAACATGAAAGGGATTGAAATCCTTAAAAATGCTGGGATTGAAGTGGAATACGGTTTAATGAGCGATCAAGTCGAACTTCAAAATGAAATCTTCTTAAAATACATTCAAACCAAAAAGCCATTTGTTTCCATCAAATACGCGATGACCGCCGATGGCAAACTCGCGACTAAAAACCTCGACTCCAAATGGATTACCAACGAAGCATCGAGAGCTTATGTCCATGAACTTAGAAATAAGCACATGGCCATCCTGGTGGGTGTCAACACCATCATCCATGACGATGCGCGACTCAATACGCGTTTGGATAAACCACACCGTAACCCAATACGCATCATCATTGACCCAGAACTAACCATTCCAAGAGATGCCTATGTCATTAAAACTGCCACGGTTCAACCGACTTGGATCGTGA
>DIUU01000006.1 GCA_002423145.1 Acholeplasmataceae bacterium UBA6150 | reverse complement strand
AGGAAATGAAATCCATTATTTATGCATTCAAACTTGCCTTAGAACATAAACCCTATCGAATCGATTTATCCCGCTTTAGACTGGGCCGTTTTGAGTGAGTATCTATCATCATAAACAATCTTGTTTTTACATCTGTATGATATCGATTTTGTTTGTGATGTTGGTTTATATTTGATATACTAGTTATTGTAAGATTTTTCATAGTAATCGACTTTTTATTATAATAAAGTCAAAAGAGGAAGCATGGAACCCAAAAGAGATAAAAGACGAAAATCGTTGGTCGAAATTTACCGCGAGTACAATTTGGTCATCGCATTTTTCTATGAATTGGTGTTTGTATTATTAGGACTCATCATTCTAGGGGTCATTTTAGACCAATATTTGAATACCAAAGTCCTATTTACCATTCCTTTTACGCTATTTGGTATCTATTCATCCGTATCAAACCTATACAAAAGAATGACTAAAAAAGAGGATCACGATGTCAGCAAGAAATGAATTCAACGACAATTTTAAATACACCATTTTGCTGGTCGGCATATCGAGTATCGCCTCTTTTTTCATCTTCGGAAGGCCGGTCGCCATCAGCATTCTGTTGGGTGGCGCAACCATTCTTTGGGGGATGAGTCATCTAGCCAAACAGAATAAGAAAATGATTTCGGACAAACCAACAACCAAAGGTGGTCGGATTGGTTTTATGATTCGTTTTGTTTTGTATGCCATCGTATTATCGGTATCTTATTACATGGATACACTCAACATATTTGGTACATTATTTGGACTCTTGACGTTTAAGATTGCATTATACGGACAAGCGTTCCTAAAACCACGCACCGGAGGCAATAAACATGAATGATTTTTTGAATGCCTTATACCACTTTTATAACGATTTATCTTCCGCCATCAAAGCGAGTGTCGTTGTATTCATCATTTTAATCATCATGACGTTGGTCATTGGTTTAAGAGTCAAACACCTGGATTATAAAAAAACACCCAAAGGATTTACATTCTTAATGATCATGTTGGTCGATATGATTAATAAAATGATGATCCCGATTTTCCCAAAACACCATAAAAAATTTCAACCCTTATTGCTAACCATGTTTATGTATCTATTGTTTGCTAACTGGGCAAGCTTGTTGGGGTTGACGGCACCTTTATCGAATTTGAATATCGCATTATCGATGAGCATCATCGTGTTCGTTACGATTCAGGTTTCCGCACTCATCATCAAACGTCCGAAAGAACGTGCGAAAAACTTGTTATCACCCAACCCATTGTTTTTACCACTCAACTTGATTGGTGAATTCTCAACCCCATTCTCGATGGGCATGCGTCTGTTTGGTAACTTGATGAGTGGTTCGATTTTGGCCATCTTGATTTACCATTTTACATCCTATCTGGGTATCCTATTCGGGGCATTCATCCTGCATCCCGTATTTGATATATTCTTTGGCGCCATTCAGGCGTATGTATTCTTGAATTTGTTTTCCATATTCCTAGCAATTGCTGTGGAAGATTAATCATCTTATAAGGAGGAAGAAAAGATGAATTTTAATGAGTTTTTCGTACAAGGTATGGCATTTTTAGGTGCCGGTTTAGCCGTATTCACCGGTTTCGCAACCGCGATCGGTCAAGGGTTCGCTGCTGGTAAAGCGGTAGAAGCCGTTGGTAGACAACCAGAAGCCATCAATGAAATTCGTTCTACATTATTACTTGGGGACGCATTGGCTGAAACCACCGGTATTTATGGTCTTGTCATCGCCATCATTTTAATTTTCGTTGCGTAATCATCGTTAAAGGAGGTAAGCGTTTATGCTTGCTGAAACACTAAAAAACTTTGTTGAAGAGTCGCTTGGCTTATTGCTAGGCGTAGGGCTAGAAGATATTCTAATCCAACTAGGCGGAACCCTCGTTCTGTTTTTAGTCATTCGTAAATTCTTCTGGAAAAATCTCACAGAGTTTATTGAAAAGCGTAGAGCTTACATGGATGAAGAGCTCTTCAAAGCCGAGGCGATGAAATTAGAAGCAGCTGAAATCAAAGCGAATGCGGATGAAACTTACGCAACCTTGCGTAATTCAGTATCTAAGACATTAGAAGATGCGAGAGTTCGTGCACAAAAAGAAGAAGCAGACATCATCGCAAAAGCAAAAGCTGAAGCCCAACGTCTTAAACTCGAGGCTGAAAAAGAGGTTGAACTTGAGGTTCAAAAAGCCCAAGACCAAATCAAAAAAGAGATTGTCACGGTGGCAACTGTATTGGCTGAGAAAATCATTCAAAAAGAAGTCGATTCGAAAAAGTATGAACAATGGGTCGATGAAGCAACCCATGAGGTTAAACGCTCATGAGTAGTTTAAGCTACCAATATGCAGAAGCGCTCTACGCTTTGGCGGTAGAACAAAAACAAACCGAATCGATGGTTGCTGAACTCAATCAATTTATTGCACAATACCGAGGACAACTCGAATCTTTATTGAATCACCCTAAAGTATCTTTATCGGATAAAAAAAGCCTGATCGATGGGTTGAAACTCCATCCGCTACTGGTTCACTTTTTGTACG